>NZ_JBXAIV010000011.1:0-218505 GCF_058796615.1 Pseudomonas sp. GW823-FHT04A03
CATCGGTGACGGGCGCGACGGCGGTGGTGCCGTCATAGAGCTGCACGGTCTGGCCTGGGCTGGCCTTGCCGGTGATGATGACGCTGGTGTCGAAGGTGATGCCGTTGTGCGGCACGCTGCTCTTGGAGTCGGTGATGTCGGTGATAGTTGGTGGAACCGCTGCCATCACCGTAAAGGCACGGATCAGGCTGAAAACCGGGTCCGCTGCATATAGAGCGTGAGCTGTAATGTGATAATCCTTGATCTGGAGGTTGAGCAGCGTCTTGCGCCAGACGCCATCGGCACCAACATCAGCATTGCCGTGCGAGGTCGAGCCATCGAAAAGCTCGACCGTCTCATATTGGGTCGCAGAGCCTTCGACAGTTACCTGCTCAAAGAAAGTTTTGCCACCCTCCGTAACCTCCCCATTGGCGTCAGTCACATGGGTGATCTTCGGCGTCAGCCAGTCGTATCGGGTTCTGATCGTAAGCGGCAATCCCGGGAATTCAATCGCATCGACTTCTTGATCGCTGCCATCAAACGAGACTTTGCAAATCACGTTTGCCGGTGTGGAATGCCCCAGTTTCATCAACTCGCTTCTGAGCAGGACTTCATTCAGCCCGCTACCGACTTGCGCCAGAGTGATCTCGTCGCCATCGAGCATCCGGATGACGTGATCGCTTCCCGCCGCTGTCTTGCCTTCCAGCCTTAACCAGAGGCGTTGCTTGAGCGCAATGAACGGCCATTTCAATACGAGAGCTCTCGCATCGCCGATGAACATCATCAGATCGAGAACATCGTTGTTTGCCAAGGGGACTTGCGGACGGGGCCAGTCGTTTTGAGGATCCTCGAAGTTGGAAACATACAAGTCCAGTGACTCGGAGGGAGTGGTAAAGCCATAGCGTGTCACGCCATAACCGACGCTCACTCGTCGGTCGATGTTGGCGCCGATAACCGAGCCATCTATATGAAAAGTGATGGTTCCACTGGCATCCCCCGGCAATTCAAGATCAGTCGAGGTGCCAGCACCCGGTGTGCCGATCCAACTGAGGTTGATTTTATCCAGAACGGGTTTCATGTTTTCGTAACTGACGCGTACGTCGACGCCGTTGAGGCCGTCTTTGGGGTTCAAAATGTCATCAGGGGCCTGAATCACCTTGGGCGCAAGCAGTTCGCCAACCAATTCACCAATTAACAGAATGAGCGTTGCGGAATATTCGTAGCGCTGAGTGGAGGGGCGCCACAGCACATATCGCACCTTGACGTACTGCCCGATACTACGCGTGACGTACTCTTCGGGAACACGAAAACGCAGCGATTTACCGGCGCTCAGCGAGGTGATGGGCACCCCGTCGCAGATGCTGCCGAACTGATCGGGCGCTTGCCAGTACCAGGTCACGAAGTCGTCTTTTTGCGTCGGCGGATTTTCGATGAGTATGTGGACGACATCGAAGACTTTGGAAGGGTCGAGCACATCGGGGTCTTTGTCGGCTTCCTCCACCTCGGGCCTCGCCAGTGTCGCAGTGACGGCTTGCACCTTGACCAAGAGATGCTCTGAATCACTGACGCCGTAGAGCTCCGGCTTGTCATTGGACACGGTGTACCAAAGATTGAGTTTGCCCTTGTCGAGCACGATGATGTGCTCTGCGTCGACGTAAGCAGTGAAAAAGCCTTCTTTTGCCTCGCTGTCACTGACGGTGTGGGTGAACTCATGGACATAGGGCTGACCGTTGAACTTTTCACCTATCCAGTGAATGGCGACCAGATCGCCATTGGCAATGGTCAGGTACTTGATCAGTACCGTGGCGTAGGGCCTGAACGACTCGAGTATGTCACCCAGCAACTCGACAATCGTCGGTGCGTACGGCATCGAAACGTCACCCACCACGTCGGCGAACTTACGTTTGGAGGATAACGGCTTACTTCCGTCTGCTTTAGTCAGTACGTAGGAGGCATCGGCCCGGCCCATGGCGATGGCGCGGACTTGCGCGTACGGCACATCGAATTCCATGACGCTCGGGATGTTCCCCACCGGTTTGGTTTCCGTGTGAATCAACGGTTTGCCAGTGAAAGGGGTGCCGATCCAGGTCATTTTCACTGAATCGTTCAGCGCGAAATCCGAGCCCTCGATGTGGACCTGGACCGTGACGTCCTCCTTGTTCAAGTCGATGATCGTGATGATCCCATTGATCGATTCCTTGATAATCGGGGCAGCCAGACGCCAGGCGCCGGCGTCGACAGCGATTCGTGTGCGTTTGGAGTGCCGGGACGACCAGTTCAATACTTCATCGTGAGGGTCGTACATGATTTCCAGTGCCGCGCTGTCGCCACCGGCCAAAATGTCTTCCTGTTTTGCGACGATCACGATGGGATCCTTGCCCTCGGCCTGAGCTAGCGTGACGAGGTGAGGCGCCAGAGTATGGCTGCCCCAGCGCATCAGAATCGTGTCTCGCAGTCTGATTTCCGGGAAGGCAGGGACAGTCAGCGGAACGCCTTTTTTCGCCCAGTCGGCATCGATTACTCCCTGATCGATGATTTCCTGCGGCAATTGCGCGATGTGCAGTTCGGAGTGCCCGTCGGGTAGATGAGGTTCCCTGTCTCGACCACCGGGGCTGGTAAGTTTGACGAAAAAACGTGACGCCACAGAGGGATCGTCCGGCCTGCTTGCGCCGAACCGGGTCAATTCATAAAAGCATTCATGCAGACCAGGAGTGAACAGCGCCTTGGGCAGGTAAAAGAACAGGTGCTTGTCTTTTTCCCCCGTTTCAACCGTTCGGGTGAACACCGGAATGTCGTCCCAATAAACAACAATTTCATCACCCTCCAGCATGGCGAGGTACGCCACGATTACGCACAGCACCCCGCTGGCGCTTTCCTCGACCACTGCGATATTGATCCCGCCATCGGCATCCTCGACTGGCGTGACGGCGCCGCTGATCTGCATGGGCCGAAGCGCCAGGGTGACGGGCTGGTCGAGATGGGGAAACAGAAGCGGACTGTGGGTGAGCATGACGAAACTCCTGAACGAGCACGCAATGGGATCGCAGACGGTTTTTTATTGAACCTGAGGGGAGGAGGGAGGGGTACTGTCAGATCTGACAGGTGCAGGCTGGTTTGCGACGAACGGTCCAGGCTCACGGTATTTCCCCGCCAACTAGCTGGTCTTGCGGATCGAATTCAAATCTGTAGGCGTTGTCGGAAGCGTTGACGGTCAGTCGCATCACCGGCAGGAAACCTGCGGTTTGCTCGAAGTAATCCTGCTGGAAGTACCGGGCGCTCGGCTTACCCGAAACGTCGGTGTAGAAAAACGCCTGGAGCGGAATTTTTTCAGGAATGTTCTGCGGCCAGTCCGCGATGATGGATTCGTTATGAACACGTTGATCCTGCGCCGAAAACAATGCGCGAACCTGGATGCTTACGGCGAAAGGCGCTTGCTCGCCTTTAAGGCTGCATCCGGCGTAGCGATTGGCAAGTGCGTTGAAGTGAGTAAGGTAGGCGTCGACCGTCGTAATGCCTTGCACGTCGCATGGACGACTTGTCTCAAGGTTTAGCGAGCTTTCATTGCAGCTATCACTTCGATAATACGTAGCACCGTCAAATGGCCATGCGCAGCGCAGTGTCAGAGGATAAGCCGCAGGAGCAGACAGTTCCTTGAGGATCAAACCCTGCGGCTTTGACCAGGCCAGAATGGGCAGATAAATGTCGGCTCGCAAATAGGAAAAAGAAACCCCGTTGCGCTCTACCGACCCAGGGCTGGAATTCCACGCATGGTATTCGGGTGTTGCACTGGTCGTGCGTAACAGGACTCCGCTGCACTTGTAGGCGGGTTCATTATCAGGACACGTCATGGTCGTATTGGCGTAGCGGGCATTCAAATTCGCTGCGACCTGGTAGCCGGTGTACAACTGATCCTGCTGTTTGAAACCGAACACCCCACCTGCCGGCGGGCTCAAATCCATGCGCAGGATCGGCAACCACTCCCCCGTAGCCCTGAAATAATCGCGCTGATCTTTCTGTGCCCCGAGCAGTGAGCCTGTCTGCGTCGCGTCATAAAACAGCGCTTGCAGCGGCAGCTTGGCCGGTGTCTGTTCATCCCAGTTGCGGATTTGCACCTGCATCGGTTGCGCAGACCACGTGGCGTCGAGCCCTTGGTGCGCAATCAGGCTGGCCTTGAACTGTGCGGGATTTTCGCTGCTGAGTGAGCATTGCGCGACAGCCTGATTGCCTTGCTGTGCGAAGTGCGCGAGCCAGCCTTGTGCGTCAGTCACGCCCAGCGCCGTGCAGGAACTGATGTCTGGTGCACTTTGTACTGCGGCGGCGGCCCAGCCGCAGCCCATTTCCGGTCGGGTGGCGGGTATCGGAAATTCGAACGGATAGGCGCACAGGACATCCAGCGATTTGTCCACACCAATCGCGGTGAACTGATCACTGAATACCGCGCCGTATGCTTGCGCCAGCGTGCGGGTGCCGAGATCGGCGCGCAGATAGTTCAAGCCCTGTGCGCCGAGTTGTGTGGCGGGCGCACTTTGTTTCCAGAACTCTGCTGTTCCTGTGCTCCCAAGCAGCAATACGCCGCTGCAAAAATATGCCGGATTGTCGCCCGGACATTGGGTTGTGGTGTTCTGGTAGCGCTGGTTGAGCAGTTGAGCGGTTTCCGGACCGGTTGCGGCTTGGCTGACGCTGCCGAACAGTGACAATGCGAGCAACAGACATCTGATTCGCAACGTGCCTTGCATGGCGATCTCCACAAGTCTTTGGTCACAGTCGCTCAAGCCTGGGAGACACCCAAAACCTGCCAGAACGAGGCCATGTCCTGGCTGGTGGCGTTGTCATTGACCGAAGTACCGTTGAGGTCGTACGTCCAGGCGGTGCCGGCACCCAGGAGATCGGCGGTCCACACCGGGTAGTTCAGCCACTCGAGGAAATCCGCGACGGGGCCGCTGTCGGGGAAATAAAGCGTCCACAGCCGTTTTGTCTGGGCGAGGGTGATCGGTTGCAGTTTTGCAACGTTACAAATTCTGGTCATGCCCTCCCAATCCGCGCCGGCACTGAGGAAGTGCACCTCCTGAATACCCTTGACGGTGAGGGGGTACTCGCGGCTCTGGCTCTGGCTATCGGTCGCGCGGATCCTGCAGTCGCCGTTGCGCAGGGCGGTGATCTCGCCCGATTGTGTATCGGCACGGGCAATCAACGGATCGTTGCTGTCCCAGGTGTAGGGAGCCTGGCCCCAAGTGGCTTCACGGGTCATGCGAGCCGCAGGGGGAGGGGCAAGCGGTGGCTTGTCGACGGAGACGACGTAGTTTTCGGTGCTCAGATCCAGTGTGGCGGCGGCGTCGAAACCCGTCTGCAATTTCAGATCCAGGATGTCCGATGGTTCGCGAGTGCTCTGGTACAGCTGTACTTCGTAGCGAATCGGTACGATCTCATTTACGTCGGCAACAAATTCCGAAGCGTCAACACTGAATAAGACATCCTTGCCGACTGCACCGGCGCTGATCGGCAGGTCATCGGTGTAGGTGTCGCCGACGAACAAGTAAACGTGATCGCGGAACGTCATTGGTACCCAGGGCTTTATCCTGACGGTCGCCCCCCCGGGAGGAAGCGTTTGAGGATCCAGAATGCCGTTGGGCGCTTCGTCTACAGTTGGCGCCCGCAGATTGTTGTTGGTCTGGCTCATGTCACCCTCTCCTCAATTCAGATAGGCGGCGCTCGGGTGAGCGCCGCACAGCAAGGCATCGTCGAGGGTGTCAGGGGGTATTGAGCCTGGCCAAACGACTGGCCTTGAGCGCCAGACCGCGGGTGACCGCATTGGCGTAGTACGACACCTGGCCTTTGAGACGGTCTTGAGCGGCACTGCTGTCGCCGCCGGCGAGAGCGTTACCCCAAGTCACTACTTCGCCGTCGGAAGTGAGCGCCGTAAAGGCATGACGGTTGGCGTAGATCGCGACGACTTTGACCAGTTTGGCGGCGACGGGCGTGGTATCTCCGCCGAGCAATGGGTCTCCCCCGGCCACGACGGTTCCATCTCTGCACACTGCGGCGAACGCTCCGGCGGTGGCGGCCAGTTGAACATAATCGTCTCTGCTGGCCATCGCGTCAGGTGTCAGGCCACCCAAATTTTCGGCGGGCCATGCGGTGACGTGACCGCTGTGTCGAAGCACTGCAAACATATTCGAACTGGCGACGACTGAGTCGATATCCGTCAGGGAGCGGATTTCCGGAGGAATTTCCCCGCCATACGCTGAGGGCCCCCAGCCCGCGATTTGTCCGCTTGTGAGCATGACGACAAAGGCTTGGGCATTTGCGCAGGCCAGTGTCTTGATGTTGGTCAGGCCGGCGACATCGTCGGATACGGTGCCGCCTTTCGCGGCATCACCCCAAGCGACCACTGCGCCGTTTTCCCGATGTGCAGCGAAAGCGAAGCCATTGCCGATAACGTGTTTGATATCGGTGAGGCTGGCAATCTCTGCAGGAACAACGCCGCCAAACCCCGCTCCACCTCCCCACGCCATCACCTGACCGGTTGCCCTTAGGACGGCAAAGGCATTTCCTGCCGGGGTCAGCTCGACCGCGTCTCTCAAGGCCAGAATCTCGGCAGAGGGTGTCCCGCCGTTGGTAGCATTGCCCCACGCATGGACTGTTCCATTGGTTTTGATGCCCGCGATTGCAACGCTGTTGCCGGCGAACACTTTGAAGTCCGTAGGAACCACCGCGCCCATTTCTCCACCCTGACCTGCAGTCCCGGGCCATGCCACGGTGAAGTTGTTGGTGCGAATCAGCGCGTAGGAGCTGCCGGAACAAGTAATCCGGGCAATGTCGGTGAACGTCTGAAAGGTTGGCGGGATTTTCTGGCCATTCAATGGGTTGCCCCAGGCTGCCAGATTGTCCTTGTCCCGCAGCGCCACGAATGCCCCGTCATTGGCGGGAGTGCCAGGGCCACCGGTGCCAAATATATTCACTCTGTTCAGGGTGACCTGGTCGTCGCTGGTGCGAACTTGCAAGGGGGCATACGGATCGGTATCAACCCAGATCTTCGCTTTCGTCCAGGTGCTGTCGTCAGCGTATTTCCACTCTGCCTCTACGCGTTGCAGGGTGTCTGCATTGAAGGCGGATATGAGCCAGCTGGAACTGGTCTCCCGATAAATTCCCTTGTTGTACCGGGCTCCCATGACCCGCAACTTGCCGCTGCCGATCACCTTGCGCACATCGTAAACCGTCGGGTTGGAAGGACCATCGGTTCCGCCGGCCTTGCGTTTGATTTCGTAGCTCAAGGCGATGCTTCGGCCGTCGTTGGCGTTGATCTCGCTATGCGGCACCTTGATCACGGCCAGCTCTTTGTCGGCCTGCCCGGACGTCACTGTATGCGGATACGTGGTGGTGGTTTGACCCTCTACCGTTACTGTGATTTCGTCGTCTGTCTTCAGAAGGGCGGTTTCCGGTATCACCACGGTTGCGCCGTTCGGATAAACATCATCGGGATTCAGCTGATCATTTTGCGGACCGGTCGCCTCTTTGAACGTGGCGTCTGGCAGCTTGAACTCCGTCGCCTCGACTCTCAGCGAATGATCCTCCGCGGGGGCCTGGCCACCCTCCAACAGTTCCACGTAATAACGGATCACCACGTTTTTGTTCAGACAGGCGAGCAGGGTGGGGTGCCCAACCGTGAACTCGACGGGTTTGCCCTTGTTGTTTCCGCTGATGGATTTGTCATCCGTGTGCACTGTCACGCCATCCGTCGTGGCCCACGTCATGTAGTAATGATCACCCGCATTCTCTGGCCGATTGGCTGCAATTCTGACGGTTGCACCGTCCGGGGCATTGGCGGGGTCCAGGATTCCCTCAGGGTCTTCTTGCACCACTTCCGCTGGATCCAGCAGTGGTTGGTCTGCTTTGCCGACGACAAAGGGCAGCGGATTGGAATAGCTGGTGGTATCGGTTTCCTTGCGCCAGATCCGGTAAGTGGCAGTTATTTTTTTTCCGCGGTTGGGTTCAATGTGTTCCGCTACGAGTGCGGCATTCAGTGTGAAGGGCACATCCTTGTTGGCCGAGAGGGCGTTTAGCGTGACGAAGTCTTCCTTCTTGCCTGTGAGCTCGCCATCCAACGTATAGGTTACGATGTCGCCAGACTTGCTTGGCGTACCGGTTGGTCTTGGCGCAGTGAGCTTACTGGCGCCTGCGGGCAGGTCGCCGGGTTCCAGTGCACCATTCTTTTCTCCCAGAACGATAGGCTTGACCAGTTCAAACTGCGGTTCGCCGACGTTGACGGGGGTCGTAGCTCGAGAAGGGCGTTTGACGATTTCACCGTCTTTGTCCATCAGCAGTGTGTAGGACGCGACGACTTTTCCGCCTTTGAGGGTGTGAATGTGTACGCCGTCGATAGTGATGACAAAACCGTTTGGGTTGTCCACCTCGGACTGATCCGGGAAATACCACTCATCTTCGAAGCTGGGATCATAGGTACTGCCATCGGGTCGCGTGCCGAACCATCTAGGTTCGATTGCCATACCGACTTCAATGACCGGGTTGTGCGGGATTCGCAAAGTGGTATTCGGGAGGTCCTCGGGAATCGCACCATTTTGTGCATCGTCGAGAGTCGGGGCGGCCAGTTGATCGGCTTCGCCCACAATCTGCACGAACTGGCCTTTGGATCGAAGCGGGTCGGTGCTGCCATTGCGTTTCAGGTGGTAAGAGAAAGTGGCTTGGGTTTTTGCCAGCTTTCGCGCATCCGAGTTCTTGATTATCAACTCGTAGGTGTGTGGCAAGTTGTCAATGGTCACCAAGGGAGCAACGCCTTCGAACAGATCGCCATCTACTGTGGTGCCGCGCATCTTCAGTTCGATTTTGTCGTCATGCTTGAAGTCTGGGGCTCTGGCCACCACTTGAACGATGACGTTGTCATCACCTAGAGCCTCAAGATGAAGCACGTTGTTGATGGCCCGCTCGACAATAGGGGCGAGCAGAAGATTTATGCCTACCGATACTCTGATCCGAGTTTCCGTGCACCAGTCTTCTGCGTAGTTTTTCACGATGTCGTGAGGAATGAAGCTCACAGCAAGGCCTGTGTCATCGGTATCGCCGGCCTCCTCGATCATGGCTTTGTCCACCACAATTTCGATCGGATTGTTGGCGGGATCACTGATTTGCTCGGCGGTGACCGGTTCGGATTCTTTGAACACTCCACCCCACGTCAACTTCATCCTGTCACCGACCTCCACGTCAGAATAAGGCACACCGGATCCGGATTGAGCACGGACGATAATCGGCACACCTTCTTCAGCAATGTCCTTATCCACGACGCCGTTGACGATTTCCGGGTCGATATACATATACAGCCCAGAGTGGCCAGGGCCTGGCAACGTATCTTGCCCCGCTGGAATCTCGAGTTTTTCGTATATTTTGGTCGGTGGAGTCTGGGTTTCCCACGCTTGATTGAGTCGTTTGACTCGGTAATTCAGGGTATGCGAGCCGGTCCGGGCGTGTCGGGGGGCGACGAATAGCGTTACGCGCTGCCCGACCTCGGCGGCTTCCCTGATGGTGGTCTGAGCAACGACATTGCCATCTTTCAACAGCTCGACATTGTCACCAATGTCCATCTCGGTCCATTGCGGAATGTAAGTCTGCAGTCCTTGTTCAGGGTGTACCCCCATCGCCGCAGCCCAATTGATCCCCCACTCTCCGGAAGGCAGTTGTTCGGGTTGCTTGTCGGGGATTTCCAGCTCGGCAAGAGCCAAGGTGGTAACTCTTTTCGCAGGTTTTTTCAACATGACAGACACTCCTGTCGAGGGATGGGCGACGGAGTGATTTAAGGATTGAAGTCGATCGTCTGGCTACTGTCAGATCTGACAGGTGAGCAGGGTTTTTCGACCAGCGGTTGCTGAGCTCTCAGCGTTTGTGCAGGGTTTTCTGTCGCAGAATGTAGACCGTTACCAGCACCGCACTGGTCAACATGAACCCCCGCGCCCACACCAGCGGCACCAGGTAACACGAGAAAAGAATGCTCGCCCACATCAGCCCGATCGCGTAGACCTTGCCCTTGAGCGGAATGCCGTTGCCATTGAGGTAGTCGCGGATCCATGGCCCGAGCCGGGGATGCTCGACCAGCCATTGATAGAAACGCGGGGAGCTGCGGGCGAAACAGGCGGCTGCCAGCAGAAGGAAGGGGGTGGTGGGGAGAACAGGCAGGAAAATCCCGATCACCCCCAATGCCACGCTGAGCCAGCCGATGGCCAGCAGGATGTAGCGCAACATCAGGGGGCGGTTGCCTATGGGGTTGTCCATAGGCCGGATCTTAGTGGTGACGTGGCTTGAGGATCGCCGGTTTTTCGTCGGGCGCCTGGCACAGCAGGTACAGCGCAGTCAGGGCTTCCGGGATCTGGACGATCATGTCGTCCATCAGGTTGGCGTCCCTGGCGATGTCTTCGAACTCAGGCTGTTCGTCGAACAGGCCCGAACCGACCATGATCGGCAGGAGCATTTCGCTGACTTCTTCTTCGGCGGTTTCGAACCAGGCCGCCTCGCGCAGGAACACGCCTTCCATGAAGCCGATGCACCAGCCGCGCAGTTCGGAATCGTCCGGGTCGTCGCCCAGGTCCAGTTCGCAGGGCAGCTCGAATTCTTCATCGGAGGCCAGTTGGCGGGCGATGTGGGCTTTGAGGCCGATCAGCGTGGCTTCGATCTCTTCGCGCTGGGCTTCGCTGCTGTAATGCGGCTCTTCGGCGAACAGGGCGTCGATCCACTCACGATCCGGCACCACGTCGGCGCAGATCGACAGCGCCGTCAGGTAACCGTGAGCGGCCACGTAGTCCAGCGCCTCTTCATGCAGCTCGTCGGCGTCGAGGAAGACTTGCAGGCGGGTTAGTTGCTCGGCGAAGGACATTAAAGGGCTACCTTGGGGGAATAAACAATGCGGGAATTCTAGGCCTTCTTGAGCCCTCAAGCCAGCCGCACGGCAGATTTGCCCGCACAAGCTTCTTATCGGCGGTGCCCTTTGCCGGGGAGGGCTCGGGTATACTGCCGCGCTTTGCGATCCCTGCCGGTGTCGCGGCTGATTTTGTGGGCGCGATGCAATGCGCGCTTACGTTTTGTTTAAAGCAGCCTCGGCTGTCTTGAACCAGCCTGTGCAGGGATGTTTCGGTGGATTTTTGGAGTTTTTATGCTCGAACAGGCTCAACGCGTCCTCAAGGACATCTTCGGCTACGACAGTTTCCGTGGCCGTCAGGGTGCAATCATTGAGCGCGTGGCCAGTGGCGGTGATGCCCTTGTCCTGATGCCGACCGGCGGCGGTAAATCCCTGTGTTTCCAGGTGCCGGCGCTGCTGCGCGACGGCTTGGCGGTGGTGGTGTCGCCGCTGATCGCGCTGATGGACGATCAGGTCGCCACCCTCGAAGAGCTGGGCGTGGCGGCTGCCGCGTTGAACTCCACACTGAGCGCCGAACAGCAGCGCGACCTCGCCAACCGGATCAAGCGCGGCGAAGTGAAAATGTTGTATCTGGCGCCGGAGCGTCTGGTGCAGCCGCGCATGCTGTCGTTCCTGCAAGGCTTGAACATCGCCCTGTTCGCCATCGACGAAGCGCACTGCGTATCGCAATGGGGCCACGACTTCCGCCCGGAATACCTGCAACTGGGGCAGTTGGCGGAAATGTTCCCCGACGTGCCGCGCATCGCCCTGACCGCCACCGCCGACAAGCGTACCCGGGAAGAAATCGTCACTCGCCTGCATTTGCAGAACGCCGAACGTTTTCTGTCGAGCTTCGACCGGCCGAACATCTTCTACCGCATCGTGCCCAAGGAGCAGCCGCGCAAGCAGTTGCTGGCGTTCCTTGCTGAGCGGCGCAGTGACGCCGGCATTGTCTACTGCCTGTCGCGCAAGAAGGTGGAGGAGGTGGCCGCGTTTCTCACCGAGCAGGGCTTCCCGGCGCTGCCGTACCACGCCGGTCTGCCCAACGATCTGCGCGCCTATCACCAGAAGCGCTTCCTCAACGAGGAAGGCCTGATCATGGTTGCCACCGTGGCGTTCGGCATGGGCATCGACAAACCCAACGTGCGCTTCGTCGCTCACCTCGACCTGCCGAAATCCCTTGAGGCGTATTACCAGGAAACCGGACGCGGCGGCCGTGACGGCCTGCCGGCGGACGCGTGGATGGCCTACGGTCTGCAAGACGTGGTGATGCTCAAGCAGATGCTGCAGAACTCCGAGGGCGACGAGCGCCACAAGCGTCTGGAGCAGCACAAGCTCGACGCCATGCTCTCGCTCTGCGAAGAAACCCGCTGCCGCCGTCAGGCGCTGCTGGCGTATTTCGACGAGGACATGCCCGAACCGTGCGGCCACTGCGACAACTGCACCGACGGCGTGCAGACCTGGGACGCCACCGAGCCAGCGCGTCAGGCGCTCTCGGCGATCTATCGCACCGGCCAGCGTTACGGTGTCGGCCATCTGGTAGACGTGCTGCTGGGCAAGGACAACGAAAAGGTTCGCAGCTTTGGCCATCAGCACCTGTCGGTGTACGGCGTCGGCAAGGCGCTGAGCGAGAGCGAATGGCGCTCGCTGTTTCGTCAACTGGTTGCCCGCGGTCTGGCGGATGTCGATCACGAAGGTTATGGCGGGCTGCGCCTGAGCGACACCTGCCGGCCGCTGCTCAAGGGCGAAGTGAGCCTGGAGTTGCGCCGCGACCTCAAGCCGCAAGTCGCCGCCAAGAGCGGCAGCAAGAGCCCGGCCAGCCAACTGGTGCGCGGCGAAGAACGCGAGCAGTGGGAAGCGTTGCGGGCCCTGCGGCGCAAACTGGCGGAAGAACACGGCGTGCCGCCGTATGTCATCTTCCCCGACTCGACCCTGCTGGAAATGCTCCGCAGCCAGCCGACCTCGCTGGCGGACATGGCCCGGGTCAGCGGCGTCGGCGCGCGCAAGCTGGAGCGTTACGGCGAGGCCTTCCTCGAAGTGCTCGGCGGCGAAGCCGAGGCGCCGAAAGTGGTGGCCGACGTGCGCCACGAACTGATCACCCTGGCCCGCGCCGGCATGACGCCGCTGCAGATCTCCGGTCAGTTGCAGTGCTCGGAAAAGAACGTCTACACCATGCTCGCCGAAGCCATCGGCAAACAGCAGCTTTCGCTCGAGCAAGCGCTGGATTTGCCGGAAGACCTGATGGGCGAAGTCCAGGACGCGTTCCTCGACGGCGAAGGCGAGTTGCCGTCGGTCGCCGAAGTGGCGGAGCTGTTTGCCGGTCGCGTACCGGAAGGCGTGCTTTACTGCGTGCGGGCTGCGCTGCAATCCGAGTTTGAAATGTAAGAGGGCGTTTGTGCCAACCGTTATACGGTTGTAACGATTCAGTACAGGACGCCTCTTGCCTATAGGCAAATGTCATGCTTAGCTGACTAATAATTAGTTTTTCTCTATTTGTTCAGTCTAATCATGAGTGTTTTATGCCGTTAACCGATCAACACCGTTTTGGCATGCAATTGGCCCAGATGTCTCGTGGCTGGCGTGCCGAACTGGATCGCCGGCTGGCGGGTCTGGGCTTGTCCCAGGCACGCTGGCTGGTGCTGCTGCATCTGGCGCGTTTCGAAGAGGCGCCGACCCAGCGGGAGCTGGCGCAAAGCGTCGGCGTCGAAGGGCCGACCCTGGCCCGTCTGCTCGACAGCCTGGAAAGCCAGGGGCTGGTGCAACGCCAGTCCGTGATGGAAGACCGCCGGGCGAAAAAAATCGTGCTGTGCTCACCGGCCCTGCCGCTGATCGAACAGATCGAAACCATCGCCACACAACTGCGCAAGGAATTGTTCGAAGGCGTCGACGAGGCCGATCTGAAGGTGTGCATGCGGGTTCACGGGCACATTCTGGCCAATCTGGAAAAGTCTTGAGGCACAACCGCGTGCCGTTTTTTTGAGAGATCGCGCTGGGCAGACTATAAGAACTACTGGGCAATATCGTGTTCGTACCGGATGTGCGAACGCATAGAAGTCGGTTTTGCTTATTTAAGGGATGCTCATGCTCGGAAGTCGGCACGTGGTACTGCGTTGCGCCAACTCGCTGTGGGTGGCCGGTGTTTTCACCTGGTCCACCGCGTCATTGGCGCTGGGGCTCGGTGATATCACCGTGCATTCAGCCCTCAATCAGCCGCTCAAGGCTGACATCGCCCTGGTGGATGTCGGGGGCGTCAGCGAAAACGAACTGGCGGTTCGTCTGGCCTCGGCGGACGAGTTCGGCCGCGCCGGCATTGAGCGCGTGTTCTTTCTCAATGACCTCAAGTTCACCCCGATCCTGCGTGGCAATCGCAACATGATCCGGGTGACTTCGACCAAACCGGTCAACGAACCCTTTCTGAATTTCCTGGTGCAGCTCGATCAGCCCAATGGCCACCTGCTGCGCGAATACACCGTGCTGATCGACCCGCCGGGTTCGCCGGGGATTGTCCCGGCCACCGACGAGCCAACTGTGCGTGCGCAATCGTCGGAATTCCCGACCCCCGAGGCTCCCTCCGCAACCACGCCGGCCAAACCTGCTGCGCCTGTGCAGCCACCGGCCCCGGTCGCCGACACTCAGGCCGAGCAACTGGCGGCGAGCCTTGTGCAGAATCAGCAACTGCAAAAAACCATCGATGAATTGAACGTGAAGCTTCAGGCCCAGGAAGTGCTGATCGCTGACGGCAAGAAACAGCTCGGTGATTTGCAGGCCCGCCTGATTGAAGTGCAACAGGCGCTGCCGGCACCTGTCGCACCCGTGGCACCTGCGCCTGCGCCGGTCATTGCCCCGATCGAGTCTCAGGAGGATTCACTCAACTGGCCGCTGCTCGGCGGACTGCTGCTGGTGCTGGGGTTGTTGGTGGCGGGACTGTACGTGCGCCGGCAACGCCAACAGTCGCAAGGGGCTGAGGCGCCGACTCCGTTCCTGCCGGTACGAAATGAACCCCCGGTCGATGACGCCGAACCGATGCAGCCGAGTGCCGTTCACAGTGCTGTCGAACATCGCGAGGAACACGCCAACGGCGATGTGCTGGAAGCGGTCGGCATTTATCTGGCCTACGGACGCTTGGGCGAGGCCGCCGGTCTGTTGCGTGATGCCTTGCAGCGGGAGCCGGAGCGCATCGACCTCGGCGTGCAATTGCTTGAAGTGCTGGGGCGGCAGGGCGACACGCCGGCCTATGACGAGCAGGAAAGCCGTCTGCGCCAGCTCGGGGTCGAGGATCAGCGGCTACAGGAAATTCGCGCCCGCTATCCAAAACTGATCAGCGCCGCACCTCTGGTGGCGGCGGCCCCGGTGATTGCCGCGCTGCCGATCGAACCTGCAACGCCTGTGGAGCCGGTAGCCGAAGACAATTTCGAGCTGAACCTGGATCAGCTCTCGATGGCCTCCAGTTGGGATCTTGAGGAGGCTCGCCCGGCCACCACAGCACCTGAACAGCTACCATCAACGCTCGGCTCCGATCTGCAAGTATTGCCACAGGATTTCGAATTGCCGGAAACCCTGCCCGACGATGCCGAGACCGCCGAACTGGAATGGATCGTCGAGCCGGAAGCACAACCACTGGACGATGATTTCCTCAACGAGTTTGGCGATCCCGGCACGTCGCTCTCGCTCGAACCACTGGAACTGCAAGACCTGGAACCCGAACCCTCGGACACCGCCAACGCCGGCAAACTCGAACAGGCCCAGACCTGCATCGACGACGGCGATATCGACAGCGCCATTGCCTTGCTCAACGAACTGCTCAAGGAAGCCGACGAACCCCTCAGGCAAACGGCGCGCACGCTGTTGGCGGGGATTCGTTGACCGCTGTCAGAAGGTCTGCCCAAGGTTCAGGTACACCGCCTGTTCATCCGCATCGTTCAGGCCGTAGCTGAAATTCAGCGGCCCCAGCGGCGTATCGAAGCCGATGAACACGCTGGCCGCGTTGATGTAGCCGCTGTCGAACTCATTGTCGTTGTTCCATGCCCGGCCACGTTCCAGCGATGCGCCGGCGTACAGCGGGAAATCCAGTGGCAGGTATGAACGCGGGGTGAGGCGGCGGTAATACACCGCGCGCATCAGACTGACGTTCTGTCCGGAGATCGCGTCCTCGCGGAAACCGGACAACTGCCGGGCGCCGCCGAGCAGGAAACTGGAGGTCACCACATTGGCATCGTCCAGCGTGCGGCCGTAACGGCCACCCAGAATCAGCGTGTCCGGGCCACTGCTCATGGCCTTGTCCAGTTTGAATTCCCACTGCCGGTAGCGCGTATCGGAACCCAGGCTCGGCTCGAACTGCACCAGCGTCAGGCCAATGTCTTCGCCTTCGTGGGGGTAGTAGACGTTGTCCAGCGAGTCGAAGGAGTACTTCAGCGCATAGAACCCTTCGTTGAAGTTTTCGCTCGGCAGATCCTGATCGCCGATCCGCACATCCGCCTTGCCCCAGGCTTCGCCGACCCCGAAGCGCACCTCGCCGCTGTTGCCGATCTGCCGGCCAAAGTTGAGGCCGAAGCCGTAGCGCTCGACGCGATACTGGGCGATCGGATCGTTGTCCAGAACCGAGTCGACGTTCTGTGCGGCAAACGACGCATAAGGCGCCACGAAGTAGCGAGAGCCCACGTCCAGCGGCTGATAGAACTCACTGTACAACTCTTGTTTATCGCCGATCTGTGCCCGGGTCAGCCATTCCGCACCGAGGCGGTTGATGCCGTTCATGCGGTAACTGGCGCCGAGGTTGAAGGCGCTGTCACCGCGCATGTCGTCCGACAGGTTGAGGCCGACCCGCAGGTAATCCGTGCCAGTACGTTTGCCGCGCGCGCTGATCACCAGCGTGTGATCAGCGCCTTTGTGCACCACGCGGTATTGCACCTGCTCGAAGTAATCGAGGCCGTACAGGGTGCCCATGTCGGTTTGCAGACGACCCAGATCCAGTGGTTCGCCGATGTGCTGGCGGATGTAGTAGCGGATCACGTCATCGCCGACTTTCGAATCGTTCTCGACCTTGATCGCGGTGATGATCGGCGTGCGCTGGCCCGGCGCGCGGGCGGCGTTGAGTTCGGCGTCCTGCGACTGCACGGGTTTGAGACGGGCGAGGCGCACGTTCAGCGCCTGGGTTGCGCGGTAGCCGGCGTCGATCATTTCCTGGCCGCGACCGAAGTCGGTGGCGCCGAAACTGGCCAGTGGCGGCTGGATCAGCACGTCATCGGGATGCAGGGTCGCCAGTTGCTCTTCGGAGTTGCGCCGGGTCATCAGGGTGATCGACTGGTTCAGCACATCGACCACGGTCACCAGTTGCTTGCGGTTGCGCAGCGGGGTACCGATGTCGACCACGATGGCCACGTCGACGCCCATTTCACGGGCCACATCGAGGGGGATGTTGTCGGTCATGCCGCCATCCACCAGCAATCGGCCGTCGAGTTCGACCGGGGCGAACACCGCCGGGATCGACATGCTGGCGCGGATGACCTGGGGCAGGTGGCCCTTGCGGAACACCACTTTTTCGCCGTTGGCGATATCCGTGGTCACCGCGCGGAACGGGATCGGCAGCTTGTCGAAATCCCGGGTGTCACTGGTGTGGGCCAACAGGCTTTCCAGCAGCAGCGCGAGGTTCTGGCCCTGAATCACGCCCAATGGCAGGCCGAGGCTGCCGTCATCGCGAAAGCTCAGTTTCTGTTTCACCAGAAAATCGCGGTCGTCCTGCTTGCGCCGGAACGGCACGTCTTCCCGGGGCGGGGCGTCGGACAGCGCCTGCTGCCAGTCGATGGTCAGGGCGAGTTTTTCCAGTTCGTCGATCTTGTAGCCCGAGGCATACAGCCCGCCGACCACTGCGCCCATGCTGGTGCCGGCAATCGCATCGATCTTGATGCCTTGTTCTTCCAGGGCCTTGAGCACACCGATGTGCGCCAGCCCACGGGCCGCGCCGCCGGACAGCACCAGGCCGACTTTCGGGCGTGTGGCCTCACTGGCATGGACGCTGACACCAGCGAGCAGGGGAAGGAAACCAAGCAACAGGCAGATCAGAAGACGACGCATCGTGAGTCTCGGGGCGAGCGATAAAGCCGGCTATTATAGCGGCGCCCTCTGGCTCAGGAGTTTCAGCGATCATGACCGTCACAAAACCGGAAATCGTCATCACCTATTGCACGCAATGCCAGTGGCTGTTGCGCGCCGCATGGCTGGCACAAGAGCTGCTTAGCACCTTCGGCGACGACCTCGGCAAAGTGTCACTGGTGCCGGGCACCGGAGGGATATTTCACATTACCTGCAACGACGTGCAGATCTGGGAACGCAAGGCCGACGGCGGTTTCCCCGAAGCCAAGGTGCTCAAGCAGCGGGTGCGCGACCAGATCGACCCTGACCGCGACCTCGGCCACAACGACCGTACTCAGTGAGAGGCGGCTTCGGCCGCGACGGTTTTCTTGTCGTTGCCGCCTGACATTCGGCTCGACACCACGATCGCAACGATGATCAGCGCGCCGCCGATCAACATGCGCAGGGTCGGATCTTCATCGAACAGCAACCACGCCACAGTAATCCCGTACACCGGCTCCATGGCGAACACCACCGCGGCGGTGCGCGCCTTGATGACCGCTAGGCTGGCGACGAACAGGCTGTGGGCGACGCCGGTGCAGAACACCCCGAGCAGACCGATCCACAACCAGTCGATGGCCCGCACTTCGCTCAGTTGCGGCGCCGCCACCGGCAGCAGACACAACGCCACCACCACGTTCTGATACAGCGCCGCCTGCACCGCCGGGATGCGCCCGGAGCTGGCGCGGTTGGTCAGGGACAGCAGGGAAAACAGCAGGCCGGACAGGATCGCCCAGAGCAGGCCGGCGGTCGCGCCGCTGGCCAGATCGAACGCTGGCGTCACCAGCACCAGCCCGATACTGACCAGCGCCACCAGGATGATTTCATTGGCGCGGATGCGTTCGCGGAAGATCAGCCCTTCGAGGATCACCGTGAAGGCCGGGAAACTGGCGAAACCCAGGGTCGCAATGGCGACGCCCGCGACCTTGACCGCAATGAAGAAACTCACCCAGTGCCCGGCCAGCAGCACGCCGCTCAGGGCCAGTCGCCGCCAGTCGACGGCCTGCAGTTTCTGCCAGCCGCCCTGTTGGGCGAAACGGGCGAAAAATGCCAGGGCCAGAACGGCAAACGCGGCGCGTCCGAACACGATGACCGCGGGCGTTGCGGCCGCGAGTTTGCCGAAGACGCCGGTCAGGCCGAACATCAGTGCGCCGATATGCAGGGCGCCGAGGGCGGTACGGGGAGTCATTGCAGTCCTTTTTCCAAACACCATTACAGGCACACATTGAAGCGTGTCACGACGGAAAAGTCTGTCGGCAGGCTATCGACTTTTGTCGTCAGCCTCGCGTCGCAATTGTGTAGGAGAGGTGCCGAACTCACGCAGGACGGCGGCCGAGAAGGCGCTTTGTGAGTTGTAGCCGACGCGGCTGGCCACTTCACCGACAGGCAGCGTGGTGTTGCGCAACAGCGCCACGGCTTTGTGCAGCCGGCGACTGCGAATGTAGTCCATCGGTGTCTGCCCGCATTCGGCGACGAACCGCGCATGCAACCGGGCGCTGGATAATCCGGCGACGCGCGCCAGATCCGCGACTTGCAGCGGATAGGCCGCGTATTGCTCGATGTGCGCATCGAGTGCCGCGTAGGGCAGGCGGCGCGCGACGATCTCGGCGGGTGGCACGTGGTTCAGGCTCGCCAGCAACAACACTGCGCCCTGTTGCGCAATCAATGGATCATCCACCGGACTGTTCGCCAGCCAGTTGACCAATTGACCTTGCCCGGCATCCAGTGACAACCGGGCGGCGTTGTCCAGCAGACGGCGGCTGGCATCGGCGTGATTGCCCAGCGAGCGCGTCAGCCATTGTTCGTCGGGCACATCCAGCACCAGACAGCGGCTGCCCTTGGGACTGCCGCACGCGTGATGCGCGCCGGCGGGGATCACCACGAAGCTCTGCTGCAATACCTGACTGCCACGCCCTTCGACTTCGAAATCCAGCGCGCCGGACAGGCCGAACACCAGTTGCGCGTGGTCGTGGCTGTGGGCGATCAGGTCGTGGCTGTAATGGCGCAGGGTCAGGATCGGTTGCATGGCGGTCTCCGGGCGAGCCGCCAGTCTACACCGGCGCAGGGGCGGCGCGTTTGTCACACGACTGACGCATACCTGTCATGGTCGATTAACCGGGCGCGCGCAGAGTGGCGAAAACATCGCAGAGGGTTGCCCATGACCAGCGCCGAGCTCGCCAGACCCAGCCGTAAACAACGGGTTCGCACCCTGTGGATCTCCGACGTGCACCTGGGCACGCGGGATTGCCAGGCCGAGCATCTGTCGCAATTTCTCAAGGGCTATCACGCCGACAAGATCTACCTGGTCGGTGACATCATCGACGGCTGGAAACTGCGCGGTGGCATGTACTGGCCGCAGGCGCACACCAACGTGATCCGCCGTTTGCTGACCATGAGCAAGCGCGGCACCGAGGTGATCTACGTCACCGGCAACCATGACGAATTCCTGCGCCGCTATTCAAAACTGATTCTGGGCAACATCCAGTTGGTCGACGAAGCGGTGCACGTCACCGCCGATGGCCGGCATCTGCTGGTGATTCACGGCGACCAGTTCGACGTGATCACCCGCTATCACCGCTGGCTCGCGTTCCTTGGCGATTCGGCCTACGAGTTCACCCTGACCCTCAACCGCTGGCTCAATCACTGGCGGGCGAAATACGGTTACGGCTACTGGTCGCTGTCGGCCTATCTCAAGCACAAGGTGAAGACAGCGGTCAGCTTTATCAGCGATTTCGAGGAAGCCATCGCCCACGAATGCGTGAAGCGCGAGTTGCACGGCGTGGTCTGTGGGCACATCCACCACGCCGAGATCCGCAAGGTCGGCGAGGTGGATTACCTCAACTGTGGCGACTGGGTGGAGTCATGCTCGGCGCTGATCGAGCACTGGGACGGCACGATCGAGCTGTATCGCCTGGCGGATGCGCAGGCGCGGGAAGCGGAATTGAAAGCGGCGAAGGTTGCCGAACTGGCCTGAGCGACGGCCCCTGTGGGAGCGAGCTTGCTCGCGAATGCAATACATCAGACAAAGCTGTATTGACTGACACTCCGCATTCGCGAGCAAGCTCGCTCCCACAATGGGTCGGGATTGCCTTTATGCGGGGGTGTGCTCTTCCATCGCCGCTTTGTAGATCGAGTTTTTCGGCTGGGCGAACAGCCTTTCCATCATCGGCTCGAAGAAGCTCAGCGGCAGGGTGTCGTATTCGGGGTCGAACGCCGCCGCGTCGTATTTGGCGCAGAACTCCGCGGTCGCCAGAAACTGCGGGTGGTCGCTGAATTGCTCGCGCAGGTGCCGATCCATGCCCAGGTGATGGAAGAAGTAGTAGCCCTGGAAGATCCCGTGCTTTTCCACCATCCACAGGTTTTCGGCGCTGACGAACGGCTTGAGGATCGCGGCAGCGATGTCCGGGTGATTGTAGGAACCCAGGGTGTCGCCGATGTCGTGGAGCAGGGCGCAGACCACGTACTCTTCGTCGCGCCCGTCGCGAAAGGCGCGGGTCGCGGTTTGCAGCGAGTGGGTCAGGCGATCCACCGGGAAACCGCCGAAATCACCTTCGAGCAGTTTCAGGTGGGCCATGATCCGGCCCGGCAACTGACGGGCGTAGGCGCTGAAATCCGCCGCGATGATCGCCCAGTCGTCCTGTGTGCCGTCCTTCATGTGGGTGAAACGGGCAGTGGCATTCATCGGCAGTCCTCTTGGTCGGAATTTCTAGAACGGCACGCGGCCCAGGATCATGTCGCGGTACATGACGAAGTCGCCGAGCAGGCTGTAGAACGGATGCTGGAAGGTGGCCGGGCGGTTTTTCTCGAAAAAGAAATGGCCGACCCAGGCAAAGCTGTAGCCCGCCAGCGGCAATGCGAGCAAAAGCAGCCAGGCGCCCTTGGCGATGGTCAGGGCGAGAATGAAGATCACCAGCGTCGTGCCGATGAAATGCAGGCGACGGCAGGTGCTGTTGCTGTGCTCGTTGAGGTAATACGGATAGAACTCGGCGAAGCTGTTGAAATGCTTGATGGTTTCCACGACTGCGATCTCTGTGGTTATTGTTCTGATTGCAAGTTGTTCGGCGGGTAGCTTATTTGAGTCTAGAGTGATCAATGGCGTCGGCCAGTGACAATCGGCGCCACTTTACTATCCTTGGGAAATCCGCCGTAGTATGCGGCTCATCATGTCATCCAAGAAAAAACGCCATGAGCGAACGAACGACTTCTGCAAGCTGGGCGATGGGGATTGTCAAAGCACTGGAAATGGACGGCCTGGATTGCCGGGTTTTGTTCAGACAGCTGGGGCTCGACTACGCGGCGCTGGAGGATCCGGACGCACGCTTCCCACAGGATTCCATGACCCGACTCTGGCAACGGGCGGTCGAGCTGTCCGGTAATCCCGCCATCGGCCTGAACATGGGCAAGGTGGTGCGGCCGGCTTCGTTCCATGTCGCGGGTTATGCGCTGATGTCCAGCAATACGCTGGCGGAAGGTTTTCAGCGACTGGTGCGTTATCAGCGAATCATCGCCGAAAGTGCCGACCTGAGCTTTCGCCTGCTCGACGAAGGTTATGCGCTGATCCTGACGGTGCATGGCGATCATCTGCCGCCGACCCGGCAAAGTGCCGAAGCTTCGCTGGCCTGCGCGCTCGCGCTGTGCGGCTGGCTGACCGGACGCACGCTGCACCCGCGCAAAGTGCTGGTGCAGGGCGACGAGCCGGATGATCTTGAACCCTATAAACAAGCCTTCCATGCACCGCTGGTGTTCAACGCGCCGTACGACGCTCTGATCTTCGAACGGGCCGACATGGAAGCGCCACTGCCCACCGCCAACGAGGCGATGGCGCTGCTGCACGACCGGTTTGCCGGGGAATATCTGGCGCGGTTTTCCGAAAGCCGCGTGACCCACAAGGCGCGTCAGGTGTTGTGCCGTTTGCTGCCGCAGGGCGAACCCAAGCGCGACACGGTGGCGCAGACCCTGCATCTGTCGCAGCGCACCTTGCAACGACGCTTGCAGGAGGAGGGCACCAGTTTTCAGCAGTTGCTGGATGACACCCGCCGCGAACTCGCCGAGCAATACCTGGCGCAGCCGAGCATGACCTTGCTGGAGATTGCCTACCTGTTGGGGTTTGCCGACCCGAGCAATTTCTTCCGCGCCTTCCGCCGCTGGTTCGACACCACGCCCGGCGATTACCGGGCGCGGTTGCTGGAAGCGCCGAACGCGATCAGTGACGCCAGAACGCCGGAATACACAGTACAAACACCGTAATGATCTCCAGTCGGCCGAGCAGCATGCCGAACGACAGAATCCACTTGGCCGCATCCGGCAGGCTGGCGAAGTTGCCGGCCGGGCCGATGGTCTCGCCCAGGCCGGGGCCGACGCCGGACACGGTGCTGGCGGCGCCGGTCAACGCCGTCATCCAGTCCACGCCCAGCAGCGACAGCAGCAGGGCGATCACGCAGATGGTGATGGCGAAGAAGAACGAGAACGTCAGAATCGAACGGACGATCTCTTCGTCGAGTCGATGACCGTTGTACTTCTGCTTGATCACCGCCCGTGGGTGAATCAACTGGTTAAGGTTAGCCTTGAGCAGAATGTAGGCGACCTGGAAACGGAAGATCTTGATCCCGCCCGCCGTCGAGCCGGAACAACCACCGACGAAGCCCAGATAGAAGAACAGCATCAGCGAGAAGTTGCCCCACAGGCTGTAGTCCCCCAACGCAAACCCCGTGGTAGTGACCACCGACGTCACGTTCAGCGCCACATGCCGCAGCGCGTCCAGCCAATGCAGGTTGGTGGTCCACCAGTACCAGGTGCCGAGCACCAGCCAGGTCACCAGCAACATTCCGAGCAAACCCTGCACCTGTTGATCCTTGATCAGCGCCCGGCGGTTGCCGCGCAGTGTCGCCACGTACAGGGTGAACGGCAGGCTGCCGAGGATCATCACCACCACCGCCACCCAATGCACCGCCGGTTGCGTCCACTTGGCCAGGGATTGGTCGGAGGTAGAGAACCCGCCGGTGGAAATCGCCGACATCGCGTGGTTGATCGCATCGAACGGGCTCATCCCGGCCCACCAGAACGCCAGGCTGCCGAGAATCGTGATGCCGACGTACGCCGCCACGATCAGCCGCGCCACCATGTGCGAGCGAGGCATGACCTTTTCCGAGCGGTCCGAGGATTCGGTCTGGAACAGCCGCATGCCACCGATGCGCAGCAGCGGCAGGATCGCCACCGCCATGCCGATGAAGCCGATACCACCGATCCAGTGCAGCAGCGAGCGCCACATCAGGATGCCGGGGGACATGTCGTCCAGATGGTTGAGCACGGTCGAGCCGGTGGCGGTGATGCCGGACATGCTTTCGAAGAACGAGTCGGTGTAACTGATGTGCTGAGTCAGCAGAAACGGCAGTGCAGCGAAAATGCACACTACCAGCCAGCTGCTGACGGTCAGCAGGTACATGTCGCGGGGGCGCAGGTGAATGTGTTCCGGACGACCGGGAATCACCAGCGCGAGGCCGGCGACGAAGGTGATCATGCTCGCCCAGAGGAACGACGGCAGATCGCCGGTGCGCTCGAAAATCACCAGGGTGGCCATGGGCACGACCATGGCGATGGCCAGGGTGATCAGGAAGATGCCGATGATGAAACCAATGATCCGTAAGGTCGGCAACGCCATGAAGTCCGCTCGGGCTGATGTGGGAAGGGCGCCATTCTACCTGCGGTGCAAGGCATGTAAACCGACGCGTCTGGATCACTTGCAGCTAGAATAGCCGGACATTTTTTTCAGGAGGTGGCCGATGCAGGCTCTCGACGCTTTGCTCAACCGTGTTTCCGTTCCACGACTGATCGATCCGGCCCCCACCGCCGAACAGCGCGAAGTGCTGTTTGCCGCCGCGACCCGCGCACCGGATCACGGCCATTTGCAGCCGTATCGCTTCCTGACCGTCGAAGGCGCGGCGCGTGAGCAGATGGGCGAGTTGCTGGCGCAAGCGGCACAAATGCAGGAAGGCGAAGTCACCGAAGCGATGATCGACAAGGCCCGCAACGGCCCGCTGCGGGCGCCGCTGGTGGTTGTGGTCATCGCCAAATTGCAGGATCACGTCAAATACCCGAAGGCCGAGCAACTGCTGGCGGCGGGCTGTGCGGCTCACGGCATTCTGCTGGCGGCATACGCGCAGGGGATTGGTGCGGTGTGGCGTACGGGTGATCTGGCGTACTCGAAACATGTCGCCAAGGGTTTGGGCCTGACGGATGACGAAGAGGTGATTGCCTTCCTGTACCTCGGCACGCCGCAGAAAGAACCGCGGGTGGCGGAGAAAGTAGATCTGACGGAGTTTGTCAGCGCGTGGCCGGGTAAAGCCTGACTCCATCAGGGCTGAACAACAGCCCCAGGCTCCAGCGGTAACTCAAGACTGGCCACAAACCCGCCCTGCGGGTGATTGGCCAGCACCAGCGTCCCGCCATGCCGCTCCGCTGCCCGCCGGGCTATCGCCAGTCCCAGGCCATGCCCGGCAGCGGTCTGCCCCGGCGCTCGATAAAACGGTTCGCCCAACTGGCTCAGATGCTCGGCCTGCACCCCCGGGCCATGGTCACGCACGCTGACCACGATCCGCTCACCCTGACGTGACGCCTGCATTTCAATTGCCTGTCCGACCGGGTTGAAGCGCTGGGCGTTGCGCAGCAGGTTGTCCACGGCGCGTTCGATCATGGTCGGCCAGCCTGTCAGATTGAGCGCAGGCTCGGCCTCCAGACGCACGGTCTGCTCTGGCGAACCGAGTTGCGCGTCCTTTTGCAGGGTGGTGAGCAAGGCATTCAGATCCACGTCTTCGGCGCTGGCGTTGTCGGCATCGACCCGCGCCAGTACCAGAATTTCACTGATCAACGCTTCCAGCCGATCGCACTCGCGGGTCAGGCGCGGCCAGAGTTTTTCCCGTTCTTCGGGGCTTGCCCGTTCGGCCAGTGCCAGCGCGATGCGCAGCCGGGCCAGTGGAGAACGCAATTCGTGAGACACGTCGCGCAGCAACTGACGCTGACTGCCGATCAGGCTTTGCAGACGGGCGCCCATGCGATTGAAGTCGTTGGCCAGCACACCGAATTCATCGCGACGGTTGGCCAGTTGCGCCAGGCTGTTCTGCTGATAGGTGGTCTGGCCGAGGTCATGCACCGCGCCGCGCAGGCGACTGAGCGGGCGGGTGATAGAGAACGTCACCAGCAGGCTGAACAGGGTCAGCACCACCAACGCAATGCCCAGCGCACTCAATGGCCAGAGCAGGCTTTCGCGGTGCCAGGCGTCGAGTTCCGGGTGCGGGATGCGGTAGATGAAGAGGTAGGTGTCGCCGCTTTTGTCGCTGGTGAATTCGTCGGTCAGACGGCGCCATGGCAGGCGACGGTCATCGTTGTTCTGCCGCGCCTCGAAGGCGGCCGCACGCCGGGGGAAGGTGCCGCGCACCACCGGGTCGCCGCTTTCGTTCAGCACTTGCACGTCGATGTGGTACTGGCGTTTGCGCTGTTCGAGGATGTCCTGTGCGGCGTCTTCGCCCTGGGCTTCGTAGGTCTGCGTCCATTCGGCGGCCAGGGTGTTGAGGCCCGGGTGGCGGCTGAGGATCCAGGCGTCCTGGTTGAGCATGTGCCCCAGCAGAATGGAAAGCCCTGCAACCAGAGCGATGGCCAGCCAGAAGCTGGCGAGGATACGCCAGAACAATGAACGCACAATGATTCCTCAGAACAAACGCAAAACCCTGTGGGAGCGAGCTTGCTCGCGATAGCGTAGTGTCAGACAGCTAAGTTTTGTCTGATACACCGCTATCGCGAGCAAGCTCGCTCCCACATTTGATCGGGTGAAAGCAGGTCCGACGGGGTAAGCCGTCGGGCCTGGGGTCAGAACATTATTGCGCCTTTTGCGGCTGTTGCGCTTTCCAGGCTTTGAACTCGGCCCATTCGGCGCGACGCTCGGCCTGTTTCTTCTGGATCTCGTCGAACTTCTTCTGTTGATCCGGTTTCAACACGGCGCGGACATCGGATTCGGCTTTCTTGTGGTTGGCCGCCATCTCGTCCTTCATGGCTTTCTGGTCGGCTGGCGAGAGTTTCTCCAGGTATTTTTCGACCGTCTGCTTACGCTCGTGCATCTGCTCGCCCATGATCTTGCGGATCTGCTCGCGCTGTTCGCGGGACAGGTCCAGCTGGCTGTACGGGCCTTTGCCGTGCATGCCGTGCATCTGACCGCCATGGCGCGGGCCGTCCAGCGGGCCACCCATCGGGCCGCCATCCTGTGGCATGGCCATGGCGACGGTCGGCAGGGCAGCGGCAAACATCAGAGCGATAAGAGTCTTGCGCATGGTGAATCTCCTTTGTCTCGTTCCCGGTACGTTCCGGATGAGTACAGATTACGGAGATCAAGGTCAGCGGCGGTCAGCGCTGTGTAAAGCTTGGGTAAACACGTTTTCGCGCCGACCTGACAAAACTGACAGACGATCAGAGGCTGTAGTAGTAGCCACGGCTGCGCAGGGCGACGATGCGCGGGCGGCCGTCGGGGTGCGGGCCGATCTTTTTGCGCAGGTTGCTGACGTGCATATCGAGGCTGCGGTCGTACAGGGTCAGCTTGCGGCCGAGGGCGATCTGCGCCAGTTCCTGTTTGTCCAGCGGCTCGCCCGGTTGCTTGAGCAGGGCTTCGAGCAGGCGGCTTTCGGAGACGGTGAGGGTGAATTCCTTTTCGTCGATGCTGACCACGCCGCGCACCGGGCTGAAGCTCAGGTCCCCCAGTTCGAGCTGGGTCGACACGGCGGCCGGATGGCTGCGGCGCAGCACGGCGCGCAGGCGGGCGGTCAGTTCGCGCGGATCGCAGGGCTTGGCCAAGTAATCGTCGGCGCCCAGTTCCAGGCCGAGGATCCGGTCCAGCGGTTCGCCCCGGGCCGAGAGCATCAACACCGGCAGGTCGGCGTGATCGCTGCGCAGTTGCTTGAGCAGTTCCAGACCGCTGCCGTCGGGCAGCATCACGTCCAGCACCACGGCCGCCGGCGCGGTTTCGGCCAGCGCCTTGCGGGCGCTCTGACCATCGTGGCAGGCCCGGACCTGGAAGCCTTCCTGGCTCAGCCAGCTACTCAGGAGCTCACACAGCTCCACGTCATCATCAATCAGTAACAGCTCGCTCATGACTCACTCAATTTAGCCATTGCCGACGTTTTCGGCTTGCTCCACTGGCAAAGATACCGCAGAGCAGCGCCAATAGCGCTACCCCGGCCCCGGTGACGAACCATTGCTGCTGTTCGGTCAGCAGGCGCGGCAGCGGGCTGGCCTGGGCTTCCTTGAGTTGCAGCTTCAGACGCTGGTTCTCCTGGCGCAACCGGGCGAGCTGGGCGCTTTCGCGGGTGTTGTCGGCACTTTGCAGTTGTTTGCTCAGTTCTTCCCGTTGCTGCTCGCTGGCCTTCAGGCGCTGCTGCAACTCGGTGATCTGACTGCCGGCGCTCAACGACAGCGGCGTGGAGCTGCCGCCTTCGGTGCTTTCTTCACCATGGGCGGGCGCCACGATCGACAACGTGACCAACATCAGACACAACGGACCCTTGCGCATCGCGACTCCTGTTTCCAAATGGATATTGGGCAGGTTGTCGGCCGGCAAACGAGAATAATGAGCGATTGAGAACGCGATGAACCGACAAGGTTCATCGCGTGGGAGTATCGGCGGGGGAGGTTACGGCAGGACTTGCTTGAACGGCTTGACGATCACGTTGGCGTAGACGCCGGCGGCGATGTACGGGTCAGCATCGGCCCAGGCCTGCGCCGCGCTCAGGGAGTCGAATTCGGCAACGATCAGGCTGCCGCTGAAGCCTGCTGCGCCTGGGTCATTGCTGTCGACCGCCGGGTGCGGGCCGGCCAGCACGATGCGGCCTTCGCCCTTGAGCACTTGCAGGCGTTCAAGGTGTGCCGGGCGCGCAGCGAGGCGGGCGTCCAGGGAGTTGGCGACGTCGGTGGCAATGATGGCGTAGAGCATGTCAGTCCTCGGTTTTTGGCGTTGTGGTATCGGCGTCGTGCAGGTGACGGGACAGGTAGATGCCTTGAGCGACCAGGAACAGCACGGTCAAGCCCAGGCTGCCGAACACCTTGAAGTCCACCCAGTAGTCCTGGAAGGTGAAGGCGACGAACAGGTTGGCGGCACCGCAGAACAGGAAGAAACCGATCCAGGCGATGTTCAGTCGGGTCCAGACAGCGTCCGGCAGCGTCAGCGCGTGACCCATGATGCGCTTGATCAGCAGACGATCACCGATGAAGTGGCTGCCGATGAAGGCCAGGGCGAACAGCCAGTTGACCACCGGGGCTTTCCATTTCAGGAAGGTTTCGCTGTGGAAGGCCAGGGTCAGGCTGCCGAACACGAGGCAGGCGACCAGCGTCAGCCACTGGCTCTTCTCCAGCTTGCGCTGCTTGATGAAGATCGCGCCGTACACCACCAGGGAGCTGATGATCAGCACGGCGGTTGCACTGTAAATGCCGCCTACCGTCAGTTCATGGCCGGCAACGTCGACGGTGCGTGGATCGAGTTTGTAGACGATGAAGAACAGCAGAAGCGGGATGAAATCGATGAATTGTTTCACAGTGAGAGCCAGAAGCTGGATGTGGCGGCATAATAACAAACATATGGGCGCGCGATAGCGCCAGCTGATTTGAGGTTACACATCCCCGTGAATGTTGATTTGCACTGCCACAGCACGGCCTCCGATGGCGCCCTGGCGCCTGCGGCACTGGTTGCGCGTGCGTTCGAGAACGGCGTGCGAGTCCTGGCCCTGACCGATCACGACACCCTCGAAGGCCTCGCCGAAGCACGCACGGCCGCCGAGGCGCTGGGCATGCAACTGGTCAACGGCGTCGAGTTGTCCTGCACCTGGGGTGGGGCGACCATTCATGTGCTCGGCTACGGTTTCGACGTCAACGCCGCACCGTTGGTCGAGGCGATTGCGCAGTTGCACGACGGCCGCTGGCTGCGGTCTGAGGAAATAAGCCGCAAGCTCGCCCTCAAGGGCATGCCGAATGCGCTCGACGGCGCGCGGCAGATCCAGCAGGAACTGGGCGACAGCGGCAACGCGCCGGCCCGTCCGCATTTCGCCGACTGGATGGTGCGTGAAGGTTTTGTAAAGGATCGCGCCGAGGCGTTTCGCAAATGGCTCGGCGCCGGCAAGCTGGGGGACGTCAAGCAGCACTGGCCGACCCTCGAGGACACCGTCGGCACGCTGCGCGCCGCCGGCGCCTGGGTCAGCCTGGCGCATCCGTGGCACTACGATTTCACCCGCAGCAAGCGCCGAAAGCTGATTGCCGACTATATTCAAGCGGGCGGGCACGCGATTGAAGTGGTCAACGGTCACCAGCCTGCGGAACAGGTGGGCAGCCTGGCAATCCTTGCCCGTGAGTTCGGTCTGCTGGTCAGCGCCGGCAGTGATTTCCATGGCCCTGGTGGCTGGTCCGAGATCGGCCAGTACCGGCCGGTGCCGGAGGACCTTCCACCCCTGTGGTGTCGGTTCAAACATGACACAGTTATTGCCGCCGTCTGAACAGGTAGAGAATGTGAGTCAATTTTTCCAGATTCATCCGGAAAACCCGCAAGCGCGCCTGATCAAACAGGCGGTCGAGATCATCCGCAAGGGCGGGGTGGTGGTCTATCCCACGGACTCTTCCTACGCAATCGGCTGCCAGATCGGCGACAAGAACGGCATCGAACGCGTTCGCCGCTTGCGTCAGCTCGACGAAAAGCACAACTTCGCGCTGATCTGCAGCGACCTGTCGCAGCTGGGCAATTACGCCAAGATCGACACCGGGACCTTTCGAATCCTGAAAGCCCACTTGCCAGGGCCGTACACCTTCATTCTCAACGCCACCCGCGAAGTGCCGCGCCTGCTGCTGCATCCGAAGAAACGCACCATCGGTCTTCGCGTGCCGAGCCATCCCATCGCATTGGCGCTGCTGGCCGAACTGGGCGAGCCGCTGATGAGCGTGACCCTGATCATGCCGGGCGAAGAAGACCCGCTGAGCGATCCGTATGAAATGCGCCAGTTGCTCGAGCATCAAGTCGACCTGATCATCGACGGCGGTTTTGGCGGCATCAAGGCCTCCACCGTGATCGACCTCACGGGCGACGATCCGGAAGTGATCCGCGTCGGTTGCGGCGATCCGGCTCCATTCATGGTCGAGGCCTGAATGTCCGCAGTGGAAACCGTTGATCCCCAGGCCGGTGCCCAGCAGGAACTGCCGTTTGCCATGGTCTATGGCCAGGCCGTCACGGAAATGCCGCTGGACTTGTACATCCCGCCGGATGCGCTGGAAGTCTTCCTCGAAGCCTTCGAAGGCCCGCTCGACCTGCTGCTGTATCTGATCCGCAAACAGAACATCAACATCCTCGACATCCCGGTGGCGGAAATTACCCGTCAGTACATGGGTTATGTCGAGCTGATGCAGTCGGTGCGCCTGGAGCTGGCCGCCGAATACCTGGTGATGGCCGCGATGCTGGCCGAGATCAAGTCGCGGATGCTGCTACCCCGGGCCGAAACCGTCGAGGACGAAGAAGACGACCCGCGCGCCGAATTGATCCGCCGCCTGCAGGAGTACGAACGGTTCAAGGCCGCCGCCGAAGGCATCGATGGCCTGAGCCGGGTGGGTCGTGACGTGATCGTGCCCAAGCTCGACGCCCCGGAAGCCCGCGCGCGCAAACTCTTGCCCGACGTGGCGCTGGAAGAAATCCTGATGTCCATGGCCGAAGTGCTGCGCCGGGGCGACATGTTCGAAAGCCATCAGGTCAGCCGCGAGGCGCTGTCCACCCGCGAGCGCATGAGCGATGTGCTGGAGCGGCTCAAGGGCGGCGGGTTTGTGCCGTTCGTCGAGCTGTTCACCGCCGAGGAGGGCAAGCTCGGGGTGGTGGTGACCTTCATGGCGATCCTTGAACTGGTCAAGGAATCCCTGATCGAGCTGGTGCAGAATGAGCCGTTCGCCGCGATCCACGTGCGAGCCCGAGCCGAATAACGAGTCCCGATATGAACCTGACTGAACCCCGCGAGCTGGCGTCCCTGCTTGAAGCCTTTCTGTTGGCCTCGGGAAAGCCGCAATCCCTCGAGCGCCTGTATGAACTGTTCGAAGAAGGTGAACGCCCGGAGCCGCCGGTCTTCAAGAAAGCCCTGACCCTGCTCGGCAAATCCTGCGAGGGCCGGGCGTTCGAGCTCAAGGAAGTCGCCTCCGGCTATCGCCTGCAAATCCGCGAGAAGTTTGCGCCGTGGGTCGGTCGACTGTGGGAAGAACGTCCGCAGCGCTATTCCCGGGCACTGCTGGAAACCATGGCGCTGATCGCCTATCGCCAGCCGATCACCCGGGGCGAGATCGAGGACGTGCGGGGCGTGGCGGTCAATACCAACATCGTCAAGACGCTCATGGAGCGCGAGTGGATCCGCATCGTCGGTTACCGCGACGTGCCGGGCAAACCGGCGATGTTCGCCACCACCAAGGCGTTTCTTGATCACTTCAACCTGAAGAACCTCGACGACCTGCCGCCGTTGGCCGAGTTGCGCGAGATCGAGGCGGATCCGGTGCTCGACTTTGACGACGCCCCGGTGCCGCCGGGCTTGCAGGAGCTGGCCGACGCCAGTGCCGAGCCGGAAGAACCGAAGGAAGAAACCAGTTTCCACACCTTGTTGCTGGAACTGGACAGCATGGAGGAGGGGATCAAGACCGACTTCGACGACTTGCTGCGTGATGGGCTGGACGGTGAATCGAAGCCGAGCGGGTTTGAATCCGATCCGGTCGAGCCGTCGGTTGAGGGTGAGCCAGAATCTGATTTTGAGCCTGAATTCGAGCCTGAATTTGAGTCCGAGTCAGAATTCGAGCCAGAGCCCGAGCAGGAAGACGATGTGCTCGGCGTGGCCGAAGCCCGGGAAAAGCTGCTGGCTGCCGTCGCCCGGCTTGAACAGCCCGCGCCAGAACCCGCCGCCGAGGAAGAACTGAGCGAAGAGGAAGCCGAAGCCCGCGCCCTGGCCGAAGCCATCGAAGCCGAACGCCGCGAGTTCGAGGATTGAGCATGAGCTCGACCAAGGATCCGTGCATCAGCGTCTGCAAGTTCAGCGACGACATCTGCCTCGGTTGCGGCCGCAGCAAGCGCGAGATCAGGGCGTGGAAGAAACTCGACAAGGACGACAAACGCACTGTGCTGGCCGAGGCCGCGCTGCGTCTGATCAAGCTCGGGGCCACCGGTCGGCGGAAAAAGAAATAACCTTGGCCTGATCGACTAGTCTCTGATGCGCGCGCGGCCACATCCGCGTATGATTCGCGACCCTTCGGCGATCCCTTCGCCCGAAAACCCAGATTTCAACGCTTCAGCGGCTCAATTCAGCGCCGCTGAACAGACCACACCGGGAGGTGCCCAGATGAGTGACATCAATCAGAAAGACGACCAGGAAATCGGCCCAGCAGGCGAAAAGCTGCAGAAAGTCCTCGCCCGTATCGGCGTCGGCTCGCGCCGTGACGTCGAATCCTGGATCGCTGCCGGCCGGATCAAGGTCAATGGCAAAGACGCCACTTTGGGCCTGCGTGTCGACATGCACGACGCCATCACCATCGATGGCAAGGTCATCAAGCGCGAAGAAGCCGCCGAGTCGGTTCGCCGCGTGATCATGTACAACAAGCCCGATGGCGAGATCTGCACCCGTGACGACCCGGAAGGCCGTCCGACCGTGTTCGACAAGCTGCCGCGTCCGAAAGAAGGCCGCTGGATCAACATCGGTCGTCTCGACATCAACACCACCGGTCTGCTGATGTTCACCACCGACGGTGAACTGGCCAACCGCCTGATGCACCCGTCCTACGAGATGGACCGTGAGTACGCGGTGCGTGTGCGTGGCGAAGTCGACGACGAAATGATCGAGCGCCTGAAGGCCGGCGTTGTGCTGGAAGACGGCCCGGCGCGTTTCACCGACATTCAACAGGCACCGGGCGGCGAAGGCTTCAACCACTGGTATCACTGCGTGGTGATGGAAGGCCGTAACCGTGAAGTACGTCGTCTGTGGGAATCTCAGGGCCTGGTGGTCAGCCGTCTGAAGCGCGTGCGTTTCGGTCCGGTGTTCCTCAACTCCGACCTGCCGATGGGCCGCTGGCGCGAAATGAGCCAGTACGAAGTCGACGTGCTGAGCGCCGAAGTCGGCCTGACCCCGGTGGCCATGCCGCAACTGAACGCCAAGAGCAAAGACAAGCTCGACCGCATGCAGCGCAAGTCGTCGCGTCCGATGGCCCGTACCGAGCGCGTGCGCACCCTGCGTCCGGCCAACGGTGCACCGATTGGCGCCGGTCCGCGTCCGGTCCGCGAGCCGCAGATCGAAGGCGAGCGTCCAGGTCGCAAGCCGGCAGCGCGTCCGGATGGCGAGCGCGGTCCACGCACGCCGCGTCCGGCCAATGGCCGTACCGAGCGGGGCGAAGGTCGCGGTACGCCGGTGGCGGATCGTCCAGTCGACACCAAACGTCCGTCCAAGCCATCGCCGAAGCGTCCAGGCATCAAGCTGGCTGATGATGACAAACCGTCGGGCAAGCGCCGTGGCGCACCGGCTGGTTCCGGCCAGCGTCCGGGTTTCGGCCGCAAGAAGCCGGAATAAGGCCTCTGTAAGCTTCGAGCGGCAAGCTTTAAGCTGAAAACAGAAACGCCAACCTCAGGGTTGGCGTTTTTTTTTGGACTTTTTATTTCTTTTTTTCAGGCGTGTTTTTCTTGTTTTAAAACAAAAAACTTAACGCCTTTCAAATAGTTAGCCAGCTAACGTCAATCACCGGAGGGCACTTCGATGGGTCTGGAGTGGAAACTTTACGTTACGCACTGTCAGTGAATATTTACGAAAAAGCCGTCGCAGTCCCGTGAATCGGGTGTCTCTGTCAGGCTGTAAGGAAAATCTGCCGGAGCCAGGCCCGCCGGGCCTTGCGCAGCGCTCTGGCGCGCTTGTTTCAGCGTCGGTTGGAAGGTGAGATGCGCTGCATGCCTGTCGTGCAGGTGCATAACAAGAAGGAGGCGCAATGAACGCCGTTATCCAATTTCACTTCTCCACGTGGGGCGGATTTTCCATCGTCCACGCCGATGGCCTGCAAAGGCCTGACTCAATTTTTGCAGCCGCCCGGGCCTCCCGGGGTGGACACATGCAATCCCGGCAACCGACACGCTGATCCGGCGAGGTCTGGCAGCAGGGGGTTAGCGGTGTACAATGCGCCGCGTTTTAACTGTGACCCTCTGCGTAATCGCGCAAACCTCAAGGTTTATCCGCCTTGTTCACTCCGCCGCGTCATAAGCGTGTCGGGTTCGATTTCGTCACAGATAAAAACAAACAGGTGACGCATGACCGTTGTAAAAAAGCTGAATTCCTGGTGCCTGCGCTGGGGTTTGATCAAGGTTGGCTGAAATCGCAACCTTGCAGCAACGTCTACTGAACATCATCAAACCTTGCGTGAGACCTTTTTCATGAGTGGACAAAACTCGCAATCAGGCGAGCTGAAACGCGGCCTGAAAAATCGCCATATTCAACTGATCGCCCTCGGTGGCGCGATCGGTACCGGATTGTTCCTCGGCTCGGCCGGGGTGCTGAAGTCCGCCGGCCCGTCGATGATCCTCGGCTATGCCATCTGCGGCTTCATCGCCTTCATGATCATGCGCCAGCTCGGCGAAATGATCGTCGAAGAGCCGGTGGCCGGCTCCTTCAGCCACTTTGCGCACAAATACTGGGGCGGATTCGCCGGCTTCCTGTCGGGCTGGAACTGCTGGATCCTGTACATCCTGGTGGGCATGTCGGAGCTGACCGCGGTCGGCAAATACATCCACTACTGGGCGCCGGAGATCCCGAGCTGGGTCACCGCTGCCGCGTTCTTCGTGCTGATCAATGCGATCAACCTGGCCAACGTCAAAGTCTTCGGTGAAGCCGAATTCTGGTTCGCGATCATCAAGGTCGTGGCGATCGTCGGCATGATCGCCCTCGGCAGCTACCTGCTGGTCAGCGGCCATGGCGGCGAGCAGGCGGCCGTTAGCAACCTGTGGTCCCACGGTGGCTTCTTCCCGAACGGCGTCAGTGGTCTGGTGATGGCCATGGCGATCATCATGTTCTCCTTCGGCGGTCTGGAAATGCTCGGCTTCACCGCAGCCGAAGCCGACAAGCCGAAAACCGTGATCCCGAAAGCGATCAACCAGGTGATCTACCGGATCCTGATTTTCTACATCGGCGCACTGGTGATCCTGCTGTCGCTGACCCCATGGGACAGCCTGCTGGAAACCCTCAACGCTTCGGGCGATTCCTACAGCGGCAGCCCGTTCGTGCAGGTGTTCTCGATGCTTGGCAGCAACACCGCTGCGCACATCCTCAACTTCGTGGTCCTGACCGCGGCATTGTCGGTGTACAACAGCGGCACCTACTGCAACAGCCGCATGCTGCTGGGCATGGCCGAGCAGGGCGATGCGCCGAAAGCGCTGGCGAAGATCGACAAGCGCGGCGTGCCGGTGCGTTCGATCCTGGCGTCGGCGGCCGTGACTCTGGTGGCGGTGCTGCTCAACTACCTGATCCCGCAACACGCGCTGGAACTGCTGATGTCGCTGGTGGTTGCAACGCTGGTGATCAACTGGGCGATGATCAGCTTCTCGCACTTCAAGTTCCGCCAGCACATGAACAAGACCAACCAGAAGCCGTTGTTCAAGGCGTTGTGGTACCCGTACGGCAACTACATCTGCCTGGCGTTCGTTCTGTTCATCCTCGGCGTGATGCTGCTGATCCCGGGCATCCAGATCTCGGTGTACGCGATCCCGGTGTGGGTGGTGTTCATGTGGGTCTGCTACGTGATCAAGAACAAGCGCAGCGATCAACGCGCGGTGCTTGGGGCCGCGGCCAAGTAGGCAACGGACGACAACAAAATAGCCGACTTCTGTCGGCTATTTTGTGCCCGGTCCTACGCGAAGTGACGATAGACTGCCGGCGCCAATTGAATCGCGAGGGAGTCGGGCATGGATCAGGTGCAAACGCACTACGAGGTCGAGGGAGACGCGCTGACGCGTGATGATGTGCAGGCGTTGATCGCGTCCCAGCGCTTGCCGCTGCGGTTTATCGGGGTGGATTTCACCGATGTCGATCTGTCGCGACTGACGCTGGATCGCGCCGAGTTCCAGCGCTGCATTCTGCTGCGCACGCAATTTCTCGGTGCCCGCCTCGAAGCGACTCAATGGAAGGGCTGCCGGGGTGCCCACGCGGTGTTCGAAGCGGCGCAGTTGCTGGAGGCCTTGTTCAGCAGTTGCGATTTGAACAACACACGCTGGCAGCGGGCGAAACTGGCGCAGGTCGCTTTCACGGGTTGCAAGCTGACCGGTGCCAACTTCAGTCACACTTCCAGTCTGGGTCTGTCGTTCAGTGAGACCCGGCTCAACAGTGCATTTCTGGCCGGCATGTCATTCGCCCGCACGACGTTGAACGGTCTGGATTTCTCCGATGCGGACTTGAGCGATGCAGACTTTCGCAAGGCGGAGTTCGTCGAGTGCAGCCTGGCTCACGCACGGATCAATGGCGCCAGGTTTACCGATGCCGATCTTCGCGGTGCCGATTTGAGCGGCTTTCGGCTCAACGATGCCAAACTGTTCAAAGGGGCGGTGATTTCCCGGGCCCAGGCGTCGATGCTGTTGTCCGAACTGGGGTTGTCTGTCGCTTAGCGACTTGAAGGTAGAGTTTCCATGCTGGTGATTTCCAACAACGTGCATCTGCCGGATGCCGAGATTGAACTGACGTACATCCGCGCCCAGGGCGCCGGAGGGCAGAACGTCAACAAGGTCTCCAGCGCCGTGCACCTGCGCTTCGACATTCCGGCCTCGTCCTTGCCCGAGTTCTACAAGGAGCGGCTGCTGGCGCTGCGCGACAGTCGCATCACCGGCGACGGCGTGTTGATCATCAAGGCTCAGCAGTACCGCACGCAGGAACAGAATCGCGCCGATGCGCTGGAGCGTCTGACCGAGCTGATCCTCAGCGCCACCAAGGTCGAGAAGAAGCGCCGGCCGACCAAGCCGACGCTGGGTTCAAAGAAGCGTCGGCTCGAATCGAAAACCAAGCGCGGCAGCATCAAGGCCGGGCGCGGCAAGGTGGATTTCTAGTCTTCGCGGTACTTCGCCGTGTGGCGGTAGAGGTAGACGCTCAATCCCAGGCCGCTCAGCGCGGCGAGGGCGGCGAACAGGAAGATCGAGGCAAAACCGAAGCCAGCAGCAATCGCACCCGCCAGCGGCCCGGTGATGCCCAGCGACAAGTCGATGAACAACGAATAGGCCCCGACCGCCGCGCCACGGCTGGAGGCGGGCACCAGGTTCACGGCTTCCACGCCCAGCGCCGGGAACACCAGCGAGAAACCGAAACCGCTCAATGCCGCACCGGCCAATGCCCAGTGCGCGTCCGGCGCGAGCCACAGCAATAGCAGGCCCAGCGTTTCCACCGACAGACAGGCAATCGCCACACGAAAGCCGCCGAGGCGGTTGATCAGGTTGCCGAACAGCAGTCGCGCGCCGATAAAGCTGGCGCCGAACAGGCTCAGGCACAGCACCGCGTTATCCCAGTGCTGCGTGGCGTAATACAGGGTGATGAAGGTGGCGATGGTGCCGAAACCGATCGAGCCCAATGCCAGTCCGCAGCCGTGCGGGAAGACGCGCCCCAGCACGTGCATGAACGGCAGACGCTCGCCGGCCACGATCGGTGCGGCGGTTTTCGGCCAGGCCAGCAGCAGTCCCAGCGTGGCCAGCAGCAGAATGCTTACGCCCATGCTCCACAGACCGAAACGGCTGACCAGCCACACCCCGAGCGGCGCACCGACCGCCAGCGCGCCATAACTGGCGATGCCGTTCCACGAGATGACTTTGGCGGTGTTGGCGGCGCCGACGCGGCCGATGCCCCAACCGATCGAGCCTGAGCCGACCAGGCTTTCAGCGCTGCCCAGCACCAGACGGCCGACGAACAGGCTGATCAGGCTGAGCAGCGGCAGATTGGGTGTCCACGCCGAAATCAGCATGAACACACCGCTCAAGCCACAACCGGCCAGACCAATCATCACCGCACGTTTGCTGCCCTGATTGTCGATGATTTTGCCGGCATACGGACGGCTGAGCAGGGTGGCCAGGTATTGCACGCTGATCACCAGCCCGGCGATGACCGCGCCGAAGCCCAGGTCGCTGTGAACGTAGCCGGGCAGCACCGCCAGCGGAATGCCGATGTTCAGGTAGCCGATGAAGGTGAACAGGACGATGGAAACGACTTGCAGCGTGACCGCCAGGGGACGCTGGGGTTCTGGCATTGAGGACGACATGAATTACGATCCACGGGAAGAGCAGAATAGATAGGCTGCTCATGATACCGATGCGGACGCGTCTGGGGCGGGGAAAAGTAAAACTATTTGGCCGGAGCGACCAATTGCGTGGTGACCAATGCAGCCAGCGCGTTTTCTTCGCTGCCGAAACGGGCGAGCAGGGCGGCCTGTTTCTCGGGCGAGAGACGGCTCCAGATCTCGATCATCTTTTCGGTGGCACCGATCAGGATCTCGGCCTGTTGTTCATCGAATTCTTTGGACATGGCGGCTCAGGTTTCAGGCAGTGTGGAAAGCGCATGTTAGCGCTTTCCACACGGTCTGTACGGCGGGTGTTGCCTACTCTTCGCTGTCGGCCGGACGGCTCTCGGCGGCTTCTTTCGGCTCGGGCTGTTGGGCACCGGCTTGTTGCGTGGTCGTCTGCTCAGTTTCGTGCAGGCTTGGGAAGGGGAGATTCGGAATCTCGTGCATGGTTGCGCTCCTCGCTAAGTCTGTTGATAGATCTGGTAGATCCGCGCTTTCAGAAAGCTTGCGAAGGATACAGCAGGAAAAGTGACAAACAGATTTTTAAATCCATTTGTTTCGACGGGCGGGATTGTCTAGACAAGTGCGACAGTGTGACGCAGCCCTGATCCGACACCATGTTCCGTGCCTAATCGTTCCCACGCTCCGCGTGGGAATGCCTCAATGGACGCTCTGCGTCCGCTTCGGCAGGGACGCAGAGCGTCCCGGGCTGCATTCCCACGCAGAGCGTGGGAACGATCATGGATGGGATTATTTGCAGACGGTAGCGATCGCTTCCGCCAGCAGGTCGAGGCGCGTCGCATCAATCCCGGCGACGTTGGCCCGGCCCGAGCTGACCATGTACACGCTGTGATGCTCGCGCAGGTTTTTCACCTGTTCCGGCGACAGGCCGGTGTAGGAGAACATCCCGCGTTGCACGCCGATGTGCGCAAAACGCTCGCGCAGGCCGTGCGGTTCCAGCGCGTCCACCAGACCGCTGCGCAACTGGGCGATGCGCAGACGCATCGCTTCCACTTCGTCGGCCCAGCGGCGTTTCAGCTCCGGGTCGGCGAGGATTGTGGCGACGACGGCCGCGCCGTGATCCGGCGGCGTCGACCACACGTTACGGGCGATGTGCGCCAGCTGACTGCGGATGTCGATGAGCTTGTCAGCGGTTTTCGCGCTGACGATCAACGCACCGGTGCGGTCGCGGTACAGGCCGAAGTTCTTCGAACAGGAGCTGGTGATCAGCAGTTCAGGCAACTCGGCCGCAAACAGCCGGGTCGACCACGCATCCTGCTCCAGACCGTCGCCAAAACCCTGGTAGGCAAAGTCGATCAGTGGCAGCAGATCACGGCTGCGCACCACATCCAGCACGCGATGCCAGTCGTCGTGGCTCAGGTCGAAACCGGTCGGGTTGTGGCAGCACGCGTGCAGCAGCACCACATCACCTTTCGGCACTTCGTTGAGCACGGCGAGCATCGCGTCGACATCGAGGCGGTTGTCGCTGCCGACATACGGGTAATGGCTGATCTTGACCCCGGCGGCCGCGAAAATCGTTTCGTGGATCGGCCAGGTCGGGTTGCTCAGCCAGACGCCTTTGCCCGGCAGGCATTGCGCGATGAAATCCGCCGCCAGACGCAGGGCGCCAGTGCCGCCCGGGGTCTGTGTGGCGCCGGCACGTTGCTCGGCGATCAGTGCCGAATCGGCACCGAGCACCAGCTCATTGATGACTTTGCCGAACAGCGGATTGCCGTGGCCACCGATGTAGGTCTTGGTGTCCTGGCTCTCGACCAGTCGCGCCTCGGCGATTTTCACCGCTTCGGGAATCGGTGTCAGGCCCTGGGCATCCTTGTAGACGCCCACGCCGAGGTCGAACTTGCGCGGGTTGGAGTCCTGCGCGTAGGCCTCCATCAGGCCGAGGATCGGGTCGCCGGGCACCCGGCCGATGGCGTCGAAGTGCATTACTTGCGTCCTTCTGCAGTCTTGGCCACTTCGTCAGTGCGCGCGGCCATGATGAAGTCGTTGCGGTGCAGGCCCTTGATCGAGTGGCTCCACCAGGTCACGGTGACTTTGCCCCACTCGGTCAGCAGGCCCGGGTGGTGACCTTCGGCCTCGGAGATCTCGCCGACGGCGTTGGTGAAGGCCAGCGCGTGCTTGAAGTTCTTGAACAGGAAGACTTTTTCCAGCTGCATGATGCTGTCGCGTACTTCGATGTTCCAGTCAGGGATCTGCTTGATCAGGATCGGCAGTTCTTCATCGCTGACTTGTGGGGCATCGGCACGGCAGGCTTCGCAATGGGCTTGGTTCAAAGTGGACATGGTGGACTTCCTGAAATCTGAAGGTGTTTTTTTATATTGGCGGTCAGTGTCGCCACGCTAAACCAAAGTGGCGACGACGGACAGACTCACTTGTAAGCAAAAGTCGCGGGTCACGCGGCTTTCGGTTTTGGCGGAAACTTCGGTGCGTGCAGACCCAGCTGCATGCCTTGCTTGACCATGGCCATGATGTCTTCGTGGGCGAGGTCGAACAGGCGCTTGAGGTTCGGCAGGACAAAATACAGCGGTTGCAGGATGTCGATGCGGTATGGCGTGCGCATGGCTTCCAGCGGATCGAAGGCCTGATGCTCGGGCTCGTCCGACAGCGAATAAACGGTTTCTTTTGGCGAGGACAGGATGCCGCCGCCGTAGATGCGTTTGCCTTGCGGGGTGTCGACCAGGCCGAACTCGATGGTCATCCAGTACAGGCGCGCCAGATAAACGCGTTCTTCCTTGGTCGCTTGCAGGCCGAGTTTGCCGTAGGTGTGGGTGAATTCGGCGAACCACGGGTTGGTCAGCAACGGGCAGTGGCCAAAGATCTCGTGGAAAATGTCCGGCTCTTGCAGGTAGTCCAGTTCTTCACGGGTGCGAATGAACGTGGCCACCGGAAACTGCTTGCTGGCGAGCAATTCGAAAAAGGTCTGGAAGGGGATCAGCGCCGGAACGCGGGCAACCTGCCAACCGGTGGTCTCGCCGAGCACCTTGTTGATCTCGCCCAGTTGCGGAATGCGGTCGTGGGGCAGACCGAGTTTTTCGATACCGTCCAGGTATTCCTGGCACGCACGACCCTCGATCACTTTCATCTGGCGGGTGATCAGCGTGTTCCACACCGCGTGTTCTTCGGCGGGGTAGTCGATAAAACCTTGCGCATCGGGCTCGCGGGCCACGTATTGCGTCTGCTTCATACTGCTCTCCTGCGAGGGGAATTTCGTTCTTGTTATGTCCTGCGATGGACTGAGAAATACCCCGGAACGTTCGTTGTTGCAGCAGGTTGAAGGCTGCTCAAGTAGGAAAAGTCTCTTTAATTCGTAAAATTTTCGTTACGCTTCGTGCGATAAGTCGTGTTTGCGGTGACTGTCGGGTTTGAAAAGGCCGATGGCTGTCACATAATCTTGACGACTATCTTGCGCGCTGCGCAGAAAATTCCGGCGTCAGACCGCCTCTTCACCTGTTTCGGGCCTTTATATGCGTATCAAAGTCCACTGCCAGAACCGCATCGGCATCCTGCGCGACATTCTCAATCTGCTGGTGGAGTACGGGATCAACGTCGCCCGTGGCGAGGTGGGCGGTGAGCATGGCAACGCGATCTACCTGCATTGCCCGAACCTGATCAACATTCAGTTCCAGGCGCTGCGACCCAAGTTCGAGGCCATCGCCGGGGTGTTCGGCGTCAAGCGAGTAGGGCTGATGCCCAGCGAGCGGCGGCACATGGAGTTGAATGCGCTGCTCGGCGCGCTGGAGTTCCCGGTGCTGTCGATCGACATGGGCGGTTCCATTGTGGCGGCCAACCGTGCGGCGGCGCAGTTGCTCGGGGTGCGGGTAGACGAGGTGCCGGGGATTCCGTTGTCGCGTTACGCCGAGGATTTCGACTTGCCGGAACTGGTGCGCGCCAACAAATCGCGAATCAACGGCATGCGGGTCAAGGTCAAGGGCGACATCTTTCTGGCCGACATCGCGCCGCTGCAATCGGAACACGACGACAGCGAGGCCATGGCCGGTGCCGTGCTGACATTGCACCGGGCGGACCGGGTCGGCGAGCGCATCTATAACGTGCGCAAACAAGAGTTGCGTGGCTTCGACAGCATCTTCCAGAGCTCGAAAGTAATGGCGGCGGTGGTGCGCGAAGCACGGCGCATGGCTCCGCTGGATGCGCCGTTGTTGATTGAAGGTGAAACCGGCACCGGCAAGGAATTGCTGGCGCGGGCCTGCCACCTGGCGAGCCCACGCGGTCAGTCGCCGTTGATGGCGCTCAACTGCGCGGGGCTGCCGGAGTCGATGGCCGAGACCGAACTGTTCGGCTACGGCCCCGGTGCCTTTGAAGGCGCACGGGCCGAGGGCAAGCTCGGGCTGCTGGAACTGACGGCGGGCGGCACTCTGTTCCTCGATGGCGTTGGCGAAATGAGCCCGCGCTTGCAGGTGAAATTGCTGCGTTTCCTGCAGGACGGTTGCTTCCGGCGGGTGGGCAGTGATGAAGAGGTTTACCTGGATGTGCGGGTGATCTGCGCAACCCAGGTCGACCTGTCGGAATTGTGCGCACGAGGCGAGTTTCGCCAGGATCTGTATCACCGCTTGAACGTGCTGTCGCTGCACATCCCGCCACTGCGCGAATGCCTCGACGGTTTGACGCCGCTGGTGGAGCACTTCCTCGATCAGGCCAGCCGGCAGATCGGCTGCCCGTTGCCGAAACTGGCGCCGGCGGCGATGGACCGGCTCAGTCACTACCATTGGCCGGGCAACGTACGGCAACTCGAGAACGTGCTGTTCCAGGCGGTTTCGCTGTGCGACGGCGGCACGGTCAAGGCCGAGCACATTCGCCTGCCGGATTACGGCGTGCGTCAGCCGCTTGGCGATTTCTCCCTCGAAGGCGGGCTGGACGAGATTGTCGGGCGCTTCGAGAAGGCGGTGCTGGAACGCTTGTATTCCGAGCATCCGAGTAGCCGGCAACTGGGCAGGCGGCTCGGGGTTTCGCACACCACGATTGCCAACAAGCTGCGTGAGTACGAAGTCGGCAAGAGTGAGTCTTAACCGGTAATTACATCGCTTCTGATGGCCTCATCGCGAGCAAGCTCGCTCCCACAGTTGAAATTCGATCTCTTGTGGGAGCGAGCTTGCTCGCGAAAGCGGTAGTCCGGGCAACCTCCGCGTCGGTGTTTGCCGCCAAGCGGCATGACACCGCCGGTTTTTCGACTTCGATACATTTCCCTCATCCTCGCAAAATCCCTCAAGTCCTTTGTTTACCGGGCCTTCGGCCGCCAGAAAAAAGTTGGTCTGCAAATTGCTTATGGCTCAGCAGTACAGCGGTGGGCGGCAAACGTCCGGCATGCAGAGGAAAGAGTGTGGACAAGTACCTTTATGTGGCAATGACCGGCGCCAGCCAGAACGCACTGGCGCAAAAGGCTCATGCCAACAACCTGGCGAACATCTCCACCAACGGTTTTCAGCGCGACCTGGAGCAGGCGCGTTCGATGCCGGTGTTCGGTGACAGCTTTCCGGCGCGTGCGTTTGCCATGAGCGAACGGCCCGCCACCGACTTCACGCCGGGCTCGCTGGTGCAGACCGGTCGTGATCTCGACGTCGCCGTGTCCGGCAACGGCTGGATCGCCGTGCAGAACCCTAATGGCGGTGAAAGCTACGTGCGCACCGGCAGCCTCAATATCGATGCCCTCGGCGTATTGCGTGCCGGCAACGGCATGCCGGTCATGGGCAACGGTGGGCCGATTGCCGTGCCGCCGGAGCAGCAGGTGGAAGTCGGTGAAGACGGCACCATCAGTATCCGTGCGATGGGCGAGGGCCCGCGCGTCATGGCTGAAGTCGACCGGATCAAGCTGGTCAACCCGGACATCAAGAACATGAACAAGGGCTTGGACGGTTCGATTTACACCAAGGACGGCCAGCCTGCGCCGGCCGATGCCAACGTCAAACTGGTGTCGGGTTTCCTGGAGTCGAGCAACGTCAATGCCGTGGAAGAGATGACGTCGGTGCTGGCCCTGGCCAAGCAATTCGAATTGCACGTCAAGATGATGAACACCGCCAAAGACGACGACCAGGCCATGGCTCGGGTCTTGCAGATCAGCTAATTATCAGAACGTCGCGCCGTAAAACAGGCGCACGAGGAGAATCGAATGCTTCCGGCTCTATGGGTTGCCAAAACCGGTCTGTCCGCCCAGGACACCAACCTGACCACCATTTCCAACAACCTGGCGAACGTGTCGACCACGGGTTTCAAACGTGACCGCGCCGAGTTCCAGGACCTGCTGTACCAGATCAAGCGTCAGCCAGGCGCCCAGTCGACCCAGGACAGCGAACTGCCGTCGGGTCTGCAACTGGGTACCGGTGTGCGCATCGTCGGCACCCAGAAAAACTTCACCGCCGGCAGCCTGCAAGCCACCGAGCAGCCACTGGACATGGCCATCGACGGTCGCGGTTTCTTCCAGATCCTGCAGCCGGACGGCACCACGTCCTACACCCGTGACGGTACGTTCCACCTCGATTCCAACGGCCAGATCGTCAACGCCAGCGGTTTCGCCCTGGAGCCGGCCATCGTCATTCCGAACAACGCCCAGAGCTTCACTGTCGGTACTGACGGCACTGTGTCGATCACTGTCCCGGGTAACCCGGCTGCTCAGGTGATCGGCAACCTGCAAACCGCCGACTTCATCAACCCGGCCGGTCTGCAAGCAGTGGGCAACAACCTGTTCCTGGAAACCGCCGCTTCCGGTGCACCGCAAGTCGGTACTCCGGGCCTGAACGGTTTCGGCACCACCCTGCAGAACACCCTGGAAACCTCCAACGTCAGCACCGTGGAAGAGATGGTCAACATGATCACCACCCAGCGCGCGTACGAGATGAACTCCAAGGTGATCTCCACCGCCGACCAGATGCTCTCGTTCGTAACGCAGAATCTGTAATCAAGTCTATGAGGCGGCCATGAGGTCGCCTGCAACACCGTGAGGTAAGGGTCATGAAGCGCTTTGTATCTGTAGTGGCATTGAGTGGGGTCGTCTCGCTCGCGGGCTGCGTCGCTCCGACGCCCAAGCCCAATGATCCTTACTACGCCCCGGTGTTGCCGCGCACACCGTTGCCGTCGGCCGCCAACAACGGCTCGATCTATCAGGCCGGTTTCGAGCAGAACCTGTACAGCGACCGCAAGGCGTTCCGGGTCGGTGACATCATCACCATCACCCTGAACGAGAAGACTCAGGCCAGCAAGAACGCCAACTCGCAGGTGGCCAAGAACAGCAAGACCGGCATCGGTCTGACGTCGCTGTTCGGCGGCAGCGCCACCACCAACAGCCCGTTCGGTGACGGCGACCTGAGCCTGAGCGCCAGCTACAGCGGTGACCGCGCGACCAAGGGTGACAGCAAGGCGGCCCAGGGCAACACCCTGACCGGCTCGATCACCGTGACCGTCGCCGACGTGCTGCCCAACGGCATCATCGCCGTGCGTGGCGAGAAGTGGATGACCCTCAACACCGGCGACGAGTTGGTGCGGATCGCCGGTCTCGTGCGGGCCGATGACATCGCCACCGACAACACCGTGTCCTCGACCCGGGTTGCCGATGCACGCATCACCTATTCGGGCACCGGTTCGTTCGCCGATGCGAGTCAGCCAGGCTGGTTCGACCGTTTCTTCCTCAGCCCGCTGTTCCCTTTCTAGGTGGCTACGTTGAATCTGAAAAGCTTTATGGTGGCTGCGCTGTTGCTGTCGGCGGCCTTCAATGCACAAGCCGAACGGTTGAAGGACATCGCCAGTATTTCCGGCGTGCGTTCCAACCAGTTGATCGGCTATGGCCTGGTGGTCGGTCTTAACGGCACCGGCGACCAGACCACGCAGACCCCGTTCACCCTGCAGACCTTCAACAACATGCTCTCGCAGTTCGGCATCAAGGTGCCGCCGGGATCGGGCAACGTGCAGCTGAAAAACGTTGCGGCGGTATCGGTGAGTGCCGATCTGCCGGCGTTCGCCAAACCGGGTCAGCAGGTCGACATCACTGTCTCGTCCATCGGTAACTCCAAGAGCCTGCGCGGCGGCACCCTGTTGCTGACCCCGCTCAAGGGTATCGACGGCAACGTCTACGCCATTGCTCAGGGCAACCTGGTGGTTGGCGGTTTCGACGCTGAAGGCCGTGACGGTTCGAAGATCACCGTCAACGTTCCGTCGGCCGGTCGCATCCCTGGCGGTGCGTCGGTCGAGCGTTCGGTGCCGAGCGGTTTCAACCAGGGCAACAGCCTGACGCTGAACCTCAACCGTTCCGACTTCACCACCGCCAAACGCATCGTCGACAAGATCAACGACATGCTCGGCCCTGGCGTGGCACAGGCCATTGATGGCGGCTCGATCCGCGTCACCGCGCCGCTCGATCCGAGCCAGCGTGTCGACTACCTGTCGATCCTGGAAAACCTCGAAGTCGACCCGGGCCAGGCGGTGGCGAAAGTCATCATCAACTCGCGTACCGGCACCATCGTCATCGGCCAGAACGTGAAGGTGTCGCCGGCCGCCGTGACTCACGGCAGCCTGACCGTGACCATCACCGAAGACCCGATCGTCAGCCAGCCTGGCCCGCTGTCCAACGGCCAGACCGCCGTGGTGCCGCGCTCGCGGGTGAATGCCGAGCAGGAAGCCAAGCCGATGTTCAAGTTTGGCCCGGGCACCACTCTCGACGAGATCGTCCGGGCGGTGAATCAGGTCGGCGCAGCGCCGGGTGACCTGATGGCCATCCTCGAAGCTCTGAAGCAGGCCGGCGCGTTGCAAGCCGACCTGATCGTGATCTGAGGACGGCGACCATGGATATGCGCAAAAGCGGTCTGGTCAGCAGCAGCGATTCGGGTTCGTACTCCGACCTCAATCGTCTGAACCAGTTGAAGGTCGGCGACAAGAACAGCGACGCAAACATGCGCAAGGTTGCGCAGGAATTCGAATCGCTGTTCCTCGGTGAAATGCTCAAGTCGATGCGTTCGGCCACCGAAGCGCTGGGCCAGGACAATCCGCTCAATACGCCGGCCGCCAAGCAGTATCAGGAAATGTACGACCAGCAACTGGCGGTTTCCATGTCCCGCGAGGGCGGGGGTATCGGCCTGGCCGACGTGCTGATCAAGCAGATGTCGAAGAACAAACCGATGGCGCCGGGCGAGGCTGCGGCCGCGTCCGCCGCCAAGCAGGAAGAAGCCAGGGTCAAGGCCGCTGCCGTGGCCACGCCGATTGCTGCCGGCACCGTGGCCACCAATGGCCCGTTGTCGCGACTCAATGGTGAGCGTCCGCTGTGGGCGTCGCGTTCGGGACATGCGCCGAACACCGAACTGACCCATCGCAACGACATGGAAATGATCAACAAGCGTCGTCTGGCGTTGCCGCCGAAACTGGCGGATCGCTTGCTCGCAGGTCTGGTGCCGTCGGCCACGCCGGCAGCGACCACTCAACTGCCGCAACGCGCCACGACCGCTGCTGTCACCGGTTCCGGCCCGTTGTACAACGGCGACTGGCTGGATCGCGCCGAGGCGGACAAAGCCTCCGGCGGGCAGATGCAGATTTACGGTCGCGCCATGGCGCAGATCCCGCTGGCACCGGCCAAGCGCGCGTTCAGCAACGCCGACCAGTTCGTCAACACCATGTTGCCGATGGCGCAGGAAGCCGCTGCACGCATTGGCGTCGATCCGCGATATCTGGTGGCTCAGGCTGCACTGGAAACCGGCTGGGGCAAATCGGTCATGCGCGCCCAGGACGGCAGCAGCAGTCACAACCTGTTCGGCATCAAGGCGAGCAGCAACTGGAAGGGCGATTCGGCCCGGGCGATCACCAGCGAATTCCGCAACGGGCAGATGGTCAAGGAGACGGCCGAGTTCCGTTCCTACGCCTCGTACAAGGACAGCTTCCACGATCTGGTGACTTTGCTGCAGAGCAATAATCGCTATCAAGATGTGCTGAAGTCGGCCGATAACCCAGAACAGTTTGTACGCGAGTTGCAAAAGGCCGGTTACGCGACCGACCCGAACTACGCGACGAAGATTTCGCAGATTGCCAAGCAGATGACGGTAAATCAGAACTACGCTGCGGCCGGCGTTTCAACAACGCCCTTATAAACACAAGGTAAGGTTTGAATCATGAGTTTGCTCAATATCGGGATGTCGGGGTTGAACGCGAGTTCATCCTCTCTGGCTGTGACAGGTAACAACATTGCCAACGTCGACACCGCCGGTTATTCACGCCAGCAAACCGTGCAGGGCACCAAGTCCTCGATTCAGTACGGTAACGTGTTCATTGGTACCGGTACGACCCTGGCCGACGTGCGCCGGGTGTACAACTCTTACCTCGAATCGCAGCTGCGTACGGCCACGTCGCTCAACAGCGAATCAGCCGCCTTCGGTGCCCAGGCGACGGCACTGGATGGTTCGCTGTCCGACACCAACACCGGCCTGACCGGCGTGCTGCAGAAATTCTTCACCTCGATGCAAGGCGTAGCGACTTCGGCGACCGACGACACATCTCGTCAGTCGGTGCTGACCGGTGCGCAGGCGCTGACCAGTCGCTTCAATGCCCTGGCCAAGCAGATGAACGATCAGAACGCCTCGCTCAACGGCAATCTGTCCGACATGGCGTCTCAGGTGAACAAGCTGGCAACCTCGATTGCCACGCTGAACCAGAAGATCGGCGAGATTTCCAGCAGCGGCGGCCAGCCGAACGACCTGCTCGACAGCCGTAACGAAGCCGTGCGTCAGCTCTCCGAGTTGACCGGTACGCAAGTCGTCGAGCGTGGCACCAGCTTCGACATCTACATCGGCAGCGGCCAGCCGTTGGTTATCGGTAACAGCACCAATACCCTGAGCACCGTACCGGTCAAGGGTGACCCGTCGCGCATGGGCATCCAGATGGAGCGCGGTTCGAGCACCATCGACATCACTTCGGCAATGACCGGCGGTGAAATCGGCGGTCTGCTGACCTATCGCAAGGAAGTCCTCGACCCTGCGCTCAACGAACTGGGCCGTGTGGCGCTGGTCGTCGCCGATCAGGTCAATCGTCAGCAGGCCCAGGGCATCGACAAGAACGGTGAGTTTGGTGCGGCGATTTTCAACAACATCAACAGTGCCGCCCTGATCAGCCAGCGCAGCATCGCCCAGTCCGGCAACAGCGCAGGTTCGGGCAACCTTGATGTCACTATCAAGGACACCGGCAAGCTGACCACCAGCGACTATCAGGTGACCTTCACCAGCGCGACCGACTACACGGTCAAGCGCTCCGACGGCACCGACATGGGTTCGTTCAGCACCACGACCACGCCGCCTCCGGTGATCGACGGCTTTACCCTGTCCCTCAACGGTGGCGCCCTGAGCGCCGGCGACACGTTCAAGGTCACCCCGACCCGCAACGCGGCGGCCAGCATTCAGACCGTGCTCACCGACCCGAAGAAAATCGCGGCAGCCGCACCGCTGACCGGCGTGGCCAGTGCCAACAACTCGGGTACCTACACCCAGCCGACGCTGACCGACGTTGTCGATATCTACAACCCGGCGTCGCAGACGGAGTTGCAGAACGCGCTCAAGTATTCGACTCCGGTCAAGCTGGTGTTCGGCGCCACCACCAGTGGCAGCCAGACTTACAACATGGTCGACTCCAAGGGTTTCACGATCGGTTCCGGCGTCATCGTTCCCGGTCAGGCCAACACCCTGAACCTCAAGATCGGCATGGTCGATTCCACCGGTGCTGCGGTGATGGACACCTCCGTCATCCCGAACGTGCAAAAGACGTTCACCGTGCAGACCACCGTGAGCGCCACGCCAAAGTCCGGCGAAACCTTCACCATCAACCTGACCGGTGCGGCCTCTTCGGACAACCGCAACGCCCAGGCGCTGGTTGGCCTGCAAACCAAGCAGACGGTGGACACCGGCACGGCGAGCAAGGGCATCAGCCTGACTGACGCCTACAACAAACTGGTGACCAATGTCGGTACCCAGGCCGCCCAGAGCAAATCCGACAGCGCAGCCACCACGGCCATTCTGGATCAGGCGCAGGGCGCGCGTGATTCTCTGTCTCAGGTCAACCTGGACGAAGAGACCGGCAACCTGGTCAAGTATCAGCAGTACTACACAGCGTCTTCGCAGATCATCAAGGCTGCGCAGGAAACCTTCGCCACGCTGATCAACAGTCTTTAAGGAGTCGTAATTCATGCGCATTTCCACCGCTCAGTATTACGCGACGCAAGCTGCTCAATATCAGCGCAACTACAGCAAGGCTGTCGCGACCGCGAACGAAGCCAGCAGCCTGCAGCGCATCAACACCGCCGCCGACGATCCGATCGGTGCCGGCCGCTTGCTGAAGCTCGGCCAGCAGGCCGCGGTGCTTGAGCAGTATCAGGGCAACATCGACTCCACCAAAAGCGCGCTGACCGTGCAGGAGTCCACGCTGAACTCCATCACCACCGCTTTGCAGCGTGCGAAGGAAATCGGTCTGGCCGCCAACAACGGCATCGCCACCGACGCAGACCGCAAGGCCTACGCGGCGGAGCTGGGCCAGATCCAGCAACAGGTGCTGGGCCTGATGAACTCCAAGGATGCCAACGGCAATTACCTGTTCTCCGGTTCGAAGACCGATACCGCGCCGTACTCGCAGAACGCCGACGGCACTTACACCTACAACGGCGACCAGACCCAGATCAATCTGGGCATTGGCGACGGCCTTTCGGTGGCCACCAACACCACCGGTTGGGATGCATTCCAGCAGACCATCAACACCAGCCGCACCCAGACCACGATGACGGCTCCGCTCGTCGATGACGGACGCGTGGTGCTGTCCAGCGGTACCATCGGTTCCAGTACGACCTATGACGCCAAGTTCGCAAGCGGTCAGCCTTATACGATCAGCTTCCTGAGCAGCACCCAGTTGAAAATCACCGATGCCCTGGGCAACGACGTGACGGCTGAAGCCAGCAAGAACGGTGTGATCAGCAACAGCAACGGTGCGAACCAGGCGGTCAGCTTCCGTGGCGTCGATCTGAAGCTGAACATCAACCTCAAGTCCGGTGACAACGCGGATGCGGTCATTGCCGGTCACAGCTTCCAGCTGTCGGCTACGCCTGACTCGTTCACCACTGCGCGCAGCCCGGGCAACCCGTCGACCGCGGTCATCACCGGTTCGAACGTGACCAACCAGGCGGCCTACAACGCCGCCTTCCCGTCCGGCGGCGGTGCGGTCCTGAAGTTCACCAGCGCTACCGCGTTCGACCTGTACGCGGCGCCTGTCACCGCCGACAGCAAGCCGATCTCGTCGGGTACCGTGGTCGGTGGCAACGCCACCGCTGCGGGCGTGACTTTCGCTATCGGTGGCGCACCCGCCGCCGGCGATCAGTTCTCGATCCAGTCCAACAACCACCAGACCCAGAACGTGCTCGACACCCTGGGCCAGATGGTCACGGCGCTGAACGGGCAGATCGACGCTGATCCGGTGACCAAGCAGAAATTCCAGGGTGCCATGGAATCGGCACTGGGCAACCTCGACAGCGCTTCCAATCAGATCGGGGCTGCCGTGACTTCGATCGGTGCTCGCGGACAGTCGCTGGATGAGCAGACCACCACCAACCAGAGCCTGGTCCAGGCGAACACCATGACCCAGGGCACGATCCGCGATTCGGATCCGGCCGAAGTGATGACCCGCCTGACCTTGCAGCAGACCATGTTGCAGGCCTCGCAATTGGCATTCAGCAAGATCAGTCAGTTGGGTCTGTTCAACAAGATCTGATGCTGGACGGGCGCGCAAGCGCCCGTTTGCCCAGTTCCTCAGTTAACGTTTTTTAGCGGTTTCATGGGCTCGCTTTACCGAGCGGGCTCGTACCGCCTGTGAGCCCGCCGTGAAGTCACTTCCCCTCGTCAGTCTTGTCATCCCAGCCTTCAATCCGCGTTTTTTCGAACGGGCATTGCGCAGCGCCGTCAGTCAGGGTTATGGCAATCTCGAAATCATCGTGTGCGATGACAGTCGTGGCCCTGAAATCGAGGCCATGGTCGCGGCGATGATCGAGCAGAGCGGGGTTGCCGTGCATTACGTGCGTAACCCGCGCACCCTGGGCATGGTCGGCAATCTGCAAGCCTGCCTGGATCAGGCGCAGGGCGAATTCATCAAGTTTCTGTGTGATGACGATCAGCTGTTCACCAGCTGTATCGAGCACCAGGCCGATGTGCTGGCCCGGCATGACGAAGTCAACCTGGTGCTGGCCCAGCGTCTGTTCTGGGACGCCGACGACATGGTGTTGCCTTCGCGGCTGGAAAATACGCCCCTGTCGCCAACCAGTGGTCTGTTCAAGGGTGTCGACCTGCTGGCCCTCTTCGAGACGTTTCCGTCAAACATCCTCGGTGGTTTCAGCAGTGCCCTGTTCCGTCGCGCCGATATTGTCGAATTACTGCCGGCCTTGACTCAACCGGGCCACTGCTTTGTGGCGAGCCTCGACTTTGCACTGTTCGTGTGTTTGCTGCGTCGCGGCAATGCGGTCGTCTCCAACCACGTCTTGAGTGTCGAGCGTCTTTATCCCGATCGTCTGAGCGGCCAGCAAGCCATGAAGGATGCTCTGGGGGTCGAGCAGCAATGGCTGCTGCAAATGCTCAAGTCGCGCAGTGGCGAGTCGGCACCTGCAAAGGGGTGGGTGCGTCATGTGCCGATGCTCAAGGCAGACGAATCGCCGCGGGTCTGGGAAGAGCTGCCCCTGAGCCGAACGCTCGGTACCAAACAGAGTGCACAGATTTGGCAAGTCGGCAGTAAGAGCCAGAGTTTTTCCGAGCTCTATTCGCAATGGCTGGAGTGTCGCGCGCTCAGCGACGTCCAGCGCAGATTGCTGCCGGACATTCTGGCGGGCTGGCCATCGACGCCGCGCATCGTGCCAATCGTGGTGGATGAGCAGGGCAGTCCGGCGGCGCTGGAGCGCACACTGGAAAGCCTCGCCGCCCAGGATTACCCGCCCGAACTGACACTGGTGCTTTCCAGCGATTGCGCGGAGCCGGCACTGGATGGGCGAGTGTTTCATTTGCCGTTGCAGGACGATTACCTGCAACAGATCAATCAGCTGCTGCCGCAGCTGGAAGGCGCCGACTGGTTCTATCTGCTGCGTGCCGGCGATCGTCTGGTGGCCCCTGCGTTGCTGATGATGGCCGAGCGCATCGCCTTCGACACTGCCTTGCGCACCGTGTACAGCGATGAGGGCGGTTTGCGTGCGGGTGAGCCGGTCGGACCGGCGTTCAAGCCTGATTTCAACCTGGACCTGATGCGCAGCTTTCCTTATGTCGGCCGCGCCCTGGCGTTCCAGCGCGACACCTTTCTGGCGCTCGGCGGTTTCGACTCGACGTTCACCGAGCTTGCGCCGCACGACATGCTGTGGCGGATGGTGGAGGATCAGGGCACTCAGGTGGTCGGGCATCTGGCCGAGGTTGCCATCGAGTCGGTATTCGACCTGACCCAGTGGCTGTCGCTGCCTGAGGTGACGCAAAACAACTCGCGATTGCTATCGGCGCACCTTGAGCGCCTGGGAATCTCCCACGACCTGCGCCGCGGCAGCGTCGAGCTGCTCAATCGAGTCGATTATCGGCATGCGAATCGGCCGTTGGTCTCGATCATCATCTCGACGCGCGACCATATTGCGGCGTTGCAACGCTGTGTCGAGAGCCTGCTGGAAAAAACCGCGTACAGCGAATACGAGTTGTTGCTGGTCGACAATGGCAGCCAGACCGCCGAGGCCCGTGCCTGGCTGGAAGGTATGGCGCAATTGGGCAGCGAGCGGGTGCGGGTGCTGACGTACGCGCAGCAGGGTAACCTCGCCGCAATGCGCAACTTTGCCGTGGGCCAGGCGAGGGGCGAATATGTGCTGCTGCTCAACCCTTACACGGTGATCACTCAGGGTGACTGGCTCGACGAGTTGCTCAATCATGCCCAGCGCCCGGAAGTCGGCATCGTCGGCGCCAAGATCTTCAACCCTGATGGCTATGTTCTGCACGCGGGGCTGGTGCTCGGTTTGCAGGGGACGGCCGGCCTGCCGTTTTATGGTCAGGCCATGCAGTCCCCCGGGTACATGTTCCGCTTGCAGGCCGTTCAGGATCTGAGCGCCGTGGGTGCTGACTGCCTGATGGTGCGCAAATCGGTATTCGATGCGGTTGATGGCATGGATGAGCAGAGCCTGCCGCACATGCTGCATGAAGTGGACCTGGCACTGCGCGTAGCCCGGCAGGGTTATCTGGTGGTGTGGACGCCTTACGCAGTGCTGGCGCTGGGTGCGCAGCCGGTGGAGGCGGTCAACGATGAGGAAGGGGTCTCGCACAGTCAGCAGGAAGAAACGTTCTTCAAGCGTTGGCTGCCGGTCATTGCCCGTGACCCGGCCTACAATCCCAATCTGTCGTTGCACAAGCACACGGGCTCAAGCTTCACGCTCGAGCCGGGCCTGCGTACGGGTTGGAGCCCCTTGTGCAATAGCACCTTGCCGAAGATTCTCGGGTTGCCGATCAACGCATCCGCCATCGGCCACTACCGTGTCACTCAACCGCTGATCGAACTCGAAGCGGCAGGCCGGGTTCAGAGTCATATCCGCTACAGCGTGAACCTGCCGCCGATTGTTGAAATCGAGCGTATGGCGCCGGATGTGATCGTTCTGCAAGGGCGTTATACCGAAGCACCGGTCAATGAAATGCCGTTGCTGGGCAACTACTTCAAGGCGCGGCGCATTTACGAGCTGGATGACTACGTCATCGATGTTCCGCATCGCAACGCGCATATCCGCAACATGCCGGACAAGTATGAAATGGAGCGTGTCGTTCGTCGTGCGATCGGCATGTGCGACCGTGTCGTGGTCTCCACTCAGCCGTTGGCCAACGCATTGTCGGACATGCATCACGACATCCGTGTCGTGCCGAACATGTTGGCGAAAGAGTTCTGGAGCAACCTGCGCAGCCTGCGCCGGACTTCGAAAAAGCCGCGTGTCGGCTGGGGTGGCGGCACCAGTCACCATGGTGACCTGGCGGTGATCGCCGATGTCGTGCGCGAACTGGCGGATGAAGTCGACTGGGTCTTTTTCGGCATGTGCCCGGATGACCTGCTTCCCTACATGCACGAGTTCCATGGTGTGATTCCCCTCGATGCGTACCCGGCGAAACTGGCCAGCCTCAATCTGGACCTGGCGCTGGCGCCGCTGGAATTCCACATCTTCAACGACTGCAAGAGCAACCTGCGTCTGCTGGAGTACGGCGCCTGCGGTTATCCGGTGATCTGCACCGATACCGAGGCCTACCGCGGCTACCTGCCGTGCACCCGGATCAAGACCAACACCACGGACGAATGGCTGCAGGCAATCCGCATGCACCTGGCCGATCCGGACGCCAGCTATCGCATGGGCGACGAGTTGCGTGAGGTCGTGCTGCGCGATTACGTGCTGCGTGGCGATAACCTGCGGTACTGGGAGGCAGGTTGGCTGGCGGACTGACCGGTTCAAGCGGACCTCCCTGAAAAACAGGCGACTTTCGAGTCGCCTGTTTTTTTTTGCGCCGCAAAAATCGTATTTGTATCAATCGCGATACTTTTTTTACCGGCGGACTCAAGCAATGGGTTTTTTCTGTCGATATCAACAGATTCGCTGAACGAGCGGTGCGCCGCGATCAAGTGCGTTCGCCACGCTGAAAAGTACCGGTTCATACAAAGGCAAGGAAGAAACAATGGCAGTCATAAACGGAACAAACGGCGCGGATACGCTGAACGGTACTTCGGGTGACGATGAGATCAATGGGCTGGCGGGCAATGATTTCATCAGAGGAAGTGCTGGAGCTGACAAGATCGATGGCGGTGATGGAAACGCCGATACCGTCGATTACTCAGCGTCCTCAGAGGCGGTCAATGTAAACCTTGCAGGTCTTGCCAGTACCGGCGGCGATGCCCAGGGCGATACCCTGACCAATATCGAGAAGGTTATCGGTAGCGCATTCAACGACACGTTCACGGCGCAGAAGGGCGGTCTCACCTTTGAAGGCGGTGCCGGTAATGATGTCTACATCCTCGACAATGGCGGTACGGTGATCGAGCAGGCGGGAGGCGGCGACGACGAGGTGCGTTCCAGCTTTGGCCAGATTTACCTGAGTGCGAACGTCGAGCGGTTGACCTATACCGGCACCGGGGCCTTCGTCGGCTGGGGCAATGCCGGCGACAACATTATTACCGGTGGCGTCGGTAACGATCTGTTGTATGGCGGCGCGGGCGCCGATCAATTTATCGGTGGCGCGGGCATCGATACCGCCAGCTACGGCGACAGCACTGTCGGCGTCAGCATCAACCTGAAAACCGGCGTCAATTCCGGGATTGCGGCGGGGGATACCTACACCGGAATTGAACGAATCCTCGGCTCGAACGGCAATGACACCTTCGTCGCCGATAGCCGGGTTTTTGCATTTGACGGCGGCACCGGAACGGCTGACGTGGTGGATTACTCGACCTCCGCCGACGCAATCAATGTCGATATCCGTAGTACCGGCCCGGGACGTGCCGGTATCGGTGGCGATGCAGAAGGTGACACCCTGCAGAACATCGACAAAGTCATCGGCACCGCGTTCAACGACACCTTCAATCTCGACTCGGCCACCGCGACGTTCGAGGGTGGAGCGGGGGATGATGTCTACGTTCTCAACGGCGGCGGCGGCACGGTCATCGAACAGGCGGGTGGCGGTAACGATGAAGTGCGCAGCAACTTTGGCCAGATCTACCTGGGCGCCAACGTCGAGCGGCTGACCTACACCGGCACCTCGGCATTCACCGGTTGGGGCAATGCCAGCGACAACGTCATTACCGGGGGCATTGGCAATGACACCCTGTATGGCGGCGCAGGTGCCGATCAGTTCATCGGTGGGGCGGGTGTCGACACGGTCGGCTACGAAGACAGCCCGGTCGGTGTGACCATCAACCTGAAGACCGGGGTCAATTCCGGAATCGCTGCCGGCGATACCTACAACGGCATCGAAAGAATCCTCGGCTCGAAAGGCAGCGACACTTTTGTTGCCGACAGTCGGGCCATGGCTTTTGACGGTTTTTATAACGATAAAGCCGTCGATACTGTGGATTACTCGACCTCCGCCGAGGCAATCAACGTCGATATCCGTAGTAACGTCCCGGGACGTGCCGGTATCGGTGGCGATGCAGAAGGTGACACCCTGCAGAACATCGACAAAGTCATCGGCACCGCGTTCAACGACACCTTCAATCTCGATACGGCCACCGCGACGTTCGAGGGTGGAGCGGGGGATGATGTCTACGTTCTCAACGGCAGCGGCGGCACAGTCATCGAACAGGCGGGTGGTGGTAACGATGAAGTGCGCAGCAACTTCGGCCAGATCTACCTGGGTGCCAACGTCGAGCGGCTGACCTATACCGGCAACGCTTCATTCATCGGCTGGGGCAATGCCAGCGACAACATTATTACCGGTGGTGCCGGGAACGATCTGTTGTATGGCGGCGCAGGTGCCGATCAGTTCATCGGTGGGGCGGGTGTCGACACGGTCGGCTACGAAGACAGCCCGGTCGGTGTGACCATCAACCTGAAGACCGGGGTCAATTCCGGAATCGCTGCCGGCGATACCTACAACGGCATCGAAAGAATCCTCGGCTCGAAAGGCAGCGACACTTTTGTTGCCGACAGTCGGGCCATGGCTTTTGACGGTTTTTATAACGATAAAGCCGTCGATACTGTGGATTACTCGACCTCCGCCGAGGCAATCAACGTCGATATCCGTAGTAACGTCCCGGGACGTGCCGGTATCGGTGGCGATGCAGAAGGTGACACCCTGCAGAACATCGACAAAGTCATCGGCACTGCGTTCAACGACACCTTCAATCTCGATTCGGCCACCGCGACGTTCGAGGGTGGAGCGGGGGATGATGTCTACGTTCTCAACGGCGGCGGCGGCACGGTCATCGAACAGGCGGGTGGCGGTAACGATGAAGTGCGCAGCAACTTTGGCCAGATCTACCTGAGCGCCAACGTCGAGCGGCTGACCTATACCGGCAACGCTTCATTCATCGGCTGGGGCAATGCCAGCGACAACATTATTACCGGTGGTGCCGGCAACGATCTGTTGTATGGCGGCGCAGGTGCCGATCAATTTGTCGGTGGTGCCGGGTTTGACACTGTCAGCTACGGTGACACGACGGTGGGCGTCACCATCAACCTGAAAACCGGGGTTCACACCGGAATCGCAGCAGGGGATACCTACAGCAGTATCGAGGCTTTGACCGGCACGATAGCCGGTGACATCTTCATCGCTGACAGCGCAGCCATGGCCTTTGACGGGGTGGCGGGCATGGACATGGTCAGCTACGAGCAATCCGATAGCGCCGTGACCATCGATTTGAAAACCAAGGTCAATGCGGGTGACGCGGCCGGTGATACCTACACCGGAATCGAGTTTTTCCAGGGCAGCAGCTTCAACGACACCCTGTCCGGAACCGCGTTCGGTGACAACTTCATCGGTGGCATCGGTGCGGACCTGATCGATGGGCGTGAAGGGCATGACACCGCCTGGTACATCAACAGCAAGGCCGCTGTGAACATCAATCTGCAGACCAACGTCAACGAAGGTGCAGATGCTCAAGGTGATGTGCTGCTCAATATCGAGCGAGTGATCGGCAGTCAATTCAACGATACGTTGACCGGAAGTTCGGCCGTCGATTTTCTTGAGGGCAACACAGGCAACGACGTGATCTATGGCGGCGACGGGGCCGACTTCATTTATGGAGGCCTGGTTTCCCTGGCCGGGCCGTTAGCCAGTTCGGCAGCCAATGCGGGGGCTCAGGCCGATACGCTCTATGGCGGCAATGACAACGACACGATTCTCACCGCGGCCAACGATACCGGCAGCCGTGCGTATGGCGAAGCGGGCGATGACACTATCACCGTAGTTCATGGCATCGCCGATGGTGGTGAAGGCAATGACACGTTGACGGGTACCGGTCTGGGCTTCTCGCTGTTTGGCGGCGCGGGCAAGGACAGTCTGATATTGCAGTCCATCGGTTCGGCCTTCGGTGGTGAAGGTGACGATATCTACACCATCAACACTTGGGCACTGGTCACCCTCCAGGACGACGGCACCAGCCGTGGCGACAAGATTGTGCTGTCGAACATTCGCGCTTCGGAACTGCAAGTCGACCGTGTCGGTGACGACCTCTACCTGCACCGTTACAGCGTTTCAGCCGGACAGACGCCAGAGGAGGGCGTGCGCCTGAAGGATTGGTTTGCCGGTTCCGACACCATCGAGCAAATCGAGACAGCCGATAGGCAGATCATCGACCTGCCGGCCAATAGTGATGCATTCGCAATGTTTGGCTGACCACTGAGTCGCGCACCTGCAATCGCCATGCGGCTGCAGGTGTGCACTCGGCAGCTGAGGGATCAACCCGGTTTCAACCACGCAAGGAAGTAGCAAATGTCAGTGATTTATGGAACGAGTGAAGCCGATGTCGTGGTCGGCAGTGAAGGCAATGACGAACTCTATGGACTGGAGTCGGATGATCTGATCGGGGGGACCACAGGCTCCGATCTGCTGGATGGTGGCGAAGGGTTCGATTCGGTGACTTATCAGTTTATACACCAAGGTGTCAGTGTCGATTTCCGCGAGGGACTGGCCACTGTCACCAAGGCGGACGGCTCCATCGATACCCTGGTCGGCATCGAAAAAATCATCGGCAGCTTCCGGGATGACACCCTTGCCAGTTCGATCGCCGGCGTCACGCTGGCAGGCGATAACGGCGATGATGTGTACATCGTCGGCAGCGAAGGCGTGACGATCATCGAGGACGAACGCGGCGGTTATGACGAGCTGCGCACCAGCGTCAACACCCAGAAGATGGACCCGTTTCTGGACAAGATGACCTTCACTGGCACCGGCGATTTCAAGGGTTACGGCAATGCCGAGGCGAACGTGATTATCGCGGGTAGCGGTAATGACGTGCTGTGGGGGGGTGACGGCAGCGACGAGTTCTTTGGCGGTGAAGGATTCGACACCGTCAGCTATACCGACAGCCTTGAAGGCGTCAGTATCGAGCTCTCGAGCAATTGGGGCTCCACCGGCATTGCATTGGGCGATACCTACTCAAGCATCGAGGCTGTGCAGGGGTCGAACTTCAACGACGTGATTTTCGCCGGCGCAAGCACGATGGTCATGGACGGTGCCGATGGCTTTGATGCCGTCGATTACAGCAATTCCAACGATGCGGTCAGCATCGAGTTTCGTGATGGCAAGGGCTTCGGTTCCGGCGGTTACGCCGAAGGCGACACCTTGATCAATGTGGAAAAGGTTGTCGGGACAAACCTGGACGACCACTTCACCGCCAACTCCGGTGGCGTGACCTTCGAAGGTGGTTGGGGCAGCGACGTCTACACGATCAACAGCGAGGGTGTGACCATCATCGAGTCAGACTCGGGCCCGGGTTATGACGAGTTGTACACCAGCCTGTCGGTCATGAAGATGGACCTGTTCATCGAGAAGATGGCCTACACCGGCACTGCCGATTTCACCGGTTATGGCAGCGATTCCGACGACCACATCTACGGCGGCAGCGGCAATGACCTGTTCTACGGTGGCGCGGGCTCGGATGCCTTCGTGGGCGGCGCCGGAACTGACATCGTAAGCTATGACGACAGCGATACGGGGGTGGTGGTCAACCTGTGGCGGACCGGCCAGAACGGTACGGCCCAAGGGGATATCTATTACGAAGTCGAAGGTCTGCGCGGCAGTCGTTTCAACGATGTGATGGATGCCGGCCGGGAGGACGCAATCCTGGAAGGCGGCAACGGCGATGATGTGATCAATGGCAACTATTTCAACGATCACCTCTATGGCGGACTGAAGTCCGGTCTCGACGGTGATGTCGCGCAGGCCGACACACTGTCTGGCGGCTCGGGCGATGACGTTATCGTCAGCGCCGTGAATGACCTGGGTACGGTGGCTCACGGTGACCTGGGCAATGACACCATCACGGTCCACAACGGCAGTGCCTATGGTGATGAAGGGGACGACGTGCTCACCGGCACCGGCAACCATTATCTGTTGTCCGGTGGCGACGGCGATGACGTGCTGGTCCTCAACCTTGCGGGGCAGTCGGGCACTGGCGGCATCGCACTGGGTGGTACGGGTGACGATACCTACATCGTGAACACCACCGGGCTGGTATCGATTCAGGACGAGGGCTGGTATATCAATGACACCCTGATCCTGAACACCATTGCCAATATCAGCCAGTTGAACGTCACCCGCATCGGTGACGACGCCTATCTGCATGGCGCCAACGATGGCAGCGCCGGCGTTCCCGACAGCGGCGTGAAGCTGCAGGGCTGGTACGCCGGGTACAACAACATCGAGCATCTGCAGACTGCCGACGGCCAGGTCTACGATCTGCCCGCCACCGTCGACGGATTTGCGATGTTTGGCTGATCCGCCCGATTGATTGAAACAGCTCGATGAAAGGGATGACTCCGGCAACGGACTCATCCCTTTTTTCATGCCTTGAATTTCTGCCGACGCAGGGCTGGCGGAGCTGGCGCGTTTCCTGCAAGTCCCCCGCAAATCGCCATAAAACGAGCGCTCGCGGTCATTCACCTGAGCCCGGACTGGCAAAGGTTCAGCCGCAAAGGCCTGCAACAGCGAGGCCGAGCCCTGTGACGTAGAAGAGGGGAGACGATGAAGGCAGTAATTTTGGCGGGTGGCCTCGGCACGCGCATCAGTGAAGAGTCGCACCTCAAGCCCAAGCCAATGATCGAGATCGGCGGCAAGCCAATTCTCTGGCACATCATGAAGCAGTATTCCGCCCACGGAATCCACGACTTCGTGATCTGCCTGGGCTACAAGGGCTACGCGATCAAGGACTTCTTCGCCAACTACTTCCTGCACACCTCCGACGTCACCTTCAACATGCGCGAGAACCGCATGGACGTGCATCAGAACTACAGCGAGCCGTGGAGCGTTACGCTCATCGACACCGGCGAGGAAACCATGACCGGTGGCCGTCTGTTGCGTGCCGGCCGTTACCTCAAGGATGAAGAGGCGTTCTGCTTCACCTACGGCGACGGCGTTTCCGATCTGAACATTCGTCAGCTGGTCGACTACCACAAGGCCCATGGCCGTCTGGCGACCGTGACCGCGGTGCAGCCGCCGGGTCGTTACGGGGCGCTGGAGCGCCAGGGCGATCAGGTCCTCGGCTTCACCGAAAAGCCTCGTGGAGACGGCGGCTGGATCAATGGCGGCTTTTTCGTGCTGTCACCCAAAGTGTTGCCATACATCGCGGGCGATGAAACCACTTGGGAAGCCGAGCCCTTGGCTCGTCTGGCCAGGGAGGAACAGCTCAAGGCCTTCGAACACGACGGTTTCTGGCAACCGATGGACACCCTGCGCGACAAGAACCATCTGGAAGCGCTGTGGCAGAGCGGGGAGGCCCCATGGAAGCAATGGGCCTGAGTCCTGAGTTCTGGCGCGGCAAGCGGGTTCTGGTTACCGGGCACACCGGTTTCAAGGGCAGCTGGCTGACCTTGTGGCTGCAAAGCCTCGGTGCGCAAGTCAGCGGTTTCTCCCTCGACCCGTCGACCGAGCCGAGCCTGTACGAACTGGCGCGCGTGAGCGAAGGCATCAACGATCAGCGCGGCGACCTGCGTGACCTCGGCGCCTTGCTGGAAATCATCGCCGACACCGAGCCGGAAATCGTCCTGCACCTAGCGGCCCAGCCGCTGGTGCGTGAAGGCTATCGTGATCCGCTCGGCACCTATTCCAGCAACGTCATGGGCACCCTCAACCTGCTCGAAGCGATTCGTCAGGTCGGTTGCGTGCGGGCCTGCGTGCTGGTGACCACCGACAAGGTCTACGCCAACAAAGAATGGCTGTGGCCGTACCGCGAGGACGAAGCCCTCGGTGGCCACGATCCTTACAGCAGCAGCAAGGCCTGCTGCGAGTTGCTGGCGCAGTCTTACGCGGCATCGTTCTTCCCGGCCGACAAGTACGCCGAGCACGGCCTGGCCCTGGCCACCGCGCGCGCCGGCAACGTGTTGGGCGGCGGTGATTTCGCCCCTGAACGGCTGATTCCCGATGTATTGAAAGCCTGGTCGGCCGACGAGCCGGTGACTCTGCGTTACCCGCAAGCCGTGCGCCCGTGGCAGCACGCGCTGGAGCCGCTGGCCGGCTATCTGCAACTGGCGGCCGGGCTCTACGAAGACGGCCCGGAGTACGCCGGGGCGTGGAACTTCGGCCCGGGTGAGGCGGACATGTGCAGCGTCGGCGAAGTGGTCGAACTGCTCTCCAATCGCTGGCCTCAGGCTCGTGGCCTGCGCCTCGAAAAGAGTGACCTGCACGAAGCCGGTCTGCTGCGCCTGGACAGCAGTCGCGCCCGTCAGGTACTGGGCTGGCAACCGCGCTGGACGTTGCAGCAATGCCTGACCCAGACCCTCGACTGGCATCTGGCGTGGCAGAACGGCGACGACATGCGCACCGTGACCCTCGGCCAATTGAACCTGTACCGGGGCGCGCTGTGAGCGAGTTTTCCTTGAAACCGTTGCCGCTGGCCGGGTTGTTCAGCGTCCAGCACAAACGCTTCGAAGATCAGCGCGGGCACTTCGCCCGACTGTTCTGCGAAGGCAGCCTGAAAGCGTTCGGCAGCGAATTCCACATCCGCCAGATCAACCATTCCTGCACCCGCGAGAAGGGCAGCGTGCGCGGTCTGCATTATCAGAACGCCAATGCGCCGGAAGCCAAGTTGATTACCTGCCTGCGCGGTGAAGTGTGGGACGTGGCGGTTGACCTGCGCCCGGATTCCGAAACCTTCCTGCACTGGCACGCCGAGCACCTGAAGGCCGGCGACGGTCGCAGCCTGCTGATTCCGGCCGGCTTCGCCCACGGGTTCCAGACCCTCACCGAAGACGCCGAACTGCTTTACCTGCACAGCGCCGATTACGCGCCGGAGCACGAGGGCGGTCTGTCGGTGAACGATCCACGGCTGGCGATCGCCTGGCCGTTGCCTGTCAATAATTTGTCAGCGCGTGATTCCAGCCATCCCGCGCTCGATCCACACTTTGCTGGAGTGCGTCTATGAACTGCCGTGGGTGCGCCGCACCGCTGAGCCTGCCGCTGATCGACCTCGGCACCTCGCCACCGTCCAACGCCTACGTGCACGCCGATCGGCTGGAGCAGGCCGAACAATGGGTGCCGCTGAAAGTCGCCGTGTGCGAGCAATGCTGGCTGGTGCAGACCGAGGATTACACCAGCGCCGACAGCCTGTTCGACGCCGAGTACGCCTACTTCAGTTCGTTCTCCAGCACCTGGCTGGCCCACGCCGAGCGTTATGTGGCGGAGATGGTCGAGCGCTTCGGCCTGACCGGCGACAGCCGCGTGGTGGAAGTCGCCGCCAATGACGGCTACCTGCTGCAATACGTGGCCGGTCGCGGCATCCAGTGCCTGGGCGTCGAGCCGACCCGCAGCACCGCGCAGGCGGCACGGGAAAAAGGCCTGGAGATCCGTGAACTGTTCTTCGGTCGCGACACCGCCGCACAGTTGAAAAGCGAAGGCTGGGCCGCCGACCTGATGGCCGCCAACAACGTGCTGGCCCACGTGCCTGACATCAACGATTTCCTCGGCGGTTTCGCTGCGCTGCTCAAACCGACCGGCGTCGCCACGTTCGAATTCCCGCAACTGCTGACGCTGATGGCGGGCGCGCAGTTCGACACGCTGTATCACGAACACTATTCCTACCTGTCCCTGACCGCCGTTAAAACACTGTGCGAGCGCAACGGTCTGGAAGTGTTCGACGTCAGCCAACTGACCACCCATGGCGGATCGCTGCGTGTGTTTGTCCAGCGCAAGGACGGCGAACGCCGCGCCGTGCAGCCGGCCGTGCAACAGCAGTTGCAGGCCGAACTCGACGCAGGCGTGAAAACCACCGGTTACTACGCGACGCTGGCGCCGGCTGCCGAGCGCATCAAGCATGACCTGCTGCGTTTCCTGTTGCAGGCCAAGGCCGACGGCAAGCGTGTGGTCGGTTACGGCGCTGCTGCCAAAGGCAACACCTTGCTCAACTACGCCGGGGTCAAACCGGATCTGCTGGCCTGGGTCGCCGATGCCAACCCGCACAAGCAGGGCAAGTTTCTGCCGGGCAGCCGCATTCCGATTGTCGCGCCAGCGCAGATCGATATCGAGAAACCGGATTACGTGCTGGTGCTGCCGTGGAACCTGCTGCACGAAGTCAGTCAGCAGCTGGCTCAGGTGCGTCAGTGGGACGGTCGCTTCGTGATCGCCGTGCCTGAGTTGAGCGTGCTGTGAAGGTTCTGGTCACTGGCGCTACCGGCTTCGTCGGTCGTCATCTGGTCGCGGCGTTGCTGGCCCGTGGTTGCACGGTGCGGGCGGTTGCCCGTGACGCGCAGAAAGCCGCGGACATGCCGTGGATCAAGGACGTCGAGTTCGTGAGCGCGGATATTCACGCGGCGGATCTGGATTTGGGTGCGCTGACCGAGGGCGTCGATGCACTCGCGCACCTGGCTTGGCCGGGGTTGCCGAACTATCGGGCGCTGTTCCATTTCGAGCACAACCTGATGGCCGACTACCGCTTCATCAAAGGCGCGGTGGTGGCGGGCGTGAAGCAGGTGCTGGTGACCGGCACGTGCTTTGAGTACGGCATGCAGAGCGGTCCGCTCAGCGAAAGCACGGAGCCGCAGCCGAGCAATCCCTACGGGTTGGCCAAGCACACCTTGCACCTGTTTTTGCAGAACCTTGCGCAAGAACATCCGTTCACTCTGCAGTGGGCGCGCCTGTTCTATCTGCATGGCGAGGGGCAGAACCCCAACAGTCTGCTGGCGGCGCTGGACCGGGCAATCGATGCCGGCGATGTGACGTTCAACATGTCGGCGGGCGAGCAGTTGCGAGATTTTCTGCCGATCCGGACAGCGGCGAATCATCTCGCCGCGATCCTGCAGCAACGCGACTTCAACGGCGTGATCAATTGCGCCAGCGGCCAGGCGATTTCGGTCAGGACGCTGGTCGAGCAACACCTGCGTGAACGCGGCGCTTCGATCGATTTGAACCTGGGGCATTACCCCTATCCGACACACGAACCCATGGCGTTCTGGGCGGTGGTCGACCGTTTGCAACAGTTGCTGGAGGCACAGCAAACCAACTGATGTGCCTCGACGCGAATGCCTTTGGCAGCGTGACTATCAAATGACTTTTCAGTGAGACCGGACAATGAGCGATAACGTAATCAAAGCCTTCGAGGCGGAGTGCCAGGCCGAAGTGATTGCCCAGGGCCAGGACAAGGACCTGAAGGCGCTGGCCCAGGAGTTCTACAACCAGTCGGCCAAACACAAGTACACCTACCATTTCTCGTGGATGGGGCGTCCGATCATTCAGTTGCCGCAAGACATGATGGCGATGCAGGAGTTGATCTGGCGGATCAAGCCGGACCTGGTCATCGAGTGTGGCATCGCCCACGGCGGCTCGATCATTTACTACGCCTCGCTGCTGGAACTGCAGGGCCACGGTGAAGTGCTGGGCATCGATCGTGATATCCGTGCGCACAACCGTGAGGCCATCGAAAGCCATCCGATGATCAAGCGCATCAGCATGATCGAAGGTTCCAGCCTCGATCCGGCGGTGGTCGAGCAGGTGCGTCAGGCTGCTGCCGGCAAGAAAGTCATCGTGGTACTCGATTCCAACCATACCCACGAGCATGTCCTCGAAGAGTTGCGTCTGTACGCACCACTGGTTTCGGTGGACAGCTACTGCGTGGTCATGGACACCGTGGTTGAAGACATGCCGGCCGATGCGTTCCCGGATCGTCCATGGGGGCCGGGTGACAACCCGAAAACCGCCGTCTGGGCCTATCTCAAGGAGAACACTGATTTCGAGATTGATCAGCACATGCAAGACAAGTTGCTGATCACCGTCGCGTCGGACGGCTATCTGCGTCGGGTTCGTTAATCGGTTCCATCATCAAAGTGTTTTTCGGGCGGTTTCGCCGGTCGTGGGAGAAGTTATGCAAGGCAATAACGGTATTGAAAACAAGCTGCCATTGAGCGAGTTGCTGACGGTGGTTCTGATCACCCACAACCGCCCGGCTTTTTTGCGTCGAGCGCTGCAGTATTACAGCAGCCTGCCTTGCAAGGTCCTGGTGCTGGACTCTTCTCCCGAGCGCCCGGAAGGTGATTTTTCATCGGTCGACTATCAGCATCTGCCGCAATTCGCCTATTGGGGCATGCAGGCCAAGCTGACCTACGGTGTCGAGCAACTGACCACGCCTTACATGGTGTTCGCGGCCGACGACGATTTTATCCTGCATGAGTCGCTGGCCGAGTCGGTGAGCTTTCTGGAAGCCAACCGCGACTATGGTCTGTGCCACGGCTATTGCCTGATGTACCTGGCGCTGGCCGGGAGTGTCAGCTACTACCGTCGCGACAAGAAGATCTGCGAAGACTACGCGTCGGAGCGTGCCGAGGAGCGAGTCCTCGACTTCATGCATCAGTACGTCCCGCCGTTCTACGGCGTGTGCCGGACTTCGATCATCAAGGACTGGTACGCGGCATTGCCACCGGGCACCAGTTTCGAGTGGCAGGAAATCGGCCACACCTATTATCTGCTGGCGAACGCCAAGGCACGCGTTTTGCCAATCCCGTATGTGGTGCGCGAAATCAACGTCGGTTTCTCCGACCACAACACCGAGGTCTATCACGCGCTGTCGTATGTCGATGCCAAGTCGGTGGCCGAGCGTGAAGCCTTCGCCGAATTTCTCGCGTCCTTGCCGACGGGCATCAACGATCTCGACCAGGCGCAGCGCAAGGCGTTCGCCCTGGAAAGCTTCGCGGCCATGACCGATAGCCTGGTGACAGGTCGCGCACTGACGGCCGAGCTGATTTTCCAGTCCATCTGGAACAACGTATCCAAACAACCAGAGCGCAAATTCGGGCCTCTGCAATACGTCGAGATGCCGTTCTACAACCAGCGCTTTTTCGACTTGCTGGCCGGGTTCGAGTTTCTGTTGCACGCGATGCCGGCCGGCCGTGTGCAACTGGAACAGCTCGAGGGCGTCTGGACCCAGCAGAACTACCTGATGCAGGCACGCAATAACGACACCCCGGAAAGTGTGCTCGACCGCTTGTGGCAGGCCCATGACAGCAACGCGTTCAACCGTCGAGTGGTCAAGCGTCTGGTCGAGCAACTGCACGCGGTCGGCGATGACACACAAGCGCAGGAACTAGCCGAGTGGGATGCGCGTCTTGAGTCGGTGTCGAAGGCTGATCATTACCCGGTCTTCAATAAAATGCGTTCCGGCCGTTTGATCGAATGGCTGGCGTGCCGCGAGCCGGACGTCGAGCAGCGCGCGACGATTGCCGCTCATCTGGCGGCGAACAACGGCGGGCCACAGTTCGGCATTTTCCTGCTGGATCTGGATGACAACATCGAGAAGTTGCAAGTGACTCTCGACAGCCTGGTCGAAGGTCACAGCAAAGCCTTCAAGATCGTGGTCTTCACCACCGGCGAGCCGCAGGCTGCGACTACGGCGCAGAACACCCTGCACTTTGTCCGCGTTACCCCGGGCAATCTCGTCGACAAACTCAACCAGAGCGCTGCCCAGTCTCCCTGCGACTGGCTGCTGCTGGCACAGGTGGGCGATGAGTTCACGGCGAGTGGCTTGTTGCGCGCCGGCCTGGAGTTGATGTCGGCCACTGGCCTTCGCGCCGTCGCCACCGATGAGATCCAGCGCACTGAAGAGGGCGCGCTGATCGATGTGTTCCGCCCGGGCTTCAATCTTGACCTGTTGCAAAGCAACCCATCGCTGATGGCGCGCCACTGGCTGATTCGTCGTGACGCTTTCCTGGAGGCGGGTGGTTATCAGGCCGACTTCAGCAAGGCGATGGAGTTCGACCTGCTGTTGCGCCTGATCGAGCAGGGTGGCCTTGACGGTCTGGCGCATCTCGACGAGCCGCTGCTGATCACCCAGGTCGCGGTGCAGGAGGAAGTGGCCCATGAGCGTCAGGCGCTGCTGCGTCATTTGACCAATCGCGGTTACAAGGCCAACGTCACTCCGGCGTTGCCGGGTACCTGGCAAGTCGATTATCGACATACCGAACAGCCGATGGTGTCGATCATCCTGCCTGCTGGCGATGATCTGGTGGCGCTGCGTCGCTGCCTCGAAGGTGTGTTGCTGCGAACCCGTTACAGCCGTTACGAAGTGTTGATCGCGGCCAATCCGAACCAGTCGGCGCAGGTCAACGACTGGCTGGGTACGCTGCGCAGCAGCAAAGTGAATGTGCTGCGCGCCGATCAGCCACTGAGCGAAGTCGCGTTGTATAACGCCGCCAGCGAGCAGGCACAGGGTGAGTATCTGGTGCTGCTGGCCACTGACAGCGAAATCGTCAATCCGAACTGGATCGACTCGTTGCTCAACCACGCCCAGCGTCCTGAGGTCGGCATTGTCGGTGCGAAACTGGTCGACCGCGACGGCAAGGTCTCCCAGGCCGGTTTGATCCTTGGTCTGAACGGGGGCGTGGGCTCGGCCTTCATTGGCGAGAAACACTCCGCTGCGGGTTACATGCAACGTCTGGGAGTCGAGCAGAACTACTCGGCGGTGTCGAAGGTTTGCCTGATGGTGCGCAAAGAGCTGTTCGACGCGCTGGGTGGTCTGGACGAAGTCAACTTCGCCGAAGGTTTCAGCGATGTCGATCTGTGTCTGAAGGTCGGTCAGGCCGGCTACCTCACCGTGTGGACGCCGTCGGTGCAGGTGCTGCACACCGGCGAGCTGCCACAGTCTGCGGAGGCACTGGCGGCACTGCGTGAAAAATGGAGCGACGCTTTCGCGCAGGATCCGGCTTACAACGCCAACCTGGCCCAGACCGGCAAAGGTTTTACCCTGGGCGAAAATGCCTCGGTCAACTGGGCACAGTTGCTCGCTTGAGCCTGCCGGACAGGAATCAGAACATGTTCAACGGTAAGTCGATTTTCATCTCCGGAGGCACCGGCTCGTTCGGGCGCAAATTCATCGCGCGCCTGCTCGAGCAATACCAGCCCAAGCGCGTGGTGGTGTTCTCCCGGGATGAGCTCAAGCAATACGAAATGCAGCAGACGTTCAACGCGCCGTGCATGCGTTACTTCCTCGGTGACGTGCGCGACGCCGAGCGTCTGCGCCAGGCCATGCGCGGCATCGATTACGTGGTGCACGCCGCGGCGTTGAAGCAGGTGCCGGCGGCGGAATACAACCCGACCGAATGCATTCGCACCAACGTCAACGGCGCGGAAAACATCATCGCCGCCGCCATCGACAACGGCGTGAAGAAAGTCGTCGCGCTGTCCACCGACAAGGCCGCGAGCCCGATCAACCTGTACGGCGCGACCAAGTTGCTGTCGGACAAGTTGTTCGTGGCGGCCAACAACATTGCCGGCGAACAGCAGACGCGTTTCGCCGTGGTGCGCTACGGCAACGTGGCCGGGTCGCGCGGGTCGGTGGTGCCGTTTTTCAGCCAGCTGATTGCCGATGGCGCGACCGAACTGCCGATCACCGATGAGCGCATGACCCGCTTCTGGATCACCCTCGATCATGGCGTGCAATTTGTGCTCGACAGCTTCGCGCGGATGCACGGCGGTGAAGTGTTCGTGCCGAAGATCCCGTCGATCCGTGTGGTCGATCTCGCGCGGGGAATGGCCGAGCACCTGCCGCACAAGAACGTCGGCATTCGCCCGGGCGAGAAACTGCACGAGCTGATGGTGCCGCTGGACGATGCGCGGATGACTCTGGAGTTCGCCGATCACTACACCATCCAGCCGTCGATTCGTTTCACCAGTGTCGACGTGGATTTCTCCGAGGACAAACTCGGCGAGCGTGGCGTGCCGGTCGGTGAAGATTTCGAATACCGCTCCGATACCAACCCGCACTTCCTCTCGGTGGGGCAGATCGCCGACCTGCACGCGAAGCTGTCGGTATGATTCCCTACGGTCGGCAAAGCCTCGACCAGACGGACATCGATGCGGTTGTCGAGGTGTTGCAGTCCGACTGGTTGACCCAGGGCCCGACCATCGAACGCTTCGAGCAGGCGATGGCCGAGCGTTGCCAGGCGGATTTCGCCGTGGCGGTGTGCAATGCCACGGCGGCGCTGCACATTGCCTGTGTGGCGGCGGGGCTGGGAGCGGGCGATCGTTTGTGGACCACGCCGAACACCTTTCTGGCTTCGGCCAACTGTGGGCGTTACTGCGGCGCGGATGTCGACTTCGTGGACATCGACCCACTGACGTGGAACCTCGATGCCGAAGTACTGGCGAGCAAACTCGATGCTGCCGAACGCGACGGCACGCTGCCCAAAGTGCTGGTGGCGGTGGCGTTCTCCGGGCAGAGCTGCGACATGCGGCGAATTGCCGAACTGGCCGAGCGCTACAACTTCACGGTGATCGAAGACGCCTCCCACGCGGTCGGCGCCCGTTACGCCGGGCGCCCGGTGGGCTGCGGTGAATTTGCCGCGATGACCGTGTTCAGTTTTCACCCGGTGAAGATCATCACCAGCGGCGAAGGTGGCATGGTGCTGACCAATCGCCCGGAACTGGCCGAGCGCCTGCAACGCCTGCGCAGCCACGGCATGACCCGCGATCCGCAGCAGATGACCGAACCCAGTCACGGCCCGTGGTATTACCAGCAGGTCGAGCTGGGGTTCAATTACCGGATCACCGATCTGCAAGCCGCATTGGGCCTGTCACAGTTGAGCAAACTGGACGGGTTCATCGCCCGTCGCCGGGAGCTGGCCGCGCGTTACGACCGCTTGCTGGCGTACTTGCCGGTGACTTTGCCGAGCCTCCAGCCGGAGGCCGAGTCTGCCTGGCATCTTTATGTGGTGCGTTTGCAGACGGATCGCATCAGCCTCAGCCACCGTCAGGTGTTCGAAGGCCTGCGTGCCGCCGGCGTCGGCGTGAACCTGCACTACATTCCTGTGCATTTGCAGCCTTACTATCGTGACCTGGGTTTCGCCGAGGGAGATTTCCCCGAGGCCGAACGTTATTACGCCGAAGCGATCAGCCTGCCGCTGTTCCCGTTGCTGAGCGATCAGCAGCAGGACTACGTGGTCGAGCAATTGCGTCGGTTGACTGAATGATTGCCGCTGCGGCGGTGGATGGAAAACGGTAATGCGTGATCTGAGCGAGCAGGAACAATTCTGGCAGGGCGAATTCGGCAACCAGTACGTTGACCGCAACGTCGGCCAGCCACTGGTGGCGGCCAATCTGGCGTTGTTCGCCAAGGCGCTGACCCGGGCCGGGCGGATCGACAGCCTGCTGGAACTGGGCACCAACGCCGGCAACAACCTGCAGGCGTTGCGTCAGTTGCTGCCGAAGTGCGAGCTGTTCGGCGTCGAAATCAATGCCAGTGCCTGTGCCCAGGCGCGTGCGCTGGACATCGCGAACATCTGGCACGGTTCGCTGTTCGACTTTCCCCGTGAGCGCCAATATGACCTGACCCTGAGCAAAGGCGTGCTGATCCATCTGGCGCCGGAGCTGTTGCCGACGGCGTATGCGCAGTTGTATGAGTTGAGTTCGCGCTACATTCTGATCGCCGAGTACTACAATCCGTCGCCGGTGGAAGTGTCCTATCGCGGCAACAGCGGCAAGCTGTTCAAGCGCGATTTTGCCGGGGAAATGCTTGACCGTTATCCTGATCTGCAACTGCTGGATTACGGCTTCGGTTATCACCGCGATCCGCAATTTCCGGTCGACGACATCACCTGGTTCCTGTTGGAAAAACGTCCTTGAACAACGTCGCAATCATCCCGGCCCGCGGGGGCAGCAAACGCATCCCGCGCAAGAATCTCAAACCGTTCGACGGTGTGCCGATGATTGTCCGTTCGATTCGCACGGCCCTCGATTCAGGGTTGTTCGAGCAAGTGGTGGTCAGTACCGACGACGCAGAGATAGCAGACGTGGCGCGGGCCAATGGCGCTCACGTGCCGTTCATGCGTCCGGCGGAGCTGGCCGATGATTTCACCGGCACCGCGGCGGTGATCGTGCATGCCTTGCAGCAATTGCCGGCCTTCGATTACGCCTGCTGTGTGTACGCCACTGCACCGTTGTTGCAGGCGCGGTTTCTGCGTCAGGGGCTGGAGTTGCTGGCGCAGCATCCGGACAAATCCTTTGCTTTTTCAGTCACCGATTTCGGCTTTCCGGTGCAGCGCGCGTTGACCCTCGACGGGCAGGGCGCGCTGACGGCGTTATACCCCGAATTTCGCAATACCCGTTCCCAGGATCTGCCGACAGCCTTTCAGGATGCCGGCCAGTTCTACTGGGGTCGCAGTGATGCCTGGTTGCGGGGCGAGGTGCTGTATTCGCCGGCCAGTCTGCCGGTGATCCTGCCCCGGCATCTGGTGCAGGACATCGATACCGTCGAAGACTGGACGCGCGCCGAGTACCTTTACGCGGCACTCAAGGCTGGCGGGGAATTGCAATGAGAGTGTTGATCCGTGCCGACGCCTCGCCGACCATCGGCAGCGGCCACATCGCTCGCTGCCTGACACTGGCGCGGGTGCTGCGCACGCAAGGCAGTCATGTCGCGTTTGCCTGTCGTCGTTTGCCGGGGCATCGACTTGATGCGTTGCAGAGCGAAGGCTTCGAGACCTTCGCGTTGCCGGATCGCTACGTCGATGAAGATCCGGAGCAGGCCATCGAGTCGATGCTGCCGTGGCAGGCGGATATCGAGGCACTGGCGGCGCAGCTGGAAGGGCAGCCCGGGTTTGACTGGGTGATCGCCGACCATTACGGCCTCGACCATCACTGGCAGACCGCCGCACGCCGCTTCGCGCCACGGATTGCCGCCGTCGACGATCTGGCGACCCGTCGGTACAGCGTGGATCTGCTGCTCAATCAGAACCTCTCGGGGCTCAGCGAAAACTATCAGCCGTTGTTGCCAGCCGGTTGCCGAACGCTGCTCGGTCCGCGCTTCGCCATGCTGCGCGAAGAATTCAGTGGCCCGGCCATCGAGATCAAACCGGTGGCGCGACGGGTGCTGGTGAATTTCGGCGGCTTCGATGCAGCGCGGCAGACCCATCACGCGATGCTGGCGCTGGCGGACTTTTCGGCGCTTGAAGTGGATTTCGTCGCCGGTGCCGACAACCCGGCCTGGGCAGAGATGCAGGCGCTGGCCGAAACGCGGTCGCACTGGCGCCTGCACAGTTTTGTCAGCGATTTTCATCGGCGCATGACCGAGGCCGACCTGTTTATCGGCGCCGGCGGTGGCACCAGTTGGGAACGCGCGGCGCTGGGCTTGCCGACGATCTGCATTGCGGTATCGAACAACCAACAGACCAACGGTGAGGTGATGGCGGCGGCCGGCGCGCATGTGTTCATGGGCGCGCGGGAGCAGGTCAGCGTCGAGCAACTGCGCGATGCCATCGGCTTTGTCGTGGGCAACTTTTATCTGCGCCAGAGCCTGGCGGAGCGTTCGCGACAACTGGTCGATGGACGCGGTGCGCTGCGGGTTGCAGCGGCACTGGCCGGCGCGGTGCTCAAGTTGCGCCTGGCGACGCAGGACGATGCGCAGTTGTTGTTCGATGGACGCAATGCCGAGGTGGTGCGCCGCTGGTCGCTGGACAGCGCTGAGATTGATTGGGCGCAGCACGTGAACTGGCTGGTTGCGTGCCTGCGCAATCCTCAACGACTGCTGCTGGTGGCCGAGGCGGATGATGGCCCGGTTGGTGTCCTGCGCTACGATCTGCGCGGCTTTGAGGCAGAAGTTTCGCTGTATCTGTTCGAAGGGCGTCTGGGTCTCGGCTGGGGCAGGGCGCTGCTGGCGCAGGGGGAGACCTTTGTGGCTGCGCACTGGCCGCAGATGACCGCCATCACCGCCCAGGTATTGCCGGCCAATCAGCCCTCGATGAATGTTTTTCGTGACGCCGGGTTCACCCAGAGTGCCTGCGCGTTCAGCAAGGTTTTGAAGGAATCCCGTCAATGAGCAGTTTCAAGATCGGCGACCGCCGGATCGGTGCCGATGCGTCGCCGTTCATCATCGCTGAAATGAGCGGCAACCATAACCAGTCGCTGGACGTCGCCTTGCAGATTGTCGAAGCGGCGGCCAAGGCCGGCGCGCATGCCTTGAAACTGCAAACCTACACCGCCGAAACCATGACCCTGGATCTGGCGGAAGGCGAGTTCTTCATCAAGGATCCGAACAGTCTGTGGGCTGGCACCTCGCTCTACGACCTGTATGAAAAGGCCCACACACCTTGGGAATGGCACGCACCGATCTTCGCTCGGGCGAAAGAGCTGGGCATGCTCGCGTTTTCGACACCGTTCGATGACAGCGCCGTGGACTTCCTTGAAAGTCTCGAGGTGCCGGCCTACAAGATCGCCAGTTTCGAGAACACCGATCTGCCGTTGATCCGCCGTGTCGCAGCGACCGGCAAGCCACTGATCATTTCCACCGGCATGGCCAGCCTCGCCGAACTCGACGAAACCGTGCGCGCTGCGCGTGAGGCCGGGTGCAAGGATCTGGTGTTGCTCAAGTGCACCAGCACTTACCCGGCGACGCCGATCAACAGCAACGTGCGCACGATCCCGCATCTGCGTGAGCTGTTCGGCTGCGAGGTCGGCTTGTCCGATCATTCGATGGGTGTCGGTGTGTCGGTGGCGGCGGTGGCGCTGGGCGCGACCGTGGTGGAAAAACACTTCACCCTCGACCGTGCAGCCGGTGGGGTGGACGCCAGTTTCTCGCTGGAGCCGGCGGAACTGGCCAGTCTGGTGGTCGAGACCGAGCGCGCCTGGCAGGCCATGGGCCAGGTGCATTACGGCGTGACCGAGGCTGAGAAAAAGTCGCTGGTCTACCGCCGGTCGCTGTACGTCACCGCTGATATGGCGGCCGGTGAACCCTTCACGGCGGCCAATGTGCGCGCCATTCGTCCCGGTCTCGGTCTGCCGCCCAAGCACACCGATGCCGTCCTCGGGCGCCGAGCGCGCCAGCCGATCAAACGCGGTACGCCGCTGGACTGGTCATTGGTCGAATGACCCGATCTGTCACCGATTCGGCAAAATAGCGTGACCTGCGAGTCATAACGCGCATCTTCACTGTATTGTAATGACCGGGGAGATGGCGCCTGGCCCGTTTTCGGTTCCAGTGATAGCCCTTTGCGCTCCCCGTGGCTGCCCGTTGTGGCGGCCGTTTTCTGTTTGTCGGCGCCCCTCGAATCCTTGCGAGCGGTGGTATTGGGCTGTTTATTATTGGGAAGCCGTAATGATTGGCATAAAAAGCATTGCGAGCTACGTTCCTGTAGCCGGCGTGGACAATTACGCACAAGGTGCAAAATTCGAGAAGGATGAAGAATTCATCCTCGGCAAGATCGGTTCGGCCTTCCTCCCACGCAAAGACGCGGAACAGGAAACCTCCGATCTGTGCGTTGAAGCGGCCAATGCGCTGTTTGCCAACAACCCTGAACTGAAACGTGAATCCATCGATGCGCTGATCGTCGTCACCCAGAACGGTGACGAAGAAGGCCTGCCGCACACGGCTGCCATCGTCCAGGACAAGCTCGGCCTGCCGACCAATGTCGCGGCGTTCGACATTTCCCTGGGTTGCTCCGGCTACGTCTACGGCATCTACGCGATCAAGGGCTTCATGGAAGCCGCAGGCCTGAAGAACGGCTTGCTGATCACCGCTGATCCGTATTCGAAGATCGTTGACCCGGAAGATCGCAACACCACCATGCTGTTCGGCGACGCCGCCACCGCGACCTGGATGGGCGAAGACCCGGTCTGGGCGCTGGGCAAGGCCAAGTTCGGCACCGACGGTTCCGGCGCACCGCACCTGAAGGTGACCGATGGTGTGTTCTTCATGAACGGCCGTCAGGTGTTCAACTTTGCATTGTTGAAAGTCCCGGCGCACTTGCATGAACTGCTCGACGATTCCGGCCTGAAGGCCGATGACATCGACGCCTTCTGCATCCACCAGGGCAGTGCGGCGATTGTCGATGCGGTAGCGCGACGTTTCGAAGGCGAGCCGGAGAAGTTCATCAAGGACATGGTCGAGACCGGTAACACCGTGTCGTCCAGTGTGCCGCTGCTGCTGGAAAAACACGTGATGGATTCCGACTGGAATCGCATTGCGATCAGTGGTTTCGGTGTCGGTCTGTCGTGGGGTTCGGCGATTATTTATCGTCCTTGAATCCGCTAAAAAACGGCGGATACAAAAATAGCGTTCAAGGGTTAACCTTGAACGCTATTTTTTTGCCTGAAGAGAGCGCGAGGCGTCATGAGTGAGTTTTTCCAAGCCAACGCTGAAGTCATCGAACGACGCTGGCCGGCGCTGTTCGCACGATTGCTGAACGAAGACAGTTCGGCGATCGAGGCCGAACTGACGCAGGGGCTGGGCTCGACGCTGAGCATAGACGGCATTCAGCTCACCAGCCGGCATGACCGTGCCCGCGAGGCGCAGATTCAGGCTGCCAGCCTGCCGACGGACAAGCCGCAACTTCACGTCTACGGCACCGGTCTCGGGGATTTGCCGGTGGTGCTGTTGGAGCGCTCCGGGCTCGAGCGTTTGTACGTGCACATTCTCAATGGCGCGCTGTTCGCTCTGGTGCTGCAACTGCTGGATCAGCGGGAGTGGCTGCAGGATCCGCGGGTTGAATTGCTCTATGCCGGCGACCTGTCCGACATCTGCACGCCGTTTTTCGCCTTGCCTGCCGAGATGCTGCTGGCCGATGACTACAACGCGAAGATTCGTGATCGGCTGGTCAGTGAAGTGCACCTGAGCTTCAACAATCGTGAATTCGATCCGCAGTCACCCTTCATTCGACAGCGTCTGCAGGACTGCTTGCCGGTATTGCTTGGCGACGATGATGTGGCGACGTTGTTCGGCACCTGTGCCGGTCGGGAGATCTATGTGATCGGCACCGGGCCGACACTGGAACAGCATTTCGAACGTCTGGCCGCGATCCGCGAGCGGGCCGGGCGTCCGTTGTTCATTTGTGTCGATACCGCCTACCGGCCACTGCGCGAGCACGGGATCGTGCCCGACTATGTGGTGAGCATCGATCAGCGCATCAGCTTCCGGCATTTGCCTTTCGAGGAGTCCGACGGCATCCCGCTGGTGTATCTGCCCATGAGTGATCCTGAAGTGTTGAGGGCCTGGAAGGGCAAGCGTTATGGCGGTTACTCGGCCAGTCCGGTCTATGCGGCATTGAGTGAGCAGCACCCGCGAGCGCTGTTGCATATGGGCGGCAGCGTGATTCATCCGGCCGTGGACCTGGCGGTGAAGATGGGCGCTTCACGCATCACGCTGTTCGGTGCCGATTTTGCCTTCCCGATGAACAAGACCCATGCCGGCTGGAATGATGGTGACCTAGGGCCGTCGGTGAATCAGGCGCGGCACTGGGTGCGTGACGGGCATGGTCAGCGCGTCAGTACCCAGCTCAATTTTCGCGGTTACTTGTGTGTGCTGGAGCGATACATAGCCAGTCAGCCGCACGTGGCGTTTTTCAACAGCAGCCGGGCGGGTGCGCAGATTGCCGGGACGGGTTTCAATCAGGAGTTCGTGCAATGAGTGCGCCGCAATCATGGGTAGACGAATGCCACCAGTGCGCCGGGCTGTTCCGCCTGGGGCGTGATGTCGAGGCGGCATTGACCATGGTCGATGTGTTCGAGGGCGCGCAGCAGTCATTGCTGTCGGCCGGCGCGCAGACGCAGCAAATCTGGGCGCAGTTGCTCACGCAAATGCTCGAGTGCCAGGAGCGTCAGGACTGGTTGGGACTTGCCGATTTCATGGAGTACGAGTTGATTCAATTGCTGGAACAACCGTCCACCTGAGGAAGGTCGAAGGCGCTGGCCCGCAGGTTTGCGCCACGGACGGTTTTATGACGTCATTTTTTCGAAGGTAAAGTGCTGCTAAGTCTTTGTTTTCTAGGGGGTGGCAGGTTGATGGCAAATTTTTTCAAAAAAGCCCTCAAGCAACCTGCAAACCCGACGATAACTATTACGAAGGTTCTCTAGGCCATACCCGGCGGTTGCCAGGGCCGGAAGCCGCAGTACCCAACCAACGAGGAATTCGTCATGGCTTTAACAGTAAACACCAACACCACGTCGTTGAACGTTCAGAAAAACCTGAACCGCGCTTCCGACGCTCTGTCGACTTCGATGCAGCGCCTGTCTTCCGGCCTGAAAATCAACAGCGCTAAAGACGACGCCGCTGGCCTGCAGATCGCCACTCGTATGCAATCGCAAATCCGCGGTGGCAACCAGGCTATCCAGAACGCCAACGACGGTATCTCCGTTGCCCAGACCGCTGAAGGCGCTCTGCAAGCTACTACCGACATCCTGCAGCGTATGCGTGAACTGGCTGTTAAAGCACGTACCGGCACCAACGGCACTGCTGACCAGCGCGCAACCAACGGCGAATTCGCTGACCTGTCCGACGAAATCAGCCGTATCGCTGCTTCCACCAACCTGAACGGCAAAAACCTGCTGGACGGTTCGGCTGGTACTGTGACCCTGCAAGTTGGTGCCAACACCGGTACTGCTAACCACATCGACCTGGTACTGAGCTCCAAGTTCGACGCCGTCAGCCTGTCCGTGGACAAAGCTACTCTGGCTCTGACCGGTGCTACCCCTGCTGCTGCTGGTAGCAACATCGACAACGCTATCACTGCAATCGACGCTGCTATCGCTGCGATCGGTGATACCCGTGCCAGCCTGGGTGCTTCGCAAAACCGTCTGAACAGCACCATCGCCAACCTGCAGAACATCGTTGAGAACACCACCGCTGCACAGGGTCGTGTACAAGACACCGACTTCGCCGCGGAAACTGCTAACCTGACCAAGCAGCAAACTCTGCAGCAGGCTTCGACCTCCGTTCTGGCTCAAGCCAACCAACTGCCTTCCGCTGTACTGAAGCTGCTTCAGTAATTTCGGAATGAGTTTGGGCGGGGGAGTGCGCTAGTCGTGCTCTCTCGCCTTTTTACGTTAGGAGGTGATGAGCATGGACATGAGCGTAAAGCTTAACCAGTCTTATCCGGCTCCCAAGCCAGTAACGCCGGTTGCTGACAAACCGTCAGAGACGCCCAAGGTTGCCAAGGCTGACGCGCCGGTCGCTGACAAGGGTCAGGATACGGACGAGACGAAGTTGAAGCTGGCGGTGCAGGAGATCGAGAAGTTCGTTCAATCGATCAAGCGCAATCTGGAGTTCTCTATCGACGAACACTCCGGGAAGGTCATCGTCAAGGTGATCGCGAGCGAGACGGGTGAGGTCGTTCGACAGATCCCCTCCGCAGAAGCCCTCAAACTGGCAGACAGCCTCGCGAACGCAAGTCACGTATTGTTCGACGCCAAAGTCTGAGAGCTGGCATGAATAGTGTTTGTCCGTTCTCAGGATGCGTGTAACGGTCAAAAGAACGGCAACAATTTGAAGGGAGATGCACATGGCAAGTCCAATTCTACCGGGTACCGGACTGGGTTCCGGCCTGGATATCGGTGCGATTGTCACTGCGCTGGTCAACGCCGACAAGGCGCCGAAGCAGTCGCAGATCGATACTGCGACCAAAGCCAACACGCTGAAGATTTCCGGCATCGGTTCGTTGAAGAGCGCGCTGACCACGTTCCAGACGGCGATGAAAAACCTGGGCAGCACGACCAATCCTGCGTTTGCCGGCTTCACCGCGACTTCAAGTAACACGAACGTTCTGAATGCTACTTCCGACAGCACCGCAGTGTCGGGCAATTACAATGTTGTCGTGACCCAGTTGGCCACCGGTTCGAAAATTGCCAGTGCCTCTTTCGCCGGCGGTGCCGCCAGTGCCATTCCGAGTGGTACCCTGAAAATCAGTCAGAATGGCACTGATTACAACGTCGACATTCCGGCCGGTTCTACCTTGCAAAACACCCGCGATGCCATCAACAAGGCTCAGGGTGCCAACGGTATTTCCGCCAACATCGTGACTGACGCCAGCGGTGCTTCGCGTCTGGTGATCAGTTCGAACAAGACCGGCGCAGGTTCCGACCTCACCGTCAGCGGTATTGCGGGCCTGGAAATCGATGGTACCAAGCCGATGAGCACCAGTCCGGCGGCAGGTGATTCGGGCGCGGTCAACGGCGTTGCCAAAGATGCCCTGTTGACTATCGATGGTCTTCAGGTCAGCAGCAAAAGCAACACTGTGACTGGCGCAATCAGTGGTCTGACGCTGAATCTGACAACCGTCAGCCCTGGCTCGCCGACGCCCACTCCGACTGTTGTCAGCGTAGATGCCAACACCAAGGGCCTGCAGACATCGATTCAGCAGTTTGTCGATGCCTACAACGCGTTGAAGACCACCATCGATACGCTGTCCAAGGCGACACCGGACGAAGATGGCAAACTGACCGTGCAAGCGGCTTTCACGGGTGACGCGATGCCGCGTGCACTGATTGCCAGTGTTCGCGCCGAGTTGACGGCACCAGGGGCGGGTGGTCCGCTGGCTGTGCTGTCGCAGTTGGGTGTGATGACCGACCGCAACACCGGTAACCTGACGTTTAATACCGATACGTTCAACAAGACCATGGCCCAGCCAGGCATGACCGGTCAGGTTCAGCAGTTGTTCACGGGTACCGACGATAAAAATGGGCTGTTGACGCGTATGAGCAAAGCGGTTGATCCGTATCTCAACCCGCCGGCGAGCAATAAGTCCACCCCTAGTTTGCTTGACCAGCGCATGGCCATTCTGACCAAAAACACGCGTAGTCTTGCCGATCAGCAGACGGCTCTGGATATACGCGTTGCCGGCATGACCAAGACGTTGACTGCCAAGTACAACGCCATGGACTTGCTGGTAGGGCAAATGAAGGCGACGGCGAGCAATATTACGTCGTTCTTCGCCTCGCTGAACGCTCAGCAATCCGCGAAGTAACCAGCAGGCACGACAAAAACCCGGCTACGCTCCATCGGCGTGCGCCGGGTTTTTGTCTTTTGATCTAAAGTTCTGTGATTCGTTGGCGATACACTGGTTATACGAGTCATTGTGGCAATGAGGTAGAACATGAATCCAATGTTAGCCCTTCGGCAATACCAGAAAGTCGGCGCACACGCCCAGACGTCCGAAGCGAGTCCGCACCGCCTGGTGCAAATGTTGATGGAAGGTGGCCTGGACCGGATCGCGCAAGCCAAAGGCGCCATCGAGCGCAAGGATATTGCTGCCAAGTGCACGGCCATCAGTAAAGCCGTTGGCATCATCGGTGGATTGTGTGAAGGCCTGGATCTGGAAAACAGCGCTGACTCGGTGGGTGATCTCAACCAGCTTTACATTTACATGATGAAGCGACTCGCTGAGGCCAACGCCAAGAGTGATCCACGGATACTCGACGAGGTGGCCGACCTGCTGCGCACCGTAAAGGAAGGCTGGGACGGCATTGCTCCACCAGGCCCCCAGTTTTAAGGAGAGCACCATGAGTCTTGTATTGCAGAGAATCGCCGATACCCGTGAAGCGCTGGTCGGTGCGCTGGCCGAGCGTAACTGGGAGGCCATTGGAGAGCTGGATCTGGCTTGCCGTTCCTGCATGGAAGACGTCATGGCCGAGGCCTCGCTTGATGAGCAGGCGTTGCGCGATAACCTTGAGGAGTTGCTGCATGTCTACAAGCAGCTTCTTGAAGTCGCCATGGGCGAGCGTCAGGCGATAGTCGACGAGATGTCGCAGATCACCCAAGCGCAGAACGCGGCAAAGGTTTACCATCTGTTTGGTTAATTAACCCTCAGTTAATCCAGACATGTGCGCCATAAATTTGACTGTGCACGGTTTTTTGACTTAACTAGTGGCTGTTTTCAGATTTCAGGCGTCTACAGGCACAAGGTGTCCTGCAAGCGTCTCGCTTGCCCCTCATTTTGGGCATTGAGTTGACTAGGGAAGTTGCTATTGCATGTGGCGTGAAACCAAAATTCTGCTGATCGATGACGATAGCGTCCGCCGCCGCGACCTGGCGGTGATCTTAAATTTTCTTGGCGAAGAAAATTTACCCTGCGGAAGCCATGACTGGCAGCAGGCAGTCGGCTCTTTGTCGTCTAGTCGAGAGGTCATTTGCGTACTGATCGGGACGGTCAATGCTCCTGGTGCGCTTTTGGGCCTGTTAAAGACACTCTCGACCTGGGATGAGTTCCTTCCGGTTTTGCTGATGGGCGATAATTCTTCGGTGGACTTGCCCGAAGACCAACGCCGCCGGGTGCTTTCGACTCTCGAAATGCCGCCGAGCTACAGCAAGCTGCTCGACTCCCTGCACCGTGCCCAGGTCTATCGCGAAATGTACGATCAGGCTCGCGAACGCGGCCGTCATCGCGAACCCAACCTGTTCCGCAGCCTTGTCGGCACCAGCCGTGCGATCCAGCACGTGCGCCAGATGATGCAGCAAGTGGCCGACACCGACGCCAGCGTGTTGATCCTCGGCGAGTCCGGTACCGGCAAGGAAGTGGTTGCGCGCAACCTCCATTACCATTCCAAACGTCGCGACGCGCCGTTCGTCCCGGTCAACTGCGGGGCGATCCCGGCCGAGTTGCTGGAAAGCGAACTGTTCGGTCACGAGAAGGGCGCCTTCACCGGCGCGATCACCAGCCGTGCCGGCCGCTTCGAGCTGGCCAACGGCGGTACGCTGTTCCTCGACGAAATCGGCGACATGCCGCTGCCGATGCAGGTCAAGTTGCTGCGCGTGTTGCAGGAGCGCACCTTCGAGCGTGTGGGCAGCAACAAGACCCAGAGCGTCGACGTGCGGATCATCGCGGCGACCCACAAGAATCTCGAAAGCATGATCGAGATCGGCACCTTCCGCGAAGACCTCTACTATCGCCTGAACGTGTTCCCGATCGAGATGGCGCCGCTGCGTGAGCGCGTCGAAGACATTCCGTTGCTGATGAACGAGCTGATCTCGCGCATGGAGCACGAGAAGCGCGGTTCGATCCGCTTCAACTCCGCCGCGATCATGTCCCTGTGCCGCCACGGCTGGCCGGGCAACGTCCGTGAGCTGGCCAACCTGGTGGAGCGCATGGCGATCATGCATCCGTACGGGGTGATCGGCGTGGTCGAGTTGCCGAAGAAATTTCGCTACGTCGACGACGAAGACGAGCAAATGGTCGACAGCCTGCGCAGCGATCTGGAAGAGCGCGTGGCGATCAACGGCCATACGCCGGACTTCACCGCCAACGCCATGCTGCCGCCGGAAGGTCTCGACCTGAAGGACTACCTCGGTGGTCTGGAGCAGGGCTTGATCCAGCAGGCGCTGGACGACGCCAACGGCATCGTGGCCCGCGCCGCCGAACGCCTGCGCATTCGCCGCACCACGCTGGTGGAGAAGATGCGCAAGTACGGCATGAGCCGTCGTGAAGGTGATGAACAGGCGGATGATTGACGCCTGTTTTTCAACTGCTTCATTTATAAGCGGTTTTTTTTAGGCACGGGTATTGCTACATCCCTCGCAACGTTCCGTTTAACTGACGGTCAGCCAAGCGAGAGAGCACAATGCCCCAAGCCTCCCAGATGTCTTCTGTTCCCGAGTCCTCGGGGCAACTGCCGTCCGTAGAGCAGGCGAGCCGTCAGGGGCTTGAGCAGGCATTCGCCCTGTTCAACCAGATGTCCAGCCAGTTGACCGACTCCTACAGCATGCTCGAAGCCCGGGTTACCGAGCTCAAGGGCGAGCTGGCCGTGGTCAGCGCCCAGCGCATGCAGGAACTGGCGGAAAAAGAACGCCTGGCCAACCGTCTGCAAAACCTCCTCGATCTGTTGCCCGGTGGCGTGATCGTCATCGACGGTCACGGCATGGTGCGTGAGGCCAATCCTGCCGCCATCGACTTGCTCGGCCTGCCGCTGGAAGGCGAACTGTGGCGCCATGTCATCGCCCGCTGCTTCGCGCCCCGCGAAGACGATGGTCACGAAATTTCCTTGAAAAACGGTCGGCGCCTGTCGATTGCCACTCGCTCGCTGGATGCCGAGCCGGGACAGTTGGTGCTGCTCAACGACCTGACTGAAACCCGTCACTTGCAGGATCAACTGGCGCGCCACGAGCGACTGTCGTCACTGGGGCGGATGGTTGCGTCGCTGGCTCATCAAATCCGTACGCCGTTGTCCGCTGCATTGCTGTACGCCAGTCATTTGACCGAGCAGGAATTGCCGGTCGCCACGCAGCAGCGTTTCGCCGGTCGCCTCAAGGAGCGCCTGCACGAGCTGGAGCATCAGGTGCGCGACATGCTGGTGTTCGCTCGCGGCGAGCTGCCGCTGACCGACCGTGTCACGCCGAATGCCTTGATGCAGTCGTTGCAGGCCGCGGCGCTGACCCATGTGCAGGATCTGCCGATCCGCTGGCAGTGCGACAGCCATGCCGGCGAGTTGCTGTGCAATCGCGACACGCTGGTCGGGGCGCTGCTCAATCTGATTGAAAATGCCATCCAGGCGAGTGCCGGCGAGGTGCGTCTGAAGGTGCATTGCTATACCCGCGACAACACCCTGCGTTTGTGTGTCAGTGACAGCGGCAGCGGTATTGATGCGGAAGTGCTGGCGCGGCTGGGCGAGCCGTTTTTCACCACCAAAGTCACCGGGACCGGCCTGGGCCTGACCGTGGTCAAGGCTGTGGCGCGTGCGCATCAGGGAGAATTGCAGCTGCGTTCGCGGGTCGGGCGCGGTACGTGCGCGCAGGTCATCCTGCCGTTGTTTTCTGCTGTACAGGGAGCTGAGTGAAGGTCATGGGCATCAAGGTTCTGCTGGTCGAGGATGACCGCTCGTTGCGCGAAGCGCTGGCCGATACGCTGTTGCTGGCCGGTCACGACTATCACGCGGTGGGTTCGGCCGAAGAGGCGCTGAACGCCGTCGAGCGCGAAGCGTTCAGTCTGGTGGTCAGCGACGTCAACATGCCGGGCATGGATGGTCATCAATTGCTCGGCCTGCTGCGCGCGCGACAACCGCAATTGCCGGTGCTGCTGATGACTGCCCATGGCGCGGTCGAGCGCGCGGTCGATGCGATGCGCCAGGGCGCGGCGGATTATCTGGTCAAGCCGTTCGAGCCCAAGGCTCTGCTGGATCTGGTAGCACGCCACGCCTTGGGCAGTCTCGGCGCCAGTGACGCCGAAGGGCCGGTCGCGGTCGAGCCGGCCAGTGCTCAATTGCTGGATCTGGCGGCGCGGGTTGCGCGCAGCGATTCCACCGTGCTGATCTCCGGCGAGTCCGGCACCGGCAAGGAAGTGCTGGCACGTTACATCCACCAGCAATCCCATCGCGCCAGTCAGCCGTTCATTGCGATCAACTGTGCGGCGATCCCGGACAACATGCTCGAAGCCACTCTGTTCGGTCACGAAAAAGGCTCGTTCACCGGCGCCATCGCGGCCCAGGCCGGCAAGTTCGAACAGGCGGACGGCGGCACCATTCTGCTCGACGAAATTTCCGAAATGCCCCTCGGCCTGCAAGCCAAGCTATTGCGGGTTTTGCAGGAGCGGGAAGTCGAGCGGGTCGGTGCACGCAAGCCCATCACCCTCGATATTCGCGTAGTGGCGACCACCAACCGTGATCTGGCCGGTGAAGTGGCGGCGGGGCGGTTCCGTGAAGACCTCTATTATCGTCTGTCGGTATTTCCGCTGGCCTGGCGTCCGTTGCGCGAGCGCACCGCCGATATCCTGCCGCTGGCCGAGCGTCTGTTGGCCAAGCACGTCAATAAAATGAAGCATGCGATGGCTAAGTTCTCGCCCGAGGCGCAAGCGTGCCTGATCGGTTATCCGTGGCCGGGCAACGTGCGCGAGCTGGATAACGCGGTCCAGCGGGCCTTGATTCTCCAGCAGGGCGGCTTGATCCAGCCGCAGGATTTCTGTCTCTCCGGGCCTGCGCTGTTTGCTCCATTGCCGGCGGCGGTGCCGGTTGCGCCGGTCATTCGTGAAGTCGAGATCGAGGCGGATTCGGCCGGTGCGCTGGGCGATGACCTGCGCCGTCGCGAGTTCCAGATGATCATCGACACCCTGCGTACCGAGCGCGGTCGACGCAAGGAAGCCGCCGAAAAACTCGGCATCAGCCCGCGCACCCTGCGTTACAAACTGGCGCAAATGCGCGATGCGGGCATGGATGTCGAAGGTTACCTGTTCGCCACCTGACGGGTGCGCAAACGTTTGAAACGGCTTTTCTGAAAGCGGTGCCCACGAGCTGGCACCGTTGTTGCTAACACCTGAGTACCCGCCGAGTGAGTGTCAAAAAATTGCGGGCCGCCCAAGAGAGTAGACCATGAGCCAAGGTATTGAATTTAATCGGTTGATGATGGACATGAAGGCCATGCAAATGGACGCCATGTCGAAGCCGAAATCGATTGCCGCTGCCCCTGAAGTGGCAGGCAGCAGCTTTTCCGACATGCTCGGTCAGGCCATCAACAAAGTCAGTGATACCCAGCAGGCGTCGACTCAGTTGGCCAACGCATTTGAAATCGGCAAGAGCGGCGTCGATCTGACGGACGTGATGATTGCCTCGCAAAAAGCCAGCGTGTCGTTCCAGGCCTTGACCCAGGTGCGCAACAAGCTGGTTCAGGCTTATCAAGACATCATGCAGATGCCGGTTTAAGGACGAGATTGAGTCATGGCAGAAGCAGTCGCCGATAACGTTCCGGCCAAGGCCACCCCGATAGACGGCAAACCGCCGCTGTTCGGCCTGTCCTTCCTGGAAAACCTCTCCGAGATGACCGTGCTGCGTCAGGTGGGCCTGTTGGTCGGCCTGGCCGCGAGCGTGGCGATTGGCTTTGCCGTGGTGCTGTGGTCGCAGCAACCGGACTACCGGCCTCTGTACGGCAGCCTTGCCGGTATGGACGCCAAGCAGGTCATGGACACCCTGGCCTCCGCCGATATTCCCTACACCGTCGAACCGAATTCCGGCGCCTTGCTGGTCAAGGCCGATGACCTGTCCCGCGCGCGGCTCAAGCTCGCGGCCGCTGGTGTCACTCCCAGCGACGGCAACATCGGTTTTGAGATTCTCGACAAGGAACAGGGTCTGGGCACCAGCCAGTTCATGGAAGCGACCCGTTATCGTCGCGGCCTCGAAGGCGAGCTGGCCCGCACCATTTCCAGCCTGAACAACGTCAAGGGCGCGCGCGTTCACCTGGCGATCCCGAAAAGTTCGGTGTTCGTCCGTGACGAACGCAAGCCAAGCGCTTCGGTACTGGTCGAGCTGTACTCCGGTCGTTCGCTGGAGCCAGGCCAGGTCGTTGCCATCATCAATCTGGTGGCAACCTCCGTTCCCGAGCTGAGCAAATCGCAGATCACCGTCGTCGACCAGAAGGGCAACCTGCTGTCGGATCAGGCGGAAAACTCCGAAATGACCATGGCCGGCAAGCAGTTTGACTACAGCCGCCGCATGGAAAGCATGCTCACCCAGCGCGTGCACAACATTCTGCAACCGGTACTGGGCAACGATCGCTACAAGGCTGAAGTGTCGGCCGACGTTGATTTCAGTGCCGTCGAATCGACCGCCGAGCAGTTCAACCCGGATCAACCGGCCCTGCGCAGCGAGCAGTCGGTCAACGAACAACGCACCGCCAGCAATGGCCCGCAAGGTGTGCCGGGTGCCTTGAGCAACCAGCCACCGTCGCCGGCTTCGGCGCCGCAGACCACCGGTGGTGCAGCCGCGCCGGCAAGCATGGTGCAGCCAGGTCAGCCACTGGTTGATGCCAACGGTCAGCAGATCATGGATCCGGCCACCGGCCAGCCGATGCTCGCACCGTATCCGGCGGACAAGCGTCAACAATCCACCAAGAACTTCGAACTCGACCGTTCCATCAGCCACACCAAACAGCAGCAGGGTCGCCTGAATCGCCTGTCGGTGTCGGTGGTGGTGGACGATCAGGTCAAGATCAATCCGGCCAACGGCGAAACCACCCGTGCGCCGTGGAGCGCCGACGAATTGGCGCGCTTCACCCGTCTGGTACAGGACGCTGTCGGCTTCGACGCCAGCCGTGGCGACAGCGTCAGCGTGATCAACATGCCGTTCTCCGCCGAGCGCGGCGAAGTGATCGCCGACATTCCGTTCTACTCCCAGCCATGGTTCTGGGACATCGTCAAACAAGTGCTGGGTGTGTTGTTCATCCTGGTGCTGGTGTTCGGCGTGCTGCGTCCGGTGCTCAACAACATCACCGGTGGCGGCAAAAGCAAGGAGCTGGCCGGTCTGGGCGGCGACATGGAACTCGGTGGCATGGGCGGTCTGGATGGTGAACTGTCCAACGATCGCGTCAGCCTCGGCGGCCCGACCAGCATTCTGCTGCCGAGCCCGAGCGAGGGTTATGACGCTCAGTTGAACGCAATCAAGAGTCTGGTGGCAGAAGACCCGGGTCGTGTGGCCCAGGTCGTGAAAGAGTGGATTAACGCAGATGAGTGATAACCGAGCCGCCGTCGCCAAACTGTCCCGGGTCGATAAAGCCGCGATTCTGCTGCTGTCCCTGGGTTCGACCGATGCCGCACAAGTGCTGCGCCACATGGGCCCCAAAGAGGTCCAGCGAGTCGGTGTGGCCATGGCCCAGATGGGCAACGTCCACCGTGAGCAGGTCGAGCAGGTCATGAGCGAGTTCGTCGACATCGTCGGCGACCAGACCAGCCTGGGCGTCGGCTCCGACGACTACGTGCGCAAAATGCTCACCCAGGCCCTGGGTGAAGACAAGGCCAACGGCCTGATCGACCGCATTCTGCTGGGTGGCAACACCAGTGGCCTCGACAGCCTGAAATGGATGGAGCCGCGCGCCGTTGCCGACGTGATCCGTTACGAGCACCCGCAGATTCAGGCGATCGTGGTCGCGTACCTCGATCCGGATCAGGCCGGTGAAGTGCTGGGCAACTTCGACCACAAAGTGCGTCTGGACATCATCCTGCGCGTCTCGTCGTTGAACACCGTGCAGCCGGCCGCGCTGAAAGAATTGAACCAGATCCTCGAGAAGCAGTTCTCCGGCAACTCGAACGCCTCGCGCACCACCCTGGGTGGTATCAAGCGGGCGGCGGACATCATGAACTTCCTCGACAGCTCGATCGAAGGCCAGCTCATGGACTCGATCCGCGAAGTCGACGAAGACCTGTCCGGTCAGATCGAAGACCTCATGTTCGTGTTCAACAACCTGGCCGATGTCGACGACCGCGGTATCCAGGCGCTGTTGCGCGAAGTCTCCTCCGACGTGCTGGTGCTGGCCCTCAAGGGTTCGGACGAAGGTGTCAAAGAGAAGATCTTCAAGAACATGTCCAAGCGTGCTGCCGAACTGCTGCGCGACGACCTCGAGGCCAAGGGCCCGGTGCGCGTCAGCGACGTGGAGACCGCGCAGAAGGAAATCCTCACCATCGCCCGCCGTATGGCCGAAGCCGGAGAAATCGTGCTCGGCGGCAAGGGCGGCGAGGAAATGATCTAAGCCCATGGACAAGCATGACGACGATGTGACGGACCTGATCCGTGCCCGGGACGTCCGCGGTTTCGATACCTGGGCCTTGCCCAGCTTCGATCCGCCGAAACCTGAGCCCGAGCCGGAACCGGAGCCCGAACCGCCGGAAATGGAAGAAGTGCCGCTGGAAGAAGTCCAGCCACTGACTCTGGAAGAACTCGAAAGCATCCGTCAGGAGGCCTACAACGAGGGCTTCGCCATCGGCGAAAAGGAAGGCTTTCACAGCGCCACCCTCAAAGTGCGCCAGGAAGCCGAAGTGGTCCTGACGGCCAAGGTCAACAGCCTTGAGCAACTGATGGGCCACCTGTTCGAGCCCATCGCCGAGCAAGACACCCAGATTGAAAAGTCGCTGGTCGACCTCGTGCAGCACATCGCCAAACAGGTGATTCAGCGCGAGCTGGCCATCGACTCGACGCAGATCGAACACGTCATGCGCGACGCGCTCAAGCTGTTGCCGCTGGGCGTGGGCAATGTGCGGCTATACGTCAACCCGCAGGATTTCGAACAGGTCAAAGCCCTGCGCGAACGTCATGAGGAAACCTGGCGCATTGTCGAGGACGAATCCCTGCTGCCGGGCGGTTGCCGGGTCGAGACCGACCACAGCCGGATCGACGCCAGTATCGAAACCCGCGTCAGCCAGGTCATGGCCAAGCTGTTCGACCAGTTGCACGAACAGGCCCTGCACCCGGCCGCGCCGGACCTGAGCCTGGACCTGCCGGAAGCGCCAAAACCGGCACCGGTCGCAGAAGAGCCGCTCGCGGACGCCCCCGATGCGCCTTGAACGCACCAGTTTCGCCAAGCGCCTGAGCACCTACGCCGAGGCCACCGAAATCGCCGGTGCGCCGATCCTCGAAGGGCGCCTGCTGCGCATGGTCGGCCTGACGCTCGAAGCCGAAGGTCTGCGCGCCGCCATGGGTACCCGCTGCATGGTGATCAACGACGACACCTATCACCCGTCCCAGGTTGAAGCCGAAGTCATGGGCTTCTCCGGCAGCAAGGTGTTCCTGATGCCGGTCGGCAGCGTAGCCGGCATTGCCCCGGGCGCCCGCGTGGTGCCGCTGGCCGACACCGGTCGTTTGCCGATGGGCATGAGCATGCTCGGTCGCGTGCTCGACGGCGCCGGACGTGCGCTGGACGGCAAGGGCGGCATGAAGGCCGAAGACTGGGTGCCGATGGACGGCCCGACGATCAACCCGCTCAACCGTGACCCGATCAGCGTGCCGCTGGACGTCGGCATCCGTTGCATCAACGGTTTGTTGACGGTCGGTCGCGGCCAGCGTCTGGGTCTCTTCGCCGGTACCGGTGTCGGTAAGTCGGTGTTGCTCGGCATGATGACCCGCTTCACCGAGGCCGACATCATCGTCGTCGGTCTGATCGGTGAGCGGGGTCGAGAAGTTAAAGAGTTCATCGAGCACATCCTCGGTGAAGAAGGCCTCAAGCGTTCCGTGGTGGTGGCGTCGCCAGCGGACGATGCGCCCCTGATGCGTCTGCGCGCGGCGATGTACTGCACGCGGATCGCCGAGTATTTCCGCGACAAGGGCAAGAACGTCCTGTTGCTGATGGATTCCCTGACCCGTTTCGCCCAGGCCCAGCGGGAGATCGCCCTGGCCATTGGCGAGCCGCCGGCGACCAAGGGCTATCCGCCTTCGGTGTTTGCCAAGCTGCCGAAACTGGTGGAGCGCGCCGGTAATGCGGAGAAGGGCGGGGGTTCGATCACCGCGTTCTACACCGTACTGTCCGAGGGCGATGACCAGCAGGACCCGATTGCCGACTCGGCGCGGGGTGTGCTCGACGGGCACATCGTGTTGTCTCGGCGGCTGGCCGAGGAAGGTCATTACCCGGCCATCGATATCGAAGCCTCGATCAGCCGGGTGATGCCGGCGGTGGTGTCGCCGGAACACATGACCCGCGCGCAATACTTCAAGCAGCTGTGGTCGCGCTACCAACAGAGCCGCGACCTGATCAGCGTCGGCGCCTATGTCGCTGGCGGTGATCGCGAGACCGACCTTGCCATCAATCTGCAACCGCAATTGGTCAGATACCTGCGTCAGGGTCTCAACGACAACATCAGCCTGGGTGAAAGCGAGGCGTACCTCGAAACGATTTTCGCCCCGGCGGCCGGCGGGTAACCGGTCATGGCCCTGAGTCGAGCCGCGCGTCTGGCGCCAGTGGTGGACATGGCCGAGAAGGCCGAGAAAACCGCCGTGCAGCGCCTGGGTTACTTTCAGGGTCAGGTGAAGGTGGCCGAGAGCAAACTCGCCGACCTGCATGCCTTTCGTCTGGATTACTCCGAGCAGTGGATCGTTCGCGGCAGCACGGGTGTTTCCGGGCAATGGCTGCTGGGTTTTCAGGGCTTTCTGGCGCAACTCGACACCGCCGTCGATCAACAGCGTCAAAGTCTGCAATGGCACCAGAACAACCTGGACAAGGCCCGCGATGCCTGGCAGCAGGCATTCGCCCGGGTCGAAGGTCTGCGCAAGCTTGTACAGCGTTATCTGGATGAAGCGCAGCGTGCCGAAGACAAGCGCGAACAGAAGCTGCTGGACGAGTTGTCCCAGCGTTTGCCGCGCCACGAGGCGTTTTGACGGGCAGATCTCGCACAGATCCCGACGCCATCGCGCCTTGCCCATGGCCCCTCCAGGTGCTAAACCTTGTACACGTTCGTCAATGACAAGGAAGCCAGTACATGTCAGTCGTTACAGAAGTCTCTCCGGATGGGCAAAAGCTGACGATTTCGATCAAGGGCCGGTTCGATTTCGGTCGCCATCAGGAGTTTCGCGAGTCCTACGAGCGACTCAACAGAAAGCCCGACGCCATCGTCGTGGATCTCAAGGATGCCACCTATCTCGACAGTTCAGCGCTGGGCATGCTGCTTCTGCTGCGTGATCACGCGGGTGGTGACGACTCGGATGTACGAGTGATCAACAGCAATTCGGATGTGCGCAAGATCCTCGCCATTTCCAACTTCGACAAACTGTTCGACATCAGTTGACGGCCATGCAGCCGCAAGAGCCGCTGACGATCCTGATCGCCGAAGACAGCGCCGCCGACCGGCTGTTGTTGTCGACCATCGTCCGTCGTCAGGGGCATGAAGTGCTGACGGCCACCCACGGGGCGGAGGCGGTCGAGGCGTTTATCCGGCAAAAACCGCATCTGGTGTTGATGGACGCCATGATGCCGGTGATGGACGGGTTCGAAGCCGCGCGCCAGATCAAGAAGCTGGCGGGTGAGAACCTGGTGCCGATCATCTTCCTCACGTCGCTGACGGAAAGTGAAGCCCTGGCTCGCTGCCTTGAGGCCGGCGGTGACGACTTTCTGGCGAAGCCCTACAATCAGGTGATCCTCGCCGCCAAAATCAAGGCGATGGATCGCTTGCGACGCTTGCAGGCCACGGTTCTTCAGCAGCGCGATCTGATCGCCAAACACCACGAGTATCTGCTCAACGAGCAACGGGTCGCCAAGGCCGTGTTCGACAAGGTCGCGCACTCCGGCTGCCTGAGCGCGCCGAACATCCGTTACCTGCAATCACCCTATGCGCTGTTCAACGGCGACCTGCTGTTGGCGGCGTACACCCCGGCCGGCGACATGCATGTGTTGCTCGGTGATTTCACCGGTCACGGCTTGCCGGCGGCGGTCGGTGCCATGCCGCTGGCCGAGGTGTTCTATGGCATGACCGCCAAAGGTTACGGTCTGGCCGAAACCCTGCGAGAAATGAACGCCAAGCTCAAGCGCATCCTGCCGGTGGACATGTTCTGCTGCGCGACGCTGTTGTGCCTGAGTTTTCAGCGGCGCTCGGTGGAAGTCTGGAACGGCGGCATGCCCGACGGTTATCTGCATTGCCTGGCTACCGGGGAGCGCAAGCCACTGGCGGCTCGGCATCTGCCGCTGGGTGTGCTCAGCCCGCAGACCTTCGATGACCGCACCGAGGTTCACTCGATGGCGGTGGGCGATCGGGTGTTCCTGCTTTCCGACGGGGTCATCGACACCTGCGATGCCAACGATCAGTTGTTCGGTGTCGAGCGCTTGCACCAAGTGTTCGCCGCCAATCGCCAGCCGGATCGGCTGTTCGAGGAAATCGAGCAGGCGTTGCAGGATTTTCGCGGTGAGGCCCGGGACGATGTGAGCATGGTCGAGGTCAGCCTGCTGGAAATGGCGCAGGTCAATCCGTCGGCGCCGGTGTATTCCGACAGTGGTCAGTCCTGTCCGCTGGACTGGTCGGTGAGCTTCGAATTTCGCGGTGCCACGCTCAAGCGCTTCAATCCGTTGCCTTATCTGTTGCAGTTGCTGCTGGAGGTACATGGATTGCGGGCGCAGAGTGGCGCACTGTACAGCGTGCTGGCCGAGCTTTATTCCAACGCGCTCGAGCATGGCGTGCTGGGTCTGGATTCGAGCCTCAAGCGCGATGCGTCGGGTTTCGCCCGTTATTATGAGCAGCGCAATGCGCGCCTCGAGGCCTTGCAGGACGGTTACGTGCGCGTGCATTTGCAGGTGCGGCCGGAAGGTGAGGGTGGTTGTCTGGTGGTGCGGGTCGAAGACAGCGGCCAGGGATTCGATGTCTCGCGCGTGATGGAGCGGCCGCTCGACGGTGTCCGTCTGTCGGGGCGCGGGGTCAGTCTGATCCGGCAATTGGCGCGTAATGCCAGCTGGTCAGACGATGGTCGCAGTGCTCGCGTGGAGTTTTTCTGGGAGGCTCTGGCATAATCCGCGCATTCTTGATCAAGGAGTGAACAAGTGGCTGATACACATGTGGACCACGAGGCGCTAAGCGCGCTGCGGGAAGTGATGGAGGACAGCTATCCGGAACTGCTGGATACCTTCCTCGCCGATTCCGAAAATCGCCTGCGCGAGTTGCAGCAGACTGCCGATGCCGACGCATTGTCTTCCGTTGCACACAGCTTCAAGGGCAGCAGCAGCAACATGGGCGCGACCCGTCTTGCGGTGCTGTGCCAGGAGCTGGAACAGCATGCCAAAGACAAAAGCCCTTCTGAAATCATCAAGCTTGTCGCCGATATTCATAGCGAATTCGCCGATGTGCGGCCCGTTTATGTCGCCGAACGACAGCGCTCGCTGACCCACTGACTCTACCGCCGGGCGATTTTGTCGGATTGCTGACGAAACTGGCCCGGCACTTGCAGTCATCTATCCCAACTGTACCTACGATCCCAGTGCAGCGGAGACCGTGCCATGCCTGCAAGCCCCAACATTCTTCTTCAGACCGCCGCCCAGGCCAAGGCACAAGCTGCCTCGGCCAAATCATCGGCAGTGGCCGCAGAGCCCGGGGACAAGGCCTCCAGCTTCGCTCAGGTGTTTGCCGATCAGGGCTCGAACAAGCCCTCGGTGACCGTCGACAATTCGGCAAAACCTGCCCGTGACAAGGTGGCCGACAACAGCGGCAAGAAAGACGTGGGCAAGGATCAGTCTGCCGCCCCGGAGCCGGCGGTTGCCGATAGCGGCAAAGCCTTGCCCGCCGACAAACCGGCGACAGCGGCAACGGACGACAAGACCACTAGCGATGACGAAACGGCTGAAACCGTGCCGGCTCCCGTGGTCGACACGGCGCCCGTGGACCCGGCGCTGATGGCAGCGGTAGAGCCCGTCGTTACGGCACCGGTGGTGGCCACTCCCGTCGTCGATACCGCCGCGAAACCGCAAACCGATCAGCCTGCCGTGGCGGCATTGCCGGGCATGGTCAAGGATCCGGCGCCGACCACTGATCCTGCTTTCGACCCCGAGGCGGATCCACTGGATTCGCTGCCTGCCGTGCGCATGGCCATGGAGCAGAGTGGTCACATTTCCGCTTCCAGCCAGTCCCAGCCCAAAGCCACCCCGGCACAGGCTCAGGCTGACGGTGAATTGACCTCGGCGCAGAACTTCGCTGCCGGCATGGCCAGCATGCTCGATGTGCAGGCTGACAAGGACAGCACCAGTGAGGGCGGTGAGAAAGCGTTCAGCGGTCTGATCGATGACGGTCTGAAAGACTTGAAGACCGCCACCAGCGACACCCGCGTGGATGACTTCGCCAACCGTCTGGCGGCGCTGACCCAAGCGGCCACGCCGAAAACCGCCAACGCGGTGCCGGTGAACCAGCCGATTGCCATGCACCAGAACGGCTGGACCGAAGAAGTGGTCAACCGTGTCATGTACCTGTCGAGCAACAACCTGAAGGCGGCTGACATCCAGTTGCAACCAGCCGAGCTGGGGCGTCTGGATATCCGGGTGAACATGGTCCCGGACCAGCAGACCCAGGTGACCTTCATGAGCGCGCATCCGAGCGTGCGTGAAGCCCTCGACGGTCAGATGCACCGCCTGCGCGACATGTTCAACCAGCAAGGCATGGGGCAGGTCGACGTCAACGTTTCCGACCAGAACCGTGGCTGGCAGGGTCAGGGCCAGGAACAGGCGCAGCAGGGGCAGGGCGGTCGCACCAGCGCTGCCGGCGGTCGCCTGGATTCGGCCGAAGAAGAGTTGACGCCGGCGGCCGTGGCTGAAGCGGCGGCCACCGCCACGCACGTGATCGGCTCCAGCGCTGTCGACTACTACGCCTGATATACGAGGCAAATTAACTGTGGGAGCGAGCTTGCTCGCGAAGGCTTTTTGACGAACAACACCTGTGTTGAATGTTAAACCGCTTTCGCGAGCAAGCTCGCTCCCACAGTTGTTTGCGCGGCCCTCTCTACCCCTCCGACACTTCTGGCATAACACTTGCTCTTGCCTTGCCGTGCGACTGTGAAAACCCGATTAGTGACGGATTATTGGCATGGCGAAGAGCGAAGCTGCAGCAGTAAAAGACCCCGCAACCAAAGGCAAACTCAAGCTGATCATCATGATCGTGCTGGGTCTGTTGCTGGCGATCGGTACGTCCGTGGGGGCGACGTGGTTCTTCATGCACAGTGCCCAGAGCAAGCCTGCGGCGGCCGCCGAAGCGGCCCCGGTCGGCAAGCAACCGGCGATTTTCGAGCCGATGGCACCGGCCTTCGTGGCCAACTTCAACCAGAACGGCCGTCAGCGCTACATGCAGGTGAGCATCACCATGCTGGCGCGCAATCAGGCGGATCTGGAAGCGCTCAAAGTGCACATGCCGGTGATCCGCAACAACTTGGTCATGCTCTTCTCCGGTCAGGACTTCGCCACTTTGGCGACGCCGGTCGGTCAAGAGATGCTGCGCCAGAAGGCCACAGCCAGCGTCCAGGAAGTGGCGCAGAAAGAGCTGGGCAAAGTGGTGATCGAACAGTTGCTTTTCACTAATTTCGTACTGCAGTAGGAACACGACATGGCCGTGCAGGATCTGCTGTCCCAGGATGAAATCGACGCGCTGTTGCATGGCGTCGACGATGGTCTGGTACAGACCGATAACGCTGCCGAACCCGGCAGTGTCAAAAGCTACGACCTGACCAGCCAGGATCGCATCGTCCGTGGACGCATGCCGACTCTGGAAATGATCAACGAGCGTTTTGCCCGCTACACCCGCATCAGCATGTTCAACATGCTGCGCCGCTCGGCGGACGTTGCCGTCGGTGGCGTACAGGTGATGAAGTTCGGCGAATACGTGCACTCGCTGTACGTGCCGACCAGCCTCAACCTGGTCAAGATCAAACCCCTGCGCGGCACCGCGCTGTTCATCCTCGACGCCAAACTGGTGTTCAAGCTGGTGGACAACTTCTTCGGCGGCGACGGCCGTCACGCCAAGATCGAAGGGCGTGAATTCACCCCGACCGAACTGCGCGTGGTGCGCATGGTGCTGGAGCAGGCGTTTGTCGATTTGAAGGAAGCCTGGCAGGCGATCATGGAAGTCAACTTCGAGTACATCAACTCGGAAGTGAACCCGGCGATGGCCAACATCGTCGGCCCGAGCGAAGCGATCGTGGTCTCCACGTTCCACATCGAACTCGACGGCGGTGGCGGCGATCTGCACGTAACCATGCCGTACTCGATGATCGAGCCGGTGCGCGAAATGCTCGACGCCGGTTTCCAGTCGGACCTCGACGACCAGGACGAGCGCTGGGTCAACGCCCTGCGCCAGGACGTGCTCGACGTCGACGTGCCGATCGGTGCCACCGTGGCGCGCCGCCAGTTGAAACTGCGCGACATCCTGCACATGCAGCCGGGTGACGTGATTCCGGTCGAGATGCCGGAAGACATGATCATGCGCGCCAACGGCGTGCCGGCCTTCAAGGTCAAGATGGGCTCGCACAAAGGCAATCTCGCGTTGCAGGTCATCGAGCCGATCGAGCGCCGCTGAAGCGGCGCAACACCCCTTACGCATTTAACTGAATTGTTGCCCGCCGAGGACAAATGATGAACGACGATATGAACGCCCAGGACGATCAGGCACTGGCCGATGAATGGGCTGCCGCCCTGGAAGAAACCGGTGAAGCCGGGCAGGCCGACATCGACGCGCTGCTGGCCGCCGATGCGGGCTCCTCGAGCTCCAACCGTCTGCCGATGGAAGAGTTCGGCAGCGTGCCGAAGAACAACGACCCGGTGACCCTCGACGGTCCGAACCTGGACGTGATCCTCGACATTCCGGTGTCGATCTCGATGGAAGTGGGCAGCACCGACATCAACATCCGCAATCTGCTGCAACTCAACCAGGGTTCGGTGATCGAGCTCGATCGTCTGGCCGGCGAGCCGCTGGACGTGCTGGTCAACGGCACCCTGATCGCTCACGGTGAAGTGGTCGTGGTCAACGAAAAGTTCGGCATCCGTCTGACCGACGTGATCAGCCCGAGCGAACGCATCAAGAAGCTGCGCTGAGTGAAAAAGGTTCTGGGTGCTTTGTCCGGTCTGGCACTGGCATTGCCGTTCAGCGTGCTGGCGGCCGAGCCGGTGGCGGCGACTGCGGCTGCTGCGCCGGCCGTCAACAGCGGCGTGGCGGGGCAGCTGACGCAACTGGTACTGGGTCTGTTGCTGGTGCTGGGGTTGATCTTCTTCCTCGCCTGGCTGTTGCGCCGGGTGCAGCAGGCGGGTCCCGCCGGCAAGGGCCAGGTGATCGAGTTGATCGGTTCCCGCGCGCTCGGGCCGCGTGACCGTCTGGTGCTGGTGCAGGTCGGCAACGAGCAGATCCTGCTCGGCCTCAGTCCCGGAACCATCACTGCGTTGCATGTGCTCAAAGAGCCGGTCGAGGTGCCGGGCACCGCCGACAAAGCGACTCCGGAATTTGCCCAGCATCTGTTGAAGATCCTCGGCAAGGATCAGAAGGATAAGAAGTAATGGGTGCGTTGCGCATCGTCTTGACCCTGGCCTTGATGTTGGCCGCGCCGCTGGCGTTCGCCGCCGATCCGTTGTCGATCCCGGCGATCACTTTGGGCACCAACGCCGAGGGCGCGCAGGAGTATTCGGTCAGCCTGCAGATCCTGCTGATCATGACGGCGCTGAGCTTCATTCCGGCCGCCGTCATCCTGATGACCAGTTTCACCCGGATCATCATCGTCTTCTCGATCCTGCGTCAGGCCCTGGGCCTGCAGCAGACGCCGTCGAACCAGATCCTCACCGGCATGGCGCTGTTCCTGACGCTGTTCATCATGGCGCCGGTGTTCGATCGCGTGAACAACGATGCCTTGCAGCCGTACCTCGCGGAAAAGCTGACGGCCCAGCAGGCAGTGGAAAAGGCTCAGGTGCCGATCAAGGATTTCATGCTCGCCCAGACCCGCTCGAGCGATCTGGAGCTGTTCATGCGCCTGTCCAAGCGCACCGACATCGCGACGCCGGATCAGGCACCGCTGACGATTCTGGTGCCGGCGTTCGTGACGTCTGAACTGAAGACCGCGTTCCAGATCGGCTTCATGATCTTCATCCCGTTCCTGATCATCGACCTGGTGGTCGCGAGCGTGCTGATGGCGATGGGTATGATGATGCTGTCGCCGCTGATCATTTCCCTGCCGTTCAAAATCATGCTGTTCGTGCTGGTGGATGGCTGGGCGCTGATCATCGGCACCCTGGCCAGCAGTTTCGGAGGTGTATCGCCATGACGCCAGAAGTAGCGGTCGACATCTTTCGCGAGGCCCTGTGGCTGACCACCATGATGGTGGCGATCCTGGTGGTCCCGAGCCTGCTGGTGGGGCTGGTGGTGTCGATGTTCCAGGCCGCCACCCAGATCAACGAACAGACCCTGAGCTTCCTGCCGCGTCTGCTGGTGATGCTGGTAACGCTGATCGTCGCCGGCCCGTGGCTGGTGCAGACGTTCATGGAATACATCACACAGTTGTACAAAAACATTCCGATGGTCATCGGCTAAGCCATGCAATCGCTGCTTCAGTTGACGGATACCCAGATCAGCACCTGGGTAGCGTCGTTCATGCTGCCGATGTTTCGCGTTGCCTCGATGTTGATGGTGATGCCCGTCTTCGGAACCACGCTGGTGCCCCGGCGGATCCGTCTGTACTTCGCCTTCGCGATTACCGTGGTGATCACGCCCAATCTGCCGCCGATGCCGGCGGTCAGCCCTCTGGACCTCAGCGGCCTGCTGCTGATTGCCGAGCAGATTCTGGTCGGTGCGGTGCTGGGCTTCTCTCTGCAGTTGTTCTTTCAGGCCTTCGTGGTGGCGGGGCAGATCGTCGCGATCCAGATGGGCATGGGCTTCGCATCGATGATCGACCCTACCAACGGCGTGTCGGTGGCGGTGATCGGGCAGTTCTTCACGATGCTGGTGACCTTGTTGTTCCTGTCGATGAACGGGCACCTGGTGGTGTTCGAAGTGCTTACCGAAAGCTTTACCACGCTGCCGGTCGGCGGCGGGCTGATGACCACGCATTACTGGGAGCTGGCCGGCAAACTCGGCTGGGTATTGGGCGCCGCGTTATTGCTGGTGCTGCCGGCGATCACCGCGCTGCTGGTGGTCAACATCGCTTTGGGCGTGATGACCCGCGCTGCACCGCAGCTCAACATTTTCTCCATCGGTTTTCCGCTGACCCTGGTGCTCGGTCTGTTCTTCGTCTGGGTCGGGCTGGCAGACATTCTCAATCAGTATCAACCGCTGGCCTCCGAGGCTTTGCAGTTTTTACGCGAACTGGCAAGGGCGCGCTGAGTCATGGCTGAGAGCGAGAGCGGTCAGGATAAAACAGAAGACCCCACGGAGAAGCGCAAGAAGGACTCCCGGGAAAAGGGTGAGATCGCGCGCTCCAAGGAACTCAACACGCTGGCGATCATGCTCGCCGGTTCTGCCGCACTGCTGATTTTTGGCGGGATGCTGGCGCAGGAATTGATGGAGTTGATGCGCCAGAACTTCACGCTGTCGCGGGAAGTGATCATGGACGAGCGCTCCATGGCGACGTTCCTGATGAGTTCCGGATTGCAGGCATTGCTGGCGATCCAGCCGATCATGATCACCCTGTTGCTGGCGGCTTTCCTCGGGCCGATCGCGCTGGGTGGCTGGCTGTTCGCCGCCGGTTCGCTGGCACCCAAGTTCAGCCGGATGAACCCGGCGGCGGGCCTCAAGCGGATGTTCTCGATGAAGGCCGTGATCGAGCTGCTCAAGGCGCTGGCCAAGTTTCTCATCACGTTGGGTGTGGCGCTGGTGGTGCTCAATTCGGACATCGACGACCTGCTGCGCATCGCCCACGAACCACTGGACCGGGCGATCATTCACAGCTTGCAACTGGTGGGCTGGAGCTCTCTGTGGCTGGCGTGCGGGTTGATCATCATCGCCGCTGTCGATGTGCCCGTGCAGATTTGGGAGAGCATCAAGAAGCTCAAGATGACCAAGCAGGAAGTACGCGACGAGCACAAGGACCAGGAAGGTCGGCCGGAGGTCAAACAGCGAATTCGCCAGGTTCAGCGCGAGATGTCGCAGCGGCGGATGATGGCGGCGATCCCGGATGCCGACGTGGTCATCACCAACCCGACCCACTACGCCGTGGCGCTCAAGTACGACGCCGAGAAGGGCGGGGCGCCGATGCTGCTAGCCAAGGGCAGCGACTTCCTGGCGCTGAAGATCCGCGAAATCGCCGTGGCCAACAACGTCATGCTCCTCGAATCGCCAGCGCTGGCGCGTTCGATCTATTACTCCACGGAGCTGGAAGAAGAAATCCCCGGTGGTCTGTACCTGGCGGTCGCTCAGGTGCTGGCCTATGTCTACCAGATCCGCCAGCACCGCGCGGGCAAGGGCAAGTTCCCGGAACCGCTCAAGGACGATCTGCCAATTCCGCCAGATCTGCGCCGCGATTCCTGATGAAACAAAAAAACCGCCACCTGATTGAACCCGGTGGCGGTTTTTTTATGCCCGATGACCTGTGTTGCCTGTGAGGCCGCTTTCGCGAGCAAGTCGAATCGTCGCACCGTCGCTCCCACAGGTTTAGCGTCGCTCTGAAAATATGAGCACACCACAAATCACTGTGGGAGCGAGCTTGCTCGCGATGACGTCAGCAGCCACGACACATCACTCAAGCCTTTACACCGGGTTCGGCGACTGCGGTATTTCCAGATTATCCAGCACCCGATTCACTGCCAGCTCCCCGAGCATGATCAGTTGCGCAATCCCCACCAGCGTCCTGCGCTGCGACGCAGGCATGAGGTGGGTGAAGTCATTGACGATGGTTCTGGCTGAGGCCAGGGTTTCGCAGGCATCGGCCAGCAGCTCTTCGTTTTTGAAGTCCGCGGTGACGGCGTACATTCGGCGGGTCTTGCGCGGTGGAGGCGTGGAACCGGGCGGGCAGAGATAGTGATCGAGGGCGCGGTCGGCGGCTTCGTGAAGCTTTCTGGAATCGGCGGATTCGTAGGGCGAGGCGGGGTCGGTTTCGGGTGGATTGGGTGTGGGTTTGATCATGGTGAAGCTCCTTTGTGGTGGAGCCGCCAAATCCAGTCGCTAAACAGGAAGGGTGGCGGCTGTACGCGGGTTAGCGAACCGGTCAAAGGCACCCGGGTAGACCACGAGGGTCTCCCGCATACAGCCACCATAACGAAATTGCAGACAAATAGATCCACAACGAAGCCTGGAACGCTGGTGCACCTTTAAATTGAGCCGAGTCGCTAAACTCGATCGCTGATTCGTCAGCGACCGACTCACAATAGAACCCGACCCCACAGCGCACAAGCCGGCGGATTCTGGCGTAGCTGTAGGCAACGGCGCAAGGATTCGTAGCCTGTAAGGCGTGTCTGAAGGTGTCTTTTAAACACCCGAGTTTAAAAGGCATTTTGTGCTGACTTCTTGGCCCCCTTCGCGAGCAGGAAATGCATTCCAAGCGTGGGAGCGACGGTGCGACGATTCGACCTGCTCGCGAAAGCGGCATCCCGGTCAGCAGAAAAATCACGCTCAAGCCCTCTGTTTCAATCCTTGGTAAATAAATCCGTCGCGTTTTATGTCCCGTTTTTCCTTTCGTCCCGTTTTCCGCTCGTCGGAAATCCCTCGTCACCTGTTAGTTCTGACAGTAGACAGGCACCGCCCTCTGGCGCCCCATTGGCCTTGTCCTCATCCCGATGAATGCTCGCGCATTGAAAGCGCCGGGAATGAGTCATCCACTCAGGGCTGAAGGAGTCATTATGACGACGCGCTTATACAAACATCTGGACGGGATGAAGTTGAAGTTCATTTCGGGAAAGCTGGAGCGGGACGTGGCGCAGAGAGCCATTTACTACCAAATGACCTGGGAGCTGGCTCTGGATTTTGCCAAGTTCGAGGCAATGGCAAATTTCTACATTCCGGGTTATTTATCGGGCCCGATCAACGCAATTCGCCCCGAGTTGTCTGGGGTGGCGTATCACTATTCCTACAATTACTTGTTTAGTGCAGCAGGCAGCATCGTCGATAACCAGACGCTGTTTGCGCTGTTCAGCAGCCCCGGTTATTACATGGACGAATGGTCGAGCGGAGGAGGTCCGGTGGAGCATCGTTATGACAAGCCGGTCTTCCAAATGGTGGGAGGTAATTTTCATATCACTTCCAGACGATACTTTCGGCTCGGGGCGGGAGATCCGCCAATCGAGCCCCGCGATTTGCCTCTTATCTGGTTTGAGTGGGGCCTCAATTTGATGAAGGGCGATACAAAAGTCTCGGTCTTTAACCCGGAAACCGTGGTAGTGGTCATGCACGCCGAGGAGGCTTTGGTGGATGTGGGCGGGTCTCCTCTCTACAAAGGGACGCCGTACTTCGATAGCAACGCCCTCGCATTAGGTCCGATTTTCGCCCAGCAGATTCTGATCGCATAACCGTCGATGGCTTGGCCTCGTCGTGTTTCGCTTTCTGAGGCGAGCCCCTGGTTGTACGCCTCAGAACAGCTTATCTCCCCCTCTATTTCAATCACCTGCAAAAGTTGGAAGGCTTCTTGCAGTAGCCGCCGTGCGCCTGCTTCGGGCGTCAAAAGTTTGCTTTAAAGGAACGGGGAAAACCGGTGGATCGCTCTCAGTTAATCAACAGTGCTCGCTCGAACATTGCCGACCTCAGTCGGGGCAATCTGGGTGTGCCGCTGTTGCTGCTGGTCATGCTGGCGATGATGATGTTGCCGGTGCCGCCGTTCCTGCTCGACGTGTTCTTCACCTTCAACATTGCCCTGTCGATCGTCGTGCTGCTGGTCTGCGTGTACGCCTTGCGGCCGCTGGATTTCGCGGTGTTCCCGACGATCCTGCTGGTGGCGACGCTGTTGCGACTGGCGCTGAACGTGGCGTCTACGCGGGTGGTGATGCTCCACGGTCAGGACGGCCACGCCGCTGCCGGTAAGGTGATCCAGGCCTTCGGTGAGGTGGTGATCGGCGGTAACTACGTGGTCGGTATCGTGGTCTTCGCGATCTTGATGATCATCAACTTCGTCGTGGTAACCAAGGGTGCCGGCCGGATCTCCGAGGTGAGCGCGCGTTTCACCCTCGATGCGATGCCTGGCAAGCAAATGGCGATCGACGCCGACCTCAACGCCGGTCTGATCGATCAGGCCCAGGCCAAGGCCCGTCGTCAGGAAGTCGCCCAAGAGGCAGAGTTCTACGGTTCGATGGACGGTGCCAGCAAATTCGTGCGTGGTGACGCCATCGCCGGCCTGCTGATTCTGTTCATCAACCTGATCGGCGGCATGGCCGTCGGTATCTTCCAGCACAACATGACCTTTGCCGACGCGGGCAAGGTTTACGCCTTGCTGACCATCGGTGACGGTTTAGTGGCGCAATTGCCATCACTGTTGTTATCTACAGCTGCGGCGATCATGGTGACCCGTGCTTCCGGTTCGGAAGACATGGGCAAGCAGATCAATCGCCAGATGTTCGCCTCGCCCAAAGCGCTGGCGGTGGCTGCCGGTCTGATGGCGGTCATGGGCCTGGTGCCGGGCATGCCGCACTTCTCGTTCCTGTCCATGGCTGCTCTGGCCGCCGGTGGCGCTTACCTGTTCTGGAAGAAGCAGAACGTCGCCAAGGTGCAGGCGCTGCAAGAGGTTCAGCGTCAGCAGGAATTGCTGCCGTCGCCGGCCCGCGCCATGGAAACCAAGGAGCTGGGCTGGGACGACGTGACCCCGATCGACATGATCGGCCTGGAAGTCGGCTACCGCCTGATTCCGCTGGTGGACCGCAACCAGGGCGGGCAATTGCTGGCGCGGATCAAGGGCGTGCGCAAAAAGCTCTCGCAAGATCTGGGCTTCCTGATGCCGACCGTGCACATCCGCGACAACCTCGACCTGGCGCCTAGCGCCTATCGCCTGACCCTGATGGGCGTGATCCTGGCCGAAGCCGAGATCTACCCGGATCGCGAACTGGCGATCAATCCGGGGCAGGTCTACGGCACGCTCAACGGCATTACCGCCAAAGATCCGGCTTTCGGCCTGGAGGCGGTGTGGATCGAAGTCAGTCAGCGCGCGCAGGCACAATCGCTCGGTTATACCGTGGTCGATGCCAGCACCGTGGTTGCGACCCACTTGAACCAGATTCTGTACAAGCACTCCAGTGAGCTGATCGGCCACGAAGAAGTGCAGCAACTCATGCAATTGCTGGCCAAGAGCTCGCCGAAACTGGCCGAAGAGCTGGTGCCGGGCGTGGTCACGCTGTCGCAACTGCTCAAGGTATTGCAGGCGCTGCTGGCCGAACACGTGCCGGTGCGCGATATCCGCAGCATTGCCGAAGCCATCGCCAACAATGCCGCCAAGAGTCAAGATACCGCCGCTTTGGTGGCCGCTGTGCGGGTCGGCGTATCCCGCGCCATCGTCCAAAGCATTGTAGGGACTGAGTCGGAGCTGCCAGTTATCACGCTGGAGCCAAGGTTGGAACAAATATTGCTCAATAGTCTGCAGAAGGCAGGACAAGGCTCGGAAGAGGGCGTTCTGCTGGAGCCGAGCATGGCCGAGAAGCTGCAGCGTTCGCTGATCGAAGCGGCGCAGCGCCAGGAAATGCAAGGTCAGCCGGTGATCCTGTTGGTAGCAGGCCCGGTTCGCGCGATGCTCTCGCGCTTTGGTCGCCTGGCAGTTCCCGGACTGCATGTGCTGGCCTACCAGGAAATTCCGGACAACAAGCAAGTGACCATCGTTGCGACAGTAGGGCCCAACGGCTGAGGTAGTGGTTTATGCAAGTTAAGCGTTTTTTCGCCGCCGATATGCGTCAGGCCATGAAGCTGGTTCGTGATGAGCTGGGCGCTGATGCCGCCATCATTGGCAACCGCCGCATTGCCGGCGGCGTCGAGCTGACGGCGGCGCTCGATTACAAACTGTCGGCGCTGGCCCCGCGTGTTCCGAACATGGAACTCGAGGATGAGCTGCGCAAGACCCAGTCGCGCATCGTCACCGCCCAGGCCGAACTGAGCCTGCGTGGCGAAGCCGACGGCAACACCAATCGCCAGCTGTTCGCCGGGCTGCCGTTGACGGCCGGCCTGCCGCTGACCGCTGCCGAGCCGCTGACCGAACCGACCTACGAGGCTCCGGCCCGTCCAGCCCCGGCGCCTGCAGCGGTTTCCGCTGGCGTCGACCCGCGTGCTCTCGACTCGATGCGTTTCGAGCTCAACAGCCTGCGCGAGCTGATGGAAGTGCAACTCGGCACCCTGGCCTGGAACCAGCTGCAAGGCAGCCGTCCGGCTCAGGCCAACCTGTACCGTCGTCTGCAACGCATCGGTTTGTCCGGCCCGCTGTCCCGTGATCTGCTGTCGATGATCACCGAGATCGACGAACCTCGTCAGGCCTGGCGCATGCTGCTGGCGCACCTGGCGCGGATGATTGCCGTACCGGAAGTCGAGCCGCTGGAAGAGGGTGGGGTGATTGCCATGGTCGGCCCTGCCGGCATGGGCAAGACCACCACCCTCGCCAAACTGGCCGCCCGTTACGTGCTCAAGTACGGCGCGCAGAACATCGCGCTGGTGAGCATGGACAGTTTCCGTATCGGCGCGCAGGAGCAGCTCAAGACTCTGGGTCGCATCCTTAACGTTTCGGTGACCCACGTCGATCCGGGCCAGTCCCTGGTGCAGGCGCTGGATCCACTGCTGCGCAAACGCGTGGTGCTGATCGATACCGCCGGCCTGCAAGCCAGCGATCCGGCACTGCGCATGCAGCTGGAAAGTCTGGCCGGTCGTGGCATTCGGTCGAAAAATTATCTGGTCCTGGCAACCACCAGCCAGAAACAGGTTCTAACCGCCGCTTATCACAGTTACAAGCGTTGCGGGCTGGCCGGGTGCATCCTGACTAAACTGGATGAGACGGCCAGCCTTGGCGAAGTGCTGAGCCTGGCGATCAGTCACGAACTGCCGGTCGCCTACCTGACCGATGGGCCGCGTATTCCGGATGATCTGCATCTGCCGCGCCGTCATCAACTGGTCAGCCGCGCCGTCAGTGTGCAAATGCAGGAAGAACCCAGCGAAGAAGCCATGGCTGACATGTTCGCTGATATCTACCACAGTCCGACCAAGCAGGTTGGCTGAGGTAATGAACCGTTTTTGTACCTACATCGATGGTCTGCCATGCATTGTTCCGGTTGTGAACGCGCAGCCAGTAATGTGGCCTCCGTCTATGCAAGACAAGGTAAAGAAATAACATGGGCAGCATGCATCCCGTACAGGTGATCGCGGTGACCGGCGGCAAAGGTGGCGTCGGCAAGACTAATGTGTCAGTGAACTTGTCCCTGGCCCTGGCAGAGCTTGGCCGTCGGGTCATGCTGCTGGACGCCGACCTGGGGCTGGCGAACGTCGACGTTCTGCTGGGCCTCACACCCAAACGCACCCTGGCCGACGTGATCGAAGGCCGCTGCGAGCTGCGCGACGTGCTGTTGCAAGGCCCCGGCGGGATCCGCATCGTGCCGGCCGCTTCCGGCACCCAGAGCATGGTTCACCTGAGCCCGGCCCAGCATGCCGGCCTGATTCAGGCGTTCAGCGACATCGGCGACAATCTCGATGTACTGGTGATCGACACCGCTGCGGGTATTGGTGACTCGGTAGTCAGTTTTGTTCGCGCAGCCCAGGAAGTGTTGCTGGTGGTCTGCGACGAGCCGACCTCGATCACCGACGCCTACGCGCTGATCAAGCTGCTCAACCGCGATTACGGCATGAACCGCTTCCGCGTCCTGGCCAACATGGCCCAGAGCCCGCAGGAAGGTCGCAATCTGTTCGCCAAGTTGACCAAGGTCACGGATCGCTTCCTCGACGTCGCCCTACAATACGTCGGCGCAGTGCCCTACGACGAAAGCGTGCGCAAGGCGGTGCAGAAGCAGCGTGCGGTCTATGAAGCCTTCCCGCGTTCCAAGTGCGCACTGGCGTTCAAGGCGATCGCACAGAAGGTCGACACCTGGCCGCTGCCCGCCAACCCGCGCGGTCACCTCGAATTTTTCGTCGAGCGCCTCGTGCAGCAAACGGCAGGACCTGTGCTATGACCGCCAGCGGTATGAACCTTTACAAAAAGTCGGCGCGTGACGCGCAGTACGAGCTGATCGAGCGTTACGCGCCACTGGTCAAACGCATCGCCTACCACTTGCTGGCGCGATTGCCGGCCAGTGTGCAGGTCGAAGACCTGATCCAGGCCGGGATGATCGGCCTGCTTGAAGTCTCGACCAAATACGACGCCAGCAAGGGCGCCAGTTTTGAAACGTACGCGGGCATCCGGATCCGCGGTGCGATGCTCGATGAAGTCCGTAAGGGGGACTGGGCACCGCGCTCGGTTCACCGCAATACCCGTATGGTCAGCGACGCGATTCGCTCGATTGAAGCTAAAACCGGCCGTGACGCTAAAGATCACGAAGTTGCGGCCGAACTCCAATTGAGTCTCGACGATTACTACGGGATTTTGAACGACACCCTGGGCAGCCGGCTGTTCAGTTTCGACGACCTGTTGCAGGACGGCGAACACGAAGGGCTGCACGAGGATGGCGCCAGTGCTCATCTGGAGCCGTCGCGCGATCTGGAAGACGAACGTTTCCAGGCCGCGCTGGCGGACGCGATTGCCAATTTGCCGGAGCGTGAGCGACTGGTGTTGGCGCTGTACTACGACGAAGAGCTGAACCTCAAGGAAATCGGTGAAGTCCTTGGCGTCAGTGAATCGCGGGTCAGCCAGTTACACAGCCAGTGCGCGGCCCGCTTGCGGGGGCGTTTGGGGGAGTGGCGAGCGCGCTGAAGGCAGTGTGGGGACACTGCGAACGAGGCTGGTGCGGTGGTGAACGGCACCGGTCTTGCTCTGTTGTGCTCCAGACAGTCATCGAGTGTTTTGCCGGATTGATTGAAATGGCGCGTCCAGGTGCTGGACGCGTTTAAGACTGCTTGGAGGTCGAATTGAACAAAGACATGAAAATCCTCATCGTTGATGACTTCTCAACGATGCGGCGGATCATCAAGAACCTGTTGCGTGATCTCGGGTTCACCAACACCGTTGAAGCCGACGATGGCACCACCGCCATTCCGGTGCTCAACAGCGGCAGCATCGACTTTCTGGTGACCGACTGGAACATGCCTGGCATGACCGGTATCGACCTGCTGCGCCACGTGCGCGCCGATGAAAAGCTCAAGCACCTGCCAGTGCTGATGGTGACCGCTGAAGCCAAGCGCGAGCAGATCATCGAAGCGGCCCAGGCCGGCGTTAACGGCTATGTGGTCAAACCTTTCACGGCCCAGGCGTTGAAAGAAAAAATCGAGAAGATTTTCGAACGCATCGGCTGATGAACGCGCGGGGGAGCTATGGAGCATAAAGAATCTTCACAGGGCGACTTCGAGTCGACCCTGAAAAAACACGCGGTCGAACTGGTCGAAAGCCTTGAAAAGGGCAGGTTCGGCGACGCTGTGCAACTGATCCATGAGCTCAATCAGACCCGTGACCGTGGCCTGTACCAGGAAGTGGGCAAGCTCACGCGTGAACTGCACAGTGCGATCGTCAATTTCCAGATCGATCCGCACATGCCGCAGGCTGAGGAAGTGTCGCAAATCACCGACGCTACCGAGCGCCTGGGCTACGTGGTCAAACTGACCGAAGCTGCCGCCAACCGCACCATGGATCTGGTGGAAAGCGCGACCCCTGTGGTCAATGGCCTGGCTGACGAAGCCCAGGCCTTGAGCGCCGATTGGGGCCGCTTCATGCGCCGTGAGGTCGGGGCTGAAGAGTTCCGTGAACTGGCGCGCCGGGTTGACGGTTTTCTGGCACGCAGCAGCGCGGACAACCGCGCGGTGTCGAGCAATCTGAACGACATTCTGCTCGCCCAGGATTACCAGGACCTCACAGGCCAGGTGATCAAGCGCGTGACCCAATTGGTCACCGAAGTCGAAAGCAACCTGCTCAAGCTCGTGCTCATGGCCAGCCAGGTGGACCGCTTTGCGGGCATCGAACATGACCGTGCGGCGATGCTTGCTGAAAAAGATCCACAAAAACATCTCTCGCAGGGTGAAGGTCCGCAGATTCATGCCGATAAACGAGAAGACGTTGTGTCCGGTCAGGACGATGTGGACGATTTGCTATCCAGCCTTGGATTTTGAGTTTTTTTGGGTTTTTAGACCTGTAGGAGCACCCCATTAATGAGCTTCGGCGCCGATGAAGAGATCCTTCAGGATTTCCTGGTTGAGGCCGGCGAGATTCTTGAGCAACTGTCCGAACAACTGGTCGAGCTGGAAAGCCGCCCGGATGACGCAGATCTGCTCAACGCAATTTTTCGCGGTTTCCACACTGTAAAAGGGGGCGCCGGCTTCCTTCAGCTCAACGAGCTGGTGGAGTGCTGTCACATCGCCGAAAACGTGTTCGACATCCTGCGCAAGGGTGAACGACGCGTCGATGCAGAACTGATGGACGTGGTGCTCGAAGCGCTGGACGCGGTGAACAGCATGTTCAGCGAAGTCCGCGATCGTAGCCCGATCACCGCCGCCACCCCGGAACTGCTGGCCGCCCTGGCGCGTCTGGCTGAACCGCAATCGGCGGATGAAGCCCCGGCTTCGCCTGTTGCCGAGATGATCGAAGAACTGGTCGTCGAAGGCGATTCGGGTGACATCACCGATAACGAATTTGAACAGTTGCTGGACTCGCTGAACGCCGTCAAGGCCGAAGCCGAAGCCCCGGCGGCTGCCGCTGCACCTGCTTCCGATGAAGCGGCCAGCGATGAAATCACCGACGCCGAGTTCGAGTCGCTGCTCGACCAGTTGCATGGCAAGGGCCAGTTCGCGGCTGACGCCGTGGCTCCGGCCGCTGCGGCACCTGCTGCTCCGGCGGCGGGCGACAGCTCGGACATCACCGACGACGAATTCGAAGCCTTGCTTGATCAGTTGCACGGCAAGGGCAACTTTGCCGTCGATGCGCTGGAGTCGGCGATTGCTTCGGTTCCTGCGCCTGCTGCCCCGGCAGCAGCTGCGGCCGGTAGCGATCTGATCACCGACCACGAGTTCGAATCGCTGCTCGACGATCTGCATGGCAAAGGCAAGTTCACTGACGTTGCCACCGGTGCCGTCGTGACGGCCGGCAATGCTTCGGCGGTTGCAGCGCCTGCCGCCAAGGCCCCGGCCGCTGCGGCAAAACCTGCTGCAAAAGCGCCTGAGCCGAAAGCCGAACCGGCCAAACCGGCTGCCGCCGCTGCACCGGCTCCGGCCCGTGCACCGGCGACGCCGCCACCGGAAAAACCGGCGAGCGAAGCCGAGACCACCGTACGTGTGGACACCGCGCGTCTCGACGAAATCATGAACATGGTCGGCGAGCTGGTGCTGGTGCGTAACCGTCTGGTGCGCCTGGGCCTGAACAGCGGCGACGAGTCGATGCAGAAGGCCGTGTCGAACCTCGACGTGGTCACCGCCGACTTGCAGACCGCCGTCATGAAGACCCGGATGCAGCCGATCAAGAAAGTCTTCGGCCGCTTCCCGCGTCTGGTTCGCGACCTGGCACGCCAGCTCAAGAAAGAGATCAACCTGGAACTGGTGGGCGAAGAGACCGACCTCGACAAGAACCTCGTCGAGGCACTGGCCGACCCGCTGGTCCACTTGGTGCGCAACGCGGTCGACCACGGCATCGAGTCGCCGGAAGAACGCGAAGCGTCGGGCAAGGCCCGTGGCGGCAAGGTGATCCTGGCGGCCGAGCAGGAAGGCGACCACATCCTGCTGTCGATCTCCGATGACGGCAAAGGCATGGACCCGAACGTCCTGCGTGCCATCGCCGTGAAGCGCGGTGTGATGGACAAGGATGCCGCCGATCGCCTGAGCGACACCGAGTGCTACAACCTGATTTTCGCCCCGGGTTTCTCGACCAAGACCGAGATCTCCGACGTGTCCGGCCGCGGTGTCGGCATGGACGTGGTGAAGACCAAGATTTCCCAGCTCAACGGTTCGATCAACATCTACTCGACCAAGGGTCAGGGCTCGAAGATCGTCATCAAGGTGCCGCTGACGCTGGCGATCATGCCGACCCTGATGGTGATGCTCGGCAACCAGGCGTTCGCGTTCCCGCTGGTGAACGTCAACGAAATCTTCCACCTCGACCTGTCGACCACCAACGTGGTGGACGGCCAGGAAGTGGTGATCGTGCGGGACAAGGCGCTGCCATTGTTCTACCTCAAGCGCTGGCTGGTCAGCTCCGCCGCTCACGAAGAGCAGCGCGAAGGCCATGTGGTGATCCTTTCGGTGGGCACCCAGCGGATCGGCTTCGTCGTCGATCAACTGGTCGGCCAGGAAGAAGTGGTCATCAAGCCATTGGGCAAAATGCTCCAGGGAACTCCGGGCATGTCCGGCGCCACCATCACCGGTGACGGCCGCATTGCACTGATTCTCGATGTTCCGAGCATGCTCAAGCGTTACGCCGCACGGCGTATTTGAATCCGGGGCGGCGGGGCGACAACGTCCCGCCGCACCTAATGGAGTGTTTATGGCAGTCAAAGTCCTGGTGGTGGACGATTCGGGTTTTTTCCGCCGCCGCGTCTCGGAAATTCTTTCAGCGGATCCGAGCATCCAGGTTGTCGGCACGGCAACCAACGGTAAAGAGGCGATCGATCAGGCCCTGGCCCTCAAGCCGGACGTGATCACCATGGACTACGAGATGCCGATGATGGATGGCATCACGGCCGTGCGGCACATCATGCAGCGCTGCCCGACGCCGGTGTTGATGTTCTCCTCGCTGACGCACGAAGGCGCCCGGGTCACCCTGGATGCGCTGGATGCCGGCGCGGTGGATTTCCTGCCGAAGAATTTCGAAGACATCTCCCGTAATCCGGAGAAGGTCAAGCAACTGCTGTGCGAGAAGGTTCACAGCATCTCGCGCAGCAACCGTCGTTTCAGTGCCTACAGTGCGCCGGCGCCTGCCGCTGCACCTGCGCCGACTCCTGCTCCTGCGCCGTCGGGCTTCACTAATCACGGCAGCAGTCACAGCAGTGCTCCGGCCCGTCCGGCACCTGCGCCTGCACCGACTCGCGCGCCAGCGGCCAGCGCTTCGTCGCCGGCCCCGAAACGCAAGAACTACAAGCTCGTCGCCATTGGTACATCGACCGGCGGCCCGGTAGCGCTGCAACGGGTTCTGACTCAATTGCCGGCCAACTTCCCGGCGCCGATCGTGCTGATCCAGCACATGCCGGCAGCCTTCACAAAGGCCTTCGCCGAGCGTCTGGACAAGCTGTGCCGCATCAGCGTCAAGGAAGCCGAGGATGGCGACATCCTGCGTCCGGGCCTGGCGCTGCTGGCACCGGGTGGCAAGCAGATGATGATCGACGGCCGTGGCGCGGTGAAAATCCTGCCGGGCGACGAGCGTCTGAACTACAAGCCGTGCGTGGACATCACTTTCGGTTCTGCAGCCAAGTCCTACAGTGACAAAGTTCTGGCGGTCGTACTGACCGGCATGGGCGCCGACGGCCGCGAAGGTGCACGCCTGCTCAAGCAGGGCGGCAGCACGGTCTGGGCTCAGGACGAAGCCAGTTGTGTGATCTACGGCATGCCGATGGCCATCGTCAAAGCTGACCTCGCCGACGCGGTGTACAGCCTGGACGATATCGGCAAGCACATCGTCGAGGCATGCGTCTGATGGATGTTCTAAGCCTTATCGGAATCATCATGGCGTTCGTCGCCATCATCGGCGGCAACTACCTGGAAGGTGGTCACCTCGGCGCGCTGGCCAACGGCCCGGCGGCGCTGATCGTGCTCGGTGGCACCGTCGGTGCCGCGCTGCTGCAATCGCCGATGAGCGCGTTCAAGCGCGCCATGCAGATTCTGGCCTGGATCTTTTTCCCGCCGCGTGTGGATCTGGCCGGCGGCATCGACCGCGTCGTCAACTGGAGCCTCACCGCGCGCAAGGAAGGCCTGCTGGGCCTGGAAGGCGTGGCGGATGCCGAGCCCGACGCCTACTCGCGCAAGGGCCTGCAACTGCTGGTCGACGGCGCCGAGCCGGAAGCCATCCGCAGCATCCTCGAAGTGGATTTCTACACTCAGGAAGCCCGCGATGTCGAAGCGGCCAAAGTGTTTGAAAGCATGGGCGGCTACGCGCCGACCATCGGCATCATCGGTGCGGTGATGGGCCTGATCCACGTGATGGGCAACCTGGCCGATCCGTCGCAACTGGGCAACGGTATTGCGGTCGCGTTCGTCGCCACCATCTACGGTGTGGCCAGTGCCAACCTGGTGTTGCTGCCGGTGGCCGCCAAGCTCAAGTCAATCGCGTTGCGACAGTCGCGTTATCGCGAAATGTTGTTGGAAGGGATCTTGTCGATCGCTGAAGGTGAAAACCCACGCTCCATCGAGTTGAAGCTTCAGGGCTTCATGGATTAAGGGACTAACCTCATGGCACGTCGTCGCCAGCATGAAGAGCACGTAAACCATGAACGTTGGCTGGTTTCCTACGCCGACTTCATCACCTTGCTCTTTGCCTTTTTCGTGGTGATGTACTCCATCTCGTCGATCAACGAAGGCAAGTACAAGATCATCTCCGAAGCGCTGATCGGGGTCTTCACCGACTCCGACCGCGCGCTCAAGCCGATCCCGATCGGAGAAGAACGACCGAAGACCGTGACCCCGGCCAAGCCGCTGGTCAAGGACGCCGAACAGGTCGACGCCGGCATCGCCGGGGCCAGCGATCCGCTGAAAAGCATTGCCGATGACATCAGCGCCGCGTTCGGCGACCTGATTTCCTCGAACCAGATGACCGTGCGCGGCAACGAGCTGTGGGTCGAGATCGAACTCAACTCCAGCCTGTTGTTCGGTAGCGGTGATGCGATGCCAAGCGACATCGCGTTCAACATCATCGACAAGGTCGCAGCGATCCTCAAACCGTTCGACAACCCGATCCACGTCGAAGGCTTTACCGACGATCAACCGATCCGCACTGCGCAGTACCCGACCAACTGGGAACTGTCCTCGGCGCGTTCGGCGAGCATCGTGCGCATGCTGGCCATGCAGGGCGTGAACCCTGGCCGCATGGCCTCGGTGGGCTACGGCGAATTCCAGCCGGTGGCCAATAACGCCACCGCCGAAGGCCGGGCGAAGAACCGTCGTGTGGTGCTGGTGGTGTCGCGCAATCTTGATGTGCGCCGCAGCCTGACCGGCACCGGAACCGCCCATGCGCAACCGGATGCCGCGTTGAAGCGTGCTGGCACACAAACTGCACCGACCCCGGTCAAGACGCCGGGACGCGAGAGTGCCGTCAATTCTCCGTCGCCCGCATTAATACGCTGAACCATGTCTCGGCCGAGTATCCCGGCCGGGAGGAACGATCTGAATGAGAGTCTGGGCAGTCGCCAATCAAAAGGGTGGTGTTGGTAAAACCACTTCTTCCATCGCTTTAGCCGGTTTGCTGGCAGAGGCGGGCAAGCGCGTGGTCGTGGTCGATCTCGACCCGCACGGCTCGATGACCAGCTATTTCGGTTACGACCCCGACAGCCTGGAACACAGCAACTACGACCTGTTTCTGCACAAGGGCAGCGTGCCGCAAGGCCTGCCGGGCCAGTTGTTGCTGTCGACCAGCGACGAACGTATTTCCCTGTTGCCGTCGAGCACCGCGCTGGCCACCCTCGAGCGCCAGTCGCCGGGACAGAGTGGCCTCGGTCTGGTGATCGCCAAGAGTCTGGCGCAACTGTGGCAGGACTTCGATTACGCGATCATCGACAGCCCGCCGTTGCTCGGCGTGTTGATGGTCAACGCCCTGGCCGCGAGTCAGCAACTGGTGATCCCGGTGCAGACCGAGCACCTGGCCGTCAAAGGCCTGGAGCGCATGGTCAACACCCTGGCGATGATCAACCGCTCGCGCAAACAGGCGCTGCCGTTCAGCATCGTGCCGACCCTGTTCGACCGCCGTACCCAGGCGTCGATGGGCACCTTGCGCGTGCTGCGCGACAAATTTCCCGACGAGATCTGGCAGGGTTACATCCCGGTCGATACCCGACTGCGCGACGCCAGTCGTGCCGGTGTCACCCCTTCGCAGTTCGACGGCAAGAGCCGTGGCGTGCTGGCCTACCGCGCGCTGCTCAAGCATCTGCTGGCGCAGCAACTCGTTCCGCAGGTGGCTTAAGCATGAATCGGCCGATCAAGCTGACGTCCAAGCCGCAACTGGCGCTGCAGTCCTATCTGGACGGCTTGCTGCAGGAAGTGACGGACGAGGTCGAGCAGGAAATCGTGGCGCCGGTCGAGGTGGTCGAGACCGCTGCGGCGCTCGATGAATTCCAGGCCGCCGTGCTTGAAGAGCAGGCCCGGGATGCGCAAAAAGCCGCCCGGCCGATCGCCCCGGTTGCAGCGCCTGCCGCTGTGGTAGCGAAGGCGCCTGCGACGTTGATCAAAGAGCCTGAGCCGGTGCGCGTGGTCTCGACGCTGGCGCCGCTGCTGCAAACACAACTTCTGCAAACGCCTCCGGCTCCCGTAGTACCAGAGCCGGAGCCTGAAGCGCCTGCGCCAGCCCCGGTCGAGCCGACCCTGGTTGCGCCGCTGGTGGAAGTGCATCTGCCGCCCAGCAACACGCCGCCACCGCTAGAAACCGACGGTCGTCCGGCCTGGGCTTCGGAAGCCTTCGAATGCCTGCTGTTCGACGTCGCCGGGTTGACCCTGGCCGTGCCGCTGGTGTGCCTGGGCTCGATCTATTCGCTGGCCGGCCATGAGCTGACGCCGCTGTTCGGTCAGCCGGAATGGTTCCTCGGGATTCTGCCGAGCCAGGCCGGCAACCTGAAGGTGCTGGACACTGCACGCTGGGTCATGCCGGATCGCTACCGCGATGACTTCCGTCAGGGCCTGCAATACGTGATTTCGGTGCAGGGTTACGAGTGGGGCCTGGCAGTGCATCAGGTCAGTCGCTCGTTGCGCCTGGACCCGAATGAAATCAAATGGAGAAGTCACCGGGGTCAGCGGCCATGGCTCGCCGGCACGGTGATTGAACACATGTGCGCCTTGCTCGATGTTTCCGCTCTGGCCGAGTTGATCGCCAGCGGCGGGGCAAAGCACATGTCCGGCAGTAAGCCGAACCACAAACCGACATAACACTTACATAACAGACATGTACCGGCATTCACCGCCGGCACACGAGACACACACCGCCATTGCGGTATTTCGAGGGGCTAGGGTATGAACGACAAGGCTACGGCGGCAAAGGGTTCCGAAGATCCGATCCTGCAATGGGTGACCTTCAAGCTGGACAACGAAACCTACGGCATCAACGTGATGCGCGTTCAGGAAGTCCTGCGCTACACCGAGATCGCTCCGGTTCCGGGTGCGCCAAGCTACGTGCTGGGCATCATCAACCTGCGCGGCAACGTGGTGACCGTGATCGATACCCGTCAGCGCTTCGGCCTGATGAGCGGTGAGATCAGCGACAACACCCGTATCGTCATCATCGAAGCCGACAAGCAAGTCGTGGGCATCATGGTCGACAGCGTGGCCGAAGTGGTTTACCTGCGTCAGTCGGAAATCGAGACCGCACCGAACGTCGGTAACGAAGAGTCGGCCAAGTTCATCCAGGGCGTGTGCAACAAGAACAACGAGTTGCTGATCCTGGTCGAGCTGGACAAGATGATGAGCGAAGAAGAATGGTCGGAACTGGAGAACATCTGATTGATTCTCGAGGTAGCGGTCATTGTCCTGTTCCTGTTCTGGGCAGGCACGCTGGCGATGTTTCTGGCGTACATCAAGGCGCAGCGCGTGATCGCTGCGCAACAGGCCCAGGGCGATGCGCTGCGTGATCAGCGCATCAAGGACCTGGCCAAGCGTGTCGACGATTACCAGAACGGCAACGTGCGCATGGGCGAAGCCCTGCACGAGCTGCGCTCGGTGGTCGGTCCGATCCCGGACAAACTCGCCCAGCTCGAACAGCGCGATCCTTCCAGCCTGTCATTCGCTCAGGCGGCGAAACTGGTGGGGATGGGCGCGAGCGTCGATGAGCTGACCCAGTCCTGCGGGTTGACCCAGGCTGAGGCGGAGTTGATGCGCAAGCTGCACAGAAGCAGCTAGAAGCCTGAAGCCGGAACGAAAAAAACGCAGTCATTGATGACTGCGTTTTTTTTGCTTTCAGTAATCGTCGCCGCGTTCGGTGACGTCTTTCTCGACCATCGGTGCATCCGGATTGTGTCCCGCCGGGAACTTGCCCTTGAGGTTCCAGGCAAATGCGATGATCTCGGCGATCGTGCGGTACAGCTCTTCAGGGATGCTGTCGCCCAGTTCCATCCGCGCCAGCAACTTCACCAGCTCGGCATTCTCGTAGATCGGCACTTCACAGTCGCGGGCGATCCGCAGGATTTCTTCGGCCAGTTCTTCGTCGCCCTTGGCGGTGAGGGTCGGGGCGTGGCTGCCGTCGTATTTGAGGGCGATGGCCTGGCGTGGAGCGGTGGTGTCATTCATGCGGTTTCGTCGACCCAGCGGTGTTCGAGGCGGGTTTGGATGCCTTGCGGCGGGGTGCCGAGGTGGCAGTCGAGGTCGCCGACGTTCAGCCCGGAATCCAGCAGGCGCTGACGCAGTGCGGTCAGGTTGCTTTCGATCAGGCTCGCGGTGTACGGCCGCTCGGCCCATAGCTGGCTGGACAGGCTGCCGCTGATCAATTGCGCCTGAATCTGCATTGGCCCCAGCGGTTCCATGTCGAACGCCAGATCGACGCGCCACAGTTGTTGTTTCGGTTCGCGCTCATCGCGGCGCTGCTCGTTCGCTTCCTGTTTCTCCGGCGCTTCTTCACGCTGGAACTTGACCTGCAACGGCACGATGTCCTGCATATTGCGCATCGGAATTTCCAACTGCCAGGTGCTGAGCAGGCGGCCGTCGTCGGTGACGCCGGTCTGTTCCAGGCTCGACAGCTGATGGCTTTGCAGGCGCGACACGGCAGCTGCGGCGAGGCGCAGCAAATGTTCCAGATCGCCTTCACCTTCCAGACTTTGCAGCAACCGGTCGGGCAGGGGGAAACTGCTCGGCACCGGTTTTGCGCTGACCTGACCGAGCATACCGAGGGCGTTACGCACGAAACTCGGCAGCGCTTGAGCCAGGGTGTTGGCGGCGATAATTGCGTTCAGGTTGGTGTTGCCAGGCAGGCCGGGGGTGAGTTGGGCGATCAGCTTGAGCAGATCGGCTTTCATGTCCGGGGCCAGCGTCGGGGTCTGCCCGGTCAGCAGTTTGGTCTCGAGGAACACGCCGCTGTTGGCCAGCGCCTGGGCCAGACCTTTTGGGGTGCTCAGTTGCTGCACGTCCGGCAGGTTGGCGAGCAGTTTGTCCACGGCGGCGCGCAAATCCTGGGACGTCTGATCGGTGGCGGGGGGCAGGCTCTGGAGCATTTTCAGCAGGCCGTCGAGCGAGCCCTGACGGCTTTGCTGACTAACCAGTTGCTGGCTGACCGCCAGTTGTTCCTGGCGATTGCTCAGCGGCAGGAACTTCAGGGTCTGCGAATCCTGCACCAGCGCCGACAGCAAGGTGCCGATGCGCAACGGTTGCGGGCTGTCGATGCTCAGGGTGCTGCCGCTCAGCGCGGTGTTGAGCAGGCTGACCATCGAGCGGTACACCGTCGGTTGCCCCGGCACCTGCGGCAAGACCTGAGCCGTCAGCACCTTGCCTTGCAGCAGCGTGCCGACCGGCAGTTGCGCGGTGTCGATGCGGGTGAGGGTGGCGACGCTGCTGGCGATGGCCTGTTGCACGGTGATCGCCAGGTTGCCCGCCGACGGCTGGGTGATCGCCAGGCTGGTGCCCTGAGGCAGCGGCAGATTACTGGTCGCCTGCACGGTGGTCTGACGGCCGCTGTCCAGCGTCACCTTGAGCAGCAGCTGAAAGGTCTGATCCGCCTGCTTGAGCGACAACACCTCGGCCTTGGCGCTCTGGCCGGCGGCAATCAGCCCGTCGACCGGCGTCAGCAACTTCAGCAGCTCACCCACCTGCGGGCGAACGTTCGCCGGGGTGGTGGGCGGGAGCGGGAGGATGTTCATTTCGCCTGTCATACGCGGACACAACCTGAGGAAAATGCACTCTGGAGAGAGGATGGCGACATGTATAATGCCGCCCGTCCTTCCATTCGTTCAAAAAACATAGCAATTGTTTGACGCAGCTCTCTGGATTGAGCCGTCATTGCATTTAAGCTGTAACTCTTTAACGGCCGCGCCAGAGCCGACTTGAACCGTATAAGGCCCGTGAACCCTTGACCAGTCCTGTCCTGCAAACCGTTGCCCTCGCGTGTGAACGTGATCTCAGACTGCTCTTCGACAATCTCGAATTGAGACTGGCCAGTGGCGATATGGTGCAGATCAGCGGCCCCAACGGCAGCGGCAAGACCAGCCTGCTGCGTTTGCTGGCCGGTCTGATGCAGCCGACCGACGGTCAGGTGCTGCTCAACGGCAAGCCGCTGGGCGAGCAACGCAGCGAGCTGGCGCGCAATCTGTTGTGGATCGGCCATGCTGCCGGGATCAAGGATTTGCTCACGGCGGAAGAAAACCTCGCCTGGCTCTGCGCCCTGCATCAACCCGCCGAACGCGACGCGATCTGGCAGGCCCTGGCGGCGGTTGGATTGCGCGGTTTCGAGGATGTTCCCTGCCACAGTCTGTCCGCCGGCCAGCAGCGCCGCGTGGCACTGGCGCGGTTGTATCTGGACAGCCCGCCGTTGTGGATTCTCGACGAACCGTTCACCGCGCTGGACAAACAGGGCGTGGCACAGCTTGAAGAACACCTGGCCGGGCACTGCGAACGGGGAGGGCTGGTGGTGCTCACCACGCACCACACGCTGAGCCGGATGCCGGCCGGTTATCGCGACATCGATCTGGGGAATTGGGCGGTATGAGTGTGTTCGGCCTGCTGGTTGCCCGTGAATCCCGACTGCTGTTCCGCCGCCCGGCGGAGCTGGCCAATCCGCTGATTTTCTTCGCCATCGTCATTGCGCTGTTCCCGCTGGCCGTCGGACCGGAAACTCAAGTATTGCAAAACTTGTCCCCGGGGTTAGTCTGGGTGGCGGCACTTTTGTCGGTCCTGCTCTCGCTGGACGGGCTTTTCCGCAGTGATTTCGAAGACGGCTCCCTTGAACAGTGGGTCCTTTCGCCGCACCCCCTGCCACTTCTGGTATTGGCCAAGGTGCTGGCACACTGGCTTTTTTCCGGGCTGGCACTGGTTTTGCTCTCGCCGTTACTGGCGTTGATGCTCGGGTTGCCGGCTGCGTGTCTGCCGGTTTTGCTGCTTTCGTTGCTGCTGGGAACACCGGTGCTGAGCTTGCTCGGCGCGGTGGGCGCGGCGCTGACGGTCGGTCTGAAACGCGGTGGCCTGTTGCTGGCGCTGCTGATTCTGCCGTTGTACATCCCGGTGTTGATCCTGGGCAGTGGCGCCTTGCAGGCGGCGTTGCAGGGCATGCCGGCGATTGGTTATCTGTTGTGGCTTGGTAGCCTGACCGCCCTGGCAATAACCCTGACACCCTTTGCAATAGCTGCTGGCCTGAAGATCAGCGTCGGCGAATAATGAGGTCTGGTTAAAATTTAACCAGCAAAGACCCTGAGACTGCTCACACCGATGAGCGGCACCCGTGATGGAAACAGTATGAACTGGACCTGGTTTCACAAGCTCGGCTCGCCCAAGTGGTTCTACGGCATCAGCAGCAAGTTCCTGCCGTGGTTGAGCATCGCAGCGTTGTTGCTGATCTCCGTTGGCGTCATCTGGGGCCTGGCCTTCGCGCCGCCGGACTATCAGCAAGGCAACAGCTTTCGCATCATCTATATCCACGTACCTGCCGCGATGCTCGCTCAGTCGATCTACGTGATGCTGGCGGTGTGCGGCGTGGTCGGGCTGGTGTGGAAGATGAAACTGGCCGACGTCGCCCTGCAATGTGCCGCACCGATCGGTGCCTGGATGACCGCCGTGGCGCTGGTCACCGGGGCGATCTGGGGCAAACCGACCTGGGGTTCGTGGTGGGTCTGGGACGCTCGACTGACCTCGATGCTGATTCTGCTGTTCCTGTACTTCGGCGTGATCGCCCTGGGCAACGCCATCAGCAACCGCGACAGCGCCGCCAAGGCCTGCGCTGTTCTGGCTATCGTCGGCGTAATCAACATTCCGATCATCAAATACTCGGTGGAATGGTGGAACACCCTGCACCAGGGCGCGACCTTCACCCTCACCGAAAAGCCGGCGATGCCCGTTGAAATGTGGCTGCCGCTGCTGCTGACGGTGCTGGGTTTCTACTGTTTCTTCGGTGCCGTGCTGTTGCTGCGCATGCGCCTTGAAGTGCTCAAACGCGAAGCCCGCGCCAGTTGGGTCAAAGAAGAAGTGCAGAACAGCCTGGAGGCCGCTCGATGAGTTTCGCGTCATTCGGCGACTTCCTCGCCATGGGCCATCACGGCCTGTATGTCTGGTCGGCCTACGGCATCTGTCTGGCGGTACTGATCCTCAACGTGGCGGCGCCGATCGCGGCCCGCAAGCGTTATCTGCAACAAGAGGCGCGTCGTCTGCGCCGGGAGAACGGCAAGTGAATCCGCTGCGTAAAAAGCGTCTGATCATCATCCTGGCAATTCTGGTCGGGGTCGGCGCTGCCGTCGGCCTGGCCCTGAGCGCCCTGCAGCAGAACATCAACCTGTTTTACACCCCGACCCAGATCGCCAACGGCGAAGCGCCGCAGGACACCCGCATCCGCGCCGGCGGCATGGTCGAGAAGGGCTCGCTGCAACGTTCCACGGATTCGCTGGACGTCAAATTCGTGGTCACCGACTTCAACAAGTCCGTGACCATCACCTATCGCGGGATCCTGCCGGACCTGTTCCGCGAAGGGCAGGGCATCGTCGCTCTGGGTAAGCTCAACGCCGATGGCGTGGTGGTCGCCGATGAAGTGCTGGCCAAGCACGACGAGAAATACATGCCGCCGGAAGTGACCAAAGCCCTGAAGGACAGCGGCCAATCCGCGCCAACCCCTGCGAAGGAGGGTTGATCGATGACATCCACCATATTCATTCCCGAGCTCGGCCATCTGGCCATGATCCTGGCGCTGTGTTTCGCGTTGGTGCAGGCCGTGGTGCCGTTGCTCGGTGCGTGGCGCGGCGATCGTCTGTGGATGGGCCTCGCTCAACCGGCGGCGTGGGGGCAGTTCGCGTTTCTGCTGTTCGCCTTCGGTTGCCTGACCTACGCCTTCATGACCGACGACTTCTCCGTGGCTTACGTCGCGATGAACTCCAACAGCGCGCTGCCGTGGTACTACAAGTTCAGCGCGGTGTGGGGCGCCCACGAAGGGTCGCTGCTGCTGTGGGCGTTGATCCTCGGTGGCTGGACCTTCGCGGTGTCGGTGTTCTCCCGGCAGTTGCCGCAAGTCATGCTCGCCCGCGTGTTGGCGGTGATGGGCATGATCAGCACCGGTTTTCTGTTGTTCCTGATCCTCACCTCGAACCCGTTTTCGCGGATCCTGCCGCAGATCCCGGCCGACGGTCGTGACCTCAATCCGTTGCTGCAGGACATCGGTCTGATCGTCCATCCGCCGATGCTCTACATGGGCTACGTCGGTTTCTCGGTGGCGTTTGCTTTCGCCATCGCCGCATTGCTCGGCGGTCGTCTCGATGCGGCGTGGGCACGCTGGTCGCGTCCGTGGACCATCGTTGCCTGGGCCTTCCTCGGCGTCGGCATCACCCTCGGTTCGTGGTGGGCTTACTACGAACTCGGCTGGGGCGGCTGGTGGTTCTGGGACCCGGTGGAAAACGCGTCGTTCATGCCATGGCTGGTGGGCACGGCGCTGATTCACTCGCTGGCGGTCACCGAAAAACGTGGTGTGTTCAAGAGCTGGACGGTTTTGCTGGCCATCGCCGCGTTCTCCCTGAGCCTGCTCGGCACCTTCCTCGTGCGTTCCGGCGTGCTGACCTCGGTGCACGCGTTCGCCTCGGATCCCGAGCGCGGCGTGTTCATCCTGATCTTCCTGCTGTTTGTGGTGGGTGGTTCGCTGACCCTGTTTGCGCTGCGTGCGCCGGTGGTCAAGAGTCAGGTCGGTTTCAACCTGTGGTCGCGGGAAACCCTGCTGCTGGGCAATAACCTGGTGCTGGTGGTGGCGGCGTCGATGATCCTGCTCGGCACCCTGTATCCGCTGATTCTTGATGCGATCAGCGGTGCCAAGCTGTCGGTCGGCCCGCCGTACTTCAACGCGCTGTTCATTCCGTTGATGGCGCTGTTAATGCTGGTGATGGCCGTCGGCGTGATCGTGCGCTGGAAAGACACCCCGGTGAAATGGCTGGTGAGCATGCTGACCCCGGTGCTGCTGGGCAGCGTTGCCCTGGCCGTGGTGGCCGGCGTCGCCTACGGCGATTTCAACTGGGCGGTGATTGCGACGTTCCTGCTCGCGGCCTGGGTGTTGCTGGCCGGTGTGCGCGACATCTTCGACAAGACTCGTCACAAAGGCCTGATCAAAGGCCTGCCGACCCTGACCCGCAGCTACTGGGGCATGCAGATCGCGCACTTGGGCATCGCCGTCTGCGCGCTGGGCGTGGTGTTGTCGAGCCAGAACAGTGCCGAGCGTGACCTGCGCCTGGCACCGGGCGAGTCGATGGATCTGGCCGGTTATCAGTTCGTGTTCGAAGGCGCCAAACACTTCGAAGGCCCGAACTTCACCTCCGACAAGGGCACCATCCGGGTGATCCGCAACGGTCAGGAAGTCAGCGTGCTGCACCCGGAAAAACGTCTGTACACCGTGCAGAATTCGGTGATGACCGAGGCCGGGATCGACGCCGGTTTCACCCGCGACCTCTACGTCGCCTTGGGCGAACCGCTGGGCGATGGCGCCTGGGCGGTGCGGGTCCACGTCAAACCGTTCGTGCGCTGGATCTGGTTCGGCGGTCTGCTGACCGGTTTCGGTGGTCTGCTGGCGGCGCTGGATCGGCGTTATCGAGTGAAGGTCAAAGCCAAGGTGCGTGAAGCGCTGGGCATGGAAGGAGCCGCTGCATGAGACGTTGGTTGATGCTGGTGCCATTGGCGATTTTCCTGCTGGTGGCCGTATTCCTTTATCGCGGTCTGTATCTGGATCCGGCGGAGCTGCCGTCGGCGATGATCAACAAGCCATTCCCGGAGTTTTCCCTGCCGGCGGTGCAGGGCGACAAGACCCTGACCCGCGCTGACATTCTCGGCAAACCGGCACTGGTCAACGTCTGGGGCACCTGGTGCATTTCCTGCCGGGTCGAGCACCCGGTGCTGAACAAACTCGCCGAGCGCGGCGTGGTGATCTACGGGATCAACTACAAGGACACCAACGCCGATGCGTTGAAGTGGCTGACCGAATTCCACAACCCGTATCAACTGGACATCCGCGACGACGAAGGCTCCCTGGGCCTGAACCTCGGTGTCTATGGCGCGCCGGAAACCTTCTTCATCGACGCCAAGGGCATCATCCGCGACAAGTACGTCGGGGTGATCGACGAGCAGGTCTGGCGGGAAAAACTGGCGGCGAAGTATCAGGCGCTGGTTGATGAGGCCAAGCCATGAAGCGCTTTTTAGCTGCCGTGGTGCTGGGCTTGAGCCTGGTCGGTGTGGCCCACGCCGCCATCGACACCTACGAGTTTGCCAAAGAAGGCGATCGCGAGCGTTTCCGCGAACTGACCAAGGAACTGCGCTGCCCCAAGTGCCAGAACCAGGATATCGCCGATTCCAACGCGCCGATTGCCGCCGACCTGCGCAAAGAGATTTTCCGCATGCTCGGCGAAGGCAAGGACAATCAGCAGATCATCGACTTCATGGTCGATCGCTACGGTGATTTCGTCCGCTACAAACCGGCGCTCAATGCCAAGACCGCGTTGCTCTGGTTCGGCCCGGCCGGCCTGTTGCTGGGTGGGTTCGTGGTGATTGCCGTGATCGTCCGCCGCCGTCGCGGGCAACGCGCCGAGACGCCGCAATCGCTGTCCCCTGAAGAGCGTCAGCGCCTCGACCAACTGTTGGATAAAAACCAAGAATGATTGATTTCTGGCTTGCCGCAGGGCTGTTGCTTCTGGTCGCCCTGAGTTTTCTGTTGATCCCCGTCCTGCGTGAACGTCGCGCCCAGCGTGAAGAGGATCGAACCGCTCTCAACGTCGCCCTGTATCAGGAACGCGTCGCCGAACTGCAATCGCAGCAGGCCGAAGGCGTGCTCGATGCCGCGCAAATGGACAGCGGCCGCGCCGAAGCGGCCCGTGAGTTGCTGGCCGACACCGAAGGTGTGGCGCCGGTGCGGGTTTCACGTCTGGGTAAACCACTGCCATTGCTGGCAGCTGTGCTGGTGCCGGTGTTGGGCCTCGGTCTTTACCTGCACTTTGGCGCGAGCGACAAGGTCGAACTGACCCGCGAGTTCGCCCAGGCGCCGCAGTCGATGGAAGAGATGACTCAGCGTCTGGAGCGCGCAGTTGCCGCACAACCGGATTCGGCTGAAGGCGTGTATTTCCTTGGTCGCACCTACATGGCTCAGGATCGTCCGGCGGACGCGGCGAAGATGTTCGAGCGCGCGGTTAATCTCGCCGGTCGTCAGCCGGAGCTGCTTGGCCAGTGGGCGCAGGCTCAGTACTTTGCCGACAACAAAAAATGGTCGGACAAGGTTCAGGCGCTGACCGATGAAGCGCTGAAAGCCGATCCGAAGGAAGTCACCAGCCTCGGCCTGTTGGGCATCGCCGCGTTCGAAGGCGAGCGTTATCAGGAAGCCATCGACTACTGGAACCGTCTGCTGGCGCAACTGCCGCCGCAGGACAAATCCCGCGAGGCCCTGCAGGGTGGCATCACCCGCGCCAACGAGAAACTGCAAGCCAGCGGCGGCAAGGTCGCCCAGGTACCGGCGGTGAAAGCGGCGGCGTTGTTGAAAGTGCGTGTGGATCTGGCCAGCGAGGTCAAAGCCAAGGTGCAACCGGGCGACAGCGTGTTCATTTTTGCCCGCGCCACTTCGGGCCCGCCGGCACCGCTGGCGGCCAAGCGCCTGACCGTCGCCGATCTGCCGGTGACCGTCGAACTGGGCGATGCCGACGCGATGATGCCGCAATTGAAACTGTCGAACTTCCCCGAAGTCCAACTGGTTGCGCGCATCTCCCGTGCCGGTCAGCCGACCACCGGTGAGTGGGTCGGTCGCAGCGGGCCTCTGGCCAGCAGCACTACCGCGCCGCAGACACTGACCATCGACAGCCCGGACAAATAGCCGGAACCAACAGGAACGCACCGCCATGAACGCCATCGCCCGAATCACAGTCCTCACACTGGCCTTGGGCTTGAGCGCATGTGCGGTGCAACGACCGGAGCCGACCACACGACTGCCGCCGATCCCGCCGTCACAACCCAGCCCGACCCCGTCGACCACCCCGACGCCAAGCAAACCGGGCATCCCGGCCAAACCCGCCAAACCGGTCCCACGCACCTCCGCCAGCTTCGCCCCGCCACCGGGCGGCAACAGCCACTGGGACCAGAAGCTAGGCGTGTACGTGCTCGACGACCAGACCAACACCTTCTACCGCCAGCGCACCTACTACCGCTGGAACAACGGCTGGAGCCGCGCGATCAGCCCCAACGGCCCGTGGGAAGAAACCAACATCCACGGCGTGCCAGCGGGACTGGGCAAACAGTTCGGGGAGTAATGAAAAACGGCGATCTTTGGATCGCCGTTTTACTGTCTGGGGTCATGAGTTTTTAAAGGATCGCGTGATAGCCGCTGAGTGCCTGGACCGATTTAATCAGGCCTTGTCGTTGCAGTAGATCAAGAAAGGGTTCGACGTCCATGGCAGGCATTTTCAGCTGCCGACGCTGTTTTTGGGCCGCAGCAACCACTGCTGCCGGATCAAGCCCCAAGAGGTTGTCGACGAACTCGTCCGGATGTTGCGCTTCGATGCCGAAAGGCTTCAGCGATTTGCAGGGAAAGTCTTTCTGGTTGAACGTCACTATCACGCTTGCGCCGCAGCGGATGGCCGCCGCCAGAACATGGCGATCATCGCAGTCGGGCAAGGTGAGGCCGGCAATCAGGTCTTCATAGTCATGGACACAGGCGTCGGGTATCGCTTGATCCATCAGGCCGGACGTACGATCCAGCTGTTCCATCGTCAGGTCAGGGCGGTTCTTCAACAGATTGCGTTTCCATTCGCAGTGAATCTCCTGGGTCCATCGCGCCCGAAATCGCCCCGAGAGGGCAAGCCACATGAGGAAGTCTCTCAAGGGGGCAGGGTACAAGACGCATGCATCATATAAAGCGGTAAAAGAGGAATGCCTCACTCGTATCCTGTCCTTAACGCCTGAGCTTGCTCCGCGAGAAGCGCCATTGCCTGCTCGCTGGCGGTGGTGCGCCGGGTCTTATAGTCCATCAGATCGGCAAAACGTACACGTCGGTGCTTGCCTGTTTTGTGGTAGGACAACTCGCCGCTTTCCAGCAGTTTTATGAGGTGTGGACGTGAGACGTTGAGCAAGTCGGCGGCTTCCTGGGTCGTCAATTCGGCATGCACCGGTACGACCTGAACCGCGTTGCCGGCTGCCAGCTCCGCCAGAATGTCGATCAGCAAGCGCAGGGCCGAGGTGGGCAGTTCGACGCGATGAGCTTCGTTCTGCTCGTCGAAAATCTGGATGTGCTGAGTCTCGAAATGGGTCGCGAGGTAAGCCGCCAGGGCACGCTGCCCTTCAATGGCGGCTTTTACTTCGCGTTCTACGGGGAGGCTGATGGAGGGATGAATAACGGTCGACATGGCGAGTCCGGCTTTGGAAATGAGGAATGCCGGAACGTTATTCGAAATAAGCGAAAATCGCAATAAACGAAACGAGTAGGGTTTTATGGTTCTTTCGCCAACAACCCCTGCACATATTCAACAAACGCCCGCGCCTTGACGCTGGCCATCCGTCCCGTCGGAAACACCGCCCACAGTTCCTGCTTCGGCAAAGCCCAGTCGCTAATGACGGTCTTGACCGCTCCGCTGGCCAGTTCCGGCGCGAACATCCATTCCGAGCCCAGCGCCAGGCCCTGATGGGCCAGCACCGCCTCACGCAAACCTTCGGCAGCGCTGACGCGCAGGCGGCCGTTGACGGTCACCGACTGTTCTTCGTCGGCCTTGGTGAAATGCCAGGTGGCGCCACCGCCACGGTTGTAGATGACGGCGCGGTGTCGGGCCAGATCGGCAGGGCAGGCGGGTTCACCGTGACTGGCGAAGTAGGCCGGAGTGCCCAGCACGACGCGCCGGCATTCGGCGATCTTGCGGACCGTCAGGCCCGAGTCGCTGAGCGGGCCCAGGCGCAGGGCGATGTCGATGCCTTCTTCCACCAGATTGATGTTCTGGTCGTCGAGCAACAGATCGACATTGAGTTGCGGGTGCTGATCGAGGAACGGCCCCAGGTGCGGCACCACGTGCATCCGTCCAAAGGTGACGGCGGTGCTGACCCGCAGATTGCCGCTCAGGCCGCCGGCCACGCCACGTGCAGCGTTGTCGGCCTCGTCGGCTTCTTCAAGCGCACGCTTGGCCCGCTCGAAAAACGCCAGCCCGGCTTCGGTCGGCGTCAGGCCCCGGGTCGAGCGCAACAGCAGGCGCACGGCGAGTCGGGTTTCGAGCTGGGCAATGGTTTTCGACACGGCGGGCTGACCGACATTCAACCGCCGGGCGGCGGCGGAAAACGAGCCGGTTTCCACGACATAGACGAAGGTTTCCATGGCGGCGAGGCGGTCCATCGGCGGTCCTGTGCAGTCTTTTGGAGGAGGATTACGGCTGTGATGACGTCATCACCGCCGTCTCGGATTTTATGCAGTCACCAGCGCCGGCTTCTGCGAAGCACTCAAAAACCGCACCAGCGCCAGCAGCGGGAACGCGCTGCCAACGATCACGATCCACAACCAGCCGCCATGCTCGTACACCGCACTGGCTACCGAAGAGCCGAAGGCGCCGCCGACGAAGATGCTGGTCATGTACAGCGCGTTGAGGCGGCCGCGGCTTTTGGCGTCGAGGGAGTAGACGGCGCGCTGGCCGAGCACCATGTTCATCTGTACGCAGAAGTCGAGTACTACGCCGGTCACGGCCAGGCCGATCACGCTATAGGCCGGGTGGATGAAAGCCGGCAGGAAGCTCAGGCTGGCGAACAGCATGGCCAGCAGCGAGGCGATGCGGGTGTGGCCGGCGTCGGCCAGGCGTCCGCTGATCGGGGCGGCGATGGCACCGATGGCGCCGACCAGGGCGAAGATCGCGATTTCACTCTGGGACAGGCCATGGTTGCGCGCCAGCTCCAGCGGCACGGCGGTCCAGAACAGGCTGAACGTGGCGAACATGCAGGCCTGGTAAAACGCGCGCTGACGCAGCACCGGTTGTTTGCGCAGCAGCGTCCACAACGATCCGAGCAACTGGCCGTAGGAGGCACTGTGATCTGGCTGACGCTTGGGCACGGTCAGTGCCAATACCACGCTGATCGCTGCCATCAAGGCTGCGGCGATCATGAACATCGCCCGCCAGCCGAGATGGTCGGCGACCACGCTCGACACCGGACGCGCCAGCAGAATCCCCAGCAGCAAACCGCCCATGATCCCGCCGACCACCCGGCCACGGGATTCTTCCGGCGCAAGATGCGCCGCCAATGGAATCAGCACCTGCACCGACACCGAGCTGAAACCCACCAGCAACGAAATCAGCAGGAACACATTCGGTTGATCGGTAAACGCCGCGCCGAGCAGGCTGGCAATCGCCACCACGGTGGTGATGATCATCAACCGGCGGTTTTCCAGCAGGTCCGCCAGCGGCACCAGGAAGAACAGGCCCAGCGCATAGCCGATCTGGGTAAGCGACACGATGAAACTGGCCATGGTGTCGGTCAGGCCGATGTCCGGCGCGATCAGGCCGATGATCGGCTGGGCGTAGTAGATGTTGGCAACGATGGCGCCGCAGCAGAAAGCGAACAGCAGCACCATGCCTCGGGTCATTGCGTGAGTTGTGGCGGTCATAGGGTTTCTCGATCCAGCGAAAAGGAATGCGGTGAGGCTAAGGGACGGGCCGAGCCGGCAGTAGAGGCTTCTGATCGATATCAGTTATTCCGTTGCGGAATAGGTGGCGTCGAACAATCCATTGTTCATCGGCGAACCTTGCGTCCGACCGTTGAGTGGCGATGATACATTCACTTACATCTTGTTCGATAGCGTGCTTATGTTGTGACCGGGTTTCAGCGTTCATCAACGGAGGATTGCGATGTTTCGTCAGTTGCTTCGCCACACCACAACGATTGCCCTGATCAGTCTGCTCGGCGCCACTGCCGCACAGGCCGCCGAAGCGCCCGGCATGCGCATGGGCGTGCGCGGCGAGATCACCGGGGTCAGTCCCGACTCGCTCAAGGTTCACGTCAGCACGGGTGAAAACGTGGTGGTCCAGTTGACCCCGGATACCAAGGTTCGCGCGGTCACCCTGGCCAATATCGAAGACATCAAGCCCGGCAGCTACATCGGTTCGGCCGCCATTCCCCAGGAAGATGGCTCGCTCAAGGCGCTGGAGGTTCACGTGTTTCCGCCGGAGTTGGCGGGCAGCGGCGATGGTCATCGGCCGTTCGACCTGGCCAAGGGCAGCAGCATGACCAATGGCAGCGTCGGCGATCTGGTGGTGAGCAACGGCCGGGTGCTGACCGTCAACTACAAGGGCGGCCAGCAGAAGATCCTCGTGCCCGAGGACGTGCCAATCGTCAACCTGACGCCGGGGGATCGCAATTTGCTCAAGGTCGGGGTGAAGATTGTCACGTTCGTGACCCAGAGCGCGGACGGGACGTTGACCGCGCAATCGATCTCGGCCGGTAAGGATGGCGTGAAACCGCCCATGTGAACGCATACAAAAAAGGCGACCTCTGCAGGTCGCCTTTTTCATGTCATCTCACGCCTTACTGGCCGCTGTAGATCTGGTCGAAGATCCCGCCATCGTTGAAGTGGGTCTTCTGCACGGTGCGCCAGTCGCCGAAGGTCTTCTCGACCGACAGGAAGTCGACTTTCGGGAAACGGTCGGTGTACTTGGCCAGTACCGCCGGGTCACGTGGACGCAGGTAGTTGGCGGCCGCGATTTCCTGACCTTCCGGCGACCACAGGAACTTCAGGTATTCCTCGGCCGCGGCGCGGGAGCCTTTCTTCTCGACCACTTTGTCGACCACCGACACCGGAGGCTCGGCTTCGGCGGAGACGCTTGGGTAGATGACTTCGAACTGGTCGCGGCCAAACTCGCGGGCGATCATTTCGGCTTCGTTTTCGAAGGTCACCAGCACGTCACCGATCTGGTTGGTCATGAACGTGGTGGTCGCAGCGCGGCCACCGGTATCCAGCACTGGCGCCTGCTTGAACAGCTTGCCGACGAAATCTTTGGCCTTGTTCTCGTCACCGCCGTTTTTCAGCACGTAGCCCCACGCCGACAGGTAGGTGTAGCGGCCGTTACCCGAGGTTTTCGGGTTCGGCACGATCACTTGCACGCCGTCCTTGAGCAGGTCCGGCCAGTCTTTCAGGGCTTTCGGGTTGCCCTTGCGCACGATGAACACGGTGGCCGAGGTGAATGGCGCGCTGTTGTTCGGCAGACGGGTAACCCAGTCCTTCGGCACCAGTTGGCCGTTATCGGCGAGGGCGTTGATGTCGGTGGCCATGTTCATGGTGATGACGTCAGCCGGCAGGCCGTCGATCACCGAACGGGCTTGCTTGCTCGAACCGCCGAAAGACATCTGCACGGTGATTTCTTCCTTGTGCTCGGCTTGCCAGTGTTTCTGGAACGCAGCGTTGTAGTCCTTGTAGAAATCGCGCATCACGTCGTAGGAAACGTTGAGCAGGGTCGGTGCAGCCTGAGCCACGCTGCCGAAGGCAAGACCAGCGGCGAGAAGTGAGGCGCCAAAGAGTTTTTTCACTGCGCATTCCTTGTTTTGTAGGGGTGTTTTTTTACAAAGATGAGGCCATTTGCCAGCGACTATAGCGGGGCGCGCATAGTCGTTTAAAGATTAAAAAGAACTTTGCTTATTCCATTTTCTTGAATAGCGCATTGCCGCAACGGGAGCAGAACGACGCTTCCTGTTCATGGCTGCTTTTATTGCACACGGGGCAGTCGTGCTGCTGTTGTCCGCCGCGCATGGCGGTGGCCAGTTCAGCGGTGAAAATCCCGGTGGGCACGGCGATGATCGAATAACCAGTGATCATCACCAGCGACGAAATCACCTGGCCCAGCACGGTCCTCGGCACGATGTCGCCGTAACCCACGGTGGTCAGGGTCACGATAGCCCAATAGATGCCTTTGGGAATGCTGGTGAAGCCATGTTCCGGGCCTTCGACCACGTACATCAGGGTGCCGAACACCGTGACAAGGGTGCAGACGCTGAGCAGGAACACGAGGATTTTCTGCTTGCTGCCGCGCAGGGCATCGAGCAGGTAATGCGCCTGTTTCAGATACGGCCCGAGTTTGAGTACGCGGAAGATCCGCAGCATCCGGATCACCCGGATAATCAGCAGGTACTGGGCATCGCTGTAATACAGCGCGAGGATGCCGGGCACGATCGCCAGCAAGTCCACTAGCCCGTAGAAACTGAAGGCGTAGCGCAACGGCTTGGGCGAGCAGTACAGGCGCAGCAAATACTCGCCGAGGAAGATGATCGTGAAGCCCCATTCGATGTACGCCAGCACATTGGCGTAGTTCTGGTGGACTTCATCGATGCTGTCGAGGATCACGATCACCAGACTGGCGAAGATGATCAGCAGCAGGGTCTTGTCGAAACGGCGGCCGGCCACCGTATCGGTCTGGAAAATGATCACGTACAGGCGATCACGCCACGTGTTGTTACCGTTCATGCACATCGCCTTGGCCATCAATCAGCGCAGCCTAGGTTGATTCTCCCCGTTAGCGCAAGGCGCGACGTTGATCTCCGGTTGGCGCATCAGGCGAATGCCCGTGCGCAGCAGCCAGCAGGCGAGAATGAACGGTGCCGTGAGGGTCGCCAGACCCAAGGCACTGAACAGCGGCGTCAGCAGCAGCGCCAGGCCGATGCCGAACAGCGGCAACCACGGTTGCTGGCGCTGGGCGCTGAAGGCGAGGGCGGCGAGCACCGCGTTGTAGCCGCCCAGACCCAGCAGCGCGACCTGGCTGTCGTGGTGCAACAGACTGGAACCGAGCCCAATCGCCGAAGCCAGCAGCGCCCAGGCAAAGGCCCGGCGATCGGCGATCAGCAAGCCGGCAGCGATCAATCCACCGGCCAACGGATGATCGAGGAACATCACCTGACCGAAGCCTTTCAGGGCGGCACCGAGCAGGTTCACGGTGTTCAGCTCAAGCGCCGGAGCCGGCGTCCAAGGCTCGGCGAAACACAGGAACACCCAGCTCAGCAACACGAACGGCGCGGTGTAGGCCGGCAGGTACTCGGTGAGGCGTGCACGTTTGAGCCATTGCTGCGTGATCATCGCGCTCAGTCCGCCGGCCGCCAGAATCAGCGGTGGCAGCATCGGCGACCAAGGGAAATACAGGCTCAGCAACAGGCCGACCAGCACGCCGTTGTAGCTGAACAGTCCGGCCTGGCGATCCGCCTTCGCGTAGTTGCGCCGTTGCGCGGTGAGCAAACCGGCGACCGCGCCGAGCAGCGCGCCGGCGAACAGCACCGGCGCGGTGAATAAAATGGCCAGAAGGCACAGGAGTCCACACAGCGGATGGCGCTGGAGGAAGATTTGACTGAAGCCGTTGAGCAACGCTTCGGCCCAGTCAGGGCAGTGGGTGTTGAAATGATTGGCAGGCATGTCTGGAGAATCTGGGCAGTAGGAAAATCAAAAGGTCTTGCTTGAAGCAGTGGAGAGGGAGCTCGTGCCCGGTGAATGCGGTGTCTCTTGTGGAAACCGTCATGCCGAGCGGCGGGAGCACGCTCCCTCGCCACACAGGTGTTGCTTAAATCAATGTTTCGATCCGCAGCGAATTAGTCGATCCCGGCTGGCCAAACGGCACACCCGCGGTGATCAGCAACGTATCGCCACGCTCGGCCATTCCTTGAGCCTGAGCGATTTCCAGCGCTGTCGAACACACTTCATCCACCTGACGCAGGCGATCATTGACCACCGAATGAATGCCCCACGCCACGCTCAGTCGGCGAGCGGTCTGCAGGTTCGGCGTCAGGTTGAGGATCGGCGCTTTCGGCCGCTCCCGCGCTGCACGCAGACTCGATGCGCCGGACTCGCTGTAATTGACCAGCACCGCCACCGGCAGCACGTTGCTGATCCGGCGAATCGCGCAACTGATCGCATCGGACACGGTCGCTTCGGCTTTCGGTCGGCTGACGTCGAGTTGGGTCTGGTAGTCCGGCCCGTTCTCGACCTGGCGGATGATCTTGCTCATCATCTGCACGGCTTCCAGCGGGTACTCGCCGGACGCGGTTTCTGCCGACAGCATCACCGCATCGGCGCCTTCGGCCACGGCGTTTGCGACGTCGGTGACTTCGGCGCGGGTCGGGGCAGGGGAGAAGCGCATCGACTCGAGCATCTGCGTCGCCACCACCACCGGTTTGCCGAGCTGGCGGCAGGTGGTGATGATGTTTTTCTGGATCTGCGGCACGCTTTCGGCCGGCACTTCCACGCCCAGGTCACCACGGGCAACCATGATCGCGTCGCTCAGCTCGGCGATCTCGCGCAGTTGTTCGACGGCCGACGGCTTCTCGATCTTCGCCATCAGGAACGCCTTGTCGCCGATCAACGCGCGGGCCTCGATGATGTCTTGCGGACGCTGCACGAACGACAGCGCGACCCAGTCCACACCCAGCTCCAGACCGAAGCTCAGGTCGCGACGATCCTTGGTGGTCAGCGGGCTCAGATCGAGCACCGCTTGCGGCACGTTCACGCCTTTGCGATCCGACAGTTCGCCGCCATTGAGCACGGTGGTGTCGATTGCGTCGGTGTATTTGGTGACGACCCGCAGACGCAGTTTGCCGTCATCGAGCAGCAGATCCATCCCGGCTTCCAGTGCCGCGATGATCTCCGGATGCGGCAGGTTCACCCGGCGTTCGTCCCCCGGTGTTGCGTCCAGATCGAGGCGGAACGCCTGGCCGCGATGCAACTGAACCTTGCCGTCGGCGAACTTGCCGACCCGCAGTTTCGGCCCTTGCAGGTCCATCAGAATCCCGAGCGGGTAGTTGAGCTGGCGCTCGACTTCGCGGATCCACTGATAACGCTTGGCGTGATCGGCGTGATCGCCGTGGCTGAAGTTGAGGCGGAAGATATTGACCCCGGCCTCGACCAGCTCGCGGATGTCTTCGATGCCGTCGACGGCAGGCCCGAGGGTGGCGAGGATTTTGACCTTTTTATCAGGCGTCATGATTTAGAGCTCTCGAGGATCAGGATGGCGCGGAAGTCGTTGACGTTGGTGCGGGTCGGCTCGGTGACGATCAGCGCATCGAGCGCCTCGAAGTAGCCGTAACCGTTGTTGTTATCCAGCTCGTCGCTGGCGCTCAGGCCCAGGGCGGCGGCGCGGGCGTAGCTGTCCGGGGTCATGATCGCGCCGGCGTTGTCTTCCGAGCCGTCGATGCCGTCGGTGTCACCGGCCAGCGCATAAACGCCAGGCTGGCCCTTGAGGCTGTCGGTGAGGCTGAGGAGGAATTCGGCGTTGCGGCCGCCACGGCCATTGCCGCGCACGGTCACGGTGGTTTCGCCGCCGGAGAGAATCACGCACGGCGCTGCCAGTGGCTGGCCGTGATGAATGATCTGGCGGGCGATGCCGGCGTGGACTTTCGCCACTTCGCGGGATTCGCCTTCCAGGTCGCCGAGGATCAGCGTGCTGAAACCGGCCTGGCGGCATTTCACCGCCGCGGCATCCAGCGATTGCTGAGGGCGGGCGATCAACTGGAAGTGACTGCGGGCCAGGCTCGGATCGCCGGGTTTGACGGTTTCCGATTCCGGGCTTTGCAGCCAGGTGCGCACGGACGCCGGAATCTCGATGCCGTAACGTTTGATGATCGCCAGTGCTTCGGCGCTGGTGCTCGGGTCGGCCACGGTCGGGCCGGAGGCGATGACCGTGGCGAGGTCGCCCGGTACATCGGAAATCGCGTAGGTATAAACAGTCGCCGGCCAGCAGGCCTTGCCCAAGCGTCCGCCCTTGATCGCCGAGAGGTGCTTGCGCACGCAGTTCATCTCGCCGATGGTCGCGCCGGATTTGAGCAGGGCTTTGTTGATCGATTGTTTGTCGGCCAGGGTGATGCCTTCGGCCGGCAACGCCAGCAGGGCAGAACCACCACCGGACAACAGGAAGATTACGCGGTCGTCTTCGGTCAGGTTGCTGACCAGTTCCAGCACGCGTTTGGCCACGGCCAGACCGGCAGCGTCCGGCACCGGGTGCGCGGCTTCGACCACTTCGATTTTTTCGCACGGGGCGCCGTGACCGTAGCGGGTCACCACAAGGCCCGAGACTTCACCTTCCCAGCAGCGCTCGACCACTTGCGCCATGGCAGCGGCAGCCTTGCCGGCGCCGATGACGATCACGCGACCTGTGCGATCGGCCGGCAGATGCGCTTCGAGGACCTGGTTCGGATGGGCCGCGTCGATGGCTGTGGCAAACAGCTCGCGCAGCAGTTGTTGCGGATCGACCGACATGGCGGGCTCCCGGAATTCTTGTTATTCGAAAGGGCGATACAGGTCCTGTGGGAGCGAGCTTGCTCGCGAAAGCGGTGGGTCAGTCAATGTCCATGTCGACTGACAGACCCTCTTCGCGAGCAAGCTCGCTCCCACAGGTTTCAAGCGGTATTGCAGAGACTTACTTCTTGTCGCGAATCGAGAAGTTGGCCATGTGTTCCAGGCCCTTGATCAGCGCCGAGTGGTCCCAGTTGCTGCCGCCGATGGCCGCGCAGGTGCTGAACACTTGCTGGGCGTTGGCGGTGTTCGGCAGGTTGATGTTCAGCTCCTTGGCGCCTTGCAGGGCCAGGTTCAGGTCCTTCTGGTGCAGGCTGATGCGGAAGCCCGGATCGAAGGTGCCCTTGATCATGCGCTCGCCGTGCACTTCGAGGATCTTCGAGGAGGCGAAACCGCCCATCAGCGCTTCACGCACCTTGGCCGGATCGGCACCGTTTTTCGAAGCGAACAGCAGGGCTTCGGCCACGGCCTGAATGTTCAGGGCAACGATGATCTGGTTCGCAACCTTGGCGGTCTGACCGTCGCCATTGCCGCCGACCAGAGTGATGTTCTTGCCCATGGCCTGGAACAGCGGCAGTGCGCGTTCGAAGGCATCGGCGTCGCCACCGACCATGATGCTCAGGGTCGCAGCCTTGGCACCGACTTCACCACCGGACACCGGAGCGTCGAGGTACTGCGCGCCTTTCTCGTTGATCTTCGCCGCGAAAGCCTTGGTGGCGGTCGGCGAGATCGAGCTCATGTCGATCACAACCTTGCCTTTGCCGATGCCGGCAGCGACGCCGTCGGCACGGAACAGCACGTCTTCGACCTGCGGGGTATCCGGCACCATGACGATGATGAATTCGGCTTCTTGAGCCACGTCACGCGGGTTGGCCAGAGCTACGGCGCCAGCGGCGACCAGGTCGGCAGGGGCGGCGTCGTGGTGCGCCGACAGGAACAGGCTGTGACCGGCTTTCTGCAAGTTCGCCGCCATTGGGTGGCCCATGATGCCGGTGCCGATGAATCCGATTTTAGCCATGAGAAATTCCTCTTGTTTTTGTCTTGCTCAAGCAAATAGGTGGTCAGATCGCGTTGTGGGTCTTCAGCCAGCCGAGGCCCGCTTCAGTGGTGGTCAGCGGTTTGTATTCGCAGCCGACCCAGCCCTGATAACCGATGCGATCGAGGTGTTCGAACAGGAAGCGGTAGTTGATCTCGCCAGTGCCAGGCTCGTTGCGGCCCGGGTTGTCGGCCAGCTGCACATGGTTGATCTCGGCCAGGTGCGATTGCAGGGTGCGGGCCAGATCGCCTTCCATGATTTGCATGTGATAGATGTCGTATTGCAGGAACAGATTGGCGCTGCCGACCTGCTCGCGAATCGACAGGGCCTGCGCCGTGTTGTTCAGGTAGAAGCCCGGGATGTCGCGGGTGTTGATCGCTTCCATCACCAGTTTGATGCCGACGGCTTGCAGCTTTTCGGCGGCGTACTTGAGGTTGGCGACGAAGGTCTTTTCAACGGTGGCATCGTCCACGCCCTGCGGACGGATACCGGCCAGGCAGTTGACCTGGGTATTGCCCAGAACCTGTGCGTAAGCGATGGCCAGATCGACCCCGGCACGGAACTCTTCGACCCGGTCCGGCAGGCACGCGATACCGCGCTCGCCCTTGGCCCAGTCACCCGCCGGCAGGTTGAACAGCACTTGGGTCAGACCGTTGGCGTCGAGTTTGGCCTTGATTTCGGCGGAGCTGAAATCGTACGGAAACAGGTACTCGACACCGCTGAAGCCAGCCTTGGCGGCGGCGTCGAAACGGGCAAGGAAATCCTGTTCGGTGAACAGCATGGACAGGTTGGCTGCGAAACGCGGCATGGTGGTCTCCCGTTCTAGATTCTCGTTCCCACGCTCTGCGTGGGAATGCCTCTATGGACGCTCTGCGTCCGCTTTGGGACGCAGAGCGTCCCCGGCTGCATTCCCACGCAGAGCGTGGGAACGATCAAGCAAAAGCAATCAATCGAGCAACGAAATCGCGGTAGGCGCATCGTTGCCGACCAGCGCCAGGTCTTCGAATTCGTTGACGGCGTTGATCTCGGTCCCCATGGAGATGTTGGTCACACGCTCCAGAATGATCTCGACGATCACCGGCACCTTGAACTCTTCGATCAGCTCTTCGGCCTTGCGCAGGGCAGGGGCGATGTCAGCCGGTTCGAACACACGCAGTGCCTTGCAGCCCAGGCCTTCGGCGACTGCGACGTGGTCGACACCATAACCGTTGAGTTCCGGCGCGTTCAGGTTATCGAAGGACAGCTGCACGCAGTAGTCCATATCGAACCCGCGCTGGGCCTGACGGATCAGCCCCAGGTACGAGTTGTTCACCACGACGTGGATGTACGGCAGTTTGAACTGAGCGCCGACCGCCAGTTCTTCGATCATGAACTGGAAGTCATAGTCCCCCGACAGGGCCACGACTTTACGGTTCGGATCGGCCTTCACCACGCCCAGCGCTGCCGGAATGGTCCAGCCCAACGGGCCGGCCTGGCCACAGTTGATCCAGTGACGCGGCTTGTAGACGTGCAGGAACTGCGCGCCGGCAATCTGCGACAGACCAATGGTGCTGACGTAGCAGGTGTCCTTGCCGAACACCTGGTTCATTTCTTCGTAAACGCGCTGCGGCTTGACCGGCACGTTGTCGAAGTGGGTCTTGCGATGCAGGCTGGCTTTGCGCTGCTGGCAGTCCTGCAGCCAGGCGCTGCGGTTTTTCAGCTTGCCGGCGGCTTGCCATTCACGGGCGACTTCGATGAACACGGTCAGCGCGGCAGCGGCGTCGGAAACGATGCCCAGGTCCGGGGTGAACACGCGGCCGATCTGGGTCGGTTCGATGTCGACGTGAATGAACTTGCGACCTTCGGTGTAAACGTCGACCGAGCCGGTGTGACGGTTCGCCCAGCGGTTGCCGACGCCCAGTACCACGTCGGATTTCAGCATCGTGGCGTTGCCGTAACGGTGCGAAGTCTGCAGACCGACCATGCCGACCATCAGCGGGTGATCGTCCGGAATGGTGCCCCAGCCCATCAGGGTCGGGATCACCGGAATGCCGGTCAGCTCGGCGAACTCCACCAGCAGCTCGCTGGCGTCAGCGTTGATGATGCCGCCGCCGGCGACCAGCAATGGACGCTCGGCCTGATCCAGCATCGCCAGGGCTTTTTCGACTTGCACGCGGGTGGCGCTCGGCTTGGCCAGCGGCAGTGGCTGGTAGGCGTCGATGTCGAATTCGATTTCAGCCATCTGCACGTCGAACGGCAGGTCGATCAGCACCGGGCCTGGACGGCCGGAGCGCATTTCGTAGAAGGCTTTCTGGAAGGCGTAAGGCACCTGGCCCGGCTCCAGAACGGTGGTCGCCCACTTGGTCACCGGTTTGACGATGCTGGTGATGTCGACGGCCTGGAAGTCTTCCTTGTGCATACGGGCGCGGGGTGCTTGCCCGGTGATGCAGAGGATCGGGATCGAGTCCGCGGAGGCGCTGTACAGACCGGTGACCATGTCGGTACCGGCCGGGCCGGAAGTACCGATGCACACGCCGATGTTGCCGGCCTTGGTGCGGGTGTAGCCCTCGGCCATGTGCGAAGCGCCTTCAACGTGGCGAGCGAGGACGTGATCGATGCCACCGACTTTCTGCAGGGCGGAGTACAGCGGGTTGATTGCAGCGCCTGGAATGCCAAAAGCGGTATCAACCCCTTCACGGCGCATCACCAGAACGGCGGCTTCGATTGCTCTCATTTTGCTCATGGTTTTGTGCCTCTTTACGTTTTGTAATTGTATACAAGTGGCTTTGCGCAGAGTGTATTCACGGCGGACGGCGCAGGTCAATCCATTTTCTCAAGCGCCTGTTTCATTCGTCGGAAGCCTGTTCTGCTGTGGCTTTTCGTCGCATGAGGCGCTTTTCGAGAATTATTGTATACAAAAAAATAATTCATTGTGTTCTATTTGTTGCATCGGGCTGCGGCAGAAAAGCGCAGCCCAACGACTTTCCCAATAACAAAATGAGGACGGCACCATGAGCGCTTTAACCTTGAAAGTCGCAGTCAAGCTGGTCAACGAAGCCATCAATGCAGGGCGGGCCATCTCCGCCGCGCCGCTGACCATCGCGGTACTGGATACCGGTGGCCATCTGGTCACCCTGCAACGCGAAGACGGCGCCAGCCTGCTGCGCCCGAACATCGCCATCGGCAAAGCCTGGGGCGCCATCGCCCTGGGCAAGGGCTCACGCCTGCTGGCGCTGGACGCGCAACAACGCCCGGCGTTTATCGCGGCACTTAACAGCATGGGGCAGGGCAGCGTCGTGCCGGCACCGGGTGGTGTGCTGATTCGTGATCAGGCGGGGAACGTGCTGGGTGCGATCGGCATCAGCGGCGATCTGTCGGACATCGATGAACAGGTGGCAATCAAGGCCGTAGAGGCCCTGGACCTGCGGGCGGATGCGGGGGTGGCTGCGTGATTTGCGGCGTTTGAACTGACGCCATCGCTGACTGGCTCGCTCCTCACTGATTCGAAGTGTCGGACACATAATGTCTAACACAGCAGGCCCACTGTGGGAGCGAGCTTGCTCGCGAAGGCGATTTAACAGACACATCCTGCCAAAGTCATCCGCAGTCTAATTCTGTCAGCGGATCTAACCTTTCAAGTCTTCTATTGAAAGGGCAACGGAATGCCAAAATCATCAGCCTCACATCGACTTCGCTTGGGGCGTTATGACGAGCCCAATCGCATTTATCTGCTGACTGCCAATACGTTGAAACGTGCTCCTGTTTTCAGGGACTACATGTTGGGTAGATTGGTCGCCGATCAGTTTCAACGTGCTCAGGAGCAAGGCTTGGTTGATTCATTGGCCTGGGTGGTCATGCCTGATCACCTGCACTGGTTGATCAATCTGAAGCAGGGATCGCTCCGTGAACTAATGCAGAAAACCAAGTCCTTGAGTGCGCGGGCTGTGAATCTAAGCGCCGGAAGAAGCGGAAGTATTTGGCAGCCGGGGTTTCATGATCATGCGCTGCGGCGGGACGAGGATTTGGTGAAAATGGCTCGGTATGTGGTGGCCAACCCATTGCGGGCCGGTTTGGTGAAAAAACTGGCTCAGTACCCGTTGTGGGACGCGGTCTGGGCCTGTCGGTAAGACTGAGTCGCCTCGTTCGCGAGCAAGCTCGCTCCCACACTGGATCTGTGGCGTTCACAAATCTTCTGTGGGAGCGAGCTTGCTCGCGAAGCGGTCACCGCGGACTTCAGTCCGGCTCGCAGCCCTTGAGCACCAACCGGATGATGGTTTGTGCTGCGGCTTCATAATCGGCTTCGTCGAGCTTGTCCTTGCCAGTGACGGCGGAGATCTGCCAGTCGAAGTCGGCGTAGGTCTGGGTTGCGGCCCAGATGCTGAACATCAGGTGGTTGGGGTCGATCGGGGCGATCTGGCCGCGGTCGATCCAGGTCTGGATGCAGTCGATGTTGTGTTTGGCCTGGCCGTTGAGCTGCTCGACCAGGTCGGCGCTCAGGTGCGGGGCGCCGTGCATGATTTCGCTGGCGAACACCTTGGAGGCGAAGGGCAGGTCGCGGGAGATGCGGATCTTCGAGCGGATGTAGCCGCTCAGCACTTCGCTCGGTACGCCGTCCGGGTTGAACGGGGTCGAGGCCTGCAGGATCGGCACGATGATACTTTCCAGCACCTCGCGGTAGAGGTTTTCCTTGGACTTGAAGTAGTAATAGACGTTGGGCTTGGGCAGTCCTGCCTTGGCGGCGATGTCGCTGGTTTTGGTCGCAGCGAAGCCCTTGTCGGCAAACTCTTCGCTGGCTGCACGCAGGATCAGTTCTTTGTTGCGCTCGCGGATTGTGCTCATAAACCCGGTGGTTCCTTGCCTGTTCTGGCGGTTGCGCATGGTAGCACCGGCCTCGCGCGGCGCTCAACAATGCCCCGTGTGGCCTGCAGTCGCGGTATGCTGCGCGGCATTATTCACATAAGGAAACAAGATTCATGGCAGGAAGCAGTTTGCTGGTGCTGATCGACGACATCGCCACCGTTCTGGACGACGTTGCGTTGATGACCAAAATGGCTGCCAAGAAGACCGCCGGCGTGCTCGGCGACGACTTGGCGCTCAATGCCCAGCAGGTCTCCGGCGTACGCGCGGAGCGGGAAATCCCCGTCGTTTGGGCGGTGGCCAAGGGCTCGTTCGTCAACAAACTGATCCTGGTGCCGTCGGCGCTGGCGATCAGTGCGTTCGTTCCGTGGCTGGTGACGCCGCTGTTAATGGTCGGTGGCGCCTACCTGTGTTTCGAAGGTTTCGAAAAACTCGCGCACAAGTTCCTGCACAGCAAGGCCGAAGACGAGGCTGAGCACGCCCAGTTGGTTGAAGCCGTGGCTGATCCGGCAACCGATCTGGTGGCGTACGAGAAAGACAAGATCAAAGGCGCGATCCGCACCGACTTCATCCTCTCGGCGGAAATCATCGCCATCACCCTCGGCACCGTGGCCGATGCTTCGCTGACCCAGCAAGTGATCGTGATGTCGGGCATCGCCATTGTCATGACCGTGGGTGTTTACGGTCTGGTGGCCGGTATCGTCAAACTCGATGACCTCGGTCTGTGGCTGACCCAGAAGCCTGGGCAGATGGCCAAAAGTATCGGCAACGGCATCCTGCGCGCCGCGCCGTATATGATGAAAAGCCTGTCGGTGATCGGCACTGCTGCGATGTTCCTGGTCGGTGGCGGCATCCTGACCCACGGCGTGCCGGTGGTGCATCACTGGATCGAAAGCGTCGGTGCAGCGGCCGGTGGCGCCGGGTTTGTGGTGCCGATGCTGTTGAACGGTGTAGCGGGGATCATCGCGGGTGCGGTGGTGCTGGCGGGCGTGTCCGTGATCGGCAAAGTCTGGAAAGCCCTGAAAGGCTAAATCCTGAAGCAAACAAAAAGGCCATTCGACTCGCATCGAATGGCCTTTTTTGTGGCCGGCGTTTTTACTCGGCGATCTGCAACTTGCGCGACTCGGTGTAGACGTAGCGCACCTTCTCGTACTCGAACGGTGAGTTCAACTGACCGTAGCGGAAGCTGGTCTGGTAACGCTTATCGACGCCGCGCAGTACCCAGACTTCCGGGTGGTTGGAGCTGACTTCCGAGACGTTGAGGAAGTTGATCGCGGACTCGGCGGTGTAGTCCACGGCCAGACCTGCGGTATCGCGCAGGTTCGATGGGCCGAGGATCGGCAGCACGAAGTAAGCACCGCCCGGTACGCCATAGAAGCCCAGGGTCTGGCCGAAGTCTTCGTTCTGGCGTGGCAGGCCCATAGCGGTGGCCGGATCCCAGAGCCCTGCGATGCCGATGGTGGTGTTGAGCAGCAGGCGCGCGGTGGTTTCCATCGAGCGCTTGCCCTTGAACTGCAACAGGCTGTTGACCAGGTTCGGCACGTCGCCAATGTTGTTGAAGAAGTTGCTCACACCGGTGCGTACGAAGCTCGGGGTGATGTAGCGGTAGCCATCGACCACCGGCAGGAACACCCATTGGTCGAAGCGGTAGTTGAAGTGGTAGACGCGGCGGTTCCACTCTTCCAGCGGGTCATAGACGTTCAGCGCGCTGAGGGTCGAGCGCTCGAATTCGCGCTGATCCAGCCCCGGGTTGAACTTGAGTTTGGACAGCGGCTCCTTGAAGCCGTCGCTGTCGATGACCACCGGTGCATTGGCTTTGCTGTTGTCGGCCTGGGCCATACCTGCACTGAGGAGCGCTGCAATCAGCAGGAGATATTTAGCCACGGAAGAACTCCAGCATGGCGTCGCTGTTGACGCGGTAGTTAAGGTTGCCGCAATGGCCGCCCAGCGGGTAAACGGTCAGGCGATCGCCGAAGGTCTTGCGCAGGAAGCCGAGGTCGCCCGGGCCGAGGATCACGTCGTCGGCGTTGTGCATGACGGCGATTTTCGGGCTTTCGTGCAGGTAATCCTTCAGCGCGTACAGACTCACCTGATCGATCAGTTGCAGCAGGCTGCCGCCGTCGGTGCGGGCGCGCCACATCGGAATCACCTGTTCGGTGAGGTAGCAGTCGAAGTCGCATTGCAGCGCACGCTTGAGGAACGGCGTAAGGCTGGTGCCTTCGGTGATCGGGAATTTCGGCGGGGTGATCAGGCCGCGACGGTTGATCAGGTCCGAAGTGAACGCGATATCCGCCGCCGAGAAGCGGAACGAAGTGCCGATCAGCATCGCCATCTGCTCGTTGCTCAGGTGCTGCTTGGACTGCTGGAAGTCGTAGAGCAGCGCATCGTTGAGGTCGATGTAACCCTTCTGCTGGAAGTAGCGGGTCAGTTTGCTCAGCACCAGTTCATAGAAGGTTGTGCTGTTGTTGATGCCCTTGACCTCGGTCTGCACCAGCTTGTCGAGGTTGGTGATCGAGGTGTAGAGATTGACCGGCGGATTCAGCAGCAGGACTTTCTTGAAGTTGAAGCTGCGGCGGGTTTCATCCAGATGTGCTACGAACGCTGCGTCCAGTGCGCCGAGGCTGTAACCGCTGAGGTAATAGTCGGTGACCGGCAGTTTCGGGTTCTGCGCCCGCACGGCCTGCATCACCCGGTACATGTCTTCGGCGTCTTCCTTGGTCACGCCGGGGGTGGCGAAGCGCGAGGCGGCGCTCATGAAGTCGAAGCTGGTCGGCGATGACAGCTGCACCACGTGGTAGCCGGCCTTGTAATAAAGCTTCTTCAGGTATTCGTTGAGCGTGCTGTCGTAGCGCGCGCCGGTGCCGGCGATCAGGAAGATCAGCGGCGCGGCTTTGTCCTGGGTGGCGATGCGGTAAGTCAGTTTTTTCACCGGCCAGAAATTGTCCGGCAGGATGAATTCGCGCTCGGGGCGCAGGGTGACGCTGCGATCGGTCTGATCGATGTCGTCGTCCAGTGGCAGTTCAGGGCGCAAGTCCGGCGGCGTGGTGGCGATGGTCGCCTCGAACGGATTGGTCAGGGGATAGCCATAGCTGGCGGCGTCGATATCCACCGCCAGCGCGGACGCACTCAGAATAAGGCCGCCAAACAGGGCGGCGAAGCGCAAGGAACGGAGCATGACTAGATCCCTTAGAGGAAGGTGCCGAATGAGGTTCGCAGGCTATGACCACCGGGTTTGCGCCAAAGTGCCATGCCACGGCACCAAACTGACGGAATTCGGAGTAATAGTAGCCGGACGATACACTTTGCGCGGAATGAATGACCAGTTAAGAGTTGTTAGCCCTTGCGTATGCGCGGCGGCAGATTAAGCTGGCCGCCGATTTCATCGATTGGAGTGTTCCATGTCCCGCCGCTTGCCCGTGATTCTGCTGCTCGTTCTGTTGCCGTTGTGGCTGGCCGCCAGTTATGGCGCACGTTATGGCTTCATGGAGGACGCGCAGTGGGTGGGCATCTGCGTGGATGAGGCGAGCCGTTGGGAATGCTCGGTGCGCTCGAACCTGGGCCTGATGATCCATTTCCAGATGCTGGGCTGGGCGGCGGTCGCGGCTGCGGTGATCGGTTTTGTAGTGCCGGGACGGGCAGGGTGGTGGCTGGCGGTGCTGGCGCTGGTGTTCGGGTTGCCGGCGCTGGCGCTGTACAACACGACACTGGCTGTGTTTGCGGTGGTGATTGCCGGGTTGCGACTGGTTAGAGAGTCTCGCGGCGTCTGACCGTCAGCCATCGCTGGCAAGCCAGCTCCCACACTTGATCTATGTAGACAGAGAACCTGTGGGAGCTGGCTTGCCAGGGAAGAGGCCGGTTCAGCCTCTGAAGATCAGCCCTTGCGAACCCGCAGGCAGCGCCAAAGTGCAGCCACCATCAACACGCTGACCAGCGCCCAGCCCCACGCCTGCTGATTCTGCAGTCCTTCGCGGAACAACTGCGGCGCAATGCCGGCGCCGATGATGAAGGTCAGCAGGGCGATCTCCCGACGGGCCACGGGCACCGGGCGGCACAGATAAACCAGCGCCGGCAGAATGAACGCCACGCTCGGAAAGCTGCGATAGCGCGGGTCGAACACCAGCTCGAGCATCATCACCGCAGCAGCGAAACCGGCTGCCGCAACCAGCCAGCCGGCCCGCCGCTCGAAAGCGTTGAACGCCCGTTCACGCCAGCCATTGCGGGCGCTCAAGGTCAGCGCGGCATGGACCAGCACCAACAGATTCAGAGCCGTCAGCAACCCGACCCACAGCCATTCGCTGGCAAATCGCGTGGTCACTCGCGCCAGATCACCCCATGCGCCGATCGAACAGGCGGCGAGGGCGCCGAGCAGCGGCAGGATCAGTGCCGAACGCGTCGTACGAACCCGACCGCCCAGCAGCAATGTTCCGAGGAAAATCAGCCCGCCGACCGCCAGCCACTGTGACCAGTACGGCACGTTCGACACCGGGCCGGCCAGTACGCCCTTGTCCTGGCGATCCGCATCGAACAGCCCCCAGTAACCGCCGACCGCGCCTTCGCTGCCGCGCTTCCACGGCTGGTCGAACGCTTCGATCAGGTTATAACGCCAGCCTTCCTGTTCGGCGAGGGTGACAAAACCACGAATGAACTTGGCCTCGTTGACCCGGCTCGGCAACGCGGTCTCACGCTGTCGGCCTTCGCTCGGCCAGCCGGTTTCGCCGATCATCACGTCCTTGGGCGCGAACTTGTTGCCGAACACCTGACGCACTTCGGCCACATGATGCAGCGCGGCGTCGATGTTCGACGGATCGTCTTCCCAGTACGGCAGCAAGTGGATGGTCAGGAAATCCACCGCCGGCGCAACTTCCGGATGCTTGAGCCAGAACTCCCAGACATCCGCATAGGTCACCGGCTGCTTGATGTGGCTCTTGACCTTGTTGATCAGCTTCACCAGCTGGGTGGCGGTCACTTCCTTGCGCAGCAAGGCTTCGTTGCCGACGATCACGGCGCTGACCACGTCCGGATTGGCATTGGCCGAAGCGATCAGCAAGTCGACTTCTTTCTCGGTGTCCACCGGATTGCTGTTGACCCACGCGCCGATCATCAACTTCAAACCGTGCTTGCGCGCCAGATCCGGCAGCGCTTCAAGGCCGGTCATCGAATAGGTGCGGATGCATTCGAAGCGGGTGGCGAGCAGGGCGAGGTCGGCGTCCATGCGCTCCGGGCGCAGTTTGAACGGCACGTCGAACGGCGACTGGTCTTTGTCGAACGGGGTGTAGGAGGCGCATTGCAGCTTGTGGGTCGGGGTGGCGACGTCCGGCAGAATCACCGGTTTGCCGAGGCCGTACCAGAAGCCGCACAGGGCAAACAGCCCGAGCAGGCAGGCGAACAGATAAGGAAGAAAGGGGAAGCGGGAAGTCGCGGACATGGTCAGGCCGAGTGGCTGCAAAGCGACGCATGTTACCTGCATTTATAAGCAGGTTGGTGGCCCGCACGATTTTGACATGCAAAGTTCGGGCGGATTGTCTGGCGCCAAATATCCGGACGCAGTTAATGGCTTTCTGATGTCGTTTCTCGTTGCTTCGAGGTCGCTGGCAGAGCAGGTCTTAACGAGCGTCAGGTTGATGATCAAAAGCGTCAGTACTCCGCTGATGTTCGAACGAGTTTGCGGTCAGGCGTGATGGGGGCGCTGTGCACCATAACAATACGTTGACGATGCCCGGCATCCGTCGGGCGCAGCATTTCGGGGAAGTAACGATGAAGATGCGACGACTTTTAGGCGCAGGTGCCGCTCTGGTGCTTGCGATGAGCTCCACTTTCGCCAGCGCTGAAAAACAGACCCTGAACATCGGTTACGTTGACGGCTGGTCCGACAGCGTCGCGACCACCCACGTGGCGGCCGAAGTAATCAAGCAGAAACTCGGTTACGACGTGAAACTGCAAGCCGTCGCTACCGGCATCATGTGGCAGGGCGTTGCCACCGGCAAACTCGACGCCATGCTTTCGGCCTGGCTGCCCGTGACCCACGGCGAATACTGGACCAAGAACAAGGATCAGGTCGTCGATTACGGCCCGAACTTCAAGGACGCGAAAATCGGTCTGATCGTGCCGGAGTACGTCAAGGCCAAGACCATCGAAGACCTGAAAACCGACGACTCCTTCAAGAAACGCATCGTCGGCATCGACGCCGGGTCAGGCGTGATGCTCAAGACCGATCAGGCGATCAAGGATTACGACCTGACCGGCTATCAACTCAAGGCCAGTTCCGGCGCCGGCATGATTGCCGAGCTGACCCGTGCCGAGAAGAAAAACGAATCCATCGCCGTTACCGGCTGGGTGCCGCACTGGATGTTCGCCAAGTGGAAACTGCGCTTCCTCGACGACCCGAAAGGCGTGTACGGCGCGGCTGAAACCGTGAACAGCATCGGCAGCAAGGAACTGGCAACCAAGGCGCCGGAAGTGGCCAAGTTCCTGAAGAACTTCCAGTGGGCTTCGAAAGACGAAATCGGCGAAGTCATGCTGGCAATTCAGGACGGTGCAAAACCTGACGCAGCGGCCAAGGATTGGGTTGCCAAGCACCCTGAGCGTGTTGCCGACTGGACCAAGTGATTTAAGCCGAAGCGTCTAATCTGCGCTTCCCAGGGCCGCCCGACATGACTGTCGGGCGGCCTTTTTTGTTTGCCCACTATTAATAAGCAGGGATGGGCGTTTTTGGCTTGTCTGGAAATTGGCAAAAACGTCATGGCGTTCTACTACTAAGGTCGTCTGGAACCCGGCTCGCAGCCGCATACAGTGGATATGTTCCAAAAATAAAAATCTGTGCTGCGAGGATAAAAACAATGAACGACAGCATTTACCTCTCGATTCAGAACAGCCCGCGCTTCAAGGAGCTGGTCAAGAAAAGAGAAAGGTTCGCCTGGATACTCTCGGCGATCATGCTCGGGCTCTACTCCGGCTTCATCCTTCTGATCGCGTACGGGCCGCAAGTGCTCGGCACGAAAATCAGTCCCGAATCGTCCATCACCTGGGGCATACCGATCGGTGTAGGGCTGATTATCTCGGCCTTCATCCTGACCGGCATTTACGTGCGCCGCGCCAATGGCGAGTTCGACGACCTGAACAACGCGATTCTCAAGGAGGCTCAGCAATGATCCGGCGTCTACTGGCTCTTTTGAGCATCGCAGCATTTGCTCCGGCCGTCTGGGCCGCTGACGCCCTGACCGGCGAAGTCCACAAACAACCGCTCAACGTTTCCGCGATCGTCATGTTCGTGGCGTTCGTTGGCGCGACCCTCTGCATCACCTACTGGGCGTCCAAGCGCAACAATTCGGCGGCCGACTACTATGCGGCGGGCGGCAAGATCACCGGATTCCAGAACGGACTGGCGATTGCCGGTGACTACATGTCGGCGGCGTCCTTCCTGGGGATTTCCGCGCTGGTGTTCACCTCCGGCTACGACGGCCTGATCTACTCGATCGGCTTCCTGGTGGGCTGGCCGATCATTCTGTTCCTGATCGCCGAGCGCCTGCGCAACCTGGGTAAATACACCTTTGCCGACGTGGCGTCCTACCGCCTCGGGCAAACCCAGATCCGCACCCTGTCTGCCTGCGGTTCGCTGGTGGTGGTGGCGTTCTACCTGATCGCGCAAATGGTCGGTGCCGGCAAGCTGATCCAGCTGCTGTTCGGTCTCGACTACCACGTTGCGGTGATTCTGGTCGGTATCCTGATGTGCCTGTACGTGCTGTTCGGCGGCATGCTGGCGACCACCTGGGTGCAGATCATCAAGGCGGTGCTGTTGCTGTCCGGTGCCTCGTTCATGGCGCTGATGGTGATGAAGCACGTCAACTTCGACTTCAACACCCTGTTCTCTGAAGCCATCAAGGTTCACGCCAAGGGCGAAGCGATCATGAGCCCGGGCGGTCTGGTAAAAGATCCGATTTCGGCGTTCTCCCTGGGTCTGGCGCTGATGTTCGGTACCGCCGGCCTGCCGCACATCTTGATGCGCTTCTTCACTGTCAGCGACGCGAAAGAAGCCCGCAAGAGCGTGCTGTACGCGACCGGTTTCATTGGCTACTTCTACATCCTGACTTTCATCATCGGTTTCGGCGCGATCCTGCTGGTCAGCACCAACCCGGCGTTCAAGGATGCAGCGGGCGCTCTGCTCGGCGGCAACAACATGGCGGCGGTGCACCTGGCCAACGCCGTGGGCGGCAGCGTGTTCCTCGGCTTCATCTCTGCAGTAGCGTTTGCGACCATTCTGGCAGTAGTGGCCGGGCTGACCCTGGCTGGTGCTTCGGCGGTGTCTCACGACCTGTACGCCAGCGTGATCAAGAAGGGCAAGGCCAACGAGAAGGATGAAATCCGCGTTTCGAAGATCACCACCATCGCGCTGGGCGTTCTGGCCATCGGCCTGGGCATCCTGTTCGAAAGCCAGAACATTGCGTTCATGGTGGGTCTGGCGTTCTCCATCGCGGCGAGCTGCAACTTCCCGGTGCTGCTGCTTTCGATGTACTGGAAGAAGCTGACCACCCGCGGCGCGATGATTGGCGGCTGGTTGGGTCTGGTGAGTGCGGTGGGTCTGATGATTCTTGGCCCGACCATCTGGGTGCAGATTCTGCATCATGAGAAGGCGATCTTCCCTTACGAGTATCCTGCGTTGTTCTCGATGATCATTGCGTTTATCGGGATCTGGTTCTTCTCCGTTACTGATAAATCGGCGGCGGCAGAGAACGAGCGTGCGGCGTTCTTCCCGCAGTTTGTGCGTTCGCAGACTGGGTTGGGGGCTAGTGGGGCGGTTTCGCACTGAGGATTTTGGTTTATTGTGTAGCTTGAGTTGAATGGAAAATGCCCTTATCGCGAGATTGGGGCATTTTTTTTGTGGGCGGTTATCGGACTTTTGAGGGGGGTGTATATCCGTTGCTGCGGTAACGGCTTCTTAGGGTTCCGCCCTTACGGCGGGTCACTTTTGGCAAACGCCCCAAAAGTAACCAAAAGGTCTCTAACCCTGACGTACGGCCCCTCGCTGAGGCTCGGGGTTCCTTCGCTCCGGGATCGATCCGGGGGCATCGCCTACGGTTTGCTTCGCTGCACCTCCTCTCGATGCATGCGGCTGCGCCGCACGGTCGCTGCGCTCCCACCCCCGGATCAATCCCTCCACTCAGCCTGCCGACGGGCCCTGCGATCAAAAGCGGTACTCGAGCTAACGCTCATTGTGTTGAGTGGGGAGGGGCGTGGCGTGTTTGGCTTTTGCTCTGGCTCTGGCTTTTGATCTGCTTTTGATCTCCAGCCCCTTCGGCAGGCCGAGCGGAGGTGTCCGTCAGGGGGTAGGCGCGCAGCGCCGTGCGGCGAAGCCGCATACATCGAGAGGAGGTGCAGCGAAGCAAACCGTAGGCGATGCCCCCTGATGGACACCGTAGCGAGGGAACACTGAGCCTAAGCGAAGTGCCGTACGCCGGGGCGTAGACTTTTTGGTTACTTTTGAGGCGTTTGTCAAAAGTGACTCGCTGTAAGAGCGAAACCGCCAGCGGCAGCACCCGAAGCAACGGATATGTACCCAATCAACAAAAAAAACAGTCGGCCCAAAGGCCGCTGAGATGCCCAAAACGAAAAACGGCCCCCATTCACATGGAGGCCGTTCCCGGTACAACGCTAAGACGCTATCGCAAGACAGCCCTTATTTGCGGTCTTCCAATTTGGTGATATCCCGCGACTCATAACCCGTGTACAGCTGACGCGGACGGCCAATCTTGTACGGGCTGGACAGCATTTCCTTCCAGTGCGAAATCCAGCCGACAGTACGTGCCAAGGCGAAAATCACAGTGAACATGCTGGTCGGAATGCCGATCGCCTTGAGGATGATCCCCGAGTAGAAGTCGACGTTCGGGTACAGCGAGCGCTCGATGAAGTACGGATCGGTCAGGGCGATCTCTTCCAGGCGCATGGCCAGTTCGAGTTGCGGATCGTTCTGGATACCCAGTTCCTTCAACACTTCGTCGCAGGTCTGCTTCATGACAGTCGCGCGAGGGTCGCGGTTCTTGTAGACGCGGTGACCGAAGCCCATCAGCTTGAACGGATCGTTCTTGTCCTTGGCCTTGGCGATGAACTTGTCGATGTTCGAGACATCGCCGATTTCATCGAGCATGGTCAGCACGGCTTCGTTCGCACCGCCGTGGGCAGGGCCCCACAGTGCGGCGATGCCGGCGGCGATACAGGCGAACGGGTTGGCACCCGAAGAGCCCGCCAGACGCACGGTGGAGGTCGAAGCGTTCTGCTCGTGGTCGGCGTGGAGGATGAAGATCCGGTCCATGGCCTTGGCGAGTACCGGGCTGATCGGTTTGATCTCGCACGGGGTGTTGAACATCATGTGCAGGAAGTTTTCCGCGTACGACAGGTCGTTGCGCGGGTACATCATGGGTTGGCCCATGGAGTACTTGTAAACCATCGCGGCCAGGGTCGGCATCTTGGCAACCAGGCGGATCGCGGAGATTTCGCGATGCTGCGGGTTATTGATGTCGAGGGAGTCGTGGTAGAAGGCCGAGAGGGCGCCGACTACACCACACATGACGGCCATCGGGTGGGCGTCACGGCGGAAGCCGTTGAAGAAGGTTTTCAGCTGCTCGTGAACCATGGTGTGGTTCTTCACGGTGCCGACGAACTGGGCCTTTTGCTCTGCAGTCGGCAGTTCGCCGTTCAGCAGCAGGTAGCAGGTTTCCAGGTAGTCCGACTTTTCAGCCAGCTGTTCGATCGGGTAGCCGCGGTGCAGCAGGATGCCGTTGTCGCCGTCGATATAGGTGATCTTCGATTCGCAGGAAGCGGTCGACATGAAACCGGGGTCGAAAGTGAAGCGGCCCGTGGCCGTCAGGCCCCGAACATCGATAACATCGGGACCAACGGTGCCGGTTAAAATGGGCAGCTCGACGGGGGCTGCGCCCTCGATGATCAACTGCGCTTTTTTGTCAGCCATGTGGCCTCCTATTTATGCTTGAAATCATCAGACAGACCCCCCACGCAGGGCCCGCACCACTATAGTGAGATAAATTCGAATGTCAATTTGCCTAAAGTCTTGCTCCAGAAGGCTTTAACCGTACTTTTTCCTCGAAATTGCCTGCCATTTACGCCTTTTATACGACTTGTGCAATCCGCTATTGGGGGTAGGCGATTGCGTTGTCATTAGTAGCCTAACTGTCTATACTCGGCGACCGACCGCCAAGGGCTTTTGGGCTTGCTTTCATTGGGGGTCGCATCCCTGGGTGGTGGTTACCTGACCAGTGCACTCCCCAACAACTTTGCCCTGATTGTTAGGGGCTCTTCAGTGTGAAAAAAAAGCCGTGAAAAGCCAACGACCTGTAAACCTAGACCTAAGGACCATCAAACTCCCCATCACCGGCGTTACGTCGTTTCTTCACCGTGTTTCCGGCATCATCCTCTTCCTGGGCCTTGGCATCATGCTTTATGCATTGGGCAAATCCCTGGGTTCCGAGGAAGGTTATGTCGAGGTGAAGGCATGCTTGACCAGCCCGCTGGCCAAGTTCGTAGCATGGGGCCTCCTGTCCGCTCTTCTGTATCACCTGGTTGCCGGTGTGCGCCACTTGATCATGGACATGGGCATCGGTGAGACGCTGGAAGGCGGCCGCCTGGGCTCGAAACTGATCATCGCCGTTTCCGTGGTGCTGATCGTTCTGGCAGGAGTTTGGATATGGTAACCAGCGTTACAAACCTTTCGCGTTCGGGCCTCTATGACTGGATGGCGCAGCGTGTGTCTGCGGTCGTTCTCGCGGCTTATTTCATCTTCCTGATCGGCTACCTCGTCGCGAACCCGGGCATTGGCTACGACCAATGGCACGGCCTGTTCGCCCACAACGGAATGCGTATCTTCAGTCTGCTGGCACTGGTTGCCCTGGGCGCTCACGCCTGGGTCGGCATGTGGACCATCGCGACCGACTACCTGACGCCAATGGCGCTGGGCAAGTCCGCGACTGCAGTACGTTTCCTTTTCCAGGCAGTATGCGGCGTCGCGATGTTCGCTTACTTCGTCTGGGGTGTGCAGATTCTCTGGGGTATCTGATTCATGGCTAACATTCCAACGATTTCTTTCGACGCCATCATTATTGGTGGCGGCGGTGCCGGCATGCGCGCAGCGCTGCAACTGGCACAGGGCGGTCACAAGACTGCCGTGATCACCAAGGTTTTCCCGACCCGTTCGCACACTGTGTCGGCACAGGGCGGCATCACCTGCGCCATCGCTTCGGCCGACCCGAACGATGACTGGCGCTGGCACATGTACGATACCGTCAAGGGTTCCGACTACATCGGTGACCAGGACGCTATCGAATACATGTGTCAGGAAGGCCCGGCTGCCGTTTTCGAGCTGGACCACATGGGTCTGCCGTTCTCGCGTACCGAGCAAGGCCGTATCTACCAGCGTCCGTTCGGCGGTCAGTCGAAGGATTACGGTAAAGGCGGGCAGGCTGCCCGTACTTGCGCCGCTTCCGACCGTACCGGTCACGCGCTGCTGCACACCCTTTATCAGGGCAACCTGAAAGCCGGTACCACGTTCCTGAACGAGTACTACGCTGTCGACCTGGTGAAAAACCAGGAAGGCGAATTCGTCGGTGTGATCGCAATCTGCATCGAAACCGGCGAAACCACCTACATCCGCGCCAAAGCCACCGTACTGGCTACCGGCGGTGCAGGTCGTATTTATGCATCCACCACCAACGCCCTGATCAACACCGGTGATGGCGTCGGCATGGCTCTGCGTGCTGGCGTGCCGGTACAAGACATCGAAATGTGGCAGTTCCACCCGACCGGCATCGCCGGCGCCGGTGTTCTGGTTACCGAAGGCTGCCGTGGTGAAGGTGGTTACCTGATCAACAAGCACGGCGAGCGTTTCATGGAGCGTTATGCTCCGAACGCCAAAGACCTTGCCGGTCGTGACGTTGTTGCCCGTTCGATGGTTAAGGAAATCATCGCCGGCAACGGTTGCGGTCCGAATGGCGACCACGTAATGCTCAAACTCGACCACCTGGGCGAGGAAGTGCTGCACAGCCGTCTGCCAGGCATCTGCGAACTGTCGAAGACTTTCGCACACGTTGACCCGGTGGTTGCTCCGGTTCCGGTTGTTCCGACTTGCCACTACATGATGGGCGGCGTTGCCACCAACATTCACGGCCAGGCGATCACCCAGGACGCCGAAGGCGTGGATCAGATCATTCCTGGTCTGTTCGCTGTAGGTGAAGTGGCTTGCGTATCGGTTCACGGTGCCAACCGTCTGGGCGGCAACTCGCTGCTCGACCTGGTGGTATTCGGCCGCGCTGCCGGCCTGCACCTGGAGAAGGCGCTGACCGACGGCATCGAATACGACGACGCTACCGAAGCCGACATCGAAGCTGCCCTGGCGCGTCTGAATGCCCTGAACAACCGTACCGACGGCGAAGACGTCGCTACCCTGCGTCGCGAGCTGCAAAGCTGCATGCAGAACTACTTCGGTGTATTCCGTACCGGCGAATACATGCAGAAAGGTATTGCCCAGCTGGCTGATCTGCGCAAGCGCATCGCGAATGTGAAGATCAACGACAAGTCGCAGGCGTTCAACACTGCACGTATCGAAGCGCTGGAACTGCAAAACCTGCTGGAAGTGGCTGAAGCTACCGCCATCGCTGCCGAAGTACGTAAAGAGTCCCGCGGCGCTCACGCCCGTGAAGACTTCGAAGATCGTGACGACGAAAACTGGCTGTGCCACACCCTGTACTTCCCGGGTGACAAGCGCGTCACCAAGCGTGCCGTGAACTTCTCGCCGAAGACTGTTCCGACTTTCGAACCTAAAGTCCGGACTTATTAAGGGTGACCGCCATGTTGCAAGTCAGTGTTTATCGTTACAACCCTGATCAGGACGCTGCGCCGTTCATGCAGGAATTCCAGGTCGATACCGGTGGTAAAGACCTGATGGTGCTGGACGTGCTGGCCCTGATCAAAGAGCAGGACGAAGGTTTCTCCTATCGTCGCTCCTGCCGTGAAGGCGTCTGCGGCTCCGACGGCATGAACATCAACGGCAAGAACGGCCTGGCGTGCATCACGCCGCTGTCCGCTGTCGTAAAAGGTAACAAGCTGATCGTTCGTCCACTGCCAGGTTTGCCGGTTATCCGTGACCTGGTTGTCGATATGAGCATCTTCTACAAGCAATACGAGAAGGTTAAGCCATTCCTGCAGAACGACACGCCGGCTCCGGCCATCGAGCGTCTGCAGTCCCCTGAAGAGCGTGAAAAGCTCGACGGTCTGTACGAGTGCATCCTGTGCGCTTGCTGCTCGACCTCTTGCCCGTCCTTCTGGTGGAACCCGGACAAGTTCCTGGGTCCAGCTGCCCTGCTGCAAGCGTACCGCTTCCTGGCAGACAGCCGTGATACCAAGACGTCCGAGCGTCTGGCGTCCCTCGATGACCCGTTCAGCGTCTTCCGCTGCCGGGGCATCATGAACTGCGTCAACGTATGTCCGAAAGGCCTGAACCCGACTAAGGCCATCGGTCACATCCGTAACATGCTGCTTTCGAGCGGCGTGTGATTCAGCTGCTGTAACCGCTGTACCCGTAGAGGGCTTAGGCGCGGGCTTCAACCCGCGCCATGGCTATAACCAGAGCAGCAGCCATAAGCTGCGGCTCTTATTTTGAAGAAATGAGACAAGCAGGGGCATCCGGGCTGGTACCCGGACTATCAGTGTGATCCTAAGTGGCTTGTTTTGGTCGCTGCATTCGGACTTCTGCAAGCTTGCTCGGTGTCGACACCGATGGTGTTCCCCTAACCGAGGGTGACCAAGCATGCAAGAAAGCGTGATGCAGCGCATGTGGAACAGCGCCTACCTTTCAGGTGGAAACGCTGCCTATGTGGAAGAGCTCTACGAGCTCTACCTGCACGACCCTAACGCTGTGCCAGAAGAGTGGCGCACCTACTTTCAGAAGCTGCCTGCCGACGGCAGCTCTGCCACAGATGTTTCGCACTCCACAATTCGCGATCATTTCGTGCTGCTGGCAAAGAACCAGCGCCGCGCCCAACCGGTTTCCGCCGGCAGCGTGAGCAGTGAGCACGAGAAGAAGCAAGTTGAAGTGCTGCGATTGATCCAGGCCTACCGTATGCGTGGCCACCAGGCAGCCCAGCTTGACCCGCTGGGGCTGTGGCAGCGTCCTGCACCTGCAGACCTGTCGATCAATCACTACGGCTTGACCAATGCCGATCTTGATACGACCTTCCGTGCCGGCGACCTGTTCATCGGCAAAGAGGAAGCGAGCCTACGCGAAATTCACGAAGCGTTGCAGCAGACATATTGCCGCACCATCGGCGCTGAATTTACGCACATCACCGATTCCGAGCAGCGCCAGTGGTTCCAGCAGCGTCTGGAAAGCGTGCGTGGCCGTCCGGAATATTCCGCGGACATCAAGAGCCACCTGCTCGAGCGCGTGACTGCCGGTGAAGGCCTGGAAAAATACCTGGGCACCAAATACCCGGGCACCAAGCGTTTCGGTCTGGAAGGCGGCGAAAGCCTGATTCCGATGCTCGACGAACTGATCCAGCGTTCCGGTTCCTACGGCACCAAGGAAGTCGTCATCGGCATGGCCCACCGTGGCCGTCTGAACGTACTGGTCAACACCTTCGGCAAGAACCCGCGCGAGCTGTTCGACGAGTTCGAAGGCAAGAAGAAGGTCGAGCTGGGTTCCGGTGACGTTAAATACCACCAGGGCTTCTCGTCCAACGTAATGACCACCGGCGGTGAAGTTCACCTGGCCATGGCGTTCAACCCGTCCCACCTGGAAATCGTTTCCCCGGTGGTCGAGGGTTCGGTTCGCGCCCGTCAGGATCGTCGCAACGACCCTACCGGTGAGAAGGTTCTGCCGATCTCCATCCACGGTGACGCGGCATTCGCCGGTCAAGGCGTGGTGATGGAAACCTTCCAGATGTCGCAGACCCGCGGTTTCAAGACCGGCGGTACCGTGCACATCGTGATCAACAACCAGGTTGGTTTCACCATCAGCAACCCGCTGGACTCGCGTTCCACCGAGTACGCGACCGACGTTGCGAAAATGATCCAGGCGCCGATCCTCCATGTGAATGGTGATGATCCGGAAGCCGTATTGTTCGTGACCCAGCTGGCCATCGACTACCGCATGCAGTTCAAGCGTGACGTGGTGATCGACCTGGTCTGCTACCGTCGTCGCGGCCACAACGAGGCCGACGAGCCAAGCGGCACCCAGCCTCTGATGTATCAGCAGATCACCAAGCAGCGCACCACCCGTGAGCTGTACGCTGATCGTCTGACCCAGGGCGGTGTGCTGGACGCCGAGCGTGTTCAGGCGAAAGTCGACGAATACCGCAACGCGCTGGACAACGGTCTGCACGTAGTGAAATCGCTGGTCAAAGAGCCGAACAAAGAGCTGTTCGTGGACTGGCGTCCGTATCTGGGCCACGCCTGGACTGCGCGTCACGACACTCGTTTCGACCTCAAGACCCTGCAGGAACTGTCCGCCAAGCTGCTGGAAATTCCGGAAGGCTTCGTGGTTCAGCGTCAGGTCGCGAAGATCTACGAAGACCGTCAGAAGATGCAAGCCGGCGGCCTGCCGATCAACTGGGGTTACGCCGAAACCATGGCGTACGCGACCCTGGCGTTCGAAGGTCACCCGATCCGCATGACCGGTCAGGACATCGGCCGCGGTACGTTCTCGCACCGTCACGCTGTGCTGCACAACCAGAAAGATGCCGGTACCTACATTCCGCTCAAGCATCTGTATGAAGGTCAGCCACGCTTCGACCTGTACGACTCGTTCCTGTCGGAAGAAGCCGTACTGGCGTTCGAATACGGTTACTCGACCACCACGCCAAACGCGCTGGTGATCTGGGAAGCCCAGTTCGGCGACTTCGCCAACGGTGCGCAGGTTGTTATCGACCAGTTCATCACCAGCGGCGAGCACAAGTGGGGCCGTCTCTGCGGTCTGACCATGCTGCTGCCACACGGCTACGAAGGTCAGGGCCCTGAGCACAGCTCGGCACGTCTTGAGCGTTACCTGCAGCTGTGCGCCGAGCACAACATTCAGGTGTGCATGCCGACCACCCCGGCCCAGATCTACCACTTGCTGCGCCGTCAGGTGATTCGCCCGCTGCGCAAGCCATTGGTCGTTCTGACTCCAAAGTCGCTGCTGCGCCACAAGCTGGCCATCTCGACCCTGGAAGATCTGGCCGAAGGTTCGTTCCAGACCGTGATCCCGGAAATCGATGCACTGGACCCGAAAAAGGTCGAGCGCGTTGTTCTGTGCAGCGGCAAGGTCTACTACGACCTGCTGGAAAAACGTCGTGCCGAAGGCCGCGAAGATATCGCCATCGTGCGTATCGAGCAGCTGTACCCGTTCCCTGAGGACGACTTGAAAGAAGTCCTGGCTCCTTACACCAACGCCAAAGCGGCCGTGTGGTGTCAGGAAGAGCCGATGAACCAGGGCGCCTGGTACTGCAGCCAGCACCACCTGCGTCGCAGCATCAGCAACCTCAACAAATCTCTCGTACTCGAGTACGCGGGCCGTGAGGCTTCTGCTGCACCTGCATGTGGTTACGCATCGATGCACGCCGAGCAGCAGGAACAACTGCTGCAAGCCGCGTTTACCGTTTAACGCCTTCGCGCACCTGAAACCGAATTTAAGGAACCACAGATAATGGCTATCGAGATCAAAGCCCCCACTTTCCCGGAATCGGTTGCCGATGGCACCGTTGCCACCTGGCACAAGCAACCGGGCGACGCCGTCAAGCGTGACGAACTGATCGTCGACATCGAAACCGACAAGGTCGTACTGGAAGTGCTGGCTACCGCCGACGGCGTGCTGGGCGCAATCGTCAAGGGCGAGGGCGAAACCGTCCTGTCCGACGAAGTCCTGGGCTCCATCGTTGAAGGCGGCGCTGCTGCCGCCGCTCCGGCTGCCGCTGCTGCTCCGGCCGCTGCTGCCGCTGCTCCAGCCGCTGATGGCGAAGACGACCCGATCGCAGCTCCTGCCGCGCGCAAGCTGGCTGAAGAGAACGGCATCAACATCGCTTCCGTTGCCGGCACCGGCAAAGGCGGTCGCGTGACCAAGGAAGACGTGGTTGCAGCCGTTGCTGCCAAGAAAGCCGCTCCGGCTGCCGCGCCTGCCAAGGCTGCTGCTCCGGCCGCCGCCGCTCCTGTGTTCGCCGCTGGCGACCGCATCGAGAAGCGCGTTCCGATGACCCGTGTTCGTGCCACCGTTGCCAAGCGTCTGGTTGAAGCTCAATCGAACATGGCGATGCTGACCACTTTCAACGAAGTCGACATGACCGAAGTCATGGCCCTGCGTTCGAAGTACAAGGACCTGTTCGAGAAGTCCCACAACGGCGTACGCCTGGGCTTCATGTCGTTCTTCGTGAAGGCTGCCACCGAAGCGCTGAAACGCTTCCCGGCAGTCAACGCTTCGATCGACGGCAACGACATCGTTTACCACGGTTATGCCGACATCGGCGTTGCTGTTTCCAGCGACCGTGGCCTGGTGGTTCCGGTTCTGCGTAACGCCGAACACATGAGCCTGGCTGAAATCGAAGGCGGCATCGCCACCTTCGGCAAGAAAGCCCGTGATGGCAAACTGTCGATGGACGAAATGACCGGCGGTACCTTCACCATCACCAACGGTGGTACCTTCGGTTCGATGATGTCGACCCCGATCGTCAACCCGCCGCAGGCAGCGATTCTGGGCATGCACAACATCATCCAGCGTCCGATGGCCATCAACGGTCAGGTCGTGATCCGTCCGATGATGTACCTGGCACTGTCCTACGATCACCGTCTGATCGATGGCAAAGAAGCTGTAACCTTCCTGGTGACCATCAAGAACCTGCTGGAAGATCCGGCTCGTCTGTTGCTGGATATCTGATAGAAGCAGTCACGCGCTGCAAGCTTCAAGCTGCGGGAAAACGCAGCCTGGCTTGCAGCGCGCGGCTTGAAGCTTTTCGCTAAAGAGGATTTTTTGAATGTCGCAGAAATTTGACGTAGTAGTGATCGGTGCGGGCCCTGGGGGCTACGTGGCAGCTATCAAGGCCGCGCAACTCGGCCTGAGCACTGCCTGCATCGAGAAGTACACCGATGCTGAAGGCAAGCAAGCCCTGGGCGGCACCTGCCTGAACGTAGGCTGCATTCCTTCCAAGGCGCTGCTGGACAGCTCCTGGAAATACAAGGAAGCGAAAGAAAGCTTCAACGTCCACGGTATCTCGACCGGCGAAGTCAAAATGGACGTCGCTGCGATGGTTGGCCGCAAGGCTGGCATCGTCAAGAACCTGACCGGCGGTGTTGCCACCCTGTTCAAGGCCAACGGCGTTACTTCGATCCAGGGCCACGGCAAACTGCTGGCCGGCAAGAAAGTCGAAGTCACCAAGCCGGACGGCTCGGTTGAAGTCATCGAAGCCGAAAACGTCATCCTGGCTCCAGGCTCGCGTCCGATCGACATTCCACCGGCTCCGGTCGATCAGAAAGTCATCGTTGATTCGACTGGCGCTCTGGAATTCCAGACCGTACCCAAGCGTCTGGGCGTGATCGGCGCTGGCGTGATCGGTCTGGAACTGGGTTCGGTATGGTCGCGTCTGGGCTCCGAAGTGGTTGTTCTGGAAGCACTGGACACCTTCCTGATGGCAGCGGACACCGCTGTTTCCAAGGAAGCGCTGAAAACCCTGACCAAGCAAGGTCTGGACATCAAACTGGGCGCTCGCGTAACCGGCTCGAAAGTGAACGGCGACGAAGTCGTTGTGAACTACACCGACGCCAACGGCGAACAGACCATCACTTTCGACAAGCTGATCGTAGCCGTTGGTCGCCGTCCGGTGACCACTGATCTGCTGGCTGCCGACAGCGGCGTGACCCTGGACGAGCGCGGTTTCGTGCACGTTGACGATCACTGCGCCACCACCGTACCAGGCGTTTACGCCATCGGTGACGTGGTTCGCGGCATGATGCTGGCTCACAAGGCCTCGGAAGAGGGCATCATGGTTGTCGAGCGCATCAAGGGCCACAAGGCCCAGATGAACTATGACCTGATCCCTTCGGTTATTTATACTCACCCGGAAATCGCATGGGTTGGTAAAACCGAGCAGGCCTTGAAAGCTGAAGGCGTTGAAGTTAACGTCGGCACCTTCCCGTTCGCAGCATCCGGCCGTGCCATGGCCGCCAACGATACCGGTGGTTTCGTCAAGGTCATCGCCGATGCCAAGACTGACCGCGTATTGGGCGTGCACGTGATTGGCCCGAGCGCTGCAGAACTGGTTCAGCAGGGCGCGATCGGTATGGAATTCGGCACCAGCGCTGAAGACCTGGGCATGATGGTTTTCTCCCATCCGACCCTGTCTGAAGCCTTGCACGAAGCAGCTTTGGCAGTGAATGGCGGCGCCATCCACATTGCCAACCGCAAGAAGCGTTAAGACACACAATAAGAAACCACGGCGGTACGGCCCGTCGTGAGCCTTGCGTGCAAGACTCACCGCGGAATGTCCGCTGGACGCAGCCTTGCGTAGCTGCACCGGGTATCCGGAAAGGCTACGCAAGCAGCAGTCACAGGTGGCGCGGCACTCATAAAGAGCGCAGCGCCGAATGCGCAGTACCTAACGAAGACGGTAAAAAGCATGAATCTTCACGAGTATCAGGGTAAGCAGCTGTTCGCTGAATACGGCCTGCCAGTTTCCACTGGTTTCGCAGTAGACACCCCGGAAGCAGCAGCAGAAGCTTGCGACAAAATCGGCGGCAACGAGTGGGTTGTCAAAGCCCAGGTTCACGCCGGTGGTCGCGGTAAAGCGGGCGGCGTCAAGCTGGTTCGCAGCAAAGAAGACGCCAAAGCCTTCGCACAGCAGTGGCTGGGCAAGCGTCTGGTGACTTACCAGACTGACGCCAACGGCCAGCCAGTCACCAAGATCCTGGTTGAATCGTGCACTGATATCGCTAAAGAGCTGTACCTGGGCGCTGTCGTTGACCGTTCGAGCCGTCGCATCGTGTTCATGGCTTCCACCGAAGGTGGCGTGGACATCGAGAAAATCGCTCACGACACTCCAGAAAAAATTCTGAAAGCCACTATCGATCCACTGGTTGGCGCTCAGCCATTCCAGGGTCGCGAGCTGGCATTCCAGCTGGGTCTGGAAGGCAAGCAGGTTGCTCAGTTCGCCAAGATCTTCGTAGGTCTGGCCAAGCTGTTCAAGGATCACGACCTGGCTCTGCTGGAAGTGAACCCGCTGGTGATCAAGGCTGATGGCGATCTGCACTGCCTGGACGCCAAGATCAACATCGACGCCAACGCAATGTACCGTCAGCCTAAGCTGAAGACTTTCCACGATCCGTCGCAGGACGATCCGCGCGAAGCGCACGCTGCCAAGTTCGAACTGAACTACGTAGCGCTGGAAGGCAACATCGGCTGCATGGTGAACGGTGCCGGCCTGGCCATGGGTACCATGGACATCGTCAACCTGCACGGCGGCAAGCCAGCCAACTTCCTCGACGTAGGCGGTGGTGCTACCAAAGAACGCGTAACCGAAGCTTTCAAAATCATTCTGTCCGACAGCAATGTCGCTGCAGTACTGGTTAACATCTTCGGCGGCATCGTTCGTTGCGACATGATTGCCGAAGGCATCATCGGTGCAGTGAAAGAAGTCGGCGTGAAAATCCCGGTTGTTGTTCGTCTTGAAGGCAACAACGCTGAACTGGGCGCTAAAGTACTGGCAGAAAGCGGTTTGAACATCATCGCTGCTACCAGCCTGACCGACGCTGCTCAACAAGTCGTTAAAGCTGCGGAGGGCAAGTAATGAGCGTCCTGATCAATAAAGACACCAAAGTAATCTGCCAGGGCTTCACCGGTGCGCAGGGTACTTTCCACTCCGAACAAGCCATTGCCTACGGCACCAAAATGGTTGGCGGCGTGACTCCAGGCAAAGGTGGCACCACTCACCTGAACCTGCCTGTGTTCAACACCGTGAAAGAAGCTGTAGAAGCCACTGGCGCCACTGCCAGCGTAATCTACGTTCCGGCTCCTTTCTGCAAGGACTCGATCCTGGAAGCTGCTTTCGGCGGCATCAAGCTGATCGTCTGCATCACCGAAGGCATTCCTACCCTGGACATGCTGGACGCCAAAGTTAAGTGCGACGAGCTGGGTGTTACCCTGATCGGCCCTAACTGCCCAGGCGTGATCACCCCAGGCGAATGCAAGATCGGCATCATGCCAGGTCACATTCACTTGCCAGGCAAGGTCGGTATCGTTTCCCGTTCCGGCACCCTGACCTACGAAGCTGTGAAGCAGACTACTGACGCCGGTTTCGGTCAGTCGACTTGCGTCGGCATCGGTGGTGACCCGATCCCGGGTTCGAACTTCATCGACATCCTGAAGCTGTTCCAGGAAGACCCGAAGACCGAAGCGATCGTAATGATCGGCGAGATCGGCGGTTCGGCTGAAGAAGAAGCGGCTGCCTACATCAAGGCTAACGTGACCAAGCCGGTTGTTTCCTACATCGCTGGTGTGACTGCTCCTCCGGGCAAGCGCATGGGCCATGCTGGCGCAATCATCTCCGGCGGCAAAGGCACTGCAGACGAGAAATTCGCTGCTCTGCAAGACGCAGGCGTGAAAACCGTGCGTTCGCTGGCAGACATCGGCAAGGCCCTGGCCGAGCTGACTGGCTGGGAAGTGAAGAAGTAAGCTTCGGCTGACTTCTCTGCTCCAGCAACAAAGGCCACCTTCGGGTGGCCTTTGTCGTTTCTGGCGTTTGGATTGACGATGGCAATTTATAAGCACTCACCCAATAACATGCAAAAACGCGACACAGAAACGTCGCGTATCGGATAGTTCGCCCTCTAACAGTGCGTTTGTCAGGCAAATTCGTTAGGCTAGCAGCCATTTTTGCGTCTGCCGCCCACAAGGCATGCAACGCGCTAAACGGGTCAGTCTTATACGGATTGACAGCATTTCCCTAACCCCACAGGGAAATCCCCCTCTAAATTCCGATTCAGTAGTGTGGTATTTCCTTAATGAAAGTTTTGAAAGGTCAGGACATCCTGGCACTTGGCTTTATGACATTCGCCCTGTTCGTCGGGGCCGGCAACATCATCTTCCCGCCTATCGTCGGTTTGCAGTCCGGACCCAACGTCTGGATGGCGGCGCTGGGCTTCCTGATCACGGCGGTCGGCTTGCCGGTGGTCACCGTGGTTGCACTGGCCAAGGTCGGTGGCGCGATGGACGCCCTGAGCAGCCCGATCGGCAAGATCGCTGGCGGCGTACTGGCAGCGGCTTGCTACCTGGCAGTCGGCCCGCTGTTCGCCACCCCGCGTACCGCGACCGTTTCCTTTGAAGTGGGTCTGGCGCCGTTGACCGGCGAGAGCCCGCTGGCACTGTTCCTCTACAGTTCGGTGTACTTCCTGCTGGTGTTCTTCATCTCGCTCTACCCGGGGCGTCTGCTGGATACCGTCGGTCGCTTCCTCGCACCCCTGAAGATCATCGCCCTGGCCGTGCTCGGCATCGCCGCATTCGCACTGCCGGCCGGTGACATCGGCGTGGCCACTCCGGAATACGTTGCGGCACCGTTCTCCCAAGGCTTCATCAATGGTTACCTGACCATGGATACCCTGGGCGCGCTGGTGTTCGGCATCGTCATCGTCAACGCGATCCGCTCCCGTGGCGTCGAGTCGCCGGCACTGATCACTCGTTACGCGATCATCGCCGGGCTGATTGCCGGTGTCGGTCTGGCGCTGGTGTATGTCAGCCTGTTCCGTCTGGGTTCCGGCAGCCATGAAGTGGCGGCGGGCGCGACCAACGGCGCTGCGGTGCTGCACGCTTACGTGCAACACACCTTCGGTTCGCTGGGCAGTGGTTTCCTTGCTGTGCTGATTTCCCTGGCGTGCCTGGTGACTGCTGTCGGCCTGACCTGCGCCTGTGCCGAATACTTCAGCCGCGTACTGCCGCTGTCGTACAAGACCCTGGTGATCATCCTGGCAGCGTTCTCGCTGCTGGTGTCCAACCTGGGCCTGACCAAGCTGATCGCATTCTCGATCCCGGTGCTGACCGCGATCTACCCGCCGTGCATCGTGCTGGTGGCCCTGAGCTTCTGTGCTGCGTTCTGGCATGAGCAGAGCCGCATCATGGGCCCGGTGATGCTGGTGTCGTTCGTGTTCGGCACCATCGATGCGTTGAAAGGCGCCGGTCTGGCTGACTGGATGCCATCGCAACTGGCCCACCTGCCGCTGAGCGAGCAAGGCCTGGCGTGGCTGGTGCCGTGCATGATGACTCTGGTGGTTGCCGTGGTTTGCGACCGCCTGCTGGGCAAGCGCGCCGAAGCGCTCGCCTAAGATTGCCGGGCCGCCACAAGCGGCTCCCGAGCGATTAAACAGAAATGCCCCGTATCAATCGATACGGGGCATTTTTTATGGGCTTCAGGCAGTGTCTTTTTCCCTCGACTAACGTCGAAGGGGAGCCGAAATCTTCATCACAGGGAATTGCATGTCGTTCATCCAAGCCAACCTGATCCACCTGCTGGCCGCGCTCTGGTTTGTCATCTGCTGGGGCGGTTACACCCGTTATGCCACCTGGAAGGCCCGTGACACCGCGTGCCTGGCCAGCGTGCTGCACCTGTACCGCGAAGACTGGATGCGCCGCATGCTGTTGCGTGACAACCGTATCGCCGACGCCAGCGTGATCGGCAACCTTGAACGCAACGCCTCGTTCTTTGCCTCCAGCACGCTGATTATCCTGGCGGGCATCCTGACCGTGCTCGGTGCTTCCGAGCGCGCGGTGTCGCTGCTGGCGGATATTCCGATGGTGCAACAGGCCTCGCAGGGTATGTCGGAGATCAAGTTGCTGTGCCTGGCGCTGGTGTTCGTCTACGCCTTCTTCACCTTCAGCTGGTGCATGCGCCAGTACAACTTCGCCGCCATTCTGGTCGGCTCGGCCCCGATGATCGGTGAGCGGCAGGTGTCGGAGCAGGAGCGCAAGGCATTCGCCTCACGTGCTGCACGGGTGATTTCGATGGCGGCCAACCAGTTCAACTTCGGTCTGCGTTCCTACTACTTCGGGATGAGCATGCTGGCGTGGTTCGTCAGCCCGTGGCTGTTCATGTTGATGAGCGCAGGCGTGGTGCTGGTGTTGTATCGCCGGGAGTTTCATTCCGACGTGCTCGATGTAATGGTCTATACCCCTACAGAGGCGCCATTGCCCGAAGCGAATAAAGAGGCCGCTTGATGAGTATTCCGTTCTGGTGTGTGTTTATCAGTGCATTGTTGATCTACGTGGCGCGTATGCCGGTCGGCAAGGCCATGAAAGAGCAGGGCGGTTACAACAACCACCTGCCGCGTCAGCAACAGGCGCAACTCACCGGTTACGGGGCCCGGGCGCTGGCGGCACATCAGAACAGCATCGAAGCCTTCATCCTGTTTGCCGTTGGTGTGCTGATGGCGCATACCACGCAGACGGCGGGATGGCTGATCGATACATTGGCGATCATCTTCGTGATCTCGCGGATTTTCTATCTGTGGTTTTACCTGGCGGATATTCCCACGCTGCGCAGTCTGGTCTGGCTGGTCGGCTTAGTGTGTTCTTTGTTGCTGATGATTAGTCCGACTTTTAGAACTGTCTTGCTCTAAAGCGGCACTGGCAAAAAATGACAGGCAAAAGAAAACCCGCACTTGGCGGGTTTTCTTTTTTGCCATCGAGAAGCGGCTTATTGCTTCTTGGCAGCTTCTTCTTGCGCTGCAGCGTTCGATTCGGCCTGAGCTTTGGCAGCTTCGGCGTTTTCTTTCGCTGCGTCGTTCACTTTATCCTGAGCTTTGTTCATGTCTTGCTGAGCTTGTTCAGCATGTTGGTTGGCATCTTGAGCTTTGTCCTCGGATTTTTTATCGCAGGCAGCGAGACCGAGGGAAGCGGTCAACATCAAGGCAATAGCTAAAGTCTTACGCATGGGGTGTTTCTCCTTATGGAAAATAACTACTGGCCTTAAGAGCTCAGGCCCAAGGCTTAAGTTCCTCATTTCTTTCAGATATATAAGTTTGTTTTGCAATGGAACTTTTGCTGTTCTTTCCACTACTGGGAATAGCGACTAACAAGAGTAATTATCAAATGGCCGAAAACCCCGTTTTTGAGCGTGCGACACGGTTTCTCTCGGCCTTGCGCCACTGTCAGGTGCTGGGATTGAAAGTGCACAGCGCAAGTAGCGAAGGTCTGACGGTGGTGCTGCCCTACAGTGCGCAAATCGTTGGCAACCCGCTGACCGGCGTCGTCCACGGCGGGGCGATCACGTCGCTAATGGACACCGCGTGCGGCATGTCGACCCTGTGCGTCCTACCGGAATTCGAAGTCTGCCCGACCCTCGATCTGCGCATCGACTACATGCACGCCGCCGAGCCGCATAAAGACGTGTATGGCTTCGCCCAATGTTATCGAGTCACCACCGATGTGATCTTCGCTCGCGGTTTCGCCTATCAGGATGATCCCGAGCAACCGATTGCCCATGTCGTCGGCACCTTCATGCGCATGGGCAAGGGCCTTAAAGGCACCAAAGGCTTTGGTGGCGCGATCAAGGGAGAAAACCCATGAGCGATGATTTCAAGCAGCAACTGCAAGAGGCGCACGAGAGGGGTGACTACGCGCCGCTGTTGAAACTGATTCCCTACGCCGGACTCATCGGTGTCGAGTGTTCGCGGGTCGGCGATGACTTGCTGTTCAAGCTGCCGGCAAACAAGGACAACATTGGTAACCCTTTATTGCCGGCAATTCACGGCGGGGTGATTGCCGGGTTCATGGAGTTGTCTGCGGCCCTGCACCTGCTGATTTTCACCGGCGCGCCCGGTGTGCCGAAGATTATCGATTTCTCCCTCGATTACCTGCGGGCCGGGCAGTTTCGCGATACCTGGGCGCGGTGTCAGGTCTGCCGTCAGGGCCGGCGGGTGGCCAATGTGGCGGTCACGGCCTGGCAAAGCACCGAAAGCGAACCGATTGCCACCGCCCGCGCGCACTTCAAAATCGATGAGCCCTTGAAATCCTGAACCACGCCCCCAACTCACAGAACAACCCGCCGCCGACCAGCAAGGTCGCGGCCAATGCCATCTGATTGGAGTTTGATGACCATGAGTGTGGAAACTCAAAAGGAAACCCTGGGCTTCCAGACCGAGGTGAAGCAACTGCTGCACCTCATGATCCATTCGCTGTATTCCAACAAGGAAATCTTCCTTCGCGAATTGATCTCGAACGCCTCCGACGCCGTCGACAAATTGCGCTTCGAAGCCCTGGCCAAGCCTGAGTTGCTCGAAGGTGGCGCTGAACTGAAAATCCGTGTGAGCTTCGACAAGGACGCCAAGACCGTCACCCTCGAAGACAACGGCATCGGCATGAACCGCGACGATGTGATCACTCACCTCGGGACCATCGCCAAATCCGGCACCGCCGACTTCATGAAAAACCTGTCCGGCGATCAGAAGAAGGATTCGCACCTGATCGGCCAGTTCGGTGTGGGCTTCTACTCGGCCTTCATCGTCGCTGACAAAGTTGACGTGTACAGCCGTCGCGCCGGCACCGCCGCCAGCGAAGGCGTGCACTGGTCGTCGAAAGGCGAGGGCGAATTCGAAGTCGCCACCATCGACAAGCCAGAGCGCGGCACCCGCATCGTCCTGCACCTGAAATCCGGTGAAGACGAGTTCGCCGATGGCTGGCGTCTGCGCAATATCATCAAAAAGTACTCCGACCACATCGCGCTGCCGATCGAGCTGCCGAAAGAAGTGGCCGCTGCCGAAGGTGAAGAGCAGCCTGCGCAAGAATGGGAAACCGTCAACCGCGCCAGCGCCCTGTGGACCCGTCCTCGCACTGAAGTGAAGGATGAGGAATACCAGGAGTTCTACAAACACATCGCCCACGACTTCGAAAACCCGCTGTCGTGGAGCCACAACAAGGTCGAAGGCAAACTCGAGTACAGCTCGCTGCTGTACGTGCCGGCCCGCGCACCGTTCGATCTGTACCAGCGTGAAGCGCCGAAAGGCCTCAAACTGTACGTGCAGCGCGTGTTCGTGATGGATCAGGCCGAGTCGTTCCTGCCGCTTTACCTGCGCTTCATCAAAGGCGTGGTCGACTCCAACGACCTGTCGCTGAACGTGTCGCGGGAAATCCTGCAGAAAGACCCGATCATCGACTCGATGAAGTCGGCGCTGACCAAGCGCGTGCTGGACATGCTGGAAAAACTGGCGAAGAACGAGCCTGAGCAATACAAGGGCTTCTGGAAAAACTTCGGTCAGGTCATGAAAGAAGGCCCGGCCGAAGATTTCGCCAACAAGGAAAAGATTGCCGGTCTGCTGCGTTTCGCATCGACCAATGGCACCGACGGCGAGCAGATCGTCGGTCTGGCCGAGTACCTGGCGCGCGCCAAGGAAGGTCAGGACAAGATTTACTACCTCACCGGCGAAACCTACGCGCAGGTAAAGAACAGCCCGCACCTGGAAGTCTTCCGCAAGAAAGGCATCGAAGTGCTGCTGCTGACCGACCGCATCGACGAGTGGCTGATGAGCTACCTGAGCGAATTCGACGGCAAGAGCTTTGTCGACGTCGCCCGTGGTGACCTGGACCTGGGCAACCTGGACTCGGAAGAGGACAAGAAGGCCGCAGAAGAAGTCGCCAAGTCGAAAGAAGGTCTGGTCGAGCGCCTGAAAACCGCACTGGGCGATTCCGTTGCCGAAGTCCGGGTTTCCCATCGCCTGACCGATTCGCCGGCCATTCTGGCCATCGGCGAGCAGGACCTGGGTCTGCAAATGCGTCAGATCCTCGAGGCCAGCGGGCAGAAGGTGCCGGATTCGAAGCCGATCTTCGAATTCAACCCGAGCCACCCGCTGATCGCGAAGCTCGACAACGAAACCAGCGAAGAGCGTTTTGGCGACCTGTCGCACATCCTCTTCGACCAGGCCGCGCTGGCGGCTGGCGACAGCTTGAAAGACCCGGCCGCTTACGTGAGCCGCCTGAACAAGCTGCTGGTCGAGCTGTCCGCTTGATCAAACTGTAGAAAAACCCGCTTCGGCGGGTTTTTTCATTCTGGTGTTCAACCAATCAGGAGTCAGAAATGAGCCAAGTCACTGTACGTTCCGTGGTCTATCAGATTGACGGCCAGCCTTATGAAGGTCGCCTGGCGTTCGACGCCGAGCACAAAGGCGCACGTCCGGGTCTGTTGATGGCGCCGAACTGGATGGGTGTCAGCGCTGGCGCTGAAGAGATCGCCAAATCGGTGGCGGCCAAGGGTTATGTGGTGCTGATCGCTGACGTGTATGGCCAGGCCGTGCGTCCGCAGAATGCCGATCAGGCCGGTGCGGCAATGATGCCGCTGAAGAATGACCGCGCGCAGCTGCGCAAGCGTATGCAGGCCGCGTTCGAACAGTTGCAGAAGCAGGGCGAGGCGGCGGTCGATACCTCGAAACTGGCGGTATTCGGTTTCTGCTTCGGCGGCTGCTGTGCGCTGGATCTGGCCCGCACCGGTGCTGCAGTGAAAGCGGCAGTGTCGTTCCACGGCACGCTGGACTCGCCGAACCCGGCGGACGCGAAGAACATCAAGGGCTCGGTGCTGGTGTTGCACGGTGCTTCCGACCCATTGGTGCCGAAAGAGCAGTTGCCGGCATTCGAGGACGAGATGAACGCCGCCGGTGTGGACTGGCAGTTGCTGAGCTACGGCGGCGCGGTGCACTCGTTCACCGATCCGCACGCCAATGTTCCGGGCAAGATGATGTACGACGCGAAGACCGCAGCGCGGGCGTTCAAGTCGATGCATGACTTGCTGGAAGAAGTGTTCAAGGGCTGAATCGGCTGAACATACTCCCACGCCTGGCGTGGGAGTATTGGTTTACAGCGGTGTCGGTTCGCTGCGCGATTTAGGCAGTTCGATCCGCTCGACTTCCCCTGGCACTGTCGGCCAATCCCCGGCCGCCCACTTGCGCCGCGCTTCATCGATCGCTGCCGGATCACTCGCGACAAAATTCCAGTTGATCCGCCGTGGCCCGTCCAGTGGCGCACCGCCGAACAACACTGCGTGACTGTCGCTCTCGGCAAACAGGCTCATCTCTTCCCCGGCCGGAAATACCACCAGCGCATGGGGTTCGACCGCTTCGCCATTCAGCTGCACATCACCACTCAACACGTACAGCGCCCGCTCTTCATGCTCGGTCGGGATCAGCAGTGTGGTCGCGGTTTGCATCTTCAGTTCGGCATACAGCGTAGGAGAAAGCACCGGTACCGGTGATTCCAGGCAAAAGCCTGACCCGGCGATCATGCGGATCTGCACGCCGAGGTTATCGCTGACCGGCAAGGTCGCGGCCGGGTGGTGGCTGTAATGCCCCGGGCCTTGCTCGTGATCCTTGGGCGAGGCGAGCCAGATTTGCAGGCCGTGCATCTTGAAGCTTTGTTCCCACAGCGGTTCAGGTGTGCGCTCGACGTGAGCGATCGCCGTGCCGGCGGTCATCCAGCTGACATCGCCGGCGCTGACCACTTGATCCGAACCCAGGCTGTCCTTGTGCTGGATCTGCCCGTCGAACAAATACGTGAGGGTCGACAGACCGATGTGCGGGTGTTGTCGGATGTTCATGCCTTTGCCCGCCGGATAAACCGTTTCGAGCATGTGGTCGAAAAACACGAAAGGCCCGACGCTGCGGCATTTGGCTGACGGCAGCGGGCGCAGAATCGGCTGGCCTTCGACGTCTTCGGCGCGCGGGCGGATGATCAGGGGTTGGGTGTCCATGTTCCATTCCAGGCTTGGCGGGTAATGCGTGGAGCATAACCCGCCGGTGTCGTCGGGGTGATTACTGGCTGTCGAAGCCGACTGGTGCGTGGGTTTCGATGGTGACTTCGCTGGCGGTCATCAGCTTGTGGATCGGGCAACGATCGGCGACGCGCAGCAGTTCTTCGCGCTGGGCATCGGTGAGCACGCCCTTGAGGGTGAGAGTCACGTGCAGGGCGTATTTGCCTTTCTGTTCCTGGCTGTTGTCGCGTTTGACCTCAACGCCGACGCCGGTCAGCGGGATGTCCTTTTTCTTCGCGTACAGCTTCAGGGTCAGGGCCTTGCAGGCGCCGAGGGCGGCGTCGAAGTAATCGTGCGGCTCCGGCGCCGAGCCTTCGCCGCCGGCAGTCGTCGGGACATCTGCAAAAAGTTCATGCTCATCGATCTGTACGGTGTGGCGAAAACCTTCGGCGGACACGGTATTGACGGTAACGGTCATGTGAACCTCGCAAGCTGTAGGAAAAGGGTTTCGATCAAAAAAGACCTTGCAGGTATAGAGCATTCCCACACAGGCGCGTTCCACTTTCTTGCCGGGTGAACCCTCGTCGCCCGGCGAGGGTCTAGGCTATGCCTGTCTGCCGGAGAATGCTTGTGTCCGTGTTTCGTTTGAGCCTTGCCTGCCTGATGGTTTTTACCGGCGCCGCCAGTGCCCGGGATTACACCTACAGTGATGCGCACCTGCATTACGTGGATTTTTTCCAGGAAACCGCCGGCATGCCGAAATTGCTGACGGCCATGAAGGAAAACTCCATCGAGCACGTGATGATTTCCGGCATTCCCGTGGCGAAGAAATGGCACGAAGACGAGCCGAAGCGTCCGCGTTACTACGCCGGTGACGATGCCGATGCCTATTGGTACAGCGCGACTGACGTGATCGTCGCCGACGCGGTGCAGAAACTTGCCCCGGAGCAGCGCCAGTACTTTCACCCGTTTCTTTCAGGCTTCAACCCCAACGACAAGAACTCCGCCGCGCACATCCAGCGCATGCTCGATCTGTATCCCGGTATGTGGCAGGGCATCGGCGAGGTCTTCACCCGCCACGACGACCTCACGGCACTCACCTCGGGTGACACGCCGCGCGCCAACAACGAAGCCATGACCCGTATCTATCACCTGGCCGCCGAAAACGATCTGCCGGTGATGCTGCATTCCAACATCACCTCCAAGCGTGAGAAGAATCCGCTGTACCTGAAGGAAATCGAAGAGCCGCTGCGTAATCATCCGCACACCCGGTTTATCTGGGCCCATGCTGGCACCAGTGCCGAAATCCATCGTCATCAGACGCAGCTGGATTTTCTGCTGCCGACCCTTTCGCGAATGCTGGAGGCGTACCCGAACCTGTTCATTGATCTGTCGTGGAGCCTGCTGACGCCTTATCTGCTGGACGAAAAGGGCCAGCCGCGAGCTGAGTGGGTGCAACTGGTGGAGCGCTATCCGGATCGCTTCATGATCGGTTCGGACGTGGTCGGACGATTCAACAAACTCGGCAAGGAAATCCATGGCTTCAAGCCGTTTCTCGATGCCTTGCCTGAGGCCGTGGCGGAAAAAGTCGCAAGGGACAACTTCCTGGCGATCTTGCCGCGAACAGCGCTCAAGTCCGGCAAACCCGCGCTGAATCGTTAATGCGCCAGGTTCGAAGTATCAAGGCCTTTTGATATCACGTTTTGGTCTTACGCAATTTTCCAAAGGGCCGATACCTTCTAGAGCAACCAGCTGCAGGGTTGATGCAGCGCTTTTGGAAGGAACCAGAGCAATGAGTATCCGTAGTCTCAATATTGCGCCCCGGGCCGGGCTGGGTTTTGGCGTGCTGGCGCTGATGGTGTTTGCCCTTGGGGCGTTTGCCTTGCTGCAGATGTCGAACATGCGCGCGCAGTCCGACGAGGTCGACAATAACTGGCTGCCCAGCGTGATGGCGGTGGGCGAGATGAGCCAGGACATGTTGCGCCTGCGTGCGCTGACCATGCGCCTGTTGCTCAATCGCGATCCGCAGGCGCTGGATCAGAATGTGGCCAAGCTCAATGATTTGCGTGGTGTGCTGAGTGAAGCCCAGCAGCGTTACGACATCCTGATCGTCTTGCCCGAAGAGCGCGCGCTGTTCGACCGCTTCAAGGTTGCCGAACACAAGTACCTGGAGCTTCAGGCGCAGGTGATGACGTTATCTGCTCAGGGAGGAGTGGAAGAGGCGGCCGCCATTCTCAACGGGCAGATGAGCCCGCTGGCGGATGAAATTGCAGTGACCCTGCGTGAACTGGTCGAGCTGAACAAGCACAATGCCAACCTCGCCACTGAGGCCGCACGGCTGGTGTTCACCAACTCGCGGGTGTGGGTCGGGGTGATGATCGGCATCACCGCGCTGATTACCATCGCCCTGGCGTTGTTGCTGACCCGCAGCATCGTGCTGCCGCTGTCGCAATCGCTCAATGTGGCGGAAGTGGTGGCCGGTGGCGATCTGACCGGCGATATCAGCATTTCCGGAAAGGACGAGCCGGCGCGGCTGCTGCACGCGCTCAAGAGCATGCAGCACAACCTGCGTGACACCATCCGCCGGATCTCGGAGTCCTCCAGTCAGCTGGCTTCGGCCTCGGAAGAGTTGAGTTGCGTCACCGAAGACGCGACGCGGGGGCTGCACCAGCAGAGTCTGGAGATTGAACAGGCCGCCACGGCGGTCAATCAGATGACCGCTGCCGTGGAAGAGGTGGCGAGCAATGCCGTCGCGACTTCCGAGGCTTCCCGTGAGTCGGATCGCATTGCCCAGCATGGTCGCGAGCAGGTGCAGCAGACCGTCTCGTCCATCGAGTTGCTGGTGGACGATGTCACCGCCAATGCCTCGCAGGTGGAGGATCTGGCGCAGAAGGTCTACAGCATCAGCAAAGTGCTGGATGTGATCCGCTCGATTGCCGAACAGACCAACCTGCTGGCATTGAACGCGGCGATCGAGGCCGCGCGTGCAGGGGATGCCGGGCGGGGTTTTGCGGTGGTGGCGGACGAAGTGCGGGCGCTGGCCCATCGCACTCAGCAGTCGACGCAGGAGATCGAGCAGATGATCGGCGGCATCCAGCAGGGCACCGATTCGGCGGTCAGTTCGATGCAGCAGAGCAATGTCCGGGCGCGCTCGACGCTGGAACTGGCGAAGGCTGCTGGCGTGGCGCTGGAGGAAATCGCTTCGGCGTTCACCTTGATCAACGAGCGCAATCTGGTGATTGCCAGTGCGTCGGAAGAGCAGGCCGCCGTGGCGCGGGAAGTCGATCGCAACCTGATGAACATCCGTGACCTGGCGATGCAGACCTCGGCGGGGGCCAATCAGACCAGCGCCGCGAGCCAGGAGTTGTCACGGCTGGCGGTGGACCTGAACAGCATGGTGGCCAAGTTCTCGGTCTGATCAGCGTTCGACAGGCGAAAAAAAGCCCCGCGTTTGCGGGGCTTTTTGATTTTGCGTCGGATCAGCTGCCTTTGACCGTCTTGCCGTTGACCGTGCCGTCGAGGAGCATGATGTTGTACTCCTTGCCGTCGGTTTCGACCTGTTGCAGGCGAACCAGCAAGTAATCCCAGTCCTTGGCGAACCACAGGACGGTGATGCGCTTGCTTTGTGTCGGATCGCGGACGCGCTCGACCTTGATCGCATCGATCTGGCCGGCCTTGGTTTCGACTTTTTCCGAACCCAGCACGCGGAAGTCGTAGGTATCGACTTCGCCATCATCAACCACCTGATAGCTCATGCTTTTCTTGCCGGCGGCCACGTCATGCTGCAGCGCCAGTTGATAGGTGGATTTGTCGACCATGCCGCGGTTGAGCGGGATTTTCACCGCGTCGCCGCGGTCGGTGCCGGTCACCAGCTTGTTGGCCCAGTCGAAATCCAGGTCAGCCTTTTTCGCCTTGCCCAGACCACCGCGTTCGAAGTGGTAGGACTGTGGCAGCAGGGTGTCCTTGTCCAGGGTCAGGGTGCTTTCCTCGGACAGGCTGGCAATCATCATCGAGGCCTTGAAGCTGAGCTTCCAGACGCCGTTGGCTTCCTTGGTCAGGCTGCGTTCGGCAGTGCCGCTCATGGGCAGCTGCTTCCAGTCGGCAGTGTAGCTGGCGGAGAACGGTTGAAGGTCTGCTGCCTGGGCAAAAGGCAGGGCGAGCAGAGCGCAAGCGAAGAGCAGGGCGCGACGCATAAAATCTCCTAGTTTCGAATCAAGTGACCGCTGGCCCCGAGTAACTGGCCATCCAGTAAAGCACCTTGCTCGCCGAGGCTCAGCCGTCCTTCGGCGAACCAGCGTATGGCCATCGGGTAAATCAGGTGCTCCTGAGCGTGAACCCGTTGCGCCAGACTTTGCGGCGAATCGTGCAACTCTACCGGTATTACTGCCTGTACGACCAGTGGTCCGCCATCGAGTTCCTCGGTGACGAAGTGCACGGAGCAGCCGTGTTCGGCGTCGCCGGCCTCCAGCGCACGCTGATGCGTGTGTAACCCTTTGTATTTGGGTAGCAGCGACGGGTGGATGTTGAGCAGGCGACCCTGGTAGTGACGGACGAAGTCAGCGCTGAGAATACGCATGAAGCCGGCCAGTACCACGAGTTTGGGGTTGAATTCGTCGATCAGTTCGATCAGGGCGGTATCGAAGGCCTCGCGGCCCTCGAATCCCTTGTGATCCAGCGAGCGGGTGGCGATACCCGCGTCACTGGCGCGTTGCAGGCCGTAGGCGTCGGCGCGGTTGGAAATCACCGCAGCGATGCGGACCGGGCTGTCGCCGGTCCGCGTGCTGTCGATCAGGGCCTGCAAGTTACTGCCGGTGCCGGACAGCAGCACCACGACATCACAGGTCTGGGACATCAGTGAGCCTTGAGGTTCTTCAGTTCGACCTGAGCCGCGCCTTCGGCAGCGACAGCGATCTGACCGATGACCCAAGGCTGCTCGCCGGCGTCACGCAGGGTGTTCAGGGCAACTTCAACGTGCTCCTGAGCCACGCAGATCACCATGCCCACGCCGCAGTTCAGCACGCGGTGCATTTCGGTTTCGTCGACGTTGCCTTTCTCTTGCAGCCAGTCGAAAACGGCCGGGCGGTTCCAGCTGGCGACGTCAACCACGGCTTGAGCGCCTTTTGGCAGAACGCGCGGGATGTTGTCCAGCAGGCCGCCACCGGTGATGTGGGCCATGGCCTTGACGGCGCCGGTGTCCTTGATCAGCTTGAGCAGCGGCTTCACGTAGATGCGGGTCGGAGCCATCAGCAGTTCGGTCAGCGGCTTGCCGTCGAGCTGAACGGTTTCGATGTCGGCGCCGGACACTTCGATGATCTTGCGGATCAGCGAGTAGCCGTTGGAGTGCGGGCCGGACGATGGCAGGGCGATCAGGGCATCACCGGTGGCGACTTTCGAGCCGTCGATGATTTCGGCTTTTTCCACGACGCCGACGCAGAAACCGGCCAGGTCGTAGTCTTCGCCTTCGTACATGCCAGGCATTTCAGCGGTTTCGCCGCCGACCAGCGAGCAGCCAGCCAGTTCGCAGCCTGCACCGATACCGGTAACCACGGTGGCCGCTACGTCGACATTCAGCTTGCCGGTGGCGTAGTAGTCGAGGAAGAACAGCGGTTCTGCGCCGCACACCACCAGATCATTGACGCACATGGCGACCAGGTCCTGGCCGATGCTGTCGTGCTTGTTCAGGTTCAGCGCCAGGCGCAGCTTGGTGCCGACGCCGTCAGTACCGGAAACCAGCACCGGCTGTTTGTAACCGGCCGGGATCTCGCAGAGGGCGCCGAAACCGCCCAGGCCGCCCATGACTTCCGGGCGCGCAGTGCGCTTGGCGACGCTCTTGATGCGTTCGACCAATGCTTCACCGGCGTCGATGTCTACACCGGCGTCCTTGTAGCTCAGGGAGGGTTGCTTGCTCATGATCCAGGCCTTTAGGGGAGGGGATTCAGGGGTAACGACCGAGTTCAGCGGGAACGCCGAATCCGACAGGGGCGATTGCCTCACGCGAAGTTCGGGGTGCCCGGCTGTTGCCGGTCTGCGAAGGCGCGCGATTTTATCAGGCTTGAGGGGCAGCGGCCATCCTCACGCCGACGGGCAGGGGCATATCGATGGAAAAAATTTGCAATTGACCCTGTGGATGACATCACGGGTGCCTGTATAAGGAACCGTCTATCGTTAGGACTGTGCAAAAACTTACCGACCGCGTGTGAATGTTTTGCAACGGCCTGTGGTCACAGGCTTGCCACAACGGTACACGCGGCCTGTTCCAGCCGCTCTTGTCGACGGGAATTCTCCATGCGTTTTTGTAAATTGCTGTTAGTGGGTGGCTTGTCTCTGATCAGCCTGGCGACCCAGGCCGAAAATCTCAAAGGTCTTTATCAGGTGCGCGAACCGGTCACTGGCCAGTCGCCGGAGGAGCGCGATCGCGCGACCCAGGCTGCGCTGGATACGCTGGTGCTGCGCCTGACCGGCGACCCGAAGGCCCCGCAGAATCCGGGGCTGGCGCCGGTTCGCAAGGATCCGCAGCAGATCATCAGTCAGTTCGGTTTCGATGCCGGGCCGCCTGAAGTGCTGAAAGTCGATTTCGATCCGGGCACCACCGAGCAGGCGTTGCGCCGCGCCGGGCTGGCGCTGTGGGGCGCCAACCGGCCCTCGATCCTGAGCTGGTGGCTGAACGATTCGACCGAGGGTTCGAGCCTGGTGGGCGACGGTCAGGCCAGCGCCGCGCCGTTGCGCCGCGCCGCCCAGCACCGTGGATTGCCGCTGCGCCTGCCGCTGGCGGACTTGAGCGAGCAATTGGTTGCCACGGCACCGGCGCTTGAAGGTGCCGACCCGGCGCCGTTGCGTAATGCTTCCGAGCGCTACAACGCTGACGCCTTGCTCGCCGTGCATGCCCGCGAAGAAAGCGGGCAATGGCAGGCCAAATGGCAATTGTGGCTGGGCGATAAAAAAGAGGCGGGCAACGTGCAGGGCGCGGATCAGGCGGCCGTGGCCGATGCGGTGATGCTGGCGGTGACTGAACGTCTGGCGCCACGCTTTGTGGCCAAACCGGGCGCGTCCGGCCAGCAGACCCTGGAAGTGCAGGGCATGAATCTGGAGCACTACGCGGCGCTGCTGCGGTTACTCGAACCGTTCGGCGTGCGTCTGCAAAGTGTCGATGCCGATCGCATTCTGTATCGGGTCAACGGCAGTGCCGATCAGTTGCGGGCGCAATTGTCGCTGGCGAAGCTGCAGGAACTGCCTGCCGAGGCGCCGGCTCCGGTCGCTGCGCCTCAGCCTGCGGTCGCCGGGGAGGCGCCAGTTGCTGCGCCGACACCGACACCAGCAGCGCCGTCCTTGCGGTTCCGCTGGTAGGTTTTCTTTCTTATATATAAGCAATGGAGTGTCACATGGGCGATACGCGGCGTTGGTTCTGGCTCGGTGGGGTGCTCCTGCTTTGCGCGTTTGTCTGGTTGCTGCACCCGATTCTCACGCCGTTCCTGGTGGCGCTGCTGCTCGCCTATCTGTTCGATCCGCTTGTTGATCGTCTGGAGCGCCTGGGGTTGTCCCGCACTTGGGGTGTGATCACGGTGTTCGCGTTGTTCACCCTGATCGTCACCGCGTTGTTGCTGGTGCTGGTGCCAATGCTCGCCAAGCAATTGTTGCGGCTCTATGAACTGGCGCCGCAAATGCTCGACTGGTTGCAGCACACCGCTGTGCCATGGGCGCAATCGAAACTGGGGCTGTCGGACGGCTTCTGGAAGTTCGACAAGGTCAAAGCTGCCATCAGCGAGCATATGGGCCAGACCACCGACATCGTCGGTGTGGTGCTGAGTCAGGCGACGGCCTCGAGCCTGGCTCTTATCGGCTGGCTGGCGAATCTGGTGCTGATCCCGGTGGTGAGCTTTTACCTGCTGCGCGACTGGGACGTGATGATGGCCAAGATCCGCGGCCTGTTGCCGCGTGATCGAGAGGAGCGCGTGGTGGCGCTGGCGGGTGAGTGTCATGAAGTGCTGGGCGCGTTCGTGCGCGGGCAGTTGCTGGTGATGCTGGCGCTGGGTGTGATCTACGCGGCCGGCCTGATGATTGTCGGGCTGGAACTGGGCCTGTTGATCGGTCTGATTGCAGGGCTGGCGGCGATCGTTCCATACATGGGGTTCGTGATCGGCATCGGTGCGGCGTTGATTGCCGGGTTGTTCCAGTTCGGTGGCGATCTGTACCCGATGATCGGGATCGTCGCTGTGTTCATGGTCGGTCAGGCCCTGGAAGGCATGGTGCTGACGCCTTTGCTGGTGGGGGACCGGATCGGTCTGCACCCGGTGGCCGTGATCTTCGCGATTCTGGCCGGTGGCGAGTTGTTCGGCTTCACCGGTGTGCTGCTGGCGCTGCCGGTAGCGGCGGTGATCATGGTGCTGGTGCGCCACGTCCACGATCTGTACAAGGATTCCGACATCTATAGCGGGGTGGATGAGCCGGAGTTGTAATCGTGACGCGCGTGCTGCCCGGTGGATCGCCGGGTTGGCCCGTCTCATGCAGGCCATGGCGCCAAAGAAACTGTCATAAAACCAGCACGTTAACGCAAACCTTTGATTTTGCTTGGGGTCTGTCGCATTGTGCGCTCCGCTTCACGGGTATAAACTTCGCTCACTTTACACAGAGGCCACTAACGGTTCCTTGGGAACTGTTCAGTCAGCATGAAACCGATTCAGCTGCCCCTAGGTGTGCGTCTGCGTGACGACGCCACCTTCATCAACTACTACCCAGGCGCCAATGCCGCTGCACTCGGCTATGTCGAGCGTCTATGCGAAGCCGACGCCGGCTGGACCGAAAGCCTGATCTATCTGTGGGGCAAGCACGGGGTGGGGCGTACACATCTGTTGCAGGCCGCGTGCCTGCGCTTCGAGCAGATGGGTGAACCGGCGGTGTACCTGCCGCTGGCCGAGTTGATGGATCGCGGCATCGAAATCCTCGACAACCTCGAACAGTACGAACTGGTCTGCCTGGATGACTTGCAGGTGATTGCCGGCAAGGCGGACTGGGAAGAGGCGATGTTTCATCTGTTCAACCGTCTGCGTGACAGTGGTCGGCGTCTGCTGATTGCGGCGTCCACTTCGCCGCGTGAACTGCCGATCAAACTCGCCGACCTGAAATCGCGCCTGACCCTGGCGCTGATCTTCCAGATGCGTCCTCTCTCCGATGAAGACAAATTGCGTGCCCTGCAATTGCGCGCATCCCGTCGCGGTCTGCACCTGACCGACGAAGTCGGGCATTTTATTTTGACTCGCGGTACCCGCAGCATGAGCGCGCTTTTCGATCTGCTGGAGCAGCTCGATCAGGCCTCTTTGCAGGCTCAGCGCAAGCTGACCATTCCCTTCCTGAAAGAAACCCTGGGCTGGTAAAACCGGGGCTTTCAGCCGGTTTCGGCATATTTCAGGCGCCAGAAAACCCGCTTTCCTGTGGGTTGCACAGGCCGCGTCTCGATTCAAATAGGCTTAAGCGCTTAGATGTTAACGAGAAACCGAGAAGTCACAAAAAGATCGATTGAATTTGCAAATGAGGCTGATAGCGGGCATAGTCTCGGCTTCTTTACAACTATCAGCCACGGTCGTGCCCATGCTAAAGCGCTTCGCACCCCTCGTGCCTCTCGCACTCGTCACCCTGTTGTTCGGTTGCGCTGCTCATTCACCTGTTAATCAAGAGCAGCAACAACAGGCTAAAAATTCTGCCACCGCCCAGTCTTCCGTTATTTACCAGGAAGAGCTGGACACCGAAAAAGAACTCGCCGACTTCAACGGCAAGAAGCCTTACCAGCTTCCGGTTCTGGCCGACAGCATCCTCGAACGCGGCATGTCCCTGATCGGTACCCGTTACCGTTTCGGCGGTACCTCTGAAGCCGGTTTCGATTGCAGCGGTTTCATCGGCTACCTGTTCCGCGAAGAAGCCGGCATGAACCTGCCGCGCTCCACCCGCGAAATGATCAACGTGGATGCGCCGCTGGTTTCGCGCAGCAATCTTGAGCCGGGCGACCTGCTGTTCTTCGCCACCAATGGTCGTCGCGGTCGTGTAAGCCACGCCGGGATCTACCTGGGCGACAACCAGTTCATTCATTCCAGCTCTCGTCGCAGCGGCGGTGTTCGCATCGACAGCCTGGGCGACAGCTACTGGAGCAAGACCTTCATCGAAGCCAAACGCGCTTTGGCGAACGCTCCAACCGTGGTTACCGCTCGCAAGTAATCACGTCTTTGTCGCCACGCTCGTGGCGACAAGCGGTCCTTCAGGGGCAATAGACTTAAACTTTACAAGGTGAAGTTAAAGTCTTACTTGAAGTTTGCCGCGTAGCCGCTAGAATCCTGATCTATATTGATGGCAAACCGCCTGCGTCCCAACGCAGGCGGTTTTGTTTTCTGTCGAATCGGCAGTCAAAGCCTCAGCCAGATCAGGATGTTCTGCATATGACGATGTCGGCCCGCTTTGCCTTGATGTTCTTCGCAGCGCTGCTCAGTGGCTGCGCCAGTCGCACTCCGCCGCCTGCGCCGGTGGTTCGCGCTCCGATCGTATTCGGATCCTCCCAAGCCTTTTCACCCGCTGCCGAAGACGTGCTGTTCCGCGCGCTTGGGCTGGTGGGCACACCTTATCGTTGGGGCGGCAATACACCAGATTCCGGATTTGATTGCAGCGGTCTGATCGGCTTCGTCTACCGCGATGCTGCCGGCATCAGCCTGCCGCGTTCAACCCGCGAGATGATCGTCATGCAGGCGCCGAACGTCGGCAAAGAAGGCCTGCAAACCGGCGACCTGATCTTCTTCGCCACCAATGGCGGTTCACAGGTCAGCCATGCGGGGATCTACGTCGGGGAAGGCCGCTTCGTTCATGCGCCGGCCACTGGCGGCACGGTGAAGCTGGACAGCCTGTCGAAGGCGTATTGGCAGAAAGCCTATCTGAGCGCCAAGCGTGTTCTGCAGCCGGAGCACCTGGCGCATAACCCGTAATCCAGATACATAAAAACCGTGGGAGCTGAATGGCTCCCACGGTTTTTTTATGCCTGCAACAGATTAACGGGTCGCTGAAACCCGCCACACCTTGTTCCCCACGTCATCGGCGACCAGCAATCCACCTTGCTGATCGATCACCACGCCGACCGGACGGCCCAGCGCGTTCTCGTCCTTGTCGAGGAATCCGGTCAGCACGTCCACTGGCGTGCCGCTCGGTTTGCCAGCGGCGAACGGTACGAAGATTACCTTATAGCCACTGTGCGGTTTGCGGTTCCACGAGCCGTGCTGCCCGATGAATGCGCCTTCCTTGAACTGTGCCGGCAGACGATTGCCTTCGGCGAAGGTCAGGCCCAGTGACGCGGTGTGCGGGCCGACGGCGTAGTCGGGAGCGATGGCCTTGGCCACCATGTCCGGCCGCTGTGGTTCGACGCGCACGTCGATGTGCTGGCCGTAGTAGCTGAACGGCCAGCCATAGAAACCCCCGTCCTTGACCGAAGTGATGTAGTCCGGCACCAGGTCGCTGCCAATTTCGTCGCGCTCGTTCACGGCGGTCCACAGTGCGCCGGTTTGCGGCTCCCAGGCCAGGCCGTTGGGGTTACGTATACCCGAGGCGAAGATTCGATGGTTGCCGGTCGCGCGGTCCACTTCCCAGATCGCTGCGCGGCCTTCTTCCTGATCGAGGCCGTTTTCGCCGACGTTGCTGTTCGAGCCGACGGTAACGTACAGCTTGCTGCCGTCCTTGCTGGCGATGACGTTCTTGGTCCAGTGATGGTTGAGCGTGCCGCCCGGCAGGTCGACGACCTTGATTGGCTGGCTCTTGATTTCGGTCGCGCCGGGTTCGTAGTTAAAGCGCAGCAGGCGATCGGTATCGGCCACGTACAGATCGTTGCCGACCAGGGTCATGCCGAACGGCGAGTTGAGGTTCTGCAGGAACACCGTGCGGGTTTCGGCCACGCCGTCATGATCGGCATCGCGCAGCAGAGTGATGCGGTTCGGGCTGGGAACGCCGGCACCGGCACGGCCCATGACTTTTTTCATCACCCAGCCACGAATGCCCTTGCTGTCGTCGGGTTTGGGCGGGGCGTTGGTTTCCGCCACCAGCACGTCACCGTTGGGCAGCACATACAGCCAGCGCGGGTGATCGAGATTTTCGGCAAACGCCGCCACCTGCGTGCCTGCCGCTGCCGTCGGTTTGGCGCCGGCCGGCCAGCCGATGGCCGGGGCGATGTTCACCGTCGGGATCAGGGTCTTGTTCGGTTCGGGCAATCGGGGTGACGGGCCAGTGCCGTCGGAGACTTGCAGGCTGGAGGATTCACCACAGGCGGCGAGCCCTCCGGCGAGCACGATGACGAAAACGAGCTGGGGCTTGCGCATTGCTGATCTTCCCTATGAATGCATTCTTAATCATAGAGAAGCGCACAAGCCCGATGGTTCAACCCTCAGCCGCGGGCTTCCTTGAACAGCACGGCAATGCCGGGGTGATAGTTGCCGGCTTCGCTGCGCAATTTGCGATAGGCGTAGGGGAAATACCAGGCGACGGCGCAGGTGTGTTCCTTTTGCAGGTCGTCGACCATGTCCTGCAGTTCTTCCGGGCTGGCGCTGTGCTGGGCCTTTTGCGGGGCGACGAACAGGCAGCCGAGTTTCAGGTCGCTGGCGTAGCTGATGCGCTTGGCATCGCTGGTGATATCTACCAGGGCCTGCGTCAGATTCAGGCTGGTGACGCGTGGCCAGCGTTGGGTGGCCTGAATGAAGGCGCGATCCTCGGCGCCAGCGATAAACAGGTCGGCGCGAGCGTTGCGCTCGCCTTCTTCGTTTTGTTTGCGGGTGGCGGTGTCGCGCAGGGTGACCAGTTCGGCCATCCACGCAGCGGCCGACAGCAGGCCGAGGTTGGCTTTTTCGTCGTGCCAGTAAGGTGTGTCATTGTCGCCGCGCACGGCGTTGTAGCGGTCGATACAGTCAAACCAGCGTTCCAGCACCGGGCGCAGGAATTCCAGCCGCGGATTGCTGATGATCATGCCTTGCATGGTGCTCTCCCTTGTTATTGTGATGTGCTCTCTGCAGTCAAAAAGCATGGCTCTTTGATATCACTCATGACAGTGTGGCACAAGATTGGCGTCAGTTAATTGATCGGCGGCAGTTATTCGCCGCACAAGCCCCTCTTCAATTGACGCTCCACCCCCAACCCTCTAACCTTCGCGGCTTGTTTCAGGTGCTCTGTGGCGCATGTCGACAGAGTGAAACAGGGAAGCCGGTGAGGCGGGTCATCAAGCGATGAACCCTCACGAACCCGGCGCTGCCCCCGCAACGGTAAATGAGTAAAAGCTGCGTCTGATGCCACTGCGTAAAAGCGGGAAGGCGCGCAGCCAGGCGCAAGCCGCTCATGAGCCCGGAGACCGGCCTGATCCATCCAGCGGCATCACGGTGGGCGATGCCAGGCTTGTTGCCGTCTATTCTTGTGCCTGCCCGCCGTTATCCAGCCTCAACGGAGAGCTTCCCCATGACTGATTCCCCCGAACGCGACGAGCGCCACCTGGCGCGCATGCAGCGCAAAAAAGCCGTCATCGACGAACGCATCGCCAATTCGCCAGACGAATGCGGCCTGGTGCTGGTGCTGACCGGCAACGGCAAAGGCAAAAGCAGCTCGGCATTCGGCATGCTCGCCCGCGCCATGGGCCACGGCATGCAGTGCGGCGTGGTGCAGTTCATCAAGGGCCGCAACAGCACCGGCGAAGAGCTGTTCTTCCGCCGCTTCCCCGAGCAGGTACGTTTTCATGTGATGGGCGAGGGTTTCACCTGGGAAACTCAGGATCGTCAGCGCGACATCGCCGCCGCCGAAGCGGCCTGGGAAGTTTCCCGCGAGCTGCTGCGCGATCCGTCGATCGGTCTGGTGGTGCTCGATGAACTGAACATCGCCCTCAAGCACGGTTACCTCGATCTGGATCAGGTGCTCAGCGATCTGCAGGCGCGTCCACCGATGCAGCACGTGATCGTCACCGGTCGCGCCGCCAAGCCGGAAATGATCGAGATGGGCGACACCGTCACCGAAATGGGCATGATCAAGCACGCCTTCCAGGCCGGCATCAAAGCGCAGAAAGGCGTCGAACTTTGAATCAACCACGTCACTGCCCGGCGGTACTGATCGCCGCGCCGGCCTCCGGTCAGGGCAAGACCACCGTCACCGCCGCACTGGCCCGTCTGCATCGCAATCAGGGGCGCAAGGTCCGCGTATTCAAATGCGGCCCGGACTTTCTCGACCCGATGATCCTCGAGCGCGCCAGCGGTGCGCCGGTCTATCAACTGGACATGTGGATGGTCGGCGAGCAGGAAAGTCGTCGCCTGTTGTGGGAAGCCGCCGCCGAAGCCGATCTGATTCTGATCGAAGGCGTGATGGGCCTGTTCGACGGCACGCCATCGAGCGCCGACCTGGCCCGGCATTTCGGCGTGCCGGTGCTCGGCGTGATCGACGGCACGGCCATGGCGCAGACCTTCGGCGCACTGGCGCTGGGACTGGCGCGCTATCAGCCGGACTTGCCGTTTGCTGGCGTGCTGGCCAACCGCGTCGGCACCGTGCGCCATGCGCAATTGCTGGAAGGCAGCCTCACCGAAGGCCTGCGCTGGTACGGCGCGTTGTCCCGGGAAACTGGAATCGAACTGCCGAGCCGCCATCTCGGTCTGGTGCAGGCAAGCGAACTCAATGACCTCGACGTGCGCCTCGACGCCGCTGCCGAAGCGCTGGCCGGCACTTGCGAGGTAGCGCTGCCACCGGCCGTGGAATTCGCCGCGCCTGAAATCGTTGAGACCGAAAAACTGCTCGACGGCGTGCGAATTGCCGTCGCCCGCGACGAAGCCTTCGCCTTTACCTACGGTGCCAGTCTCGACTTGCTTCGGGCGATGGGCGCCGAGTTGAGTTTCTTCTCGCCGATCCGCGATACGCAATTGCCCGACGCCGACAGTTTGTACCTGCCCGGCGGCTATCCGGAATTGCACCACGTTGCCTTGTCGCAGAACGCCGACATGCTCAAAGCGATCCGCGCGCATCATGCGGCCGGCAAACCGCTGCTCGCCGAATGTGGCGGTATGCTGTACCTGCTCGACTCGTTGACCGATGTCGAAGGCACCCGCGCTGATTTGGTCGGCCTGTTGAGTGGCGATGCGGTGATGCAAAAGCGCCTCGCCGCACTGGCGCTGCAAGAGGTCGACCTGCCGGAAGGCCTGTTGCGCGGCCACACCTATCACCATTCCCTGACCACCACCGAACTGACGCCGATTGCCCGTGGCCACAGCCCCAACGGCGGTCGCGGCGCGGAAGCGGTGTATCGGGAAGGGCGGATGACCGCCTCGTACGTGCATTTCTATTTCCCGTCGAATCCGTCGGCGATTGCCGCACTGTTGGTGCCATGACCGACAACGCCTTCACTGACGCCGAGCGCGAAGCGGTCTACCGCGCCATCGCCGAACGCCGTGACATGCGTCACTTCAGCGGTGGCGCGGTCGAGCCGGAATTGCTGCGCCGCTTGCTTGAAGCCGCGCATCAGGCACCGAGCGTCGGCTTGATGCAGCCGTGGCGCTTCATCCGTATCAGCGACCGCGCGCTACGTGGCCAGATCCAGAACCTTGTTGAAGAAGAACGTGTGCGCACCGCCGAAGCCCTCGGCGAACGCAGCGACGAATTCATGAAGCTCAAGGTCGAAGGCATCAACGACTGCGCCGAAGTGCTGGTTGCCGCGTTGATGGACGATCGCGAGCGGCATATTTTCGGCCGTCGCACGCTGCCGGAAATGGACATGGCGTCGCTGTCCTGCGCAATCCAGAACCTGTGGCTCGCCGCGCGTGCCGAAGGCCTGGGCATGGGCTGGGTGTCGCTGTTCGAACCGCAGGCGTTGGCCGATCTGCTGAAACTGCCGGCCGGGGCCAAGCCGCTGGCGGTGCTTTGTCTGGGGCCGGTCAAGGAATTCTATCCAGCACCGATGCTGGTACTCGAAGGGTGGGCGCAGGCGCGTCCGCTCAATGAGCTGCTGTATGAAAATTTTTGGGGAGTGAGTCAATGAGTGTGGCGTTGTTGAGTGTCGCCGCGGTTGCGCTGGATGCGCTGCTGGGTGAACCGAAACGCTGGCATCCGCTGGTGGCGTTCGGCAATTTTGCCGGGCGTATCGAGCAACGTTTCAACGCCGGTGGTCGCGGCTGGCGCAGCCATGGCGTCACCGCGTGGGTGATTGCGGTGTTGCCGCTGACCCTGCTGGCCACGGCGTTTTCCTGGGCGCCTTACGTGGGCTGGATCGTCGAGATTGTTGCGCTGTATTGCGCCCTCGGCATGCGCAGCCTGGGTGAGCACGTCGAGCCGGTCGCCAAGGCCTTGCGCGCCGATGACCTGGAAGAGGCGCGCAAGCGTGTGGGTTATCTGGTCAGCCGTCAGACCGATGAGCTGGACAGCACCGCCGTCGCCCGCGCCGCCACCGAATCGGTGCTGGAAAACGGCAGCGATGCGGTGTTCGCTGCGCTGTTCTGGTTTGCCGTGGCCGGTGCGCCGGGCGTGGTGCTCTATCGTCTGAGCAATACGCTCGACGCGATGTGGGGCTATCGCAACGAACGCTTCGAGCGTTTCGGCTGGGCGGCGGCAAAAATCGACGACGTCCTCAACTACATTCCTGCGCGGCTGGTGGCGTTGACCTACGCGCTGCTGGGCAAAACCCGACTCGCACTGAAATGCTGGCGCACCCAGGCGCCGAAATGGGACAGCCCGAACGCCGGCCCGGTGATGGCCGCCGGCGCGGGTGCCTTGGGCGTCGAACTGGGTGGCCCGGCGATTTACCACGGCGAGCTGCACGAGCGTCCGCAACTGGGCGAGGGCGTGCCGGCGGATGCCGATTCCATTGATCGCGGCTGGCAATTGGTCCAGCGCGGGGTATGGTTATGGCTGCTGATTCTCTGCGTGGGGGCTGAATTCTATGCTTGAGCACGGTGGCCGGTTGCGCAGGGCGGCGCTCGAATACGGCATCGCGGAAGAAGACTGGCTCGACCTGTCCACGGGGCTTGCGCCGTGGCCGTTTCCGGTCCCGGAGATTCCGTTGCGGGCCTGGGCGCGTTTGCCGGAAAACGATGACGGTCTGGAGCAGGCCGCCTGCGATTACTACGGCGCCAGCCAAGTGCTGCCGGTAGCCGGTTCGCAGATGGCCATTCAGCTACTGCCGCGATTGCGCCGGGCCGGCAAGGTCGGCGTGCTGTCGCCGTGTTATGCCGAGCATGCCGAAGCCTGGCGGCGCAGCGGCTATATCGTGCGTGAAGTGCTAGAGCAAGAAGTCGACTTTTTTCTCGACAGCCTCGACGTGCTGGTGGTGGTCAATCCGAACAATCCAACGGGCCTGAACCTGACCCCGGCGCGCCTGCTCGACTGGCATGCGCGGCTGGCCCAGCGCGGCGGCTGGCTGGTGGTCGACGAAGCGTTCATGGACAACACGCCGCAGCTGAGTCTCGCCCCGCATGCGCATCAAGTGGGGTTGATCGTGCTGCGCTCGTTCGGCAAGTTTTTCGGTCTGGCCGGTGTGCGGCTGGGCTTCGTGCTGGCCGAGCGCAAGTTGCTCCGGTTGCTGGCCGAACAGGTCGGGCCCTGGGCCGTCAGCGGGCCGACCCGAGTACTCGGCCAGGCCTGTCTGCGTGACACCGAAGGACACACCCGCCAGCGGATCCGCAGCGATGAGGCCAGCGAGCGGCTGGCTGCGCTGCTCGAACGTTCTGGTTTCAAACCGCAGGGAGGCTGCGCGCTGTTTCAGTGGCTGATCACCGAACAGGCCGCCGCGTTGCACGATTTCATGGCTCGTCGCGGCATTCTCCTGCGCCTGTTCGCGCACAACAGCAGCCTGCGTTTCGGGCTGCCCGCCGATGCCGCCGACGAGGCGCGCCTTGAGCAAGCCCTGCAAACATTCGCCCTGCAACGCTCTATGGAAAACAAACCAGCATGACCACTTTAATGGTGCAGGGCACCACCTCCGACGCCGGCAAAAGCACGCTGGTGACGGCGCTGTGCCGCTGGGCGACCCGTCAGGGCGTTGCCGTGGTGCCGTTCAAGCCGCAGAACATGGCGCTCAACAGCGCGGTGACTGCCGACGGCGGCGAGATCGGCCGCGCGCAAGCGGTGCAGGCTCAAGCGGCGTTTCTCGAGCCGCACACCGACATGAACCCGGTGCTGCTCAAACCCAACAGCGACACCGGCGCCCAGGTCATCATTCATGGCCGCGCGGTCACCAGCATGAACGCCGTCGCCTATCACGACTACAAAGCCATCGCCATGCAGGCAGTGCTCGCTTCCCACGAGCGCTTGAGCGCCGCCTATCCGCTGGTGATGGTCGAAGGCGCGGGCTCGCCGGCAGAGATCAATCTGCGCGCCGGCGACATCGCCAACATGGGCTTCGCCGAAACGGTGGATTGCCCGGTGCTGCTGATCGCCGACATCAATCGTGGCGGCGTGTTTGCCCATCTGGTGGGCACGCTGGAACTGCTGTCGCCGAGCGAACAGGCGCGAGTCAAAGGCTTCATCATCAACCGCTTTCGCGGTGACATCGCCTTGTTGCAACCGGGCCTCGACTGGCTGGAGCAACGCACCGGCAAACCGGTGGTGGGCGTGCTGCCGTACGTGATGGACCTGCATCTGGAGGCCGAGGACGGCATCGACCAGCGCCAGACCGATAAGGTCGAGCAAGTCCTGAAAGTGGTGGTGCCGGTGCTGCCGCGCATCAGCAATCACACCGATTTCGATCCACTGCGTTTGCATCCGCAGGTGGATCTGCAATTCATCGGCCCGGGCCAAGCGATTCCGCCGGCCGATCTGATCATCCTGCCGGGCTCGAAAAGCGTGCGCAGCGACCTTGCGTATCTGCGCGCCAATGGCTGGGAAACCGCCATCAGACGTCACCTCCGTTACGGCGGCAAGCTGCTGGGAATCTGCGGTGGTCTGCAAATGCTCGGCGAGCAGGTCCACGATCCGCTGGGCTTGGAAGGCGCGCCGGGTTCCAGCGCCGGTCTCGGGCTGCTGGCCTTTGAAACACAGCTCGAAGCCGAGAAACAGTTGCGCAATGTGCGCGGGCGTCTGGCGCTGGAAGACGCTGAGGTCAGCGGTTATGAAATTCATGCCGGCGTGACGACGGGATCTGCGCTGGAAAATGCTGCTGTGCATCTGGACGATGATCGTTGCGACGGCGCGCAAAGTCTCGACGGGCAGATTTTCGGCACCTACCTGCATGGCCTGTTCGAATCGCCGGCGGCCAGTGCGGCGCTGTTGCGCTGGGCCGGTCTGGATGATGTGCAGGAAGTGGATTACCACGGCCTGCGCGAACGCGATATCGAGCGCTTGGCGGATCTGGTGGAGAAGCATCTCGATACCGATCTGTTGTGTGAACTCTGTGGCATCCAGGCTGGATGTGATGACCTCTTCGCGGGCAAGCCCGCTCCCACAGGGTGCTGAGGTGTACTCAAATGCCATGTTTGGCCTAAATCCATTGTGGGAGCGGGCTTGCCCGCGAAGAGGCCAGTTGTCTCAACGAATTTTTTTCAGGATGCCTCCATGCTCCAACTGATCCTAGGCGGCGCTCGTTCCGGCAAAAGTCGTCTGGCCGAAAAACTCGCCACTGACAGCGCACTGGCCGTGACCTACATCGCCACCAGCCAGCCGCTGGACGGCGAGATGAATGAGCGCGTCGCCCATCATCGCGCCCGCCGTCCCGCCGAATGGGCGTTGATCGAAGAGCCGCTGGAACTGGCCCGTGTACTGCGCGAAACCGCCGGCCCCGAGCGCTGCCTGCTGGTGGATTGCCTGACGCTGTGGCTGACCAATCTGCTGATGCTCGATGACGCCGAACGCCTCGCCGCCGAACGCGAATCCCTGCTCGAATGCCTGGCGTCGCTGCCGGGTGAAATCATTTTTGTCAGCAACGAGACCGGAATGGGTGTCGTGCCGCTGGGCGAATTGACTCGCCGCTATGTCGATGAAGCCGGTTGGCTGCATCAAGCTCTGGCCGAGCGTTGTCAGCGAGTCGTCCTGACGGTCGCCGGCCTGCCCCTGACTTTGAAAGGACCTGCGTTATGACCCAAGCCTGGTGGCTGAACCCGTGCAAACCGGTGGATACGGACGCCGTTGAAAACGCGGCGGCGCGTCAGCAGCAATTGACCAAACCCGCCGGCTCCCTTGGGCAGCTCGAAGCGGTGGCGGTGCAACTGGCCGGATTGCAGGGCCAGGTCAAGCCAACACTGGATCAGGTCTGGATCGCAATTTTTGCCGGTGACCATGGCGTTGTCGCCGAAGGCGTTTCTGCGTTCCCGCAGGAAGTCACCGGGCAGATGCTGCTGAACTTCGTCAGCGGCGGCGCGGCGATCAGCGTGCTGGCGCGGCAACTCGGCGCGCAGCTGGAAGTGGTGGATCTGGGCACTGTGAACCCGTCGCTGAACCTGCCGGGCGTGCGTCACCTGAACATCGGCCCGGGCACGGCGAATTTCGCCAAGGGCGCGGCGATGACTCAGGCCCAGGGCGAACTCGCCTTGCAGGGCGGTCGCGACAGCGTGCTGCGCGCGAAAGCGGCGGGCGCGCAATTGTTCATCGGCGGTGAGATGGGCATCGGCAACACCACGGCCGCCAGTGCGCTGGCCTGTGCTTTGCTGGATTGCCCGGTGGCTCACTTGACTGGACCGGGCACCGGGCTGAATGCCAAAGGCGTCAGCCACAAGGCGCAGGTGATCGAGCGGGCGCTGGCGCTGCATGTGGCGCAACGTGGCGATGCGTTGCAGACCCTGTTCAATCTCGGCGGCTTTGAGATTGCGGCTTTGGTCGGCGCGTATCTGGCGTGTGCTCAGGAAGGTGTGGCGGTGCTGGTGGACGGGTTCATCTGCACGGTCGCCGCGCTGGTGGCGGTGCGGCTGAATCCGGCCTGCCGTGAATGGCTGCTGTTCGGTCATCGGGGGGCCGAGCCGGGGCATCGTCATGTGCTGGAAACCCTTGGCGCTGAACCGCTGCTGGAATTGGGCTTGCGTCTGGGCGAGGGCAGTGGCGCCGCGCTGGCGGTGCCGTTGTTGCGTCTGGCCTGCGACCTGCACGGGCAGATGGCGACCTTCGCCGAAGCCGCGGTGGCGGATCGCCCGGCATGACCTTGCGTCTGGATCTGCTGCGCCACGGTGAAACCGAACTCGGCGGCGGCCTGCGCGGCAGCCTCGACGACGCGCTGACCGAAAAAGGCTGGGCGCAGATGCGCGAGGCGGTGAGCGGGCAGGGCCCGTGGGATCGGCTGGTCAGTTCGCCGTTGCAGCGTTGCGCGCGGTTTGCTGAAGAGTTGGGCGCGCAGCGGGATCTGCCGTTATCTCTGGACAAGAATCTGCAAGAGCTGCATTTCGGTGCCTGGGAAGGGCAGAGCGCGGCGGCGCTGATGGAAACCGATGCCGAAGCGCTTGGGCTGTTCTGGGCTGATCCCTATGGGTTTACTCCACCGCAGGGTGAGCCGGTCAGCGATTTCTCTGCGCGGGTGCTGGCGGCGGTCATGCGCTTGCAGGCGGCGCACGCGGGTGAGCGGGTGTTGCTGATCAGTCATGGCGGCGTCATGCGTCTGCTGCTGGCGCGGGCCCGCGGTTTGCCTCGCGAACAACTGCTCAATGTCGAAGTCGCTCACGGCGCGCTGTTTTCGCTGATCGTCGAGGCCGACGGTTCGCTCAGGGAAATGTGCTGACATGCTGCCCCTGTGGATCGCCCTGCAATTTCTCAGCAGCCTGCCGATTCGTCTGCCGGGCATGCCGGCGCCTGAACAGCTCGGGCGCTCGTTGCTGTTTTATCCGCTGGTGGGCTTGCTGTTCGGTGTGATTCTCTGGGCGCTGAACATTGCGCTGGCGGGCGCACCATTGCTGTTGCACGCGGCGCTGTTGCTGACGGTGTGGGTGCTGCTCAGCGGCGCGTTGCACCTCGATGGCCTGGCGGACAGCGCCGATGCGTGGCTCGGCGGTTTCGGTGATCGCGAGCGTACGCTGACGATCATGAAGGATCCGCGCAGCGGGCCGATCGCGGTGGTGACGCTGGTGCTGGTGTTGCTGCTCAAGTTCGCCGCGTTGCTGGCCTTGATCGAACAGCAGCAGGGCATGGCATTGATCATCGTGCCGCTGATCGGGCGAGCGGCGCTACTCGCACTGTTCCTCACCACAACCTATGTGCGGGCCGGTGGATTGGGGCAGGCGCTGGCCGATCATCTGCCGCGCAAGACGGGTTGGCAGGTGCTGGCGGTGAGTGCGACGGCGTGTGTGGTGATCGCCGGATTCAGCGCTGTTGTGGCGCTGCTGCTGGCGGTCGTCGTGTTCATCTGGCTGCGGCATTTGATGGTGCGACGACTGGGTGGAACCACCGGTGATACGGCCGGTGCGTTGCTGGAATTGCTGGAGATGTCAGTGCTGGTCGGGCTGGCCTTGTTTTGATAAGTAACTTTGATCTGTAACTTGATTTAACACAGTCGCGGGTATATACACGCATCATGCTTCCTTCTCAGTGTTTGTGCACCAACCTGCGACGCGCCGCTCGTGGCGTCAGCAGGCATTACGACGGCGCTCTCGACGGCTTCGGGATCAACGTTGCCCAGTATTCTTTGCTGTGCAACCTGCAGCGGCTGGATCAGCCGAGCATTTCCGAACTGGCCGAAGCGATGGGCCTGGACCGCAGCACCCTCGGGCGCAATCTACGGGTGCTGGAAGGCGAGGGCCTGGTGGCGTTGGCCGAGGGCGAGGACATGCGCAACCGCATCGTCCGGCTCACCGAAACCGGTGCGCAACGCCTGGCAGCGGCCTTGCCGGCCTGGGAAGCGGCGCAACAGCGGTTGATCGACCGACTGGGTGCCGAGAAGCGTGAAACCTTGCTGCGGCTGTTGGATGAACTGGCCTGAGGGCCGGTTTTTTCCGAATCTAAGCGGGTATATACCCGCGACTGGAGAATAACAATGAGTTCGATGTGGCGTACGTGCGGTTGGGTGTTGCTGGGGAGTGCGCTGATTCTGGCGTTGTCGTTGGGCGTGCGGCACGGTTTCGGTTTGTTTCTTTCGCCGATGAGCACCCAGTTTGGCTGGGGCCGTGAGGTGTTCGCTTTCGCCATCGCGTTGCAGAACCTGATCTGGGGTCTGGCGCAACCGTTTACCGGCGCACTGGCTGACCGCTTCGGCGCGGCAAAAGTGGTGCTGATCGGCGGCGTGCTCTACGCCTTGGGCCTGGTGTTCATGGGGCTGTCGGAAACGGCGTTGGGCCTGTCCCTGAGCGCCGGCTTGCTGATCGGCATCGGTCTGTCCGGCACCTCGTTCTCGGTGATCCTCGGTGTGGTCGGCCGCGCTGTACCACCGGAAAAACGCAGCATGGGCATGGGCATCGCCAGTGCTGCCGGTTCATTCGGCCAGTTCGCCATGCTGCCGGGCACCCTCGGGCTGATCGGCTGGCTCGGCTGGTCGGCGGCGTTGCTGGTTCTGGGTTTGCTGGTGGCGCTGATCGTGCCGCTGGTGAGCATGCTCAAGGACAAACCGCTGCCGGTGCTCGGTCATGAACAAACCCTGTCCGAAGCGCTGCGCGAGGCCTGCTCGCATTCCGGGTTCTGGCTGCTGGCGTTCGGCTTTTTCGTCTGCGGATTTCAGGTGGTGTTCATTGGCGTGCACTTACCGGCGTATCTGGTCGATCAGCACCTGCCGGCCAGCGTCGGCACCACGGTGCTGGCATTGATCGGTCTGTTCAACATCTTCGGCACTTACACCGCCGGTTGGCTCGGCGGGCGGATGTCCAAGCCGCGTCTGCTGACCGGGCTGTATCTGCTGCGCGCCGTGGTGATCGTGCTGTTTCTGTGGCTGCCGGTGACGACGACCTCGGCCTATCTGTTCGGCATGGCCATGGGCTTCCTGTGGCTGTCGACGGTGCCGTTGACCAACGGTACGGTGGCGACCTTGTTTGGCGTGCGAAACCTGTCCATGCTCGGTGGTATCGTGTTCCTGTTCCATCAGTTGGGTTCGTTCCTTGGCGGTTGGCTGGGCGGGGTGGTGTATGACCGAACCGGGAGTTATGACTTGATCTGGCAAGTGGCGGTTCTCTTGAGTCTGTTGGCGGCCGCGCTGAACTGGCCGGTGCGCGAGCGCCCGGTCGAGCGCCTGCAACCGCGTGCGAGCGCTGCATGAACCATTTCTGGCCGCAGATCGTCGTCACCGCACTCGGCGCCGCGTTGCTGGCGCTGGTGTGGTGGGGCTGGCATCAGGGCGGGCTGGCGCTGATGCAGTTGGGCATGGGTGCTTGCTAGACCGGCGGGAGGGCGAGTAACGTCGAGGTCTGACGATTGCTCAAGGATGCCCGACATGCTCAAGCGCTGGTGTGCTGTTCCCGCGTTGCTGATGGCGTTGACCGGACTGGCCCAGGCCGCGGACTGTCCGGATCTGTTGCAAGGTTCGTTGCCCAAGCTGCGGGCCAAGGAATCCATCGACCTGTGTCAGCGCTACGCCGACAAACCGCTGGTGGTGATCAACACGGCCAGCTTCTGTGGTTTCGCGCCGCAGTTCGAGGGGCTCGAAGCGCTCAATCAGCGCTACAAGGCCCAGGGCCTGGAAATGCTCGGCGTGCCTTCCAATGACTTCAAACAGGAGTCCAAGGACAGCGCCGAGACCGCCAAGGTCTGCTACGCCAACTACGGCGTGACGTTCACCATGACCGAGCCGCAGAAGGTGCGGGGTGACGATGCGACTCACTTGTTCCAGGTGCTGGCCAAACAGAGCAGTGCACCGAAATGGAATTTCTACAAATACGTCATCGACCGCCAGGGCAAGGTGATCGCCAACTTCTCCAGCCTGACCAAGCCGGATGATCCGGAATTTCTCGCAGCCATCGAGAAAGCCATTGCTTCCCAGCCGCTGAAACCCTGATCGACGCCCATCAAAAAGCCCCGCCTCTGTTGAAGAGAGCGGGGCTTTTTAGTGGGCGAGGCCTCAAATGGTAAAGAGCTCAGCCTCGCCGTACAGCATCAGAAGCGGTAGGTTGCGCCGACACCGAAGCCGTTTGCCGAGTTTTCATACTGGGAGTTGTAGGTCTGGCCGCGATCGTTTTCGTTGCGGATGTTGACCTTCTCTTCCTTCAGGTACGAGTAGGCGACGTCGATGGTCAGGTCTTCGGTCGGGCTCCAGCCGGCACCGATGCTGAAGATGGTCCGGTCGCCGGTCGGGATGCGTGGCGAACGGTCGACGTTGTTGGTTGGCGACTGGTCGAAGGTCAGACCGGTACGCAGTACCCATTCCTTGTTCAGCTGGTAGGACGTACCGATGGCGTAAGCCCAGGTGTCATGCCAGTTCTGTTCTTCGGTGATCTCGCCGAACTGGCCAGCCAGCAGAGGCTGTACGCCGGAGTTCTTGACGGTGATCTTTTCCAGCTGGCTCCAGCGGGTCCAGGTAGTACCGGCGTAGACGTTCCAGCGATCGTTGATCGCCTGAGTGACCGAGAGGTCCACGGATTCAGGTGTGGTGATCTTCAGCGAAGCATCGTATTTCTGGTTCGCACCCAGGCCGATTGCGCCCAGCACGTTGTAGTTGACCTTGGTGTTGCCTTCGAGCTTGTAGTCGACTTTCGAGTGGTAGGTCAGACCCAGGCGAGTGGTGTCGGTAGCCTGTACCAGCACGCCGATGTTGTAGCCCAGCGCGGTGTCGTCACCCTTGATCTTGACCTTGCCGTCCGGCGCAGCCTGAGTGATCGACAGGTTGGATTCCAGCGCACCGTCGATACGGTTGATGGTTGGACCGAAACCGATCGACACGACGTCGTTGAATTTGTAGCTGACAGTCGGCTGGAAGGTGATGACCTGGACTTCGGACTTGCTGCCGAAGTAACGGCCGGCAAAACCGTTTTCATAGTCGGTGATCAGGCCGAAGGGTACGTACACACCCAGGCCGAATGCCCAATGCTCGTCGATCGGCTTGACGTAGTAGCCCATAGGTACGGAGGTGAAGGGCACCATATCGCCTTTGTTGCTGCCGCCGTTAGGGCTGGAGCTGCCATCGCTGATATCGGTTTTTGCGTCGAGGAATGCAACACCACCAGTGACTTGTTCGCGCGTGATGCGCGACATGCCGGCAGGGTTGCCATAAACAGTGCTTGCGTCGTCGGCAGAAGAAGATCGCCCGGCGTACCCAGTCCCCATCCCGCTGATGCTGTGTTCGTTGATGGCAAAGCCAGCTGCGAAGATCTGGGTGGATGCCACGGTTACGGCAAGGCTAAGGGTGGTTTTGAGCATGACTTTTTTCATTATTAGAACTCCTGGTGATCACCGGGGCGAAAATTACCAACATTTTCGTCCCAGCGCTATAGTCCGTATGCCTTGAGTTAGAGCGGTTTTGTAGGACAATCCGACCAGATTCGCCACCCGTTGGGCGATGTTGCGAAACCGGCGGGTCAGCAAGCGACCTGATTCAGCGGTGAAACACAGGTTTGCCAGGCGCAGGTGAAATCGCGCAGACGACCTTGAGGCTGGAAGGTCTGACGCCAGATGCGCGCCATGCCCAGCAGATCGCCCGGCTCGGGGAGGACGGGGTTTTGTTCTTCGACCAGCAGCCATGCGATGGCGGTGGCGTAACGCAGGTTGACGGTCAGTTCGAGGTGCGGGCCGCTGAGGAAGGCATGCTGGCTGGCGAGGCCCCGCACCAGGCTGGCGCGTTCCGGATCCAGCGCCAGGTAATGATCCCAAAGGGCCTGGTGACGATGTTCGGCAATCCGGTACAGGCCGTGGCCACGGCGGTCATGCAGGGCGGAACCGAGGGCGGACTGGCTGGCGGCAATGCCCAGCAACAGGGATTCGGCAGTTGCGCAGTGGCGTCCGAGGTAGATCAGCGTAGGACGGATCACGTAGCGGCACAGTTCGCTGGCAGCGATACCCATAAAACCCTCGGATCTTGTTGTCGGGCGGCGAGACCTGAAGGGGAGCTTGGCAGCTGTGGATCGACTCAGGCTCGCCGGAAGCGGATCACGCCGCTTGAGTTGAAGTGTAGTGTCATATTCGCGACGTAAAGGCCTGTTTTTAAAATATTTCCGGCGAGGCGTTATAACCGTTATATCGGTTAGTGATTAGGCAGAAATTGGCAAAAGTGAAACATCGGGCAATAAAAAGCCCCGCATTTTCAGCGGGGCTTTTGCTTTTGCAGCCATTTCGGCCTCTCAGGCGATCAATGCCTGACGGGTGCGATCAATCACGGCCTGCAGCGGTTCGGCGCTGGAGTATTGATCGGGGTACAGACGCTCGCTGTGGCGGGCGATCCCGTGTTCATTGACCACGGTGAAGCTGAAGCAGCCTTTGCGAGCGGCCATGATCAGGCAGTTCATTGGAGCAAAAGCGTTGGTTAGGGTGCGAATGGCATCCTGAGTCTGGATTTGAGTCGACATAGTTATTAGGTGTTCCTACAAATGACACGGATAAGAACCGTGCAACGTTAAAACGTTCCAGTAACGCCAACCACCATTGGTCGAACGAAGAACCCGACTGGAACAAGGCAGCCAGTTCGAGCGCTATAAAAGTTGGCGCGCTTGGGCTGGCAGGTAGGTACTTAGGAGGACAGGCAACACATCGAGGGCAGAGGTTCTGGGCCCGGGGTGAAGATCCTGATCAATTTGCAGGTTGGTTCGGTCAGAGTAAGTGGTCTTCGCAACACCCTTTGCATTCGATTCAAAGGCTGTGTTGTCGCAAGATTTACCTGGAAACCATCGAGGGGTCGGTCCCGCTTTTGTCGGTGGAGGCTTCTGTGAGAGAAGGCTGACCGTGGGGTGTGTTCGACCGGAATTGACTTTCAGCTTGGTACTAACGCCGCGGATACTAACGGAACGATCAGCAGAAGGCAAACCCCGCTGGTCAAAAAAATACGAGGATATTGCCCAGGCCCCCGGCCTGCCCCGATCTGGCTCACATCGTGACCGTCGGTCGCCACGACATGACCGGCGCTGAAGCTCGGCGCAGGCGCTTATCCCCAGCCCGAATGCCAAAACGACTCGAAAAGGCGCATCGATATAACCGTGTAACAGGTACTTGTGCACATTAGTTGCGCAGACTGTAACGGCGCTGTCACAACGATCCTGACCCCGATGACTGCCTGCATCGAAAGTTTAAGTCAATGAAAAACATCGCTTTTTTTAACTGGTGAAAAAATCGTCAGTTTGACTGCGAGCCCCATTCCACAAGGCTTTGCGGCGACTGGAGGACGGTTGTCCACTGAGTTATCCACAGCTTCTGTGGATTGTCCCGAGCGCTTGCTCTAGCACGGGCGTGCCGGGTTTTTTTCGACTTTACCTGTGCGAAAAAAAGAGTAGAGTGGCGCGCCTTCCGATCTGTCCCACAGTGCTTTATGAAGTTTCGTTCAGCTACAGAATCTGTTACCTCCCAACCCCCTCGTGTTACCGCTCCCAAGCGATTTTCCGTGCGCGTGGCCGAGTGGCTGCTGGACAGCCCGCGTCTGGGCGACAGCCAGAATGCCAAGCACCTCGCCGGCCGCCTGCTCAAGCAACCAGCCCGGGAAGGAGTGGTCGCGGCGCAAAGTCGTCTCGGTCAGTTGATGTGCCGCGAGTGTGGCAATGCCCGGGATCGCCGGATCGGCCAGGACTTGCTGCGCCAGGCCGCCCGCGCCGGTGACCGACGCGCGCAACAGGAACTCGGACTGATCGAAGACTGAGCTGTCCAAGACCTGGCGCCTTGGTTAACCTTCAGGCTTTATCGGATCGGCGGGAATCACTATGGCGATGGACTTGACCAGCATCCTGCTGGGGCTGGCAGGCGCGGCGGTGCCACTGCTGGCACTGGCCTGGCAACTGCAACGCCGGGCCAGTCAGAACCAGTCTGAAGTCGCGTTGCTCGAAGAGCGGCTGGCCATGGCACAGATGGCCCAGGACGGCCTCACTGCACAACTTGAAGCCAGCCGCGATGAAATCGCCGACCTCGGCCAGGCCAATGCCTCCAAACAAGCGGATCTTGCGGCCGTACGCCGGGAAGTCGAGCTGCTGCAGATCGAGCGCGACGACGCCCGTGACGCTGCCCACGCCTGGAACATCGAACGCGCCAACAAGGAAGCCGAATTACGGCGCCTGGACGCCCAGGCGGCTTCGCTGAATGCCGAATTGCGCGAGCAACAGGAAAGCCATCAACAACGGCTGGATGACCTGCAGGGTTCCCGCGACGAGCTGCGCGCCCAGTTCGCCGAACTGGCCGGCAAGATCTTCGATGAGCGCGAACAACGCTTCGCCGAAACCAGCCAGCAGCGCCTCGGCCAATTGCTCGACCCGTTGAAGGAACGCATCCAGTCGTTCGAAAAACGTGTCGAGGAAAGCTATCAGGCCGAAGCCCGCGAGCGCTTCTCGCTGGCCAAGGAGCTGGAGCGCTTGCAGCAACTGAACCTGCGCCTCAGCGACGAAGCGACCAACCTGACCCGCGCCCTGAAGGGCCAGAAAACCCAGGGCAACTGGGGTGAGCTGATTCTCGAGCGTGTGCTTGAGCACGCCGGGCTGGAGAAGGGCCGCGAGTACCAGACCCAGGTCAATCTCAAGGGCCCGGACGGCGAGCGTTTCCAGCCGGACGTGATCATTTATCTGCCGGGCGACAAGCAGGTGGTGGTCGACTCCAAGGTCAGCCTCACCGCGTATCAGCAATATGTCGCGGCGGACGACGAGGCCATCGGCCAGATCGCCATGAAGCAGCACGTGCTGTCCCTGCGCAGCCACGTCAAAGGCTTGGCCGGCAAGGATTACAAACGTCTGGAAGGTTTGCACAGCCTCGATTTCGTCTTGCTGTTCGTGCCCATCGAAGCGGCGTTTTCAGCCGCGTTGCAGGCCGAGCCGACGCTGTTTCAGGAAGCCTTCGACCGCAACATCGTGATCGTCAGCCCGACCACGCTGTTGGCCACTTTGCGAGTCATCGACAGCCTGTGGAAGCAGGAGCGCCAGAGCCAGAACGCCCGGGAAATCGCCGAGCGCGCCGGTTGGCTGTACGACAAGTTCGTGTTGTTCATTCAGGATCTGGACGAAGTCGGCAATCGCTTGCAGCAACTGGACAAGGCCTACAGCGCGGCGCGCAACAAGCTGACAGAAGGGCGCGGCAACCTGGTCAGTCGCAGCGAGCAGCTCAAGTTGCTCGGCGCGCGAGCCAGCAAAAGCCTGCCGGCGGATCTGCTGGAACGCGCAATGACCGACGCCGACGGCCTGGTCGAACTGCCTGAATAAGCCGCTCTGCTATAGCGGCAAATAGCGACTCAACAACGCCCGCAACGCCGCCGGTTTCACCGGTTTGGCCAGATAATCCAGTCCCGCCGCGTGCACCTGCGCCACCGTTTCCGGATGCCCGTCGGCGCTGATCACTACGCCCGGCACCGGCTCGCCCAGTCTTGTGCGCAACCAGGCCATCAGATCGGTGCCGGTTTCGCCGTGATCGAGGTGATAGTCGACCAATGCCAATTGTGGGCGCACGCCGTCGTCGAGCAGCGCCGCACATTCTTCGCGGTTGCGCGCGGTCCAGACCTGGCAGCCCCAGCGTGTGAGCAGGCTGTTCATGCCGATCAGAATGCTGTCTTCGTTGTCGATGCACAACACCTGCGCACCGCTGTGCAATTTGCCATTGATTTCCACCGCTGCCGGCGCCTGCACGGTCTGCGCTTTGGCCAACGGCACGCGGACACTGAACACGCTGCCGCGCCCCGGCCATGAACGCACGCGCAAGGTATGGCCGAGCACGCGGCACAGACCGTCGGCGATCGCCAGACCCAGGCCCAGACCTTTTTCGGCGCGGGTCTGGTGACTGTCGAGGCGTTTGAATTCCTCGAAAATCACTTGCTGTTTGTCCTCCGGAATCCCCGGCCCGCGATCCCACACTTCCAGACAGATTTCGCCTTTTCGTCGACGCACGCCCAGCAGTACCGGGCCTTTTGCGTAGCGGAACGCGTTGGTGAGGAAATTCTGCAGAATGCGCCGCAGCAACTTGATGTCGCTGTCGATGCGCAGCTGGCTGCCCCGTACCCGGAAACTCAAGCCCTGTTCCTGAGCCAGCGCCTTGAACTCCGCGCCGAGAATATCGAACAGCTCATTGACCGCGAACGGCTTGCGATCCGGGTTGATCTTGCCGTTTTCCAGGCGGGAAATGTCCAGCAGGTCGCTGATCAGGTCTTCGGCCGAACGCAGCGAGCTGTCGAGGTGTTGCACCAGTTTCTGCGCTTCGCCGCTCAAGCCGTCGTCCTGATGGGAGAGGGCGGCGGAGAACAGCCGCGCCGCGTTCAACGGCTGCATCAAATCGTGGCTGACCGCTGCGAGGAAACGGGTCTTGGACTGGTTGGCCGCCTCGGCGTTGCCCTTAGCTTCGGTCAGCGCGACGTTGAGTTGCGACAGTTCCTGAGTCCGCTCGCTGACCCGTTGCTCCAGCCCTTCGTTGGCTTCAGTCAGGGCCTGCTCGGCTTCGCGGAACGCGGTGATGTCCGTGAAACTCATGACGAAGCCGCCGCCCGGCATCGGGTTGCCGATCAGCTCGATCACCCGGCCGTTGGGGAACAGCCGCTCGGAAGTGTGGGCGCGGCCCTGACGCATCCAGTGCAGGCGCCGGGCGACGTGGACTTCCGCTTCGCCGGGGCCGCACAAACCACGTTCGGCGTTGTGGCGAATGATGTCGGCAATCGGCCGGCCAACGCTGATCAAACCGTCCGGATAGTTGAACAGCTCCAGATAGCGACGGTTCCAGGCCACCAGTTTCAGTGACTGGTCGACCACGCTGATGCCCTGGGTAATGTTTTCGATGGCGCCTTGCAGCAGCGCGCGGTTGAACTGCAGCACTTCCGAGGCTTCGTCGGCGATCCGGACGACGTCCTCCAGCTGCATTTCCCGACCTTCGATGGCGGCTTTTACTACAGCTCGCGTCGAAGAGGCGCCGAGGACACCGGCCAGCAATCGCTCGGTGTGGGCGATCCATTCGCCGTCAGCGTTCTGGTTCGGGTTGAAGCCTTTGCCCTGGCGATAGGCGAAGCGAATGAAACTCTGCCGCGCGCGCTCTTCACCGACAAAGCGCGCGGCCAGTTGCAGCAGGTCGTCGATCTGCACCGCCAGCATCGAACGTGCGCTCGGCCGTGCGTTGATTTCCTGACCGATAAAGCGTCCGGCCTGCCAGTGCTCTGACACCCGTGTACGCGACAGCACCGAGACCCAGGCGAACAACGTGAAGTTGCCCGCCAGCGACAGCACCACGCCTTGGGTCAGCGGGGTAATCGGCAGGTTCAGCGGGTTGCTGTGCAGCCAGGCGAGGCCGGGGAAACTGTCCAGCGACCAGCCGAGGCTGCGCGCAGCGATCGGCAAGATAAGGGTGTAAAACCACAGGAACGTGCCGGCGGCGAGGCCAGCAAACACGCCGCGGCGGTTGGCCTGTTTCCAGTACAGCGCGCCGAGCATCGCCGGGGCCAGTTGGGTCACGGCGGCGAAGGCAATCTGGCCGATGGTCGCCAGGCTTGCGGTCGATCCGAGCAAGCGGTAGCTGACGTAGGCCAGCAACAGAATCACCACGATGCTGACCCGACGTACCGAGAGCATCCACTGGCGGAACACTTCAAACGGGCGCTCGGCATTGTTGCGGCGCAGCAGCCACGGCAACAGCATGTCGTTGGAGACCATGGTCGACAGCGCCACACTCGCCACGATCACCATGCCGGTGGCCGCCGATGCGCCGCCGATAAACGCCAGCATCGCCAGCGCCGGGTGAGCCTGGGCCAACGGCAGGCTGATAACGAAGGAGTCGGGGATGACCGAGCTGGGCAGCATCATCTGACCGGCCAGGGCGATAGGGACTACAAACAACGCGGCCAGTGCGAGGTAGGCGGGGAAAACCCATTTGGCCAGACGCAGATCCTGCGGGTCGATGTTCTCGACCACCGTCACGTGGAACTGTCGGGGCAGGCAGATGATCGCCATCATCGCCACGCCGGTCTGCACCACCATCGACGGCCAGTTGATGGTTTCTTTCCAGTATTCCTCAAGGCGCGGGGCGAGCATTGCCTGATTGAACAGGTCGTCGAAGCCGTCATACAGGCCATAAGTGACGAAGGCGCCGACGGCGAGGAAGGCGAACAGTTTGACCAGCGACTCGAAAGCAATCGCCAGCACCATGCCCCGGTGGTGCTCGGTGGCATCGAGGTTGCGCGTACCGAAAACGATGGTGAACAGCGCCAGCACCAGCGACACGATCAGCGCCGTATCCTGGGCGCGGGTGCCCATGGCGTCGGCGCCGGCACCGATCAGCAGGTTTACGCCGAGGACGATGCCTTTGAGCTGCAAGGCTATATAAGGGAGGACGCCCACCAGACAGATCAGCGCGACGACCACCGCCAGCGACTGGGATTTACCGTAACGGGCGGCGATGAAGTCGGCGATGGAGGTGATGTTCTCCTGTTTGCTGATCATCACCATTTTCTGCAGCACCCACGGCGCACCGAGCAGCAGCAGGATCGGCCCCAGATAAATCGGCAGAAATGACCACAGTTGTTCGGCGGCCTGGCCGACCGCGCCGAAAAACGTCCAGCTTGTGCAGTAGACCGCAAGCGACAGGCTGTACACCCAGGCGCGCACCCGCGGCGGCAGCGGTGTGCTGCGACGGTCGCCGTAGAAGGCGATGGCGAACATGATGGCCATATAGGCCAGGGCGACGGCGGCGATCAGCCCGGTGGACAACGACATGGAACACTCCCGACAGAAAACGACCGGACTCGCGCCCGGTCAGACAGTCTCGCACGGGCGCGGCGGTTAGTCAGTGTCGACCAAGGTCGTGGCGCGGCGGGGTGTCGCAGGAGCAGAACCGGGCAGTTCTGTGGTCAGTCCGGTTTGAGCGCGATGTCGATAAGCCGGTGCAGTTCTTCGACTTCCAGCGGCGCTGCCGAAAACAGAATGCGGAACACCACCGGGGACACCACCAGATTGATCAGCCTATCCACGCTCGGCGCCGTTTCCTCGGGGTGGCGCTCGATGATGGTCTGCAATTGCGCGCCGATGATCGTAAAGCAATAGCCCGGCGTCGCGCTCGCCTGCACGTCGCGCATCATGTTGCGCCCGGGTTCTGAACTCATTTCGTCGAGATATTGTTCCGCCCACGCGCGGATATCGCTGCGCAGGCTGCCGGTTTCAGCCGGCTCGCTGTCGGGGCGCATGCGGGCGAGGGCGACGTCGGCCAGCAAGGCCGCCAGATCTCCCCAGCGCCGATAAATCGTCGACGGCGTCACCCCGGCGCGCGCCGCGATTTGCGGGACGGTCACCGTTGAGCGCTCCTGTTCTTGCAGAAGCGCGCGGACTGCCGAGTGAATCGACTCTTGCACCCGGGCACTGCGACCGCCGGGGCGTAAACCTTCTTTAATAGCCATGCGGCAGACCTTAACACAAAGAATTTGCTTTAAGCGGCGGCCGAGAGCACACTCCGCAAAAGCAAAAAATTAGCTTTTGCGGAGTGTGCCCATGACCAGCCTTGCTTCCCACCGTTCCAGCCTGTGGTTTCTGGCGATCACCTTACTGAGTTTTCTCGCCGCTTCCACTGCGCCGACGCCGTTGTATCACCTGTATCAGGATCAGCTGCATTTTTCGGCAGCGGTACTGACCCTGATTTTCGGCGTCTACGCGCTGAGTCTGTTGGCCGCGTTGCTGACGGTCGGGTCGCTGTCGGATCACCTGGGACGCAAACCGGTGATCTTCGCCGCCGTGACGCTCAATGCGCTGGCGATGCTGCTGTTTATCTACGCCGACAGCGTGGGCTGGCTGATCGGCGCGCGAGTGCTGCAAGGTTTCTCCACCGGCATGGCCACCGCCGTGTTGAGCGCGACACTGCTGGATACCGACCGTCAGCAGGGGCCGTTGATCAACAGCGTTGCGCCTTTGCTGGGTATGGCGTTGGGCGGCATGGGTTGCGGCTTGCTGGCCGAGTTCGCTCCGGCGCCATTGCAGTTGACCTATTGGTTACTGCTCGCGCTGTTTGTGTTGCAGGGCATTTATGTCTGGCGCCTGCCGGAAAGCGTTTCGCCGCAGGCCGGGGCGTGGGCCTCTTTGCGGCCAACCCTGCACGTGCCGGTTCAGGCGCGTTCGACGCTTTGGCGAGTGTTGCCGTTGAACACTGCGACCTGGGCGCTCGGCGGTTTCTACGCCTCGCTGGCACCGTCGCTGGTGCGCACGGCTACTGGCTCCACCTCCAACCTGATCGGCGGCGCCACCGTGGCGGCGCTGACCGTGACCGGTGCGCTGATGATCTTCACGTTGCGCAATCGTCCTGCCTCCCGGGCGCTGCAACTCGGGGCGAGCCTGCTGCCGGCCGGCATCGTGCTGATTCTGTTGGGCGTGCACAGTGCCAGTCTGTCGCTGTTTTTCTTCGGTACGCTTGTGGCTGGTTGTGGCTTTGGCTCCGGTTTTCTCGGTGCGGTGCGCAGCCTGGTGCCGCTGGCATTGCCTCATGAGCGCGCCGGGTTGATGTCGGCGTTCTATGTGCTGAGTTATCTGGCGTTCTGCCTGCCGGCGTTGCTGGCCGGGCATTTCACCCACAGCGTGGGTCTGCTGGCCACCACCGATGTGTATGGCGCGGTGCTGATTGTGCTGGCGGTTGGTGCGCTGCTGATGAGTTTTCGGACGCAAACGGCGAAGACCTGCAGCGCGCCATAAGCCTGCGGTTTCGGTTAGCCTTGGCCAGCCCCTTCTTCTCACGGATCGACGCATGAAGATTATCCGCAGCAAGACCTTCACCGCCGAGCGCGCCTGGGGCGCGCTCGACATCGCCAACATGAACGGCATCACCACGCGTCTGCACTGGACGGATCAGCCCTACAAATGGCACGTCAATGACGGTGAAGAAGTGTTTGTGGTGCTCGACGGTCAGGTGCTCATGCACTATCGCGAAGCAGGTGAGGAGAAGCAGGCCTTGCTCGACGTTGGCGATATCTTCTACGCGTACCATTGGTACTGAGCACGTCGCTCATCCTCAGGGCGCGGCGCGGATTCTGGTGATCGAAACCGAAGGAAGTGTCTGACTGCATATCTACAAAACAGATAACAGTTAGAGATATTACCCGTTATATAGATATTCGATTCGGTTCTACCATGGGCTCAACCTCACCTGAGGACAGGAGTTCATGATGATTTGCCCCAACAGCGCCAAACCCGGCATCAAGCCATTCAGCCAGCTTCAGCACCCGCGTGAAGTGATCCGCCAATTCACCCCGAACTGGTTCGCCGCGACCATGGGCACCGGCGTGCTGGCCTTGGCGCTGGCGCAATTACCCGTTTCCATTCCCGGCCTGCACGCCGTGGCCGAAGGGCTGTGGCTGTTCAACATTCTGTTGTTCGTGCTGTTTACCGCTGCCTACGCCGCGCGCTGGATTCTGTTCTTCGACGAAGCGCGGCGGATCTTCGGGCATTCCACGGTTTCGATGTTCTTCGGCACCATTCCCATGGGCCTGGCGACCATCATCAACGGCTTTCTGCTGTTCGGTCTGCCGCGCTGGGGCGGCGGTGTCATTCATCTGGCCGAAGTGCTGTGGTGGCTGGACGTGGCGATGTCGCTGGCCTGCGGTGTGCTGATCCCCTACATGATGTTCACCCGTCAGGAACACAGCATCGATCAGATGACTGCCGTCTGGCTGCTGCCGGTGGTGGCGGCAGAAGTGGCGGCGGCCAGCGGTGGACTGCTGGCGCCGCATCTGGCCGATGCCCACTCGCAACTGGTGGTGCTGGTGACGAGCTACGTGCTCTGGGCCTTTTCCCTGCCAGTGGCGTTCAGCATTCTGACCATCCTGTTGCTGCGCATGGCCTTGCACAAACTGCCCCATGAAAACATGGCGGCCTCGAGTTGGCTCGCCTTGGGCCCGATCGGCACCGGCGCTCTGGGCATGTTGCTGCTGGGCGGTGACGCGCCAGCGATCTTTGCGGCCAATGGTCTACCGGGCATCGGGGAAATCGCTTCGGGCCTGGGGCTGGTCGCTGGGATCACACTGTGGGGCTTCGGTTTGTGGTGGATGTTGATGGCGCTGCTGATCACTTTGCGTTACCTGCGTGACGGCATTCCGTTCAACCTCGGCTGGTGGGGCTTCACCTTCCCGCTGGGCGTTTATTCGCTGGCCACCCTGAAACTGGGCAGCACGTTGCACCTGACATTCTTCAGTGTGGTCGGCTGCGTACTGGTGACGTTACTGGCGGTGATGTGGCTGATCGTCGGTAAACGCACGCTGCAAGGTGCGTGGCGCGGCGAGCTGTTTGTTTCACCGTGCATTGCAGGTTTGAAGAAATAACCTGCAAAGATTAGGTAATGTGTGGCCTGGATCGCGGTTCGAGATTCTTATAAGCGTAGCCAGGCCACTCGCTACCTTCTCTTTCCAAAAACAACAGGGTCACACGGAAGATGAGTCACCCCTCACAGTTCAACCTGCTGCGCACCCGGCGCTTCCTGCCGTTTTTCATCACCCAGTCGCTGGGCGCGTTCAACGACAACGTGTTCAAGCAGTCGCTGATCCTCGCCATTCTCTATCGGCTGACCATCGAAGGTGACCGCTCGATCTGGGTCAACCTGTGTGCGCTGCTGTTTATCCTGCCGTTCTTCCTGTTTTCGGCGCTGGCCGGGCAGTTCGGGGAAAAATTCGCCAAGGATGCGTTGATCCGTCTGATCAAACTGGCAGAAATCGCCATCATGGCCGTGGGATCCGTCGGCTTCCTGTTCGATCACCTATCGCTGATGCTGGTGGCGCTGTTCGCCATGGGCACGCACTCGGCGCTGTTCGGGCCAGTGAAGTATTCGATCCTGCCACAGGCATTGCGCGAAGACGAACTGGTCGGTGGCAACGGGCTGGTGGAGATGGGCACGTTCCTGGCGATCCTGGCCGGGACCATCGGCGCCGGCGTGATGATGTCGTCGGCCATTTACGCGCCGGTGGTGTCCGCTGCGATTGTCGGCATCGCCGTGCTGGGTTATCTGGCCAGTCGCAGCATTCCTCGCGCCGCAGCGGCGACCCCGGAAATGCGCCTGAACTGGAACATCTTCAGTCAGTCGTGGGCGACCTTGAAACTCGGCCTGGGGCAGACGCCAGCGGTGTCGCGTTCGATTGTCGGCAATTCGTGGTTCTGGTTTGTCGGGGCGATTTATCTGACCCAGATCCCGGCTTACGCCAAGGAATGGATGCACGGCGACGAAACCGTGGTCACCCTGATTCTTACCGTGTTTTCGGTCGGCATCGCACTGGGTTCTATGCTGTGCGAGAAACTTTCCGGACGCAAAGTCGAGATCGGCCTGGTTCCGTTTGGCTCGTTCGGCCTGACGGTTTTCGGGCTGTTGCTGTGGTGGCATTCCGGTGGAATTCCAGAAAGTGCCGTCGGACACAGCTGGACCGAAGTGCTCGGTTTTGGCCATGCCTGGGCGGTGTTGTTTGATGTGCTGGGCCTCGGGATCTTCGGCGGTTTCTACATCGTGCCGCTGTACGCGCTGATCCAGTCGCGCACCGCCGAGAACGAACGGGCGCGGGTGATTGCCGCCAACAACATTCTCAACGCGTTGTTCATGGTGGTTTCGGCGATTGTCACCATCGTGTTGCTGAGCGTGGTCAAGTTGTCGATTCCTCAGCTGTTCCTGGTGGTGTCGCTGCTGAACATCGGCGTCAACGCCTACATCTTCAAGATCGTCCCCGAGTTCAGCATGCGTTTCATGATCTGGCTGCTGAGCCATTCCATGTACCGCGTCGAGCATCGCAACCTTGAGGCGATTCCCGATGAGGGCGCGGCGTTGCTGGTGTGCAACCACGTGTCGTTCGTCGATGCGTTGCTGATTGGCGGCGCGGTGCGTCGGCCGATTCGCTTTGTCATGTACTACAAGATCTACAACCTGCCGGTGCTGAACTTTATCTTCCGCACGGCGGGGACGATTCCTATCGCCGGACGCCAGGAAGACATCCAGATTTACGAAAAGGCCTTCACCCGGATTGCCCAGTATCTGAAGGACGGTGAGCTGGTGTGCATCTTCCCGGAAGGCAAGTTGACCGCCGATGGCGAGATCAACGAGTTCAAGGGCGGGCTGACGCGGATTCTCGAAGAGACGCCGGTGCCGGTGATTCCGCTGGCGTTGCAGGGGTTGTGGGGGAGTTTCTTCAGTCGCGATCCCGATAAAGGTTTCTTTCACCGGTTGTGGTCGCGGGTGACGCTGGTGGCGGGATCGCCGGTTGCCGTTGAAGCGGCACAGCCAGCGGAGTTGCAGGCGTTGGTCGGGGAGTTGCGCGGTACAGTCAGGTAGTTGGTTGGAAAGCCGCCATCCCTGACGGATGGCGGCAACGGCTCAGGCGCTGACCTTGAGCCCGATCAGTCCGGTGACGATCAACGCCACACTGGCCAGGCGAATCAATGCCATCGATTCGCCAAACAGGATGATCCCGGCAATCACCGTGCCCACGGCACCGACGCCAGTCCAGATCGCATAGGCCGTGCCCAGTGGCAATTCCTTCATTGCCAGACCCAGCAGGCCAAGGCTGACTGCCATGGCGGCAACGGTAAGAACGGTCGGAAGCGGACGGGTGAAACCATCGGTGTATTTAAGGCCGACGGCCCAGCCGACTTCGAACAGGCCGGCGAAAAACAGAATGATCCAGGACATGAAAGACCTCCATCGATTGACGGGGCCGTCCCCAGATTGAAAACTCGATTGAGCCGCAGGGTCGTCCCCGCGTGGCGCACATACTACCTAAAAATGTGCGCCGCGCATTGATCCGGGATCAGTCGGCCGTCTGTTGCGCCAATGTCTCTCGGTCTTCTTTTTCGCTCATCCGCCGGAAGTAGGTCGAAAGCAGCGCCCCGGAAATGTTGTGCCAAACACTGAACAACGCGCTCGGCACCGCCGCCAGCGGCGAGAAATGCGCACTGGCCAGCGCAGCCCCCAACCCCGAGTTCTGCATGCCGACTTCCAGAGCCAGGGACTTGCGCTGCGGCAGCGGCAGGCCGAACAGGCGCCCGGTGAAGTAACCCAGCAGATAACCGAAGCTGTTGTGCAGCATCACCACGGCCATGATCAGCAGGCCGGATTCGGCGATTTTCGCCTGACTGGCGGCAACCACGGCGGCAACGATGATCACGATGCTGACGACTGAAACCAGCGGCAACACTTCCACCGCGTGGCGCACCTTGTCCCCAAGCACACGTTGCGCGACCACGCCGAGGACGATCGGCAGCAGCACCACTTGCAGGATCGACCAGAACAACTCCATGAACGAAACCGGCAACCAGGCCGAGGCCAGCAGCCAGATCAGCGCCGGGGTCAGCAGCGGGGCGAGGAGGGTGGTGACGGCGGCGATGGCCACCGACAGCGCCAGGTCGCCACGGGCCAGCCAGGTCATGACGTTCGAGGAGGTGCCGCTCGGGCAGCAACCGACCAGAATCACGCCGACGGCGATTTCCGGCGGCAGATGAAAGATCTGGCAGAGCAACCATGCCATCCCCGGCATGATCACGAAATGCGCAACCACGCCCAGGGCCACACGCCACGGATGGCGGGCGACGGCGGCGAAATCGTCGAGTTTGAGGGTCAGGCCCATGCCGAACATCACCAGCCCGAGCAACGGCACGATCGCGCCTTTGAGGCCGAGGAACCAGGCCGGTTGCAGGAACGCGATCACCGCGAAAATCAGAACCCAGTAAGCGAAGGTGTTGCCGACAAAACGACTCAGTGCAGCCAGTGCGCGCATGGCCTGTTCCTTATTATGTGAAAACGCCACCGAAGCGGTGGCGTTTGAAGATAACCCAAAGACTGCGCAGAGGCTTAGATGCCCTGCGGAGTCTCTTCGCCGCCCAGTGCTTCAACCAGCGCCGGCAGGAAGTCGCCGAACGTCAGCATCATCAGGGTGAAGCTGGCGTCCAGTTGGCCGAGGGCTTCGTCGCCGCCGTCCTGTTCCGCCTGATCCTGCAACAGATCTTCGAATTTCAGGCGCTTGACGGTCATCTTGTCGTCGAGCATGAACGACAGTTTGTCCTGCCAGGCCAGCGACAGTTGAGTCACCACTTTGCCGGTGCTCAGGTGCAACTGGATTTCTTCGCTGGTCAGGTCCTGACGCTTGCAGCGCACGATGCCGCCGTCTTCGTGGGTGTCGCGCAGCTCGCACTCGTCCAGCACGAAGAAGTCCGGGGCGGCTTGCTGGGTGGTGACCCATTCGGTCATCACGGCAGTCGGCGCGGTTTTCACGGTCAGCGGACGAACTGGCAGGGTGCCGATCACTTCACGCAGGGTGGAGAGCAGATCTTCGGCGCGTTTCGGGCTGGCCGAGTTGACCAGGATCAGGCCCTGTTTCGGTGCGATGGCGGCGAAGGTCGACGAGCGGCGGATAAAGGCGCGCGGCAGGAAGGCCTGGATGATTTCATCCTTGATCTGGTCGCGTTCCTTCTTATAGACCTTGCGCATCTGCTCGGCTTCGATCTCTTCGACCTTTTCCTTGACCGCGTCACGCACGACGCTGCCCGGCAGGATGCGTTCTTCTTTACGGGCGGAGATCAGCAGAAAGTCACCGCTGACGTGCACCAGTGGAGCATCTTCGCCCTTGCCGAACGGCGCGACGAAACCGTAGGTGGTCAACTCCTGGCTTGCACATGGACGCGCCAGTTTGGTGGCCAGTGCAGTTTCCAGCGCCTCGGCATCGACAGGCAGGTCTTGGGTCAGGCGATAGATAAGCAGGTTTTTGAACCACATGGGGTGAGTCTCTCCTTTATACAAAGGGGGGCATTATTGTCTTCGCCGGGTCATAGGCCAACCCTTCTCTAAGCCTTTGGAAGGGCTAAGAAAATTAATTAAAAAAGTGCTTGCCAGAGGTTGGGTCGCTCCGTAGAATGCGCGCCACACCGAAGCGAAGGGTGATTAGCTCAGCTGGGAGAGCGTCTGCCTTACAAGCAGAATGTCGGCGGTTCGATCCCGTCATCACCCACCATTCGTTTCAAGTGTTTAGCGCAGCGGTAGTTCAGTCGGTTAGAATACCGGCCTGTCACGCCGGGGGTCGCGGGTTCGAGTCCCGTCCGCTGCGCC
>NZ_JBXAIV010000012.1:0-182999 GCF_058796615.1 Pseudomonas sp. GW823-FHT04A03
GATCTTGATCTACAACCAGGAGCGCCCGCACCTGTCCTTAAAATACAAAACGCCCGATGCGGTGCATCGGGCGTTAGAGTGAAACAGGTGTAAACCTATTTCAGGACTAGACACTACAAACCCAGTCTTACAACTTAGGCCCGGCAGCCTTGATCGCGTCGCTCACTTCGAACTTCTTGAAGTTCTCGATGAACAGACCGGCCAGTGCTTTTGCAGCTTCGTCGTACGCAGCCTTGTCAGCCCAGGTGTTGCGCGGGTTGAGCAGGTTGGTTTCGACGCCCGGTACGGCCAGTGGCACGTCCAGGTTGATGGTGTCCAGGTGCTCGGTGGCTGCGCCGATCAGCGCGCCGCTCTGGATCGCTGCGATCACTGCACGAGTGGTCGGGATGTTGAAGCGTTTGCCGACGCCGTAGCCGCCGCCGGTCCAGCCGGTGTTGACCAGGTAGACCTTGGAGCCGAAACCGCGGATGCGCTTGATCAGCAGCTCTGCGTATTCGCCGGCCGGACGCGGGAAGAACGGTGCGCCGAAGCAGGTGGAGAAGGTCGACTTGATGCCGCTGCCCGAACCCATTTCGGTCGAGCCCACCAGAGCGGTGTAGCCGGACAGGAAGTGGTAGGCCGCTTGTTCTTCGTTGAGGATCGACACTGGCGGCAGCACGCCGGTCAGGTCGCAGGTCAGGAAGATCACAGCGTTCGGCTCGCCGCCCAGGTTCTTCTCGGAACGCTTGGCAACGTGCTCCAGCGGGTAGGCCGCGCGGCTGTTCTGGGTCAGGCTGACATCGGCGTAGTCGGCGTGCTTGGCATCGTCAATCACGACGTTTTCCAGCACCGCGCCGTGCTTGATGGCTTTCCAGATGACCGGCTCGTTCTTCTCGGACAGGTCGATGCACTTGGCGTAGCAGCCGCCTTCGATGTTGAAGACAACGCCTTCGCCCCAGCCGTGTTCGTCGTCACCGATCAGGTAACGGCTTTCGTCGGCGGACAGGGTGGTCTTGCCGGTGCCCGACAGACCGAAGAACAGGGTAACGTCGCCTTCTTCGCCGATGTTGGCAGCGCAGTGCATTGGCAGCACGTCAGCGGCCGGCAGCAGGAAGTTCTGCACGGAGAACATGGCTTTCTTCATTTCACCGGCGTAACGCATGCCGGCGATCAGCACTTTCTTCTGGGCGAAGTTGATGATCACGCAACCGTCGGAGTTGGTGCCGTCACGCTCAGGTACGCACTCGAAGTTGGCGACGTTCAGCACTTGCCACTCTTCGCGACCGGCCGGGTTGTACTGAGCCGGGTTGATGAACAGGCAACGACCGAACAGATTCTGCCAGGCAGTCTGGGTGGTCATCTTCACGGCCAGGTAGTGATCTTCGGCCGCGCCTACATGCACGTGGGAAACGAAATGCTCTTGCGCGTTGTTGAATGCTTCAACACGAGCCCACAGCGCGTCGAACTTGTCGGCCGGGAACTTGCGGTTGATCGGGCCCCAGGCAATGGCAGCCTGGGTGGAAGGCTCTTCAACGATGAAACGGTCGACTGGCGAACGGCCGGTGCGGTGACCAGTGCGAACAACCAGAGCGCCGGTATCGGCAAGCTCGCCTTCACCGCGGTTCAGGGCTTCTTTTACCAGATCATCAACACTCAGATCGGTGTACACGGCGTTATTGGCTTGCGTCATGAGGTTCCCCGTCGGCCAGTGGCCGAGTGTGCTCCAAACGTTTTGTAGTAGAAAGTCGTGCACTACTACCGCGAAAAAAGTGGGCCGGATTATGCCAGAAAAGCCCAAAAAGAGTAGGGCCCTCCCGTCGTAACGGCGTTATTCCGTCGTTGAGCAGTGAATTTACCTGCGCTGAACCGTTTTAGTGCCGGGTATCTGACGGCGTCTCGACGCCCGCGCCAGCGAACAATTGAGCGATATCTGCCGCGTCGAACAGGTAGCGCTGGTTGCAGAACTGGCAATCGATCTCGACTTTTCCACCTTGCTCGGCCACGAGCGCCTGCGCATCTTCCAGACCCAGGCTGACCAGTGCATTGCCCGAACGCTCGCGGGAGCAGCTGCAGTGGAAGCGCAGTTTCTGCACATCGAACAGACGAACCTGCTCTTCATGGTAGAGGCGATGCAGAACCGTTTCGTTGTCCAGGCTCAACAGTTCATCAGCGGTCAGGGTGTTGCCTAACGCGGTGATGTGCTGCCAGCTGGCGGCGCGTTCTTCTTCGTCTTTCAGGCGATCGGCCGGCAGTTGCTGCAGCAAAAGGCCACGGGCACGACGGCCATCGGCGCAGAGCTTGAAGCGAGTGCCGACCTGCTGGGACATGACGAAATAGTTGGTAAAGCAGTCGGACAGGGTTTCGCCGTCGAGGTCGACGATGCCCTGATAACGCTGGCCGGCGATCGGGTCGACGGTCAAGGCCAGGACACCGTTCGGCATCAGGTCGCCGAGGGTCGCGTCGGCCGGAATCTGCTCGGCGTGATAGCGCGCCAGGCCACGGATTTCGCGCTCGCTGGAGCATTCGATCATCAGCAGCGGGATCGGGCCTTCGGAACGGGCCTGAAGAATCAGCAAGCCATCGAATTTCAGGGTGCCCACCAGCAACGACGCGGCAGCCATCAGTTCGCCCAGCAATTGCGCAACCGGTTCCGGGTACGGGTGCTTGGCGAGCACTTCGGCATAGCTGCGCTCCAGCGACACCAGTTCGCCGCGAGTGTCGCTGTCATCGAAGATGAAGCGTTGGGTGTAATCGGTATCGAGGAAATCGGTCATAGGTCTGGGTATCTGAATGTGATGACAAAATGGTTACAAAGAATGAAAATTCCGCGCTTCTGGCATCCTTTTTGATGCCGATGTTCAGCCACGGGAGGCATTTTATGAACAATCCGGGTTTGTTCCAATCAAGGTGGAACCTCGGCCGGCTGGTTCTGTGCAACATCGTGCCATTGGCACTACTGGCTTTCTGGTTATGGCCTACGGGTCAGATGCTGTGTGTGATTTTCGACGAGTGGCTATTCCGCACACTCAACGCACCGCTGGCCAGCAACCCCATATGGCTCCACATCTGGGCAATTGCAAGTCTGCGACCGTTCGACATCGTCGTCGGCCTGATTCTGCTGACGCTGCTGATCAAGGGTGATTGGGTGTTCAGGGCGATTGACGTGCGTCGCGCCTTTTTCGGATTTTTCTCGATCCTGCTGCTGATGGTGGTGATCCGCGCGCTGTTTTCCAAGTTCTCCGATCACATGGGCTGGCAGCACAGCAGTCCGTCGATGGTGCTCGAAGGCGCGGTGCATATCAGCGATTACTTCCCGCATATGGAAAAAACCTGGGAACTGAAGGATCGCTCGAGCCAGAGCTTCCCCGGTGACCACGCTTCGGTGCTGCTGATCTGGGCGCTGTTCATGGGCGTGTTCAGTCGCACGGTTGGCCAGTTCCTGGTGATCTGGGGCCTGGCGCTGCTGTTCATGTTGCCGCGCCTGGTCGCCGGTGCGCATTGGGGCCAGGACGATTACATCGGCGGCATGCTGCTGGCGGTGTGGGCATTGGGCTGGGGTTACTACACGCCGTTTGCTTATCACGCGGCGAATTTCTGGCTGAAGGTCACGGCGCCGGTTTTCCGGCTACTGGGCAAGCTGCCGATGGTTTCGCGGATGAGTGTGGTGTCCGCGCAGTAATCACCGGTTACTGAAAAAAACGCAGCCGCCGGCGGGTCTTGAACCCAGGCCGGCAGGCTGCGTTTTTTTTATTCGCCGCTACTGTTCCCACGAAATTTAAACAGATCCCGACGCTGCTTCTTGCTCGGTTTACCGTCGGTGGTCACGCCCAGAGCGCCTGCCTTGCGCATCGCCGCAGCCGCTTCACGTTTGGCAATACTCGCCTCGGTCTCGGCATACAGCGTCTGCGCCTCAGGTGCACCGCGACGCACGATCGACAGGGCCTGAACCACAACGGTCTTCTCGTCGAAGCCCGTGCGGATCTCGAACTCATCGCCAATGCGTGGCTCTTTGCCAGGCTTGCAGCGCTCTCCCCGACAATGCACCTTGCCGCTCTCGATGGCAGCCTTGGCCAAAGCGCGAGTCTTGAAAAAACGCGCAGCCCACAGCCACTTGTCGAGACGGACCTTGTCGTCCTCTTCCTGTTTTTGCGCCATATGAATTCCTCGTTCAGCCAGTAGTCGGAACTGTACTACCGATTCTGTCGGGCGCAAGAATCCGGCCCTCCAGATAAACTGTGATCTTCGCCGGTTCAACGGCATGGAGTGATCGAGTGACCAAATTTCCGTCTTCATTGACCTCGCCCAAGTCCGGGTGCCTGGGCTGCCAGCAAAGCGAGCCGCTGGGCTTCGATTTTTCGTTCGCTTATCAGCCCATCGTGGATCTGCGTGACGAGTCGGTGTACGCCTACGAGGCACTGGTTCGTGGTGCGGCCGGTGAAGGCGCTTTAACCGTGTTGGATCAGGTTACAGAAGATAACCGCTACCGTTTCGACCAGCTCTGCCGGACTCGCGCCATCGAAGGTGCAGCCCAGCTTAATATGCAGACACACTTGTCGATCAACTTCATGCCCAACGCCGTCTATCGTCCAGAGTTATGCATTCGCAGCACCCTAGAAGCCGCTAGGAAACACAACTTCCCGATCGACCGGCTGATTTTCGAAACACTGGAAAGCGAGCACGTAGATAACTATCGCCATTTGACCAATATTCTGCGTGAATACCGCGAATTCGGCTTCAAGACGGCCATCGACGATTTCGGTGCCGGTTATTCGGGGCTGAATCTGCTGGCCGATTTCCAACCGGACCTGATCAAGCTCGACATGGCGCTGATCCGCGATATCGACCGTGACCGTGTTCGTCAGGCTATCGTTCGGGGGATTGTCACAATCTGTGCGGAGTTGGACGTTACAGTCATCGCCGAAGGCATAGAGAGTGCCGGTGAACGGGATTTCCTGGCGGACTGCGGAATTTTTCTGATGCAGGGTTACTGGTTTGCCAGACCCGCATTCAAAGCGTTAGCCCAGGTGTCCCCTGAAGCGTGGACGCGTTAATCGTTGGTTTTTTCCATTGAAGACATTTGACCATTTGACCGTTATCGGTCTGCGCGAGTGGGTGGCGCTTCCGGATCTGGGAGTCGCCGGCCTTCGGGCAAAAATCGACACCGGCGCCAGCACCTCCAGCCTGCATGCCACCGACATCGAGCCGTTCGAACGTGACGGCGAGAAGTGGGTGCGCTTCACCGCGCACCTGGGCACCGTCGTGCAGTTGCGTCATCGGCGATGCGAAGCGCCGCTGGTCGCCCGCAAGACCATCAAGAGTTCCAATGGCCAGGCCCAGGTGCGCTACGTGATCAGCACCACCCTGGCCCTGGGTGATCGGGTCTGGCCGATCGAGTTCACCCTCGCCTGCCGCAAGTCCATGCGCTATCGCCTGTTGCTCGGTTCCAAAGCCCTGATCGACGGCCAGCTGGTGGTCAATCCGGGCATCAAATATGTACAAGACAAGCCGGTGTTCCCGGTATCTACCTCCTCCACAGGTGTTGCATGAAGATCGCTGTGCTGTCGCGGAACCCGCGTCTGTATTCCACCCGCCGTCTGGTCGAAGCCGGAACCGAACGCGGGCATGAAATGGTGGTGATCGACACCTTGCGCGCCTATATGAACATTGCCAGCCACAAGCCGCAGATCCACTACCGTGGCAAGCCGCTGGAGGGTTTCGATGCAGTGATCCCGCGGATCGGTGCGTCGGTGACGTTTTATGGCTGCGCAGTGTTGCGCCAGTTTGAAATGATGGGCGTGTTCCCGCTCAACGAATCGGTGGCCATCGCCCGCTCGCGGGACAAGTTGCGGTCGTTGCAGTTGTTGTCACGTCGGGGCATCGGCCTGCCGGTGACCGGGTTCGCCCACTCGCCGGACGACATTCCCGACCTGATCGACATGGTCAACGGCGCACCGCTGGTGATCAAGGTGCTGGAAGGCACCCAGGGCATTGGCGTGGTGCTGTGTGAAACAGCGACGGCGGCAGAGTCGGTGATCGAGGCCTTCATGGGCCTGAAGCAGAACATCATGGTGCAGGAGTACATCAAGGAAGCCGGCGGTGCCGATATCCGCTGCTTCGTGGTGGGTGACAAGGTGATCGCGGCGATGAAGCGTCAGGCCAAGCCCGGCGAATTCCGCTCCAACCTGCATCGGGGCGGCAGCGCCAGCCTGATCAAGATCACCCCGGAAGAACGCATGACCGCGCTGCGTGCGGCCAAGGTCATGGGGCTGGCGGTGGCGGGTGTGGATATCCTGCGCTCCAACCACGGGCCGCTGGTGATGGAAGTGAACTCGTCACCGGGTCTGGAAGGGATCGAAACCACCACAGGCAAGAACGTGGCGGGGATCATCATCGAGCATCTCGAGAAGAATGGCGGGCCGAACATGACCCGCACAAAAGGCAAGGGTTGAACCTTGATTCAGGCGGCCGCAAGGCCGCCTGAAACTTAAACCGCGTCTCGCGGCAGCATCAATCCCAGCGGCAACCGAACCCGTGCTTCCAGCCCGCCACCGGAGCGGTTGCGCAGTTCGACATTTCCGCCGTGCATCGAAGCAATCCGCTTCACAATCGCCAGTCCCAGTCCGGTGCCCTTCCCGCCCCGGGCACGATCGCCACGGGTGAACGGGTTGAAGATCGCCTCAAGTTCGGAAGGATCGATCCCCGCCCCACGGTCCATCACGCTCAGCACTACGTACGGCGCACTGGTGTCACCGGACACATAGGCCGCGACGTCGACGCTGCCGCCGGCATGATTCAACGCGTTGCCGATCAGGTTGTTCAGCAGACGCTTCATCGACACCCGACGCAACGGGAACGGCTGGATCGGTTCCAGGCGCAGGCGCACTTTCTCTTCAGTCTGGTTGTAGGGCGCCGCCACTTCACGCACCAGATCGCTGAGGTCTACCTCTTCCACCGACTCGTCCCGACCATCGCGAATGAACGCGAGGAACTGGTCGAGAATCGCGTCCATGTCTTCGATGTCGCGCACCATGTCGTCGGTCAGGTCGGTGCGGTCGCCCATCAACTCCAGTGACAGCCGCAAACGGGTCAGCGGCGTCCGCAAGTCATGGGATACCCCCGCGAGCATCAGCTCACGCTCGCGACCGGCCTGCTCAACGTCTTCGGCCATCTGGTTGAAGGCACGATAAACCTCGGCCATCTCGCTGGGGGTGTCGCTGATCGGCAGGCGCACGCTGCGGCCCTGGCCGAGTTGCCGGGCGGCGTAGACCAAACGCTTCAGTGGTTGGTTGAGCTGGCTGACGAAAATCCACGCAGACGCCGTGGACAGCAGACCGATCGCCAGGAACCAGCCGAGCACGTTCCAGATTTTCTGGCCACGCAACGGGTGCGGGTACAACGGCACTTTCAACCAGCCATCACCGAGGCTCGGCGCGCGAACCCACAAGGCCGGTGGCGAGTGCATGCGCAAGCGCACTTCGGTGTCGGCACCCAGTTCCGCCTGCATCTGCCGCTGGTAGATTTCGCTGTACGGCCAGTGCTGTTCGCCTTCCGGCACACCGGCACCGACCACCCGGATCAGGGTCGCGGCATCGGCGATTTTCGCGCGGTTCTCTTCGTCGGCGGCCCAATAGGCGCGCAGCGTCAGGGCGACGCCGTGGCTGTATTGGCGATCCACCAGCACGTCCTCGTTCATCAACAGATAAACCAGGGTCAATGCCTTGGAAAACAATACGACGATGAGCACCAGCCACAGGGTGCGGGAGAAAAAACTTTGGGGGAACCAGACGGGGGTTTTCATGGATAACCGCTACACACTTGCAGGAGCGAGCAATGCTCGCATATTGCGGATTGCGAGTCTGCGCGGACGGCGTTTCCGACCGTTTCCCGCAGACCCGCTCCTACAAATCACCCATCACTTGGTGGAGTTGCCATCCGGCACGAACACGTAACCGACACCCCAGACAGTCTGGATGTAGCGCGGCTTGGACGGATCAGGTTCGATCATCCGGCGCAGACGGGAAATCTGCACGTCGATGGAACGCTCCAGGGCATCCCACTCACGGCCACGGGCCAGGTTCATCAGCTTGTCGCGGGTCAGCGGCTGACGGGCGTTCATCACCAGGGCCTTGAGTACCGCAAACTCACCGGTGGTGAGCATGTGCACTTCGTCGCCGCGTTTGAGTTCGCGGGTGGCCAGGGACAGCACGTAGTCGCCGAACGTGACGTTTTCTTCTTCACTGCCCGGCGCGCCTGGCACCGGCGCGGCCTGACGGCGCAGCACGGCTTTGACGCGAGCCATCAGCTCGTCCGGGTTGAACGGCTTGGCCAGATAGTCGTCGGCGCCCAGTTCCAGGCCCTTGATACGGCTCAGCTCGTCGCCCTTGGCGGTGAGCATGATGATCGGAATCTGATTGTTCGCGCCACGCAGGCGGCGGCAAGCGGTCAGGCCGTCTTCGCCCGGCAGCATCAGGTCGAGGACGACCAGGTTGAACACTTCACGCGACAGCAGACGATCCATCTGCTCGGTATTCGGTACGGCGCGGGCACGGTAGCCCTTGCTGACGAAAAAGCGTTCCAGCAGGCTGCTCAGCCCCGGATCGTCGTCAACGATGAGAATTTTTTCGCCTTCAGCAGTTTGTGCAGTGCTGCTCATTGGATGCTCCTTTTAGCTCGGCGCGCATTATGGCGTAGCTGTCGTTATACGCACCGTGTGCATTGTTAGCAGATTTTTCCTTCACTGCCAGAAAACCGGGGCTTGTGCCTACAGACTGCGTCGCCCCCGAATGACAGAACGCTGGTTATAATGCGCGGCCTTTTGTGTCAGGCAACGTCTGAATCGTTACCGCAGGTGGCCGTCCTTTATTTTCATGGGCGCCGCAGTAATTGTTCGATTTCACGGGTCAATGGGATGCCTTTTGACCCAGGCAGCGGCCAGCATCAAGCCGCCCCACCAGACTCCGGGCCTTCATTTACGCGCCTGCGAGCCTGCTTTCACAATTTGTCAGGTGGTTTTATGGACAGCATCAACAGCCGCATCGCCGAGGAACTCGGCGTACGCCCACAACAGGTCGAAGCGGCCGTCGCGCTACTCGATGAAGGCTCTACCGTTCCCTTCATCGCCCGTTACCGGAAAGAAGTGACCGGCAGCCTCGATGACACCCAATTGCGTCATCTGGAAGAGCGTCTGCGCTACCTGCGAGAACTCGACGAACGGCGCATCAGCATTCTTTCCAGCATCCAGGAGCAGGGCAAACTCACCCCTGAGCTGGAGCGCGAAATCAAACTCGCCGACACCAAGACCCGCCTCGAAGACTTGTACCTGCCGTACAAGCAGAAGCGCCGCACCAAGGGCCAGATCGCCCTGGAAGCCGGCCTCGGCGAACTGGCCGACGGCCTGTTCAACGACCCGAGCCTGGCCCCGGAAGCCGAAGCCGCACGCTTCGTCGACGCCGAAAAAGGTGTGGCCGACGCCAAGGCAGCGCTGGAAGGCGCCAAGTACATCCTCATGGAGCGCTTCGCCGAAGACGCCAACCTGCTGGAAAAACTGCGCACCTACCTGAAGCAGGAAGCCACCCTCAGTGCCCGCGTGATCGCCGGCAAGGAAGAGGAAGGCGCGAAATTCCGCGATTACTTCGAACACGACGAACCGCTGAAAAGCATGCCGTCGCACCGCGCGCTGGCGATTTTCCGTGGCCGCAACGAAGGCATTCTCAGCTCCGCGCTGAAAGTCGGCGAAGAGCTGCCGGGCACCCTGCACCCGTGCGAAGGCATGATCGGTCAGCACGTCGGCATCCAGAACCAGAACCGTCCGGCCGACAAATGGCTGGGTGAAGTGGTGCGCTGGACCTGGAAGGTCAAGCTCTACACCCACCTGGAAACCGACCTGCTCGGCGAGCTGCGCGACGGCGCCGAAACCGAAGCGATCAACGTGTTCGCCCACAACCTGCACGACCTGCTGCTGGCCGCCCCGGCCGGCCCGCGCGCCACTCTGGGCCTCGACCCGGGCCTGCGTACCGGTTGCAAGGTCGCGGTGGTCGACTCCACCGGCAAGCTGCTGGATCACGCCACGGTTTACCCGCACGTGCCGCATAACAAATGGGATCAGACCATCGCCATTCTGGCCGCTCTGTGCGCCAAGCACTCGGTCGACCTGATCGCCATCGGCAACGGCACCGCCAGCCGTGAAACCGACAAGCTGGCGATCGAACTGATCAAAAAATACCCAGCGATGAAAATGACCAAGGTCATGGTGTCCGAAGCCGGCGCATCGGTGTATTCGGCATCGGAGCTGGCAGCCAAGGAATTCCCGGATCTGGACGTATCGATCCGTGGCGCTGTGTCCATCGCCCGTCGCCTGCAGGATCCACTGGCCGAGCTGGTGAAAATCGATCCGAAATCCATCGGTGTCGGCCAGTACCAGCACGACGTGTCGCAGCTGAAACTGGCGCGCGGTCTGGACGCCGTGGTCGAGGACTGCGTGAACGCCGTGGGCGTGGACGTGAACACCGCGTCCGTGGCGCTGCTGGCGCGGATCTCCGGCCTCAATGCGACCCTGGCGCAGAACATCGTGACTCACCGTGACGAACACGGCGCGTTCAAGACTCGCGCCGCGCTGAAGAAAGTCGCGCGCCTGGGCGAGAAAACCTTTGAACAGGCCGCTGGCTTCCTGCGTGTGATGAACGGCGACAACCCGCTGGACTCCTCGGCCGTTCACCCGGAAGCCTATCCGCTGGTGCAACGCATCGCCGCTGAAACCGACCGCGACATTCGCTCGCTGATCGGCGACGCCTCGTTCCTCAAGCGCCTGGATCCGAAGAAATTCACCGACGAGACTTTCGGTCTGCCAACCGTCACCGACATTCTGCAAGAGTTGGAAAAACCGGGCCGCGACCCGCGTCCGGAGTTCAAGACCGCCGAGTTCCAGGAAGGCGTCGAAGACCTGAAAGATCTGCAACTGGGGATGATCCTCGAAGGTGTGGTGACCAACGTGACCGCGTTCGGTGCGTTCGTCGACATCGGCGTACATCAGGACGGTCTGGTGCACATCTCGGCGCTGTCGGAGAAGTTCATCAAGGATCCACGCGAAGCGGTGAAGGCCGGTGATGTGGTGAAAGTGAAGGTCATGGAAGTCGACATCCCGCGCAAACGCGTCGGCCTGTCGATGCGCATGAGCGACACCCCGGGCGAGAAGATCGACGGTGCCCGCGGCTCGCGTCCGGGCTCGGCGCCACGCCAGTCGCAGGGTTCGGCTCCGCGCAAGGAAAGCACCCCCGCGGCTCCGGCGAACAACGCCATGGCGTCGCTGTTTGCCAACGCCAAGCAGTTGAAGAAACGCTGATGGACATTCCGGCCGGGCTCGTCGAGAGCGCGTTTTTCAAGCTGTTGGGCTGCCGCCTGCACAGCCTGGAAACCGGGGTGGCGCAAGTCGCCCTGGCGCTGGAACCCGAACTGCGCAACCGCGGCGGCAAGCTGCACGGTGGCGCGCTGTTCAGTCTGGTGGATATCGCCATGGGGCTGGCCTGTTCCAGCACCCACGGTTTTGACCAGCAGAGCGCGACCATCGAGTGCAAGATCAACTACATCCGCGCCGTCTCCGAAGGCGAGGTGATGTGCACGGCGCGGGTGATCCACCCGGGCCGGCGCACGCTGGTGGTCGAAGCCGACGTGATGCAGGGCGACAAACTGGTCGCAAAAGCGCAAGGCACGTTCGCTGTCCTGTAGATGTTGTTCATCATTTTGAGTTAATTTCGGCGCTGTGATCGCAGCGTCGGAGTTTTCCTCGCCCGCGTCTGCCAGATTCAGGGACTGAAGTTGGCGTTTCCAATGGGGCTTTCATGGCCCGAAAACCAGGCGAAAACGCCAGTTTCAACTTCACCCTTGTAGACCGTCCTGCCCACCCCCATATTGGGGCGACTGACGCGTGAAGGAATCCAAATTGAGCGAACTTCTCAACCGCCGCCTGGCTCTGCTCGGCGAGCGCGCTAACCTCTCTCTGCTTGAGCAGTGCCTTCACGGTATCGAACGTGAATGCCTGCGCGTGACCGGCGAAGGCCGCCTGGCCCAAACGCCACACCCTGAAGCACTGGGTTCCGCGCTGACCAACGAACAGATCACGACCGACTATTCCGAGTCGCTGCTGGAGTTCATCACGCCCGCCCTGCCAGACCCGGCCGACACCCTGGCCAGCCTGGACAAGATTCATCGCTTTGCCTACAGCAAGCTCGGCAACGAGTACCTGTGGAGTCCATCGATGCCGTGCCCGTTGCCGGCCGAGGAAGACATCCCGATCGCCTATTACGGCACCTCCAACATCGGTCAGCTCAAGTACGTTTACCGCAAGGGCCTGGCCCTGCGTTACGGCAAGACCATGCAGTGCATCGCCGGGATTCACTACAACTTCTCCCTGCCGGAAAAACTCTGGCCGCTGCTGAAAGAAGCCGAAGGCTTTGTCGGCACCGACCGGGATTTCCAGTCGTCATCCTATATCGCGCTGATCCGCAACTTCCGGCGCTACAGCTGGCTGCTGATGTACCTGTTCGGTGCTTCGCCGGCGCTGGACGCGGGTTTCCTGCGCGGTCGTGCGCACCAGCTGGAACAGCTGGATCCGGACACCCTGTACCTGCCCTACGCCACCAGCCTGCGCATGAGCGACCTCGGTTACCAGAGCAACGCCCAGGCCGGTCTGACCCCTTGCTACAACGACCTGGCGAGCTACACCGACAGCCTGCGCAAAGCGGTGGCGACGCCGTACGCGCCGTACGTCGAAGTCGGCACGCATCAGGATGGCGAGTGGGTGCAACTGAACACCAACATCCTGCAGATCGAAAACGAGTACTACTCCAACATCCGCCCGAAACGCGTGACTTACACCGGCGAGCGGCCGATCCAGGCCTTGATGGCCCGTGGCATTCAGTACGTCGAAGTACGCTGCCTGGACATCAACCCGTTCCTGCCGATGGGCATCGACCTCACCGAGTCGCGCTTCCTCGACGCGTTCCTGCTGTACTGCGCGTTGAACGAAAGCCCGCTGCTGACCAACAATTCCTGCGGCAACGCCACCTCCAACTTCCTCAGCGTGGTCAAGGAAGGTCGTCGTCCGGGCCTGCAATTGCAGCGCGACGGGCAACCGGTCGAGCTGAAGGAATGGGCCGCCGAACTGCTGGAAAAAATCGCTCCACTGGCGGCGCTGCTGGATCAAAGCCATGGCGGCGATGCCCACAGCAAGGCACTCGATGCGCAGTTGGCCAAGGTCAAGGATTCGTCCCTGACACCTTCGGCCCAGGTGCTGGCGGCAATGGCTGCGCACAAGGAAAGCTTCGCGCAATTCTCCCTGCGCCAGAGTCAGGCTCACGCGGAGTTCTTCCGCAGCGAGCCGTTGGCGGCTGAGGAACAGGCGAAGTTCGAAGAACTGGCGCGGTCTTCGCTGGCGCAACAGGCTGAGCTGGAGCAGAACGAGGTGGGCGATTTCGACGTGTTTGTCGGGTCGTATCAGGCGAGTATTCTGGCGATCAGCAACTGATCGTTTGTCCTTGATCGTTCCCACGTCGAGTCGTCGAACCGTCCGCGTGGTAACGCCTCCCGACGATGATCGTTCCCACGCTCCGCGTGGGAATGCCTCAAGGGACGCGGAGCGTCACAAGCCGAATTCCCACGCAGAGCGTGGGAACTATCACCTTCTCTCCCAACTATCACGTTCTCTCCCTTAGATTTTTCCGCTCATAAGCTCATTCTAAAAAGTTATTTATTTTTAGATTCTTAGATCATTTAGTCTCCTTTCACGCCGACGCTCGGTCGCCTGATATGGAGCTCTTCAATGAAACTGAATTTCCCGCTTCGCCTGCTGGCCGTGGCCTCTCTGGCTGCCGCGAGTTTCCTGGCTCAGGCCGCCGACCTCACCGTCGCCTACCAGACCACCGTTGACCCGGCGAAAGTCGCCCAGGCCGACGGCGCCTATGAAAAAGCCACCAAGGCCGACATCAACTGGCGCAAATTCGATAACGGTGCCGACATCATTGCCGCCATCGCCTCCGGCGACGTGCAGATCGGCTACCTCGGTTCCAGCCCGCTGACCGCCGCGATCACCCGCAAAGTCCCGGTGGAAACCTTCCTCATCGCCACCCAGATCGGCGCCGCCGAAGCGCTGGTCGCCCGCGACGGCTCCGGCATCAAGACCCCGCAGGATCTGGTCGGCAAGAAAATCGCCGTGCCGTTCGTGTCCACCGGTCACTACAGCCTGCTCGCTGCGCTGAAGCACTGGAACATTGATCCGTCGAAAGTCACCGTCCTCAACCTCGCCCCGCCAGCGATCATTGCCGCGTGGAAACGCGGTGACATCGACGCCACTTACGTTTGGGATCCGGCGCTGGGTGTGGCCAAGGAAAACGGCAAAGTGCTGATCACTTCCGGCGAGCTGGCCAAGTTCGGCGCACCGACCTTCGACGCCTGGATCGTGCGCAAGGACTTCGCCGAGAAGCACCCGGAAATCGTCACCGCATTCGCCAAGGTCACCCTCGACGCCTACGCCGACTACCGCAAGGATCCGAAAGCCTGGCTCGCCAACCAGAGCAACGTCGAGAAGCTTGTGAAGCTTTCGGGCGCCAAGGCCAGCGACATCCCATTGCTGCTGCAAGGCAACGTCTACCCGCTGGCGGCGGATCAGGTCAGTGACCTCGGCGCGCCGACCACCAAAGCCATCACCGACACCGCTGCGTTCCTCAAGGAGCAAGGCAAGGTCGAAGCGGTACTGCCGGACTACGCGCCGTACGTCAGCGCCAAGTACATCACCAACTGATCGGGAGTTAATTGCGATGGCCTTGCTACAGCTGGAGCGCATCAGCGCACAGTATCCCGGCAGCCCGGAACCGGTACTGTCCGACATTTCCCTGACCCTCGGCCCTCAGCAATTGCTGGTGGCCCTCGGCCCGTCCGGCAGTGGCAAGACTTCGCTGTTGAACCTGATTGCCGGCTTCGTCGAACCGAGTGCCGGCCGTATCACCCTCGACAATGTGCCGGTCAAAGGCCCGAGTGCCGAGCGCGGCGTGGTGTTCCAGGACGATGCCCTGCTGCCCTGGCAGGACGTGCTGGCCAACGTGGCTTTCGGTCTGGAACTGGCCGGTGTGGCCAAGGACAAACGCGAACAGCGCGCGCGGGAAATGCTCGCGCTGGTCGACCTTTCCGGTTTTGAACATCGTCGGATCTGGCAGCTTTCCGGCGGCCAGAAGCAGCGCGTTGGCCTGGCCCGCGCCCTCGCAGCCGATCCGCGTGTGTTGCTGATGGACGAGCCATTCGGCGCCCTCGATGCCTTCACCCGCGAGCAGATGCAGGAGCTGTTGCTGCAAGTCTGGCAACGCACCGCCAAACCGGTGTTCCTGATTACCCACGACATTGAAGAAGCGGTGTTCCTCGCCACTGACCTGATTCTGCTGGCACCGAATCCGGGGCAGATCGTCGAGCGTCTGCATCTCGACTTCGGCCAGCGCTACGCCGCCGGCGAATCGGCGCGCTCGATCAAGTCCGATCCGCGCTTCATCGAAACCCGCGAACACGTGCTGGCCAAAGTGTTCTCGCAACGCAGCGCCGTTCAGCGGCAGGAGCGCGCATGAGCAGTTACGACGTTTCCGCTACCGCCGTGAAACCCGCCGCCACGTCGGTGGTGATTCCCGTGCGCCGCAGCCTCAGCACCCGCTGGATCAGCCTGCTGACCCTGTTCGCGTTGCTGGTGATCTGGTGGGCCGTCACGGCCACCGGCCTGATCGAACCGCTGTTCCTGCCGCCACCGTCCGCCGTGCTGCAAAAAGGCTGGTTGCTGGCGACCACGGGCTACATGGATTCGACGCTGTGGCAGCACTTGGGTGCGAGTCTGAGCCGCATCGGTCTGGGCCTCGGTTTTGCGATTCTGACCGCGGTGCCGGTGGGCATTGCCATCGGCGCCAACCGCATCGCCCGTGGCGTGCTCGATCCGCTGATCGAGTTCTACCGGCCGATTCCGCCGCTCGCCTATCTGCCGCTGATCGTGATCTGGTGCGGCATCGGTGAGTTGTCGAAAGTGCTGCTGATCTACCTGGCGATTTTTGCCCCGATCGCGATTGCCACTGCCACCGGCGTGCGCACCGTCGACCCGGCCAAATTGCGCGCCGCGCAGTCGCTGGGCGCCACTCGCGCACAACTGATCCGCCATGTGATTTTGCCAAGCGCCCTGCCGGATATTCTGACCGGTGTGCGCATCGGCCTCGGTGTGGGCTGGTCGACTCTGGTCGCTGCCGAATTGATCGCGGCCACCAGCGGCCTGGGCTTCATGGTGCAGTCGGCCGCGCAGTTCCTGGTCACCGATGTGGTGGTACTGGGGATTCTGGTCATCGCCCTGATCGCCTTCGCCATGGAAATGGGCCTGCGCGTCCTGCAACGCAAACTGGTGCCGTGGCACGGCCAGGCCCACTGATTTTTCAGCACTGACTACCCCGACAGTTTCGGGGCCCCGGAATTGAAGAGAACCACCATGAGCAGCCTGAACATCACCCCTCTAAGCTCGGCCCTCGGCGCACAGATCAGCGGCGTCGACATCAGCCAGCCGCTGAACCTGGAACAGCGCGACGCCATCGAGCAGGCACTGCTCAAATATCAGGTGCTGTTCTTCCGCAACCAGCCGATCGAGCCGGCGCAGCAGGCGCGTTTCGCCGCCTACTTCGGGGACCTGCACATTCATCCGATCTACCCGAACGTGCCGGAACAGCCGGAAGTGCTGATCCTCGACACCGCCGTTACCGACGTGCGCGACAACGCGATCTGGCACACCGACGTGACCTTCCTGCCGACCCCGGCCATGGGCGCGGTGCTCAGCGCCAAGCTGCTGCCGGAGTTCGGTGGCGACACATTGTGGGCTAGCGGGATTGCTGCGTATGAGGCGCTGTCGGCGCCGATGAAAGCGCTGCTTGAAGGGCTGACTGCGACTCACGATTTCACCCGCTCGTTTCCGCTGGAGCGCTACGGCAACACGCCGGAAGCACTGGCGCAGTGGGAAGCGGCACGGCGCAAGAATCCACCGCTGTCGCACCCGGTGATTCGCACGCATCCGGTGAGCGGACGGCGTTCGCTCTTCGTCAGCGAAGGGTTCACGTCGAAGATCAATGAGCTGTCGGAGACCGAGAGCGAAGCGGTGTTGAAGTTCTTGTTCGCGCATGCGACGCGGCCGGAATTCACCATTCGCTGGCGCTGGCAGAAGGATGACATTGCGTTCTGGGACAACCGCGTGACGCAGCATTACGCGGTGGATGACTACCGGCCGGCGCGGCGGGTGATGCAGCGGGCTACGGTGTTGGGGGATGTACCGTTTTTTCGCTGAACAACTGAGCGTTCCCACGCACTGCGGACGCGGAGCGTCCCGGGCTGCATTCCCACGCAGAGCGTGGGAACGATCAGTGTGTCGTTTATTCCGCCGTCGAAGGCTTCTCCCAAAGATTAATCCCGCCCTCCTGGGCAAACCGGTCAATCTCCGCCAGCTCTTCCGCACTGAAGCTCAGATTTTTCAACGCCCCGACGTTCTCGATAATCTGCTCCGGCCGACTCGCGCCGATCAGCGCCGAAGTCACTCGCGGATCCCGCAGCGTCCACGCCAATGCCAGTTGCGCCAGGCTCTGGCCACGGCGTTTGGCGATTTCATTCAACGCCCGCACATGAGCAATGTTCGCCTCGGACAAGTGCGAAGCCTGCAACGAACCACCGCCCGGACGATTGATCCGCGCATCCGCCGGCACGCCGTTGAGGTATTTGTCGGTCAGCAAACCCTGCGCCAGCGGGGTGAACGCAATCACGCCGGTGCCGAGTTCGTCAGTGGTGTCGAGCAGGTCCTTTTCCACCCAGCGGTTGAGCAGGTTGTAGGCCGGTTGGTGAATCAACAGCGGCACTTTCCACTCTTTGAGCAACGCGGCGATCTCGCGGGTTTTCACCCCGGAGTAAGACGAGATGCCGATGTACAACGCTTTGCCCTGCTGCACCGCAGTGGCGAGGGCGCTCGCGGTTTCTTCCAGCGGGGTGTCCGGGTCGAAGCGGTGCGAATAGAAGATGTCCACATAGTCCAGGCCCAGGCGTTGCAGGCTCTGGTCTAGGCTGGCCAGCACGTATTTGCGCGAGCCGCCGCCCTGGCCGTAAGGGCCGGGCCACATGTCCCAACCGGCCTTGCTGGAGATGATCAGTTCGTCGCGATATTGCTTGAAGTCTTCGCGCAGCAAACGACCGAAATTGGTCTCGGCGCTGCCGTAGGGCGGGCCGTAGTTGTTGGCCAGGTCGAAGTGGTTGATCCCCAGATCGAACGCTGTGCGCAGCAACGAGCGCTGGGTGTCGATCGGCGTGCTGTCGCCGAAGTTGTGCCACAGGCCGAGGGACAGCGCCGGCAGCACCAGACCGCTGCGTCCGACGCGGCGGTAAGGGATGGAGTTGTAGCGATTCTTGGCAGCGGTGTAAGTCATCGAATCCTCTCTTGTCGGTCTTGAATCGGGTGTCGATTGCTACGCAAATCTGTTGCCGGGCCGGGCGAGGCCAAGGTTCTGGCGCAAGGTCCGGCCCTCGTATTCGGTTCTGAACAGCCCGCGCCGTTGCAGTTCCGGGACCACGCCATTGGCGAAGTCTTCGAGCCCGCCGGGCAGGTGCGGCACCAGCACGTTGAAGCCGTCCGCCGCGCCCTGCTCGAACCATTCCTGCAAACGGTCGGCAATCTGCGCCGGTGTGCCGACGACGCTGTAATGCCCGCGACCACCGGCGATTCTGCGGCCCAGTTCGGCCAGGGTCAGATGCTCCCGGCCGGCCAGTTCGGTCAGCAGTTTCTGTCGGCTTTGCTGACCGCTGTCAGTCAGCGGCAACTCCGGCAGCGGCCCGTCCAGCGGGTACTTCGACAGATCGAAGTTGCCCAGCATACGCCCAAGAAGGGCAACGCCAACCTCGGGTTCGACCAATTGCTGAAACGTTTCAAATTTTTCCTGTGCTTCGGCTTCCGTCTGCCCGACCACGACGAACACGCCGGGCATGATTTTCAGCGAATCGGCGCTGCGTCCGTACTTCGGCAAGCGCCCCTTGAGGTCGGCGTAAAACGCCTGGGCGTTGGCCAGCGAGGTCTGCGCGGTGAACACCACTTCGGCCGTCTGCGCCGCCAGTTCACGCCCGGTTTCCGACGAGCCGGCCTGCACGATCACCGGCTGCCCCTGTGGCGAACGCGCGACATTCAGCGGGCCTTTGACCTTGAAGTGCTCGCCGACATGATTCAGCACGTGCAGCTTTTCCGGGTCGTAATACGCGCCGCTGGCCTTATCGCGGATGAAGGCGTCGTCCTGCCAACTGTCCCAGAGCCCGGTGACCACCTGATGAAATTCCCGGGCGCGGCTGTAGCGTTCGGCATGGCCGATGTGTTCATCGCGGCCGAAGTTCTGCGCTTCGGCGGCGTTGTCCGAGGTCACCAGGTTCCACCCCGCTCGCCCGCCGGACAGGTGATCGAGCGAAGCGAACTTGCGCGCCACGTGGTACGGCTCGTTGTAGCTGGTGGTGGCGGTGGCGATCAGGCCGATGTGCTCGGTCACTGCGCTCAACGCCGAGAGCAGCGTCAGCGGCTCGAAGTGATCCGAACGGGCCATGCGGCTGGCGATGTCCTGGGTCGGCGCGGCGACGCTGTCGGCGACGAACAAGGTGTCGAACTTCGCCGCCTCGGCAATCTGCGCCAGGCGTTTGTAGTGGGTGAAATCCAGTCCGGCGTTGGCCGGCACATCCGGATGGCGCCACGCGGCGACGTGGTGCCCGGTGGCCATGAGGAACGCGCCGAGTTTCAGCTGTCTGCTCATCTCAGAAGTCCTTGCGCAGTTGCACGCCGAAGTAGCGCTCGTCGTCGCGTGGCACAGCGCGGTAGATGTAGTTGCCACCGCTGGCGAGCAATGGCGAATACGACTTGTCGGTGAGGTTCTTGCCGAGCAATGCCACGCGCCAGCCGTTGGTGTAATCGGCCAGAGCGACGCTGGCGTTCCAGAGGCCGTAGGCGCCCTGCTTGGTGTCGGCGTTCTGGCTGATGTCGTACTGCACTTCGCTCTGCCAGCTGTAATCGGTGCCGAGTTCGATATCCAGGCCGTTTTCCAGCGGGATCGTGTAGTCGGCCCGCACGTAGCTTTTCCAGTCCGGGCTGAACGGCAACGGTTTGCCGTTGACGTTGCACGACGCCGCCGCGCCCGCCGGGCAGGCGAACTCGTCAATGCGGGCGCGGGTGTAGGCCAGCGCGCCGGAGAACTTCAGTTGCTGGGTCGCCTGCAAGGCGTAGTCGAGCTCCACGCCCTCGGTGCTGACGCTGCCGGCGTTGATCAGGCGCGTTACGACTTGCCCGGCGACGGTGTCGAAAAAGTTCGCCTGATAGTTGTCGTAGTCGCTGTGGAAAACCGCGAGGTTGGTGGTGAGGCGATTGTTCCAGCTTGAGGCTTTGATCCCCGCCTCCCAGGTGTTGGAGGTTTCCGGTTTCAAGGCTTCGGTATCACGCGGCTGCATGTTGAAGAACACGTTGTAGGCAGGGCCTTTGTAGCCACGCGAGTAGGTCAGATAAGTGGTGACGGTATCGCTCAGGTCGTACTGCAAACCGAGCCGGCCGGACCAGCCGTCCTCGTCCACCGAGCCGGAACTGCTGGTCGCCGGTTGAATGCCGCTGACGGTGGTGGCGGAAGTGGAGACGCGACGGTGATCGTATTCGAGATCGTCGTGGGTGTAGCGCAGGCCGGCGATGCCACGGAAGTCCGAAGTGAAATTCAGCGTGCTCTCGCCGAACACTGCGTAGCTGTCGCTGGTGGTGCTGTAATCGGCGACGCCGCGGTCAGTTCGTGTGGTGGTGGTCAGCGTGCGCTGATAGGTTTCCTCGTCCTTGCCGTGCATGTAGAACAGGCCGCCGACGTATTCGAGGAATTCACCTTTCGGCGACGACAGACGCAGCTCCTGCGAGTACTGGTCGAAGGCCAGATCACCTTTGTCCGCCGTGCCGGGGAACGCCGCCGTCACCGTGCCGAGGCGATCGCCGTCCTGATACTGAGTGTTGTCCCAGCCGCGCCACGCGGTGATCGAGGTCAGGGTGTAATCGCCCAGTTTCCAGTCGAGCTGGCCGGACAGGCCCTTGTTGGTGTCCTCGACGTGGGTGCGGGTGTCGGTGTTGATGTCGCGGTTGTGGCCGGTGGCGCTGACCGGGCTCAACGCATTGGCGAAGGCCGGGGTCAGAGCCTTGGTCACGACGCCGTTGGGGCCGTCATCGTGGGACTGCATGTAGTCGGCGATCAGGGTGAAGGTGATGTCGTCGTTCGGGGTGAATTCCAGTTTGCCGCGCACGCCGCGATGGTTGTAGCCGTTGAGCTCCTGACCGTTGTGCTTGTTGTCGACGTTGCCGTCGTAAGTGCCGAACAAGGTGCTGATCGAGCCCTTGAGCGTGTCCGGAATCAGGCTGCCGCCGATGCCGAAACGGGTGCGGCTTTCGTTGCCGCTGTAGTACGACTGATCGATGTAGCCGTGGGTCTCGGCGGTCGGCGCCTTGCTGGTGATGTTGAGCACGCCGGCCGAGGCGTTTTTGCCGAACAGCGTGCCTTGCGGGCCCCGCAGGACTTCGACGCGTTCCAGGTCCAGCAGATCCAGAGTGGATTGGCCGGGGCGGGCATAAACCACGCCATCGATTACTGTGGCCACGGTTGGCTCGACGCCCGGCGAGGTGGAAATCGTCCCCACGCCACGCACGAATAGCGAGGTGTCCTTGTTCGACGCGCCAGTGCGGAAATTCAGCGACGGCACTTGCTGGACGATGCTCGCCACGCTGTTGCGGTTGTCGCGTTCCAGCTGCTCGCCGTCGATCACCGACACCGCCACCGGGACCTTTTGCAGCGACTCTTCGCGGCGGGTAGCGGTGACCGTGACGGACTTGAGTGTCGGCTCCTGATCGGTGCTGTCGGCGGCGAACGCGGCAGGCAGCGGCAGCGCGGCCAGCCCGGTGAGTAGCCAGCCCGCAGCGCGGATCGATTGCGCCAGTTTGTGTGTCGCCCCAGGAATGTTGTGCATGTTTGCCCGCTCGAAAAGTTGCCCTGAACCGCTGCCGTTCTGCGACGACAGCGCCTGTCTCGGTGTCTTGGGCATTCGCTCGAGCGAGTAGCAGACAACGCGCTTTGTTAGCGCTAACATCGCCAGTATTGGCAAGCCGGACATAGACCGTCCAATACTGAAAAATTACTTTTATATGCGTTTTGGTTTTTAAGAAGGATCGAGCCTTGAGCGAAGAAAAGCCCCGCAAACGCCGTGGCGCCGGTCGCGTGACCCTCAACGCGGTGGCGCGCCAGGCCGGTGTTTCGGCGATTACCGTGTCGCGTTACTTCAACCAGCCGGAACAGGTCTCGCCCGAACGCCGCGAACGGATTGCGGCGGTAGTCGCCGAACTGGGTTACGTGCCGAATCTGGTGGCCGGCGGGCTCGCCTCGGCGCGGGGGAAAATCGTCGGCATGGTGATCCCGAACATCTCCGGGCCGATCTTCGCCAACACCATTCAGGGCTTCAGCGACACCCTCAGCCGTCACGGTTATCAGTTGCTGCTGGCCTCGAGTTACTTCAGCACCGAGCAGGAAGAAAACGCCGTGCGGGCGTTCCTCGGCTGGTCACCGGCGGCACTGGTGGTGACCAGTCACTTCCACAGCCCGGGCACGGAAAAGATGCTCGCCGAGGCGGATATTCCGGTGATCGAAACCTGGGATTACCAGCCCGATCGAGAGCCGATGCAGATCGGCTTTTCGCACTTTGAAGTAGGCGTCAGCGCCGCTCGTTATCTGCACGACAAAGGCTATCGGCGCATCGCCTTCGTGCAGAACAGCGCACCCGGCGACTTCAGCGCACTGGAACGCCGCGACGGTTATGCGGCGACCGTGCGCGAGTTGGGCCTGGAACCGTGGGTATTCGCACCGGATGCCGATCGCGCCCCGTTCGAGGCCGGCAAGCAAGCGATGGAAGCGCTGATGAATGCCTCACCGCGCCCCGACGCCATCATCTTCGCCAACGACAACCTCGCCGCCGGCGGCCTGCTCGCCGGGCAACGGGCCGGCCTCAAGATCCCCGAAGACTGCGCCGTCCTCGGCTTCGGCGACTACCCGTTCGCCGAGATGCTGCTGCCAAGCCTGAGCACCATCAAACCGCCGGCGCTGGAGATTGGCGTGCTGGCGGCAACGCGGGTGCTGGAAAGCCTGGGCGTATTGCCGAGCGATGAGGTGCAGCGACTTAATTTGCTGCAGTGCCAAGTCATCGAGCGGGAAAGCACCTGACGAATGTGGCGTGGGCTGGTTTGGCTATGCTCTAAATGAAACCGAGGTGGCGCCTTCGCGGGCAAGCCCGCTCCCACAGGTTCTGTGTTGCGTACAAAATCTGTGGACGACGGAGAACCCTGTGGGAGCGGCGGTGCGACGATTCGACTTGCCCGCGAAGGCGCCCGACCAAACACCGACTATGCCGCAGGCCTCCCCATGCACACCGCAATCATCATCTTCTTCGGCCTGATCCTGCTGGCGCTGATGTTTTACATCGGCGAGCGCATCGGCTTCAGTCGGCAGACGCTGGCCTACGGCTTCGCGGCGTTGTGGCTGGCGTTGACGGTGATCAATGGTGCGGTCGGCGTGGTGCATGCCGGGCAGCCGTTGGGGTCGGAGATTGCGATCGGCAGCGCCGTGTATGGCGTGCCGCTGGCGGCGATGGTGTTGTTCATGGTGCTGAGCGCCGAGACCTGAAGCCGTCCCGGCGCCCTGCCCCGATCAACGCACCAGATGCAGAAACTGCATGTGCCGTTCGTACTGGTCGAGGATGTCGTTGATGATCTGCTCTTTCGTGTAACCGACCAGATCGTAGTCCTGACTGCCCTCGCTCAGATGCACTTCGGCGCGATAGTAACGACGATTGTTGAGCTGCTTGGAGCCCATACCGCCACGAGCAAACGACGGCGTGAAGTAGCCGCGCATCTGCACTTGGTAGATGAACGGGTGCTGCTCGCCGTGACCGATTTCCAGACTGACGCTGTCGTGCGCCGGATCCGGTTGGGTGACCACGTTCAGCCCTTTCTCGGCGAACACCGCCGTCACTTCTTCGATGGCCGGTTTCACCGTGGTGTCCATGAAGCGGTACACCTCGTCGCGCGACGGGAAGTGCACGGCCTGGCTCAGGCGCTGGCGCCAGCCGCCCTTGCCCCGCCGTGAACCGGAGACCGGTGCCAGCGAATGCAGTTGCGCGATCTGCTTCTGCGACTCCAGGTAGAACGCCTTGTGCAGACCCCACATCATCAGCAGCAGAATCAGCGAGAACGGCAGCGAGGTCAGCACCACCGCCGACTTCAGCGCATCGATGCTGCCGGAGAACAGCAGCGCACTGGTGATCAGCGCGGTCATCGCGCCCCAGAACACCCGCAGCCATTTCGGCCCGTCTTCATCCGGGTTGCCGCCCTTGGCCGACAGGGTCGAGAGCACCACGGTGCCGGAGTCGGCGGAGGTGACGAAGAACACGAAGCTGATAAACACCGTCACCGCGATGACGGTTTTGCTCCACGGATAGGTTTCCAGCAGCAGGTAAAGGGTCATCGACGGGTTGTCGAGGGCCGACATGCCCAGGGCCGACATACCGTGATTGAGCACCTGGTCGATGGCGCTGTTGCCGAAGATCGACATCCACGCCAGCGTGAAACCGAGTGGAATCAGCAGCACGCCGAAGACGAATTCGCGAATGGTCCGGCCACGGGAAATCCGTGCGATGAACAGGCCCACGAACGGCGACCACGCGATCCACCAGGCCCAGTAGAAGACTGTCCAGCCGCCGAGCCAGTCGCTCGGTTTGTCGTAGGCGTAGAGGTCGAAACTCTTCATCGGCAACGCGCCGAGGTAATCGCCAAGGTTCTGGATCAGGGTGTTGAGCAAATGCTGGGTGGGGCCGGCGAACAACACGAACAGCAGCAGCGCACAGGCCAGCAGCATGTTGATGTCTGACATGACCCGCACACCTTTATCCACGCCGGAGACGGCGACGATGATCGCCGCGCCCATCATCAGCGTGATCAGGCCGACCTGAATCCACTGGGTGTGGGCGATGCCGAACAGGTAGTCGAGACCGGAGTTGAGATGGAGCACGCCGAAGCCCATGTCCGCACCGAGGCCGAACACCGTGGCGATGATGCCGAAGCCGTCCACCGCGTAGCCGATGGGCCCGTTGATGCGTTTGCCGATCAGCGGGTACAGCGCCGAACGCAGGGCCAGCGGCAGGTTATGCCGGTAGGCGAAATACGCCAGCGCCATGCCGACAAAGGCGAACACGCCCCAGCCATGCAGGCCCCAGTGCAGAAACAGAATCTGCATCGCCTGACGCGCCGCCTCCGCGGTGCCGGGCTCGCCTTGCGGCGGTTGGAGCATGTGGGTCAGCGGTTCGGACACGCAGAAGAAGAACAGCGTGATGCTGATCCCGGCGGCGAACAGCATGCCGGCCCAGGACAGGTAACTGAATTCGGGTTCGTCGTGGTCGGCACCGAGTTTGATCTTGCCGTAGCCCGATAACGCGGTGACCACCACGAAGACCAGATACAGGGTCATCGCGAGCATGTAGTACCAGCCGACCGTGTTGGCCGCCCAGTTTTGCGCTTCGAGAAGCCAGGCGCCGGCCTGTTCCGGCATGGCGATGACCGTCAGGCCGAACAGCAGGATCACCGTCGCGGCGAACCAGAACACCGGCGGATTCATGCGCACCAGACCGCTGGCGGGGGTGGACGATGCACTCATGAACGGTGCACCTCAAGGGGTTGGAAAATGGCTGAAATGATCGGACTCAGCAAAGGCAAGCCTCCTGTTGTGAGCGGGCAGCGAACCGCCGGTTTAACTTGAATGAACGTTCAAGTTAAACATGGATAGTACGCTCAGGACTAATCGCAGGGCTCAGCGGTACCTTTCGTACGCTAGCTCAAGGTTGGGTATGACGGGGGTTGGGGCGGATTCGTTCAGTGGAAAAATCAAAGTCAAAAGCGCCCTCACCCTAACCCTCTCCCGGAGGGAGAGGGGACTGATTGGGGGATGCTTGAGAGTTTCGCCGACCTGATCTTGCTGTACCGAATCCATAATCGACTGATTCTTTCAGGTCGATGTATAGGCCCCGCTCCCTAGGGAGCGGGGGAACTGATTGGGGGATACGTGAGAGTTACGCCGACCCGATTTTGCTGCACCGAATCCATAATCGACTGCTTTTTTCAGGTCGATGTACAGCGCCAGACACCTCAATCGGCTCCCTCTCCCTCCGGGAGAGGGCTGGGGTGAGGGTGGCTTTTGATGTCTTACTTCTGCGTCCCGTCATCATGCTGCAGATTGGCCTGGGTCAGGTTGCACCCGGCCGGCACGCTGCGGGTCAGCCACACGTTGCCGCCGATGGTCGAGCCCTTGCCAATGGTGATCCGTCCGAGGATCGTCGCCCCGGCGTAAATCACCACATCGTCCTCGACGATCGGATGGCGTGGATGGCCCTTCTGCAACTGGCCGTCCTCGTCCGCCGGAAAGCGTTTGGCGCCGAGGGTCACCGCCTGATAAATCCTGACGCGCTCGCCGATGATCGCGGTCTCGCCGATCACCACGCCGGTCCCGTGGTCGATGAAGAAACTGCGGCCGATCTGCGCGCCCGGGTGAATATCGATGCCGGTCGCCGAGTGGGCGATTTCCGAACTGATCCGCGCCAGCAGCGGCAGGCCTGCGCGATACAAATGATGCGCCAGACGATGGTGAATCACCGCCAGAATCCCCGGATAGCACAGCAGCACTTCATCAACGCTGCGCGCCGCCGGATCGCCGTGATACGCCGCCAGCACATCGGTATCGAGCAGGCTGCGCAGGCCCGGCAGTGCGAGGGCGAAATCCTGGATGATCCTGATCGCCTGCGCCTCGACTTCGGTATCGGCCTGGGCGCTGTGACGGGCGACGTAACGCAGTTCGAGTCGTGCCTGGGCCAGCAATGCATTCAGCGCGACGTCGAGGGTGTGACCGACGTAGAAATCCTCGCTTTCCTCACGCAGATCCACCGGCCCCAGCCGCATCGGAAACAGTGCGCCGCACAGGGCTTCCAGGATCTGCGCCATCGCATCACGGGACGGCAACTCGCGTCCGCCCTGCTCGCCGGAAGCACGGCCATTTTGTGCCCGCCACTGATCCCGCGCAGTACGCAGCTGGCTGACGATGGTCTGCAATTGCCAATGGCTGGAACGCTCGCTCACGGTAAAGACTCCTCACGGGCGGCCGGACTGTCTGGCCGCGTCAACGGCGACTACTTTACGGCAACCCCACCGGGGCGAATTAAGAACCGATAGTGCTGGCTTAAGCACATTTGGCTATAAGCGATTGGCGGTTGCCCCGGTAAATCGGCGTGCCTATAGTCCTGACATCTCCTTGCATCAGTACGGAACCATGTCCACACAACCGATCAAACAAAAGCTGGATCGCTTTAACCGCCTCAACCTGCTCGGCCAACCAACCCCACTGGAAAAACTCGAGCGCCTGTCCACCTGGCTCGGCCGCGATGTCTACATCAAACGCGATGACCTGACGCCGCTGGCCATGGGCGGCAACAAACTGCGCAAGCTCGAATACCTCGCCGCCGATGCCCTAGCCCAAGGCGCCGACACCCTGATCACCGCCGGCGCACTGCAATCGAACCACGTTCGCCAGACCGCCGCGCTGGCCGCGAAACTGGGGCTGGGCTGTGTGGCCCTGCTGGAAAACCCGCTGGGCACCGATGACAGCAACTACACCGGCAACGGCAACCGCCTGTTGCTGGACCTGTTCGACACCAAGGTCGAGCTGGTCGACAACCTCGACAACGCCGACGAACAACTGGCCGCCCTCGCCGTGCGCCTGCGCAGCAACGGCAAGAAGCCGTACCTGGTGCCGATCGGTGGCTCCAACGCCCTCGGCGCGCTGGGTTACGTGCGCGCCGGTCTGGAGCTGGCTGAGCAGATCAAGGACACCGGCCTGCAATTTTCCGCCGTGGTGCTGGCCTCGGGCAGTGCCGGCACTCATAGCGGTCTGGCGCTGGCCTTGAGCGAAGCCCTGCCGCAACTGCCGGTAATCGGCGTGACCGTCTCGCGCAGCGAAGAAGACCAGCGTCCGAAAGTCCAGGGCCTGGCCGAACGCACCGCCGACCTGCTGGGCGTGGCGCTGCCGGACAGCTTCAAGGTCGAGTTGTGGGACGAATACTTCGGCCCGCGCTACGGCGAGCCGAATGCCGGGACACTGGCGGCGGTGAAACTGCTGGCCAGCCAGGACGCCGTGCTGCTCGATCCGGTCTACACCGGCAAGGCCATGGCCGGGTTGCTTGACGGCATCGGTCGCGGGCGTTTCGACGACGGCCCGATCATCTTCCTGCACACCGGCGGCGCCCCGGCGTTGTTCGCGTACAAGGACTTTCTGTAGGCCTGAGCGCGTTCCCGCGCCCGACGTGGGAACGCTCAGCGTCAGCTCGAACACATATTCATTAAAAGAATAACAAATGGAAAATTCATTATTTTCCATTCTAAAAGAACCGTCATATAGTCTCGCCGCAGGCGAATTTCGCGAGAGACGCATAAGCTGCTTTAAGGCAGGATAGCGCTGTCGTCCAATTCCCGGATTCGCCAACTTTCCTTAAGCGTCTTCCATAAGAAAACACAGGGGCTTGTCATGATTCTTTCCGCACTACGTCGAAATCTGCTGGTAGGTTCGCTGGGCCTGGCACTGAGCGCCGGTCTGCTGGGGCAGGCGGTTGCCGGTGAGCAACTGCAACAGATCAAGGACAAAGGCGTTATCAACGTCGGCCTGGAAGGCACTTACCCACCGTTCAGCTTCGTCGATGCCGACGGCAAACTGTCGGGTTTCGAAGTCGAGCTGTCCGAAGCCCTGGCCAAGAAGCTGGGCGTGAAGGCCAAGATTCAGCCGACCAAATGGGACGGCATCCTTGCGGCACTGGAATCCAAGCGTCTGGACGTCGTGGTCAACCAAGTGACCATCTCCGAAGAGCGCAAGAAGAAGTACGACTTCTCCGAGCCGTACACCGTTTCCGGGATTCAGGCGCTGGTGCTGAAAGACAAGGCCGCCGCGCTGAACATCAAATCCGCCGCCGACCTGTCCGGCAAGAAAGTCGGCGTGGGTCTGGGCACCAACTACGAACAATGGGTCCGCGCCAACGTGCCGGGTGCCGACGTGCGCACCTACGACGATGATCCGACCAAGTTCGCCGACCTGAACAACGGCCGTACCGACGCGATCCTGATCGACCGTCTGGCTGCGCTGGAATACGCCAAGAAAGCGCCGAAAACCGTCGCTGCCGGTGAGGCCTTCTCGCGTCAGGAAGCCGGTGTTGCCCTGCGCAAAGGCGAGCCTGAACTGCTGGCCGCCGTGAACAAGGCCCTCGACGAACTGCGTGCCGACGGCACCCTTGAGAAGCTGTCCACGAAATACTTCAACGCTGACGTCACCAAATAATGGAAGAAGCTTTCCAACTCGCACTGGACTCCGCGCCCTTCCTGTTGAAGGGCGCGTACTACACGGTAATCCTTAGCCTCGGCGGCATGTTCTTCGGCCTGCTGCTGGGCTTTGGCCTGGCGTTGATGCGCCTGTCGCGTTTCAAGTCGGTCAGCTGGCTGGCCCGCATCTACGTGTCGTTCTTTCGCGGCACGCCGTTGCTGGTGCAACTGTTCGTGATCTATTACGGCTTGCCGCAATTGGGCATGGAACTCGACCCGCTGCCGGCGGCACTGATCGGCTTCTCGCTGAACATGGCCGCCTACGCCTGTGAAATCCTGCGGTCCGCGATCGGTTCGATCGAACGCGGCCAGTGGGAAGCCGCTGCGAGCATCGGCATGACCCGCGCGCAGACCCTGCGCCGGGCCATCCTGCCGCAGGCGATGCGCACGGCGTTGCCGCCGCTGGGCAACAGCTTCATTTCGCTGGTCAAGGACACCGCACTGGCCGCCACCATTCAGGTGCCGGAGCTGTTCCGTCAGGCACAGCTGATTACCGCCCGGACTTTCGAAGTCTTCACCATGTATCTTGCCGCCGCGCTGATCTACTGGATTCTGGCCACGGTGCTGTCGCACTTCCAGAACAAGTTGGAAGAGCGGGTCAATCGGCACGACCAGGAGTCCTGACCCCATGATTGTCGTGGAAAAACTGACAAAGCAGTTCAAGGGTCAAGTCGTGCTCAACGGCATTGATCTGGAGGTGAAGGAAGGCGAGGTCGTGGCAATCATCGGCCCCAGCGGCTCGGGCAAGACCACGTTCCTGCGCTGCCTGAACTTCCTCGAGCAACCCACCAGCGGCCGGATAAAGGTCGGCGATATCGAAATCGATACCAGCCGCCCGCTGAACCAGCAGCAGAGCCTGGTGCGCAACCTGCGCCAGCACGTGGGCTTCGTGTTCCAGAACTTCAACCTGTTCCCGCACCGCACCGCCCTGGAAAACGTCATCGAAGGCCCGATCGTGGTCAAGAAGACGCCCCGCGATGCAGCCATTGCCCTGGGCAAGAAGCTGTTGGCCAAGGTTGGCCTGGCGGGCAAGGAAGACGCCTATCCGCGGCGCCTGTCCGGTGGCCAGCAACAGCGCGTGGCGATTGCCCGGGCGCTGGCGATGGAGCCGGAAGTGATCCTGTTCGACGAGCCGACCTCGGCCCTCGACCCGGAACTGGTAGGTGAAGTGCTGGCGACCATCCGCGGCCTCGCCGAGGAGAAACGCACCATGGTGATCGTCACCCACGAAATGGCGTTCGCCCGTGACGTGGCCAACCGCGTGGTGTTTTTCGATAAAGGCGTGATCGTCGAACAAGGTGAAGCGAAAGCGTTGTTTGCCAATCCGAAAGAAGAACGCACTCGACAGTTCCTCAGCAAGTTCAGAAACAACGGCTGATCCGTAAACTTTCCTGAATACAAACTTCCATGGATGGAAGTTTCGCTTACACCCTCCCCACTAAAAAACCTAATCAAGCGACTGCACTACATATATATGTCCTGCAACAGTCTCGCCGCGATTAAAGTTCGCCCCCTGCAAATTTCCAGCTGTACAAACCGACCGACGACAGAACAATAAAATCCGGCAAAAGCTGTGGCCCGATTCGCTACGCAGAATAGGTAGAGTGCCTAATCCGCGTAGGAAGCTTCTGATAAATCCGTAATTCTTCAATTAACTAACCCTCTCCGTTGACACGCCATTCAGCGAACTTTTATCTAGTCACTCATCGCGCCCCACAACATTACCCAGACCCGATAACGAATGGCCGAACGACCCTGTTTTTATTACCGGGCAATTCACGCCATTTAAACTTTCAGAAACGGATTTCGCTGCAAGGCTTCAAGGAGAGGACTTCATGACCCGCACTTCGCACATCCCCGAACTGGCCGCGCCGAGCCTGGCGCCCTCGCAAACCAACGGCATCAATCTCACGGCAGCGGCTCGCCTGCGGGTCGATGTACCGCCCTATCCGGACATGGACTCCGGCGATCTGATCGAACTGTTCTGGAACAACTGCTACGTCGCTTCTCACGTGCTGACAGTGCAGGACGTCGCGGCTCCAGTCAGCCTCCGAGTGCCGGAAAGCTTCATCGCCAGCGGCTCGTCACGCATCCACTACCGGGTAATGCGGGTGGGTCATGGACCATCGCTGTCGGCAGCCGCGCGGGTCACGGTCAAACTCGACTGCCCCGGCGGACAGCCACCGGCAGTGTGCGGTGACGAAAACCAGCAACTCGCCCCCGTGACCCTGCCCGACACCATTCGCCGTCAAGGCGTCAACGCGAGCCAGATCAAACGCGGCGTGCCGCTGACCATCGAACCGTATCTGAACATGGACGAAGGCGATGCCATCACCCTGCGCTGGGGTGATGTACGGATGGACCTGGCGCGCGTTTCCCCGGCCGATATCGGCAAGCCGATTCAGGTCTGGGTGCCGCCGGCGATCATTACCGAGGCCGGCGAGGACCTGCGGCTGGACGTGACCTATTGCATCCTCGACCGGGTCGGCAACAACTCGCGCTGGGCACCGCCGCGAACGCTGAAGATCGGTTGCGTGAACCCCTACCTCAAGGTGCCGCTCAAGGAAACGCTGAAGGCAGCAGAGCCGCAAAAAAAATGAGCATCGACGGTCGGCGAGGGACGAATTCCTTCGCCACCGCACGCTTAACCAGACGGACCACGCCCCCTTCTATACATATTCCTAAAAGTTAGTTTATTTAAATTTTATACGCGCTTAGGGTATATGAACCGGACCACCGGACATTCTTTCGTTCGCCGCACTTTTGCGGCGTTTTTCATGAGATGTGAGGTAGGTAACATGGTCCGGAACACAATCACCCCAGTGCAGATCGCCAGGGCATTGCGTGCAGCCAAGGAGCGGCACTGATGTCCAGTCTGGCAGACGCAAACGTCCAGAGTGACCTGGACATCGCCCCGTTGTTGTTGCCCGCGCAAGTGCTGCGCAACGACGCTCAAGCCATCAAGGCCGCCCATGAGCTGGCGCAAGTCGCCCGCGTGCAGGCCGCCAAACGTGACCGTCAGCGCAAGCTGCCGTGGTCGGAAATCGAACAGTTCACCCGCAGCGGCCTCGGCAGCATCGCGATTCCGCGCGAGTACGGTGGCCCGCAGGTTTCCTTCGTCACCCTGGCCGAGGTGTTCGCGATCATTTCCGCGGCCGACCCGGCACTGGGGCAGATCCCGCAGAACCAGTTCGGCATCATCAACCTGATCCTCGGCAGCGCCACCGAACAGCAGAAAAAACTGCTGTTGCAGAGCGTTCTGGAAGGCTGGCGCATCGGAAACGCCGGGCCCGAACGCGGCACCAAGGACACTCTGGAACTGAAGGCGCGCATCACCGCTGACGGCGATGACTACGTGATCAACGGCCAGAAGTTCTACTCCACCGGCGCCCTGTTCGCCCACTGGGTCGCGGTCAAGGCGCTCAACGATGATGGCAAGCAAGTCCTGGCCTTCGTCCGTCGCGGCACGCCTGGATTGCGCATCGTCGATGACTGGTCGGGTTTCGGCCAGCGCACCACCGCCAGCGGCACGATCCTGTTGAACAACGTACGGGTCGATGCCGGCCTCGTGGTGGACAACTGGAAGATCAACGAAAAGCCCAACACCCAAGGTGCGGTGTCGCAGCTGATTCAAGCGGCGATCGACGCCGGCATCGCCCGTGGCGCCATCGATGACGCCATCGAGTTCGTCAAGACTCGCGCCCGGCCGTGGATCGACGCCAACGTCGAGCGCGCCAGCGATGACCTCTACGTGATCGCCGACATCGGCAAACTGAAAATCGAACTGCACGCTGCCGAAGCGCTGCTGCGCAAGGCCGGGCAAGTGCTGGATCAGGTGCATGCCGCACCGCTGACCGCCGAGTCCGCCGCCCGCGCTTCGATTGCCGTAGCCGAAGCCAAAGTGCTGACCACCGAGATCTCGCTGCTGGCCAGCGAAAAGCTCTTCGAGCTGGCCGGCAGCCGCGCCACCCTCGCCGAATTCAACCTCGACCGTCACTGGCGCAACGCCCGGGTGCACACCCTGCACGACCCGGTGCGCTGGAAGTACCACGCGGTCGGCGCCTATCGCCTCAACGGAAAACTTCCGGCTCGCCATTCCTGGATCTGACGACCAGAACACTTTTGACCAGATCTCTGGAGAAACACATGACTCTTTCCCATCCCGTCGCGGTCATCACCAGCGACGAGCAAGCCCTGATCGTCGCCAGCGACCTGGCCGAAGACTTCCAGCGCGACAGCAACCTGCGCGACCGCGAACGCCGCCTGCCGCTGCCGGAACTCGACGTGTTTTCCCGCTCCGGCCTGTGGGGCATCAGCGTGCCCAAGGAGTACGGTGGCGCCGGCGTGTCCAACGTGACCCTGGCCAAAGTCATCGCCCTGATCGCCCGGGCTGACGGTTCACTGGGGCAGATTCCGCAGAACCATTTTTATGCCCTCGAAGTGCTTCGGGTAAACGGCAGCCACGAGCAGAAACAACGGCTGTACGCCGAAGTTCTCGCCGGCCAGCGCTTCGGCAATGCCCTGGCAGAACTGGGCACCAAGACCGCCCACGACCGTGTCACCCGCCTCAATCGCGACGGCAGCGGTTATCGCATCAACGGTCGCAAGTTCTATGCGACCGGTGCGATCTATGCCCAACGGATTCCAACGTCCGTGGTCGATGAAAACGGTGTGCAACAACTGGCCTTCGTCCCGCGCGACAGCAAAGGCCTGAGCGTGATCGACGACTGGAGCGGCTTCGGCCAGCGCACCACCGGCAGCGGTTCGGTGGTGTTCGAAGACGTGTATGTCGCTGCCGAAGATGTCATCCCGTTCCAGAGTGCTTTCGAGCGCCCGACCCCGGTCGGCCCGCTGGCGCAGATCCTTCACGCCGCCATCGACACCGGCATCGCCCGCGCCGCTTACGAAGATGCGCTGCACTTCGTGCGCAGCAAGACCCGGCCGTGGATCGATTCGGGTAACGACAAGGCCACCGAAGATCCGCTGACCCTCAAGAGCTTCGGCCATTTGAGCATTCGCCTGCATGCCACCGAAGCCCTGCTCGAACGCGCCGGCGAATTCCTCGACGCAGCCCAGGCCGAGACCAACGCCGATACCGTTGCAGCAGCCTCGATTGCCGTCGCCGAAGCACGAGCCATCAGCACCGAAATCTCCTTGGCCGCCGGCAGCACCCTGTTCGAACTCGCCGGCAGCCAGGCCACCCTGATCGAGCACGGCCTCGACCGCCACTGGCGCAACGCTCGGGTGCACACCCTGCATGACCCGGTGCGCTGGAAGTATCACGCGGTGGGCAATTACTACCTCAACGATGAAAACCCTCCGCTGCGAGGGACCATCTGATGAGCAAGAAAAAGATCCTGCTCAATGCGTTCAACATGAATTGCATCGGCCACATCAACCACGGGTTGTGGACGCATCCTCGCGACACCTCGACCCGGTACAAGACCATCGAGTACTGGACCGAACTGGCGCAACTGCTGGAGCGCGGGCTGTTCGACGGGCTGTTTATCGCTGACATCGTCGGCGTGTACGACGTCTATCAGAACTCGGTGGACGTTACCCTGAAAGAGTCGATCCAGCTGCCGGTCAACGATCCACTGTTGCTGGTATCGGCGATGTCCGCGGTGACCAAAAACCTCGGTTTCGGCCTGACCGCCAACCTCACCTACGAGCCGCCGTATCTGTTCGCCCGGCGCATGTCGACGCTCGATCACCTGAGCCGTGGGCGGGTGGGCTGGAACATCGTCACCGGTTACCTGGACAGCGCCGCCAAGGCCATGGGCCTGAGCGAACAGGTCGAGCATGACCGGCGTTACGACCAGGCCGACGAGTACCTCGAAGTGCTCTACAAACTCTGGGAAGGCAGCTGGGAAAACGGCGCGGTGCTCAACGATCCGCAGCAGCGGATCTACGCGCAGCCAGACAAGGTGCACAAGGTCGAACACAAGGGCGAGTACTATCAGGTCGAGGGTTATCACCTGTGCGAGCCGTCGCCGCAGCGCACGCCGGTGCTGTTCCAGGCCGGCAGTTCGGATCGCGGTCTGCTGTTCGCCGGACGTCATGCCGAGTGCGTGTTCATCAGCGGCCAGAACAAGCCGTCGACCAAAGTACAGGTGGACAAAGTCCGCGCCAGCGCCGTCGAAGCGGGTCGCAACCCCGAGGATATCAAGGTGTTCATGGGCCTGAACGTGATCGTCGGCGAGACCGAAGAAGCGGCCTGGGCCAAGCACGCCGAATACCTGAGCTACGCCAGTGCCGAAGCGGGCGTGGCACATTTCTCGGCGTCCACCGGGATAGATTTTTCCCAGTACGAAATCGACGAACCGATCCAGTACGTGAAGAGCAACGCGATCCAGTCCGCCACCAAAAACCTGCAGAACAACGACTGGACCCGGCGCAAGCTGCTCGACCAGCATGCCCTCGGCGGGCGCTACATCACTGTGGTCGGCTCGCCGCAGCAAGTGGCGGATGAACTGGAATCGTGGATCGCCGAAACCGGTCTCGACGGCTTCAACCTGACTCGCATCGTCACCCCGGAAAGCTATGTGGATTTCATCGATCTGGTGATTCCGGAACTGCAACGGCGCGGCTCGTACAAGACCGCGTACGACACCGGCAGCCTGCGGGAAAAACTGTTTCACGGCGAAGCGCATCTGCCGCAGCAACACACCGGCGCCCACTACCGACACTCCTCCTCGCACTGACTGGAAAACCACCATGACCAAGAAGCTCCTGTCCCACCCAGTCAAAGCACTGGCCCTGGCCTTCGGCCTGTTCAGCTCGGCGGTATTCGCCGCCGATGCTCCGTTGAAAATCGGCACCACCGCCGCCTTCGCGATTCCGCTGGAAGCCGCCGTCGAAGAGGCCTCCAAACAAGGCCTGAAAGTCGAGCTGGTGGAGTTCACCGACTGGATCGCGCCGAACGTCAGCCTCGCCGCCGGTGACATCGACGTGAACTACTTCCAGCACATCCCGTTCCTGGAAAATGCCAAGGCGGCTTCCGGTTTCGACCTGGTGCCGTTTGCGCCGGGGATCATCAACAACGTCGGCCTGTACTCGAAAAAATACAAAAGCTTCGACGAGCTGCCTGAAGGCGCCAGCGTCGCCATCGCCAACGACCCGATCAACAGCGGACGCGGCCTGCAACTGCTGGCCAAGGCCGGTCTGATCACCCTGAAACCGGGCGTTGGCTACAAGGCCACCGAAGACGACATCGTCGCTAATCCGAAGAAGATCAAGATCCTCCAGGTCGAAGCCGTGCAACTGGTGCGCGCCTACGATGATGCCGATCTGGTGCAGGGCTACCCGGCCTACATCCGTCTGGCGAAGACTTTTGATGCCGGTTCCGCGCTGCTGTTCGACGGCCTCGATCACAAGGAATACGTGATTCAGTTCGTGATCCAGCCGAAGAGCAAAACCGACCCGCGTCTGATCAAGTTCGTCGACATCTACCAGCATTCGCCGGCCGTTCGCGCTGCACTGGATAAGGCCCACGGCAAGCTGTACCAGGCCGGTTGGGAAAGCTGAGGATGACCGCGGCCATTCAACGGCGACTGGATCTTCCAGAGCCACCCGCGCTGGCACAGCGCACCGAACTGCATCCCGAACTGAACCGCGCCCATGTGCGTTTCGTCGGGCTCGGCAAGACCTACGACGGCAAACAAGGCCCGGTCGCCGCCCTGCAAGGCATCGACCTGGCGATCCAGCGCGGTGAAGTGTTCGGCATCATCGGCCGCAGCGGCGCCGGCAAGTCGTCGCTGATCCGCACCATCAACCGCCTCGAACAACCGACCTCGGGCCGGGTGCTGATCGATCAGGTGGACATCGGCGAGTACGACGAGGATCGCCTCGTCGCCCTGCGTCGGCGGATCGGCATGATCTTCCAGCACTTCAACCTGATGTCGGCGAAAACGGTGTGGCAGAACGTTGAACTGCCGCTGAAAGTCGCCGGCGTCCCAAAGGAACAGCGGGAGAAAAAGGTTCGCGAACTGCTGGAACTGGTCGGCCTGCAAGCCAAGCACAAGGCGTATCCGGCGCAGCTTTCCGGCGGGCAGAAACAGCGTGTCGGCATCGCCCGCGCGCTGGTGCATGACCCGGACATTCTGCTGTGTGACGAAGCCACTTCGGCCCTCGATCCGGAAACCACCCAGTCGATCCTCGGCCTGCTGCGCGAGATCAACAAACGCCTGGGCCTGACCATCGTGCTGATCACTCACGAGATGGCGGTGATCCGGGAAATCTGCGACCGCGTCGTCGTGCTGGAACATGGCCGCATCGTCGAACAGGGCCCGGTCTGGGAGGTGTTCGGCAATCCACAGCACGAGGTCAGCCAGACCTTGCTCGCACCGTTGCAACACGCCTTGCCCGAAGAATTGCAGAGCCGTTTGCACGCACAGCCTTTGTCGGCGGACGCGGCCGTGGTGCTGCGCTTGCAGTTCACCGGCAGCCAGCAGGATGAGCCGGATCTGGCCGCACTGTTCGCCGCGCTCGGTGGCCGGGTGAAATTGCTCCAGGGCGGCGTGGAACGGATTCAGGGCCACGCGCTCGGGCAATTGCTGCTGGCGGTGACGGGCTCAAAGCTGAACGCCGAGGAATTGCGTCAGCGTGCCAGCCAGTGGGCACAACGCACGGAGGTGCTGGGTTATGTGGTTTGATCGCTTGCTGCAGGGTTTTATCGACACGTTTCTGATGGTCGGCGTTTCGTCGCTGATCGCACTGCTGGCGGGTATCCCGATGGCAGTGATTCTGGTCACCAGCGACAAGGGCGGCATCTACGAAGCGCCGGTGCTCAATCGCGCTTTGGGTGCGTTCGTGAACCTGTTTCGCTCGATTCCTTTTCTGATTCTGATGGTGGCGCTGATTCCGTTTACCCGGCTGATCGTCGGCACCACCTACGGCGTCTGGGCGGCCGTCGTGCCGTTGACCATTGCGGCCACGCCGTTCTTTGCGCGGATCGCCGAGGTGAGCCTGCGTGAAGTCGACTACGGCCTGATCGAAGCTGCGCAAGCCATGGGCTGCCGGCGCTGGCACATCGTCTGGCATGTGCTGTTGCCTGAAGCGCTACCGGGGATTGTCGGTGGGTTCACCATCACCCTGGTGACGATGATCAACTCCTCGGCCATGGCCGGCGCGATTGGCGCCGGCGGTCTGGGCGACATCGCGTACCGCTACGGCTATCAGCGTTTCGACAGCCAGATCATGCTGACCGTGATCGTGCTGCTGGTGGCGCTGGTGGCGGTGATTCAACTGGGCGGTGATCGTCTGGCGCGGGGGTTGAACAAGCGCTGAATGGCATGGCGTATAGTCGGCAAAATCCTTTGCCGGCGCAGTTCGACCATGAAGCAGACCCCCACCGATCTGGAACAGATCACCTCTACCACCCTCGGCCACTACAACTCGGTGGCCGAGGATTTTCGTGAAGGCACCCGCGATCACGATGTCAGCCAGAACATCGACGCCCTGTTGCGGCACATCCAGGGTGAAGCGCCGTTTTCCATTCTCGATTTCGGCTGCGGGCCGGGGCGGGATTTGCAGACTTTCACCCGGATGGGACACGTCGCCGTTGGCCTCGACGGCGCGGAGAAATTCGCGCAGATGGCTCGGGAAGGCAGTGGCTGTGAGGTGTGGTGCCAGGACTTTCTGAAGCTGGATCTGCCGGCAGAACGCTTCGACGGGATCTTCGCCAATGCAGTGCTGTTTCATGTGCCGTTGCAGGAATTGCCCCGGGTCTTGAAACAGCTGCACGGGACATTGAAACCGGGCGGCGTGCTGTTCAGCTCCAATCCGCGCGGCGATAACCGTGAGGGCTGGAACGGGCCGCGTTATGGCTCGTACCACGATCTTGAAGCCTGGCGCGGGTTGCTGACCAATGCCGGGTTCGTCGAGCTGGAACATTACTACCGGCCGGCGGGGCTGCCGCGTGAGCAGCAGCCTTGGCTGGCGAGTGTCTGGCGCAAGGTTTGAGCATCAGGGCCTCGCCTCAACCTGAAAGTAAACTGGCGCTTGCTCGGGCGAGCGCACAGTGATGCTCCGTCCGGGCAATGTCTGCCCCTGTACTTCACGCCTCTGCACATCAAAATTGGCCAGCAATCGCGTGCCGTCTTCAAAGGATGTCTGCTGAACCAGCCGGTCCGCACTCAACCATTCGAAACCGGTGAGCGCCTGGTTTGCCAGACGTTCATGCAAAGGCCGGAAGAACGCATCCTGACGGGCAATCTGCGGTAATCGCTGCGCAAGCGTGTCGGCACTGAGGTGATACAGCGGCGCAACGTTGTAGAGCAACTGAGCGAGTTCGTTGTCCGCCCGTACATTGGTCAGTTTCAGGCTATCGAACAGCCAATGATGGGACGTGATGACCGAGCCATGGAACACGGCCTGATACAACGGCAGACGGCTGGCCGGATCAAAGTGAATACGCCGCAACGACTCTTTGATCGGCACAGGTTTGAAGAAAACCTCTGGCTGCTCCGGCGGATACCACTTGCCTGCAAAGTACTTCGACTTGGGGTTCTTGCTCATTTCGACATCACCCCAACCGATCACCGGCGTCTGCATGCCATGGGCGAACAACACGCCTTGTGCGGTCGTTGCGTTGCCATCCTCGGAGCCTGCGGGCAGTTTCAGCACTTCATTGATCCAGCGTGATGCGCCGATGTTGCCTTCGGCATTCTGTGCCTGGGTCATCGTTGCCCCGGAACGGTAGCTGTCGAACAGCATGCCCGTGGCATAGGCATCGAGAAACCAGCTGTTGAAACCGGCGGCGTTGCGAATCGCCGCGACACGTTGCTCAAGCAGCGGCCGCACGCAGCGAGGATCGGTGTAATGCCCTGACTGCTGGAAACCGCTTTTCAGCGCTCCGTCGATCTTCACGATTGCGCAATCGAGATTCGCCTTGTCCCCGAGGTGTGCCGTGGTCCAGTCAGGGTTTTCACTGCGGCTCAGCGCCGTCTCATAAGAGTCGTACGGCGCGATCAGATAACCCGCTGCCACGCCTGCCTTGATTGTCTCGGGGTGCCATAGGCCACCCTCCCAACCCTCACCCAGTCCCAACCACAAACGGGACAGCCCGGCGTTCTGTAATTGCTTGATCGTATCCAGCGACAAGGTGCTGCCCCAACGCTCAGGTTCAGGCATCAGCGCCTCACCGAGGCCGGTTGCCACTTGAACGCGAACATCAGCGTAACCGTTGACCAGAGCCTGCATATCCGGCACTGCACGGGCCTGCCAGGCCTCGCGAGCCAGGGTGTTCAGGGCGTGGTTGAGACCGCGCAAAAGCACTTTTTTCTGATAGCCGTTCAACTCCCTGCCAGTGGCAAGGATCTGCAACGCCTCACGATCCATTTCCCCTTTCAGCTCACTGGCCAGTGAGCCACCACCGCGCAGGGTTTCGAGCAGCACAGGCCAGCTGCGCACATCTTTGCGCCCCAGCAGGTCGTTGCCCCACAGGTACAGATGAGTGGCGCCCAACAGCCGCTTCGCCTCAGGTGTTTTCACGAATTTGCTGTTCAAGGTTTCATAGCGACCGTTATCGATCAGCCATTGCCGGTAGCGTTTGGCGCCGGCCAACGGATCGGCCGCCCCGAGGAACAGCGTAAACGTCAATGGAGCTGACGGATTGAGTGGCGTGAAGTGATGCCGCGCGGACAATGCCAAGGTCTTGTCTTCGGCGCTGAACAACAGCCGATTGTTAAAGGGATTGGTCATCAGCCAATGCAGGCTGAATCCATCCTGTTCAACGCCCCAGAGCGGCAGACTCAGATCCTGAGTGGTATTGAATTCGCCCTGACTCAAAAGGAATTCCTGCCACACCGGATCGCCACGCGGCACATAGTGCCCTTCGGCCAGGGGCCAGATCAGTCCCTTGCCCATCACGCTGGCGGGCTGACGAAGAAATTCCAGTTCCGCGGGTTCACGCGCCGTGATCGAGAAGGACAGATCACGTTGATCCAGGCTCGCGCTGAGGGTCCAGGCCCCGTCATCCCATTGCCAATCGATGCGATCATCACGCCTGATCAAGTGGCTGACCTTATGTGCGGCAACGCCCGCCGAGACCTGCACCGTCGCATCGTTTGCAGGCGTGACACGAACAGCCAGCGTTGCCGGGTCGAGCTGCACGTGCCACAGCGAGTTTTCCAATACCGTATCGGCCTGTGACAGGGACGAGAGGGATAAACCGGCAATCAGCAATAGCGCGCGCAGCCAGCGGGTAACGGTGAGCATCAGAAATCCCTTCTCCTGGAGGAGAAGGGACGGTAACCGAATACTCCGGTGCTGTAAGTCAGACACTTCGCAAAAATGTAACAAGCGCACTCAATCTGCCGATGGCGAAGCGTCCTTCTTCGGCTCGCGAATCTTGTACCAGGCCACGTACAGCGCCGGGAGAAACAACAGCGTCAGCAGGGTCGCAATCACGATCCCGCCGATCATCGCGTAGGCCATCGGCCCCCAGAATACTTCCCGGGCAATCGGGATCATGCCCATGCTCGCCGCGGCGGCGGTGAGCAGGATCGGGCGACGGCGGTGTTCGGTGGCTTCCACCACCGCATCCCACGGCGCATAACCTTTGCGCTCGAACTCGTCGATCTGGGTCACTAGGATCACCGAGTTACGGATGATGATGCCGATCAACGCCAGAATCCCGAGGATCGCCACGAAGCCCATCGGCGTGCCGGTCGGCACCAGCGCCAGCACCACGCCGATCAGCCCCAGCGGCGCGACACTGGCCACCAGAAACAGCTTCTGCACGCTGTGCAACTGGATCATCAGGAAGGTCGCCATCAGGAACAGCATCAGCGGCAACACCTTGGCAATCGGCCCCTGCGCCTTGCCACTCTCCTCGACCGTACCGCCGGTGGCGACTTTGTAGCCCACGGGTAGTTTGGCGGCGAAATCATCAATGGATGGCTTGAGGATTTTCACCAGATCGGTCGGCTGAATCTCGTCACGCACCGACGCCTTGATGGTGATAGTAGGCAAGCGGTCACGGCGCCACACCAGCGGCTGCTCCAGCTCATAACGAACCGTGGCGAAGGCCAGCAGTGGAATCGACGTGCCGTTGGGCGTGACGATCTGCAGGTTCTGCAGGGTTTCCGGCGTGCCGCGTTCCGAACTCACCGCGCGACCGACCACGTTGATCAGGTAGATGTCGTCGTTGACCTGGGTCAGCGGCGCGCCACTGACGATGCTGTTCATCAGATTCGCCACGTCTTCGGACGACAGCCCGAGCTGGCGTGCCTTGTCCTGGGCGATGTCGATACGCAGGACTTTGCCCGGCTCGTTCCAGTCGTAAATGATCTCGCCGATGTGCTCGTTCTTGTCCAGTTCAGTCGCCAGGTCGATGGCGTGTTTGCGCACCTGGTCGATGTCCTTGCCGCTGATCCGGTACTGGATCGGGCGCCCCACCGGCGGGCCCATTTCCAGCGCCTGCACGTAACTGCCGATGCCGACGAAGTCCTTGTGCAGCCGTTCGCGCAGGCGCTGACTCAGGGCCTCGCGGGCTTCGAAGTCTTTGCTGACGATCACCAGTTGCGCGTAGTACGGGTTCTGCAATTGTTGGTCGAGCGGCAGGTAGAAACGGATCGCACCCTGACCGATGTAGGTGCTCCAGCGCACGATGTCCGCGTCGCCCTTGAGCGTGGCCTCGAGTTTGTCGACAGCCTTGCGGGTCTCGTCGATCGAAGCGTTTTGCGGCAGGTTGAGGTCGACCAGGATTTCCGGTCGATCCGAGGACGGGAAAAACTGATTCTGCACGAAGCGCATGCAGAACACCGCCAGCACAAACAACAGCACGGTGATGCCGATGGCCCACCAGCGATTACGCATGCACCACAGCAAACCGCCGTTGAATGCGCGGCCAACACGCCCCGGTTCGGCTTCATGGGGTTTCACGTTGGTGCTGAGAATGTGCACGCCGATCACCGGGGCGAAGAACACCGCCACGATCCAGGACACGATCATCGCCACGGCAATCACCGCGAACAGCGTGTAGGTGTACTCGCCGGCAGAACTGGCGTTGAGACCGATGGGGACGAAACCGGCGACCGTCACCAGCGTACCGGTAAGCATCGGGAATGCGGTCGAGGTGTAGGCGAATGTCGCGGCCTCTTCCTTGCTTTCGCCCATTTCCAGGCGCGTGACCATCATTTCCACGGTGATCATCGCGTCGTCCACCAGCAGGCCGAGGGCAATGATCAGAGCGCCGAGGGAAATCCGCTGCATGGTGATGCCGCTGTATTCCATGAACACGAACACCATCGCCAGCACCAGCGGGATCGAGCACGCCACCACCAGCCCGGCGCGCACGCCAAGACTGATGAAGCTGACCACCAGCACGATCACCACCGCCTCGAACAAGGCACTGGTGAAGCCGCCGACGGCTTCCTCCACCACCACCGCCTGATCGGACACCGTGTGCACACCCACGCCAACCGGCAGATCTGCCGTCAGCTCATCGATGCGTTTATGCAGGGCCTTGCCGAACTCTTGTACGTTGCCGCCCTTCTGCATGGCAATCGCCAGACCGATCGCCGGCTTGCCGTCGAAGCGGAATTCCGGTGTGGCCGGGTCGACGTAACCACGGGTGATGTCGGCCACGTCAGCCAGGCGATAGAAGCGGTCGTTGAGTTTGAGATTGACCTCGGCCAGGTCTTTCTCCGAAGCGAACTGCCCCGAAGTCCGCACGGAAATCCGCTCGGGGCCGGCCTCGATGACACCGGCCGGGGTCACGGCGTTCTGCGATTGCAGGCTCTGCACCACCTGGCGCTGATCGATGCCCAGCGCCGCGAGTTTGCGGGTCGAGAAATTCAGATAGAGCACTTCGTCCTGCTGCCCGATCATCTCGATCTTGCCCAGCCCCGGCACATTGCGGATCTCGGCCCGCGCCTGTTCCACGTAATCGCGCAACTGGCGCATGGTCAGGCCGTCGGCGGTGAAGGCGTACACCGAGCCGAACACGTCACCGAATTCGTCGTTGAATCCTGGCCCCTGAATGCCTTGCGGAAACTGCCCGCGAATGTCGTTGATCTTCTTGCGCACCTGGTACCAGATTTCCGGAATGTCCTTGGCGCTGGTGGTGTCGCGCAGGTACACGTACACCGTCGATTCGCCGGGGCGCGTGTAGCTTTTCACGTAGTCGAGGGAATCGAGTTCTTCGAGTTTTTTCTCGATGCGGTCGGTGACCTGCTTGAGGGTTTCTTCCTGGGTCGCACCCGGCCATTTGGTCTGGATCACCATGGTCTTGATGGTGAACGACGGGTCTTCCTCGCGCCCCAGATTGAAGTAGGAGAACACCCCCATGAGCAATCCGACGAACATCAGATACCAGACGAAAGACTGATGCTTGAGGGCCCATTCGGAGAGATTGAAAGAGCCTTTCATTGACTGTCCTCGTCAAGTTTCACGGATTGTCCGGGTTTGAGACTGTTGACGCCGGCGCTGACCACACGCTCGCCGTTCTTCACGCCCCCTGCGAGCACCACGCTGCTGTCGGTGCGGCTGATGACGCTGACGTCGCGCGGGTTGACGGTCTTGCTTTGGGTGTCGATGACCCAGATTCGCGGTTTGCCATCGACCTCCTGCAACGCCGTGGCTGGCAATTCGATACGCGGCTTGATCGCCGAGCTGAGGGTGACGCTGATCGCGGTGCCGAGGCGGAAGCCGTCGGGCGTATTGGCCAGGGTCAGCCGTGCACGTCGGGTGCGCGTGGCACTTTGGGCCTGGGGTTCGATCTCGCGCAGGGTGGCCGTGGTGTTGATGCTCGGGTCGAGTTGCCCGGCCACCAGAAACACCACGTCGGACGGGATCTCATCGACCAGGGTGTCCGGCAGATCGATCACCGCTTCCTTGATGTCCGGTTGCGCCAGGGTCACCACTTGCTGGCCCGCCGTCACCACTTGCCCGGCCTCGGCGTTCCACGCGGTGACCACGGCTTTGTGATCGGAGCGCAGCTCGGTGTAGTCGAGTTGATCCTTGCTTTGATTGACCGCCGCCCGCGCCTGATCCAGCGAAGCCTGGGTGGTTTTCAGGTCCGTCATCGCAATGTCCAGTTGCGCCTGCGCACCCACGCCACGGTCGAACAGCGCTTGCTGACGGCGGGCATTGGCCTGGGCGTTGATCAGTTGTGCCTGAACCTTGGCCAGGTCGCCCTGGGCCGAACGCAGCTGGTTTTGCTGATCGGACGGATCGAGGGTGGCGAGTAGCGTGCCCTTCTGCACCTCGGTACCGACGTCGACGTTACGGCTGGCAATGCGCCCGCCGACGCGGAAACCGGTGTTGCTTTCATAGCGCGCCTGAATGCTGCCGGCGAAACGCCCGAGGTTTTCCTCGCTCAACGCTTCGACCTTGACCGACAACACCGGCCGTACCGGCTCCGGCGGTGGCTCGCTTTTCGAGCAGGCGGCCAGCAACACGCCAATGGATAACAGCCCCAGACGCTTCATGGCTGTGCTCCCGGTTGCAGATCCTTGTAGGTGTTTTCGGCAATTTCGACCTTCATGCCCGGATGCAGCAACTGCCCACCCGCAACAATGACTTTTTCCCCGCCCTTGAGGCCCTCGCTGATGATGACCTTGCCGATCAGGTAGCGGCTGACGGTGACGTTGTGCAACTGCGCTTCGCCTTTATCGTCGACCATCCACACCGCCGGATCGCTGATGTTCTTGGTCAGCGCCGACCACGGTAATTCAACGGCCGACTTGCCGGTGCCCTTGGCCGTGGCGCTCACAACCGATCCCAGTTGCATCCCCTGCGGCAGGCTGTCGAGGCTGACCTTGACCTGCACCGTTCCGGACTGCGCAGACACCGCCGGGGTGATTTCGCGCACGGTGCCGGTGGTCTTGATGGCGGGGTTGTCGAGCAGGCTGACGACGATCGAACGCTCCGCCGGCCGTTCGGCCAGCAGGGATTCGTAAACGTTGAATACGGCGTCGCGGTCGCCGTCCCGGGCCAGGCTGAATATCGGCGCTGTGGCCTGAACCACCTGACCGACTTCGGCCTGACGCTCGGTGATGACGCCCGGCGCATCGGCGATCAGCGAGGTGTAGCTCAATTGATCCTTGGCGTTGGCCAACTGCGCCTGGGCCGCGCTCAAGGCACTCTGGCTGCTGCGCAAGGCAGCCTGCGCGGAATCGTATTCGCTCTGGCTGGTGTAGCCCTTGGGCAACAGTTTCTGCTGGCGGACGAACGCGGCGGCGCTCTGCTTGACCCGTGCCTGCTCGGCCAGCACCTGGGCTTGGGCAGAATCGACGTTGGTCTGCAAATCCTTCGGATCGAGCTTGGCCAGCACTTGTTTGGCCGATACCCGGTCACCGACATCGACCATGCGCTGGATGATCTTGCCACCGACCCGGAACGACAGTTCGGTCTGCACGCGCGCCTGAACGTCGCCGGTGAGGGTCACGGCGGCGGCGTAATTGGCGGGGTTGACCTCCTGCACGAAGACCCGGGGCAGGTATTCGGCGGGGGCCTTTTTCTCGCCGCACGCGCTCAACAAAGCGAACAGACTCAGCATGACCGCTGTTTTCAATCCGGGACTCGCCATGCAGACTCCTTCCTGTGTACGAACGTGCAAGTGACGATACGACTGTGAGCTTAGAACAGGGTTCAACCTTCGTCCGGGCGATATATGCATTTCTGTGCAGCGAGTATCCTGACCCGGATTTCGGGGCACTCAAGAAGGATTTTCATGCTCAAGACCCTCGCGGTGGCCAATTACCGCTCGATCAATAAATTGGTAATCCCGCTGGGCCGTCTGAATCTGATCACCGGCCCAAACGGCAGCGGCAAGTCCAACCTGTACCGGGCGCTGCGATTGCTGGCGGAAACCGCTCAGGGCGGCGTAGTCAATGCGCTGGCCCGTGAGGGTGGTCTCGACTCGACATTCTGGGCCGGGCCGGAAACCATCAGTCGGCGCATGCGCAACGGCGAGGTGCCGATCCAGTCCACCGTGCGCCAGGGTGTGAAACGCCTGCGCCTGGGCTTTGCCGGGGAAGATTTCAGCTATTCGATCGCTCTGGGATTGCCGGAGCCAAGCCTCTCGTTCTTTTCCCTCGACCCGGAAATCAAAAAGGAATGCATCTGGGCCGGGCCGCTCTATCGTCCGGCCAGTCTGCTGGTGGATCGCGACGGGCCGATGATCCGCACCCGTGAGGGTCGCAGCTGGGACGTGCTGGCCCAGCACACGCCGAACTTCGACAGCCTGTTCGATCAGGCCGGCAGCCTGCGCACCTCGCCGGAAGTGTTCCAGATGCGCGAGTTCATCCGCCGCTGGCGCTTCTACGATCACTTTCGCAGTGACGCCGACGCCCCGGTGCGCCAGCCGCAACTGGGCACTCGCACGCCGGTGCTGCATCACGACGGGCGGGATCTGGCGGCCGCGTTGCAGACCATCCGCGAGATCGGCGATCCCGAGGCGCTGCAGGCGGCGATCAGCGATGCGTTTCCCGGTGCACGACTGAACATTGCGCCGCTGGCGGGCGGACGTTTTGCCATCGAGTTTTTTCAGGAAGGATTGCTGCGGCCGTTGTCGGCGGCGGAACTGTCGGATGGCACGTTGCGCTATCTGCTGCTGGTCGCCGCGCTGCTGACGCCACGCCCGCCGTCGCTGATGGTGCTGAACGAGCCGGAAACCAGCCTGCATCCGGATCTGCTGCCCGCGCTGGCGCGTTTGATCATCCGCGTGTCGGAGCAGTGTCAGGTGTGGGTGGTGTCCCATGCCCGGCGATTGATTTCGGCGTTGCAGGAAGACCCGGAATGCAATTGCATCGTGCTGGAAAAAACCCTCGGCCAGACCGGGATCGTCGGGCAGAGGGTTCTGGATGAGCCGGCGTGGAACTGGCCTGATTAGCCTCACACTCTCGATCCCACACCGTATCTGATCGTTCCCACGCTCTGCGTGGGAATGCCTCTGGGGACGCTCCGCGTCCAGTGACGCGGAGCGTCACGGGCTGCATTCCCACGCGGAGCGTGGGAACGATCAACCGCCGACCTGTCAGGCAATCAGCCCTGCCACTTCCCGCCTTCAACAATCACGCTCTCTGGCTTGGTGTCATCGCTCAGCTCTTTACGTACGTATTGGTCATACAGCTTGAGCAGGTATTTCTCTTCGCCCAGCTTGGCCAGCTCCGTATTCACCCAATCGCGCAGCTCAATGTTGCCCTTCTTCACCGCCGGCGCAATCGGCGCTTCGGCGCCAAGTTTTTCGTCCAGCACGCGGTAGCCCGGGTTCTGCTTGGCCCAGCTGAACAGCACCAGATTGTCCTGCGCGTAGGCATCGCCACGGCCGTTGGCCAGGGCTTGCAGGGACTCGGAGTTTTTCTCGAACTTCAGCAGTTTCCAGTCCGGGTGGTTTTTGGTCAGCCAGATATCGGCGGTGGTGCCGGTGGTGACGATGGTGGTGCGGGTCGCCAGGTCATCCAGCTTTTTCACTTCACTGCCCTGCGGCACCAGCGCCTGCACTGCGACCTTGAGGTTCGGGTTGGTGAATTCCACCGCTTCCTTGCGCTCCGGGGTCACGGTCATGTTGGCGAGGATCAGGTCGACCTTGTCGCTTTGCAGGAACGGAATGCGGCTCGCCGGTTCCACGGCCACGAACTCGACCTTGTTTTCATCGCCCAGCAGATCCTTGGCGAATTGACGGCCGATGTCGGTATCGAAGCCGACGTAGCGCCCCGCTTCGTTGACGAAACCGAACGGCGGCTTGTCGGTGAAAACGCCGACGATCAGTTTGTCGCGGGCCTTGATCTTGTCCAGGTAACCGGCCGGCGCGGTGCTTTCGCTGGCGACTTTCGGCTTGGCCGGTTCTTCGGTCTTGTTGCAGCCGGCCAGCAGCGCGAGGCTGATCAGCGGTAAAGCAAATAGGGCTTTGGCAGTTTTCATGGCAGTTCCAGTTCCTTGGTTTGAGACGTTGTGGGCGAAGTCGTTGAAGTCAGCGCTTCGACGTAGGAGAACTTCTCCAGGAACTGCTGCGCGCGTGCGGTTTGCGGGTTCGTAAAGAAAAGCTCGGGCGGGTTCTGTTCAAGGATGCGCCCGGCATCCATGAACACGATGCGATCGGCCACCGCGCGGGCGAAGGCCATTTCATGGGTGACGATCAACAGGGTCATGCCTTCGCGGGCCAGGCCCTGAATCACCTCCAGCACTTCCTTGACCATCTCCGGATCAAGGGCGGCGGTGACTTCGTCGAAGAGCATGACCCGCGGGTTCATGCACAACGAACGGACGATGGCGATGCGTTGCTGCTGGCCACCGGAGAGCTGGCGCGGGAAGGCGTCGCGCTTGTCCGACAGGCCCACGCGTTCAAGCAACGCTTCGGCTTGCTCCTGTGCTTCGCGGCGTTCGCGTTTCTGCACCTTGAGCGGGCCGAGCAGCAAGTTGTCGAGCACGCTCATGTGCGGAAACAAGTGATAACTCTGGAACACCATGCCGATCTGCTGGCGCACTTCGCGCCAGTCGGTGGCCTTGTCCAGCAATTCGCGACCGGCGAATTTCAAGTGGCCGCTGTGGGCGGTTTCCAGACCATTGAGGCAACGCAGCAGGGTGCTTTTGCCGCAGCCGCTGGGGCCGAGGATGACGATGACTTCGCCGGACTTCACTTGCAGGTCGATGCCCTTGAGCACCTGCTGTTCGCCGAAGAATTTGTTGAAGCCCTGAAACTCGATCAATGCGCTCATGCTTGCGTCCAGCGCCGCTCCAGCACGCGCGAGGCGGCCGACAGCGGGTAGCAGATGAAAAAGAAAAACAGAAACAGCGCGCCGTAGATCAGCACCGATTCGTAGGTGCGCTCGATGATCTGCTGGCCGACCTTGATCACATCGACGACGCCGATCAGCACCGCCAGCGAACTGGTCTTGATGATCCGCGTGTAGACGTTGATGGTCGGGGGCGTCATGCGTTTCAGCGCCTGGGGCAACAGTACGTATCCGTAGAGCTGCGCCGCGTTCAGGCCGATCGACAGCCCCGCCTCACGCTGCCCGCGCGGCAACGAATGCAGCGCACCGCGCGCCACTTCGCCGACCTCGCTGGCGCCCCACAGCGACAGCACCAGCACCGCGCACCAGAAGCTCAGCAGGCTCAGGCCGAAGAAAATCGGCAGGCCGAAAAACAGCAGGTACAACCAGACCAGCACCGGGATCGCCCGGAACAGTTCCAGATAGATTCGCAGCAGCGCGTTCAGCCACGTCACGTTGAGCGTGCGCAGCACGCCGTAGAGCACGCCGCCGACGGTGCTGATGGCGATGCTGAGGAACGAGATCGACAGGGTTTGCCCGGCGCCTTTTGCCAGTTGCGGCAACGACACCCAGAGCAGTTCAAGACCCGAACTGGCCATGCTGGAGCCTCCTTTCCAGACGACTCAACAGCAGCGACAGCGGCAGGAACAGCAGCACGCAGATCAGCGTCAGCACGGCGAGCATTTCGTAGGTTTTGTAGTAGAGCGCGATGTAGCTCTTGGTGGTGTAGAGAATCTCCGGCACCGCCACGGCCGAGACCACGGTGGTTTCCTTGAGCAGGAAAATGAAGTTGGCGAACAGCGACGGCAGGCTGAGGATCCCCGCTTGCGGCAGGATCACGTAACGCAGCAACTGGCCGTGGGACAGGCCGATTGAGCGGCCCGATTCAAGCTGCGCCTGAGGCACCGCATCGACACCGGCGCGCAGTACTTCGGTGAGGTAGGCGCCGCCGAGGAACGTCATGGTGATGATCGCCGCAGTGAAACCGGAAACCTTGATCCCCAGCGCCGGCAGCGCGAAGTAGACGAAGAACAACTGGATCAGCAGCGGCGTGTTGCGCGCCAGCTCCACATACAGCCCGACCAGTTTTTGCAGGTAAGGCGTGCGGAACACCAGAATCGTTGCATTGAGCAGCGCCACCAGCAGCGAGGTGCCAATGGCGATCAAACCGACCTGCAGCGTCACGCCCACGGCTTTGAGAAACGCCGGCAGGGTGCTGAGGATAAATGCGTAATCGAAGGTCATGAAACATCCTGACGCCGCTCGGTAAGCGACGGTGGTGCAGTCCATGGACAGCGGGTAACTGTCCGGCAGGCACCGACTTTAAAGGTATAAGAAAAAGAATTTAAATACCGTTAAAGCATATTGATATCACGCAAAAAACTATCCTGCGGGTTTGCCCCGACAGAATAAGAAGGCTATTTTTCCTTTCGCTGTAGGACGGATCTTTTTTTCGTAAAAGCCCTCCAAGGACGAACAGCTTTTGGCCAGACTCCCCCGGCCAACCCCATAACAAGGAAGAGAACATGGACGTAAAAGTGCCGCAGCGACTGGACCCGCAGGATTTCATGAAATGGCTGGTGGCTTTGCGCAGGGCGCTGAAAACCAGCGCTGCCTGAGTTATCCACACCAAGAAAAAACGCCGATGACCATCACTGGCCATCGGCGTTTTTTCAACCTTGAAGGGGGTTGCTGTTGCGTCGGATCAGAACGCCGGCAGTACCGCGCCGTTGTACTTCTTCTCGATGAACGCTTTGACTTCAGGGCTGGTCAGGGCAGCGGCCAGTTTCTTGATGGCGTCGCTGTTCTTGTTGTCTTCACGGGCAACCAGGAAGTTCACGTAAGGCGAATCAGCACCTTCGATCACCAGGGCGTCCTTGGTCGGGTTCAACTTGGCTTCCAGCGCGTAGTTGGTGTTGATCATGTCCAGATCGACTTCTTTCAGAACACGCGGCAGCAGGGCCGACTCCAGTTCCTTGAACTTGAAGTTGTGCGGGTTCTTGGCGATGTCTTTCGGCGTGGCCAGGGCGTTCTTCGGATCTTTCAGCTCGATCAGGCCGGCCTTCTGCAGCAGGATCAGTGCGCGACCGCTGTTGCTGCCTTCGTTCGGAATGGCGATGGTGGCGCCGTCCGGCAGTTCGGCCAGGGTCTTGTACTTGCTCGAGTAGCCACCGAACGGTTCAACGTGAACGCCTTGCACGGTCACCAGGTACTTGGCTTTGTCGTCCTTGTATTTGCCCTGGTTGAAGCTGTTCAGGTACGGCAGGGTCTGGAAGTAGTTGGCGTCCAGACGCTTTTCGCCAACCTGTACGTTCGGCTGAACGTAGTCGGTGAAGACCTTGATTTCCAGATCCACGCCTTCTTTGGCGAGGGTCGGCTTGATCAGTTCGAGGATCTCGGCGTGCGGTACCGGCGTCGCAGCAACCACCAGTTTCTCGCCGGCCTGGGCCAGGGAAGCAGTCAGAGCAGCCGCCAATGCGGTAAACAACAGAACCTTTTTCATGCAGTGTCCTTATCGAAAATCGGTCGTCATCGACGACGGCATTAATACGTGTGCCAGCGATGTGCTACTGCTGGCGTGAAGCGGACAATACCGGGATTTTTTATTCCCGGACAATAACGTTTATTCAGCTTCATATTCCATTTTGTTCATGTTGAATAAAATGGTTACAACGCCTCGCTCAGGCTCAACAGCAATTCTTTCAATGCCTTACGTTCGTCGACGGTGCCGTTGAGGCTCACGCTCGCCACTTGACGCTCGATCTGAACCTGCGGCCCAGACACCTCGGGCAGGTTCAAGTGTTCCGGCAGGATTTCGTCGCCGGTACTCACCAGCAGCGCAAAATGAATGACGTTTTCCAGCTCCCGGGTGTTGCCCGGCCAGCTGTGTTGTTCGAGCACCTGCTGCGCCGCTTCGCTGATCAGCGGCACCGGCAGATCCAGGCGCTGGCTGTAGATGCCGAGGAAGTACTCGGCCAACGACAGAATGTCGCCAACCCGCGCGCGCAATGCCGGCAGTTCCAGATGCCCTTCGCTGAGATAGTGATAAAGCCGCTCGTGGAACTTCCCCGCTGCTACTGCTTGGGCCAGATCGATGCTGGTCGCAGCGACCAGCCGCACGTCCACCGGGCTCGGTTGATGCGCACCGACGCGGGTGACTTCGTGGTTTTCCAGGGCGGAAAGCAATTTGATCTGGATCGGCAGCGGCAGGTCGCCGATCTCGTCCAGGTACAAGGTGCCGCCGTTGGCCGAGCCGAACCAGCCGGCGCGACTGCTGGCCGAACCGCTGTAGCTGCCGGCGGCGTAGCCGAACAACTCCGCATCGGCGTAGGTAGGGCTGATCGCCCCGCAATTGACCGAGACAAACAACCCGCTGCGATCACTGGCGCGGTGGATGTGGCGGGCGAGCAATTCCTTGCCGGTGCCGGTCTCGCCGCGAATCAACACCGAGATCGAGCGCGGTGCGAGCTGGGCCATTTCTTCGCGCAACTGGCGCGAGCGCGGATCGACGAACACCAGCGCCTTGGCGCGAATGCTCAGAGGACTTTTTTCCGCATCGGGAAAGGTCAGCAACGGCTGGCCGAAGGTTTCAAAACTCATGGCAGACTCCCGCCCCAAATCGCCGGGAGACGGGGGCGTTGAAAAAATAAAAGTGGTCAGGCACGGCGCCGGGCGTGGTGTTCCATGCGGTTTTGCAGGCGATACAGATAAGCGAATCCCTGCTCCCAGCGTTGATGCCCGGACTTCACGTTGATATGGCCGGCGCCTGCGAGAATCCCCGCCTCGGCGCCCCAGTTGCGCGCCAGTTCCAGCGCACGCGGCGCACTGACGGCGGCGTCGTTGTCGGAGCTGACGACCTGGCTCGGGAACGGCAGCAGATCGGTCGGGATCGGTGCGAAATTGCGCAGCGCCGGCACGCAGGCCGGACGCTCGACATCCGCTGGCGCAACCAGCAGCGCCCCGCGTACCTGACGCAAATGATGCAGCGGCGCGGTGGCCGCCCAGTGCGCCACGGTGATGCAGCCGAGGCTGTGAGCGATGAGAATCACCGGTGAGCTGTCGGCGGCAATCGCCTCGGCCAGCGCCGCGACCCAGTCTTCACGACGCGGCGTCAGCCAGTCGGCCTGCTCCACCCGCGCGCTGTTGGGCAGGCTGTTCTGCCAGTGGGTTTGCCAATGATCTTCTGGCGATCCTTGCCAGCCCGGCACAATCAGATAACGGATTGATTCGTTGCGCATGGGGGAGCTCTCCTGCGTCGTGTCTGTTCCTGAACGAGTATAGGGACGGGATTTATATTCGTTAAGGAATAAGAAGCTATTTATTAAGACCTGAAAAGAATATTAAGCATTGGGCAAAAAAAGGGGCCGCACCCTGCCAAGGAGACGGCCCCGGAAAAACGTGAAACCCTTATCGGGCAGTGATCACCGACAGCCTGGTGATGCCCGCCCGCTCAATCGAAGCCATGGCTCGCGCCACTTCGCCGTAATTCACCCCGTCGTCGGCCTGCAATTGCACGCGCACTTCCGGGTCCTTGGCCTTGGCCGACTTGAGGTTGAACTCCAGCAGATCCGGCTGGATTTCGTCCTTGTTGATAAACAGTTTTCCAGCACCGTCGATGCTCACCACCAACGGGTCTTTCTGCTCGACCGGCGCCACCGCTTCGGTCTTCGGCAGGTTGATCGGTATCGCGTTGGTCAAAAGCGGCGCGGTGACGATGAACACCACCAGCAGCACCAGCATCACGTCCACCAGCGGCGTCACGTTGATCTCGCTCAGCACCTCGTCGCTGTCTTGCGTGGAGAAGGCCATATCAGGACGCCTCCTTCACTTTTGTTGCGTTGCCCTGGGCCGCTGCCTTGTGCGCGGTAGGGTGGATCAGCACGCGGAACGCGCTCTTTTGCGCCAGGCTGTAGAAGTCGTGGGCAAAGTCGTCCAGGTCCGCTGCCGTCAGTTTCAGACGACGCAAAAAGTAGTTGTAAACCAGCACCGCCGGCACCGCGACCGCGATCCCCACACCGGTGGCGACCAGCGCCGCACCGATGGGCCCCGCGACCGTTTCCAGGCTCGCCGAGCCCGCCGCGCTGATGCCTTTCAACGCTTCCATGATTCCCCACACCGTGCCGAACAGACCAATGAACGGCGAGGTGCTGCCAATACTCGCGACCACCGCCAGACCGGTTTCCAGCGAACGACGCTCGCGGACGATCTGCTGGCGCAAGGCACGTTCGAGGCGATCCTGATGATTGATCGCCTGGCTCAGGTCATTGGCCTGCGGCGCCTCGCCCACTTGTATCGCCGCATAACCGGCCTGTGCCACCCGCGCTGCCGCGCCGGGCTGGGTTTCGCTCAACTCGGCAGCGGAGTCCAGACTCGACGCCGCCCAGAAGCGCTTGTGAAATTTGCGGTCCTGCGCCTTCAACCGGCCGAACTGCAGCGCCTTGAGCAATGCCAGGCCCCAAGTGGCGACAGAGAAGACCACCAGCAGCCAGATCACCGCGCTTTCGATGGATTCCAGTGGAGATGCCAGTAACGTCATGATGTGTTCCCTCGTGTAAACGTTTAGCGCGAAATTGGTTTCGGTTTAATGAATCTTGAAATCGATGGGTACGCTGACCCAGCCGTCCTGGGCGACATCACCCTGCTTGGCCGGCACGAAGCTCCAGCGCTTCACGGCATCCAGCGCCGCGTCGTCGAGCTGTTGCCGGCCACTGCTTTTCTGAATCTGGATCTCACCCGGTTTGCCGCTGGCCAACACGTGCACCCGCAGCAACACCGTGCCTTCCCAACCGCGACGCTGGGCCAGCGACGGATACTCCGGCGCCGGGTTCTTCAGGTACGCGGCGTTGGCCGAGGCCGGCGTCACCGGAGCAGGCGCCGGTGGTGCAGGTGGCGCTGGCGCGGCGACCGGAGCGGCCGGTTGTGGTGGAGCCGGTGGTTGCTCGACCGCTTTTGGCGCCGGTTTCGGTACGGGTTTGGCGACCGGTTTCGGTTTGGGAACCGGCTTCGGTTTCGGTGGCGGCTTGGTTGCCAGTTCGTCTTCCACCGGCGGCGGAGGCTCGACCACCGGTGCCGGTGGCGGCGGTACAACCACAGGTGGTGCCGGTGGCGCCGGGCGCGAAAACTCGATGGTCATCGGTGGAATTTCCGGCGGCACGATCGGCAGCGCCGGTGTCGGATGCTGGTTGATCCAGTAGATCACCGCGCCATGCACCACCAGCGCCAGAACGCCGAGCAGAATCGTTTCGCGGCGGCTCAGAATGCCCTTGGGCGCGCGCTGCAAACGCAGCTGCCCCAACGGCACGCGATGGGGCAGGCCGAGATCGACCAACTCGCCGCTCGGCGCCTGGCGCCACAGCACCTCCTGTGCACTGGCGGCGGTCTGGACATTGCCCATTGATTTACTCCCTGCGGTCTCTTTGCGTTTTTTCGCGTAGCCGATTCGCCGCTTGTTGAATCCCCCACGGCGTGATCGATGGGTCAATCATTGGGCTAGACACTTATCTCCGAAAGTAATCTTTCATGTTATGAATAGACGTTTATGGAATATATGAAACGGTCATTTCCGCCAAAGCCACGGCCCGCAAGGCTTCCAGCGATTTGCCGGAATCGACATGCTTTCCCGGCATAAAAAGTATTCATCCAAGGCATCGGGTTATCGATGACCCGGGATTCAGTGACAACTAATACCAAGTTGATAGTTGACGAAATTTTTAAAGGACAAACAAAAAGGCCGATGCATGTTTAATGCATCGGCCTTCGATTTACGGAATTTATTATTGCTTCACAAACTCCCCGGCCAGACCGACTACATCACCGTCAAAGTTGGTACGCGAACCCACCGCGCGAACTTTCGAGTAGTTGTGATCCGGCGAGAACAGCGTCCAGGACTGATAGCCAGTGCCGTCATTCAGAGCCGCGAAAGTAATGATCGTAGGCTGCCCGGTGCTGTTCTGGAAGTGATAGTGACCGTACGCGATGTCGTAGTTCACGCCGTTCTGGCTGAACTTGCCGCTGAAGGTGCCGTTGGAGTCGTTGCCATCGGTGATCGTCAGTTTGGCGCCAGCGTTAGCGTTTACATAGTTGCCATTAATGCTCGACATAACGAGATTTCCTTTATCGTTGGATAAGTGTCTTCCGATGAGAGCAAGTTTCCTCCTGGAAACTCACGACACTCAGGATGGTTGGACATTCATTTATTGTCCACGCGACTTCTCAACGAAATTGCTATATGCACTATTCATGTCGCTCATAACTTATTTCGATTCGGAAGACTCTTAATAACTAACGACTGGCATTGGTTTGTTGCACACCAATGGCCGGCGCAATCACTGCCGTCTCCGAACGCGGCGTACCTGCCGGCACCCAGTCATAACTCACAGGAAGGGCCCGATAGACCCAGTTGCTGATCGCGTCGCTGCCCGGCGCCTTGCCCAGATAAGGGCTGACGTATTCCCAGACGTTTTCACCGCTGGCTGTCACCTGGAAGAACCGCCCGTTCATGCCTTCATCGATCAGCGTATTGCCGTTGGGCAAGCGCCGCGCGCTGCTGATGAACGAGCTGTAGAACGCCCACCCCGGCTGCTTCGAATTGGCCGCGCTGTACTGCCAGACGATTTCATTTTTCACCGGGTCGATCTCCAGCACCCGCGAACCGGAAATCAGCCCCAGCGTGACGTTCGGGTAACCCGCCGAACCCTGGTTGTCGAACACCAGCAGATTGCCCGCGCCGGGCAGTCCGGCCGGGATGATGTGCGCGTCATGCTGACCGACGAACTGGTCCACCGGGCGCGGGATTTTCTGCGCGGTTTTCGGATTGGCCAGCGGCAGATTCGGCCCCAGGCTCCAGACCACCTTGCCGCTGTGTTTGTCGATGATCGCGATGAAGTTCGCGTTGCGCGAATCGATCAGCAGGTTGTCCGGATTGAAGCGCTTGTCGCCGGCATCGAACCACTTGTTCGGCCCGACCAGGCTGAGGTTGTTGATGTGCAGGTAATCCGGATTTTCACTGGCGCGCACCAGCTTCAACTGCTCGGCGGTGAAGCCGAATTCGTTCAAGTGATCTGACGCCAGCCACTGCCATTTCACCTCGCCGGCGGGGCTGACTTCATAGATCGCATCGTCGATCACCTCGGGCACTTTGAAGCCTTTGACCTTGTGCACCTTGTTCGCCAGCACCACGGTGTTGCCGTTGCTCAGGCGACGCTGATCGTGATGCTGTTGTGCCGCGCCACCGGGCGCCTTGTCGCCCCACTGCCAGACGACTTTGCCGTTCCAGTCCAGCTCGCCGACGCTCTGATTGCCGAGGCCGTTGCCGGCGGAGCCGAGCTTGCCCGGATCCTTTTCGCTCAGTTGCAGCAACACATGGCCGCGCTCGCCGCCCACCAGTTGCGGGTCGATGATCGCCGACGGGAAACCCGACTGCGGCCAGTTCTTGACCTCGTTGCCGTTCATGTCGATCAGGTGCGTCTGCTTGTCGGCACCGCTGAAGATCACATATTGATTGAAGGCCTTGGCCGGGTCGTAACGAGTGACGCCGGTGGGGTAGACGCTGGGTGCGGCGAGCGCCCCGGCACTGAGCACTGCGCCGGACAACAACACCGGTAAAGCGGTTTTGATGCGCAACATGATGCAGCTCCTTGAAGGATCGATCAGAAGTCGTAGCGACCGGTGACGCCGAGGGTGCGCGGCGTACCGAGCAGGCCTTCATAGCCGCCGTTGCCGCCGGTCCACAGGGTCGTGTAGTAGGTTTTGTCGAAGGCGTTTTTCAGCCACAGCGAGACGTCCCACTGACCCTGATTGAAATCGCCGCGCAGGCCGGTGGAGAGATTAACCACCGCGTAACTCGGGATCTGGCCGTAGTCGGAATCTTCGACCGTGCCCACCGCTTTCGAGCGGAACGCATAGCTGCCGGTGACGTAAGGTTGCAGACCGTTATCCAGAGTCCATTCGTATTTGCCGTTGGCGTTGCCGATCCATTTCGAGGCGCCGACCACCTGATGGCCACTGAGGTCGCAAGAGGCCGGAGCACCCGGCGCCAGGCTGACTTCCGGCGGGCACGGCGCGTCCTTGTACGAGAGATAGCTGACGTCGTTGTAGGAGCCGTTGAAGTTCAGGGTCAGGCCACGCAACGGGATTACCGTCGTTTCGAACTCGACCCCACGCGAGCGCACTGAACCGGCGTTGGTCAGGTATTGCACACGGTTGACGTCGTCGTAGGCGTTGGTCTGGTAAGCGTTGACCTGAGTCCAGAACACGTTGGCGTTGAGCTGCAAACGCCGATCCCATAGCGTGCTCTTGAAGCCAAGTTCGGCGTTGTTGGCCCGCTCGGTGCCGATCAGCAGCGAGTCGGCGCCAGCGGTGGGGGCCGAGTCGACCACAAGGTTGACCCCGCCGGATTTTTCGCCGTGAGACAAGGTGGCGTAGCCGAGCAGATCATCGGTGAAGCGATAGCTGAGGTTGAGCAATCCGGACGGGCTGGAGCTGTACTGATTCAGGTCGCCGGAATCGTAGGCGCCGGTCCGACCGCGTCGCGCGGTGGCTGCGGCACCCGTGACAGCGGCGCCACCGACCGGCGCATCACGATTGACCCAGGCGTTCTTCTCTTCATAGGTGCCACGCACCCCGGCGGTGAAATCCAGACGCGGGGTCAGGTGCCAGGTGCCTTGGGCGAACAGCGCGAAGCTGTCGGTCTTGATATGGCCACGGCCTACGCTGTTGACGTTGGCCAGCGCGCCCCGTGGCGTGCCGTTCCAGATGTCCGCCTGCGGGCCGTAATAGGCGAAGGATTTGTTGTCCAGGTCCGATCCGAAATAGTAGGCGCCGAGGACGTAATCGAAGAACTCGCCCTTGGGCGAGGCGAGGCGAAATTCCTGGGAATACTGTTTGTCCTCCACCGACACCCCGGCGTTGTAGGTGGCCGGCACGTTGAGGCCATCGTCGTTGCGCGGGGTGAAATTCCAGAAGCGGTAAGAGCTGACCGAGGTCAGGGTGAAGTCGCTCGGCAGGGTCCAGTTGGCCTCCACCGACGTGCCACCCTGATGCACGGTGACGTGCTGGTCGTTGTCCAGATTGACCTTGCGGTGCGAGCCGTTGACCAGCGTCGCACCGGCAGCGGCGGCGCGGGCCGAGTAGAGATTGACGCCGTTGATGGTCGGCCCGGTGTTGTACAGCACGCGGGTGCCGGCGCTGGAATCCTCTTCGTTGTAATCACCGATCCAGCGCAGGTTGAAATTCTCGTTGGGCTTGAACAGCAGCTGCGCACGGAAGCCGTCGCGGGATCCGCCGTTCAGATCATGGCCATTGAATTCGTTCTTGATGTCGCCGTCGCTGCGGGTGCGATAGGCCGACAAACGCCCGGCCAGCACATCGTTGAGCGGCCCGGAAATCGTGCCCTTGGTCTGGAAATAACCGTCCTCGCCGACCGAGGTTTCGATGCTGCGTTCCGGGGTGAAACTCGGCGCGCGAGTGCTGATGTTGATCACCCCGGCGGTGGTGTTCTTGCCGAATAAAGTCCCCTGCGGCCCGCGCAGGACTTCGAGCTGTTCGATGTCCATCAGGTCGAACACCGCCATCCCCGGGCGACCCAGATAAACGTTGTCGATGTACAGGCCGACGCTGCCTTCCAGACCGTCGCTGGCCGGGTTGTTGCCCAGGCCCCGGATCGACACGCTGGACTGGCGCGCATGCATGTAGGCGACGTTGACGCTGGGCACCAGTTGCTGCAGATCCTGAATCCGGTAGACCCGTTGCGTCTCCAGAGTCTGGCCGCTGACCACACTCATTGGCGTCGGCACGTCCTGAGAACTTTCTTCGCGACGACGGGTGGTGACGGTCACGGTTTCCAGTTGCGAAGTGGCGGTCGCGCTTTTGCCTGCCGGTGCCGCAACAGGGGTTTCCGTTTCCGCAGCGTAGCCGTGGGTCCAGCTGGCACTCCCCGCCAGCAACAGGGCCAGAGGCAGACGTTTGAGCCGTCGTGGCGGCGGCGGTGAAGCGAGGTTCAACGGACTCATGGGGCTGCTCCTGGTCAAAAAACACGCAGACATCTTCCGTGCCGCATATTCTTTTAAGTTATTTATTTATGTTTTTACAAAGATTTACTGCATAAGAGATTGCCTTTATAAGGAGTCGACCTAATGCATATCCAATGCATTTCCCGGATATTTTTTATGTGAAAAATGCATATCGACTTGCGCCAACTCAGACACTTCATCGCCCTCGCCGAACAACGCAGCTTCGTCGCCGGCGCGCAGGCGGTGAACCTGTCGCAGTCGGCGTTCAGCCGCAGCATTCAGGCGCTGGAGCACAGCGTCGGTTGTCAGTTGGTGGATCGCGGGCGCAAGGAATTGCCGCCGACCAAACAGGGCCAGGTGCTGCTTGAACACGCGCGGCGACTGGTCAGCGGTGCGCAGCAGATGGCCAACGAGATCAGCCAGTTCAACGGACTGGAGGCGGGGGAATTACGCTTCGGTTGCGGCCCGGCGCCGGCGGCAGGATTGATCCCCCGAGCGATCGGCAGCTTCATCGGCCGCTACCCGAAAGCGCGGGTGCATTACCAGGTTGATGACTGGCAAAGCCTGAGCAAAAGACTCCTTAGCGAGGAGTTCGAATTCTTCGTCGCCGACACTCGGCACTTCGAGGCAGATCCGGATTATCTGACCCACCGGTTGCGACCGCGCAAATGGCATTTCTGCTGTCGCGCCGGGCATCCGCTGGCCGCATCGGATCGGGTCACGGCCGAGCAATTGATGAGTTATCCACTGGCCGTCAGCATTCGCCCGCCGAATCTACGCAAGGTCATCGTCGACCTCAGTGGTCGCCCGGATTTCGTTCCGAATGTGGAGTGCGAGAACAGCGCCAGCCTGCTCGGCGTGGTGCTGCGCTCCGATGCGATCGGCATCGTCGGTGCCTATTCGGATGCGCTGCATCAGGCCCGGGGTGAGCTGCTGTGCTTGAAGGTCGAAGGGTTGGCGGACGATCTGGAGGAGCTTTACACCCGTTATGGAATCGTCAGCCGCGCCGGGTATCGGCTGTCACCGTTGGCCGAGGCGATGATCGAGCAGATCAAGGCGATTGATGCGGTGGAAGAAGAGGTGTGTTCACTGGCGAACCTCGCCGTCTGAGCCCATGCGTTTCATGCATGGCAAGCATTCCCCGAATGCACTTGCCGAACACCCTCGCCGAAAGCGAAAAACCTCGCCTGTCTTTCTGACTGGTGAACCCCATGTCCAACCCGCAAAACCCCGTGCGCAACGTGCTGTATATCATGTGCGATCAGCTGCGCCGCGATTACCTGTCCTGCTACGGCCACCCGCACCTGCACACCCCGAACATCGACCGCCTGGCCGCCGCTGGCGTGCGCTTCAGCCGCGCCTACACCCAAGGCACGATTTGCGGGCCGTCGCGGATGTCGGCCTACACCGGGCGCTATGTCAGCAGCCATCAAGTGGCGTGGAACGCCGTCCCGCTGCCGCTTGAAGAACTGACCATCGGCGATTACCTGCGCCCCCACGGCATTCGTACTGCGCTGGTTGGCAAGACCCACGCCACGGCCAACGTGGATGCCTTGCAGCGGTTGGCGATCAACCCTGAAAGCGCTCAGGCCGAAGTGCTGAACGAAGTCGGCTTCGAGCCGTACTTCCGTCACGACGGCATCTTCCCCGACGACCCGCTGTTCGATGACAAACGCGAATCCGCGCCGTACACCCATTACCTGCGCGAGCAGGGTTTCGAAGGGCGCAACCCCTGGCACGACTGGGCCAACGCGGCCGAAGGCGACAACGGCGAAATCCTCAGCGGCTGGAAAATGCGCAATGCCCATTTGCCAGCGCGAATTCCCGAGCAACATTCAGAGACTGTCTACACTACAAATCGAGCCATCGACTTCATCGGTGAGCAAGGTGAAAAACCGTGGTTTTTACACCTGTCCTATATCAAACCCCACTGGCCCTACATCGTACCGGCGCCGTACCACACCTTGTACAGTACGAAATCGATTCTCGAACCGGTACGTAATGCCTCTCCAAGCGACCACCCGGTCTATCAGGCCTTTCGCCAGCATGAGGAAAGCCTGAATTTCTCCAAAGATCCGGTACGACTGAACGTGATCCCGACGTACATGGGTTTGGTCAAACAGGTCGATGATCAGTTGGGGCGGCTGTTCGATTTCCTGCAAAGCAACGGTCGCTGGGAAGACACGCTGATCGTGTTCACCAGCGATCACGGCGACTTCCTGGGCGATCACTGGCTGGGCGAGAAGGAGTTTTTGCTGGAGCAGGCGGTGGGCGTCCCCTTGATCGTGCGCGACCCGCGTGCGGCGGCGGATGTCACGCGGGGCACGGTCGATGAACGCCTGGCGGAAACCATCGACGGCGTGCCGACCTTTCTCGAAGCGCTGGGCGTGACGGGTGCCGAGCATCGGCTTGAAGGTCGCTCGCTGATTCCGCTGCTGCACGGTGAAAACCCTGACTGGCGCCGCTATGCGATCAGCGAATACGACTACGCCTTTCAGGCCCCGGCACGGGAGCGACTGGGCCAGCCGATTGACCGCTGCCGCATGACCATGGTGCGCAGCGAACGCTGGAAATACCTGGCGTACGACGGCTTCCGGCCGCAGCTTTTCGATCTGTTGAATGATCCGCAGGAGCTGCAGGATCTGGGCGCGGATCCGGCGTATGCGGCAGTGCGCGAGGAGCATGCGGGGTATCTGTTCGAGTGGGTGCGCGGGTTGAAGCGGCGCACGACCATCAGTCATCAGGAGATTGATTTGCGTGGGCAGCGGTTTCGTTATGGGGAGCCGGAGACCGAGAAGCTCGTTCAGATCGGGGTTTGGTGATTAAAAGCATCGCGAGCAAGCTCGCTCCCACAGGATTTGTGTGCGCCGCAAACCGGTGGGAGCGAGCTTGCTCGCGATGAGGCCCGATCAGACGCCGACGATTTCAGCGCCTTTGATGGTCTGACTACGCTGCCCATTCGCCCCGACCGGCACTTCCCCTTTGAGCGTCACCCGACGCACCACCCGATCCTGAGTGCCGTAATCATCAATCGCATAGTGCTGCGTCGAACGGTTATCCCAGATCGCCACATCACCGGCCTTCCAGCGCCAGCGCACGACGTTCTCCTGGCGGATCACATGACTTTGCAGCAAGCCGAACAGATGCGCCGAATCAGCCTGGGAATAGCCCTTGATGCGCTTGACGAAATGCCCCAGCAGCAAGCTCTTTTCGCCGCTGATCGGGTGTACGCGGACCACCGGATGTTCAGTCTCGTAGACGGTCGAGGTGAAGATCTTGCGATAGCGCTCAAGCTTCTCCGCCGAGACGTCCGGCTTCGCCCCGGCGTAGTCGTATTCGTTGCTGTGCACGGCCACCAGTTTGTCCGCCAGTTCGCGCAATTCGGTCGGCAGTTCGTTGTACGCCGTCGCGGTGTTGGCCCAGAGGGTGTCGCCACCGAATGCCGGGGCCACCACCGAGCGCAGGATCGACGCTTTCGGGTAGGCATCGACGAAGGTCACGTCGGTGTGCCAAGAGTTGGCGCGCTGCCCTTCGGCGCCGTCCAGTTCCAGCAGGTAACGGGTGCCCTCGCGGGACGGCACGGTCGGGTGCGCCACGGGCTCGCCGAGCAGATGCGCGAAGGCTTCCTGGCGTTGATCGTCGAGTTGGGTCTGCTCGCGGAAGAACACGACCTTGTACTGGATCAGCGCCTGTTGAATAGCTTCAACCGTCGCGGCATCCAGCTCACCGGACAGGTGCACGCCACGGATTTCGGCGCCGATACGGCCGGCCACCGGATGAATGTCCAGCGCGTGGACAGCGGGTTTTACAGCGAGTGCGGCATTGCTCATGGGTAGACCCTCATCGACTGCTTGCGGTTGGACGGCAGCGAAACAACGCTCTATCTATATTCCATTTACATCTAATAGATATTCACATGCTTCGTTGACGGAATAAGAGCTTGCATTTAAAACCTCAAGCAACCTCGTCGCAAATGCCTTCGAGCTATTTTTAGGATGCCGGAAAAGCATATGGATCTTCGCCAGTTGCGCTACTTCATCGCCCTCAACGAACACCGCAGTTTTGTCCGCGCGGCCGATGCCATGGGCATCACTCAACCGGCGTTCAGCCGCAGCATTCAAGGGCTGGAGCAGGAGTTCGGTTGCGTGCTGGTGGATCGCGGCAACAAGGATCTGCGCCCCACGCCCGAAGGCCAGGTGGTGCTGCAACACGCCCTGACCCTGGTGCAGGGCGCCGCATTGCTCAGCGCCGAAGTGACGCAGATGACCAAGCTCGACGCCGGCGAACTGCACTTCGGTTGCGGCCCGGCGCCGGCGGTGAAACTGGTGCCGGACGCGGTGGCGCAATTCATCAATGCGCACCCGAAAGTACGCACCTGTTTTCAGGTGGATAACTGGGAAAAACTCAGCCGCGCCCTGAGCCGCGAAGAGATCGAATTCTTCATCGCCGACATCCGCCATTTCGAATCCGACCCGAACTTCCAGACCCAGCCGCTGACACCCAAGCGCGGGGTATTTTTCTGCCGACCGGGGCATCCACTGCTGGCCAAGGAAAGCCTGTCGACCAATGACATGTTCGACTACCCGCTGGCGACCACGCTGATCCCGCCGGGCATTCGCAAACTGCTGGCGAATCTCAGCGGCCGGATCGATTTCTCACCGACCATCGAGACCGAGCATTTTCCGGCGCTGGTGAAAGTGGTGCTGCAATCCGACGCGATTGGCGTGGGCACTGAAGAGGCGTTTGTCGAGGACATCGCCCAAGGCTCGCTGGCGCTGCTGCACTGGCGCAATCTGCCGCAGAACCTGGAGAGCATGAATGCGCGGTGCGGGATCGTGAGCCGCACGGGATTCCGGCTGTCACCGGCGGCGCGGGCGATGATCGAGACGCTGGTGGCGGTGGATAAACAGGCGATCAGCGTCGCGGTTTGAGGGTCATTCCCACGCCTTGCGCGGGAATGACTGCATGACTCAGAGCTTCGCAGCCGCCAGCTCAGGCGCCACCCACTCGTTCACCTTGAACGGCTTGCGGATCAGCTTCTGCTGCGCCGCCAGATCCACCTTGCCCTGCAGGTTTTCGAGGAACAGCGGATCCAGTGTCGACGGGAACACTTCACTCAGATTCTGATCCTTCAGATCCTGGGTGAGGATGACCGGCGGATAGCTCGCGAGTCCCGACACAAGCTGCACGTAAGCGTCCTTGTTGCTGTCCTGAGTCAGCCACTCTACTGCCTGCTGCTGCGCCTTGAGCAACTTCGCCACGGCTTCCGGATGCCCGTCGACAAACTTGCCGGTGCCCACCAGCACCGACTGCACACTGCCGGCGCCACCGAGGTCCTTGGTGTTAAGCGGCAACTCGGCCAGGCCCTTGGCCTGCAATGCAGTCAGCCCGGAGCTGCCCCACGACGCATCGATCTGCTTCGCCGCCAGCGCGGCAACCGCTGCGTTGAAATCGAGGTTGATCACTTTCACGTCCTTCTCGCTCAGGCCCACGCTGGCCAGCGCCGCATCGAACGACAACTGGGTCGCGGTGCCCCGGAAGATCGCCACGCGCTTGCCTTTGAGATCCTGCAACGTCTTGATCCCCGAACCCGGCACGACGCCGAGATATTGCTTCACACCCCGGGCACTGGCGCTGAGCAGGCGCGTATCCAGACCGTTGGACTTGCCAATGATGGCCGCCAGATCTCCGAGATAGGCCAGGTCCACCTGACCGTTGGCGAACGCCTCGTTGATCACAGGTCCGGCGCCCTTGAAGAAGCTCCACTGAATCTTGATGCCCTGATCCGCGAAGGCCTTTTCGAAGATCTGCTGATCGCGCAGCACGTCGACGATGCCCCCGCCGCTGTGTTGAGTACCCGCGCTCAGATCAGGCACGGCAATTCTGATTTCCTTGAGCTCGTCGGCCTGGGCAGAGAACGCCAGCAGACCCGCCAGCGCCGGCGCGGCAAACAGACTGATGACACGTTTGAAGGGAAGGTTCATGGGTGCGGCTCCTAATCACGGCGGGCATTGAGGAGCCGAAAGTAGGCGCAATCCGTATCAGCACTTAAATACTTAAAAAGCACATTTTTATAGCTTTTCAAGCTAAGCCAGCAAAGTCGGGACATGTAGAGCCGTATGCATGGAGAGCATCGAAAATATTCTTCGAATGCATTGGATGCGCGTAGGGCTGGAGGCCTTAAATGGCGCTGCTTATCTCCAAAATGATTATTTTCAAACTCACTTATAACTATTTGTTTTTAGCTAATTCCGCTGACTCGATCCAACCCGACAACGGAGGTCACCATGGCCCGTGAATCCCTGCTCAGCCTGCCACTGGCCGCACCGCCGTTGAAAAGCCGGCGCACCTGGCCAAGCCTGAGCCACCGTGTTTTACCCTGGATATTGCCGCTCGGACTGTTCGCCCTGTGGTGGCTGGCGGCGCGCAATCAATGGATGAGCGAACAGATCCTGCCGGCGCCGTCACTGGTGTGGAACAGCGCGATCGAGCTGTCCCAGGGCGAGTTGTGGAGTCATTTGTGGATCAGCCTGCAACGGCTGTTCTGGGTCCTGCTGGCAGGCGTTAGCGCCGGCGCGGTGCTCGGTGCGGCGCTGGGCTTCAGCCGTCGCCTCGAACGCTTGATATTTCCGACCTTCGCCGGCCTGGCCCAGGTGCCGACGCTGGCGTGGATTCCACTGTTCATGGTGTTTTTCGGCATCGGCGAAGTGCTGAAACTGGTGGTGCTGATCAAGGCCATCGTGGTGCCGGTCACCCTGCACACATTGGTCGGCGTGCGTGATGCGCAACCGAAACTGCGCGAAGCCGCCGCCGTGTTGCGCCTGCCGCCACGGTTGCTGATTCGTCGACTGGTGCTGCCCGCCGCCCTCCCAGCGTTCATGGCCGGCTTGCGTCTGGCGCTGGCCGCTGGCTGGACTTCATTGCTTGCCGTCGAGCTGCTGGCCTCCAGCGAAGGCATCGGTTACCTGATGGTCTGGGCGCGTCAGCTGTTCATGCTCGACATCGTCTTCGTGTGCATCGTGGTGATCGGTCTGATCGGCGTGGCGATGGATCGCGGCATCGGTCTGCTGGACAGGAAACTGGTGCACTGGCCGCACCCAGCCACGGCGGAGATTCGTCGCGGCCCGTGCTACGAAGGCTGGCAGCGCGTACAGCCGTGGCTGCTGCCGCTGGCGCTGTTTGCGCTGTGGCAACTGGCGGTCGATCAGCAATGGATCGATGCCAACATTCTGGTCAGCCCGTGGGTGGTGCTTGAGGCAACGAAAAACGGATTGCTCGACGGCACGTTGATCTCGGGCATGGCCCTGAGCCTGGGCCGCACACTCGGCGGCTTGCTGATTGGCGGCGGCCTCGGCCTCGTGCTGGGCTTGTTGCTGGGTCTGTCGCGCACCAGCGAACGCGTGCTCGGCCCGACCCTCGCCGCCCTGCGCCAGATCGCGATTTTCGCCTGGGTGCCGCTGCTCACCGCCTGGTTCGGTCTGGGCGAACTGGCGAAGTGGGTGTTCGTCGCCCTCGCCGCTTTCTTTCCGTTGTTTGTCGCAACCCAACGTAGCGTCGCCAACCTCTCGCCACAACTCAACGAAGCCGCGCAGGTCCTGCGCCTGAGCCTCGGCCAGCGTCTGCGTCGACTGGTATTGCCGGGCGCCGCGCCGGGGATTTTCGCCGGCCTGCGCCTGAGCCTGATCTACGCCTGGCTCGGCACCATCGGCGCCGAATATTTCATGCCGTCCAACGGCGGCATCGGCAGCCAGATGATCGGCGCCCAACAACTGCTGCGCATGGACCTGATCATGGCCGGGATGCTGCTGGTCGGCCTCACCGGCGCCCTGCTCAACCTCATTGGCCAACGCCTGGAAATCCGCGCCACCCGCTGGAGACACGCATGAACGCACCGATTGTCAGCTTCAACCATGTAGGCAAATCCTTCGACGTCGACGGTTTCGAACTGGAGGCGATCCGCGAATTCAACCTCGACATTGCCGAGGGCGAATTCGTCGCCATCGTCGGCTCCAGCGGCTGCGGCAAATCCACTTTGCTGCGCTTGCTGGTGGGCCTCGATACGCAGTTTCGCGGGCAGATCAGCGTCGATGGCAAAGCCGTCAGCGGCGTTGGCGGCGAGCGCGGCATCGTGTTTCAGGAACACCGTTTGTTCCCGTGGCTGACGGTCGCCGACAACATCGGCCTGGGCCTGGTCAACGAGCCGCTGAGCGCCGCTGAAAAGCAGCAACGCGTCAACGATTTCATCGAGCTGGTGGGCCTGCGCGACTTCACCCGTGCCTACCCGCATCAACTCTCCGGCGGCATGGCCCAGCGCGTGGCGATTGCTCGCGGTCTGGTGGCGAGCCCACGAATCCTGCTGCTCGACGAACCCTTCGGCGCCCTCGACGCACTGACCCGCCAGCAGATGCAGGACGAACTGCTGGCGATTCGCGAGCGGGCAAAGATCACCACGATTCTGGTCACTCACGATGTCGAGGAAGCGATTTTCCTCGCTGATCGCGTGGTGGTGATGGAACCGCGCCCCGGCCGGATCAAACAAGTGGTGGACATCGCCCTGCCCCATCCGCGCCAGCGCAGCAGTTTTGACTTCCATCAGTTGCGCGAAGAACTGCTGCACGAACTGACCAGTGACGACCATTACCAACCGAGCGCACCGGTGCAGATCCGCGATCTGCCGCTGTCGTTCATTGCCTGCTGAACAGGAGCCTGTTGATGCCGCAACGTCCCAACTTTCTGGTGATTCTGGCCGATGATCTCGGCTTCTCCGACATCGGTGCCTTCGGCGGCGAAATCGCCACGCCGAACCTCGATGCCCTGGCCAACAACGGCCTGCGTCTGACCGACTTCCACACCGCACCGACTTGCTCGCCGACCCGCTCGATGCTGCTCACCGGCACCGATCACCATATCGCCGGCATCGGCACCATGGCTGAAACCCTGACCCCGGAATTGATCGGCAAACCGGGTTACGAGGGCTACCTCAACGACCGTGTCGTCGCGCTGCCAGAGTTGCTGCGCGAGGCCGGTTACCAGACGTTGATGAGCGGCAAATGGCACCTGGGCCTGACCGCCGAACTGGCGCCCCACGCCCGAGGTTTCGAGCGCTCGTTCTCGCTGTTGCCCGGCGCGGCGAATCACTACGGATTCGAACCGACCTACGATGAACACACGCCCGGCCTGCTGAAATCCACCCCGGCGCTGTACATCGAGGACGACACGTTCATCGACGAATTGCCGAAGGATTTCTATTCCTCCGACGCCTTCGGCGACAAGCTGTTGCAGTACCTCAAGGAGCGTGACCAGAGCCGGCCGTTTTTCGCGTACCTGCCGTTTTCCGCACCGCACTGGCCGTTGCAGGCGCCCGCCGACATCGTCGAAAAATACCGTGGCCGCTACGACGCGGGGCCGGAAGTGCTGCGCCTCGAGCGTCTGGAAAAACTGAAGTCGCTGGGGCTGATCGAGCCGGATGTCGAGCCGCATCCGCTGATCCAGCTGACCGCGCAATGGGACGCGCTGAGCGATGAACAAAAACGCATTTCCGCCCGGGCGATGGAAGTCTACGCAGCGATGGTCGAGCGCATGGACTGGAACATCGGCCGCGTCGTCGACTACTTGCGCCAGCAGGGCCAGCTCGACAACACCTTCATCCTGTTCATGTCCGACAACGGTGCCGAAGGCGCGCTGCTGGAGGCCTTTCCGAAATTCGGTCCGGAGCTGGTGACCTACCTGAGCCAGCATTACGACAACAGCCTCGACAACATTGGCCGCGCCAATTCCTACGTCTGGTACGGGCCGAACTGGGCGCAGGTGGCGACCGCGCCGTCGCGCCTGTTCAAGGCGTTCACCACCGAGGGCGGAATTCGCGTTCCGGCACTGCTGCACTATCCGCAGCTGCCGCTGAAGGGGCAGATCAGCCATGGTTTCGGCACGGTGATGGACATCACGCCGACCATCCTCGATCTGGCCGGTGTGCGCCATCCGGGCAAGCAGTGGCACGGCAAACCGGTGGCGCCGTTGCGTGGTAAATCGTGGCTGGGTTTCCTGTCCGGCGAGACGGCGCAGGTGCATGACGAACACACCGTCACCGGCTGGGAACTGTTCGGGCGCCGGGCGATTCGGCAGGGGCAGTGGAAGGCGGTGTGGATTCCCGGGCCGGTGGGGCCGGCGACCTGGCAGCTTTATGACCTGGGGAGTGATCCGGGGGAGATTCATGACCTGGCGTCGAGTCAGCCGCAGAAGCTTGAAGCGCTGATCGAGCATTGGCAGCGGTATGTGGAGGAGACCGGGGTGATTTTGAGTGAGTCGCCGTTTCAGCCGGATTGAGGGGGGGCTCATGTAAGGCTATCGCCGGTTCGCCGGCGATAGCTTCGGATATCTTCAAGCCTGAGCCGTCTGCACTTCTTTCTGCAGAACTTCTTCCTTGCGAACAAACCGGTTCGCCCGTCCGAACGTCCCGAAATCGTTAAACCGAACCCCCATCTCCCGCATCACCTTATGCGCCACCGGCACCGTCAACTGGCGAATGTAGAACGGCTCCTTCACCACAAAATGATGAATCCCGTGACTGCTGCCGAAGTTGAAGCAGAACGCCTGCAACGGCCAGAGCCACCAAGGGTTCAACACCTGACACTGCTGAAGCACATTACCCGGTTCCACATCGCCGTAGTAATGCATGTTCGAACTGATGAAGTGCAGGCAGAAGGTGCGCAACACGTTCGGCCCGATGATGACCACAGCGGCGATGTCGATCACTTGCATCACCGACAACGTGGTCGCCGACCATTCAATCGGCGAGCCCATCAGGTAGGCGATCCCGTTGGCGGCATGGAACCCGAGAAACACATACCACGCCCCCCAATGCACCAACGCCAGCGGCGCGTAGACCTTCAAAGTGCGCTTGATGATGCTGAACTTGTGCGCCCAGGTCTTGGCCCGCAGCATGCGGATGAACGCGGACATCACGTTGTCGCCGACCATCAGCAACCGCGCAAAACCCCAAGGCTCGCCGTTGGTGATCGCCCGTTCTTCCATGTCGGTTTCAGTGCCGGACACCTTGTGATGATTGAGGTGCAAATGACGGCGGATCCACGGGTTGATCGTGCTCGGCCGCGCCAGCCACACCAGCCCCATCATCAGGTTGTGCGGCATGCGCTGTTTGCGGAAATACATGCTGTGGATCAGGTCATGTTCGAGCTCATGAGTCAGCGAAGCAAAAAACGCGTTGAGCAACAGACACGCCCACCACGCCATGTGCCCGGTGATATAGAGCGCCGCCGAACCGATCATCCCGGCCAGGGCAAAGGCCAGAATCCCCGCGCCGAGGGCGTCCTGATGGTTGAGAATCGGGTAGCGCTCGCGCAGCTCGACGCCCTTCGCCAGCACCACTTCGCGAATATGCGCTGATCGCTGGGCAGCATTGTGTCGCTGGGGACTTGCAGAAGTACGGTCCATGCTTCCATCCTCTGGTTATTGATGTTCGTATCCTGCCCCGCGCGGATTTCGAACGCGGTAGCCGAGAACGCCAACCTGTTGACCGGAAGCGCCAATCAGCATGAAGGAACCGACTTCTCTCGCCAGCTGGACCCGCGCCCTGCGCAAGCAACTCGATGCGCTGGGGCTGGACAGCACTGCCCTGTGTCAGCAGGCCGGGCTCGATCCGCAATTGATGGACGACCCGAACGCCCGCTATCCGTTGTCCGCGACCACACGCCTGTGGGAAATCGCGGTACAGGTCAGCGGTGATCCGGCGATTGGTTTGCGGGTGTCGCGGTTCGTCAGCCCCACGACGTTTCACGCGCTGGGCTATGCGTTGGTGGCCAGCGGCAGCCTGCGGGAAGTGTTCGAGCGGATCGTGCGTTATCACCAGGTGGTCAGCGACGCGCTGGAACTGGAGCTGACCCGAACCGAAGACCGCTATCGGTTTCGCCTGAAAATCCCGACCGACAACCCCGCTCCGGCCTTCGAAGCCATCGACGCCTTCGCCGCGATTTACGTGCGCACCTGCCGCAATCGCTTGGGCCGCGACTACGCACCATTGGCGGTGTACCTGCGCCGCCCGGAGCCGGCCGATGCGCATCAATGGCACAAGGTGTTCCGCTCACCCGTGCATTTCTCCGCCGACGAAGACTGCATCGAATTCGCCCTCACCGACTTCGACAGTCACCTGGACGACGCCAACCCGGAACTGGCCGAACATAACGAAGCAGTGCTCAAACGCACCCTCGCCCAGCTCAAGCCGCTGACCTGGGAGCGCAAGGTACGCGACGCCATCGAAGAACAACTGCCCGAGGGCGAACCCAGCGCCGAACGCATCGCCCAGGCCCTGCACCTGAGCCTGCGCAGCCTGCAACGGCATCTGGCGGACGAGGGTTGTCGCTTCGACACCCTGCTGAATGAAAGCCGCGAAAACCTCGCACTGCTGCACCTGCGCGATCCGCAATGCTCGCTGAGCGAGGTCAGCTATTTACTGGGATTTGCCGATACCAGCAGCTTCAGCCGCGCGTTCAAACGCTGGACGGGGATGACGCCGGGGCAGTTTCGGGATCAGTTGCGCTGACGGGTCGGGAATTTGTACTGAATCGACCAGCCTCTTCGCGGGCAAGCCTGCTCCCACAAGGATCGGGGCGTACAAAAATCCGTGTCACACCTCGACCATTGTGGGAGCGGGCTTGCCCGCGAAGAGGCCATTCAGATCGCTGAAAATCCAAGCTCAAAAACCGTACCCGTTGCATCACTGCTAACCCGCACCCGTCCACCATGTAACTGCATGATCGACTGGACGATCGCCAGTCCCAATCCGCCGGAATCTCCCGGCTCCGCGCGGGACGGGTCGACGCGGTAGAAGCGGTCGAACAGTTTGCCCAGATGTTCATCCGCGATAACCGGGCCGAGGTTGTGGACTTGCAACCAGCACATGCCTGGTTCATCGCGTCGGCACAGGCTGATGACCGAGCCGGCATCGGCGTGGCGCACGGCGTTGGCCAACAGGTTGCCCAAGGCGCGTTGCAGCAGTTGCTGATCGGCCAGCAATTCTCCGCTGAACGTGTTTTCGAGGCGGATTTCACGGTCATCGGCCAGGGCTTCGAAGTAGTCGCACAACTCATCGCCGATTTCGTGCAGCTCCAGCGTGCGCAGATCGAGCGCCCGCTCGGCCTGCTCGGCGCGGGCGAGAAACATCAGGTTTTCGGCCATGCGCTTGAGCCGTTCGAACTCTTCCATGTTCGACGCCAGCACCTCCTGATACTCGGTGCTGCTGCGCGGGTAATTCAGTGCCTGGCCGTTGCTCGCGAGCAAGGTGTGCAGGGGCGTGCGGATTTCGTGGGCGAGGTCGGCGGAAAACTGTGAGAGGCGCTGGAAGCCGTCGTCCAGCCGCACCAGCATGCCGTTCAGCGCGTGCACCGGTTCCAGCAATTCCGCTGGCGTGCCGGCGGTGGGGACGCGTTGGTCGAGGCTGCGCAGGTCGATGCCGCGCAGCGCTTCACTCAGTTCGCGCAGAGGCCGCAAACCACGGCGCAACAGCACCAGGCCGAGCGTGAAGGCGAGCACGGCACCCAGTCCGACGGCCAGATACAAGCGCAGGCGATAGCTGCCGAGCATCTGCTCGCGCTCGCTCAAGACCTTGCCGGCGATCACGGTCAGCGCTTCGCCGTTCGGGCCTTGGGCCTGACCTGACAACAGGGCCAGCTCGACACCGTCCGCCGCCTGCCAGGTCAGCACATCGCGGCGTTGCGGCGGTTGATCCCGGGGGATGGCCTGCACGGACGGCAGTGCGCGTTGGCGAGGGTTGATCGCGATCACATTCGAACCGTCCGCGCGTTGCACCAGCAGCAGACTGTCGAGGTTGCCGAGCATGTTCTGGTACAGCCGTGGCCGCGCCTGCAAGGCGTCGAGGCTGTCGCTGTCGGCGAGCAGCGCGCGCACCTGTTCCAGACGACCGAGCAACGCCATGTCGTCGCGCCAGGCGATTTCCGAGGCCAGCGAGCGATACAGGAACACGCCGATCGCGCTGAGCACCAGCGCGCAGACTGCCGCGAACGCCAGGGCCAGGCGCCAGGCGATGGATCTAGCGCGCATCGTCAGGCGCTTCGAGTTGATAGCCGACCCCGCGCACAGTGTGAATCAGCTTGGGCATGTACGGATCATCGACTTTCGAACGCAGCCGACGCACCGCGACTTCGACCATGTTGGTGTCGCTGTCGAAATTCAGGTTCCACACCTGCGAAGCGATCAGCGTGCGCGACAGCACTTCACCCTGACGGCTGGCGAGCAAATGAAGGAGGGCGAATTCCTTGTTGGTCAGGGCGATGCGCTGGCCGCCACGACTGACCCGGCGGCGCAGCACGTCGATTTCCAGGTCGGCGATGCTGTACGACTCGGCTTCGCGCATCGGCCCGCGCCGCAACAACGTGCGCACCCGAGCGAGCAGTTCGGCGAAGGCGAACGGCTTGAGCAAATAGTCATCGGCCCCTAGTTCGAGACCTCGCACGCGATCTTCGATGGCGTCCTTCGCCGTCAGGAACAGCACCGGCGTGGCGCCACGCTGACGGATCAGCTGGAGCAGTTGCCAGCCGTTGAGGCCCGGCAGCATTACATCGAGGATGATCAAGTCATATTCCTGCTGCTCGATGAAGTAGCGCCCGTCGAGGCCATTCAGTGCCACATCCACGGCAAAACCCGACTCACCCAGCCCTTTGGCGAGGAAATTCGCGGTTTTGGCTTCATCTTCTACAACCAGCAAACGCATGGCACACCTCGATTGATCAGAGGCACAGGCTAGGCCCCTTCGGCCGCATTGCCCATTACAAACTTGTAATCCGACTGACGAGGTTTCGACGGGGACCGGCGGATAAGGTGGCGGCCTTCGCTTTTGGAGCCTGCCCATGACCGTCAAATACTTGATTGCCAGCCTGGCAATCGGCCTCGGCACTGCCGCGTTCGCTGCGCCTGAGCTGCCCCGGCACGCCGATCTCGATCTGAAAACCGCACGGCTGCTGGCCGACGCGGCGCTGGAAAACTGCACCGGCACGGTGTCGGTGCTCGACCGTGGCGGCAACCTGCTGGTGACCTTGCGCGGCGACGGTATCGGCTCGCACAACACCACCGCCAGCCAACGCAAGGCCTACACCGCGCTATCGACGAAAACCCCGACCCGGTTGTTCGCCGAGCGTGCCCGCAGCAACCCGGAAACCGCCAACCTCAACACCCTCGATGAATTGCTGTTGCTCGGCGGCGGCATCCCGCTGTTCGCTGGCAAGGAACTGGTCGGCGCCATGGGCGTGGCCGGTTCCGGCGGCGGCGAGCAGGACGAGAACTGCGCGATCAAGGCTGCCGACATCGTCGGCCTGTCCATCAACCGTATTTGAACCCAGGAGCATCACCATGACCCCACTGCGCATGACTTTCGCCGCGCTTGGCTTGAGCGCTTTTTCGAGCCTGGCGCTGGCCGCCGGCAATCCGCTGAGCGTGCACGTACTCAATCTGGAAAACGGCCTGCCGTCGCCGGGCATCAACGTGACGCTGGAACGTCATGTCGGTCAGGACTGGCAGCCGCTGGCGCAGGGCACCACCAATGAACAGGGGCGGATCGCCGAATTGTTCCCGGCGAACAAACCGTTCGAGGCGGGTGAATATCGGGTGGTGTTCAAGACCGGCGAGTACTTCGAGAAGACGAAGCACGAGACGTTTTTTCCGGAGATTCCGGTGATTTTTAAAGTGAAGCAGACGGATCAGCACTACCACATTCCGTTGCTGCTGAGCCCGTATGGCTTCTCCACTTATCGCGGTTCGTAAGCCATTGGCAGGTGGAGATCAGAGTGTCGCCAGTGCGCGCAATCGCGCGGCGTCGAGGATTTCGATCTCGCCATAACTCAAGCCGATAATCCCCTGCCCCTGCAACTCCTTGAGGATCTGGTTGGTAGTCTGCCGCGACAGCGACAGCATCGACGCCAGCTGTTCCTGGGGCAGTTGCAGCACCCGGCGTGGCGGGTCGAGTTCGCCGTAGCCCTCGGCGATCATCAGCAAGCGATGGGCCAGACGCGCCGGGGCCGGTAGCAGGCTCAGTTGTTCGAGGTTGATGAAGGTCAGGCGCAGCTTGTGGCTCATCAACAGAGCGAGATGGCGCCAATAGACGGGTTGCTCGTCGAGCAGTTTCAGCAGCGTGGCCTGGGGAATGTTCAGCAGGGTACAAGGCCCGACCGCGTAGGCATCGTGCGTGCGAGGCTGGCCGTCGAACAGGCAGATTTCGCCAAACCAGTGCGGCGCCTCCACCAGGCTCAGCAACGCCTCCTTGCCCTGCTCGCTGACCGCGCCGATGCGTACCGCTCCGTCGATCACCGCGTACAGCCCGCACGGCGCATCACCGCGCTGGAACAAGCGCTGCCCCGCCGCCAGCCGCCGCTCCCGGGCCGCCGCCAGCAGACTATCCTGAAAGGACGAAGGCAGATGACTGAACCATTGCCCGGTCAGCAGGCGCTCGCGCCAAACCTTATCCATGCGTTCTCCTAAAGATTGTCGCCTGCCTGACAGAGCGAGCCGTGAACCCGGGGCATGATTCGATCACCCTACAGGAGGAACAACAATGAAAAGCCTCGTCGATCATTTGAGTCAATACGCCGCTTACCACCGTGACCCGCGCAACATCGCCAGCCACTTTATCGGGATTCCGCTGATTGTGGTGGCGGTGGCCGTGTTGTTGTCGCGGCCGGAATGGGCGGTGGACGGATTGTGGATTTCCCCGGCGGTGATTGCCGCCCTTGCTTCGGCGTGGTTTTACCTGCGCCTGGAACTGAAACTCGGGGTTCTGATGACCGTGTTGATGGGGCTGTCGGTCTGGGCCGGGCATGTATTGGCACAGCAGAGCACCATGGTCTGGCTCAGCAGCGGTCTGGCGATGTTCGTGATTGGCTGGGTGATCCAGTTTGTCGGGCACCACTATGAAGGGCGCAAACCGGCGTTCGTCGATGATTTGAGCGGACTGATTGTCGGGCCGTTGTTTGTGGTGGCCGAACTGGCGTTCATGCTCGGGATGCGCCATGAGCTGAAAGAGCAGATCGAGGCGCGGGCGGGGGTGGTGCGGGTCAATCCGAACAGGGCTGCTGTGTAAGCCGCTTTCGCGAGCAAGCTCGCTCCCACATTTGGAATGCACTCCATTGTGGGAGCGGGCTTGCCCGCGATGCTTTTAGAGGTTGGCGACTTTCTGCCAGACCTTCGGCTTGAAGAACAACGTCTCACCCTTGGCCAGCCCGGTCAGGCTGTCGTGGTCTTTCACTACTTCCGCTTCGATCAGATCCGTCTGCCCCTCAACCTTCAACGTCACCCGCGTGGTCGCGCCCAGAGGCCGGATATCGCGGACTTCAGCAGCGTGGTGATCCTCCAGTTCATGCCGCGACAGCGACACTTCGTGCGGACGGAACAGCACGTGGTTGTCATCGCCCAGATGCAGGCGGTTCGAATCGCCGAGGAAGTGATAGACGAAATCGCTGGCCGGATTTTCGTAGACGTCGCCCGGTGAACCGATCTGCTCGATCACACCCTTGTTCATCACCACGATGCGGTCGGCCACTTCCATCGCCTCTTCCTGGTCGTGGGTCACGAACACCGAGGTCAGGTTGATGTCTTCGTGCAGGCGCGCCAGCCAGCGGCGCAGCTCTTTGCGCACCTTGGCGTCGAGGGCGCCGAACGGCTCGTCAAGCAGCAACACTTTCGGCTCTACCGCCAGGGCGCGGGCCAGGGCGATACGCTGGCGCTGGCCGCCGGACAGTTGTTCCGGATAGCGATCCGACAGCCAGTCCAGTTGCACCATGTTCAGCAGCTCGTGAACCTTGGTCGCGATCTGGCTTTCAGTCGGGCGCTGGTTTTTCGGTTTCATGCGCAGGCCGAACGCGACGTTGTCGAATACGGTCATGTGGCGGAACAGGGCGTAGTGCTGGAACACGAAACCGACGTTGCGATCCCGCACGTCGTGGCCGGAAACGTCTTCACCGTGGAACACGATGTTGCCGTTATCCGGGGTTTCCAGACCGGCAATAATGCGCAGCAAGGTGGTCTTGCCGCAGCCGGACGGGCCGAGCAGCGCCACCAGTTCACCGCTGTGGATGTCCAGGCTGATGTTGTCCAGCGCCTTGAACGCATTGAAATTCTTGCTGACGTTACGCACTTCGATCGACATGAGTTATTCCTCCGCGGCGCTGGCGCGCAGGCGGTTGATACGGTTTTCGCTCCACTGCTTGAGCAGCAGGATGAAGAGCGCCAGGATCAGCAACAGGCTCGCCACGGCGAACGCGGCCACGTGGTTGTATTCGTTGTAGAGGATCTCGACGTGCAGCGGCAAGGTGTTGGTCACCCCGCGAATGTGCCCGGAAACCACCGACACCGCACCGAACTCACCCATGGCCCGCGCGGTACACAGCACCACGCCATAGATCAGCCCCCATTTGATGTTGGGGACGGTCACGTGCCAGAACATCTGCCAGCCATTGGCGCCGAGCAGGCGCGCGGCTTCCTCTTCCTGAGTGCCTTGTTCCTGCATCAGCGGGATCAGCTCACGGGCCACGAACGGCACGGTGACGAAGATCGTCGCCAGCACGATGCCCGGCAGGGCGAAGACGATCTGGATATCGTGATCCTGCAGCCACGGCCCGAACAGGCCCTGGGCGCCGAACATCAACACGTAGACCAGACCCGCGATCACCGGCGACACCGAGAACGGCAGGTCGATCAGGGTCACCAGCATACTCTTGCCGCGGAACGAGTATTTGCTCACGCACCACGCGGCACTGACACCGAACACCAGGTTCAGCGGCACCGAAATCAGCACCGCAATCACGGTGAGTTTCAGGGCCGACAAGGCATCCGGTTCAAAGATCGCGGTGAAGAACGCGCCGAGGCCGTTCTTCAATCCCTGCGACACCACGATGAACAGCGGCAGCACCAGAAACAGGAAAAAAATCAGCCAGCCGAGGCCGATCAGGATCCGCCGCGAAGTGGCACTGCCACGGCGGGCGGCGTTGGCCGAGGAAGCGGCCGCAATAGACGATTGGGACATGGTTCGCGCCTCCTTATGGGGTTTCGATGCGCCGCTGCAGCAAGTTGATCAGCAGCAACAGGACGAAGGAAACCACCAGCATCAACACGCCGATGGAGGTAGCGCCGGTGTAATCGTACTGGTCGAGCTTGACCATGATCAGCAGCGGCAGGATCTCGGTTTTCATCGGCATGTTGCCGGCGATGAAAATCACCGAACCGTACTCGCCGACGCCACGGGCAAACGCCAGCGCAAAACCGGTCAGCCAGGCCGGCAACAGCGCCGGCAGCAGGATGTGACGGAACACCTGCAATGGTTTCGCACCCAGGCACGCGGCGGCTTCTTCGACTTCACGCGGGATGTCGGCCAGCACCGGCTGCACCGTGCGCACCACGAACGGCAAGGTCACGAAGGTCAGCGCCAGGGTGATCCCGAGCGGGGTGTAGGCGATCTTGAAACCGAGGTCGGCGGCGAACTGCCCGACCAGCCCGGTCGGCGTGTACAGCGCCGTCAGCGCAATACCGGCCACGGCGGTCGGCAGGGCGAACGGCAGATCGATCATCGCGTCGATCACCTTGCGCCCCGGGAACGTGTAGCGCACCAGCACCCAGGCCAGCAACGTGCCGATAATGCCGTTGATGATCGCGGCGCACAGTGCGGTGCCGAAGCTCAACTTCAATGCGGCGAGAACGCGGGGCGCGGAGATGATCGTCCAGAACTGATCCCAGGTGAGTTGGGCGGCGTGGACGAACATCGCCGCCAGCGGGATAAGCACAATCAGGCTGAGGTACACCAAGGTGTAGCCCAGCGTCAGCCCGAAGCCGGGTATGACGGGGGAGATACGACGCGACATAAAAGTCCTTGGTTTGAGAACGCACAAAGCCCCGACGGTTAAATCGGGGCTCGTTTATGACCTATTTCAGATTACTGCGCCTGATAGATCTGGTCGAACACGCCACCATCGTTGAAGAATTTCGGCTGTGCGGTTTTCCAGCCGCCGAAGTCCTTGTCGATGGTCACCAGTTCCAGTTTCGGGAACTGCTGGGCGTACTTGGCTGCCACGTCCTTGTCACGCGGGCGGTAGAAGTTCTTCGCCGCGATTTCCTGACCGGCCGGGCTGTACAAGTGCTTGAGGTAGGCTTCGGCGATCTGCTCGTTGCCCTTCTTCTCGGCGTTCTTGTCGACCACCGCCACCGGTGGTTCGGCGAGGATCGACAGCGAAGGCACGACGATGTCGAACTTGTCCTTGCCGCCGTCTTCTTTCAGCGCCAGGAAGGCTTCGTTTTCCCAGGCCAGCAACACGTCACCCTGACCGTTGTTGACGAAGGTGATGGTCGAGCCACGGGCACCGGTGTCCAGAACCGGAACGTGCTTGAACAGGGTTTGTACGTATTCCTTGGCTTTGGCTTCGTTGCCGCCGTTGGCTTTCAGGCCGTAGGCCCACGCCGCGAGGAAGTTCCAGCGTGCACCGCCGGAGGTTTTCGGGTTCGGGGTGATTACCGAGACGTCGTTCTTGACCAGATCGCCCCAGTCCTTGATGCCTTTCGGGTTGCCCTTGCGCACCAGGAACACGATGGTCGAGGTGTACGGGGTGCTGGCGTCCGGCAGACGCTTCTGCCAGTCAGCCGGCAGGGTCTTGCCGAGCTTGGCGATTTCGTCGATGTCGCCGGCCAGGGCCAGGGTCACGACGTCGGCGCGCAGACCGTCGATCACCGCTCGGCCCTGCTTGCCCGAACCGCCGTGGGATTGCTGGATTTTCACGGTGTCGCCGGCATGCTCTGCCTGCCAGTACTTCACGAACTCGGCGTTGTAATCCTGATACAGCTCGCGCGTCGGGTCATACGACACGTTGAGCAGTTCGTAATCCTTGGCAACCGCGGAACCGGCAAACACAGCACTGGCCAGGGCGGCCAAAGCGTAACGGCGAATCGACGACATGGTGAAAGCTCCTGGAATTCTTGGTGGTGGCTTTTTCTTATGGATTGCTGGAATCGGGTTGCTCATTCAACGACCGCAGCCTGTGGCAGCTTCTGCCAACAGCTCCCCGCAGGAGCTGCCGCAGACTACGAATCAGGCCGGTTTGTTACCCGGTTGCTGCAGACGGAATTTTTCTTTGCGTTCGATCTGGACCACCTGGGCGTTATGCACAGTGATTTCCACCGCGCCGAAACGCAGGTCGCGCAAGGCGCTCTGGATTTCGCGCAAGATGGTGCTTTCGTCCTGACCGTCAACGCTACGCAGGGATGCGCTCATGGTGCTGCTCCTTTGTATGGGATATGCCTGGCAGTGGGCGGCACTGCGTTCGGCGTGGGAGCAATATAAGAGAGCTTTGGATATTCTTAAAAAGACTATTTAAGAATGTTTATATAACTGGAAAACATTATGTGATGCAGCAAGGGTTTGCGGCGGATTTGCCCGTTGGCAAACCCACCGTACGCCGCCCTCAGCCGATCAAGGGCGCCCGGTTCCAGTCGATTTGCGCTTCCGGGACCGGCCGCCCAAACCAGTAGCCCTGCCCCAGATCACAGGCCTGGCCCAGCAGGAACGCCGCCTGCTCCGCCTGTTCGATGCCCTCGGCGTGCACCTGCATGCCCATGCTGCGGGCCAGAGCGATAATCACCCGGACGATCGCCGCGTCGTCCTCGTCCCACGGCAGGCCGGCGACGAAGCCCTGATCGATCTTGAGTTTCTGCACCGGCAGGCGCTTGAGCCGCAGCAACGACGAATAACCGGTGCCGAAGTCATCGATGGCCAGACGAATGCCCAGCTCGCGCAGCCGATGCATCTGCTCCAGCGCGACTTCCGGATCGTCCATGACTGCGCTTTCGGTGACCTCCAGTTCCAGATAGGCCGGATCCAGACCGGTCTCGTGCAGCACCTGTGCAACCTGCTCGTACAATTCGCGACGGGCGAACAAGCGTGACGACACGTTCACCGCAACAAACGACAGCACCACCCCGGCCTGCTGCCATTGGCACATCTGCCGGCAGGCCTGCTGCATGACCCAGGCATCGATTTCCGAGATCAGCCCGGTGCGCTCGGCAATCGGGATGAACTCCGCCGGCGACACCAGGCCCCGCTGCGGATGCTCCCAGCGCACCAACGCTTCGACGCCGATCAGGCGACTGGTTTTCAGGTCGTGTACCGGTTGGTAGTAGACCCGCAGCTCCTGCTGCTCCAGCGCGCGGCGCAATTCGAAGGCGATTTCGACCCGCTGCTGGGCGTGGGCCGTGAGTTCTTCGGTGTACAGCGCGTAGCCGTTGCGGCCGCTGCTCTTGGCCTTGAACAGCGCAGCATCGGCGTTGCGCAACAGCTGTTCGGCGCTCAGCGCATCGCTGGGAAACAGGCTGATGCCGAGGCTGGCGTTGATGAACAGCTCGTGGCCGTCGAGGCAGAACGGTTCCTTGAGCACATCGAGAATGCGCTGAGCCAGCGCCGCCGCCTGCGCCGGCTGTGGACAACTTTCCAGCAGGACCGCGAACTCATCGCCGCCCAGCCGCGCCAGAGTGATGCCCGGCCCGAACAACGCCTGCAAACGCGCGGCGACCGCCTTGAGCAAACGGTCACCGATGTTGTGGCCGAGGCTGTCGTTGATCAGTTTGAAGTGGTCCAGATCGATCATCAGCAGCGCGCAACCGCGCTTGTGCGTCTGCGCCGATGCCAGCGCCTGTTCGGCGCGGTCGCTGAACAGCAGGCGGTTGGGCAGGTCGGTCAGCGGATCGTGGTGAGCCAGGTGCTTGAGCTCGTGTTCGGAATCCTTGATCGCGCTGATGTCGGAAAACACCGCGACGTAGTGGCTGAGCCGACCGTCTTCGTCGCGGATCACCCGGATCGTTTGCCATTGCGGGTAGATCTCGCCGCTTTTACGGCGGTTCCAGATCTCGCCGCTCCACTCGTCCTTCGCCTGCAACGTGGCGAACATCGCCTGATAGAACCCCGGCGGGTGGTGCCCGGACTTGAACAGGCTGGGCTGCTGGCCAATGACTTCCTCGCGCTGATAACCGGTGATTTCCATGAAGGCGCGATTGACGTGCACGATCAGCCCCTGCCGGTCCGTGACCAGCACGCCTTCGCGGGTGCAATCGAATACCGCAGCGGCCTGACGCAGCCTTTCGCGATCCGCCTGACGCTCACGCAATCGGGCACCGATGCCCAGGCATTCGAACAGCCGCGCCCGGGCCAGGAAGATCAACCCGGCGCTGAGCGCTACGAACACGTAGCCGTTGATCAGTTGCCAGCGCAGCTGTTCGTCAGAGTTATCGAAGAAACTGTTCAATAAATAGCCAGTACCTTGCAGCCAGACAACGGCAAGGACCAGGTAAAGCAGCGCTGCACGCAAAGCATCGCGGTATGTGGCAGACATTCGGCCGTCCATGTCCCTACAAAAATGTCGGGATTATAGGTCAAGAAACATCCAGCCATCTCTTATCTGAAAGGGCGACTGGTTTTATCTGTGTGCTTGGTGATAATGCAACGGCTGTTTTTTCTTTATCGAGGGCCCTATAGCCTATGTGGTACGAAGGTTTTCTTGGCTTGTCGGCCTGGTCACTGGTCGCCGTCACCCTGGTGATGACCCACGTGACGATCGTTGCCGTCACGGTCTACTTGCACCGCTACTCGGCCCATCGCTCCCTGGAGCTGAATGCCGGCCTGAAGCATTTCTTCCGTTTCTGGCTGTGGCTGACCACGGCGCAGAACACCCGCGAGTGGACCGCCATCCACCGCAAACACCACGCCAAATGCGAAACCGAAGATGACCCGCACAGTCCGGTCGTCAAGGGTCTGTCCACCGTCCTGCGCAAAGGTGCCGAGCTGTACCGCGAAGAAGCGCAGAACCCGGAAACCCTGCGCATCTACGGCAAGAACTGCCCCGAAGACTGGATCGAACGCAACCTCTACAGCCGCTACCGGCTGCTGGGCGTGGCGATCATGGCCGTCGTCGACCTGCTGCTGTTCGGCACCATCGGCATCACCATCTGGGCGATCCAGATGATGTGGATCCCGGTCTGGGCGGCCGGCGTGGTCAACGGTCTCGGCCATGCAGTCGGTTACCGCAACTTCGAATGCCGCGACGCGGCGACCAATCTGGTGCCCTGGGGCATCCTGATCGGCGGCGAAGAACTGCACAACAACCATCACACCTACCCCAATTCGGCCAAGCTGTCGGTCAAGAAGTGGGAGTTCGACCTCGGCTGGGCCTGGATCCAGGTCTTCAGCTTCCTGCGTCTGGCCAAGGTGCAGCGTGTTGCCCCGATCGCCCACCGCGTCGAAGGCAAGGGCAGCCTGGACATGGACACCGCCATGGCGATCCTCAACAACCGCTTCCAGATCATGGCCCAGTACCGCAAGCTGGTGATCGGCCCGCTGGTGAAGCAGGAACTGGCCAAGGTCGATCATTCGGTACGCCACCAGTTCCATCGCGCCAAGCGTCTGCTGTCGCGGGAAACCAGCCTGCTGGAAGATCGCCACCACGCGCGCATCCAGAACATGCTCGAGCACAGCCAGGCGCTGAAGGTAATCTACGAGAAACGCCTGGCCCTGCAGCAGATCTGGGTCAAGACCAGCGCAAATGGCCACGACATGCTCGCCGCTATCAAGGAATGGGTACACGAAGCCGAAGCCAGTGGCATCCAGTCCCTGCGTGAATTCGCCGACCAGTTGAAAACCTACTCGCTGCGCCCTGCCGCCGTCTGATGCCGTTGATCGGTGCGTCCGGTTCCCGGGCGCACCCTTCGGAACTTCACCCCCGATCCCCTATCTCAAAGACACTTCGCCACCCCCGGCGGGCTTTCCCGTGGCCGTTGTCGACTTCCCGGCACGCCCTTTGAGATTCGTGTCGATGGTCAACAACAATCAAAAAGACTCATCCCCTCCCCAGTGGCCCGAGGCCGCGCAGACCCTGATGGCATTGATGCACGCCCAGGGCGAAGTCGCCCGGCTGAGCGAGCGCGAGCAACTGTTCAGCTCGTTGCTGGTCAGCGTCAACGCCGTGCTTTGGGCCTTCAACTGGGAAACCCGTCAGGTGCTGTACGTCAGCCCCGCCTACGAACGGATTTTCGGCCGCTCCGCCGCCTTGCTGTTGGCCGACTACAACCAGTGGCGCGACAGCATCTACCCGGACGATCTGGAATACGCCGAACGCAGCCTCGCCGAAGTGCTGCACAAAGGCGCCGTGGAAGACCGCGAATACCGGATCATCGCCGCCGACGGCCAGGTGCGCTGGATCAGCGACAAGTGCTTCATCAACCGTCAGGACGAACCGGGGCAACCGGTGATCATCGTCGGTATCGCCGAAGACATCACCGACAAGAAACAGATGGAAACCGAGCTGCAACGCCTGGCCACCACCGACGTGCTGACCCAGAGCAGCAATCGCCGGCACTTCTTCGAATGCGCCCACCGCGAGTTTGAAGACGCCCGCCTGCAAGGGGCGCCACTGGCGTTCCTGCTGCTGGACATCGATGACTTCAAGGTGATCAACGACACCTACGGCCATCCCGAAGGCGACAACGTGCTGCAACGAATCGCCGAATGCGGTCGTGCGTCGTTACGCCGGGGAGACCTGTTCGGAAGGATTGGTGGTGAGGAATTTGCTGCGGTTTTTCCGGGCTGTGCGCCGGACATGGCGATGCAGGTGGCCGAACGGCTGCAACGGGAAATTCAGCGACTGAGCTTCAATCACGCCGATCAGACGTTCGGCATCACCGTCAGTCAGGGCCTGACCAGCCTCACTCCCGAAGACGAAAGCCTCGACACCCTGTTCGCCCGCGCGGACGCGGCGATGTACGAGGCCAAACGGCAGGGCAAGAACCGGATCATTTCCGCCTGATTCCCGACCGGATGCGCAATCAAACGGCTATTTGCGCATCCGCATCAGCTCCGGCAATCCGATCTTGAGCAACCGCGCCGTGCGGCTCTTCGCCAGTTCCTCAACGCCTTCATGCTCGGTCAGCCGGGCCATCTGCGCCGCCATGTTCATCACCAGCGCTTCGCGGGAGTAAACCCCGCCACCGAGCTGGTAGACCGAGGCAATCAGCTCACGCAGCTCCAGCGGCAAACGCCAGCGGGTGCGCAACGCCGAGCCGTACGCCGCACCGAATTCCGCCAGCGCATCGCCGACTTCCTCAAGCTCATCCAGCTCGCCGCCAGCCTGCTTCCACTCTTGAAGACAACGCAGCAATGCCAGATCGCCGAGACGATGGAGCATCCCGGCGCAGTAGCAGCGCTCCTGATCCAGATCGAGCAGACGCGCCAGCGTACGGGCGTACTCGGCGGTGTGCAGCGACAGGCCCCAATAGCGCTCAGCGTAATCGGCCAGACACGGGTCGCTAAGTCGGGCGCTGCGTTTGAGTGCAAGGCCAAGAATCAGATTCATGCTTTGCCCGGTACCCAGTCGATGCAGCGCCTGCGCCAGGGTCTGCACTGGCGCGCCATGATGCTGAGCGGCGCTATTCGACGCTGCGATCAACACGGCGGTGATCTGCGGATCGGTGCGGATTTCCTCTTCCAGCAGCTTCAGGTCCAGGCCGTTGGGGTTGAGGCTGCGTTTGACCGCCACCTGCACGTCGGTCATCAACGGTGCGCCGTCGGCCTGCTCGCGGCGGCGTTCGAGAAATACCGAGAGGGTCATGCCCGGCGCCAGCGCCGGTACTTCACAGAACACTTCTTCGCCGGCATTGAGCAGCAGCCCCTGCAAACGCTCGGTCAGGCTTTCCATGTTCAGGGGTTTGGCCAGGTAGGCGGTCGGCGCCAGCGGCAGGGCTTCGCGCACGCTGGCGCTGTCGTTGCGGCTGCTCATCAGAATGAACGGCAGCGGCGGATTGCGTTTGCGCTGGCGGACGCTGCGCAACACGCTCAAGCCATCGACGCCGGGCAACTCCCAGTCGACGATCGCCAGGTCATAGGGGACTTCGCTGAGCAGCGTCATTGCCTCCTGGCCATCGGCGCACAGATCCAGCCGCGCATCGCAGCGCACATTCAGCAACACTTGTTTGAGCAGGTCACGCGACCAGGGATCAGCCTCGGCAATCAGCACTCGGGGTACAGCGGGTAATTCGACGGCAGTCATGCTCGCCCTCCCTTGCAATGCTTGAACCTTAGCCAATGCTGGCGTTTCGGTACAACCTGAAAACCGCGCAAGTGTTTCTCCAGGCATGAAAAAACCCGCCGAAGCGGGTTTTTTGTCGATCCGATCACACGGTGCTACGGATTACAGCTCCGAGAAGCACTCTTCGATGATCGCCAGGCCTTTGTCCAGTTGCTCGTCCGGCGAGGTCAGGGGTACCAGGACGCGCAGCACGTTGCCGTAGGTGCCGCAGGACAGCAGGATCAGGCCCTTGTCACGCGCCTTGGCCACGACAGCCGCGACGGCGGTCGGGTTTGGCTTGTGGCTGTCGCCGTTTTCGAACAGCTCGACGGCGATCATTGCGCCCAGGGCACGGACTTCGCCGATCACCGGGTACTTGGCCTGGATGGCTTTCAGACCGGTGACCAGACGCTCGCCGACAGCCTTGCAGCGGTCCAGCAGTTTTTCTTCTTCGAACACTTCCATCACGGCCAGGGCCGCGGCGCAAGCGATCGGGCTACCGGCGTAGGTGCCGCCCAGGCCGCCTGGGGCGATGGCGTCCATGTATTCGGCCTTGCCGCATACACCGGCCAGCGGGAAGCCGCCAGCGATGGATTTGGCGAAGGTGGTCAGATCGGCAGCAACGCCCATCTGTTCCATGGCGAAGAAAGTGCCGGTACGGCCAGCGCCGGTCTGCACTTCGTCAGCGATCAGCAGGATGCCGTGCTGGTCGCACAGAGCGCGCAGACGCTTCATGAATTCTTTCGGCGCGACGTAGAAACCACCTTCACCCTGTACAGGCTCGATGATGATCGCGGCGATGTCTTTCGGCTCGGCGTCGTTCTTGAAGATGCGCTCGATGGAAGCGATCGAGTCGTCGATGCTCACGCCGTGCAGTTCGTTCGGGTACAGCGCGCGGAAGATGCCGCCTGGCATCAGGCCCATGCCGGCCGAGTAAGGCACGACTTTACCGGTCAGGCCCAGGGTCATCATGGTACGACCGTGGTAAGCGCCGGTGAAGGCGATCACACCAGCGCGGCCAGTGGCGGCACGAGCGATTTTCACGGCGTTTTCAACGGCTTCGGAACCGGTGGTCACCAGCAGGGTTTTCTTGGCGAAGTCGCCCGGTACGCGAGCGTTGATTTTCTCGCACAGCTCAACGTACGGCTCGTAGGCCAGAACCTGGAAGCAGGTGTGGGTCAGCTTGTTCAGCTGCTCGGTCACGGCGGCGATGATTTTCGGGTGCACGTGGCCGGTGTTCAGTACGGCGATACCGCCGGCGAAGTCGATGAATTCACGACCTTCAACGTCGGTAACGGTGGCGTTCTTCGCGGACTCGGCGAAGATCGGGTGAATCTGGCCAACACCACGTGGAACAGCTGCGGTACGACGGGCCATCAGTTCAGCGTTAGTCTTGCTCATTACAGTCCTCATTCGCCGCTCATCGGGCGGCGTGGTTCAAGGATAAAGCGGGAGGAATCGGCGGTGGCAGCATGCGATGATCGACTGCCACGGCGTTCCCGTCCGCAGAGAAAATTCCGGTTTGAAACGACGCAAAGGGACAGCGCTCTCGTGCCCTTTGCGTTTACAGCGATCTTCTACCGAGACTTAGATGCCCAGGCAGAGGTATTTGATTTCCAGGTAATCTTCGATGCCGTACTTGGAGCCTTCACGGCCCAGGCCCGAGGCCTTGATGCCGCCGAACGGCGCGACTTCGTTGGAGATCAGCCCGGTGTTGACGCCGACCATGCCGTACTCCAGGGCTTCCGCCACACGGAACACACGGCCCAGGTCGCGAGCGTAGAAGTACGAGGCCAGACCGAACTCGGTGTCGTTCGACATCGCGATCACGTCGGCTTCGTCTTTGAAGCGGAACAGCGGCGCCAACGGACCGAAGGTTTCTTCCTTGGCCACGGCAGCGTCTTTCGGCACGTTGGTCAGGATGGTCGGCTCAAAGAAGTTGCCTTCCATCGGTTTGCCGCCGGCCAGAACGGTTGCGCCTTTGCTCACCGCGTCAGCGATGTGCTCTTGCACCTTGGCCACGGCTTTCTCGTCGATCAGCGGGCCAGTGGTGGTACCGTCTTCCAGACCGTTGCCGATCTTCAGCTTGGCGACTGCCACTTTCAGCTTCTCGGCGAACGCGTCGTAGACCGAATCCTGAATGTACAGACGGTTGGCGCAGACGCAGGTCTGGCCGTTGTTGCGGTACTTGGAAATGATCGCGCCTTCGACGGCCTTATCCAGGTCCGCGTCGTCGAACACGATGAACGGCGCGTTGCCGCCCAGTTCCAAGGAGACTTTTTTGATGTCCTTGGCGCATTCCGACATCAGCTGACGACCGATTTCGGTCGAGCCGGTGAAGGACAATTTGCGCACGATCGGGTTGCTGGTCAGCTCGCTGCCGATGTCGCCGGCGCTGCCGGACACCACGCTGAACACACCTTTAGGGATGCCGGCGCGCTGGGCCAGTTCGGCCAGGGCAAATGCGGAGAACGGGGTTTGCGAAGCAGGCTTGAGCACCATGGTGCAACCGGCGGCCAGCGCAGGACCTGCTTTACGGGTGATCATCGCCGCCGGGAAGTTCCACGGGGTGATAGCAGCGGTAACGCCGATCGGTTGTTTGATCACGATCAGGCGCTTGTCCGGCTGGTGGCCTGGAATCACGTCGCCGTAAATGCGCTTGGCTTCTTCGGCGAACCACTCGATGAACGAAGCGGCGTAAACGATTTCGCCCTTGGCTTCGGCCAGTGGTTTACCTTGTTCGAGGGTCATCAGGCGAGCGAGGTCGTCCTGGTTCTCGATCATCAGTTCGAACCAGCGACGCAGTTTGCCTGCACGCTCCTTGGCGGTCAGTGCACGCCAGGCCGGCAGCGCCTTGTCGGCGGCTTCGATGGCACGGCGGGTTTCGGCAGCGCCCATTTTCGGCACGGTGCCCAGAATCTCGCCGGTGGCCGGGTTGTTGACCTTGATCGTCTGACCGTTGTCCGCGTCGACCCATGCGCCATCGATGAAGGCTTGCTGGCGGAACAACTGGGTGTCTTTAAGCTGCATGTCGGCTTTCCTTAACAGCACCGCGCAAGGCGCGGAGCAAAATTATGATTGTAGAAAGGCGCCTCGCAAGGCTGCCGTCAGGGAAATCATTTACCGGGCTGGCACATAAATAGCGCACGACTCAAAACGCGTGCGGCTCAGCACCTGAATAAGGAGCGTTTGAAATCTCAAACGAATCCTAGGTTCAAAGGGGTTGAAGGACAATAGGGCGTTCGAAAAAAAGAACAAAAACGCCGCAATTGCTGAACATTTCAGATCAACGTACAAGCGCCCGTGTTCCCTGCCGCCGTCGAACGGCAGGGAGCAGAGGGTGGGGACTACTTATCCTGAAACGATTTGAGCACCGTCAACAGACTGGTCAGGTTGTCGGCAACACCCGCCTGCGCGACTTTCTCCGTGGCCGCGGCGCCGGCTGTGGTATCGACGCTGTAAATCTGCATCACGCCCTGATTGGTCGCCGCTTGCGCCAGGGTGTTCTGTTGCTGCTGGGCGCTGACGGCGTTCTCGAACAGGATGCCGGTCGAGTGCGCCATGCTCTGATAAATGTTGCCCATCGCCATGGCCGGTGCTTCGGCCACAACCTTGACGCTGGTCTGGGTGACCGCATCGGTGATCTGATCATTCACGGTTGCCATGTTCCGACTCCTTTCAAGGGACAGTGAGTGTTGCAAATATTGCTCAGGTGCCGGACGACCGCTCTGGCTGACTGGCGCTGAACTGGGCAATGCTCTGGTTGATTCGCTCAAGAGCCTGGTTCACGCCGTCGGCGTCCAGCACTCCACTCGCCGCGGCCACCGCCGCAGCTCCGCCCACCAGCAGATGGGTATTCAAAGCGCCGAGCGCACTTTCGGTGGCGGCATCGAGATCATCCTTGATGATGCTCTCGGTCATCTTGCGCAACAGCACACCTTGAGAGGCCAGAGCGAGCTTGGTGACGCCATCGAAGTAGCTCGCCGCCGACTGCGCCACCAGTCCGCTGGCCTGACGAATCAGCAGCTCCGACCCCAACGACGCCAGTGCGGGCGCATGGGCAGCCAGCTGAGCGTTGAGCAGGTTCACCGCTTCCACGATCTGCCGGTTCAAGGCGTCGGCCCCCACACCGTCAGCCGATTGCTGGAGCAGATGCTCGTTGAGCGATTCGAGCAACGAAGCTGCAGCGGCGGCCGGATCGACGGCCGGCTGTTCCGCGCCGTCAGTCTGCGCCTTTTCCCTGGCCATCAGGATCGCCCTCCCACCGCGAGAATCTGCTGCACGGCCGCCGCCACGGTGGCGTTGCCGATAATGTTCAACGCCTGCTGATGGCTGACCGCGTTCTGCAACGCCAGACTGACCGCATGACTGCTGACCTGAGTCAGCGTGGCAATGGCCGTGGCGGGCGCAGAACCGATGACCTGCACCGTCGATTGAGTGACGGAATCAGTGACTTGAGGATTGACGACGCTCATGCTTTTCTCCCTGAATAAGGCGATCGAGGAACCCGCCGCAGGAAAACAATAGAACAGCTGCGCCAAACTGCCACGAGAGCGTTTTGCAGGACGTTACAGCCTTTTGGAATGCGCCCTGCACCGACACAAACACTGACAATGACCCGGCAAAAACCGGCATGGACGCCCCGAGCCGACCTAGGTATGATGTCGCCCGCTGCACCAGTAGCTCAGCTGGATAGAGTACTGCCCTCCGAAGGCAGGGGTCGTGGGTTCGAATCCCGCCTGGTGCGCCATGAACAAAACGAAAAAGCCCCGGACTGCAAGGTCCGGGGCTTTTTTGTGTCTGCTGGCTGGCGACTCACTCCGTCGTCCAGTCAAACTCGTCGTATTCATCATCGTCTTCTTCGTCCTCGATCAAGTCATCATCGAGAACGTCTTCCTCCAGATCGTCTTCAGCCTGCTTGGCCAGAAGAAACTCCTTGCGACTCTCCGTCACTGCCCGCCGCAGTTCCTCACCCTTCACCGGGCAGTTGAGCATTTGGGCGATGCGGTCGATTTTTTGGGCCACGGCATCCTCCAGCGCATCGGCAATGACCCGATAGTGCGCGTTTTTGCGGGTCAATGCCAAATGGCGGATGGCTGATACGGTCAGTTCTTGCGGATTTTTTCCAGTCGCAGGTCGAGATTCACGTTCGGGTAGCGCTTGTGTAGGTTGTTGAACAGGCTGTCGGCCGCTTGCGACTGGCCGGACTCGCGCAGGCGCAGGACCTCGCGCAGTTGCTCGTCGAGACCGTTGACCGGGGCGGCGGCGCGCTTGCTGACCTTGGCTTCGTCCGCCGTGTCGGCGCTGATCGATTCGCTCTGCATCGGCGCAGCCATTTCCGCCATCGGCGCGGGAGCCATTGCGGGTGCTGGCGCAGAAAGCGCGCCGGCCGGGGCCGACAGCGATCGGGCCTCCTGGCGGACCACAGGCGCGGCCGGTTTGGCAGCAGGGGCGAAGTCAAATTGAGCCACGGGTTCCGGCGCGCGCTGCACCAGCGACAGCATCAGCGCGATGCCGACCAGACTGGCAAAAGCCACTTGGTAGCGCGGTTGCTGGCAGGCCTTGAGCCAGCGTTGCCACAGGCTCTGCCGTGGCGCCGGGGTTTCACGGCGGGCGGCGCTGAGGATCAGCGCATCGAGATGCGCCGGCGGCTCGGCGTTGTGCTGTTCGCGCACGTGCTTGAGCACTTGCTCTTCGGGTGTCGGGCGGGCGTCCGTCATGTCAGTACCTCCTCGGCCAGCAGCCGACGCAGTTTTTGCTGGGCGTAGCGCAAGCGGCTCTTGACGGTTTCCAGCGGTGTTTCGGTGAGACTGGCGATTTGCGCCAGGTCGAGGTCGCCGTGGGCGCGCAGCAGGAACACTTCGCGCTGGTCGGCGGGCAAGGATTGCAGGGCGCTCTCCAGGCGCTCGCTGTCGCGGCTTAGGTTGAGCAGTTGTTCGGGATCGGAGGCGTCGTCGCTGACGGCGTGGGATTGTTCGTCGTAGCTGTCATGCAGCGGTTGCCGGGCGCCGTGTTTGCGCCAGTGGTCGATCAGGCGATTGCGGGCAATCTGGAACAACCACGTACGAAAGGTCGCCCGGCCCTGTGGCTGACTGGCACTGCGGATCAGGCTCAGCCAGGTCTCCTGGAAAACCTCATCGGCCAGTTCAGGTTTGCCGCTCAAACCGAGCAGAAACCGGTAAAGACTCTGCCGATGACGGGCGTACAGGATCTCGAACGCCTTGCCGTCACCCTCGCGATATCGGGCCAGCAGCGATTCGTCGCTGCTGGCCTCAAGGCTGTCTGCAGAAGCAAACAGCTGTGTGATGAAGCCTTTGAGGCGGCTCACTATTCAATCCGTCGCTCAGTGGACATTGCGTTGGAAGCAGTAGAACTACGCAGGCTCTGCGCCAGTTCCACCAGTTGCACGAACTCGTTGCGCAAGCCGAAGCGGTCATCGCCGCGCGCACCTCGGGCCAAGGCTTCGGTGTCCTTCAAGCTGAAATCGCCGATGTAGCGACCGTCCTTGAGTTGCTGGGAAAACGCGGCGACGGCGGCAGCGAAACGCAGATCCTCACTGGCCGGCGCAACCTGACTGGCAATCGGCCGCTCGATCAGCAGACTTTTCCCACCCTCAGGCTTTTGATATCGCACGCGCAGCATTGCCAATTCTCCTTTCTTCTCGGAAACCACTGCATCGGTTTTTCCGTAACGCAGCGGTTCCAGCCAACCGTTCTCGCCTGTCGGGACGATTTCATACAACGCCGTTACCGTATGGCCTGCACCGATTTCACCAGCATCGACCTTGTCATTGCTGAAATCCTCACGCTTCAGTGCGCGGTTTTCGTAGCCGAGCAGGCGGTATTCGCTGACCTGCGCCGGGTTGAACTCGACCTGCAACTTGACGTTTTTCGCCACCACGGCGAGGGTCGAACCGAGTTGATCCACCAACACCTTGCGCGCCTCGCGCAGGTTGTCGATGTAGGCGTAGTTGCCGTCACCGGCATCGGCCAGTTGTTCCATCAGGTGTTCATTGTAGTTATCCACACCGAAACCCAGGGTGGTCAGGGAAATCCCGGTCTTGCGCTTATCCACAGCCATTTGTTTCAGGCTGTCGAAGTCGCTGATGCCGACATTGAAGTCACCGTCGGTGGCCAACAGGATGCGGTTGATGCCTTTGGGGATGAACGCCTGCTGCGCCATCTGGTAAGCCAGTTCGATGCCTGAAGCGCCGGCGGTCGAGCCACCGGCGGTCAACTGCTCGATGGCCGTGCGAATTTTCGCCTTTTCCCGTCCGGAAGTCGGCTCCAGTACCACTCTGGATTCGCCGGCATACACCACCAGCGATACCCGATCCTGTTCGCGCAATTGATCGACCAGCAATTTCAGGGTGCTTTTGACCAGTGGCAAGCCTTCGCGGCGGTCCATTGAGCCGGAAACATCCACCAGAAACACCAGATTGGCCGGGGCCAGTTCCGCCACCGCGCGGTCGGAGGCCTTGATGCCGATACGCAGCAAGCGGGTGTGCGGGTTCCACGGTGAAGCGGCCAGTTCGGTAGTCACGCCGAAGGGCGAGCCATCGCTGGGCAGCGCGTAGTCGTAGGGAAAGTAATTGACCATCTCTTCCAGCCGCACTGCGCCTTCCGGCGGCAGCCGACCCTGATTGAGCAGCCGTCGCACATTGGCGTAGGCGCCGGTGTCGACGTCGGCGCTGAAGGTCGAGACCGGGGTTTCGGTGACGCTGTGGATCGGATTGTCGGCCAGCTTGGCGTACTGCTCGCGCTGTTCGTCGCGATAGCCTTGTGGATAACTTTCACCGGCCGGCATCGGTGCAAAACTGGCGATCGGCGCCGCCAGTGCACTGCGCTTGGCCATCGCGCTATCGGCCATGACCGCTTCAGGCTGCACGGAAGATTTCAGTTCGGTCTGCGCCGGAGGCGGCGCGACAGTGGTTTCCGGGCTGGAGGAAACACCGCAACCGGCAACCACCAGCAACACACTGGCAGCAAGGGGGCGCAGAAGCGTGGAAGGAAGGGACATGGGGGCTGACCTCGGGGAAGAATTGATCCATTCATCCCCTGAGACGGGCAGCCCTTTCAGTTCGGGTTAAACCTCGCCGAAAATTTTTTCAGCGGTGATAACGCCGCACCGCACTGCTGTTGCGCAGCACGTGGCCTTTGATTTTTTCCATCAACTGGGCGCGGGTCAGCCCGGCGGGCAAGGCGTCCGGGGCCAGATCCAGGGCGTAGATCTGGATGATGTAGTGGTGAGCGCTGTCGCCAACCGGCGGGCATGGGCCGATGTAGCTGGTGGTGCCTTTGCTGTTGGTGCCACCGACACCTTCAAGGGCCGATTTGGCGCCGACACCCGCCGGAATCTGCCGGGTCGTGGCCTTGATCCCGTAGTGAATCCAGTGATCGACGCCCGAGCCTTTCTGGCCGTCCGGATCGTGCATGACGATGGCGTAGCTCAGGGTGCCGCTCGGGCCGGCATTCCAGCTCAGGGCCGGCGACTGGTTCTTGCCGCCGCAGCCGGCCGCATCGCTGGCCGCCGCCGAGGTGAACAGACGGTTATCCGACACACCGGGAATGCTGAGGGTGAAACGCTCCTGGGCCTGCGCCGGAAACTGCACGCAAAGGGCGATGGCAACGGCCGCCAGCCAAGGGTTGAGAGAGGTCAATCGGGTCATTCCGGGAGCACCTTGTGCAGTTGGGCCTTCGTCGGCCTGCAAACTATAGCCGTACCGTTCGTGCCGTGGCAGTGGGAAATGGCTGAACCTCGCAATGCAGCCCAAACTCGTAAGAGAAATGCCTGTGAGGAACACGACCATGACCCTGCACCGTGTCGCCCGTTTCGCCGATGTGCCTGAAGACCGTGGGCTGGAGGTGCAAATCGGCGACTGCAAGATCGTCCTGCTGCGCGCCGCCGGCCAGTTGCGCGCCTTTCAGGGGGAATGCCCGCACGCCGGCGCGCCGCTAGCGGAAGGCGCGCTGTGCCACGGCCGACTGATCTGCCCGTGGCACAAGGCAGCCTTTCGCGCCGAGGATGGCGCGTTGTGCGAGCCTCCGGCGCTGGACAGTCTCAAGCGTTACCCGCTGGAACTGCGCGGCGACGAAGTGTGGGTCGATGATCAGCCGCTGCCGGATCCGCACACCCCGCCGCAGGACGATCCGCGCACCTTTGTCATCGTTGGCGCCGGTGCCGGGGGAACGGCCTGCGCCGCCGCCCTGCGGGAAAAAGGCTTCGGCGGGCGGATCGTGCTGATCGACCGCGAGCCGGACGCCGGTTACGACCGCACGGTGCTAAGCAAATTCGTGTTGTCCGGGGAAATGCCGACGCAGGAAACTCCGCCCCTGCGCGATGACGATTTTTACCGCGAACAGCACATCAACCGGGTTTCAGGCGAGGTCACCGGGCTCGATGCCGATACCAAAACCCTTCACCTGAGCGATGGCCGCACACTGCATTACAGCGCGGCGGTGCTGGCCACCGGCGCAACGCCCAATGAACTGAAACTGCCCGGCGCCGACCTTCCCCAGGTGTTTGTCCTGCGCTGCAAAGCCCAGGCGCAATCCATCATGGACGCCGCCCGACCCGGCCAGCGCGCGGTGATTATTGGTGACAGCTTCATTGCGCTCGAATGTGCCTCGGCCCTGCGCCAGCACGGTCTCGAGGTGACGGTGCTGGCGCGTCACGCGATTCCCTTCGCGGCACAATTTGGTGAAGCCGTCGGCAAGGCGATCCGCGCGCTGCACGAAGAAAACGGCGTGAAATTCATCACCGATCACGAAGCCAGGGAGATCACCGGCGACGGCAAGGTCGAGGCGGTGTTGCTCGACAATGGCCTGCGTCTGTCGGCGGATCTGGTATTGGCGGGAATCGGCGTGCATCCGGCCACCGAAGCGTTCGGCGACTTGCCGCGCGAGGACGATCAATCACTGTTGGTCGATGCCAGCCTGCGCGTCGCCGACAGCCTGTGGGCGATTGGCGATATCGCCACCTTCCCGTTGAACGGCAAACCACAACGCATCGAACACTGGCGCCTGGCCCAGCAGCACGCGCGGATCGCCGCCGCGAATCTGCTCGGTGGCGATGAGCATTACCTCGACGTGCCGTATTTCTGGACCTGGCATTTCGGCCGCAACTACGACTATCTCGGCCACGCCGAGGCGTGGGATGCGGTCGAATTTATCGGCGAACCCGAACAGCCGCCGTTTATCGGGCTGTTCGGGAGCAAGGGCGTGGTGGTGGCAGCGGTGGCCTGCGAAGAAGAACGAGCGATGGCGCTGCTGGCCGAGCGCATGAAGCAACCGCTGCCGATGGAGGAAGCCTGGCGACTGATTCGCGCCGTCAGGTGATCCGGTTCAGCGGCTCGCGGTTGTCGTCGTCCTCGGCGTGCAGAAAGATCACCCGAGGATGCTCCAGTGGCGCCAGCGGTGGCGGCAGTTCTTGCGGCTGGACCGGCCATAGATGCGGCACCACGTGACTGACGTCGCCGTCCTGATCGTTGTGGATAGTCATCACGCCCGGCCCGCGCAGTTTCTGAAAGCGGTCGTCGCACAATTTGAAGCTGCGGCTCAGCCCTTCATCGTCGACCACCGGAGACGGCAGGCGGCGCTGGGCGAAGCTTCGGCTCTTGCGTTGCTGATAGCGCGCCCAGCCGATCAGGATCACGGCGTTGACCAACGCCACCCACAGATAAATCTGCAAGGTGCCGAGGGCTTCGAACGCCGAGTTGTCGATGCGCGGCCCGCCTTCGTGGGTCTCGATCAGCGGCCATAAACCGCGCGCCAGCAGATACAGCAGGCCGATCCAGGCCAGCACGGTGAAGAACGCATCGACCACCACCAGAAACGGCCGTTGGCGGGTCCGGATGATTTTCATTTGATAACCTCCTCTTCATCGTCCCCGAGCGGCTTGATACCCCGGTCGGGACTGACCCAGCGCGCACGCTTCTGGTGTTGGCCGAACAGTACTTTGGGGAAACTGACCAGCGTGGTCAGCAGGCTGACGAACCAGAACGCGATCGGGTACCACACCACCCAGAACATGGTCCTGCCCAGGCCCGGCTCGTAACGCCGGTCAATGATGATGCTGACTGCGAACTGCACCAGGCAGACAAACGCCAGCAGCAACCCCGTAAACGCCGGCGGCATGAGGTGATCGACGGCAATGGCTTCCGGCATGACCACGAACTTGCCGACGCCCCAGAAGATCACCGACAACAGGAAGGTGAACGCCCAACCGGTCGACAGGCAGTATTCGAATAGCAGCGGCCACAGGTAACGGTGGCGGTACTGCCAGATCCCGCGGATGTTCTTGAACAGCACTTCGGCGCCGCCCTGGGCCCAGCGCAGGCGCTGCTTCCACAGACCGCGCAAGGTTTCCGGCATCAGGATCCAGCACAGGGCACGGGGCTCGTAGAAAATGCTCCAGTGGTCCAGTTGCAGCTTCCAGCTGATGTCGATGTCTTCGGTGATCATGTCCGGGCTCCAGTAACCGACCCGGTTCAGCGCCGTGCGGCGGAACGCGACGATCACACCCGACACGGTGAAGATCCGCCCGAACACCCGCTGAGTGCGCTTGATCAGCCCGATGATCGACGAGAACTCACCAACCTGAACCCGCCCGACCAAGGTCGAACGCGTGCGGATCCGTGGGTTGCCGGTCACAGCACCCAGTCGTGCGTTGTCGAGCATCGGCGCCACGAGGTAAGCAGCGGTGTTCGGCGCCAGCAGCGCGTCACCGTCGATGCACACCAGATATTCGCTGCGCGCAGCGATGGCGCCCATGCGCAGGGCCACGGCCTTGCCCTGGTTTTCCGCCAGGTGCAGCACGCGCAGTCGTGGGTCTTCCTTGGCCAGCGCATCCAGCACTTCGGCGGTGTTGTCCTTGGAACCGTCGTTGATCGCGATGACTTCGATGTTCGGGTAATGCTGCGCCAGCGCCGCGTGGATGGTGTCGGCGGCGTTGTCGCCCTCGTTGTAGCAAGGGATCAGGATCGAAATCAGCGGTTCGCCTTCCAGCGGTGGCGGCAGCGTGTCGTCCTTCCACGGCCAGTGCCGCTCCCAGTGCAGCCAGAAATACAGGCCACCGGAAATCCACAACCCGGACATGAACAGCGGGTAGAAGAACACGAAGTCCATCAGGAATTGCCCGGTGACCAGGAAGATCAGCCCCAGCGGGACGCCGAGGACGATCGCCAGAACAAGCAGGGCCAGCAGTCTATCCAGCATGTCATGGGTTCCATTTGTTGGAGAGCGCAGGCCGCACGGTTTTCAGGTCCGGCAGGTTCTCGAGGAAGTTGTCCGGGTAGTAGCCGAAACTGGTGGCGCCCTGACGCTTGAGGCGGCTCATCCAGTCGGCCAGTTGTGCACCGTCGATGTCGGCCTGTTCCTTTTTCGTCCAGTCCCGGGCCTGCAATTCGAACACCGTGCGATCCAGCGCACCGGGGCGCTGTTTGATCTTCGCCACCAGCTCTTCGAGCCACGGGCCGGATTGCGCCTGGGTCTGTTTTTCCATGAGCGGCATGGCCATCGGCGCCGTCCAGTCGTAGGTCACGAGGAAGTCGTCTAGGTTCTGCGCGAACCACGCTTCGCTGTGCGGATTGAGCACCGGCTCGGCGAAGATGTTGCGTGCGGTGAGCACTTGCGGGCCACGAATCGCGCGCACCTTGGCGGTCAGTTCGTTGGTGAAGTCGATCAGGTAGCGGCTCTTGAAGCGCGTCCAGCGCTGCATCGCCGCCGGATCGTCACGCAGGGCGGCGATCGAACCCGGCAAGCCTTGGGCGGCGTAAGCCTTCAGCGCCTGAGGGCCGGCGTCTTCGAAGTCCGAAAGCACCGCGTCGTCGTGGTAGAGAATGCCGTCGACCGAAGTCAGGCGTGCCACGTCTTCGTAGATCTCGCCGATGATCCGTCGCACCTCGGGATCGAACGGCGACAGGCGCTTGTATTGATCCGGGTCGACAGCGGTCGTGCCGGTCTTCGGATCCCAGCGCGTCACCCGTGGCAGCTTCGAATCCAGTTCAAAACTCAGCACCGGCATCCACGCAAAGACCTTCACGTGAGCCCGGGTGCGCAATTGCCAGGCGACGCGGTCGAACAGGTCGGCGCGCATCGGCAGATGACGGTTGGGGAAGTACAGCGAATGCACCAGGCCATCGCCCTTGGGATCGGCGAAGGCTTGCAGGAACACCGTGTTGGCGCCCATGTCGGCCATGCGCTGTATCAGTTTGCCAAGGTTGATTTCCTGCTGCGCCGGGTCCGGGTCGTAGACGTTGTCCAGATCCACGTGCACGACGCGCATGGTGAAGTCCGATTGCACGCCGACCACGCTGTTGGCGAAGTGCTCGCCGTCAGGGTCGGAAGCCACCAGGAAACGGGGCCCGCTCATCAGGTTGTCGAGGGCATCGAGACCGTCATCGAGGGTCAGGGCCATTTCATAGCCCTCTTCGCTGACCACGGTCAGCGACGTGCCGTCCGCCGTCCCGTAAGGCCAGACCCAGATGCGCGGCTTTTTACCGGTGTTCTTGCGGATCTTCTCCGAGATCGCCTGCACGTCAGCGCGGATCCGCGCCTGGAAGTCGGCTTCGGATTCGTAGCGCTTGCTCACCGGGTCGTAGCGTCGGGTCGCGGCCGCCGGCTGCATGTTGCCTTGCGGGTTGGCGAGGATGCCTTTGTGGCTGGCGTCGGTGTGGGCAGCGATTTCCACCAGGCCCGATTGGGAGATTTCCCGCACCTGAGCCCAGGTCAGGAAGTCGGAACGCGGACGCGGCGTGCCGGCGAAGTCCACCGGCTGGTTCAGCGGCGTATCGATCCAGGTACCGACCGGCGCCAGCAGCGCATGCCAGTTGTAGGCGCGCAACACCGGCAACACACGGGTGTAGAAGCTTGCATAACCGTCGTCGAAGCTGAGCAGGATCGCCTTGGGCGGCAGTTCCGGCCCGCCTTTGCGCGCGGCCATGATCTGGTCGACCGTCACCGGTTGGTAGTTGTTCTCCCGCAGCCAGGCGAGCTGTTCGAGCAGGCGCTCGGTGCGCACCGCCACCACCGCCTGATCGGGGTCACGGTCTTCGACGTCGTGGTAGGCAATGCCCAGCACGTGGTTTTTCGGCCAGGGCTTTTCATTGGCTGCCACCGGTCGCTCGGACGGCGGCACGAAGGCCGGGGCTTGCTGGGCGCAGGCGCTGACCAGCAGCACTCCCAGCAGAAGGATGAAACGCGAAATCAAAGGCATCTTCAAACTCTTCTAGAAGCGGAAAGTGAGGTCGACGAGCAGACGCAGATCGGTTTCCCGGTCACCGTCGTAGGGCCGGTTGATCACGCTGAACAAACCGCCCACCTCGAACACGTCGTTCCAGGCGTAGCGCTGGCCGTAACCGAGCAATGCCATGCCGCCGGTGCCGTGATCACGCTGGCTGTAAGTACCCGCACCGGCCTGGAACTGCTGGCTCCACACCGTTTCGTAGCGGTGGTACAGCACGTGATTGACGTTCAGCAGCGGCATGACGCTGAAGTCCGACTTCGGGTTGAAGTACGGCACGTCATCGGACTTGGAGTTGTGGCTGGTGCCCACTTCCAGGCCCGCATCGACTTGCAGGTTCGGCGCGCTGTAGACGCCCTCTTTTCCGGTCAGCAAGGCTTCGACGCGGTTGTTGCCGTCGCTGAAGTGCGACGGGCTGACCGACAGCCGCCACTCGCGGCTCTCGTTGGCGCGCCAGCGGATGAAACCGCTGCCGCCGTTGGCCTTGATGTCGCTGTTGAGTGCCCGCAGCGGGGTCTCGGCCGACAGGTATTCGAGGCTGCCGCCGTATTGCCAGTGATCGTCGATGTCGCGGGCAATCGCCAGACGCGCGCCCTGCTTGTCGCCAAAGCCATAGGAATGGTTCGACACCTCGGCTTCGAGGGTCATGTCGCGGGTGCGACGCTCCAGACCGACACGCTGGAAGCGATGGTGGCCGGTGCCTTCGGCGAAATCGCCAGTGGCGTATCCGGCCCCGGCGAACACCCGCCAGTCTTCATCGATCGGCGGGCTGTAAAGAGTGGTCTGGATACCGAAATCGCGGCTGCCGGTGACTGCGCCGGCGTCGCCACCTCCGCCACCGTTGGCCTTGCCGCCGTAGGCTTCGACGCGCAGCTCGGACATGTCGTGCACTTCACGCTCACGGGCCAGACGCTGGACCTGACGGTTGTCGGGGAAACGCGCCACCACGTCATCGGTCAGCGCATCCATCTGCCGCCATTCCTGCAGGTCCATGGCGGTGCGGGCCTGTGCGACTTCCAGGCCCATGTCGCGCGGCGCGATGCTCTCGGTTTCCTTGAGCTGGTTTTCCGCGCGGCGCGGCCAGTTGCGGGCCAGGTACAAGTCCGCCTGGGCCAGGCGTAGGCCGATATTGCCCGGCGCCTGATCCACCAGGGTCTGCAAGCGCTCTTCGCCGTGAGGCAGGTCGGAACCGTAGGTGCCGGCCTGCGCCGCCAGTTGCTGGGCGTCCATCCATTCGTCGTTGGGGTTGCCGATCGGCAGGCCCTTGAGTTCGATGCGCGGCTTTTGTGTCTTCGCCTGATCTTCGGCGACCTTGCGCGCCTCTTCGGCGCGATCGCTTTCCAGCAGCGAGTAATACAGCGCCGTGGTGTCTTCGAGTCGATCGCCGACATCGGCGTCCGGGGCTGCCAGCACCTGACGGTAAAGATCGGTGGCGATTTCCGGCTGCCGCTGATCCAGATAGGACGCCGCTACCCAGCGCAGGGCGTAGGTCGGAATCTTCACGCCTTCGGCTTGCAGCTTCTGGTATTCGCTGATGACCTCGGCGGTGCGCGCCCGGGCCTTGAGCGCGCCCATGCGGTCGATGCGCCAGCGGGTCACGTCGTCGTGGGCGCTGGCGTCCGGCGTCCAGGTGGCGAGCAACTGGTCGTAGTCGGCCAAGGCACGATCGGCGATCACGTAGCGTTCTTTTTCGCTGCGGGTGGCCAGTTCGGCAAGGCGCACGCGTTCGGCAGCCAGATCGCCTTCCAGACGTCGCAAGGTGACAGGATCGATCAGCCCCGGACGCTGCTTCGCCAGACGCAGCGCCGGCTCCGGCAGACGCGCCTTTTGCAGGGCGACCACGTATTCGCGGGCGACTTCCGGTTTGTTGCCGGCGCGGATGAAGGCCTGGTCGTATTCGAACAGCGCGTCGTACGGCTTGCCGGCGCGATTCAGGGCGTAGCCCAGCGCCAGTCGGCGGGAAGGATCATCGGGTTTGGCGGCGACCAGCGAACGGGCGCGGATCACCCCTTCGTCGGGCTTGCCGGAATCGGCCTGGGTCAACGCGAGACCGAGTTGCAGGTCGGCGTTATCCGGCTCCAGTGTCAGGGCCTTGTTGTAGACCTGGATCGCCTGATCCCAGCGCTTGAGGTTGCGGTAGGCCCGGGCGGTAGCGGTCAGCGCCTGAACCGGCAGTGCACGGCCAAGACCCTGAGTCTCGTAGACCTGAACTACTTCAGCGTCGAGCCCGGCCCAGCCGGCGATTTGCAGGTGATCGCTGACCTGGCCGGTAGTGGCCTGGGCCGGCGGCACCTGACGCAAAGCGGTCAGCGCGGGCGTGTAATGCCCTGCCCGGGCATCGAGCACCATTTGATCGTAGGCCGTATCGGCGAACGCGAACGCCGGCCAGAGCAACTGGCTGCACAGCGCGACTCGAAACAAAGGGCGTAAACCACGATGTAATACGGGAACATCAATACGCGGCATTCGTCAGCATCCTTACATGGCCAGCCGGGTAGCAACGCCCCCCCTTGCCCATTTCGTAACGGAGGCCAAGCAATAAACGCTCAGCCAAGCTTATCCAAGCAGTCTTGCACGCAAGCCTAGACCAATATTCAGAACACAATAATTGTTCAGATTCGTGACGACGGTTTTCCCGACCGGCCTCAAGCCCGGACGCCAGACAGCAAAACGCCCGGCGTCTGCGGGTGCAGAGGCCGGGCGTTGCGGTGTATCGCGGGGCGTTTACTGAGGCTGTTCGATACTGCCGAACTTGCTCATCAGGAAGCCGACGAACTGCTCGACGGTCATCTTCTGGCCGTTGAATTCCACCTGATTGGCGGCGTAATGCAGTTTGGTGACAACGTTGGTACCGTCCAGCGTCGCCAGCTGCGTACCGACGGCCATGCCGGCGAACATGTCGGCGCCAGCGCTGGCCTGGTCGACGATTGCCTTGGCATCGGTCTGACCGTCGATTTGCGCCTGCACGCTGAGCAGATCGACCAGCATCGGCTTGGACACCAGCACATTGACGTCAAGCAGCGCGATCAGCTGTTTGCCCAGTTGATCCGGTGGCAGGTCCATCGACTGTGGCTTGGCCAGGTCGAGCACCAGATTCGCGCGGCTTTCGCCGTTGGCGGTTTTCAGCGACAGGTCTTCCAGCGCCAATTGCGGCCCGGCTGCCAGCAGCTTCTGCAGGTCGGCCTTGACCTGGGTGGACTCGGCCTCGGTCAGGTTCAGCTCCGGTGCCGGCAGGCCGGCGGCGGTGGCTTCAGCGGCGGCCTTCTCATACGGCTGCAGCTTGGTCTGGTAGATCTGCATCAGCGACATGGCCGACGGAATGTCGAGGTTTTTCAGGCTCATGGCCAGGTTGGCCGAACCGATCTTCTTGTCGTTGAGGGTCACTTCACCGACCTTGTAGTCGGCACGGCCGGAAGCGTTGCTGCCGTTCTCTTCGGTGCGGTTCTTCATTTCGAAGTTCTTCACGCCCAGCACCGACTGTTTGACGCCGAAGGTGGTCTTGCTGCTGGTCAGTTCCAGGGTGTTCTCGCCGGTGTAGTAGCCGTAAGTGCTCTTGGCGAGATTGCTGGCCAGGGTCAGGCCATTGAGTTCGATCTGCACCGGCGCCTGATCTTCGGCGACCGTGGTCAGATGCAGGCTGTCCATGTAGCCGTTGGCCTTGACCTTCTGCGCCTGGGCGCTGGCGGAAATGTCCATGTTCAGGCCGGAAAACTTCAGGCTCGACTTGTCGTCCAGCGCAGCTTCCAGCGGCAGCAGTTCGAGGTTGCCGGTGGTGGACTGGTCGTAACCGATGTTGACCACACCTTTGAGCGGCGCGGCGCCCTTGGTGGCGGCAAACCATTTTTCGGTGATCGGGGTCTTTTCCAGTTCGTAGTGACTGGTGGCCATGACCGGCAGCCATTTCAGCGACACCAGCCGCGAGAACGGCAACGGGCCGTGTTCGATGTGATCGACGAACAACAGCTCGACCGGCTCCTCGCCGAACATTTCACCCTCGCCCTTGAGGCGATAGTGCGCGGTGCTGCTGAAGGTGTTGCGCTCAAGCGATACCAGTTCCAGCGACGCACTGCCGTTGGAGCCGGCCATGGCGGTCTGCAACTCGCTGTTGGCGTTGGCGACGGCGTTGTTCAGCACGCCTTCGATTTTGGTGCCGGTGTACCAGGCCCCGCCTACGCTGATGGCGCCAATGGCCACAACAATTCCGAGAAGCACGCCTGCTGATTTATTCATGAATGACCTGATCGATTTCCGTGGCTGAAAGTGTGGTCGTCTTCCCTGAACCCGTGACCGGGCCGTGGCGCGACTCCGCTGAATTTAGCGGTGGAGATTAGCACTGGCAGTGCGACGGGGCCCAATGTTTAAAGGTTAAAGAATGTCCACGGGACATGGACAAACAAAAAGATCGCCGGGTTCGGCGATCTTTTCGGGATCAGGAATATTGCACCTCGATCTCATCGAGCTGATGGTCGAAGCTTTTCAGCCGTGCGGTCCAGGTGTACACCAGCACTTCGAAATCCCGGTCGATCACCGCCCCACCCGGCCCGTCGCTGCGCGGGTCGCAGAAGTCCAGTTGATAGCGCTCGCGGGCCATGGCCGTGGCGACGTCCGACAGTTCGCGGGCGTTGTTGAGCCAGTGCCAGCCGTCGTCGGCGACTTGCCGGTCGAGGGCCAGGCATTGTTTTTTCAGGGCTTCGAGGCTTTTTTCCAGCGGCGTGCCGGTGAGTTCGCCCATGACCTCGGCGAAAGTCCGCCCCGGTTGCCAGTAGCTGCCCCAGAAGTAGCGGTCGAACACGGTTTCGACTTTGCGCAGTGCGACTTTGGTGTCCCAGATCAGCAGCAGCGTCTTGCTTTGCTCAAGCTGGCGTTTCTTGAGTCGCTGGCTTTGCACCAGGGCCGACGCCACGACCACGATCGCCATGACCGCGATCAGCGCCACGGTGCTGTCGAGGAAGACCATTGCCTTGTCGATCTGGTGGGCCAGCATGATGCCGTAGAAATAGGTGGCCGACAGCAGCACCAGGGCTACCAGGGCGCACCAGAAGCCGAGAGCGTAAGGGTTTTTCATTATTGGTTTCCCCTAGACCTGCGCTAGCGATGTGCACTGAAAAGGCGCCTGGTTCGGGGCGCCCTTTCAATACTTCAAAGCATAGCAACGGCCTCAGGGTTTGCTGGCGCTCGAGGCTTGCGTTCGTCCGCTTTCCCAACCGCCTCCCAGGGCGAGGAACAAATCGATCTGGCTCATGGCAACCTGGGTGTTGGCGGCGGCCAGTTGCGCGGTGACATCGGTGTAGGTGCGGGTGGCCTGCAGGTCGGCGAGGAACGACTCGCGGCCGGCCTGGAAGAAGCGGTGCGTCTGGTCGGCCGCCAGTTTCGCCGACTGTTCGGCATCGGCCAGCGCATCGCGGCGTTGCAGCAGCGCGGAGTACTGGGACAGGCCGGTCTGGGTTTCGCGGATGGCGTTGAGCACCACGCCGTCAAAATGCGCCAGCGCGCCCTGGGTCGTGGCTTCGGCTTCGCGGATGCGGGCCCGGGCGCCGTTGGTCGGCACGCTCCAGCTCAGCGACGGGCCGAAGCCCCAGCGGTTGGTGGAGGGTTTGCCAAGGTTGTCCAGAATACCGACGGTGCCGATCGTCGCGCCGAAACTGATGTCCGGGTACAGCTCGCCGGTGGCGATACCGATTCCGGCCGTCGCGGCCGCCAGACGGCGCTCGGCCTGGCGGATGTCCGGCCGGCGCTTGAGCAGCGTGGCGCCGTCACCGACTGGCACCAGTTGGGCGATTTTCGGCAGTTCGGCGCAGGTCGCGGTGCCGGCCGGCAATTGATCGACAGGCTTGGCCAGCAACATCGACAGCCGGAACAACCCGGCCTGACGCGCCGCCTCATAACGCGGCATGTCAGCGCGCAGGGATTTGAATTGGGTCTGCGAACGGGTGACCTGGGTTTCGTCGCCGCGCCCGGCGTCGCGCAGACGCTGGATCAGCGTGGTGCTCTGGGATTGCAGGTCGAGGGAATGCTGGGCGATTTCCCGTTCCTCGTTCGCCGCGCAGACTTGGGTGTAGGCCCGCACCACGTCGGCGACCAGGGTGATGAGTGCGGTGTCGGCAGCGGCCTGAGTCGCGTCGGCGTTGGCCTTTGCTGCTTCAATCCCGCGTTGCAGCGTGCCCCACAGGTCGAACTGATAGGACGCGCTGATACCGATATCGCCAATGTTGGCCACCGGCACTTTCTCCGGCAGCAGGAACGCCTCGCCGGATTCCTGCAAGCGCTGGGCGCCCATTTTCACGCCGCCGCTCCAGCCACCGGCCGCCTCGGCTTCATCGACCTGCGCACGGGCCCGCGACAGGTTCGCCGCCGCCACTCGCAGATCGGTGTTGGACGCCACGGCCTGCTGCACCAGTTGATCCAGACGCGGATCCTGATACAGCCGCCACCAGTCCGCCGGCACCGGGGCCGACACCACCGGTTTGCCGGCCACCGCCAGGTCGCCCTGGAAATCCTTGCGCTGGATCGCCGCGTCTTCGGGCACGTGATAGTCCGGCCCGACCATCGAGCAGGCCGACAGCATCATGCCCAAACCGGCGATCATCAGAGCCCTGCTCATTTGGCGGGCTCCTGCGGTTGATCGTCGATGATCGACACAGTGGCGGTACGCCCGGCGATCATGCGGAAATCATCCGGTACATCGTCGAAGGCAATGCGCACCGGAATCCGTTGCGCCAGACGTACCCAGCTGAACGCCGGATTGACGTTGGGCAGCAGGTTGCTGCCGCTCGAACGGTCACGGTCTTCGATACCGGCAACGATGCTTTCGACATGCCCGCGCAGGCGGGCGCGGTCGCCGATCACGCGGATATCCACCGACTGCCCGATGTGGATGCCGTCGAGTTTGGTCTCTTCGAAATAACCGTCGATGTGGAACGAATTGCTGTCGACCACCGACAACACCGGACGCCCGGCGGTGACGAATTCCTGCGAGCGCGGCGCACGGTCGTTGACGTAGCCGTCCACCGGACTGCGGATCACCGAGCGATCAAGATTGAGCTGAGCGCTGTCCACCGCCACCAGCGCTTCGGCCAGGGCCGATTGGGCGCGGGCCACTTTCGACAGGCTTTCTTCCAGCTGTTCGGCCGGCACCAGATTGCCCAGACCACGGTTACGTTTGGCTTCACGCTGGGCCTGGGCGAGGGTTTCTTCGCGATCAGCGACCGCCGCCTTGGCCTGGCGCAGCGCCAGTTTGAAACGGTCCTGATCGATGCTGAACAGCACCTGGCCGCGTTTCACCAACTGGTTGTCCTTCACTTCGACCTGCTGGATCAGCCCGGACACGTCCGGGGCGATCTGCACGATGTCGGCGCGAATGTGGCCGTCGCGGGTCCAGGGCGCGAACATGTAATACATCACCATGCGCCAGACCACGACGACAGCGAAAGTCACGATCAGCAGCGTCAGGACGACGCGACCGAGGGTCAGAAACGGTTTTTTCATGTCATCAGGTATCGACTGAGTGAATCCACGCCGCACAGCATCACGGCGTAGAGAGCCACGTTGAACAATGCCCGGTGCCAGACCAGACGGTAGAAATGCAGGCGTGTGAGCACGCCGTGTACCAACACAAACAGCACATAAGTGATGCCCATCAACACCAGCAGGGTCGGCAGGAAAATGCCGCTGATGTCCAGATCACCGATCATAGGGGCGCTCCTTCGGGCAGCGGTTCTTCGGGCTCGGCACTGGAGACGAATTCCACGCCGGGCAGCAGCGCCAGGCGCAAACCGCTCAAGGCGTGCAACAGGTTTAGTCGGGTTTCTTCATCGCCGTGGCCGTTGAGCGCACGACGGGTGCGATCCATGGTCATCAGCAAGGCGCTAGGCGCAGGCAGGCGTTCGCCGGACTTGAGACAGGCCCGGAAATATTCGCCAACCTCTGCCACCACTTGCTTGAGCAGCGCGTTCGGTGCGCCCGTCACTCGCGGCGTGTAGGCGAGCAGGTCGAGCAGGTTCAGCCCCACGCGCACTTCGCGCATGGCGATGCCGGTGTCCTGGCCGGTCAGCGCCAGACGCGGCAGGTGCTGCATCAGGCGGTCGAGCAGTTGCACGCCCAGTTGCCGGTGTTCGGCGAGGTTGGCCGGCTCGGTCATGCTGACGATATCTTTCCAGCTGAAACGGGTCAGGCGTTTGGCCGCGAGTTCCGCGCCGAACGGCCGGGCGATCAGGGTCCAGATGAACGCGAACAACAGCCCCATCGGGCCCGCCAGGTTGGAATTGACGAAGGCAAAGAAGTCCGCGTCGTAAGCACCGGAAATGCTGATGAACGACGAGGTGTTGACCAGCGTCAGCAGCATGCCGAGGTAGAAACGGGGCTGCACCGTCAGGGTGCCGACACAGATGAACGGCACCGCGAACGCCAGCACCAGCATCGGGAAATCATGCAGGTTCGGCAGCACCAAAAACAGGTACAGGCTGGCGAACAGCACCGACATCCCGGTCCAGAAAAAGAACCGGTAGATCTGCGGCGCCGGGTCGTCCATCGAGGCGAAGAAGCTGCACGAAACCGCCGCCAGAATCACTGCGCTGCCGCCGTCGGTCCAGCCCAGCAGGATCCACAGTACCGAGGCGACGATGATCGCCAGGATGGTCGAGGCCACCGAATACAGCATCAGCCCACGGTCGAGAAATGGCGTCAGGCGGCCAAGGCGCCAGTGACGATAGACCGCGCGCCAGCTGTCCTGGCGCTCGCACAGGATCGCGTCCTGCAGGCTGCGACAGTCCTGCCACAAATCGATGAATTCACCGAGGCGATACAGCGCATTGGAAAACAGCAACTGTTTGCGATCTTCGAGGGCTTCGGCGCTCGGTTGCAGCGCTTCGAGCTGATCCCGCAGGGCTTGCCAGCGTTCAAGATCGGCGTCTTTGTGGCCGAGCCATTCGCGGGTCGCCGTGAGCAGCGGCGCGAATTTTTCTACCAGCTCCGGCGTGCGCCGTTCGAGGGCGTAAAGCGAATCTTCGAGGGCATCGATCACCGGCAGTAGGTGGATCATCCGCCCGCGCAACTCCTTGGTGTTGCGAACGGTCTGCGGCCGCGCACCTTCGTGCGGCAACTGGCCGATCATCAATTCCAGGCTGTTGAAACTGCCGACCATGGCCATGCGCAGGGCGGTGACTTCTTCAGGCTGCACGTCGCGGCTGAGGAATTTAAGGCTGTAAGTCGTGGCGTCGGCGAACCATTTGCCCACGGCGTCGTTGAACACCGGTGCCAGGCGCCGTGGCCAGAACATCGCGCCGACCACCGCCGCCACGGCGATGCCGAGAAAGATCTCTTCGGTCCGCGATTCGGCCACATCCCACACCGCCAGCGGGTTATCCACCACCGGCAGGGCGATCAACGGCAAGGTGTAGCCGGCCAGCATCAGCGCGTAGTTGTTGGCGGTGCGCAGGTGCAGGGACAGGAACAGCAGAATCCCCGTCCACAAGGCGATGACCACCACCAGCACATACGGGCTCTGGACGAACATCGGCACGAACAGCACCGCCGCCGCCGCACCGAGAAACGTGCCGATCGCGCGATACAGCGCCTTGGAACTGGTCGGGCCGAGGAACGGGCTGGAAACGATGTACACCGTGGCCATCGCCCAATAAGGACGCGGCATCTGCATGAGCAAGGCGATGTACAGCGCGATCATCGAGGCCGCGAACGTGCGGATCCCGTAGAACCAGTCCCGCGCCGGGGGCATGCCGGAAAAGAACCCGTTCACGGATTAATCACCGTTGGCGGAGTGGCCGCCTCAAAAGCTCTCAGTACCCGAAGCGTAGCCTCCAGATCGCGCTGGTCGATGCCTTCGAGCACTTCATGGCGCAGACGCACCAGTTGCGCCTCCACCGCTTGCACCAGCTCCCGGCCGGTGTCGGTCAGGCTCAGGCATTTGGCGCGACGGTCCTGGGCATCTTCGGTGCGGCAGACAAAACCGGCGTGACACAACTGATCGAGCAGACGCACCAGCGACGGCGACTCCATCCCCGCCGCCTGCGCCACCTGCACCTGGCGCACACCCTCGCCCAGCCGCCCGATCATCAACAACGGGACGGCGCAGGCTTCGGAAATTCCATAGTTGACCAGCGTGGTCTGGCAGATCTTCCGCCAATGCCTGGCGGCCACCACCATGGCACTGCTGATATTCATCTGGAGAGCGTCGAGGTTATTCGGCACGAGGGAATGCACACACTGTTAGTTTGCTAACTATCAATATCGCATTGGTGGGGAAATTCAGTCAAGTTTTGAAACAAATTCATGTCCGAAGGTGAATTCAGAAAATTTATCTCACCCTGACTTTTGCTCTGGTTTTTTTACAACCCACAAGTTTTTTTACATTTCGGTCTTTTCGATCATTTTTTTTACATTCCCCGCCCCTTCCTCAACATCACATCCAGCTGATCCACCACCTCCGCCCAATCCGCATCATCGAGAATCTCGTCCCGCAGGAAATCCGCCTGGCTCTTGGTCCAGAAAAACGCGTCGCACAGGTGCAGTTCGGGTTTGAGCGGGGAATGGGTGGCGATGAACTGGTCGATGCTGACCGGGTCGTTGTCCAGGCCGAGTTGTTTGAACAGGGATGGGAGGTTGTGGGTCGGGTTTTCCATGTCGGAACTCCTGCGAGATTTATAGGGTATGAAAGATTTTTCGCGAGCAAGCTCGCTCCCACAGGTTGAGCGCAGAACCTGTGGGAGCGAGCTTGCTCGCGATTGGCGCCGGCGCAGACGCTAAAAAAGCTACTGACTCAACTCCCGCACCTGCGCATGCGGCACCATTTTCAGGAACTCAGGCATGCTCATGTGCAGCAGGTAGTTGTGGTTGCCGGCTTCCAGGTAGATGTCTTTCTGCCGGGTCAGCAGCGGGTCGATGACCATGTCCAGGCCGTAGGAATCGCCCAGCGGCGGCACGGCACCGCGCTCACAGTCGTCGAAAATGTGCGCCAGATTGCTTTCGCGGGTGATCTGCCATTCGCCGCTGCTGCGCACTTTGCTCAAGTCCAGGTGGCAGCTGGCGGGCAGCACCGCCATCAGGTAGTGCCCGTGACGGTCGTCCAGGATCACCGATTTGGCCACCCGTTCTGCGGCAATCCCGGAGACCCGCGCCGTTTCCAGGCTGCTGGACGAGTGCGGGTGGGTGACGATGTCATATTCGCATTGCGCCCGGTTGAGGCTGCTCTGCACTTTCTTGGCCATACGCATGATGCACCTCGGTGCCCGCCGACGCGGCGCGGCGGACGGTAATGAAACGCTGTGGCTGTCCTTGAAAGTCTAGTCCGGCGAGCCACGAACACCGGGAAATCCGCCCACTGACGGGGCAGGCAAACTGGTTAAAAATCATCCAGCCGCAGCCTCAACTAGACTGTAAGAACAAGCCCTGACTCTCGCGGAGGGTCACGTGAACATTCGTTGCTGTGCGCTTGCCCTATTGCTGCTGAGTGGATCGGTGGTTGCGGCGGACGGTCCGTTTACCGCCGTCAGCCCGGTCGGTCTGTGGCTGATTACTCTGGGCATCACATTTCTGATCGCCGAAGCCGCGCTGCCCAACTACGGGGTGATCGGCCTGGGCGGCATCGTCATGTTCGTGATCGGCGCGCTGATCCTGAGCAACGCTGAACTGCCGGTACCGATGATGATCGGCCTCGGGCTGGTCAGCGCCCTGTTGCTGATCGCGCTGCTGATCCGAGCCCTGAAAACCCGACCGCGCCAACCGGTCAGCGGAGATGCCGGCCTGCTCGGCAGTGTCACGGCGGTGACGGTGGTGCAACCGGAAGACAGCCGCAACGGCTGGGTGCAATTACAGGGAGAACGCTGGCAGGTGCTGAGCGCCACACCGCTGCACACCGGGCAACCGGTGCGCGTGGTCGGGCGCAAGGGCCTGTTGCTGCAAGTGGCCGCGACTGACGCGGCACCGCTCGGAGAGTGATCATGGGTCTGCAAATCGGTTTTGTCGCGCTGCTGCTGTTGCTGATCGCCCTGGCCGGCTCGACGTTCCGCATCCTGCGCGAATACGAACGCGGCGTGGTGTTCCAGCTCGGACGCTTCTGGCAGGTCAAGGGGCCGGGGCTGATCCTGCTGATCCCGGTGGTGCAGCAAATGGTCCGGGTCGACCTGCGCACCATCGTCCTCGATGTGCCGCCGCAAGACGTGATCACCCGCGACAACGTGTCGGTGAAGGTCAACGCGGTGCTGTACTTCCGCGTGCTCGACCCGCAGAAAGCGATCATCCAGGTCGAAGATTTCCTCATGGCCACCAGCCAACTGGCCCAGACCACCCTGCGCGCGGTGCTCGGCAAACATGAGCTGGACGAACTGCTGGCCGAGCGCGAACGCCTGAACATTGACATCCAGCAAGTGCTCGACGCCCAGACTGACGCCTGGGGGATCAAGGTCGCCAACGTCGAAATCAAGCACGTCGACCTCAACGAGTCGATGGTGCGCGCCATCGCCAAACAGGCCGAAGCCGAGCGGGAACGGCGAGCCAAGGTGATCCACGCCGAAGGTGAATTGCAAGCCTCGGAAAAACTCATGCAGGCCGCCGAAATGCTCGGCCGCCAGCCCGGCGCCATGCAGCTGCGCTACATGCAGACCTTGAGTTCGATTGCCGGCGACAAGAGCTCCACCATCGTCTTTCCGTTACCGATCGAACTGCTCAAGGGGATGGCGGATCTGTCGGCGAAATCGTGAGCGCGCGCAGTCGTTCCAACGCGGCATAGGGCGCACGGGCGCAATGTTCGATCCGTGCCTGCAACAGCGCCGACGCCTCGCGACGTTTGTGTTCGCCATCGACGACAAAGGGTTGTGACGGCTGTTTCGCGTGCTGCGCCGTCGCTGCCAGCGCCTGTTCACACTGCGCGGCGCTCAGCTTGAAAAACCGCGCCAGCCGCCCGCTAATCGCATCGGGCAATTCGCTGTAGTTCAGCACCAGCCCGGCAGAATCACGGCAATGCACCCACCCCGCCGCCAGCAGGCGCCCCAGCCGACGGGCGATGAAATCCTCGCGGCCCTCGAACGGCAAATCATCGTCCAGCACACAATCGCCGAGCGCGCCCGGCACCATGTGCATACCAGGGCGGCGCAGGTGCGAGACGGCAATTTCCAGCGGATCGCGGTAGACAAACAGCCACGGCGTATCGGGAAAACATTCGTGCAGCAACGGCCACTCGCCGATGTTCCAGGCGTCGAGCTTGATCACCAATCGCTGCTCCGTACCACGCCGCCGCTGACCGTACGCCGAGAGCAATCCGGCGATGGCCGCGCGGCGTTCTTCGTCCGGCAGATCGCTACGCAGCAAGGCATCAAGGGGCGGCGGCTCCGAGACCACGATATGATCGTCGAGCCGGGCGAGCATCTGGCTGATCAGCGTCGAACCGCAACGCGAGGCGTGCAGGATGAAGGCGCTCGGCGGCAGCCCCGGACTGAGCGCTTGCCAATCCATGAGCGCCGACAAGGGTGTTTGCTGGCGGAACGCCTGATTGAACGGCAGACGCAACGCGTCTTCGACGGCCTCACGAAAGAACGGCTGATGCAGCGGCGTGTCGCCAAACCAGCACCAGTCGACCTGCCATTGTCCGGCGGTTTTCCAGATGCGGATTGGCAACCAGCCGTCGAAATTCACAGGCGCCATTGTTCGTTCCATGACCGGCGACTGTTACGCATCGCCGCCAGCAGTTCTTCACGGGAAAAATGCAGACCGCGTTCAACGGCCAATGCCAGAGTCTGATCGATGAAGGTTTCGGGGTCGTGCAATGCCTGCAACGTCGTGCAGAGCAGCGGATCCGTGCCCAGCAACCGTTGAAAACGCTGCAGCGCCGTCTCCGCGCCATCAGGCAGCGGAGTGCTCGGCAAACCGTCAACAATCATCTGCTCCAGCCAGGGCGCGGGGCGGCAATCGAGCACCAGATGAACCCGTGCCGTGCGGTCGCGATTGTCGACCCGATGCGGCCGGGCGAGGTCGAGAAACCAGCATTCTCCCGCCGTCATCGGCATCCTCTGGCCATCGAGCCAGAAGTCCACGGCGGGCGGACTGAGCAGCGGAATGTGCAGGCGCAAATCGGCGTCCGGGCCCTCTAGATCGTAGTCTCGATGCTCATGAATCTGTCCGCCCGGCCCAAGTCGCAACAGCCGCGCACTGACGATTTCCAGCGGCAGATCCCGCAGGGCCTGCTGCCAGCGATGGTCATTCAGCCAAGGGGCGCGTCGTACGGGTTCGGCACTGCCGGGGGACAGTTCGGTTAGCGCGTCGGCGGCGGAAATCAGCGCCACGCCGCTCCAGTCGCCGGCGAAATAAGCGGTGTTGAAATGACCGCGCCAGGCAGCGTCATCAATCGCCGCCAGCGCCTGCAACAGCAACGGCAGGTCCACCGTCACCGGCAACCGCGAGAACGCCGGCCGGCTCATGCCTTGGGCAACACCGCGGTTTCGCCGAGCCAGGTCAGCAACCGGTCCAGACAGGCTTCGACCGTCAGCGTGCCGGTGTCGAGCACCAGCGAAGCCTGGGCCGGTGCCTCGTAAGGCGCCGACACGCCGGTGAACCCGGCCAGCTCGCCGCGTCGGGCCCGAGCATAATGTCCTTTCGGATCGCGCTGCTCGCACACCGCCAGCGCGGCGCTGCACCAGACCTCGCGATAGTCCTCGCCCAAACGGCGGGCAAACACCTCTCGCAGCTCCGCCAACGGCGCGATCATCGCCAGAATCACGATCTGCCCGTTCTCCACCAGCAACGCCGCCAGCTCACTGGCGCGGCGGATGTTTTCCAGGCGGTCGGCATCGGTAAAACCCAGGTCGCGGTTGAGCCCGATCCGCAAGCCGTCGCCATCGAGCACCACGCTTTGCAGACCGCGGCTGAACAACTCGGCATGCAACGCCTGGGCAAGGGTCGACTTGCCCGCCGCCGGCAGACCGGTCAGCAGCATCGCCGTGCCGCGATGGCCGTTGCGGGCCTCGCGCTGTACACGGCTGATGCTGGCGGTCGGCGCCAATACGTCACTGCGCAGAGGCATGGGCCACCGGCACCGAAATGTTTCCCGAGGCCCACGCCGCTTCGCGGTTGGCCAGCGCGGTGGCGATCGACTGGACTTCGGTCGACTGCACCTGATCCGGCAGCGGATCGAGGCCGGCGCTGGCGAAGATCTGGCCGTAAGCATTGCGCAAATCGGCATAGGACAGGTCGCGCCGCAAATCGGCCTGCAAGGTGTTGAGCTCGCCCTGAATCAGGTCCAGCTCACCAATGCCGTCGGCCTGACGACGGTTACGCAACTGACCGACGATTTGCCCGTCGATGTCCGACAGTTGCTGATTGGTCTTGAATTGGCGCAGCGCCTCCTGATAGTTGGCGTTGGCCACGTAGAGCTGCGCCAGCACCGCAATCGACATCGCCTGACGGCGTGCAGCAGCGACTTCTTCACCGGCCTTGGCCACGTCGATGGCCGCCGGGGCGGAGATCACGTTGAACAGGTTCCAGGTGACCTTCACGCCGTAGTCGGCCCAGCCCTGCTCGACCAGGAACGAGTTGCTGTCGTAATGCCCGCCGGCGGAGAACTCCAGGCCCGGCAGCAGACGCAGCATGGCCTTGCGGGTTTCGGCGGCGCTGATCCGGGTCTGGTAATCCTGCTCGCGCAGTTCCGGACGGCTGGTCAGGGCTTCCTGTTCGAGTTTGCTCAGATCGACCTTGAGTTCCGGGATCTGATAACCGTCATCGGTGGCCAGGGTCAGGTTGGTGCCCAGCGGCAAGTTGATCAGGGTCGCCAGTTCGGTTTTTGCCAGCGACAACGCGCGGCGTTGTTCTTCCAGTTGCCGGGTCGCTTCGATCAGCGAACGCTGGTAGCCGAGGGACTGCACCGGATCGCCAATCCGCTGTTCGCTCATGCTTTCGCTGTTGCGGCGGGCGGTGTCGACTCGCGCCATCAGGCTGTCGATCTGCTTGAGCAGACGTTCGGCGGCCATCGCCCGCCAATAGGCCGAGCGCACGTCCTGAACGATGGTGTTGATCACCTTGCGCCGGCGTTCCTGAACGATCAGGCGCTGGTCGCCCTGCTGCTTGGCGCTGATGTAGCTGACGCCGAAATCGAGGACGTTCCAGACCATGGTCAGGTCGGCGACGTCACGGTCGCGGTCCTGGGAGGTCGACGGTTCCAGGGACTGGGTGCCGGTGCGCACGCTCTGGCTGCTTGAGGCGCTGACGTTGTTACGCCCGACGTAACCGGCGTCCAGCGCCATGCGCGGCAGCATGTCGAAACTGGCGAGGTCGAGCTGCCGCTTGGCCAGCGCTTCCTCCATGATTTTCAAGCGGCCTTCCAGGTTGTATTTCACCGCGCGAGCCATGGCCTGGTGCAGGGTCAGCGGACCGCTCAGCGGTTCCTGGCCCTTGTACATGCTTTGCAGGTCGGCCCGGGCCCGTTGCTCACTGACACTGCGTTCGATCGGTTCACTGGTCACTGCACATCCGCTGATCGCCAGCGCCAGCAGGCTGGCGCCGAACAACTTCTGACTTTTCTTCATCCCTGGATCGCCCCTAGGTCCCGCACATATGTGAGTTGTTGTGTGTTGTCAGGCCGGCATTTCGCTGATGCCGACCTGTTGCAGAGCTGCCGCCAGGTTGTCGACCCGGTGCTGCTCGCTGTCCTTGATCTGTTGCAGTTGCTGCCCCAGGGTCGGCGCGCCGAACACACCGCGCAGGCCCTGGGAAATATCGCCGCCCTTGATCGACTGGCTGCCGAAGGCGTTCAGCGAATCGCGCTCGGCGCTGCTGTCCTGATTGAACAGGCCCGACAGCGTGCTGCTGCCGAACACCCCGCCATCGCCGCCGCCAAAACCGAGGAAACCATGACCGGAGCCGTCACCCAGGTTGTCGCTGCTGCTGAAGACCTGGGCAATGAAGCTCGGGCTCAGCGCACCGCGGTTGATGAAAATGTCGCCCAGCGGACGGATGCCGTCGCCGATCACCCGTTGCTCGAACAACGGTGCGAAGGTCAGCGGTGAACCGAGGTCGCCGGTGGGCGGCGTGAAGACGATCGGTTGCAGCGGAACGTTCGGCGCCGGTGGCGGCGCGACCGGATCGCTGCTGCGGAATTCCGGATCCGGCGTCACCACGATCAGCGGAGAAGGCGGTGTCACAGGAGGCGTCGGAGGCACAGGCACCACCACCGGCACCGTGTTGATCACGTAATTGCCGGAGCTGCTGACGCCGCTGCCACTGTTGCCCGACTGGTCGCTGACCCCGGCCGTGTTGATGCTGATCGCATTGTTGGTGCTGTTGACGTTGGCGTTCGGCGTCAGGGTCGCGGTCCAGGTCTTGCCACCGTCGCTGCTGCTCAGGTTGGACAAGGTGCCGTTGGCCACGCTGAGGTCCGACAGGTCCAAACCGCTCACCGCTTCATTGAAGGTGATGGTCACCTGCGAGGTCTGGCCGACGCGCAGGTTCGGATTGGCGATCACCACCGTGGCGGTCGGCCGTTCGCTGTCGAGGGCGTAGTTGTTCGACACCGCCACCGTGCTGCCGGTGTTTCCCGCCAGGTCGGTGACGTTGCTGGTGTCCAGCGCAATGAAGTTGCTCGGGTCGGTGACATTCGCGGTCGGCGTGAAGGTCGCGGTCCAGGTCTTGCCGCCGTCGCTGCTGGTCAGGTTGCTCAGGTCACCGTTGGTCACGCTCAGGTCCGACAAGTCGAAATTGCTCACCGCCTCGCTGAACGTGAAGGTCACCGTGGTGCTCTGGCCGATGCCCAGATGCGGATTGGCGACCACGATGTTCACCGTCGGCCGGGTCGCATCGAGGATGTAGTTGTTGGAGATGGCGATGCTCGCCCCGAGGTTGCCGGCCAGATCCTGGACACCGGCGGTGTCGATCAGAATCAGGTTGGTCGGGTCGTTGACGTTGGCTGTCGGGGTGAAGGTCGCGGTCCAGGTCACGCCGCCATCGCTGCTGGTCAGGTTCGACAGCGAACCGTTGGCGACGCTGATATCGGACAGGTCGAACCCGCTCACCGCCTCGCTGAAGGTGATGGTCACCGTGGTGGTTTCACCGATGCCCAGCCGATTGTCCGCGACCACGATGGTGGCGGTCGGCAGCGCGGTATCTATCGCGAAGTTGTTGGAATCGGTGGTGCCAACGCCACTGTTGCCCGACAGGTTGGCCACTCCGGCGTTGTTCAGGGTGATCAGGTTGCTGCTGTCGGTGATGTTGTTGGTCGGCGTGAACGTGGCGGTCCAGGTGATGCCGCCGTCGCTACTGCTGACGTTGCTCAGCGTGCCGTTGGCGATGGTCAGGTCGCTGTTGTCGAAACCGCTGACCGCTTCGTTGAAGGTGATGGTCACCAGCGAGGTTTCCCCGGCCTTCAGCGAAGTGTCGGCCACCACGATGGTGGCGGTCGGCACCTGGGTTTGCACCTGATAGTTGGCCGAACTGGTGGTGCCGGTGCCGGTGTTGCCGGCCAGGTCGGTGATGCCGGTGTTGTTCAGGACGATCAGGTTGGTCAGGTCGGTGACACCGATGTTCGGCGTGAAGGTGGCCGTCCAGGTGATGCCGCCGTCGCTCGATGAGACATTGCTCAGGGTGCCATTGGCGACGCTCAAATCGGAATTGTCGAAACCGGTGACCGCCTCGCTGAAGGTGATGGTCACCTGCGCGGTTTCGCCGGGCCGCAGGTCGCTGTCGGTCATGACGATGGTTGCCGTCGGACGCTGACTGTCGACCGCATAGTTGTTGGAATCGGTGGTGCCACTGCCGGCGTTGCCCGCCAGATCCGAGATGCCGGTGTTGTCCAGGGTGATCAGGTTGGTGGTATCGGTGATGCCCGCCGCCGGCGTGAACGTCGCTGTCCAGGTGATTCCGCCGTCGCTGCTGCTCACCGCGCTCAATGTACCGTTGGCGATGGTCAGGTCAGCGTTGGTGAAACCGGTCACCGCTTCGCTGAAGGTAATGGTCACCAATGTAGTCTGACCGACGCCCAAGGCTGTGTCGGTGACCACGATGGTGGCCGTCGGACGCTGGGTGTCGATCGAGTAGTTGTTGGAATCGGTGGTGCCGCTGCCAGCGTTGCCCGACAGATTCTGCACGCCGGAGTTGTCCAATGTGATCAGGTTGGTGGCGTCGGTGATATTGGTGGTTGGCGTGAAGGTCGCCGTCCAGGTAATGCCGCCGTCGCTGCTGCTCACCGCGCTGAGCGTGCCGTTGGCAATCGTCAGGTCGGCGTTGGTGAAACCGGTCACTGCTTCGCTGAAGGTGATGGTCACCAGCGAGGTTTCGCCGATTTTCAGACTGGGGTCGGCCACGATGATGGTCGCGGTCGGCAGCACGGTGTCGATGGTGTAGTTCGGCGAACTGGTGGTGCCGGTACCGCTGTTGCCGGCCAGATCGGCGATGCCGGTGTTGTTCAGAACAATCAGGTTGGTCGCATCGTTGACGCCCACGTTCGGCGTGAACGTTGCCGTCCAGGTGATGCCGCCGTCACTCGACGAGACATTGCTCAGGGTGCCGTTGGCGACGCTCAGGTCGGCGTTGGTGAAACCGGTCACCGCCTCGCTGAAGGTGATGGTCACCAGCGAGGTTTCGCCGGCACTGAGGCTGCTGTCGGAGAGCACGATGGTGGCCGTCGGACGCTGACTGTCGACCGCGTAGTTGTTGGAATCGGTGGTGCCACTGCCGGCATTGCCCGCCAGATCGGCGATCCCGGTGTTATCCAGGGTGATCAGGTTGGTGGTGTCGGTGATGCCCGCCGCCGGTGTGAACGTCGCCGTCCAGGTGATGCCGCCGTCGCTGCTGCTGACCGCGCTCAGCGTACCGTTGGCAATGATCAGATCGGCATTGGTGAAACCGGTCACCGCTTCGCTGAAGGTGATGGTCACCAGGCTGGTCTGGCCGACGCCGAGCGCGGTGTCGGCGACCACGATGGTGGCGGTCGGACGTACCGTGTCGATCGAATAATTGTTCGAATCGGTGGTGCCGCTGCCGGCGTTGCCCGACAGGTTCTGGATGCCGGAGTTGTCCAGCGTGATCAGGTTGGTGGCATCGGTGATGTTGGTGGTCGGTGTGAAGGTCGCCGTCCAGGTGATCCCGCCGTCGCTGCTGCTGACCGCGCTGAGCGTGCCGTTGGCAATCGTCAGGTCGGCGTTGGTGAAACCGGTCACCGCCTCGCTGAAGGTAATGGTCACCAGCGAGGTTTCGCCGATTTTCAGTGCGTTGTCGGCAATGATGATGGTCGCGGTCGGCACCACGGTATCGATGGTGTAGTTGTTGGAGTTGGTCGTGCCGCTGCCGGCGTTGCCCGCCAGGTCGGCGATGCCGGCGTTGTTCAGGACAATCAGGTTGGTCGCGTCGTTGACGCCCAGGTTCGGCGTGAACGTTGCCGTCCAGGTGATGCCGCCGTCGCTGCTGCTTACCGCCGTCAACGTGCCGTTGGCGATGATCAGGTCGGCGTTGGTGAAGCCGCTGACCGCTTCACTAAAGGTGATGGTCACCAGTGAGGTTTCACCGGCAGTGAGGTTGCTGTCGGCCACCACAATGGTCGCGGTTGGCCGCACCGTATCGATCGCATAATTGTTGGAATCGGTGGTGCCGCTGCCGGCGTTGCCCGACAGGTCGACGATGCCGGTGTTGTCCAGGGTAATCAGGTTGGTGGTATCGGTGATGCTGGCGCTCGGGGTGAACGTCGCGGTCCAGGTGATGCCGCCGTCACTGCTGCTGACCGCGCTCAATGTGCCGTTGGCGATAGTCAGGTCGGCGTTGGTGAAACCGCTGACCGCTTCACTGAAAGTGATGGTCACCAGCGAGGTTTCACCGATCCGCAGGTTGTTGTCGGCCACCACGATGGTCGCGGTCGGGCGCACGGTATCGATGGCGTAGTTGTTGGAGTCTGTGGTGCCGCTGCCGGCGTTACCGTTCAGGTCGACGATGCCGGTGTTGTTCAGCGTGATCAGGTTGGTCGCGTCGGTGATGCTAACGGTCGGCGTGAACGTTGCTGTCCAGGTAATGCCGCCATCGCTGCTGCTGACCGCCGTCAACGTGCCGTTGGCAATCGTCAGGTCGGCGTTGGTGAAACCGGTGATCGCTTCGCTGAAGGTGATGGTCACCAGCGAGGTTTCACCAATTTTCAGGGCGTTGTCCGCCACCACGATGGTCGCGGTCGGACGCGCGGTGTCGATCGCGTAATTGTTGGAATTGGTGGTGCCACTGCCGGCGTTGCCGGCGAGATCGACGACCCCTGTGTTATCCAGAGTGACCAGGTTGGTGGTGTCGGTAATGTTGGTGGTCGGCGTCAGCGTGGCGGTCCAGGTGATGCCGCCGTCGCTGCTGCTCAGGCCGGTCAGGGTGCCGTTGGCCACTGTCATGTCGGCGGTGGTGAAACCGCTGACCGCTTCGCTGAAGGTGATGGTCACCAGCGAGGTTTCGCCCACTGCCAGACTGGTGTCGGCCACAACAATGGTCGCCGTCGGCCGCACGGTATCGATCACATAATTGGCTGAATCGGTGGTGCCGCTGCCGGCGTTGCCCGCCAGGTCGGCGATACCGGTCTTGTCCAGGGAGATCAGGTTGGTGGTGTCAGTGATGCTGGCCGTCGGGGTAAACGTTCCGGTCCAGGTGATGCCGCCGTCGCTGCTGCTCACGGCGCTCAGCGTGCCGTTGGCGATGGTCAGGTCGGCGTTGGTGAAGCCGGTCACCGCCTCGCTGAAAGTAAAGGTCACCAGCGAGGTATCGCCGATCTTCAACGCCGTGTCGGACATCACGATAGTCACGGTCGGCCGTGCGGTGTCGATCGCGTAATTGACCGAGCTGGTCGTGCCGACGCCCGCCACGCCGTCGCTGATGGCGGTCACCCCGGTGTTGTCGAGGGTGATCAGGTTGGTGCTGTCGGTAATGTTGTTGGTCGGCGTGAAAGTCGCGGTCCAGGTCAGGCCACCGTCGCTGCTGCTGACCGATGTCAGCGTGCCGTTGGCAATCGTCAGGTCGGCGTTGGTGAAGCCGGTGACCGCCCGGCTGAAGGTGATGGTCACCAGCGAGGTTTCACCGATTTTCAGCGCGGTGTCGGCCATCACGATGGTCGCGGTCGGTGGCTCAACATAAGCAGTGTTGAGCGTACCGCCGTTGTTGTAGATCGCCGCGAAGGCCAGCGGTACAGAGCCCGTCACGCCACCGCCCAGTTCTGCGCCGCCGGAACCGCTGCCGGCCGCGTTGCCGCTGATGGCGCTGAAGTTGGCAGCGGTGATCAGTACCGTACCGCCCTGGTTCCAGATCGCGCCGACACCCCGTCCACCGTCGCCGCCGTTCAGGTTGTTGCTGCCCTGGCCGCTGCCGCCACCACCACCGCCACCCGCACCGATGTTGTTGCTGATGACCGAGGTGCCGACGATTTTCAGCGTGCCGGTGGAAGCGTTGTAAATGCCGCCGGCCGCATTGCCGCCGACGCCGCCAACCTTGTCCCAGCCGGACCCGCCACCACCGCCGCCAATGGAAATGGTGCCGTTGCTGGCCGTGCCGCCATTGCCGCCGTTGCTGTAATAGGACACGCCTACACCGCCGGCGCCGCCGGTGGTAGAGCCGCCGCGGCCACCCATGTGCGTCGCGTCGTAGCCACCGCCGTAACCGCCGACACCGCCGCTGCCGGCCTGGCCGCCCAGCGTACCGGTGCCTGGCCCGGCCGTGCCGCCATGACCGCCGCTCTGACCGCCAAGACCACCGCCACCGCCGCCGCCACCGCCATAAAACGCACCGGTGACACCACCGCCGCCGCCACCGCCAGCCGCCGCGTTGCCGGTGACCGAAACGTTGTTCAGGGTCAGGATGCCGGCGTTGAAAATCCCGCCGCCCATGGCGCCGGTCGCGCCGTAGCCGCCATTGCCACCGTTGCCCGAGACCAGGCCCCGGGTGATGACCAGACCATCGAGGGTCACCGTGCTGCCGGAGGTGATTTCCACTACTCGGGTCCGGTATTGGCCATCGAGCGTGACGTCGGCGACACCGTCGTTGTTCAGGTCACCATCGACCGTGATGTTCTTGTTGATCAGCAATTCCGAGGTGAGCTGCACCGTCATACCGCTGCTGAAGGTCACGATGTCGCCGTTCTGCGCCGACGCCAGCGCTGCGCGCAGCGAGCCGACCCCGGTGTTGGCATTATTGGTGGCGGTCCAGGTGGCCAGACCCCACTGGTATTCGCTCATCGCCTGGGTCGACAGCACGTTGGCGCTTTCGATGTTGCCGGTGGCGATCTCCAGATCCCAGTCGCCGCCCACGCCGGTGCGGTTGTTCGACGCGGCCACATCGCGGCCGGTCAATTGCGCCAGCGAGTCGACAAAGCTCAGGCCACGATCGCCTTCGGCGGTGTAGCAGCCGTAGATCAGGATGTCGCCACCTGCGTTCATGTCCTTGCCGATTTCCGCCAGGATCGCGCTGCGCTGGGCGACGTTGTCGGCCGACAGGTAACTGTCGCCGAGCCACAGATCGCCGGCGTTGCCGTGGGCGATGATCTGCACCGAGCTCACGCCCTGATGCTGGTCGAGGTAATCGGCGATCTGCTGCAAGCCGTCCTTGCCCGCATCGAGCTTGACCACTTGCGTGCCGGGAGCCACGCCTTTGACCAGGCTGTCGGCATCCTTGACCCGGGAATCGACGAACACCACGCTCTGCCCCGGCACCGCGACCGGGCTGGCAGCGGGCATGGCGTCGGCCTGGCCGTGGGTGTCCTTGCTGGCGCTCGGGTGATCGGCGGCCGGCGCTTTCGCGGCATCGGCGGTGGCATGGCTGTCAGCCTGGGCGGCGGTGTCGGCCACGGTGGCCGCGACGGCGCCGTCGAACAGCATGCGCGGTTCCAGCGACATGATCATGGGCGCCGCCAGCGTCCGTTGGCCTTCGGTAACCCGCGACTTCTGCTTGCTCCACCACATGTTGCTCACCCGGACTCGAACACAGTTGTTGACGCATCAATGAAAAACGCCGCGATCAGCTGATTGCGGCGTCGGACTTCATACGAATGACATTGGCAGCGCTGGCTGAGCCATCGAGCCAGAAGGACAGATCGGCGTATTGCTTGAACAGGTCCGGCGGCAGGATCGTGCGCCGCGACTCAAGAGCGACCTTGGGTTTGACCTTGTGCAGACCGGTCACGCCCAAGGCCTGGTCGAACTCTGGCGCGTCATAGGCCAGGTTATCGAAATCGTGTTCGAACCAAGGCTCGCCGATAAACTCGTAAACCAGCCGCAATACCCGCTCAGGCGCCTGGCTCAGCAAGTCGTAATCGATGATCAGCAGCGAATCGGCGTGCTCGCCGTAATAGGCTTCCTTGAGCGCCGCCCAGGCAAAACCCACCAGACGGTTGCGCTGAGCCAAAGTCTCGCAGCGGCTGTAGACGGTGTTGCGCTCGACCGCATCGCCGAACAGTTTGGTGTTTTCGAAAGGATTGGCGCGGTACAGCCGCTCGAGGCTATCCATCACCCAGGCGACGTTGCGTACACAGGCGATGACCTTGGCTTGCGGGAACAGGTCATTGATGGCCGGCAGTCGCGCAGACCACTGGCGGTTGGTGTCGAACACCACGGGTTTGTCGGCCTTGTCGGCGTAGTAGGAATCGAACAGGCCGCGCAACAGGCGGCGGCGCATGTCGGTGTCGATCACCGCGCCGAATTCGCTGCCGGCGCTGCATTGTTCAAGGACACCTGAGAACAGCGCACCGACCGGACTGGTCATGCCGGCATGAAAACGCGGGTTCTGCAGGAGAATCGCAGAAAGGAGGGTAGAACCTGAGCGCGGCAAGCCGGAGATAAAGTGGAACTGCTGCAATCCCTTCACCGTATTTGTAAGTCCTTTTGTCCGACGAGCGTAGTCCAACAATACCCTTTCGACTAGTAGTGTTTTGATATCAATAAAGAGCAAAACGGACTTAAAAGAATCTCCTTTATCGCGAATTAAATGGTGAAGCGTTTAAGTCACTTTTCTCCCGCTCCATTGGGCGCCTGCAACGAAAAAAGTCGCGCTTTCGCCCCACCCGCCTGCACCTGATCCCGTAGCTGCCAGTTCGCAGGCAAGGGCAGGAACGGGTCCGGCACCTCCGCATCCAGATCACCGATCAACCAGACCCGTGAGCTGCCCTGCGGCAGCTCGCTCAGCCGATCCAGGTAAACCCCATCGGACACCAGCGTGCCGAAGCCGTAGTGGTTCGGACGGGTCGAGCGCCCCTCGGCGGTGGCCGGCGTAAACAGCCGGACTTGCGCGTCCGTGCGGTTGTAATAGACGTAACTGAGGTACCAGAGCATGTCGCTGGTGACGATCCGGTCGCCGCTCGCGAAGTGGCGGTTGACGTAATCGACCATGACGTTGAACTGGTCGTTGCGGTCGACCGTGGCGTTGTTGTTCACCCCGATCATCTCGACCCCGACCAGCGACAGCAGCACCGCCACCGCCAGCACACGCACGCTGGTGTAGAGCCGGTCGATGGCCAGCGCCGCCAGCATCGGCAGCCCCAGCGCATAGGCAGTCAGGTAACGCTCGATGAACACCGGCGTGACAAAGGACACGGCGAACACCAGCAACAACGGCACGCCGGTGTAGACCGCCAGCAGCACGCTGCCATGGTTCACGCTGCGATCCCGGGCGACGGCGAAACCCGCCAGCACCAGCAAGGCCAGCGGCACACCGCCGAACAGCAGCAACGGAAGCTGCTCGCCCTCATCCTGGATCAGCCACAGCCAGATCATCGACGGCAGCGAAGACAGGGTCACCGGATCTTCCCAGCCCACATCGCCGCCGGCCTTGAGCGCGTCCATGTGTTGCAGCAGGTCAATCAGGTTCGGTAACCACGGCAGGTAGAGCACGACGATGGCCAGATTGGCCAGCCACCAGTCCTTGCGCTGGAGATGCTTCAGGCGATAACCCGGCAACAGGCGGATCAGCCCCAGATACAGCCAATGGCTCAGGGCCGCCAGCACGGCGAAATAGTGGGTGTACAACGCCGCCGTCATCAGCAGCGCATAGATCAACAGATAGCGGTGACGCTGCGGGCGCCTGATCCACTTGACCAGCACCAGCGTCGCGCCGATCAGCAGCAAGCCAAGCAACGCATACATGCGCACTTCCTGGCTGTAGCGCACCGCCGTCGGCAGTAGCGCCAGCAACACCCCGGCGATGATTGCGGCGCGGCGGGTGGCCAGCCGGTCGACCAGGCTCACGCCGAGCCCGACCGTGGCGATGCCGGCCAGCGCACTGAAACTGCGAATGGCCAGGAGGCCGTCACCGAACACGCCGATCCAGCCGTGCAGCAACATGAAGTACAGCGGCGGGTGCACGTCGAACGCGGCGTGCGTCCAGATCCCGCCCAGCGAATAGCGCGCCAGCAGCAGGCTCGAACCTTCATCGCCCCAGATCGCCGCAGCCGTCAGGTCATAAAAACGCACCACCGTGGCCAGCAGCAGGATCGGTATCAACCAGTGCTCGCGCGCCCAGCGCAACAGGCGCCGGACACCGGCATTCGGTGCGGCGAACGGGTCCTGGGTATCCCCCAGCGGCGTCTCGCGAAGGACCTCCATCAACCTCCCCTCAGCGTTTTTTGCGAACACGATTTGCGTCATTGACTGCGAACACTGTAGGCCAGCGCCGAAGTCGACGCGCGGCCGTGACGACGTCCGGCAAGTCCGTCGATCCGGGTCTACGCTACGGCTTGGCGTGACCTGCCCGCGCAAAAGGAAGGAGTCAGCAAAACGTTTCGACCGGCCCGACAACAAGGGCGACCGCGCGGCGCGCCGACCACACAACAGAAGGATGAGGAACCATGGAAGTCTTTATGGGTACGATTCAACCGTTCGCCTTCAACTTCGCCCCGAGTGGCTGGGCCTTGTGCAACGGGCAAATCCTGGGCATCTCGCAATACCAGGCGCTGTTCGCCTTGCTGGGCACTTACTACGGCGGCAATGGCACCACCAACTTTCAACTGCCCAACCTGCAAGGTCGCGTGCCCGTCGCACAAGGCACCGGACTGGGCCTGACACCGCGCGTCATCGGTCAGGTGTACGGCACCGAAAGCGTCACCGCCACCATCGCCAACATGCCCAACCACACTCACGCGATGACCGGCCTCACCGCCAACACGGCCTTGTCGCTGGCCGTACCCGCCAGCAATCCGGCGACCGTGCCCACCGCCACCAACTCGTACCTCGGCGCGTCCGGCGGCGGCCCTGGTTCGGCGAACATTTACTCCGACGCCCAAGGCGCCACACCGGTGCCGCTCAAGGGTGTGACCACCACCGTCACCGGGGACATTTCCTCCACCGGCGGCAGTCAGCCACTGCAAGTCTTGAACCCGGCCCTGGTCCTCAACTTCAGCGTTGCCCTGAATGGCCTGTTCCCGTCCCGCAACTGAGCAAACGCCGGGGGCTTCACGGCCCCCGGCCGTTCTTTTTTCACTGGAGTCAGACCATGCTGCAAGCGGTTCAGATTCAACACGTCCAGCCGTTGCTCGGACAACAACGCACGCTGCACCTGCCCGATGGCACGGCATTGCCGATCCGGATCGAGCACCTTGATGAGGTCCCCGCGGCGAAAACCCGCTACAGCGAACGCATGCCCTTCTGCCTCGAATTCAACAGCCTGGTGCCGACCGGGTTCGTCGACGGGTTATGCGCGCTGGAGCTGCCGGAACTCGGCCGGGTGGAGGACATTTTCGTGTCGCGGGTGCCGGCGATGGGGCGGGATCCGCAACTGGGTTATTTCTGCATTTCCTTCAACTGACATCCCGCCTCACTGCGGGTACCACACCAACCGCTCCGCCGCCGGATTGCGCTCTTCCACGGCAAACCCCAGCGCCAGGTAATGCTGGCGCGCATGGGGGTTGTTGGCCCAGACCACCGTCGCCACCGGGCAGCGCACTTGTTGCGCGGCTTTTTGCACGCCTTGCAGCACGGTTCGCCCGTAACCTTTGCCCCGGGCCTGGGGAATGAAGGCGAGGTACAACACGCGAATTTCATTGACGCCGAAATCGGTGCTGAGTGCGCCGATGGCCGTGCCGAGTTTTTCCACAATGTAGTGCATGGCATTCGGATGGTTTTCACCCATGCCCTGCTCCTGCACCTGAAATTGCTGGGCAACGATTTGCTGCACCTGTTCCTGCTCGCCGTCGATCCATTGCAGATCCGGCCGCGCCGATTGATACAGGCTTTGCAGAAAGGGTCCGTCAGTCGCCCGCGAAGGCCGTACCACCAATCCGTCCGCCGCCAGATTTTCCGTCATCTTCATGCTCCCTAGAAACCGCTTTCCCTGACCCCCAGCGCCGCCATCCGGCGCCAGGCCACGCCGAGCACCGACTCGCCGCTGCCCTGCAACACCACTACGCCGCGCAACGGCTGCACCGGGGTCGGTGCCTGATCCAGCGTAGTCAAACGCACGCCGTATTGCGCTTGCACCGGTTCCGCCCGTTGCTGCTGATCGCGGCGCACGGCAATCGGCCCGTGGTGATCGGAAGTCAGCGCCTCCTGATCGACATAGGCCACACCGTTGGTATCGATTTCATTGAGTTGCACCGCGATGGCAGCATGCATCGGGTCGTCGGCGATAAATCGCCCGGTGGCGCCGGGTTTGACCCGCCACAGTTCGGCTTCGACCAGGTAACCGCGCAGTCGCGTGCCGTCCTCGACCACCCGCGCCAGCGCATCCTTGCTCGACAGCCAGCGACCCGGGGTCAGGTTCGGCAGCAGGTCACGCACGGTGCCGACGTGGGGTGCGCGCAACAGCAGGCGTTCACGTTGAGCAGTCAGGCCACGGTATTCCGCCACCGCTTCGGCAAGGCGTTGCTCGACGATGCCGGCGTCGGCAGCGGTTTCACTGCGACCGGCCTGACGACGCATCAGCAATTGCTGGATGCGGATTTCCCGACGGACGATGGCCTGCCGCGAGTCGAGGTCCGGTGATTCCAGTTCGATCAGCACATCGCCCTGAGCCACGGTCTGACCATCCTCCACCTTCACGGCTTTGACCCGCGCCGCCGTCGGTGCGTGCAAGGCACTGGCGCGACCGCCCTCGAGCATCGTCGGCAATTCCACCGAGCTGCGCCACGGCACGATCAGCACCAGCAACAGGCCGAGTACCGCCAGACTGCTGAGCAACACCCGAGGGCCGTGAGCCTGTTCGCGGCGGCTCCACCACTGGCGCCACTCACTCATGATCGGCAGAAAGATGAACCACACCAGTTCCACCAGCATCAGGAAGATCCCCAACACCTTGAAGAACAGGTGATAGACCGCCAGCGCGATCCCGAAAAACAACGCCGCACGCCATAACCACGAGCCATACCCCCAAATCAGCAAACGCCGTTGCATCGTCGGCGACCAAGGCTCCGGCGCGGGCGCGCCATAGCCGAACAGAAACTCCCGCAACCGCCAGCGACACAGGGCAAAGGCACGCCCCTGCAAATTGTCGACTTCCCATAAGTCGCTGAGCAGAAAGTAGCCATCGAAGCGCATGAAGGGGTTGAGATTGACCACCAGCGTGGTGATCCACGTCGCGCTGGCGAGCATGAACGCCGCCGTGCGACCGGGGCCGTCCGGCAGGAACGACCAGACCAGCAGCGCAAGGCTCGCCAGCAGCAATTCCGCCAGCACCCCACCGGCACCGATCAGCAGCCGCGCACGTCGGTCATTGACCCGCCAGGCATCGCTGACATCGGTGTAGAACATCGGCAGCAAGACCATGAACGCCACGCCCATGCTTTGCACCCGACACCCGGCGCGCTTGGCCATGAACGCATGACCGAACTCGTGACAGAGCTTGGCGAAGAACAGCGCGATGCCGAACGCGATCGCGCCGCCCAGGCTGAACAGATGCGGAAAGGTGCCGACGAACCGCTGCCAGTCCCGCGACACCAGAAACACCCCGAGCGCCAGCGTCGCCGGCAGACCGTAGCGCAAAACCCTCGGACCGAAACGCTCCAGCCACGGCCAGGCACGGTTGAGAAAAGCGTCCGGGCGCCACAGTGGAATGCGAAAGAACAGGTATTGATGCAGCAGGACTTTCCACAGGCTCTGGCGTTGTACGAGGGCCTTGAGCCGATAACTGGCGCGCTGTTGCTCGTCGAGGGCGCTGATCAGGTCGTGGCCGCGCAGGAACTCCAGCAGTTGCGCCAGCTCGTTGCCGTCGAGGGGCAAACCCGGTTCACGATTGGCGGCGCGCAGCACTTGTTCGGGATCGCCCAGCGACCAGTGGCGCAACAGGCGCATCGCCGCCGCGCCGAGTTTGAAGTAGCGCCCGCGCACCGGGTCGGCCAACGTCCAGCGCGGCGAACCGTCCAATGCCGGCGCCGCGGGCGACAATTGCAGGTCGGCACGCAGGATCGGCAGGGTCATTTACAGGCCTACGCTCTGGCGCAGCCCGGCGAGCGGACGCCGCAGCAGGTACAAGGCCAGCGGCGCACGGTCGCCGAAAATTTTTGCGGTGCCGCGCAGGCCGATGCGCGGCGGGGCGTCGGCGAAATTGGCGTCCAGCCGATAGGCCAATTGGCCGCCGGCGGTGGGCTGCGCCTCATAGGCCGAACGTTCGAGGGTGGCGAGATGGCGTTGCAGCGGGTCGCTGTCGAGAAACAGCGCGACTTCGGCACCCGGCTCCAGCGAAATCGCATCGCCCACGGCCAGTTCGATACGCAGTTCGGCCTGGCTCGGGTCGGCGATTTCCATCAGCCGTTCGCCGGTCTGCACCGGTTTGCCGGTCCAGCGCTCGGCATCGGCAAATACCGCAATACCGTCACGCTCGGCGCGCACTTCGCTGCGGTTGAGCAGTTCGCGGGCGTAGTCGCGTTCGGCGCGTTTCTGTTCGGCGCGGGCGGCCAGCAGGTCGACCCGGGAGCTGGATTCAGCATCAACGAACGAGCGCTGGGAGTTGGCTTTGAGTTCCGCTTCGGCGACCCCGAGCGCACGCTCGGCGACATCGGCCTGAGCCTTCAGCGTCGTGCTTTCAAAACGCAGCAACAGGTCGCCGGTTTTCACGCTCTGGTTGGGTTTGACCAGAAACTCGGCGATCACCCCGTCCAGTGGTGCGGCGACAACCCGCCCGCCCTGAGGCACCACTTCGGCGGGCGCCAGCACCGACTGGCGCACCGGGATCAACAGCCCGAGCAACAACACGGCGACCAGCGCCACCTGACGTTTGCGGGTCCAGCGCAGCCGCCATGGCTTGCGCGGCTGCAACGCCAGCCAGGCATGACTGTAGGTGTCGCCCAGCTGCGACAGCAGCACTTGTTCGGAAGGATTCCACGGCAGATCACGGGCCAGCCACAAACCGCCGAACACCTGACCCTGACGGTCAATCAGCGGCAGCCAAAACACTTGCATGGCCGACAGACTGCGCCAATCGGCCTGGATCGATTCGCCGACCATTTCCGGCGTGATCACCCGCGCCTGTTTCAGCACATCCTGCTTGAACAACTGCGCCACGGCCTGCTCGACGAACGCCACGAACGGCGCATTCGGTTCCACCGCACTGACCCCGGTCACCGCCTGCACCTTGCCGGCGATCAGCAAAGCCGCATGGCGAAAACCGAACAGCGACTGGCCGTCATTGACCAGGCTGTAGGCTAGTTGCGAAATGTCATTGGCGGCGCGGGTCTGCCGTTCGAGATCGAGAAACCGCGCGAACACCTGCTCGGCGGCGCCGCTCACCGGGGCGTTCACTTAAGCTCCGGAAAACGCGCGGTGCCGCTCATGCCGGCGAGCAAGCCTTTGGCTTCGGGGAGTGTGGCGACCAGCAACAGGGTCTGGCTGCCTTCGTCGATCCGCGCACCGAGGCGTTTGACCGTGGCGTCGATGGCCTGACCGGTTTCATCGGGCACGAAGCTGAACGACTGACCGGGCTTGAGCCTGGCCATCCAGCGCGACGGCACCAGCAGATGGATTTCCAGGGTGCGGTTGTCGACCACATCGAGCAGCGGCGCACCGGCCGGCACGCTTTCATAACGCTGCACCTTACGCTCGACCACTTGCCCGTCGAACGGCGCGACCACGCTGCAGCGTTTGACCTGAACTTGATAAACCTGAGATTGCGCCTGCGTTTCGCTGACCTTGGCTTCGGCCCGGGCCACTTCGAAACGTCCGACGGAATTGAGCGCTGCCAGTTGCCGGTTGTGCGCCAGTTCTTCACCGGCGCCACGGCTGGCGGCTTGCGCGGCATTCAACTGGGCCTGATAGGCCGAACAGTCGAAACGCGCCAGCGTATCGCCCTTCTTGAACGACTCGCCCTCGCTGAACGGCAACTCGACAATCCGCCCCGACAACTCACTGGCCAGCGTCGCCTGATCCCGCGCCCGCAACACACCACGCGCTTCACTGCTGGCCGACGCATTCGCAGCCCCGCCGTTATCCAGCAGCGGATCGTCTGGCGCGGGCGTTTGAGCCTGAACTGCACACGTTACAAAGGTCAATCCGACAACCCAACCACGAAAACGCCGCATAACCGTTACTCCCTGACGGATGCTCGGAGTCTACGACAGCGGCGATTAGCGTCAAGCGAAAGGCCATCATTCGGGTGTGAGAATCAACGCTGCGCCATCTCCCCCACCGGATAGACCGACTCCCATCCCCCACCCAGCGCCCGGTACAAGCCGACCATCGCCAGTGAAACGCCGGTGGAGCTTTCCACCCATTGTTCCTGGGTGGCGAGCAGTGCGCCTTGCACGGTGAGGACGTTGACGAAGTCGGCCACGCCTTCGACGTATTGCTGTTGCGCGGTGCGCAGGGCGATCTGGTTCTGGCGTACGGCTTCGGCGAGGCTGTCGCGGCGGCGCTGGCTGGCGTTGTAGGCGGTCAGTTGGTCGTCGATTTCGTGCCAGGCGCGCAGGACGGTCTGTTGATAACCGATGGCCGCTTCCTGTTGCTGGGCCTCGCGCAGTTGCAGCACACCGCGTAAGCGGCCGCCGTCGAACAGCGGCAGGCTGAATTGCGGGCCGATGCCGAAGGCGCGTGAGCCCCAGGAGCCGAAATCACTGAGCTGCATGGCTTGCGAGCCGAGGTTGCCGGACAGGGTAATACGCGGATAGAAATCGCCCTTGGCCACGCCGATGTTGGCGGTAGCGGCATGCAACCGGGCTTCGGCCTGGCGGATGTCCGGGCGACGTTCTGCCAGCTGCGACGGCAGACCGATGGCGACTGTAAGTGGCGACTGTGGCACCGGAGCATCTGTGGATAACTCTTTGGTCAGGGCCTGCGGTGGTTCGCCCATCAACAGGCTGATGGCGTTGATCAGTTGCGCCTGACGTTGCTCAAGCGCCGGCAATCGCGATTCGATGGCCGCCACTTGCGCGGCTGCTTCGGCGACGTCGAGATCAGTGGCCACACCATCGTTGAGGCGCAGTTGCGAGAGTTTCAGGCTGTGCCGCGCCACATCGAGGTTTTGCTCGGTGACGGCGCGGGTGTTCTGCACGCCGCGCAGCTGGATGTAGTTCTGCGCGGTGTCCGCGAGCACCGCCAGCAATACGCCGCGACGGTCGTTTTCCGCGACTTCGAGATTGGCGTCGGCGGCTTCGGTCTCCCGGCGCACACGGCCCCAGAAGTCCAGTTCCCAGGAGGCGGAGAAACCAGCGTCCCACAGGTTGAAGGCGGAATCGCCATTGTGCCCGGACGGATCGTTCAGGCCTTCGCCGCTGTTGCGTTTGCGGGCGTAGCTACCGGTGGCGGCGGTCGTTGGATAACGGTCGGCGGTGATCACCTGACGGGCGGCGCGGCTTTGTTGCAGGCGGCTGCTAGCCAGTTGCAGGTCAAGGTTGCTGCGCAAGGCGCGCTGGGTCAGGGCCGAGAGTTGCGCGTCGTTAAAGACTTCCCACCAGCGCTCGTTCAAGGGTTCGCTGACGGCCTGGCTGACGGCGGTTTTCGACGGTTTTGCCCACTCGGCAATCTGGGTGGCTTCGGGTTTCTGGAAGTCCGGGCCGACGGTGCAGGCCGCCAACGCCGACAGACTCAGGACAACCGTCATGGACTGAAAGCGCTTCATCGCTGTGTCACCTCACGCACCGACGTCGCCGAGCTTTGGGTATCAATGCTCGCCTCTACCGACATCCCCACCCGCAAGCGTTCGGCCAGCGGCTGGCCCGGGTCCAGCAAAACCTTCACCGGAATCCGCTGCACGACTTTGGTGAAGTTGCCGGTGGCGTTGTCCGGTTTGACCGCCGCAAAGGTCACGCCGGTAGCCGGAGCGATGCTCTCGACGCGGCCGGTGAGGGCTTCGCCGCCGAGGCTGTCGACCCGCACGACAACGTCCTGCCCCGGCTGCACGTCGGTGAGCTGGGTTTCCTGAAAGTTGGCGACCACATAGGCCTGCTTCAGCGGCACCACCGCCAGCAGTTTGCTGCCCGGCGTCACATAGGCGCCGACACGCACGGCGCGCTCGCCGATCATGCCGTCCTGGGGCGCGGTGATGCGCGTGTAGGACAGCTCGAAACTGGCGATTTCCAGCGCGGCCTGAGCGTGTTTCAAACTGCCCTCGGCGGCATCGCGTTGCGCCGTCAGAATCTCGACCTGCTTACGTTCCGCTGCCAGTTTTGCCGTGGCCGTGTCCAGCCGCGCAGTCGCCTGATCGATCCGGGTGCGCGCCTGTTGCGCGTTCTGCACGGTGCCGGCACCTACGCCTGCGAGGTGGTTATAGCGGTTCAATTCCTGCTGGGCGAAAGCCATTTCGGCCTTGGCCGAAACCACCGACGCCTGCGCCTGTGCGATCACCGAGGTCTGGCGCTCCAGGGTGGCCTTGGCGTTCTGCAACTGCGCGCGGGCGACCAGGGTTTGCGCATCGGCGGCCTCAGCGGCAGCGCGCAGGTCGCGGTCATCGATCAGCGCCAGCAACTGCCCGGCCTTGACCTGCTGGTTGTCTTCCACCAGCACCTCTTTGATGAACCCGGCCACACGCGGCACCACCAGGGTGAAGTCGGCGGAGACAAAGGCGTCGTTGGTGTTCTGCTGAGTACGCTTGCCGAACAGACCGGGCATCGCCAGATACACCAGCACACCGACCGCCAACGCAGCGGCCACAGCCACCGCGAGTTTTTGCTTTGCTTGAGTCGTCATAAGAACCTTCTATTTCAGTCAGGTCGGCGCGCGCGGCGGAAAGATCCGCGTCGGCAGCCAGAAAATCAGCAGGATCAGCGCCACCGCGACGCCAGCCATGCACAGATAAAGATCCGAAGAAGTCAGCACCACCGCCTGTTCGTGCAGGCGATGGGCGAGGCCGGGGTCGTTGCTGGCGGCCAGCGGCGAGTTGCCGAGGCGATCGACCAGCATCGTCGAGTGAAAATGCAGGCGCGCGGTGGTCAGCGCCTCGATCACGCCGGTGGCGACCACCGCCGCCAGGCCTTTCACGGTGTTGAACCACGCCGAGGCGAACGGCCCGTCCTGTGGCTGGATGCTGCCGGTCGACAGCATCAGCAACGGCAACACCGCCATCGGCTGGCCGAAAATCTGCAGCCATTGCAGGACATAGAAGTCGTCGCGAATCCATTCCGAGGTCAGTTGTGAGCCGCCCAGACACGACAGCGTCAACATGCTCAAGCCGATGCCGAGCACCCAGCGACAATCAACCCAACGCAGGTTGCACAGCGCCGCCACCAACGGCAGCGCGATCAGTTGCGGCAATGCTGCGAGCAGCATGATCGGCGCGGTCTGCACCGGCCGGTAACCCTGCACCTGAGCCAGATAACTCGATGGAATCAGCACCACCGCCAGCAGCACCACCAGCACCCCGGCCAACGTCATCAGCGCAAACGACAGGTTGCGGATGCCGAGCATCTGCAACTTGAAAAACGGAATCGGCTGCGACCATTCATTGATCAGAAACGCCACCAGCAACAGCGAACCGGCGCCGAGCAAAGCGCAGATCAGGTTCGACTCGAACCAGTCCAGCCGATTGCCCTGCAGCAGGCCGATCACCAGCATGCAGATCGCCGGAAAGCCCAGCAGCAGGCCTTTCCAGTTGAACGACTTGAGGCGTTCCAGACGCAGCGGATCCTGCGGCAAACCGTATGCAACAGCAGCCATGGCGATCAGGCACGGCACGATGATTTGCCAGAACGTCCACTGCCAGCCGACGTATTCAGTCCACAACCCGGCCAGCGGCGTCCCGAGACCTGGGCCGAAGGTGGCGGTCAGGGCGTAACCGGCCAGACCGTAAAGCTTGATGTTGGCTGGCAGGAATCTCAGCGCTACGGTCATCAGCATCGGTGGTAGCGCGCCGCCGGCCAGACCTTGCAGGATGCGCATCAGCAACAGGCTTTCGTAGTTCGGGGCGAACGGGCAGAGCACCCCGAGCAGGGTGAACACGCCGATGGCGCACAGGGTGAAGCGACGCAGGGAAAAGGTTACCGAGCACCACGGCGCGAATGCCATGGCCGCCACCGAGGTCGCGGTGTAGCTGGCGACCAGCCAGGTGCCTTCGTCGTAGCCGATGCTCAGGGCGCCGCGAATGTCGGCCAGGGCGACCTTGGTCACCATCTCGTTGAGACCCGACACCAGCACCGCCAGCAGCACGCCGACCAGACCGATGATGATCCGCGCCCCGAACACCGGTGGCGCGGCGGCCATCGGAGCGGCAGCGGCAATCGGCGCCGTGACCGTCAGGGATGTCATGCAAGCAAACTCCGGAGGGAAAAATACCGGAGCATCTTAGTCAGGCTTGTGACTGACGAAAATTGACTTGTCGGCAGCTTATAGTTGCGCCAAACGCAATCGTCAGGGCTGGGCTGCCAGCCAGGTTTCGTCGCAGCAGGTCTTGAGGGTTTCGCGCAGCCAGCGGTGGGCCGGATCCTTGTCGAAACGCGGGTGCCAGGCCTGGGTCAGCATCAGGGTCGGAAGCGGAATCGGCAGGTCGAACGAACGCAGCTTCAAGCCCAGCCGTCGGACGCTGAGCAGCGCTTCCTTGGGCACCGGCAGGATCAGGTCTGAGTCCGGCAGGGCGAACATCGCGGCGTGAAAACTCGGCGCGATTACGGCCACTCGCCGCTCCAGGCCCAGCGCATTCAACGCGGTGTCGATAGGCCCACGGGCGATGCCCCGGCGGGACATGCTGATATGGGAAAACCCGGCATAGCGCTCGGCGGTGATCTCGCCATCCAGTAATGGATGATCCTCGCGCACCAGGCCGACGAAGTGGGTGGAAAACAGGTTCTGTATTTTGACTTCCGGGGTCACCGGTCGGGTGTTGCTGACACTCAGGTCGATCCGCCCTTCGCGCAAGGCTTCATCGTCGCCGTCGCCCTCGGGAACGAAACGCAACTCACAGTGCGGCGCCAGTTGATCGAGGGTGTCGAACAGCTTGCCGCCGTACACGCCGACGAAAAAATCGTTGGCGCGAATGCTGAAGCGCCGGCGCAACGTCCCCAGTTCCACCGCATCGGCCGAGCGAAACAGCAGCGCCGCCTGCTCGACCACATCTCGAACCTGCTCGCGCAACTCCAGCGCCTTGGGCGTCGGCACCAGACCGCGACCGGCACGCACCAGAATCGGATCGCCAATGGCTTCGCGAATCCGCGTCAGCGTGCGGCTCATGGCCGCCGAACTGAGGTTCATCCGCCGCGCGGCGCCGACCACACTGCCCTCGTCGAGCAAGGCGTCGAGGGCGACCAACAGGTTCATGTCCGGGAGTTGCATGCTGAGCACTCGTGACCGATCAGGATTGATTCGCACGCAATGCTAGCAGATCAGAAAATCACCGCTGCATCCCCCAGCGTTTCACCGTCACCCGCTCCAGCGTGTCGAACACCAGGTTCTCCACCAGCAAGCCGATGAGGATCACCACCGCCAGACCGGCAAACACCTTGTCGGTGTACAGCTCGTTGCGATTCTGGAAGATGTACCAGCCCAGACCACCCTTGCCACTGGTGGCGCCGAACACCAGTTCGGCGGCGATCAGGGTACGCCAGGCGAAGGCCCAGCCGATTTTCAGACCGGCGAGGATCGATGGCAGCGCCGCCGGAATCAGGATGAACAGCACGAAACGCATGCCCTTCAAACCGTAGTTCCGGCCGGCCATGCGCAAGGTTTCCGAGACCCCGAGAAACCCGGCATACGTGTTCAGCGCCAGCGCCCACAGCACCGAATGCACCAGCACGAAAATCAGGCTGTTCTGGCCCAGCCCGAACCACAGCAACGCCAGCGGCAACAGCGCAATCGCCGGCAGCGGGTTGAACATCGAGGTCAATGTGCTCAGCAAATCCCGACCGAACTGGGTCGAGACCGCCAGCGTGGTCAGGGCGAAGGCCAGGACGATGCCGATCAGATAGCCCTTGAGCAACACCACCAGCGAAATCCACACCTTGCCCAGCAGTTCGCCGCTGAGCAGGCCGTCGTACAGCGCATGACTGGTCTGCAAGAAACTCGGCAGCAGCAGGTCGTTGTTCTGCACCCGGGCAACCACTTCCCAGAGCACGGCGAGCAAAATCAGAATCACGCTTTTGCGCAGCCAGCCCTGTTGCCACAAGCGCTGGCCGAGCGGCAGTTCGCGCTCCACCGGGACACTGGTCAGCGGTTGCAGATCGTTTTCGAATTCTTGACGTACGGATGATGAATGGCTCATCGGGCAATCCTCCAGGCGGCTCAATAAGCGATGCGGATATCGGTGAAATCCAGTTCGCGCTCGGTTTCCGGCGACTGCCCTTCATCGAACAGCAAACGGTGAATGCGCCGTGCCGACTCCTGAAATGCCACGCCGCCAAGGCTGTGCAGATCGTATTGATGGCTGTGCACTTCCGCCCTCACCCGGCCCGGATGCGGCGACAGCAGCAGGATGCGATTGCCCACCACCAGCGCTTCTTCAATCGAGTGGGTGACGAACAGCAAGGTGAAACGCACCTCCTCCCAGAGCAGCAGCAATTCCTCCTGCATCTTGCGCCGGGTCAGGGCGTCCAGCGCGGCGAACGGTTCGTCCATCAGCAGGATTTTCGGCTGCATCGCCAGCGCCCGGGCGATCGCCACCCGCGCTTTCATGCCGCCGGACAAGGTGTGCGGATAGGCATCGGCAAATGCCGCCAGACCGACCTTCTCCAGATAGTGAAGCGCACGCTCTTCGGCTTCCTTTTTCTTCAACGTGCGCGAAGCCAACAGCGGAAACATCACGTTCTGTTTGACGGTTTTCCACGGTGGCAGTTGATCGAACTCCTGAAACACCACGATCCGGTCCGGCCCCGGCGCGTCGACGCGCTGGCCCTGCAGACGGATCTCGCCCTCGCACGGCGCAATGAACCCGGCGACGGCTTTGAGCAACGTGGATTTACCGCAGCCGGACGGGCCGAGCAGCACGAAGCGATCCTGTTGATCGACTTCGAAACTGACTTGGTGGGTGGCCCGCACGACGCGCTGCGGCGTGCGGTATTCGAGGCTGACCTGGTCGACCGCCAACAGCGCTTGCGCGGTGGCGATCGGGTTGCTGGCCGCGTGGCCTTGCAAAGAGGCGTTCATGTCGATCAGCTCCCTTGCAGCGGTTTGGCGTCCTGGAAGAAGTAGTCCTTCCACGATTCGGGTTTGTTCTTGATCGCGCCGACGCGGTAGAGGAATTCGGCGAGCGGGTAAGTGTTTTTCGGCGTGACGCTGAATTCGAACTGCGGGTTGTCGATGATTTTCAGCAACGCGGCGCGGTCGATCTTGGCCTTGGTCACGCGGATGTAAGTGTCCGCCGCCGCGCCTTTATCGTTCTGCGCAAATTGCGCGGCTTCGGTCAGGGCTTCGACGAACGCCTTGTAGGTTTTCGGGTTCTCGTTGCGGAATTTCTCGGTGGCGAACAGCACGGTAGGCGAGTTCGGGCCGAGCACGTCATAGGAGTTGAGCACCACGTGCACGTTCGGGTTTTCCAGCGCCTGATCCTGGAACGGCGGGTTGGAGAAATGCCCGGTCAGCTCGGTGCCGCCGGCAATCAAGGCAGCGGTGGCGTCCGGGTGCGGAACGGCGATGGTGTACTTGTCGAGGCGATTGAATTCCTTGTCGCCCCACTGTTTGGCCGCCGCGTATTGCAGGAAGCGCGACTGCACCGAAACGCCCACCGCCGGCACCGCAATGCGGTCCTTCTCGGTGAAATCAGCGATGGTTTTGACCTTGGGATTGTTGCTGACGAGGTAGTACGGGAAGTTGCCGAGCGAGGCCACGGCTTTGACGTTCTGCTTGCCATGGGTGCGATCCCAGATCGTCAGCAGCGGCCCGACGCCGGCACCGGCAATGTCGATGGAGCCGGAAAGCAGCGCATCGTTGACTGCCGCGCCGCCGGACAGCTGGGTCCAGTCGACCTTGATGTCGAGCCCTTCCTGCTTGCCGTACTTCTCGATCAGACCCTGATCGCGCACCACATTGAGCAACAGATAGACAATCCCGAACTGTTCGGCGATGCGGATTTCACCTTCGGCGTGAGCCACGGTCGGCGCCACCAGGTTGCCGGCGATCAGGCTGAAACCGAGGCCGATGGCCGCTGCCAGCGGCGCGAATGGAAGACGTTTGGACATGATCGGATCTCCGGCAAATCAGAAAGGCGCGTCGCCCTGGATGGTGGTGCGATACAGCTTGCGGCGCAGGTGCGCAGGGCAGCCGGCGGCAAGGTGGATCAGCGAGCGGTTGTCCCAGAACACCAGGTCGTGGGGCTGCCATTGATGGCGATAGATGTTCTGCGGCAGCACGCTGTGGGCGTAGAGCTCGTCGAGCAGTTGTTTGCTCTCGTCTTCCGGCAGGCCGACGATGCGGGTGGTGAAGCCTTCGCTGACGAACAACGCCTTGCGGCCGTTTTCCGGATGGGTGCGGACCACCGGGTGCACGACCTCGGCGACCTGAGCCAGTTGCTCCGGGGTCAGGGTCGGGCGCCAGTTGCCTTCGAATTTGGTTTCGCTGTAGCGCGCGGTGTAGGAATGCGCAGCCGAGCGGCCTTCGACGGCTTTGCGCAGGGCGTCGGGCAGGCTGTCCCAGGCTTTGTGCATGTCGGCGAACAGGGTGTCGCCGCCTTCGGACGGCAGCTCTTGGGCGTGCAGCATCGAGCCGAGGCTCGGCAGCTCTTTATAGGAAAGGTCCGAGTGCCAGAACTTGCCGGCATCACCGAGGCCGATGTTCTGGCCGTTCTCGACGATGTTGGAAACGATGAGGATTTCCGGGTGATTGGCCAGCAGGAACTGCTTGAGCACGTGGATCTGCAACACGCCGAAGCGGCGGCTGAAATCGATCTGCTGTTGCGGGGTGATGCGCTGGTCGCGGAACACCACGACATGGTGATCAAGGTGCGCGCGGTGGATGCGGGCGAAGTCTTCATCGTTGACCGGACGGGTCAGGTCGAGGCCGATGATTTCGGCGCCGACGGCACCGCTGAACGGGCGGATCTCGAAGGTTTGCGGCGCGGCAGTCGCGGCGCTTGGGGTAGCAGTAGCTGCGGACATCAATCAATCTCCCACGCACGGCGCGCTCAAGGGCGCGCGCGTCGATCAGAAACTCACGCTGGATTGCGTGTTGGTTCGTGTCGTGCGGCGCGCCGATTGGTCGGCAGGTACGCAGGAGGCTGACTTTATAGCTATAAGAAGCGGAATTTAAATACTGTTAACGAATAACGATATGGCGATTGCTTAGGAATGGACTGGATGGTGAGTGACCATTTGTGTCACTTCTGGACGGAACGTGTTGGTGCGACGAACGCCTCCGCGAATCCCGCGAAGGCGTTCGTGAAGATTTACCGCTCGTGCAACGCCTCGGCGCGAGCGCGGATGATCGGCTTGAGCAAATAGCTCAGCACGGTTTTCTTGCCGGTGATGATGTCCACCGACGCCACCATCCCCGGGATGATCAGCAACGGCTTCTCGTCAGTGCCGAGATGGCTGCGTTCGGTGCGCAGCTTGATGACGTAGTAGGTGGTTTTCTTGTCTTCGTCGGTGATGGTGTCGGCGCCGATCTGTTCCAGCTTGGCCTTCAGACCACCGTAGATGGTGTAGTCATACGCGGTGAATTTCACCGTGGCTTCCTGGCCCGGATGCAGGAACGCAATGTCCTGCGGGCGGATCTTCGCTTCGACCAGCAGGGTGTCATCCAGCGGCACGATTTCCAGCAAATCGCTGCCCGGCTGGATCACGCCGCCGATGGTGTTAACCAGCATCTTGTTGACGATGCCCCGCACCGGCGAGGTGACGAGCGTACGGCTGACCCGGTCTTCCAGCGCCTTGCCGGTGGCCTGGGCCTTGTTCAGGTCGGTGCGCGCCTCGTTGAGCTGAGTCAGGGCTTCACTGCGGAACTTGCCGCGAGTCTCGTCAATCTTGCGCTGCACTTCCTTGATCGCCGATTCAGCGCGCGGGATCGCCAGGGTGGTGGCGTCGAGCTGACCACGGGTTTCCACTTCGGCACGCTTGAGTCGCAGCACTTCCACCGGCGACACCGCGCCCTGGGCCACCAGCGGCTCGGACATGTTGATTTCCTGACGTTGCAGGCCTAGTTGCTGGCGGTACTGCGCCTGCTTCGAGGTGAACTCCCGCAACTCTTGCTGGCGCTGGATCAACTGCTCCTGCAAACCACCGACCTCGTCGTGCAATTGCTGACGACGACTGATGTACAACGATTCTTCACTTTTCGCCTGACCCGGCACGGCTTTAAGCACGTCCTCGGGGAAATTCAGCGGCCGGTCATCGACCTCGGCGCTCAGGCGCTCGACCCGCAGCAACATCGACAGGCGATCAGCCTCGGTTTCACCGACGTTGGACGCAAAACGCGTGTCATCCAGGCGAACCAGCGGCGCGCCGGCCTCGACGATCTGGCCTTCCTTGACGAACAGCTCGGAGACGATACCGCCCTCGAGGTTCTGGATTTTCTGGATCTTCGACGAGGGAATCGCCTTGCCGTCGCCTTTGGTTACTTCGTCGATGACGGCGAAGTTGGCCCACAGCATCAGGAACACGAAAAAGCCGATGATCGCCCAGATCGTCAGCCGCACCACGCGCGGCGCGTCCTCGATCAAGGCTTTGTTGACCTCTGGCAGCGGCTGGCCCTGCAGCGATGCCGAGCCTTTGAAGTAGCGGCGGATCGAATCCTTGAAACCCGACTTAAGCAACACTGATCTGCCCCTTCTTCAACGCTTCCATGACGGCCGCTTTCGGGCCGTCGGCGAGGATCTGTCCACGGTCGACCACCAGCAGGCGATCGACCAGCGACAGCAGCGATGCCCGGTGCGTCACCAGCACCACGGTCTTGTTTTCCACCACCGCCGCGAGGCGTTGCTTGAGGCGTTCTTCGCCGGTGTTGTCCATGGCGCTGGTCGGTTCGTCGAGCAACAGGATCGGTGGATTGAGCAACAGCGCCCGGGCCAGGGCGACGTTCTGGCGCTGGCCGCCGGACAGGTTCTGTCCGCGCTCACCGACTTGCAGTTCATAACCCTGTGGATGCAGGCGGGCGAATTCGTGGACGCCGGCCAGTTCGGCCGCTTGCAGCACCAACTCATCCTCGACGTAACGGGCGCCGGAAACCAGGTTGTCGCGCAGGGTGCCGGCCAGCAGCTGGATGTCCTGCGGCACGTAACCGATGTTGTAGCGCAGCTCGCTGACGTCGATCTGGCGGATGTCGACGCCATCCACCAGCAACGCACCGTCGTCCGGCTGATACAGGCCCACCAGCAATTTCGCCAGTGAGCTTTTGCCGGAACCGCTGCGGCCGATGATGCCGATCTTCTCGCCGGGACGGATCACCAGGTTGATGTTCTTCAGCGCCGGGTTCTGTTGCTCCGGGTAAGTGAAGTTGAGCTGGCGGCATTCGATCGCACCTTGCAGAACCTTGCGGCTCAACGGGCGTTCTTCGAAGTTGCGCTCTTGCGGCAACTCCATCATCTGATCGACCGAGGTCATGGTCACCCGCGCCTGCTGGTAGCGGGTCAGCAGACCGGACAGCGACGCCAGCGGGCTGAGGGCGCGGCCACTGAGCATGTAGCAGGCGATCAGGCCGCCCATGCTCAGGTTGCCGGCGATGATCTGGTACACGCCGAAGACGATCATGATCACCCCGGCCAGTTGCTGGATCAGCAGGGTGATGTTCATCGCCAGACCGGAAAGCATTTTCACCCGCAACTCGAGGCGGCTGAGGGTGCCGATGGTCTGTTCCCACTGATATTGGCGTTCGCTTTCGGCGTTGTTGACCTTCACCGCGTCGAGGCCGGCGAGGGTTTCGATCAGGCTCGACTGACGCTCGGCGCCGAGGGCCATGGTGCGTTCCATGGTTGCCACCAGCGGTTTCTGCAAGGCGTAGCCGATCAGCAGCGCAATCGGGAAGGCCAGCACCGGAATCCACACCAGATGCCCGCCGAGAATCGCGATGACAATGAAGATCAGGATGGTGAACGGCAGGTCGATCAGGCTGGTCAGGGTCAGCGAGGCGAGGAAGTCGCGCAGGCTCTGGAACTCGTGGATGTTCTGGGCAAAGCTGCCGACCCGCGCCGGGCGGTATTTCATGGCCATGCCGACGATGCGTTCGAACAGCGTGGCGGAGATGATCAGGTCGGTTTTCTTGCCGGCCAGATCCAGGCACAGGCTGCGCAGGCTCTTGAGGATCAGGTCGAACATATAGGCGCCGGTGATGCCCAGCGCGAGCACCCACAGGGTTGCTTCGGCCTGGTTCGGCACCACGCGGTCGTAGACGTTCATCACGAACAGCGGCGCAGCCATGGCGATGATGTTGATCAGGAAACTGGCGGCGATGGCGTCGGCATATAGCCAGCGCGAACGCTTGAGGGTGTCGCGAAACCACGAGCGCGCACGCGGGATCAGCGTGCCGTGGTTGACGTCGAATTTGTGCTGGGGCTGGGCGAAGAACACTTTGCCGGTGTAGTCGTCGGCCAGCAGCTCGCGACTGACCAGAGACTCGCCGCCGTCGCTTTCGCTAAGCAGCACCCGCGCTTCGTTCTCACCCTGCCAGCCGAGCAGGACGGCACTGCGGCCGTCCTTGAGCAGCAACAGCGCCGGCATGGCAATCGCCGGAATTTCTTCCAGCTTGCGTTGCAGCACCCGCCCTTGCAGCCCGGCGCGCGCCGCCGCACGGGGCAGCAGCTCGACACTCAGGCGTTGTTTGGGCAGCGGCAGGCCGGTGGTCAGCATCGCCGCGCTGGCGGGTTTCTGGTGGAGCATGCAAAGAGCGAGCAGACCATCCAGTAACGGATCGTCGTGCAACGCGCGTGGATCATGACTGAGATGAACTCGACTGACTTCTGATTCCACGCTCTGCACTCTTAACGGTTGAAAAGGGACAACTCAATTCATCCCAGGCAGCTGAACCTTGGGCTTCACGTCGTTCTGCACAACGGATGCCAATGGTGCGACCACTCCCTGGCTCTTGAGTAACTCGCCCATGGTCGCCTTGATTCGGTACTGAGTAAATAACTGAATGTTTTTGATCTCGGCCAGACGACGCGAAGCGGTGAACAGCTCGTTTTCACTGTCGAGCAAATCCAGCAGGGTTCGTTCGCCGAGGCTGAACTGGCGCTGGTAAGCGGTGCGCACCGAGGTGCTGTGATCAACGTACTGCTGAGCGATCGGCACCTGAGCGTTGGCGTTGTTCAGGGCGTTCCAGGCCAGGCCCAGTTCTTCATTCAATTGACGCAAGGCGTTGTTGCGGATGTCCAGCGCCTGGTTCGACAGGTACGACTTGGATTCCAGGTCCGCCTTGTTGCTGCCGCCCGAATACAGGTTGAAGCGCATGCGCAACATGGCCTGCCATTCGTTGTTGTGACCGTTCTGGCCGTCGAGGTCGTTGTCGGCGGTGCGGCCCAGCTCGGCGTCGAAGCGCGGGTAGAAGGTCGACTTGGCGGTCTCGTACTGCTTCTCGGCAGCGGCGATGTCGGACTCGGCCGAGCGCAGGATCGGGCTGTTTTCCAGCATCTGCGCGCGGGCTTCGTTCAGGTTGGCCGGCATCATCGCCATGAACGGCGCCGGACGCTCCAGTTGATCGGGCATCTGGCCGACGGCGCTGAGAAAGTTGGTTTCCGAGTCGGCGAGGTTGGTCTGCTCGGTGATCAGGTTGTTGCGGGCCTGGGCCATACGCGCTTCGGCCTGATCGAGGTCGGCACCGCTGCCGACGCCGCGCTGGGTGCGCAGCTGGATCTGGTCGTAGATGCGCTGGTGGCTCTTGAGGTTTTCCTCGGCCAGGCGCACGAATTCGCGACGGGTCAGCACGTCCAGGTAAACCTGGGCCACGGTCAGCGCGGTGCGCTCGGAGGTACCCAGCAAGGAATAGGCGCGGGAGTTGACGGTGGCTTGTTGACGCCCGACTTCGCTGGACGTCGCAAAACCGTCGAAGACCATTTGCGACAGACGCAAACTTGACTCGCTGCGGTTCAGGGTTTCCCAGTGATTGCCGCCACCGGCGGCACGGGTGGTGACGCTGTCGGTGCCTTCACGGCCATAACCGCCCAGCAGATCGACCTTGGGCAGGTATCCACCTTTTGCAGCCTTTAACTGATAATCCGCGGCCAGTCGGCTGTTGACCCCTGCCTGGATTTCCGGATGGACATCCAGTGCCTGCTGCATGGCTTCTGGTAAGGATTGTGCTTGTACGAAAGACGCGGCGAGAGCGAAGGGTAGAGCCTTGAACAGGTGCGAACGCATGGTAAAGATTTCCCAGAACTTCTTGTCTTGAATCACAGCAAAATGACGAGCTGCGTCGGAAGATGGCAACCGGAATGACCGTATGTCGGAAAGTTTAAAACCGGAACTGGATCACACGCTGAAGGGCAGGTCGCCGCATAAATATCAATGTGACATTACCGGGGCGATTGTTTAGGATGGCTCCCAGAAGGTCAATAGTTTGGCATAAAGTTAATAGCGAAAGAATCTAGCCAAAATATTGACGAATAGCAGCGTCAACTTTGTTTCGTCTTTTTTAAAAGTACGTCCAGACTGAATCGGCGCAGATCGCCATCAGGTCTATGGAAGTCAACTGAACGTGACACCCCGGAGAGTCTTCAATGAGCAGTGTTGTTGCCATCGTCAAAAGCATTGTCGGTCAGGTTTTCGTGGTGTCCCCAGAGGGCGTCCGTCGCGTACTCGTTGAAGGCGACCGGCTGTTTGCCGGCGATCAGGTCGACACCGGCGTTTCCGGCGCCGTGTCCCTGGAACTGGCCGATGGCCGCACGATCGATCTGGGCCGCGACACTCAGTGGAGCGCCGATACCCCGGATTCCAGCACCGACCTGGCCGAAGCCACCGCGCAAGCCGCGCCGTCGGTAGAAGAGCTGCAACAAGCCATCGCCGCCGGTGTCGACCCGACTACCGCCCTTGAATCCACCGCTGCCGGCCCGACCGCCGCAGGGACTGGCGGTGCCGCTGGTGGCGGCCACAGCTTCGTGATGCTCGATGCGACCGCTGGCCGCGTAGATCCGACCATTGGCTTCCCGACTGCGGGCATCAACTCCGCCGGCCAGGTTGCCCAGGACACCACCGGTGGCCAGACCACCGATACCACCGCCAACGCCCTGCGCGAATCGACCCTGAGCCTCAGCGCCACGCCGAGCATCACCGAAGCCGGCGGCGTGCTGGTGTACACCGCGACCCTGACCCAGGCGCCGCTGACCGACCTGACCATCACCCTGTCCAACGGCGCGGTGATCGTGATTCCGGCCGGTTCAACCAGCGGCACCGTCAACGTGCCACTGGCACCGAACGACACGGTTTATAACGACCCGACCCAGATCGACGTGACGGTCACCGGCACCACCGGCGGCAGCGGCATCACCGTGACCCCGCCGACCATTCCGGCCACGACCCAGGTCACCGACACCATCGACACCACCACCGTCACCCTGACGGCCGGCCCAAGCGTGACCGAAGGCGGTCAGATCACCTACACCGCCACCCTGACCAACCCGGCGCAGACGCCGGTGACCGTCACCCTGTCCAACGGTTCGACCATCACCATCGGAGCCGGCCAGACCACCGGCACCGTAAACGTGCCGACCGCGCCGAATGACGTCTATAACAACGGCAGCACCGTCACCACCACCATCACTGGTGCAACCGGCGGCAACTTTGAAAACCTGGTGCCGAACCCGACACCGGCGGTGACCACCATCACCGACTCGATCGACACCACCGGCCTGAACCTGACCGCCACCGGCACCGTGGTCGAAGGTGGCCAGATCACCTACACCGCGACCCTGACCAACCCGGCGCAGACGCCGGTGACTGTAACCCTGTCGAACGGCTCGACCATCACCATCGGCGCCGGCCAGACCACCGGCAGCGTCAACGTGCCGACCGCACCGAATGACGTCTACAACAACGGCGGCACCGTCAGCACTACGATTACCGGTGCTACCGGCGGCAATTTCGAGAATCTGGTGCCAAACACGACGCCAGCGACCACCACCGTCACCGACTCCATCGACACCACCAACCTGTCGCTGAGCGCGACCGGTTCCGTGGCCGAAGGCGGTTCGATCGTCTACACCGCAACCCTGACCAATCCTGCCGGCACCCCGGTGACCGTGACGTTGAGCAATGGCTCCGTCATCACCATCGAGGCTGGCAAAACTACCGGAACCGTGACCGTTCCGGCACCAGCCGATGACGTCTATAAAGACGCCGGCAAAGTCGAAGTGACCATCAAGGACGCTTCCGGCGGCAACTTCGAGAACCTGGTGCCAAGCACCGTTCCGGCCGTCACCGAAGTCACTGACACCATCGACACCACCACGGTGAAGCTCACCGCGACCGAGTCGGCAGCTGAAGGCGGCACTGTCACTTATACCGCTACTGTCGGCGCACCAGTGACCGGTTCGCCGGTCACCGTGACCCTGGCCAACGGTCAGTCGATCACCATCGAAGTGGGCAAAACCACCGGCACCGTGACCACCACTGCGCCGAACGATGCGTTGACCGGCAATGCACCACTGACCAACTCGATCACCGGCGTTTCCGGCGGTAATTACGAAAACCTGGTGGCCGACACGACTCCGGTTTCGACCACGGTTACAGACGTGGCCGACACGACGAATCTGACCCTGAGTGCCACCGGCACTGTCGCTGAAGGGGGTTCGATTGTTTACACCGCGACCCTGACCAATCCGGCCGGCACCCCGGTGACCGTGACGTTGAGCAACGGCTCCGTCATTACCATCGAAGCGGGTAAAACCACCGGCACCGTGACCGTTCCGGCGCCTGCCGATGACGTCTATAAAGACGCCGGCAAAGTCGAAGTCACCATCAAGGACGCCTCCGGCGGCAACTTCGAGAACCTGGTGCCAAGCACCGTTCCGGCCGTCACCGACGTGACCGATACCGTCGACACCACCACCGTCAAACTGACCGCGACCGAGTCGGCGGCTGAAGGTGGCACTGTCACTTATACCGCTACTGTCGGCGCGCCAGTGACCGGTTCTCCGGTCACCGTGACCCTGGCCAACGGTCAGTCGATCACCATCGAAGTCGGCAAAACCACCGGCGCCGTGACCACCACCGCACCAAACGACGCATTGGCCGGCAACGCGCCGTTGACCAACGCGATCACCGGCGTGAGCGGCGGCAACTACGAGAATCTGGTCGCCGACAAGACGCCGGTCAGCACCACCGTGACCGACACCGTCGACACCACTAACCTGACCCTGAGCGCCACCGATTCCGTGGCCGAGGGCGGCTCGATCATCTACACCGCGACGCTGACCAATCCGGCCGGCACTCCGGTGACCGTGACGTTGAGCAACGGCTCCGTAATCACCATCGAAGCCGGCAAAACCACCGGCACCGTGACTGTTCCAGCGCCTGCCGATGACGTCTACAAGGATGCCGGCAAAGTCGAAGCGACCATTACCGGCGCAACCGGCGGCAACTTCGAAAACCTGGTGCCAAGCACTGTTCCGGCCGTGACCCAGGTCACCGACACCATCGACACTTCGACCGTCAAACTGACCGCGACCGAATCGGCAGCGGAAGGCGGTACCGTCACTTACACCGCGACGGTTGGCGCCCCGGTAACCGGCTCGCCGGTGACCGTGACCCTGGCCAACGGTCAGTCGATCACCATCGAAGTCGGCAAAACCACCGGCACCGTGACCACCACGGCGCCGAACGACGTACTGGCCGGCCATGAACCGCTGACCAACTCGATCACCAACGTCAGCGGCGGCAACTACGAAAACCTAGTGGCCGACAAAACGCCGGTCAGCACCACCATCACCGACACCGTCGACACCACCACCGTATCGCTGACCGCCACCGGCAACGTCAACGAGGGCGGGCAGATCGTCTACACCGCCACCCTGACCAACCCGGCCGGCACCCCGGTGACCGTGACGTTGAGCAACGGCTCCGTCATCACCATCGAAGCGGGCAAAACCACTGGCACCGTGACCGTTCCGGCTCCCGCCGATGACGTCTACAAAGATGCCGGCAAAGTTGAAGTGACCATCAAGGACACCTCCGGCGGCAATTTCGAAAACCTGGTGGCCAACCCGACGCCAGCGGTGACCAACGTCGCCGACACCATTAACACCACGCACCTGACCCTCAGCGCCGAAAGCTATGTGCTCGAAGGCACGTCGATCACTTACACCGCGACCCTGACCAACGCCGCACAGACGCCGGTGACGGTCAACCTGAGCAACGGCCAGACCATCGTTATCGAGGCCGGCAAGACCAGCGGTTCGGTGACCATCCCGGCACCGAGCGATGACGTCTACAAGGATGTCAGCAAGCTCACCGTGACCATGACCGATGCCAGCGGTGGCAATTTCGAGAAGCTCGACGTCAGCAAGACGCCGGTCAGCACCACGGTCAACGACACCATCGACAAGACCACGCTGACCCTGAGCGCCAGCGACGCCGTCAGCGAAGGTGGCCAGATCACCTACACCGCGACCCTGAGCAACCCGGCCGGCACCGCCATGACCGTGACCCTGGCCAACGGCGCGGTGATCAACATCGCCGCCGGTGCCACCAGCGGTTCGGTGAATTTCCCTGCACCGGCCAACACGCCTTACATCGATGGCGGCAAGGTGCAGACCGCGATTGCCAGCCACAGCGGCGGCAACTTCGAACAGGTCGATGCCAACCGTACGGCTGTGGTGACCAAGGTCACCGACACCGTCGACACCACCAATATCAGCCTGAGCGCCACCGGTTCGGTCGCCGAGGGCGGTTCGATCGTCTACACCGCGACCCTGACCAACCCGGCCGGCACGGCCATGACCGTGACCCTGAGCAACGGCGCGGTGATCAACATCGCCAAAGGCGCGAGCACCGGCACCATCACCGTCGCCGCACCGGGCGACGACGTGTACAAGGACGCCGGCAAAGTCGACGCCAGCATCACCAAGACCACGGGCGGCAACTTTGAAAACCTGGTGGTCGACAAGACCCCGGCGGTGACCGATGTCACCGACACCATCGACAACAGCACCGTTTCCCTGAGCGCCACGGCCAGCACCGTTGAAGGCGGCGTGGTGGTTTACACTGCCTCCGTCACCGCACCGGTGACCGGTTCGCCGGTGGTCGTGACCCTGTCGAACGGGCAGACCATCACCATCCCGGTCGGCGCCAGCAGCGCCAGCGTCAACTACACCGCACCGAACGATGCACTGGCCGGCGGCAACACGCTGAGCGTGAAGATCGACGGCACCAGCGGCGGCAATTACGAAAACCTGGTCGCCGACAAAACTCCGGCCGTGACGTCAGTCACCGACACCGTCGACACCACCAACCTGACCTTGAGCGCTACAGGTTCCGTGGCTGAAGGCGGTTCGATCGTTTACACCGCCACGCTGACCAATCCAGCTGGCACGCCAGTGACCGTGACCCTGAGCAATGGCTCGGTGATCACCATCGAAGCGGGGAAAACCACCGGCACCGTGACCGTTCCGGCTCCAGCCGATGACGTCTACAAAGACGCCGGCAAAGTCGAAGTGACCATCAAGGATGCGTCCGGCGGCAACTTCGAGAATCTGGTTCCGAGCACCGTCCCGGCAGTCACTGAAGTGACTGACACCATCGATACGTCGACCGTGAAACTGAGCGCCGATACTTCGGTGGCTGAGGGCGGCACCGTCACCTACACCGCCACTGTTGGTGCGCCAGTGACTGGTTCGCCGGTCACCGTGACCCTGGCCAACGGTCAGACCATCACCATCGAAGTCGGCAAGACCACCGGCACCATCACCACCACCGCGCCGAACGATGCACTCAACGGTCACACACCGCTGAGCAACTCGATCACTGGCGTGAGCGGCGGCAACTACGAAAATCTGGTGGCCGACAAGACTCCGGTAAGCACTACCGTGACTGACACCGTCGACACCACCGACCTGACGCTGACCGCGACCGGCACCGTGGCCGAAGGTGGCTCGATCACCTACACCGCGACTCTGACCAATCCGGCTGGTACTCCGGTCACCGTGACGTTGAGCAACGGCTCCGTCATCACCATCGAAGCGGGCAAAACCACCGGCACCGTGACCGTCGATGCGCCGAAAGACGACGTCTACAAGGACGCCGGCAAAGTCGAAGTCACGATCAAGGATGCAACTGGCGGCAACTTCGAGAACCTTGTGCCGAGCACTGTCCCGGCCGTTACCGAAGTCACTGACACCATCGACACCACCACGGTCAAACTGACTGCGACCGAGTCGGCGGCGGAAGGTGGCACTGTCACTTACACCGCGACTGTCGGCGCTCCGGTGACTGGCTCGCCTGTGACCGTGAACCTGGCGAATGGTCAGTCGATCACTATCGAGGTGGGCAAAACCACCGGCACCATCACCACCACCGCGCCGAACGATGCACTCAACGGTCACACCCCGCTGAGCAACTCGATCACTGGCGTAAGCGGCGGTAACTACGAAAATCTCGTGGCCGACAAAACGCCGGTCAGCACCACCGTGACTGACACCGTCGACACCACCGACCTGACGCTGACCGCGACCGGCACCGTGGCCGAAGGTGGCTCGATCACCTACACCGCCACCCTGACCAACCCGGCCGGCACTCCGGTGACCGTGACGTTGAGCAACGGCTCCGTCATCACCATCGAAGCGGGCAAAACCACCGGCACCGTGACCGTTCCAGCTCCGGCCGATGACGTCTACAAAGACGCCGGCAAAGTCGAAGTGACCATCAAGGACGCCACCGGCGGCAACTTCGAGAACCTGGTGCCGAGCACTGTTCCGGCTGTTACCGAAGTCACCGACACCATCGACACCACCACGGTGAAACTCACCGCGACCGAATCGGCAGTTGAAGGCGGTACCGTTACGTACACCGCCACTGTTGGCGCACCTGTCACCGGTTCGCCTGTGACCGTGACCCTGGCCAATGGTCAGTCGATCACTATCGAGGTGGGCAAAACCACCGGCACCATCACCACCACCGCGCCGAACGACGCGTTGAACGGCCACACCCCGCTGACCAACGCGATTACTGGCGTAACCGGCGGCAATTACGAGAATCTCGTAGCCGACAAGACCCCGGTTTCGACCACCGTCACCGACACCGTCGACACAACCAACCTGACCCTGAGCGCTACTGACTCGGTGGCCGAGGGCGGCTCGATCGTTTACACCGCGACCCTGACCAACCCGGCCGGCACCCCGGTGACCGTGACGTTGAGCAACGGCGCCGTCATCACCATCGAAGCCGGTAAAACCACCGGCACAGTGACCGTCGATGCACCGAAAGACGACGTCTACAAAGACGCCGGCAAAGTCGAAGTCACCATCAAGGATGCGACTGGCGGCAACTTCGAGAACCTGGTGCCGAGCACCGTTCCGGCCGTTACCGAAGTCACCGATACCATCGACACCACCACAGTCAAACTGACTGCGACCGAGTCGACAGCTGAAGGCGGCACCGTTACCTACACCGCCACCGTTGGCGCGCCAGTGACCGGCTCGCCTGTGACCGTGACCCTGGCCAACGGTCAGTCGATCACCATCGAAGTCGGCAAAACCACCGGCACCATCACCACCACTGCGCCAAACGATGCATTGAACGGTCACACACCGCTGACCAACTCGATCACCGGTGTGAGCGGCGGCAACTACGAAAATCTGGTGGCCGACAAGACTCCGGTCAGCACCACCGTGACCGACACCGTCGACACCACCAACCTGACCCTGAGCGCCACGCCGGAAGTCAACGAAGGTGGCCAGATCACCTACACCGCGACCCTGACCAACGCCGCCGGCACCCCGGTGACCGTGACGTTGAGCAACGGCGCCGTGATCACCATCGAGGCCGGCAAAACCTCCGGCACCGTGACCGTCGATGCACCGAAGGACGACGTCTACAAGGACGCCGGCAAAGTCGAGACGACCATTTCGACCACCACCGGTGGCAACTTCGAAAACCTGGTCACCAGCACCGCCCCGGCGGTCACCACCGTCAATGACACCATCGACACGTCCACCGTGTCGCTGACCGCCACCGCCAACGTCGCCGAAGGCGAAACCGTGGTTTACACCGCGACCGTGACGGCGCCAGTGACCGGCTCGCCGGTCGTCGTGACCCTGTCCAACGGCCAGACCATCACCATCGCCGTCGGTGAAACTACCGGCACCGTGAACTTCGTCGCGCCGAACAGCCCTCTGGCGGGCGGCAGCTCGCTGAGCGTGACCATCGACAAGGCCACCGGTGGCAACTACGAAAACCTGGCGGTGGACGGCAAGTCCGCCGACACCTCGGTGTCGGACACTGTCGACACGACCAACCTGAACCTGACGGCCACCGATTCGGTTGCCGAGGGCGGTTCGATCACTTACACCGCGACCCTGACCAACCCGGCGGGTACGCCGGTGACCGTGACCCTGTCGAACGGCGCCGTTATCACCATCGAGGCCGGTAAAACCAGCGGCACCGTGACCGTCGATGCGCCGAAAGACGACGTCTACAAAGACGCCGGCAAAGTCGAGGCAACCATTTCGACCGCTACTGGCGGTGGTTTCGAGAACCTGGTGCCGAGCACTGTTCCGGCCGTGACCAACGTTACCGACACCATCGACACCACCACGGTGAAACTGACCGCGACCGAGTCGGCGGCTGAAGGCGGCACCGTTACTTACACCGCTACCGTCGGCGCGCCTGTCACCGGTTCGCCTGTGACCGTGACCCTGTCCAACGGACAGTCGATCACGATCGAAGTCGGCAAAACCACCGGCACCGTCACCACCACCGCGCCGAACGATGCGCTCAACGGCCACGCGCCGCTGACCAACGCGATCACCGGCGTGACTGGCGGCAACTACGAAAACCTCGTGGCTGACAAGACTCCGGTCAGCACCACCGTCACTGATACCGTCGACACCACCAACCTGACCCTGAGCGCCACTGGCTCGGTGGCCGAGGGCGGTTCGATCGTCTACACCGCGACCCTGACCAACCCGGCCGGCACTCCGGTGACCGTGACCCTGTCGAACGGCGCCGTGATCACCATCGAGGCCGGTAAAACCACCGGCACCGTGACTGTCGATGCACCGAAAGACGACGTCTACAAAGATGCCGGCAAAGTCGAGGCAACCATTTCGACCGCCACCGGTGGAAACTTCGAGAACCTGGTGCCGAGCACCGTTCCGGCCGTGACCGAAGTCACCGACACCATCGACACCACCACCGTCAAACTGACCGCGACTGAATCGGCAGCTGAAGGCGGCACCGTCACTTACACCGCTACCGTCGGCGCACCTGTGACCGGTTCGCCAGTGACCGTGACCCTGTCCAACGGTCAGTCGATCACTATCGAAGTGGGCAAGACCACTGGCACCGTGACCACCACTGCACCGAACGATGCGTTGAATGGTCACGCACCACTGACCAACGCGATCACCGGCGTAACCGGCGGCAACTACGAAAACCTCGTAGCCGACAAGACTCCGGTCAGCACCACCGTGACCGACACCGTCGACACCACCAATCTGTCGCTGACCGCGACCGACAGCGTGGCCGAAGGTGGCTCGATCGTTTACACCGCCACTCTGACCAACCCGGCCGGCACCCCGTTGACCGTGACTCTGTCGAACGGTGCCGTCATCACCATCGAGGCCGGTAAAACCACCGGCACCGTGACTGTTGCCGCGCCAGCCGATGACGTCTACAAGGACGCCGGCAAAGTCGAAGTCACGATCAAGGACGCAACCGGTGGCAACTTCGAGAACCTTGTTCCGAGCACCGTTCCAGCCGTAACGGAAGTCACCGACACCATCGACACCACCACGGTCAAACTGACCGCGACCGAGTCGGCGGCAGAAGGCGGCACCGTCACTTACACCGCCACCGTGGGCGCACCTGTGACCGGTTCGCCAGTCACCGTGACCCTTTCCAACGGTCAGTCGATCACCATCGAGGTGGGCAAGACCACTGGCACCGTCACCACCACCGCGCCTAACGATGCGCTGACCGGCCACGCGCCGTTGACCAACGCGATCACCGGCGTGACGGGCGGCAACTACGAAAATCTCGTGGCCGACAAAACCCCGGTCAGCACCACGGTGACCGACACCGTCGACACGACCAACCTGACCCTCAGCGCCACCAATTCGGTTGCCGAGGGCGGTTCGATCATCTACACCGCGACCCTGACCAACGCCGCTGGCTCGCCAGTGACCGTGACCTTGTCGAACGGCGCCGTGATCACCATCGAAGCGGGCAAAACCACCGGCACTGTGACCGTTCCTGCACCAGCCGACGACGTCTACAAGGACGCCGGCAACGTACAGGCCACGATCACCAACGCCAGCGGTGGCAACTTCGAGAACCTGGTCACCAGCACCACACCAGCCGTGACCAGCGTTACTGACACCATCGACACCACCACCGTGAAGCTGACTGCGACCGCGACAGCTGCCGAAGGTGGCAACGTTGTCTATACCGCCACCGTCGGCGCGCCTGTAACTGGCTCGCCAGTGACCGTGACCCTGTCGAATGGTCAATCGATCACCATCGAAGTCGGCAAGACCACCGGCACCGTGACCACCACCGCGCCTAACGACGTGTTGAATGGTCATGCACCACTGACCAACGCGATCACCAACGTCAGCGGCGGTAACTACGAGAACCTGGTTGCCGACAAGACCCCGGTCAGCACCACCGTGACCGACACCGTCGACACCACCAACCTGTCCCTGAGCGCTACCAACTCGGTCGCCGAGGGTGGTTCGATCGTTTACACCGCAACCTTGACCAACGCTGCGGGCACTCCGGTGACCGTGACCTTGAGCAACGGCGCCGTGATCACCATCGAAGCGGGTAAAACCACTGGCACCGTGACCGTCGCAGCGCCAGCCGATGACGTCTACAAAGACGCCGGTAACGTGCAGGCCACGATCACCAACGCTACCGGGGGCAACTTCGAGAACCTGGTAACCAGCACTACGCCAGCAGTGACCAGCGTCACCGACACCATCGACACCACCACCGTGAAACTGACCGCGACCACGACGGCAGCTGAAGGTGGCACCGTCACCTACACCGCCACCGTGGGTGCGCCGGTGACTGGCTCGCCGGTAACCGTGAATCTGGCCAACGGTCAGTCGATCACCATCGAAGTGGGTAAAACCACCGGCACCGTGACCACCACCGCGCCGAACGACGCATTGACCGGCCACACGCCGCTGACCAACTCGATCACCAACATTTCTGGCGGCAACTACGAAAACCTGGTTGCCGACAAGACCCCGGTTTCGACCACCGTCACCGACACTATCGACACCACCAACCTGTCGCTCAGCGCGACCGGCACCGTGGCTGAAGGTGGCTCGATCACCTACACCGCAACCCTGACCAACGCCGCTGGCTCGCCAGTGACCGTGACCTTGTCCAACGGCTCGGTGATCACCATCGAAGCCGGTAAAACCACCGGCACCGTGACCGTTCCTGCGCCAGCCGACGACGTCTACAAGGACGCCGGCAATGTGCAGGCCACGATCAAGTCCGCCACCGGTGGCAACTTCGAAAACCTGGTCACCAGCACCACACCAGCGGTGACCAGCGTTACTGACACCATCGACACCACCACCGTGAAGCTGACCGCGACCACGACGGCGGCCGAGGGTGGCAACGTTGTCTACACCGCGACCGTCGGCGCGCCTGTGACTGGCTCGCCTGTGACGGTGACCCTGGCCAACGGTCAGTCGATCACCATCGAAGTGGGCAAGACCACCGGCACCGTGACCACCACCGCGCCGAACGACGCGTTGACCGGCCACACACCGCTGACCAACTCGATCACCAACGTTTCTGGCGGCAACTACGAAAACCTCGTAGCCGACAAGACGCCGGTCTCGACCACCGTCACCGACACCATCGACACCACCAACCTGTCGCTCAGCGCGACCGGCACCGTGGCCGAAGGTGGTTCGATCACCTACACCGCGACCCTGACCAACGCCGCTGGCTCGCCAGTGACCGTGACCTTGAGCAACGGTTCGGTGATCACCATCGAAGCCGGTAAAACCACCGGCACCGTGACCGTTCCTGCGCCAGCCGACGACGTCTACAAAGACGCCGGCAACGTGCAGGCCACGATCACCAACGCCACCGGCGGCAACTTCGAAAACCTGGTGACCAGCAACACACCAGCGGTGACCAGCGTCACCGATACCATCGACACCACCACCGTCAGCATCACCGGCAGCACCTCGGTGACCGAAGGCCAGACCGCCAGCTACACCGTCAGCCTGACCCACCCGGCGCAAACCGAAGTGACCCTGAAAATCGTCTACAGCGGCACCGCCGCCGACGGTTCGGACTTCACCGGTGTGTACACCGTGAAGATCCCGGCCGGTGCCAGCAGCGCGCAGTTCAACGTTGCGACCATCGACGACAAGATCACCGAAGGCACCGAGAACTTCGTGGTCAAGATCGACTCGGCCACCGGTGGCAACTTCGAAAACCTGGCGGTCAGCAGCACCAATGGCAGCGTCAGCACCTCGATCATCGACAACGATGCACCGCCGGTCATCGACCTCGACGCCAACAACTCCAGCGGTGCCACCGGGGCCGACTACAAGGTGACCTTCACCGAGAACACCCCGGGCGCAGGTGTGTCGATTGCCGACACCGACATCAAGATCACCGACCCGGACAGCACCATGCTGACCGGCGCCACCGTTGTGCTGACCAACCGTCAGGACGGCGATGCGCTGAATCTGGGCAACAGCGTCAACGGCATCACCATCAATGCCAACAGCACCAACGGCACCATCACGCTGACCCTGTCGGGCAACGCGACGCTCGCCGACTACATGCAGGCCATCAAGAACATCAGCTTCACCAACAGCAGTGAAGACCCGAGCACCGTGCCACGGATCATCACCGTGACCGTGACCGATGGTGGCAATTACTCCAACGTCGCGACCACAACGGTCAACGTAGTAGCGGTCAACGATGCGCCGGTCGCTGCACCGGTCAACGTCACCGGCACCGAAGACACCCCGCTGGTTCTCGGCTGGTCGACCTTCGGCGTCAGCGACGTCGACAGCCCGGCCAGCAGCCTGGGCGTGAAAATCACCCAGCTGCCGGGCGAAGGCAAACTGCAGTACCTGGACGGTTCGACCTGGAAAGACGTCGCCAACAACCAGACCTTCAGCAAGGCTGACATCGACGCCGGCAAGCTGCGCTTCCTGCCGGATGCCAACGAGTCGGGCGTGAACGGTTACGGCGGCACCGGCCTGGGCAACAACCAGGCTGACTACGCGCAGATCAAGTTCCAGCCAACCGACGGCCAGTTGCTGGGCAACACCGGCACCATCAAGATCGACATCACGCCGGTGGCGGATGCACCGACCCTGTCGGTCGCCGACAACAGCGTGAAGTCCACCGGGCTGATCAAGGAAGTCTGGACCGGTCTGTCGGGCCTGGGCACCGACGGCAGCGGCGCGAACCCGAACACCCTGAAAAACGTGATCGACGGTGCGGGCAAGCCGAACACCAGCGGTACCGTGAACAACGTGCAGTCCGACGGCAGCGTGACCGCCGGCACCGCGTCGAAAACCTCGGGCCTGATCTATCTGGAAGCCGGCAAGACCTACACCTTCAGCGGTACCGGTGATGACAGCCTGCTGGTGACCATCGGCGGCAAGAACGTGGCGTCCACGACGTGGGGCGCGGGCGGCAACCTAAACGGTTCGTTCACCCCGACCACCAGCGGCTATTACACCCTGGACATCTACCACCATAACCAGAGCGGCCCGGGCAGCTATGACGTCAACCTGTCGGTCAACGGCGGCGCAGCGATCGACCTGAGCAGTGCCGGCGTGCCGATCTACACCGGCGTGCAGGATCTGGTGAATGCCGGCGTGACCGTCTCCGATCTGCACGGCAGCAACGGCGAAGGCTATTACGACGGCTACAAGCTCAACACCGGCGCCGAAGGCACCACGGTGAAACTGTCGTCGATCAGCACCGCGCTGACCGACACCGACGGCTCGGAAACCCTGAGCATCAAGATCAGCGGTGCACCGGTCGGTTCGGTACTCAGCGACGGCGCAGGCCACAGCTTCACCGTGACCGCCACCAGCGGCGACGCCAACGTCACCGGCTGGAACCTCGGCACCCTGACCGTGACCCCGCCGACCTACTACAACGGCCAGTTCAACCTGACCGTGACCTCGACCTCCACCGAGGCCGTGGGCGGCTCGGCCAGCACCACCGCGACGATTCCGGTCACCGTGGTCCCGGCGGTCTACAACTCGATTGTCGCCACCTCGGCCGATGACACCGTCACCGGCACCGACGGCAACGACATCATCGTCGCCGACATCGGCGGCCTGACCGTGGTGCCGGGCACCAACTACAACATCGCGTTCATGGTCGACAGTTCGGGCAGTATGAGCGCCTCGTCGATCAGCGCCGCCAAGGACTCGCTGACGTCGGTGTTCAACACCCTCAAACAGAGCCTGGGCAGCAACTCCGGCACCGTGAATATCTTCCTGGTGGACTTCGATACCCAGGTCAACAAGTCGGTGTCGGTCAACCTCAACGACCCGAACGCGCTGACCTTGCTCAAGGCCGTGCTGGACTCGATGTCGTCCGGCGGCGGTACCAACTACGAGGACGTGTTCAAGGCTACGGCGAACTTCTTCCAGAGCGCTGAAGCGGTGGCCAACGCCGGGGCGAAGAACCTTACGTACTTCATCACCGACGGCCAGCCGACCTACTACCAGAGCGGCGAGCAGACCAACCCGACGCTGTACGGCAACGTGAAGCTCGATGACGTGGTGAAGACCAGCAACTACAAACTGGGCGACAGCTTCAGCACCTACATCGACAGCACCCACTACCTGAGCATCAACACTGCCGGCGCCGTGGTATTGCAGACACTGAAGAACGGTAGCTGGAGCTGGAACAGCGTGGGCACCATCCACGCCCAGGGCGACGGCACCTACGAGATCTCGAGCCTGGCCGGCAGCGGCAGCAGCACCTCGTCGAGCACCACCGATAACTCCGCCGCCGGCTTCGCGCTGCTGAGCGGTCTGTCGAACGTCGAAGCGATCGGCCTGAACAACGGCGTCAGTCTCAACGACCTGAAACCGTACGATTCGGACAAGACGCCGCAGACCAACATCGATCCGAAGGACCTGGCCAACTCGATCATCGGCCACACCGAAGCGACGATGCCGGGCAACGACACCGTCAGCGGTGGCGACGGCAACGACATCCTGTTCGGCGACCTGGTGAGCTTCAACGGTATTGCCGGCGAGGGTTATCAGGCGATGCAGGCGTTCGTGGCCAAGGAAACCGGAGTCGACGTCAGCAAAGTCACCACCAGCAACGTGCACCAGTACATCACCGAGCACTATCAGGCGTTCGATGTGTCCGGTGCCCACGACGGCAACGACACACTGCTGGGCGGCGCGGGCAATGACATCCTGTTCGGCTCGGGCGGCAACGACCTGCTCGACGGCGGCAAGGGCAATGACATCCTGCTCGGCGGCACCGGCAACGACACGCTGATCGGCGGCCCGGGCAACGACATCCTGATCGGTGGTTCCGGTGGCGATACCTTCGTCTGGAAATCGGGCGATACCGGCAACGACGTGATCAAGGACTTCAAGGCCAGCGAAGGCGACCGTATCGACCTGCGTGATCTGTTGCAGGGCGAGACCGGCAGCACCATCGACAACTTCCTGAAGATCACCACGGTCGACGGCGTGTCGTCGCTGCAAGTCAGCTCGGGCGGCAAGTTCAACTCGGGCGATGCCGCAGCCGCCACACCGGACGTGACGATCAAACTCGAAGGCAACAACTGGTCGAGTGCCAACATTCACAACCTGATTGCCGGCAGCGATCCGACCATCAAGGTCGACCACAACAACAGCTGATGCGTGAACAACGGCCGCCCCACTTGGGGCGGCCGTCACGTTTGCGGCGCTTGAACCGGTGACGATTTCGTCGGCGCACCGCATACTCGCGCGCAGTTGACTATGCTGCTGACAGCATGACGCTGGTCCATTTCCGAGGGATGCTCAATGTTTTACGTGCAACGCGATGCGCAGGGTCAGTTGATTCGCGTGGAAGCTGCGGCCTACGCCGAGGCCACGGAAACGCTGCCGGCCGACCACCACGAAATCCAGGCCTGGTACGCCAACGAAGCCGTGGAGAACAGCCTCAAACAGCTCAAGCAGAGCGACCTTGAAATGATTCGGGTACTCGACGACCTGATTCAGGTACTGACCAGCAAAGGCGTGATCCGCGTCACCGACCTGCCGCCGGCGGCCCAGGCCAAATTGATGGACCGGACTCAGGCGCGGGAAGCGCTGGGCGGGTTGAGTCAGTTGATTGATGAGGATGAGGGTGGGTTGATCTGATCCGTTTGATCGCTCCCACGCGGAGCGTGGGAGCGATCAGTCAGCCCCAGGGTTTTGGCTCACCGAAGAGCTGCCCCTGAACCCCATACAACCCCATCTCGCGAATCACCGACAATTCCCCTTCCGTCTCGACCCGCTCGGCAATCAGCGGCAGATCGATGCTGTGTGCCGCGCGCTGGATCGCTTCGATGAACAGGCGCTTGTCGCTTTCCTGATCGATCGCCCGGATGTAGCTGCCATCGATCTTCAGGTACGCCAGCCCCAATCGCGCCAGGTTGCCGATCATGCTGAAGCGCCCGCCAAAACGCTGCAGGCTCAGGGAGAAACCGAGCTCGCGCAGGCGCCGGGTCAACTGTTCCAGCACCGCTTGCTCCGGCAATTGTTCCTCGCCGATTTCCAGAGTCAGGCGCGCACCAAGGTTGGAATGCGTCCGCAGAATCTCGAACACTTTGTTCAACGCCTGCGGATCGGCCAGGGTCGCCGACGACAGATTCAGCGCCAGGGACTCTTCATGGCCGGCCATCTGCTCCAGCACCCGCTCGAGCATCAAACGGTCCAGTCGCGCGGTCCAGCCGAAGCGCTCCAGCCACGGCAGGAAGCGCCCGGCGGGAATGGTCTGGCCCTGCTCGTCGAGCAAGCGCGACAGCACTTTGTAATGCAGCACCAGTTGCGTGTCCCGCGCCGCCACTACCGGCTGAAAGAACAGCTCAAAGCGTCGCTGGTTCAGCGCCTGATCGAGCAAACGATGCCAGGCGTGGTGATCGTCACCGACGTCCGCCACCAGGCTCTGATCGAGACATGCCCAGTTCTGCTCGCCCTGCCCTTCGGCCTGGGCCAGCGCCTGATCGCCGAGGCTGAGGACGGCTTGCGGCGAATCGCCGTGAGCGAACGGCGCCAGGCCGATGGAGGCCACGGCGGCCACGTCGGTGGCACCTGTCGCGTGCAGGCTGCTCAGCGCACTGTCGAGACTCTGCGCCAGTTGCAGCGCCTCCTCGCGGGTCAGCCCCGGCGCCAGCACGGCGAATTCACCGCCGCGAATACGGGTGACGAGGTTTTGGGTTTCCGGGTATTTGGCACACTCGCGGGACAGTTGCTCACCAACCGCTTTCAACAATTCATCGGTGCGCTGACCGCCAAGACGCTGGTTCAGCCCGGCCAGATCCTTGACCCGCAACAGCAGCAGATAACCGGAACTGGCCTGCTCCGGGTTGCTCACCCGCGCATTCAGCTGCATCTCGAAATAACGCCGGTTGGCCAACCCCGTGAGGTTGTCCTGATAGGACTCGGTGCGCAGTTTTTCACTGCGTTCGGCCTGCTCCTGGAACAGTGCCTTGAGCTTCTCGACCATCTGGTTCATCGCCAGCACCACGCGTCGCAGTTCAGGCGTACGCGGCAGGTCCGGCAGGCTGAGGAACTCGCGGCGGGCGATTGCGTGGGATTGCTTGACCATGTAATCCAGCGGCTTCAATTGCCGACGCAACAACAATGCGCCCAGCACGGCACTCACCGCACCGCAGACCAGCAACCAGCCAAGGCTTCCCAAAGCGCTCTGCCAGAGCTTGGCCAGGGCGAACATCGGGTGGCTGACCACCTCGACCCGCGCTGCCTGTTCCCAGCCACGGCTGACCAGCGCATCGCCACCGGCCGGCTCCAGGCCGATCAGTTTGACGAACCAATCCGGCACGTTGGTGACCGCCGGAATGCCGTTGCGCTCGACGATGGTCTGGTCGGTCTTCAGGTCGACCACGCGGATGCTCGAGTAATAACCGCTGTCGAAAATCGAACTGACCAGCAGTTCGACCATCGCCGGGTCATCGATGTTCGGCGTCAACGACAGCGCCAGCGCCGTGGCCGCATCCTGGGCGTGGGAGCGCAACTGGTTGACGTACTGGGTGCGCGAGCTCTCCAGACTGACCATGAAGCTGCCGGTGAAGGCGACCACCAGGAACAGACAGATAGCGATCAACAGCTGTTTGAACAAAGACATCTGAGCGCGTGCTCCTAGTTAGTCGTCTCGACCGGAAATCCTTCGGCCTGCATTTTCTTCAACACATCCTGCCAGCGTGACAGGCGTTTGGTGTCACCGACCTTCTTGTTGCCCTTCGCTCCCGGCAGGTACAAACCTTCAGCATTGAAAGAGTAGACCGGCAGCAAATCGGTTCGCTCGGCGGCCGGCTTGATCGGGTCGATCAGGCTGTCGAGCACCAGCGGCATGGCGTCAGGGCTGGAATAGTAAGTCAGGACCATGTGCGCGCGGTTCTGGCGCAGGGCCTTTACGTAGGTGATGCGCAACTTGTCACTGGCCACACCGAGGTGGCGCAGGCTGAAATACTTGGCGATCGCATAGTCTTCGCAGTCGCCGGCGCCTTTCCACAAGGCTTCGATGGGGGTTTCCCAATAGTCGACCTCGTGCCACAGATCGATGTCTTCGACGTAGCGCATCTGTTTGTTGAAAAACAGGTTCACCACTTTGAGCTTTTCCATCTCGCTGACCTGCTTCTGCGTGGCCAGCAGATTCTGCCAGGCATCTATCCGCTGTTGCCCGGCGCCCAACGGCCCGTACAGTGCCGTGGCCTTGCGGCTGATCGCGGAAAAATCCCAATCGGCATGCAGGCCGCCCAGCATGATGCCGGCCAGCAGCAGCGCGCAGGCAAGCCAGCGCGCAATCCGTGGGATTGCGAAACGTACCGCCAATGCAAGGCATCCAGGGCAGAGAGGAAAGCGCTTGATGGTGAAGGTTAGCCCAGCAAAAAACAATGGCACCCTGAGATCATCGCTGGCGCGCTAAACTTCAGATGTGACAGGGTTCTTCTACACGGTTTGACAACCTGTAGAGCAATCACTAGTGTCCTTTGGATCCAAATCCGCAGTCATAGGGTGTGCAGTTGTGACCCAGAAGCCCAAGCCACTCCACAGCATCAAAGTCGAAGGCCCGATTCCCGCGCATCTGGCGCGCTCGGTCATCGAAGAAACCCTGCGCGCCGCGATTCTCGACGGGCGCCTGCCCTGCGGCACCGCTGTGCGCCAGCAGGATCTGGCCGACCTGTTCGGTGTCAGCCGCATGCCGGTGCGCGAAGCCTTGCGTCAGCTTGAGGCTCAGGGCCTGCTCAGCGTGATTGCCCACAAAGGCGCGGTGGTGGCGCCGCTGATCCAGGGCGATGCAACGGAAACCTACGAGCTGCGCATCCTGCTGGAGTCCGAAGCGCTGCGTCAGTCGATCCCGTTGCTGACCCCTGCCGATCACGAACGCGCAGCCAGCTACATCGAAGAATTGGAAAACGAACACGACTACACCGAAATCGGCCGGCTCAACCGTCTGTTTCACATGGCGCTCTACAGCAGGGCGCCCAATGGCCGGCTGTTGCGACTGGTGGAAGACGGACTGAATGAAGAAGAACGCTTCCTGCGCTTCAACCTTGAGGCCATGGGCCTGGGCAAACTCTCCCAGGACGATCACCGCGCCTTGTTGCAGGCCGTGAAAGAGCGTGACACCCCGCACGCGGTGACACTGCTGGAGCAGCATCTCAATCGCGGTGTCGAGGTGATCACCCGTTACCTGGCCAGCTCCGCCGGCCAAAGCCGCAAAGCGGCGCGCTGAATCCTCCCTCCCGGGTGAGCCTCCACTCACCCGGCGAATAACCCGCTTACAAATCCCCCCACCGGTCACGGTCATTTGCCGTGGCACATCGACGCCTGCGCTCTAACCTCCCCCTGCTTTGAACAGCCCGGAATTTGCACCGCAAGGAAGTCATTTTCGACGATAGCCGCGGCGCCGATTTACGCGCACCCTTGGACCGCCAACCCAATATAGAACGGGGACGCGCCGCCCCGGCAGCAGTCCCCGCACCAGGAACCTACGGAAGGAGCCTTGTCACGGGAACAGGAAGAAACGGCGCCGTTACAGCCCGACTTCATCCCCTCATATTCATTCAATTACTCAATTGGAAAGTTGCTTCGAGTGAGGCATTCACTCTTGTCGTTCAATTTTGGCCATTAAACGCCGAAAGGAGCAACTACGCCCAAATAAAACTTAACTTATAAGTTTTATTAGACCCACTCATACTTCAAAAACAGCCAACTAAAAATAATTAAAAATAAACTTGTTAAGTTGTTTTGCGATGTATTAGTTTTTCTTCGCCGAGTTTGGATCCGAAATGACAAACCCGGCACAACCTTGCAGTACGGCCTCGATTGCGACGGCTTGACCGTCCGCTGTAGTTTCGGGCCTTCAGACATTGCCTGCTTTCATCGAAACCGAATGAGGCTGTCGTTCGCTTGGAGAAACTTGTTCAACGTTATTAGCGATTGATTGAGCAATCCCTACTTCCCTATTAGCCAGAGTCTCGCAACCATGCCAACTAAAGAGCAACTTACACTAAAGAAAGCCGAACTCAGCGTTCATCCGATATTCTCCGAAATCGATTCTTTGGCGACATTGCGCCGGTTCATGGAGTCCCATGTATTTGCTGTCTGGGACTTCATGTCGCTGACCAAGCGCCTGCAGCAGGAACTGACTTGCACGCGTCTGCCGTGGTTGCCGCCACGGGATCCGCACGCAGCCAGACTGATCAACGAAATCGTGCTCGGGGAAGAATCTGACGATCGGTTGTCACACGGGCATTACAGTCACTTCGAACTGTACCTCGATGCGATGCGCGAAGTCGGTGCGGACACGACAGCGGTGGAGCGCTTTGTGACGCTGCAGCAGGAGGGCGTGAGTTACGACGTCGCCCTGCAAAGCGTCGAGGTCGATCCGGCCGCTGCGCGGTTCGTCCGTGACACCTTGCACACTGCGCTGCATGCGCCGGGGCACAGCGTGGCCGCCGCATTCCTGCACGGTCGCGAGAGCGTGATTCCGACCATGTTCCAGCGCATGCTCGATGCCTGGGACATCGGCGTCGAACAGGCGCCGACCTTCCGTTACTACCTCGAGCGACACATCGAGGTCGACTCCGAAGACCACGGCCCCGCCGCAGAACAACTGCTGGACCGACTGGTGGACGGCGATCCGCAGCGCGAAGCCGAGGTCTACGCCAGCGCCATCGCCGCCGTGGAAAGCCGCATCGCCCTGTGGGACGGCCTGCGCCTGAGCATGCGCGAACCGCTGGCGGAGGTGGCCCAATGAACGCCGCCGACTACCAGTCTTTCGCCGATGCCTGGGAAAGCCGCGCGACCATTCGCACCCGGCCGCGCCGTGTGCTGGAGGACGACACGCGGCTGATCTATCCGCTCAGCCGCCAGCCGTTGGTGCTCAGCGAAACCTTCCTGCGCGAATGCCCGGAACAGCGTGATTTCGCCCTGGTGCAGACGCTGTACAAATTCATCAATGACGTGGTGATTTTCGAAACCGAGATCGTCGACAAGACCGCTCGCAGCATCGCCAAGAATCGCTTCGCCGTGCCCTTCCCGTTCGCCTGTCGCTACGACGCCATGACCGTGGTCGTGGACGAGGATTACCACGCGCTGGTGGCGATGGATTTCATGCAGCAGACCGTGGCCATGACCGGTATCGAGCCGATCGAGCTGCCGAATGAAATCGAACTGAGCCGGGCGATTCCGGCCGCCGTCGAACTGGCTCCGCAACACCTGCGCAGCGCCGTGGAACTGATCTGCGTGGCCATCGCCGAGAACACCGTGACCGGCGATGTCGCAGCGTTCGCCCGGGACGACACGGTCAAGCCGTCGATCAAGGGCCTGATGGCCGACCACTTGCTCGACGAGGGCCGGCACTCGAGTTTCTGGGCGCGGATGGTGCGCATCTACTGGCACACCGCGAGTGACGCGGATCGCGAATGCATCGCGCAAATCCTGCCGGTGTTCATCGGCCATTACCTGACCAATGACATCCAGAAGTCCTTCGACCTGCGCCTGATCGACGCCCTGCCGGTCAACGACGCTACCCGCCGCGCCCTGAAAGACGAGATGGCCGGGCTAGCCTTCCCGATCAATCGCCACCACCCGCTGGTGGGCAACATCGTGCGGTTTTTCCACAACAGCTCGCTGCTCGACACACCGTGCGTGCAGCACGCCCTGCGCGACTATCTGGTTTGACAAGGAGGCTGACATGAGACGTCTCGACATTTTGCTGAGGGGCCGCAGCCAGGCCTTGACCGACCTGGCGCAGGAGCTCGAACAACACGGTCATTCATTGCTGACAGGGACGGCTCCGTCGGTGGATCTGGTGATCGATGACGGCAGCCTTGCGCGGCAGGATCACGGCGTGACACCGCACCTGACTTTACGTCTGGGTATCGGTGCAGCGGGCTACGGCGGTCTGCCCGTGCTCGATCTGCTGTGCCTCTGCAACTCGACGCTGCTGAGCCGCGTGCCCATCGCCGACGAACCGTCCGGCAACGGTCAGGCGTTGCGCCAGCGAACACTGGCGCAGGTGGTGGACGAAGTGGCGCTGCTGGTCAGCCGTTTTTCCCGCGATGCCGAGTATTTCCAGCATGCGACGACGGCCCGTGCGCCGGACTTCGAGCAGGTGCAAAACCTGCGGTTTCTCGACAGCCTGGCTTATGTCCATCGCTTCAATGCCACGGCCAATTCGGCGTTGCTGCAACAGGCGCAGATCCCGGTGATCGAGCGGCTGCAACAGAGTCTGATCGAGCACGCGGAGCGCCCGGCGCTGCACCTTGCCGAGCGGTCGATCAACTATCGTCAGTTGCATGATCACAGCCGGGCGATCCAGCAGCGCTTGCTGGCACTGCTGGAGACACAACCGCAACCGTGGGTGGTCGGGATTTGCCTGCCGAAATGCGATGCGTTGTTTGCTTCGATTTTGGCCATTCTCGGCAGCGGCGCGGTGTATCTGCCGCTGGAACCGAGCCATCCGCTTCAGCGCCAGCAGTACATTCTGGAAAACGCCGGAGCAGTGTTGTTGCTGCACGACGGCGAACATCCGCTGAGCGGTTCGATGCCGGGGCTGGATGTCTGTCGCATCGACAACAATGACGCCGATCTGTCGTTGCCGTTGATGCGTCGTCGGCCTGAGCTCGATGCGCCGTGCATGGCGCTCTACACCTCGGGCACTACCGGGCATCCGAAGGGTGTGCTGCTGAGTCAGGCGAACCTCGCGCACTTCACCGCGTGGTACGCCGACTATGTGCAGTTGCGCGCAGAGAGCCGGGTGTTGCAGTTCTCGTCGCTGAGTTTCGACTCGTCGCTGATCGACATCTTTCCGACCTTGCTCGAAGGCGCAGAACTGGTGGTGCCCGACGACAACCAGCGCCGTGATCCGCTGCAACTGGTGGCGCTGATTCGCCGTCGGCAACTGACCCACGCGTTCCTGCCGCCGGCGCTGTTGAGCATCCTGCCGCTGGAGCAATTGCAAAGCGTCGGGCAGATCATGACCGGCGGCGACGTCTGCGAGCCGTTCGTGATCGAGCAACTGACCCGCCAGGGCAAGCTGCACAACCTCTACGGCCCCACCGAAGCCACGGTGCTGATCACCGCTCGACAACTGCAACCGGGCGACAGCAATCGCACCCTCGGCGGGCCGATTGCCAACAGTCAGGTGCTGATCCTCGATGACGACCTGCAACCGGTGCCGGAGCAAACCGTGGGCGAGCTATTCATCGTCGGTCCCGGCGTATGCCTGGGTTACCTGAACAATCCACAGCAGACGGCCGAGCGCTATCTGGATCTGGAGTTGCCGGACGGCCAGCGTCTGCGCGCCTACCGTAGCGGCGACATGGCCAAGTGGGGCGAGGACGGTATCGAACTGTGCGGACGCCGCGACAATCAGGTGAAGATCCGCGGCTTCCGGGTCGAGCCGGAAGAGATCGAGCGCTGCCTGCGCGAGAGTCAGCTGTATCGGCAGATCGCGGTGGTGATCGACAGTCAGCGACGGATTCTGGCGTTTCTTGCCCAGCCGCAATCGGATGCCGCGCGCGAGTCGTTGAAAGCTCACGCGCAGCAGTTTTTACCCGACTACATGCAACCGGTGGCGTGGACGGAATTGCCGAACATGCCGTTCGCCGCCAATGGCAAAGTCGATCGAAAAGCCTTGCTGGAACTGCCAGTCAGCGTGCAGGACAGCGGCCCGAAATGCCTGCCAGCCAACGCCGACGAAGCGCTGCTACTGGAAATCTGGGGCGAGTTGCTGGAGCTGCCAACCAGCGATATTTCCACCGACGAAAGCTTCTTCAATCTCGGCGGTCATTCGATTCTGCTGTCACGCATGCTCCTGCGTCTGCGGGAGGAGTTCGGTCGCAGTATTTCGATCAACCGCTTCATTGAACTGCCGACCATCACCAAGCTCGCCACCCTGGTGCGCGGCACCGATGACAGCGCGGTGCTCAGCGCCCAGGCGATGGCCGACGCCGAGCGAACGCTGGCAATCGAACCGTTGCCAATCAGCCGCATGGGCGATGTGCACAAGGTGATCGTCACCGGCGCCAACAGTTTTGTCGGCGTGCACATCGTCGAGGCGCTGCTGGGGTGGGGTGCCAGCGAGGTGGCATGTCTGGTGCGCGACGGCGGCGGGCAAACGGCGGCGCAGCGATTTGCCCAGTCGTTGCGAGAGAACCGGCTGGAGCATCTGGACCTGAGTCGGGTGCGGGTCTATTCGGCGGACATCACCCGGCCCCAACTGGGTCTGGCTGACGAAGATTTCGAGCGACTGGATCGCGAGTTCGGTGCGCTGGTGCACAACGCCGCCAACGTCAATCACGTGCTCGATTACGAGTCGTTGGCGGCGGACAACGTCGAGCCGATTTTCGAACTGCTGCGGCTGTGCGAAGGGCGCAGCAAGAAGGTGTTCAATTTCGTATCGACGCTGTCGGCCTCCAGCACCGTCGACGACGCAGGCCGGGTGCTGGAACTGCCCGCCGCACCGACGCCGCCGATCTACATCCGCAATGGCTACAACCTGTCGAAATGGGTCGGCGAACGCATCCTCGAACGGGCCCGGGAGCGTGGGGTGCGGGTCAATCTTTATCGGCCCGGCAACATCAGCTTCAACAGCCTCAGCGGTGTCTGCCAGCCGCACAAGAACCGTTTGATGCTGATGCTCAAGGGCTCGATCCAGCTCGGTCAGGTGCCGGCCTTCGCGCTGAATTTCGACCTGATGCCGGTGGATTTCCTCGCCCGTTTCATCGCCTTCCACGCCAGCCGTTATTCGGCCGAACGGGCGGTGTTCAACCTGCACAACCCGGAGCCCCTGAGCTGGGATGCCTACGTCGCGTCGTTCCGCGAAACCGGCAGCGAGTTTTCGCTGGTCAGCGTCGCCGACTGGCAACAGCAACTGGGCCGGGTCGATGCCGACAACGCGCTGTTCGGCGTACTCGGTTTCTACCTCAACGGCTTCGAGGAAGACATCGGCGACATCTCCCTGATCGGCCACGCCAACGCCCAGGCCGGCGTGCAGCAGATGGGCGCGCACTACCCGGAAAAATCCCCGGCGCTGCTGCGTCGCGGCTGCGACTACCTGAAAGAAATCAACTTCATCTGACTCATCAACCAAGGAGCAATACCATGAGCAACCTTCAACCCGACACCCTGATCAAAAACCCTCACGGCTGCCACGTCGTGTCTTCGGTGGAAGTGCCGGTGGACGCCAAACAGGTGTGGGCAGTGGTCGGCAAGTTCGACGGTTTCGACCGTTTCATTCCGGCCCTGTCGCACATCGAAATGACCGGCGAAGGCGTGTCGTCGCTGCGCAAGAAGTTCTTCAAGGATGGCAACCTGGTGGTCGAGCAACTCAACTCCCGGGACGACCAGGCGCTGAGCATGACCTGGACCACGATCTACAACACCCTGGGCGTGGCCAATCTGTGGGCGGCGATGAATGTGGAATCGCTGGGCGCGGGCAAATCGCGGGCGACCTGGACGATCATTGCCGAACCCGCCTCAGGCGGCCCCGAGGCACTGCCGGGTTTCAAGGATTTCGTCCAGGGGTTTGCCGATGATGCGATGGGCAATGTGCAGAAGCTGTTTGTGTAAGGCATGAAAAAGCCCGCTGCGGATCACTCCGCAGCGGGCTGTTTTTTGACCGCAAGCGATCAGATCTTGAAGCTGTCGACCAGTTGTTTCAAACGGTTGGCCTGCTGCGACAACGCATCGCAATCCTTCAACGTTTCATTGAGGTTGGCCACGCTCTGCTGGTTCAGCAGGTTGATCTGGTTGACGTCGACGTTGAGGGTTTCCACCACGGCGGTCTGCTCTTCAGTAGCGGCTGCCACCGACTGGTTCATGCCGTCGATTTCACCGATGCGCTGGGTCACGCTGACCAGACGCAGACCGGCCTGGTTCGCCACTTCAACGCTCTCTTCGCTGGACGCCTGACTGGCGTTCATGGTGGTCACCGCTTCACGGGAACCGACCTGCAGCGAGGTGATCATCTTGTGGATTTCTTCCGCCGATTCCTGGGTACGGTGAGCAAGGTTACGCACCTCGTCCGCCACCACCGCAAAACCGCGTCCGGCTTCACCGGCACGGGCCGCTTCGATGGCCGCGTTGAGCGCCAGCAGGTTGGTCTGCTGGGAGATGCCTTTGATCACGTCAAGAATGTGGCCGATGTTGTCGGTGCTCGCATTCAGGGTTTCGATCTGGGTGCACGACAGGCTGATTTTCTGCGACAGCTCGGTCATGGCCTGAATCGTCTGCTCGACCACCTGACGACCGTCATCGGCCTGCTCGCTCGCGCCGCTGGCGTGTTGCGAAGCATCGGCCGCGTTGCGGGCGATTTCCTGGGTGGCGGCACCCAGTTGATTGATCGCGGCAGCGACGCTGTTGGTGCGTGCGCTTTGCTCGTCGGAGCCGATGATCGAGGCGTTGGACGATGCCATCACCCGTTGCGACAGGTCGTGTACGTGGCGAGTCGCGGAAGACACTTCGGAAATGGACGCGTGAATCCGCTCCACGAACTGGTTGAACGAACTGCCCAGCTCGCCGAACTCGTCTTTGCTTTCCACTACCAGACGACGGGTCAGGTCACCTTCACCCTGAGCGATGTCCTGCATCGCACGGCCCATGGTGATCAGAGGACGCATCAGCACGGTGATCAACAGGCTCAGGAACACCGCAATCGCGCCGACGGCGACGAACATTGCGATCAGTGCCGAGGTACGGAACTGGCTGAGTGCGGCGTAGGCCTTGTCGCGATCGATCGACAGACCGATATACCACTCGGCATTCGGCAGACCCGCGACCGGGGTGAACGAGAGGATGCGTTCCTGGCCATTGAGCACCACGTTCTGGTTGCCCTTCTGGATGCGCACATCGGCGTTCGGGTAGATGTCCTTGAGGTTCTTCATCACCTGGTCTTTGTCCGGGCTGACGATCACCTGACCGTCCCCGCTGACCAGGAACGCGTGGCCCAGGCCACCGAAGTCCACCGAGTTGATGATCTTCACCAGGGTTTCCAGGCTCAGGTCACCGCCCACCACACCGAGCAGCTCGCCGTTCTTTTTCACCGGCATGGCGATGGTCACCACCAGACCGCCAACGGCGGCCATGTATGGCGGGGTCAGCATGGTCTGGTCAGCGGCCACGGCCTGCTTGTACCAAGGACGCTGACGCGGATCGTAGCCGTCCGGCATCTTCGCGTCCGGGCGCTGGGTGAACACACCGTTGGCCTGACCGACGTAGGTGAACTGGAAGTTCGAGGTGAAGGCCGGTTGATCGACCAGGCCCGGGAAGTCGGCGTTCTTGCCTTGATGGGCGACGTTCTGTGCGAGATTTTCCAGTACCAGAATCCGCCCGCTCATCCAGTTCTGCACACTGCTGGCGGTCAGGTCGCCGGCCTGCTGGACGGAGGACTGAAGGTTCTGGCGAATGGTGTTTCGCTGCAGATAGTCGTTGTACAAAGTGAACAGCGCGAACGCCAGGACCACGACGCCCGAGGCGGCCAACAGGATTTTATGGCTGAACTTGAGATTCATTTCATGGGACTTCTTATGCCAAAAGTGGGGATGCGTTCCGGATGCAACATTCCATTTACAGCGCAGGCAGCGTTCTGATGGCTGCTCTACTTTGGTGCACGCATGTCTCACCAGTCTGTCGGCACGCTTCGGAGAAAACTTAGGGCTTTGCAGGAAATGGACGGCATTTCTGCCAGATTCCCGCCGAACGGCGTGCCAGAGCGTTCGCCTGTCATTTTTTGATGACTGTTTTGCAGCGCCGGTTGCAAATTCTGTAACCCTTGATGACAATGCGACTAATTATCATTTGTGACGTTCGGGCTGTCGCTTTCATGTCCTCACCTGAGTTTGCAGTACAGGCGCTTTACAGTAGTCATCACGGCTGGCTCAACGGCTGGTTGCGCGCGCGGCTCAATGCCGCCGATGCGGCGGACCTGGCCCAGGACACTTTCGTTCGCCTGCTGCAACGCACCGAGCGTCTGGAACTCAAGGCACCTCGCGCATTCTTGCGCACAGTTGCCCGAGGGCTGGTGATCGATCATTGGCGCCGTGAAGAAATTGAACGCGCCTATCTGGAAACCATCGCCCATTTGCCTGAAGCCGAAACCCCGAGTACCGAATCCCGCGCCTTGGTGATCGAACTGCTCGAAGGCATTGCCCGCATGCTTGAAGGCTTGAAGCCGAAAGTGCGTCAGGCGTTTCTGCTGGCGCAGTGCGAAGGTTTGACCCACAAGCAGATCGCCGAGCAAATGGGCCTGTCCTTGCGCTCGGTGGAACGCTACGTCTCCGATGCGCTGTATCACTGCTACGTGCTGCGGTACGAAAACTGATGCCGGTGGATAACCTCTCGCTTGGCCGACGCGCCGAGCCACCGCAACAGGTGGTCCGACAGGCCATTCACTGGCTCCTGCGCCTGCGCAACAACCATGGCAACCCGCGCCTGAATCGCCAGTGCGAACAATGGCGCGCGGAACACCATGATCACGAACTGGCCTGGCAACGGGTGCAGTCTCTGCAAGCCGAACTGACCCACAATCTGCGCGCCGTGCCCGGCGCGCAGGTGGCGTTCAACACGCTGGAAAACAGTGCGCAGGGTCTGGGTCGACGTCAGGCGTTGAAGCTGTTGTCCGGCGCGCTGCTGATGGGTTCGGCGGGATGGCTGGCCAGCGACACTTCCGCCTGGCAACAGTGGAGCGCCGACTATGCCACCGCCACCGGCGAGCGCCGAGGCTTCCAGTTGCCGGACGGCACGCGCATCGAACTCAACACTGCCAGCAGCGTGGATCTCGATTACACCGCGCAACAACGGCTGATCAAACTGACCCGTGGCGAAATCATTGTCACCTGCGGCGGTGCCGATCAAGGTGCGCCGTTTGACCGACCGCTGCGGGTGCAGAGCCGTCATGGTAGTTACGAGCCGTTCAATGCGCGATTCATTCTGCGCCAGGAAGATGGATGCACGCGTCTGAGCGTAACCACTGGCCGGGTCGCGATTCACACCGCTGGCAACTCGACGGAGGCCATCGCCGGTCAGAGCTATCTGATCGATCACCATCAAGTTCGCCCGGCGCCGCCGCTGGACATGGACGCCGGCGCCTGGGTCGACGGGCTGATCGTGACCCGCAACATGCGGCTGGGCGACTTCCTCAGCGAAGTCGGCCGGTATCGTCAGGGGTTTCTGAGCTGTGCGTCGGGCATCGCGGATTTGCGCCTGTCCGGCGTGTTCCGTCTTGAGGACACCGACAAGCTGCTGGCGATCCTGCCGCAGACCCTGCCGGTGCAATTGCGCTACCGCACCCGTTGGTGGGTGACGCTGGAGTCTGTGGCCTGAAATTATTTTGGCGGGTTTTCGCGGCAAGTCCGGCTTAGTCAGTAAGCACTTCAGCTCAGCCTTCGCGACTGCCTACGGAAACCTACAATGACTGCGCGCGTTACCTGTAAGAACCCTCTGAATTTCTCTGCCGAATCGGGCCTGTTGCGCCACGCCGTTCGGGCGGCGCTGTTTTCTACCGCCCTGGGCGTTGGCGTGTTGCCGAGCCTGAGCATCGCGGCCAATGCCAGCGAGGTCAGCAGCCACCGCTACAACATCGCCGCCGGACCGCTGGGCGATGCGCTCAACCAGTTCGCGCGTCAGGCGGGCATCACGTTGTCGATGACGCCACAGCAGACCCAGGGCCGTCAGTCACCGGGTGTGCAGGGCGAGTATTTGACCGATCAGGCGCTGAGCCACTTGCTCGGCGGATCGGGCCTGGAGGCGATCAGCCAGGACGGCAGCAGTTATGTGTTGCGCTCGGTCGCGGAAACCGAAGCGCTGTCTCTGCCAACCACCGACATCAAAGGCTTCGCCCTCGGCAACGCGCTGGGCAGCATGGACGGCTACAACGCAACGCACAGTCAGATCGCCACCAAAACCAGTACCGCATTGCTGGAAACTTCGCAAAGCGTGTCCGTGGTGACCCGTGAGCAAATGGATGACCAGGGATCGCAAACCGTGTCCCAGGCCATGCGTTACACCCCCGGCGTGCTGACCAACCCTTATGGCGCCACGCACCGTTACGACTATGTGGCGATGCGCGGCTTCAACGACGGTTCGGTGGATAACATCTACCTCGACGGCCTCAAGTCGATGGGCGACAGCGGCACCTACAGCACCATGCAGGTCGATCCGTATTTCCTCGAGCGCGTCGATATTCTGAAAGGACCTTCGTCGGTGCTCTACGGCCGTAGCTCACCGGGCGGTCTGGTGGCGCTGACCAGCAAGAAGCCGCTGTACGAGGCCTATCATCAGGTTCAAGCCACCGTCGGCACTCAGGGCCAGCGCGGTGTCGGTTTCGACTTCAGCGGACCGGTCGATGACGACAAGCGTATCGCCTATCGTCTGATCGGTTTGACGGATCAGTCCGACACGCAATTCGACCACAACAAGGAAAAGCGCTTCGCCCTCGCACCGACGGTCAGCATCGATTTCAGCGAGGACACGTCGCTTACGTTACAAGCGTATCTACAACATGACCCGGATGGCGGTTACCACGGCGGCGTGCCGGCTGACGGCACGATTCGTCAGCGCAACGGCAATCGCATTTCGCCGCATTTCTTCGAAGGCGAGCCGGGCATTGATGGTTACTCCCGTGATCAGCAGTCGTTCGGTTACCAGTTCGAACACCGCTTCAATGACGTCTTCACCGCGCGGCAGAATTTCCGCTACCTCGACTCCAAAGTGAACATGGATCAGGTGTACGCCTATGGCTGGACGTCGCCGACCAGCAACGAACTGAATCGCTACTACACCGGCGGTGACGAGCGTCTGCACGCGTTCATCGTCGACAACATGCTCCAGGCCGAATTTTTCACCGGGGCGACCAAGCATACAGTGCTGATGGGAGCGGATTACCAGCGGCGCAAAACCGTGGTCGACTGGACCAGTGGCGGCCTGGCGCCGATCAATGCGTTCAACCCGGTGTATGGCAATTCGGCTATTACGCCGTACGGCGAGACCAGCTATCTGCGGCGCCTGGAGCAGACCGGCGTTTACCTGCAAGACCTGATCGAGATGGACAAGTGGCGCTTCTCGCTGGGACTGCGCCAGGACTGGGTGGAAACCTCCGACGAAAACCGCATCGCCGAAGCGGGCCGTCCGGTCGGCACCGAGATCAACGATCGACGCACCAAGCTCACTGGTCGTGCCGGCGCGCTGTATCTGTTCGATAACGGCCTCGCGCCGTACGTCAGCTATTCAGAGTCGTTCAACCCGAATTCCTACGCGGACAGCGCCGGCAATCCTCTCGCTCCGACCGATGGAACGCAGTGGGAAGTGGGCCTGAAGTATCAGCCGCCGGGTACTGACAACCTGTTCACCGCCTCGTTGTTCCGCATCGATCAGGAGAACCTGGCGACCAAACTGCCGCAGGAAAACTTCTATCGCGCTGTAGGTGCTGTCCGCTCTCAGGGTCTGGAACTGGAAGCGCACATGCAGTTGACTGACAACCTGAAAGTGCTCGGCAGCTACACCTTCACCGACATTGAATACTCGAAGTCGATGACCAGCACCTTGAGCACACCTACCAATGTGATCGAGAACAAAGGCAACTCGCCAACCCAGGCGCCGCGACACATGGCATCGCTGTGGGCGGACTACAAGTTCGACAGCGCGGCACTCGACGGGCTGCGACTGGGCGGTGGTGTGCGTTATGTCGGCTATAGCTGGGCGGATGCAGAGAACACCATGAAGGTGCCGTCCTACACATTGTTCGACGCATCGATTGGCTATGACCTCGGCAAGGTCGGTCTGAAGGGTGTCGACGTACGCCTGAATGCGAACAATCTGACCAACGAATCCTACGTAGCCTCCTGCGCCAGTCTGGACTTCTGCTACATGGGCGAAGAGCGCAACGTCGCCGCGACGGTCAGTTACCAGTTCTAAGCCTTTGTCTTGTGCATAAAAAAGCCAGCCCCTGATTTCAGGGGCTGGCTTTGTCGTATCTGTGGGGGAATTTTCATGCGTTCGTTTCTGGTTTTATTGCACCGGTATATCGGGTTGGCCACGGCGGTTTTTCTGCTGCTGGCCGGGATCACCGGAAGCATTCTGGCGTTCAACCATGAGCTGGATGAGTGGTTGAATCCGGAGTTTTACGCGGCCTCGGCCGAGGGGGAGCGTCTGCCGCCAGGTGAGCTGGTTGATGCGGTGCAATCCGCCCATCCGAAGTTGCAGGTCTGGTACATGGAGTACCCGAATGAGGCCGGTCACACGGCATTGCTGGCGGCGGTTCCGCGAAATGATCCGGCGACGGGCGAACCGTTTAAAGAACGCAATGAAGTGTTCTACCTCGACCCGGTCAATGGTGAGCAGAAAGGTCAGCGTTATTGGGGCGAATGCTGCTTCCAGCGTGAGAACTTTGTGCCGTTCATTCTCGAGTTTCACTACAACCTGACACTGCCCGGTAACTGGGGTTTGCTGTTGATGGGGTTGGTGGCCATCGCCTGGGTAATCGATTGCTTCATCGCCCTCTGGCTGACGTTGCCGCGGGGTAAACCGTTCTGGAAGAAGTGGTCGAACGCCTGGAAGATCAAGGGCGGTCATGCCTATCGGCTCAACTTCGATCTGCATAGGGCAGGGGGCTTGTGGCTGTGGCTGTTGTTGCTGCCGATAGCCGTCAGCAGCGTGGCGATGAACCTGCCGAGTCAGGTCTTTAAACCTGCGGTGTCGTGGTTTTCTCCGATTGAACCGAGCGTGTATGAAGCCCGAGGGCGAATGCCTGCCGAAGAGCTGGGGATCACCCGATTGAGTTATCAACAGGCATACGAAAGGGCACAGCAGGAGGGGAAACGGTTGGGGCTGACAGCGGCGATCGGCGAGTTGTATTACAGCTTTGAGTACAACTTCTACGGTGCGGGGTTTGGACAGCATGACACCGAGGCCCACGGTAAATCCTGGTTGTTCTTCCACGGTACTGACGGACGATTACTGGGGCAGGAGATCGCGGGAGAAGGGACGTTGGGAGAGCGGTTTTATCGGTTGCAGTTGCCGATACATGGGGGACGGATCATAGGCTTCACCGGACAAGTGATGATCGCGGTATTGGGTGTTCTGATTGCGGGATTGTCAGGGACTGGCGTCTACATCTGGTGGCGCAAATGGCAGGCTCGTCGGAGCAGCAAGGCACGTAGAGCTTTTTGAGGATCAGACTTTTGTGGGCACTGAAACGACAAAACCCCTGTCTGCATTTGCAGACAGGGGTTTCGGAATTCAATCTTGACGATGACCTACTCTCACATGGGGAAACCCCACACTACCATCGGCGATGCATCGTTTCACTTCTGAGTTC
>NZ_JBXAIV010000013.1:0-179985 GCF_058796615.1 Pseudomonas sp. GW823-FHT04A03
TTGATACCTGTAAACCATGTCCCCGGTCTCAAACGTAAAGGATGTACCCGGTCTTTACCCACCCCAGCCCTCTCCCCACGGGGCGAGGGGGAAAGGGAGCCGATCTCCATGCTTTTCAAGGCCTGAGTTCGGCCCGGTAGTTCAGGTCGATGTAATTCGAAACAACAACTCGGTCAGTCCCCTCTCCCTCCGGGAGAGGGTTAGGGTGAGGGCCGCGATCATCAGCCAAGCGACAGCTCAAGACCGCCGCATACCAATATGCGGAATGTCATCCTCGAGATATTCCTCACCCGCCACCACAAACCCATACCGCCCGTAATACCCCTGCAAATGCGCCTGGGCCGACAGGTAGATCGGCACTTCAGGCCAACGCCTCTCGGCCTGTTTCAGCGCCTGCTTCATCATTTCATGCCCCAACCCTTTGCCACGCCCGGCCGGCGCGGTCAGCACGCGGCCGATCACCACGTCGCCACCCTGGGATTCCGGATCCAGCAGGCGCAGGTACGCCACCAGCTGATCACCGTCCCAGCCCATCAAATGGCAGGTGTCACCGTCCAGATCCTGACCGTCCGGATCCAGGTACGCGCAGCGCTGTTCGACCACGAACACTTCCGAGCGCAATTTCAAAATGGCGTACAGCTGCTCCAGTCCCAGATCGCTGTGATGTTTGCAGACCCACTCGATTGTCATCTTCCGATTCCTTGAACTACGTCGCCCGATACTAAGCGCAGCGCCGAAATATGTCTGTATGGCTGAGAAATCTGTGACAAAGGCCAAAATGCCATCATTCCAATATCGCGGCCCGCCGTACTTTGTGTAATCTGCTGGGAAGCGCTGTGCAATGGCTTCAATGAGCTAATGTTAGGGCCTGGGATTCGCCGGTAAGGGGCCTTGGGGTTTTGACTGAAAACACGCCGGGCGGCCCGCCCGCTAAGGATTTTCAAGCATGCCGCGATTGCATCGAGCCTTTGCTTTGATCGGATTGCTGTTGCTGGGTCAAAGCGCTGCAGCGGAGAAATTGCGTCTGGTGTTCGACGTCTGGCCGCCCTTTACCGATGACACGCTGGTCAACGGTGGGCTGGCGACTGATATCGTCAGCACGGCCCTGGCCCGTGCCGGTTATGCCAGCGGTTACGAGCAAGTGCCGTGGGCGCGGGCGTTGATGGGGGTTGGCGAAGGACGTTACGACGTGCTGGTCAACGCCTGGTACAACGACGAGCGCACGAAGCTGGGGCAGTTTTCTGCCGAGTACCTGCTCAATCGCGTGCGTTTTCTCAAGCGCAAAGACGCGCCCATCGAATACAACAACCTGCAGGAACTGCACACCTATCCGATTGCGGTAGTGCGCGGCTATGCCTATTCGGCGCCGTTCGATGCCGACACCGCGTTGCAGAAAGTCCCTGTGCATAACTTCGCCATGGCCGTGCGCATGCTGGCGGCGGACCGGGTCAAGCTGACCCTGGAAGACGAATACGTCGCCCGCTATTACCTGGCCCGGGAATCACCGAAAGTGCGCAACGCGGTGGAGTTTCTGCCCAAGCCGCTGAGCGAGAACAGCCTGCATATTCTGGTCAGCCTGAAGAACCCGCAGCACGAACAGATCGTGGCCGGGTTCGACAAGGCGATTGCGTCGATGAAGGCCGATGGCAGCTATGACAAGTTGCTCAGGCAGCACGGGATGTGAGGCGGCTCAATCTTCGGATGTGTCTTTGATCAGGTGCGCCGCCAGCGTGCGCAACGGGCCGAGCTGACGGCAGATCAAAGCCAGTTGCGTCTGCACCAGCCGCTGGCCTTCGTCGATTTCGTCCGGCATCTGCTCAAGCTCATTGGCCAGCGCCTCTTCCTCATCGCTTTGAATGGCGATCGGCTGTTTGCTCGCCAGACCTTGGGCGATTTCATCAATGCTCGCCGCCAGACTCACCCCGGCGCCGTCGATCAGGTGTTCGCGTACCTCGGCCGGCAGCTGGGTTTCCCGGTGTGCGCCTAGCCCTGACAGATAGCTGAGCAAGGTGTGCGACAGCACCAGGAAGCGGAAGCCCACGTCGGCTTCCTTCCGGAAATGCCCCGGCTCCATCAGCATGTTCGCCAGCGTCGTGGATAGCGCTGCGTCGGCGTTGTGCGCGTTGCGCCGGGCCAGGCGATAGGCGAGGTCGTCGCTCTTGCCGGCGGCGTATTGCTGCATGATCTGACGCAAGTAAATGCTGTTGCAGGTGAGGGTGTTGGCCAGCACTTTGTTCAGGCGCCGACCCTGCCAGTCCGGCAGGAACAGGAACACCGCAAGCCCCGCAATCAGGCTGCCGAGCAAGGTATCGAACAACCTCGGCACAAACAGACCATAACCATCACCGACCTGGTTGAAGCAGAACAGCACCATGATCGTGATCGCGGCGGTGGCAACGGTGTAGCGGGTGGTGCGGTTGGTAAAGAACACCACGCCGGCGGCGATAGCGAAGCACGACTGCACCAGCGGATTCGGGAACAGATCGAACAGCGCCCAGGCAATCGTCAGGCCGATCGCGGTGCCGAAAATCCGCTGACCGAGTTTGCGCCGGGTGGCGCCGTAGTTCGGCTGGCAGACGAACAGCGTGGTGAGAATGATCCAGTAGCCTTGCGACGGGTGAATCAGGTGCACCATTCCGTAGCCGATGCTCAACGCCAGCGGCAAACGCAGGGCGTGGCGGAACAGCAGCGAGGTCGGCGTCAGCTGCGTGCGCAGACGAATCCACACGTCTTTGAAATTGCGCGGCGAGCGGTCGAGCAGGCTGCTGTCGGTTGCATCGGCCAGGGCGTCGGGGTTGCTGGCGTCGCTGAGCAAACGGTCGAGGGTGCCGAGGTTGGCCGCCAGTGCGCGCAACGAACGGAGCAGTCCGCGCCAGGCCGGGTTGCTCTGGATGCGCAGGTGTTCGAGGGAAGCGTGCAGGTCGCTCAGGGCTTCGGCGAAACTCGCGTCGTAGATGAACGGCTGGCGCATCTGGATCGATTCGGCCAGCGCCCGACAGGCCTTGCCTTGCTGGCGCAGCAGGCGTTGGCAGCGGAACAAGACATCGCTGTGGAAAAACGCATCGGCCAAGGCGTTGTAGGGGTAGTGCGAAGAGCTGGCGCGTTCGTGAATGTCTTGCGCCAGGAAGTACAGCTTCAGGTAACGGCTGACTTTCGAGCCGGGCCGACCGTTGCCGACCCGGTGCAGGATGATTTCTTTGGCGCTGTTCAGGGCTGCGACGACCCGGCCGTTTTGCTGGGCCAGTTCCAGTCGCCGCGCTTCGACGTCCATCTGACGGATCGGCTCGAACAGCGAGGATTTCAGCTTCAGGTAATAGCCGAGTTCGCGAAACAGCCGCGCCAGACTCTGCTGCACCGGCTGATTGGAAAACATCGCCTGCCACAGCACCGACAGCAGGCCGTACCACGCAGCGCCGGCCACCAGCAGCATCGGCTCATGCCAGAAGTCCGTGACCGCGCCACCGCGCTGATCCACACCGATCATGGTGTAGACGGAAAGAATCAGCGTCGCCGAAGCAATCGCGCCATAACGTTCGCCGAGCGCGCCGAGCATGGTCAGGCCGAAACTGGCCAGTGCCAAAGCGATGACGAAAACGATGGGGTAGGGGAAGAGCAATTCCACGGACAGCGCCGCAACGCTGAAACACACCAGCGTCACCGCCAGTGCATTGAGGCGGCCCTGCCAGCTGTCGTCGGTCTCGGCCAGGGCGCTGGCGATGATCCCGAGGAACAACGGGATCAGCAGCCCCATTTCATCCTGATACCAGCACAGCGCCATGCTGCCGGTCAGGGCGATGAACACCCGCACGCTGTAGCTGAATTTATCCAGCGCCCACAGGCGCCGCAAAGACTGACGAAACGAGGTCGAGGACATGAAGTGCGAAGGCCTTCCGAGGCGATGCCGCTAAATTGAGCCAGTAATGACGCCGACGCAATGGCGCCGATCACATCTGACAGCAAAAAGTGTTCCTTTCATGCACCGCATACCACTGTGGGAGCGAGCTTGCTCCGGGCGGCGATCCGACGAATGCGGTATGCCATTCAACATATGTGTCGACTGACAGATTGCATTCGCGAGCAAGCTCGCTCCCACAGGGTTTTGTATATGGCTTTGGATCAGACGTACTGCGCGGCAGCGTATCCAGAGGCCCACGCCCACTGGAAGTTGAATCCGCCCAGATGCCCGGTGACATCCAGCACTTCACCAACGAAGTAGAGGCCCGGGCTTTTCAGTGATTCCATGGTCTTGGAGGAGACTTCTCGGGTGTCGACGCCGCCCAGCGTCACTTCGGCGGTGCGGTAGCCTTCGGTGCCGGCCGGGACGACTTTCCAGCTGCCCAGCTTCTCGGCGATGTCCGCCAGTTCGGCGTGGGTGTACTGCTTCATCGGTTTGGAGACGAACCAGTTGTCCGCCAGCAGGTTGGCCATCTTCTTGGTGAAGATCTCGCCGAGCAGGGTTTTCAGTTCGCTGTTCGGACGCTCGGCGGTTTGCTGTTGCAGCCAGCTCGCGGCGTCGTGATCGGGTAGCAGGTTGATCTCGACCGTGTCGCCTGGCTCCCAGAACGAAGAAATCTGCAGAATCGCCGGGCCACTGAGGCCGCGGTGAGTGAACAGGATGTTCTCGCGAAAGCTCTGATCGTTGCAGCTGACCAGACAATCCACCGAGGTGCCGGACAGCTCGGTGCACAAATCCTTGAGCTGATCGGTGATGGTGAACGGCACCAGACCGGCGCGTGTTGGCAGCAGGTCGTGGCCGAACTGCTTGGCGACCTGATAACCGAAACCGGTGGCGCCGAGGGTCGGGATCGACAGACCGCCAGTGGCGATCACCAGCGACTGGCACTGGATCTGGCCGAGGGTAGTGTCGAGCAGGTAACCGCCTTCGACCTTCTCGATGGTCTGGATCGAGGTGTCCAGGTGCAGATTGACGCCGACCTGATCGCACTCGTCCAGCAGCATGCCGAGGATGTCGCTGGATTTTTTATCGCAGAACAGCTGGCCGAGTTTTTTCTCGTGATACGGCACGCCGTGCTTGGCGACCATGCCGATGAAATCCCACTGGGTGTAGCGGGCCAGCGCGGATTTGCAGAAGTGCGCATTCTGCGAAAGAAAATTGCTCGGTTCGGTGTACATGTTGGTGAAGTTGCAGCGCCCACCGCCGGACATCAGGATTTTCTTGCCAGCCTTGTTCGCGTGGTCGAGCAGCATCACCTGACGCCCGCGCCCGGCGGCGGTCAGTGCACACATCAACCCTGCGGCGCCAGCGCCAATGATCACGACTTCGGTAGAGCGCAAAACGGTGTCCTCACACTAAATTCAAATTCACCGGAAACCAATGTGGGAGCGAGCTTGCTCGCGATAGCGGTGTGTCAGTCACAAAGATATCAACTGACAGATTGCAATCGTCGGATCGCCGCCCGGAGCAAGCTCGCTCCCACAGGGATCTACTTTGGATGGTAGATCGCTTACAAAACGCGAACGCGCAGCGAACGGCCCTTGATCTTGCCGTTGTTCAAACGCTGCAGCGCCTGCATGACCACGGTGCGTTCAACAGCCACATAGGACTGGAAATCGAAGATCGCGATCTTGCCGACCTGGGCGCCCGGAATGCCGGCTTCACCGGTCAGTGCGCCGAGAATATCGCCCGGACGTACTTTGTCTTTACGACCGCCACCAATGCACAGCGTGCTCATCGGCGGTTGCAGCGGAGCACCGCCCTGGGACTTGAGGTTGTCCACCTGATCCCAGTTCAGCGGGGTTTTCTGCAGTTGTTCGATGGCTTGCGCGCGGTGCGCTTCCGACGGCGCCACCAGGCTGACCGCGATGCCTTTCTCGCCGGCACGACCGGTACGGCCAACACGGTGAATGTGGATTTCCGAGTCGCGGGCCAGTTCGACGTTGATCACCATGTCCAGCGAGTCGATGTCCAGACCACGGGCTGCAACGTCAGTGGCAACGAGTACCGAAGTACTGCGGTTGGCGAACATCGCCAGCACCTGATCGCGGTCACGCTGTTCCAGGTCGCCGTGCAGGCCGACGGCGGAAATGCCTTTGGAGGTCAGATGATCGACGGTTTCCTGCACTTGCTGCTTGGTGAAGCAGAACGCCACGGTGGAGGCCGGGCGGAAGTGGTGCAGGACCTTGGTCACCGCACTCATGCGCTCTTCCGGAGAAATTTCGTAGAAGCGCTGTTCGATCTGGGTGTCGTCGTGAAACGCTTCGGCCTTGACCGTTTGCGGATCGCGCATGAACTTCGACGCCAGTTGCTTGATGCCCACCGGGTAGGTCGCCGAGAACAGCAGGGTCTGACGGCGGGACGGGGTCTGCTCGATGATGTCTTCGATCGCGTCGTAGAAACCCATGTCGAGCATGCGGTCGGCTTCGTCGAGGATCAGCGTGTTGAGGCCGTCGAGAACCAGCGAACCTTTGCGCAGGTGCTGCTGGATGCGGCCCGGAGTGCCGACAATGATGTGCGCGCCGTGCTCCAGCGAGCCGATCTGCGGGCCGAAGGACACGCCGCCGCACAGGGTCAGGACCTTGATGTTGTCTTCGGCACGGGCCAGGCGACGGATTTCCTTGGCGACCTGGTCGGCCAGCTCGCGGGTCGGGCAAATCACCAGTGCCTGGCAACCGAAGTAGCGCGGATTGATCGGGTTCAGCAGGCCGATGCCGAACGCGGCAGTCTTGCCGCTGCCGGTCTTGGCCTGGGCGATCAGGTCCATCCCCTTGAGGATCACCGGCAAGCTCTGCGCCTGGATCGGCGTCATCTGGGCATAACCGAGGGAGTCGAGGTTAGCCAGCATGGCGGCGGACAGCGGCAAAGTATTAAAAGCGGTGGCGATGGTGGTCACGGGACTGGCCTGCAAAACAAAATGTCGCGCAGTGTACCAGTCCAGTGGCCATTAGCCCTAAGACTCGATGTGTTCTTCCGGACGTCTGACACGCCGCCCGTCATTCTTCGAGAGCTGCGAAAAGATCGTCGCAGCGAGCATCGCCATGATCCCAACGGTCACGAACGTGAGCTGAAACGCGCCCAACACGGTCTCAACGCCGTCATTGCCGATTTCTGCCGTAAAGCCGCCGAGCAGCGCACCGGCGCACGCCACGCCAAGGCTCAGCGACAACTGCGCCACCACCGACAGCAAACTGTTGCCGCTGCTGGCGCTGGCGTCGTCGAGGTCGATCAGGGTCACGGTGTTCATTGCGGTGAATTGCAGCGAGTTGATCGCGCCGAGAATCGCCAGCAGGCACAGCAGCAGCCAGTACGGCGTCTGCTCGCTGACCAGGCCCATGCTTGCCAGCATGATCCCCAGAAACAGCGTATTGCCGGTCAGCACGATGCGATAGCCCAAGCGCTCGATCAGCGGCCGTGCGCCCCACTTGGCGACCATTGCGGCAGCGGCCAGCGGCAGCATGCTCATCCCGGCCTGGGACGGTGAATAACCCAGCGCCACTTGCAGCAGCAACGGCACCAGAAACGGCAGGGCGCCGCTGCCCAGCCGGGCGAACAGGTTGCCGAGAATGCCGACCGCGAAGGTGCGGGTCTTGAACAGCGACGGCGCGAACAGCGGGTTTTCAATGTGCCCGGCGCGCAACCAGTACGCCGCCAGACACGCCATGCCGCCGAACAGCAACAGCATCACTCGCAGGTGCGGCAGGTGCAGTTCGCCGAGGCCTTCCATGGCGATGGTGATCAGCACCATCGCCGCGCCGAACAGCAGGAAACCGAGGCTATCGAAACGCGTGCGCTCGGTGCCGCGCAGGTCGGGGATGAATTTCCACACCGCGTAGCAACCGATGACGCCGACCGGCAGGTTGATCAGGAAGATCCAGTGCCACGTCAGGTATTCGACCATCCAGCCGCCCATGGTCGGGCCAATCAGCGGGCCGAGCAGGCCGGGAATGGTGATGAAACCCATGATCCGCACCAGTTCCGAACGCGGGTAGGCGCGCAGCACCACCAATCGTCCGACCGGCAGCATCAGCGCACCGCCGAGGCCCTGGATCACGCGCGCGCCGATCAGCATGCTCAGGCTGCTCGACAAGGCGCAGAGCAGGGAGCCGAGGCTGAACAGCAGGATTGCGCCGAAGAAGATTTTCTTGGTGCCGAAGCGGTCGGCGATCCAGCCCGAGGCCGGAATCAGCAGGGCCACGGTGAGCATGTAGGCGATGATCACGCCCTGCATGCGCAGCGGGTCTTCGGCCAGATCCCTGGCCATGGCCGGCAGGGCGGTGTTGAGGATGGTCCCGTCGAGGGACTGCATGAAGAAAGCGATGGCGACGACCCACGGCAACCAGCGGGCGGTGATGGCGTCGAGAGGCGGGCGGTTGGGCATGGAACCTCTGGTGATTGGGGTTAATGCATATCCATGGTCGAACTCGGTCAATGTGGGAGCGAGCTTGCTCGCGAAAGCGGTAAATCAGTCGACATCAATGTTGAATGAAATGGCCTCTTCGCGAGCAAGCTCGCTCCCACAAGGTGTCACAGGGTCAGGGTCAATCGGCTCACCAGCGCGCCCGGCAGCAGCGCCGAAGAGGTATTGCGCTGGCTGTAGGTGCTCGCCGACAGCAGCAACTCCCGCTCGGCAGTCAACGCTTCCAGTTGCGAACCCAGCAGGCTGTAGGCGCTGTCGTCGAAACGCATGGTACTGACCGGCGCCTGAATCTCGCCGTTTTCAACCCAGAACGTGGCAAACCGGGTCATGCCGGTCAGTCGCGCCGCCGGTTGATCGGAGAAGTTCAGGTACCACAGGTTGCTGATGTACAGGCCGGTGCCCAACTGCTTGAGGATCTCCGCCTGCGGCAAATCACCTGCACCCATGTTCAGCGCGCTCGGCGATTCGCCACCGCCGGCACCGTTGGCCGTCAGACCGTATTCGGCAGCACTGCGCGAACCCACCAACTGATCACCCGCTTTGCCTTCGATGATCAACCGCAGATCGCTGCGCGGATAGCCTTCGCCGGAGAACGCCGGGCTCAGCGAATCGCTGACTTTCTCGTCGAGGGACACCAGCGGACTGAACGCCTGATCGCCGGCATACAGCTTCTGCAGCGGGCTGCTCTTGCTGGCAATCGACTGCGCCGAGAAACCGCCCCAGCACAGCATGCCCATGATTTCTTCCAGGGCTGCCGGTGCCAGGTAGGCGCGGTATTGGCCAGGTGGCAACGTGCGCAGCGGGCGACCGAGAAACTCAAGTTGTTCGCGGGCCTGCTGGATGCGTTTGGCGAAGCCTTCGCTGTTCCAGTCATGCCCGGCGTAGCTGGCCTTCACCGCTTCGCCGTTCTCGTGGAACAGGCTGAAGTCGAAGTTGAAGCTGTTGGCCTGATGCCAGCCGAACGCACCGGAAGAACTGGCAAAACCACGGCTGATCGGACCGGCGGCGTAGAAGCCGACCAGATCCAGACCTTCGGCCGCTTGGGCGATTTCAGCCACCACTTGTTCGGTGTCCGGCAGCGGATGTTCCTGCACGTTCTTGCTCTGCCAGCCGTTGTGGTTGAGCAACAGGTACGGATCCTGCGGCAGCAGCGGCAGGGTTTCGCGCAGTTGCTGCAAACCTTCGGCGAGACGTTGCAAGTCGGTGGCCTGCTCACCGGACAGGGTGATGTGCAGGTCGGCATGGCGACCGTCATCGATCAGTTTCAGACCGATACCAGCTTGTTGTACTTGCCCGGCCTGACGCACCTTGGCGTGGTTGAAACGGACGAAGGCCGACGATTCGGCGTCGTAACTCAGGGTGAACTGTTCCGGCTCGCGCACGGCATCGCGCAGCCAGTTGACCAGCACCTTGAACGCCTCGGACGGGTTCTTGGAAATACTCATCAGGCGTCTCCCCCAAACACATCAACATTGCTGAACACGCAGGCCGGCGACGCATGGCCGACGCGGATCACCTGGTTCGGTTCGCCCTTGCCGCAGTTCGGCGTGCCCAGCACCTGGGTGGTGCCGGCGTTGCCGACGGCGCGCAGGCTCTTCCAGAAGTGCGCGGAAATGCCCCGGTAGTTCGGGTTTTTCACCACACCCTTGAGTTCGCCGTTTTCGATCAACTGGCCCCATTCGCAGCCGAACTGGAATTTGTTGCGGGCATCGTCGATCGACCATGAGCGGTTGGTGCTCATCAGAATGCCGTTTTCGATGCCGCCGATCAGTTGCTCCAGCGGCTGGTCACCCGGCTCGATGTTGAGGTTGGCCATGCGGTCGATTGGTGGGCGGTTCCAGCCGCAGGCGCGGCTGTTGGCGACGCCGTCCAGGCCCGCGCGGAACTGAGACAGGGCACCGCCCAACGGCCGCACCAAAAGGCCTTCGTGAATCAAAAATTGCTTGCTGGCCTTGGAACCGTCGTCATCGTGACCGTAACTCGCCAGCTCTTCGGGAATGCCCGGATCGAACGTCACGTTGAGCAGTTTCGAGCCGTACTGCAGGCTGCCGAAATCCGAAGCTTTGACGAAGCTGGTGCCAGCGTAGTTGCGCTCGTCGCCGAGGATCCGGTCCAGTTCCAGCGGGTGGCCGATGGATTCGTGGATCTGCAGCATCATCTGGTCGGGCATCAGCAGCAGGTCGCGCGGGCCTTGCGGTGTGTTCGGCGCGAGCAGCAATTGCAGCGCCTGATCGGCGACTTGCGGGCCGGCGCCGATCAAGCCGCAGCGGCTGATCACGTCGGCGCCGCCCTGCTGGCCGAAGTTCTCGCGGCCGAGGCTGCGGGTCTGGCTGTCGTTGCCGTCGTAGGCGGTGACGTCGAGGCCCGGGTAGACGAAGCGTTGAGCCTGTCGCAATTCGGCGCCGGCGCTGCTCAGGTAGATCTGTTCGACGTGGGTGATGCCGATGCTCACTTCCCAATTCACCAGGCGCTCATCCTTTGGCACCGAGGCGGATTCCGCGCCGAGCAGCTCGAAGCATTCGCTCAGGGACGGAAAGGGTTGTTCGAGATTGGGTGAAAAGTAATCGGCGCGGTCGCTGGACACCGGCTGCTGGCTCAGGTCGAGCAGGGCGTGCGGTTTGATTCGCCGGGCCTGTTGTTCGGCACGCTCGATGGCGGCTTGCAGTCCTTGTTGCGACAGGTCATTGGTCGCGGCGTAGGCTTCGACGCCGTTGACGCGAACGGTGAGCATCGCGCCTTCGTCGCGGCTCAGGCTCGGCGGCTCGGCGACGTTCTTGCGCACCGACAGGTACTGGCCGGACTCGCGCACATACCGCAAGGAAAAAAACTCGGCGCCCGTGCGCAAGGCAGCGAAGCGCTGCTTGAGCTGGGGGTGGAAATCGAACATCAGGGAAACCTCCTTGTTATGGGAGAAACGGCGAAGCGGATTCGGCGGGGAGGGGGTGAAACGATTGGGCGAGGACTAGAGTAGGCCTGCGAGGGGGTAGGATCAAGTGAAGAGGGGGTGTAGGGGGATTTACTTGAAGCAGAGGGATTTGTGCTGAATGTGAGGGCCCCATCGCGAGCAAGCTCGCTCCCACAGTTGAAATGCATTCCAAATGTGGGAGCGAGCCTGCTCGCGATTAGCCTTGATGCGGTGTAGCTGAATTACTGAGCAACAGCACTCACATCACGCAGTGCCTTGCCTTTCACCGGCGCATCGCCAGCGACGTAGTACGGCGCCTTGCTGCGCGGCAGCGGCTGACGGCCACGGATCTTGTCGGCGATTTTCTCGGCCATCATGATCGTCGGTGCGTTCAGGTTGCCGGTGGTGATGATCGGCATGATCGAGGCATCGACAACACGCAGCCCCTGCATGCCATGCACGCGGCCTTCGCCATCCACTACGGCCATGTCGTCGGTGCCCATCTTGCACGAGCAGGACGGGTGGAACGCGGTTTCGGCGTGCTCGCGGATGAACTTGTCCAGCTGCTCATCGGTTTGTACTTCGATGCCCGGGCTGATTTCGCGGCCACGGAAGGCGTCCAGTGCAGGTTGTTGCATGATTTCACGGGTCAGGCGGATGCCGTCGCGGAATTCCTGCCAGTCCTGCTCGGTGGCCATGTAGTTGAACAGGATGCTCGGGTGCTGGCGCGGATCCTTGGATTTGACCTGGATGCGACCGCGGCTCGGCGAACGCATGGAACCCATGTGCGCCTGGAAGCCGTGCTCTTTCACACCGTTGCTGCCGTTGTAGTTAATCGCGACCGGCAGGAAGTGGTACTGAATGTTCGGCCATTCGAACTCTTCGCGAGTACGGATGAAACCGCCGGCTTCGAACTGGTTGCTGGCGCCGATGCCGGTGCCGTTGAACAGCCACTCGGCACCAATGGCCGGCTGGTTGTACCAGAGCAGCGACGGGTACAGCGAAACCGGTTGGGTGCAAGCGAATTGCAGGTACAGCTCAAGGTGATCCTGCAGGTTTTCGCCGACGCCCGGCAGATCGTGAACGACCGGGATGTCGAGGCTTTCCAGCAGTTTTGCCGGGCCGACGCCGGAGCGTTGCAGCAGTTGCGGCGAAGCGATCGCGCCGGAGCAGACGATGACTTCTTTGCGGGCGCGGGCTTCGACGCGTTCTTCAGCGGCGCCGACCAGGTAACGCACGCCAACGGCACGCTTGCCTTCGAACAGAACCTTGTCGGTCAGGGCGTGAGTGACGATGGTCAGGGTCGAACGCTTCTTGGCCACGTCCAGGTAACCACGGGCGGTGGAAGCCCGACGGCCTTTCGGCGTCACGGTGCGGTCCATCGGGCCGAAGCCTTCCTGCTGGTAGCCGTTCAGATCTTCGGTGCGCGGGTAACCGGCTTGCACGCCGGCTTCAACCATGGCGTGGAACAGCGGGTTGTTGCCCGCTTTCGGCGTGGTCACGCTGACCGGGCCTTCGCCACCGTGGTAGTCGTTCGGGCCGATGTCGCGGGTTTCCGCTTTGCGGAAGTACGGCAGGCAGTCGAGGTAGGTCCAGTCTTCCAGGCCTGGCAGTTTCGCCCAGCCGTCGTAGTCCATCGCGTTGCCACGGATGTAGCACATGCCGTTGATCAGCGAGGAACCGCCGAGGCCCTTGCCGCGACCGCATTCCATGCGACGACCGTCCATGTGTGGCTCTGGATCGGTTTCGTACGCCCAGTTGTAGCGACGGCCTTGCAGCGGGAATGCCAGGGCTGCCGGCATTTGCGTGCGGAAGTCGAAACGGTAGTCCGGGCCACCGGCTTCGAGCAGCAGGACGGTGACGCCTTCGTCTTCAGTCAGACGGGTCGCCAGGGTGTTACCGGCAGAGCCGGCACCGACGATGATGTAATCGAATTCTTGGGACATTGAATGCACCCTCTTTGAAGTTGGTCAGGTCAGACAGCCAGCGCTTCCCTTGTGGGAGCGGGCTTGCCCGCGAAGGCGGCTTCGCGGGCAGCGCACAGTGGCGGGTCTTAGAACACCGAGACGTAATCGCCCAGCTCGACCTGTACCGATTTGATGCGAGTGAAGTTGTTCAGCGAGCTGATGCCGTTCTCACGGCCGACGCCCGACTGCTTGTAACCGCCAACCGGCATTTTTGCGTCGGACTCGCCCCAGGCGTTGATCCAGCAGATACCGGCTTCCAGTTGATGAATCACGCGGTGGGCGCGGTTCAGGTCGCGGGTGACGATACCGGCGGCCAGGCCGAAGTCGGTGTCGTTGGCACGACGGATCACTTCTTCTTCGGTTTCGTAGGTCAGGATCGCCATCACCGGGCCGAAGATCTCTTCACGGACGATGGTCATGTCGTCGGTGCAGTCGGTGAACACGGTCGGTGCCACGAACGCGCCTTTGGCGAATTCGCCGTCGGTCAGACGTTCGCCGCCGCACAGAACGCGGGCGCCTTCTTCTTTACCCTTGGCGATGTAGCCCAGCACGCTTTCCATGTGCGGGAAGCTGACCAGAGGGCCGAAGTTGGTGTTTTCGTCTTCCGGGTTGCCAACACGGATGCGCGCAACACGCTCGACGATCTTGGCTTCGAAAGCGGCTTTCAGGTGGCTCGGCACGAACACGCGAGTGCCATTGGTGCAGACCTGACCGGAGCTGTAGAAGTTGGCCATCATGGCGGTGTCGGCGGCGCGATCCAGGTCGGCGTCGTCGCAGATGATCAGCGGGGACTTGCCGCCCAGTTCCATGGTCACGTCTTTGAGCGACGAAGCCGAAGCGCTGGCCATTACCTTCTTGCCGGTGTCGGTGCCGCCGGTGAAGGAGATCTTCTCGATACGCGGGTGCTCGGTCAGCCAGGTGCCGACTTCACGGCCGCTGCCGGTCAGGACGTTGAACACGCCGTTCGGAACGCCGGCTTCGGTGTAGATCTCGGCCAGTTTCAGGGTGGTCAGCGAGGTGACTTCGCTTGGCTTGAAGATCATCGCGTTACCGGCCGCCAAAGCTGGAGCAGATTTCCACAGGGCGATCTGGATCGGGTAGTTCCACGCGCCGATACCGGCGACAACGCCCAGCGGCTCGCGACGGGTGTAGACGAATGCGGTGTCACGCAGCGGGATCTGCTCGCCTTCGATGGCGGGTACCAGGCCTGCGTAGTATTCCAGCACGTCGGCGCCGGTGACGATATCGACGTACTTGGTTTCGGAGAAGGCTTTACCGGTGTCCAGGGTTTCCAGGGCAGCCAGTTCATCGTTGCGCTCGCGCAGGATGTCGACGGCGCGACGCAGGATGCGCGAACGCTCCATGGCGGTCATCGCGGCCCAGATTTTCTGGCCCTTTTCGGCGCTGACCACAGCACGCTCGACGTCTTCCTTGGTCGCACGTTGCACTTGTGCGAGGACTTCACCGTTAGCCGGGTTGATGGCTTCGAAGGTGGCATCGCTGCCGGCGTCGGAGTACGCGCCATCGATGTAGAGTTTTTGCAGTTCGAAACGGGCCATAGTGTCCTCGCAAGTGCATTAGTGGTTGGCGTTGATCACCGGGTGAGCCATGTAGCTGTGGCATCACTGGTCGGTGACAGTTCAGGGGCCGAGCGTTTTCTCTGTGCTCTAGCTCACCTGCTTGGCCAATTGGAAATCCATGTATTCGTAAGCGATCTGTTGCGCCTGCGCAGTGTCGAAAGCGTCTCCCGACAGCGCGCCGCGCAACCACAAGCCGTCGATCAGAGCTGCCAGTCCACGGGCGGCGGTGCGCGCATCTTCGAGCGGCAACACACGGCGGAACTCGCAGCACAGGTTGGAATACAGACGGTGATCGTTGATCCGCTGCAACCTGTGCAAAGACGGCTGGTGCATGCTGGTGGCCCAGAAGGCCAGCCAGGTTTTCATTGCCGGGCCATTGACCTGGCTGGCGTCGAAGTTGCCTTCGATGATCACCTGCAGATGCGCCCGGGGGCTGCTGTCTGCCAGCGCCTGACGGCGCGCGGTGACGTTCTCGCTGAGGACGCTCATCAGATACCGCATCGTGGCGGCGATCAGGCCATTCTTGTCCTGAAAATAGTGACTGATGATGCCATTCGAGACACCGGCCAAACGGGCGATCAGCGCAATGCTGGCGTCCCCCATTCCGACCTGATCAACCGCCTGCAAAGTGGCTTCGATCAGTTGTTGGCGGCGGATGGGTTGCATACCGACCTTGGGCATCTTGCACATCTCCTTAGGCCTTCCGACGGGCGAATGACGCCTATCGGATTGAGGGCCAGTCTATTTTGTTTTGATTGAACGTTCAATCAACAAAGAATAAGATCTGCGACAAATCGTCGCTGCCTACAGATTTTTCCTACGTGTAAGTGGCGATAAACCGACATCCGAAAATGCTCGAAACCTGCGCGGGGCAAGGCGCGGTTCGACGTTCGATGGACGTGTTGAATGGGCAAGACGCTCAAGGCCAGGTTTCGGATGAACGTCCATGCCTCGGCCACGACGGCGATTCGCGATGCCATCTCTGCAGGTTCGGGCTTTTTTCGGGGTGTCTTTATATCACCCGCCGGTCGGCTGCCAACTAACCGATTGGTCGGGTTCCGTGTTGCCTTGTGTTCTTCTCTCGCACTGCCTGGAGCATTTGTGCCATGAGTTCTGCCTCGCTTATAAAGACCCCGCCCGAGAAGGTGACGGTCAACGGTTGGGTGTTCTACACCTCTACCGCGCTGATTCTGTTGTTGACCGCCATTCTGATCATCGCCCCGCAAGAGGCCGGCAGATTGTTGGGAGTGGCTCAGGCCTGGTTGTCCCGCAGCTTCGGCTGGTACTACATGGTGGTGATCGCCGCTTACCTGGTTTTCGTGGTGGGCCTGGCGTTTTCCTCCTACGGCAAACTCAAACTGGGTAGCAAGGACGACACCCCGGATTTCAGCTACGGCGCCTGGGCCGGGATGCTGTTCTCGTCGGGTATCGGTATTTCGCTGCTGTACTTCGGCGCTTCCGAGCCGCTGGATCACTACTTCAATCCGCCGGAAGGCGCGTCCGCTACCAACATGGCGGCACGTCAGGCTGTTCAGCTGACTTTCCTGCACTGGGGCCTGCACGGCTGGGCGATCTACGCGCTGGTCGGTCTGGCCGTGGCCTATTTCGCATACCGTCATAACCAGCCGCTGGCGCTGCGTTCGGCGCTGTACCCGCTGGTGGGCGAGCGTTGGGTCAAGGGCGCTGCCGGTCATGCGGTGGACGGCTTCGGCATGTTCGTGACCCTGCTGGGTCTGGTGACCAACCTGGGGATCGGCTCGCTGCAAGTGTCCTCGGGCCTGGAAAACCTGTTCGGCATGGAACACAGCAACACCAACCTGCTGATCGTGATCATCGTGATGAGCACCGTGGCGACCATCGCTGCCGTGTCCGGCGTGGAAAACGGCATCCGTCGTCTGTCCAACCTCAACATCATCCTGTTCAGCGGCCTGCTGATTTTCGTCCTGCTGTTCGGTCCGACCCTGCACCTGCTCAACGGCTTCGTGCAAAACATCGGCGACTACCTCAACGGCGTGGTGCTGAAGACTTTCGACCTGTACGTCTATGAAGGCGACAGCGAGAAGTCCGACCGCTGGCTGGGCCTGTGGACTCTGTTCTATTGGGCATGGTGGATTTCCTGGGCCCCATTTGTCGGCATGTTCATCGCGCGTATTTCCCGTGGTCGTACCGTGCGTGAACTGGTGGCTGGCGTGCTGCTGATCCCGCTGGGTTTCACCCTGGCGTGGCTGTCGATCTTCGGTAACTCGGCGCTGGATCTGGTGATGAACCAGGGCGCGGTGGAACTCGGCAAGACGGCGCTGGAACAGCCGTCGATGGCGATCTATCAGTTGCTGGAACACTACCCGGCGTCGAAAGTCGTCATCGGTGTGTCGATCTTCGTGGGCTTCGTGCTGTTCCTGACCCCGGCCGACTCCGGCGCGGTGATGATGGCGAACCTGTCCTGCAAGGGCGGCAACGTCGACGAAGACGCCCCGCACTGGCTGCGGATCTTCTGGTCGGTCGTGATCACGCTGGTGACCATCGGCCTGCTGTTCGCCGGTAACTTCGAAGCCATGCAGACCATGGTGGTGCTGGCCGGTCTGCCGTTCTCGGTGGTGCTGGTGTGCTTCATGTTCGGTCTGCACAAGGCGATGCGCCAGGACATGCAGATCGAACAGGAGCAGGCGCAACTGGCTGAACGCGGTCGTCGTGGTTTCAGCGAGCGCCTGACCCAGCTGGATCTGCAACCGAGCCAGTCGGTGGTTCAGCGCTTCATGGACAAGCACGTCAGCCCGGCGCTGGAAGATGCCGCTGCGCAGATGCGTGCACAGGGCCTGGAAGTGCAGACGCTGCTGGGCAAGTCCAAGCGCTGCATGGGTGTGCGGGTCGAGATGGAAGAGGGCAACCCTTTTGTCTACGAAGTGAGCCTGGACGGCTATCTGGCGACCCCGAGCGAGTCGGTCCAGTCCGATGAAGCGCGTCAGCGTTTCTACCGCGCCGAGGTGTACCTGCACAACGGCAGCCAGGACTACGACCTGATGGGCTTCACACAGGATCAGATCACGCGCGATGTGCTCGATCAGTTTGAAAGCCATCGGCAGCTCCTTGGCCGGGTCTATAGCTGAGTTGTGAAGTGATCAATCCCACGGGATGCGTGGGATTGATGAAAACAAAAACGCCGCGATCCTCTCGCGGCGTTTTTGTGTCTGCTCTCTTTATCCCAGGTTCTTGCCGAGCAGCGCGTGATACAGCTCGCTGTCCCCAAGAATCCCCACCACATGGTTGTTGTCGTGCAGCACCAGTTTGTTGCCGGTCTGGTAACGGATCTGCAACGCGTCGCGCATGCCGATGTTCGAGTCCACCAGCGTCGGTTTGCGCTCCAGCCCTTCCACGGCTTGCCCCGGTGCCCAGTTCTGCAGGTTCAGCACCGAACCGTTCTGCCGCGCACCCTTGATGGTGTTGCCTTCGGCCAGGTCCAGCCACGAATCGCCGCCCGGATCCAGGCACACCGAACCGTTGATGCGTTTGCAGTTGTCCAGGGTGCGCATCAGGCTGCGACCGCACAGCACGTTCAGCGGGTTGGTGTGGGCGACGAAGGTGCGCACGTAATCGTCCGCCGGGTTGAGCACGATCTCTTCCGGCACGCTGTACTGGATGATCCGGCCGTCTTTCATGATCGCGATTCGGCTGCCGAGTTTCAGTGCCTCGTCGAGGTCGTGGCTCACGAACACGATGGTCTTGCTCAGCTTGCGTTGCAGTTCCAGCAGTTCATCCTGCAGGCCCTGACGGATCAGCGGGTCGAGGGCCGAGAACGGTTCGTCCATCAGTAGAATGTCAGCGTCCATCGCCAGCGCGCGGGCCAGGCCGACACGCTGCTGCATGCCGCCGGACAGCTCGTCGGGCTTCTTGTTGCGCCATTGGGTCAGGCCCACCAGTTCGAGTTTTTCATCGACCAGCTTGCGCCGTTCCTTCTCCGGGCGACCCTGCATTTCCAGACCGAAACTGATGTTCTCGCGCACCGTCAGCCAAGGCATCAGAGCGAACTTCTGGAACACCATGGCGATGCGTTTGGTGCGCATCATTTTCAGCTCTGCCGGGGTGCAGGAGGCGATGTCGATCTGCTTGCCTTCGTGTTCGACGAACAGCTTGCCGCGGCTCACGGTGTTGAGGCCGTTGATGCAGCGCAGCAGGCTCGACTTGCCGGAGCCGGACAGGCCCATCAGCACGCAGATCTCGCCTTTGTTGATGTCCAGGCTGGCCTTTTCAACGCCGACGATCTGCCCGGTCTTTTTCAGGATCTCACTGCGGGTCAGGCCTTGATCGAGAAGTTTGAGTGCTTCGCGCGGATCCCTGGTGAAGATCACGTCAACGTTTTCGAAGCGAATTATGCTCATGCGTCACCCCCTACTTTGGCGTCGGGTTGTTTGCAGATACGGTCGAGCATGATCGCCAGCAGTACGATCGCCAGGCCCGCTTCGAAGCCCAGGGCGATATCAGCAGTGTTCAGTGCGTTGACCACCGGTTTGCCGAGTCCGTCGGCGCCCACCAGTGCCGCGATCACCACCATCGACAGCGACAGCATGATGCACTGGGTGATGCCGGCCGCGATGCTCGGCATGGCGTGAGGCAGTTCGATCCGTGAAAGCAGTTGGCGACGCGAGCAGCCGAAGGCCTTGCCGGCGTCCATCAGTTCTTGCGGGACATCGCGGATGCCCAGGTAGGTCAGGCGGATCGGCGCGGCGATGGCGAACACCACCGTCGAGATCAGGCCCGGTACCACACCCAGCCCGAAGAGGGTCAGGGTAGGAATGAGGTAAACGAAGGTCGGTACGGTCTGCATCAGATCGAGTACCGGCCTCATCAAAGTGTAGAACATCGGTTTGTGCGCGGCGACGATGCCCAGCGGCACGCCGATGACCACGCAGACCAGGGTCGCGAACATGACCTGGGCGAGGGTTTCCATGGTTTCCTGCCAGTACCCCAGGTTGAGGATCAGCAGGAAGGAGGCGACCACGAAGGCGGTCAGGCCCCATTTGCGTTGAATGAAGTGGGCCAGCAGGGCGATGAGGCCGATCAGCACCAGCGGGTTGAACCAGGTCAGCGCAAACGTCACGCCGTGGATCATCGTTTCCAGGGTCACGGCGATTGCGTCGAAGGTGTTGGCGCCGTGTTGCGTCAACCATTCAACGAAGCCCGCGATGTACTGGCCTAAAGGGATTTTCTGATCAATCAGCATGGTAGTGAACGTCCGCATGCAAGGAAATAAACAGCCCGGACGGCGTGAGCCGTCCGGCATAAGCGATTACTGGAGTTTGGCTTTCACGGCCTCCAGGCCTGGTTTACCGTCAATGGTGGTCACGCCAGCGAGCCAGGTATCGAGCACCTGTGGATTCTTTTTCAGCCAGGCCTTGGCGGCCACGTCAGGCTTCATCTTGTCGTCCAGGATGTTGCCCATCAGTTCGCTTTCCATGTCGACGGTGAACTCCAGGTTTTTCAGCAGTTGGCCAACGTTGCTGCATTCCTCGGCGTAGCCCTTGCGGGTGTTGGTCGCCACGGTGGCGGCGCCGAAATCCGGGCCGAAGAAATCGTCACCACCGGTCAGGTACTGAATCTTGAAGCGCTTGTTCATCGGGTGCGGCGCCCAGCCGAGGAACACCACGGCGGTGTCGCGTTTCTGTGCGCGGTCGACCTGCGACAGCATGCCCGCTTCGCTGGACTCGACGACCTTGAAGCCGGCGGTCTTCAGGCCGAAAGCGTCCTTGTCGATCATGCTCTGGATCAGGCGGTTGCCGTCGTTGCCCGGCTCGATCCCGTAGATCTTGCCGTCGAGTTCTTTCTTGAATTTGGCGATGTCGGCGAAGTCGTGCAGACCCTTGTCATACAAGGCTTGCGGAACGGCGAGGGTGTATTTGGCACCCTTGAGGTTGGTGCGCACGGTTTCCACGGTGCCGGCGTCGCGGTAGGCCTTGATGTCGTTTTCCATGGTCGGCATCCAGTTGCCGAGGAACACGTCCATGTTCTTGCCGTCGGCCAGCGACTTGTAGGTCACCGGTACGGAAATCATGGTGGTCTTGGTCTTGTAGCCGAGGGCCTGAAGCACGACGGAGGTGGTGGCGGTTGTTGCGGTAATGTCGGTCCAGCCGACATCGGAGAAGTTCACGGTACTGCACTGCGCCGGTTCTGCGGCTTGAGCCAGTAACGGCAGACTCAGCATGGCGGCCAACAACAACGACGGGGAACCTTTCATGAATGGACTCCTTGGTGTTTTTTTTGGCAGTGTTCCGATTGGACCACCGCACTTATGGGTTGCGGTTGGATGGCGTTCTGGAGACAGCTCTACCGCAGCGCCTTGCAATCGAGTCGATACGATCATGTACCAGTGAAAATCTGACGCCTACAGGGTGCGTCGTATCCAGTACAGGGATGGTCGCATCCAGTGTCAGTGACGTCGTTTACAGCTTTTTTCTGCCCTGTCTGGCCATCTGAACCGCATAAAAACGGCGAAAACACGGGCTGAAACCGGCACGGCGTTAGTGGGCATGAGTGCGTCGGTGTCAGACGCCGAGCGACCCGGGAAAAGCCCGATGATGCGGGCATTCCGGCGGATCGCAGCTTGAGCGTAGCAGCTCCGCCAGCGGGCGGTTCACGCCCCGGACCGGCACTCTCAGGAGCTCTGCAGCAATGGCTATCAGCGTTTTCGACCTGTTCAAAATCGGCATTGGCCCTTCCAGTTCCCACACCGTCGGGCCCATGCGCGCCGCCGCCCTGTTCGTCGAGTCGTTGCGCGACAAACACCTGCTGGAGCAGGTGCGTCGCATCGAGGTGCAGTTGTTCGGTTCGCTGTCGGCCACCGGTGTCGGTCACGGCAGCGACAACGCGGTGATCATGGGCCTGATGGGCGAGTGGCCGGACGCGATCGACCCGTCGCAGATCGGCCCGCGGATCCAGGCTCTGCGTGAAACCCACACGCTGTTGCTCGACGGTCGTTTTTCGGTGCCCTTTATATGGGGCCGCGACATGCGCCTGATCGACGAGAACCTGCCGTTCCATCCCAACGCCATGACCCTGGTTGCCGAAGGCGATCACGGCGAGCTTCATCGCGACACCTACTATTCGGTCGGCGGCGGTTTTGTGGTGGACGAGGCACAGGCCTCCAGCGGCGTGGTGGATCTGGATCGCACCGAGTTGCCTTACGATTTTTCCAGCGCGGTGGAGCTGCTGGAACTGTGCAAGACCCACAACCTGCGCGTGGCCGAATTGATGATGGCCAACGAGAAGGTCTGGCGCAGCGAAGAGGAAATCCGCGCCGGCCTGATGAAACTCTGGCGGGCGATGCAGGATTGCGTCGAGCAGGGCCTCAAGCACGAAGGCATCCTGCCCGGTGGCCTCAACGTGCGCCGCCGCGCGGCGAAGTTGCACCGCAGTCTTCAGGAACTGAACAAGCCCAACGTGATCGGTTCGACCCTCAGCGCCATGGAGTGGGTCAACCTGTTCGCCCTCGCGGTGAACGAGGAAAACGCCGCCGGCGGACGCATGGTCACAGCGCCTACCAATGGCGCGGCGGGGATCATTCCGGCGGTGCTGCATTACTTCATGAAATTCAGCGAGGCGGTGACCGACGCCAACGTGGTCGACTACTTCCTCGGGGCGGCGGCGGTGGGAATTTTGTGCAAGAAGAACGCCTCGATCTCCGGCGCTGAAGTCGGCTGTCAGGGTGAAGTCGGTTCGGCTTGTGCGATGGCGGCGGCAGGGCTGGCGGAAATACTTGGCGCAAGCCCCGAGCAGTTGTGCAACGCGGCGGAAATCGGCCTGGAACACAACCTTGGCCTGACGTGCGATCCGGTGGGTGGCCTGGTGCAAGTGCCGTGCATCGAGCGCAATGCGATTGCGGCGGTGAAGGCGATCAACGCGGCGCAGATGGCCTTGCGCGGCGATGGTCAGCACTTTATTTCGCTGGACCGGGTGATCCGCACCATGCGTGATACCGGCGCCGACATGCATGACAAATATAAAGAGACTTCGCGGGGCGGGTTGGCGGTCAGCGCGGTTGAATGCTGATACCCAGTCGCCTCCTATCGCCAGCAGGCTGGCTCCCACACTGGATTTGCGGCGTTCGCAAAAACTGGGGGAGCTGGCTTGCCAGCGATGAGGCCAGACCAGTCAAAACTGCGCGTTAAGTGCACACCGGAATCAAAACGCGCCACCTTTTGGCGCGTCGCTATCAGATAAGAGTCTTTCCCACCTCCAGCGCCTGATTCGCAGGCGCTACCGTCCGTCACCCGTGCCTGCGGTGACACTGTCGGACAATCGCGCGCAGGCCAGTTCCCACAAGTGCTACCGATTTGCTCACACGCTTCGGAGCAGGGCATTCGCGGCCGCTGATGGCACTTCGAATTACCTTTCGTCGGAGCGCTTGTATAGACGCGTCGCGACGTCGTTTTCAGGAGTTATTGAACAGCCATTCAAATTTAGGCATGGCAATTGCTCTGTCATAACAAAGCCCGTCTCACGCAAGAGAACGATGGCAATAACAAGAGCCTCCGCCTGAGGCCATCACCCGCTTTGTGTGAGGAGATACCGCGATGACGTCGTTCAACTCCGGGGCTCAACCCCAGAACCGTGCGCCTCAATCCATCGGCTTTCTGCTGCTGGACAATTTCACGCTGATTTCCCTGGCTTCCGCAGTCGAACCGCTGCGCATGGCCAACCAGTTGTCCGGTCGCGAGCTGTATCGCTGGACCACCCTCACTGTCGATGGCGGCCAGGTCTGGGCCAGTGACGGTCTGCAGATCACCCCCGACGCCTCCATGCACAAAGCCCCGGCCCTCGACACCATCATCGTGTGCGGCGGGATCGGCATTCAACGCACCGTTACCCGTGAACACGTCTCGTGGCTGCAAAGCCAGGCACGCCAGTCGCGCCGCCTCGGCGCCGTGTGCACCGGCAGCTGGGCCCTGGCCTGCGCCGGCCTGCTCGACGGCTTCGATTGCAGCGTGCACTGGGAATGTCTGGCGGCGATGCAGGAAGCTTTCCCGCGCGTGGCGATGAGCACCCGTCTGTTCACCCTCGACCGCAACCGCTTCACCAGCTCCGGTGGCACCGCGCCCCTGGACATGATGCTGCACCTGATCAGCCGCGATCACGGCCGTGAACTGTCCGCCGCGATCTCCGAGATGTTCGTCTACGAACGCATCCGCAACGAGCAGGATCACCAGCGCGTTCCGCTCAAGCACATGCTCGGCACCAACCAGCCGAAACTGCAGGAAATCGTCGCGCTGATGGAAGCCAACCTGGAAGAGCCGATCGACCTCGACGAACTGGCGGTGTACGTCGCCGTGTCCCGTCGCCAGCTCGAGCGCCTGTTCCAGAAATACCTGCATTGCTCGCCGTCGCGCTACTACCTCAAGCTGCGTCTGATCCGCGCGCGACAACTGCTCAAGCAGACGCCGATGTCGATCATCGAAGTGGCGTCGGTCTGCGGGTTCGTGTCGACGCCGCACTTCTCCAAGTGCTACCGCGAATACTTCGGCATTCCGCCGCGTGACGAGCGCGTCGGTTCCAACACCACCCAACAGGTGGCGATGATGCCGCTGCCGCAAGCCATCGTGATGTCGCCGCTGTCCGGGCCGATGTCGGCGTTGAGCCAGGCACGCAACGAGTCGACCTTCGCCAGCGTGCGCCTCTAAAACGAAAGATCGCAGCCTGCGACAGCGCCTTCAGGAAAGGCGCTGTCGCAGGCTGCGATCTTTTTTTCGGTCAGGTATCAGGCGCGGGTTTGCTGATACTGCGCCAGGGCCGGCAGCAACTGCTTGTCGATGGCTTCGCGCACGGTCGGCTGAATACTGGCGCTGCTGGTGTACATCTGCTTGACCATGGTGCGCAGCGTGTTGGCCCGGACATCGTCCAGACCCCGCACCGCGCACTCGCAGGCCTGCTGGGCGGTGGAGCCCGACGGTACTTCGAATCCCAACGACTTGAGCTGGCCCAACAGGTCTTCCTGATCGATCAAATCGGCATACATCATGACGCGAATCCTTCTTCGGCAACGGAGGTCGTGGCTCGATTCTGGTAGGCATGCCCAGGCACGGCAAGGGCGATTTGTCGCAGTGTCCACATTGGCTATGAGCATGTCGTTTTCGGCTAACTTGCCGGCAAGGGGAGTGGGCACACTGGACCCAGCTCGCTTCACGAAGGTTTGGTCACCCTCGCCACGGCAGCTCCTCAACAGTACCCTCGCCCCGATCCTGTCACGGCTTGTATCGGGGCTTTTTTTGCCTGCGAATTACGATGATGCAGCCTCGCGCTGCAACACCAGAATCCGCGACAGCAATTCATCCCGGTCGATGTAGCAGCCCTGAAAATGCCGGGCCCCGGTGGCCGGGTCGAACGCGTTGCGTGCGTGCAGGGTGCGGCGGTTGTCGAAGCACCACAGCTCGCCCGGATTGAGCCGCTGCATCAGCCGGAAGCGTGGCTCGCGGGTCATGGCGATGAAGCGCCGGTAAGCGCGATACAGCAGGGGCATTTGCTCCACAGACGTGTCGAACGCGCCACGCAGAAAGTTGGCCATGCGGATTTCCGCGACCCGGCCCAACGCATCCAGGGCGATGATCGGCGCGAGGCAGCGATAGTCGCTGTGGCGGTCCTTGTTGCGAAACTCCACCGGGATCTCGCACAGCGCCTGAAATGACGCGGGATCCTCCTGACGCAACGCTCCGGCAATCGCAAAACCATCGACAAAAATGCTCTCGCCACCCTCGGCGTCGTTCACCAGACAATGCAGAAATTGCAGGCCCGGTTGCAGCTCGCGGGTCGGCAGATCCGTGTGCAATGGCAGGTTGAAAGCGGTGTAGGCATTGCTGTCGGCGTCGGCCTTGGATTGCACGTTGAACAGCACGCCGAAGTTGCTCTCGCGGATGAACGAAATACGCTGGGCGATCAGCTTCAGCGAACCGGGTTCGGTGGGTACGCCGCGCACCTGGGTCAGGCCGATGTCGCGTACCGCGAGCAACCATTGCAGCAGCGCGGCGTTGTCGTTCATCAAGGCTGCATAGTCGAACACCGGCAACTGTAAATCGCTGCGCCACAGGAAGGGTTTCGGCTTGGCGGCGAGGCGTTCGGCGCGGGATTCGTCGTCATAGGCGTGGGCCCGCAGCCAGCCTGCGTCGAAGCGGCTGAGGTGGCCGTCCTGCCAGTCGATGCGCAGGCAGCCATCGGTGTCGATGTGCGCGGCAGAAGGCGACAGATCCTGCGCCGCATCGACGATCTCGAACACCTGCTCGCGGGTGACGCTGTAGACGCAGTGCGGACACGGACAGTTGTCGCGCAGCCACACGTGGTGAAACGGGCTGACGCGCCCGTCGGCCCATTCAATCAGGACGCGATCCGCCAGGTTCTGCACGCCGTTCAGCGCGCTGATCAACGGATAAGTACGGAAATCGGCAACTGCAGCGGCGGTGTGCATGGCGGCTCCTTGCGATGGATGAATTTACCGGGCTGGGGGCAGGGCGATGACCCGGCCGATGTAAGCAGGCGCGGGCAGATCGGCCTGCTCGGCGACGATGGCTTGCAAGCGGCCCAGGGTGTCCGGGGTAAACGGTGCGGAGCGCGGCCCGGCGAGGTCGACGTGCAGCAGCATCTGTTCGTTGCCGGCCAGCTCCTTGTCACCGCCGGCCAGATGCAGGCTGTGATAGAGGTGCAGGCGTTTCTGGTCGTGGCCGATGATCTGCGTGCGCACTTCGACCTCGGCGTCGAGCTTCACTTCGTGCAGATAGTTGAGGTGCAGTTCGAGGGTGAACAGCGAGTGACCGCTGGCTTCGCGGTTGTTGCTGTCCATGCCGAGACGATCCATCAGGGCGTCGGTGGCGTAGCTGAAAATCAGCAGATAGAAGGCGTCGCGCAGGTGGCCGTTGTAGTCGACCCAGTCGGGGATGATGCGGGTTTGGTAGGTGGTGAGGGTGGGCATGTTTATCTCCGGGCACGATCGTTCCCACGCTCTGCGTGGGAACAATCAATATGCGATTACTCGCTGAAACTCATTCCATGCTTTTCTTTGGTGGTCTTCACCGCGTCAAGCACCGCCAGCAAGCAATCATCACGATAGCGCTCCAGCGCCGAAATACTGTGCCGGCCCAGTTGATCGCTGGTGCCATCCACCACATCGTCGATCAACTTGTCGGTCAATTCCGGTGCCGGCAGGTACGTCCACGGCAACTGCAACGCCGGACCGAACTGCGACATAAAATGGCGCATGCCGGCGTCGCCCCCAGCCAGTGTGTAAGTCAAGAACGTACCCATGAACGACCAGCGCAGACCGGCGCCAAAGCGGATCGCATCGTCGATTTCACCGGTAGTCGCCACCCCGTCGTTGACCAGGTGCAGCGCCTCGCGCCACAGCGCTTCGAGCAGGCGGTCGGCGATGAAGCCCGGCACTTCCTTGCGCACATGCAGCGGGCGCATGCCAAGGGATTCGTAGACTTTCATCGCGGCCTGCACGGCTTCCGGCGCGGTGTTCTTGCCGCCGACCACTTCCACCAGCGGCAGCAGGTAAACCGGGTTGAACGGGTGACCGACCACGCAGCGTTCCGGGTGGGTCGAGCTCTCGTAGAACTCGCTCGGCAACAGACCCGAGGTGCTGGAACCGATCAATGCATTCGGCTTGGCCGCCGCGCTGATTTTGCTGTGCAGCTCCAGTTTCAGTTCGAGGCGTTCCGGGGCGCTTTCCTGGATGAAATCCGCATCGCGTACGCATTCTTCAATGGTCGCGACAAAGCGCAGGCGATCTTGCGAAGCGCCCGGCGCCAGGCCGTTTTTCTCCAGCGCGCCCCAGGCGTTGGCCACACGTTTGCGCAGCGCCGCTTCGGCACCCGGCGCCGGGTCCCAGGCCACCACGTCGAGGCCGTGGGCGAGGGCGCGGGCGACCCAGCCGCTGCCGATGACGCCGCTGCCCAGTGCTGCGAAGGTTTTGATTTCGGTGATAAAGCTCATGGTGATTTCCTAGGAAAATTCGGTGATTCCCTGTGGGAGCGAGCTTGCTCGCGAATGCGGCGGCACTGCTGATGAAGATGCTTCGGATGTACCGGCCTCTTCGCGAGCAAGCTCGCTCCCACAGGGTTTGATGTGTGGCCGTCAGCCGCGCTGGGTCAGGCCCATCTTCTTGCGACCTTCAGCCGGGGTCAGCACGCGGGCGCCGAGGCGGCTGAGGATCTCGGTGGCGCGCTCGACCAGTTGGCCGTTGGTCGCCAGCACGCCTTTGTCCAGCCACAGGTTGTCTTCCAGGCCGACCCGCACGTTGCCGCCAAGCAGCACCGCTTGCGCGGCCATCGGCATCTGCATCCGGCCGATGCCGAATCCGGCCCACACCGCGTCAGCAGGCAGGTTGTCGACCATGGCTTTCATGGTGGTGGTGTCGGCCGGCGCGCCCCACGGGATGCCCAGGCACAGCTGGAACAGCGGATTGTCGAGCAGGCCTTCCTTGATCATCTGTTTGGCGAACCACAGGTGACCGGTGTCGAAAATCTCAAGCTCGGCCTTCACGCCCAGCTCGGTGATGCGTTTGGCGCCAGCCCGCAGCTGGGCCGGGGTGGAGACGTAAATGGTGTCGCCGTCGCCGAAGTTCAGGGTGCCGCAATCCAGCGTGCAGATTTCCGGCAGCAGTTCCTCGACGTGGGCCAGGCGAGTCAGCGGGCCGACCAGATCGGTATTCGGGCCGAACTCCATCGGGTTCTCGCCCGGGCCGATTTCCAGGTCGCCGCCCATGCCGGCGGTGAGGTTGACGATGATGTCGACGTCGGCTTCACGGATGCGCTCCATGACTTCGCGGTACAGCGCCACGTCGCGGCTGAACTTGCCGGTCTGCGGGTCACGAACGTGGCAGTGCACGACCGTGGCGCCGGCCTTGGCCGCTTCCACCGCAGCTGCGGCGATCTGTTTCGGGGTGACCGGCACGTGAGGGCTCTTGGCGGTCGTGTCGCCAGCACCGGTGAGTGCGCAGGTGATGATGACGTCGTGGTTCATGGTGCGTTTTCCTTCAGGCGTGATGGGTCTGTTCGCAGCCCGTGGCGGGCTGCGAAGTGGTTCGTTCGTTACGGTTTATTTGCTGGTGAGCTGGAGGTTTTCAGCCGCCGGTTTGCCATCGAAGGTGGTGACGCCTTCGAGCCAGCGCTGTTTGTCCTGCGGGTGATCCTTGAGCCATTGCTTGGCCGATTCGAAAGCATCCTTGTGATCGAGCAGCGGCTGCATCATCCGGCTCTCGTCTTCGGCGGTGAACGTCAGGTTGCTCAGCAGGCGGCTGACGTTCGGGCATTGTTCGGCGTATTTCGGCGCGGTGACGGTCCACACGGTGGCCATGCCTTCGTTCGGGCCGAGGGCGTCATCGCTGCCGGTCAGATAGGTCATCTGCACGTTGACGTTCATCGGGTGCGGCGCCCAGCCGAAGAACACCACGGCTTCCTTGCGACGCACGGCGCGATCGACGGCGGCGAGCATGCCGGCCTCGCTCGATTCCACGAGCTGGAACTTGCCGAGGCCAAACTGGTTCTTGGCGATCATCGCCTTGATCTGGGTGTTGGCGCCCGAGCCTGGCTCGATGCCGTAGATCTTGCCGCCCAGTTCTTTCTCGAATTTGGCGATGTCGGCGAAGGTTTTCAGGCCCTTGTCCGCCAGATAGGTCGGCACGGCGAGGGTAGCGCGGGCGTCCTTGAGGCTCGGGGCCTGGAGGACCTTGACCTGGTTGGCGTCGACGAACGGGGTGATGGTCTGGGTCATCAGCGGGTTCCAGTAGCCGAGGAACAGATCCAGACGCTGGTCGCGGATGCCGGCGAAGACGATTTGCTGAGAGGCGCTGGTCTGTTTGGTGCTGTAGCCGAGGCCGTCGAGCAGAACCTGGGCCATCGCACTGGTGGCGATCACGTCGGTCCAGTTCACCACGCCCATGCGCACGTTCTGACACGATGCGGAATCGGCTGCCATGACGCTGGCGCTTAAAAACGCGGTACCGCTGAGTGCGAGAACACAGCTGCTGATCAGTCGTTTCATGTCGGGTTCCTCGGCAGGTCGTTATTGTGGGTCCCGGCATCTGTCGTGCCGGTGATGCCAAATTACGCAGCAATGCCCCCGCAAAAACGCACTGCGGCGACCAGCTCTTGCACTGCAGCGACCTGTGCTCTTGAATGCCGCCGACAACTGGCGTATCAACGTTGCACGCTACCCGCTAACCGAGTGCGCGCCATGTCCCAGGATTTCTACTTTCTGTTGATGCCGGGTTTTTCCGCCATCGGTTTCATCTCTGCGATCGAACCGCTGCGGGTGGCCAACCGCTTTCGCGGCGAGCTGTACCGCTGGCACGTCTTGAGCGCCGATGGCGGGGCGGTGCTGGCGAGCAACGGGATGTCGGTCAACGCCGATGCGGCGCTGGAGCCGCTGAAAAAAGGGGCGACGTTGCTGGTGGTCGCCGGGTTCGAACCGCTGAAGTTCGCTACCCCGGCGCTGGAGCACTGGCTGCGACGGCTGGACAACGAAGGCGTGACCCTCGGCGCCATCGACACCGGCAGCTTCGTCCTTGCCGAGGCGGGCCTGCTCGATGGCCATCGCCTGACCCTGCACTGGGAGGCCATCGACGCCTTCAAGGAATCTTATCCACAGCTCAGCGTCACCCAGGAGCTGTTCGAGATCGACCGTCGCCGCATCACGTCTGCCGGCGGCACCGCGTCCATCGACCTGATGCTCGACTTGATCGCCCAGGCCCACGGCCCGCAACTGGCGATCCAGGTCAGCGAGCAGTTCGTATTGGGGCGGATTCGTCCGCGCAAGGACCACCAGCGCATGGAAGTCGCCACGCGTTACGGCATCAGCAACAAGAAGCTGGTGCATGTAATCGGCGAGATGGAGCAGCACAGCGAACCGCCGCTGACCACCCTCGAACTGGCGGAGTCGATCAAGGTGACGCGGCGGCAACTGGAGCGTTTGTTTCGGCTGCATCTGAATGACACGCCGAGCAATTTCTATCTGCGGTTAAGGCTGGAAAAGGCCCGGCAGCTGTTGCGCCAGACCGACATGAGCGTGCTGGAAGTCAGCATCGCCTGCGGGTTCGAATCACCGTCGTATTTCACCCGCAGCTACCGGGCGAAGTTTGCCCGGTGTCCACGAGAGGACCGGCGACGGGAGGCCGTTTGACGGACGATTATAGTTAATTATACTTTTAGGTATAAATTACAGTCGTTTGAATAATTGAGTGTAAAACCATGTCCAGAAACAACGGTTTCGTCTTCCGCCGCCCCGCTCTGGCCCGCAGCGTTGCCGATGGTCTGGTGGGTGCAGGTCTGCAGGATTTCACCTCCGGTCTTTTTCTGGCAGCGCCACGTCGCACTGGCAAAAGTACCTTTCTGCGGGAGGACCTGATCCCGGAATGCCAGTCCCGAGGCTGGCTGACGGTTTACGTCGACCTGTGGGCCGACAAGGAAAAAGACCCTGCGGACCTGATCGCCAGTGCCATTGCAGGCGCGTTGGTCCCCTTTGAAAAGGGCATCCGCAAACTGGCAAAGAATATCGGCATCGAAAAGCTCAACTTTCTGCGCACCTTGTCCTGGGATTTCACCAAGCCGCAGCTACCGGCGGGCGCGACCCTGACGCAAGCGCTGGAACTGCTCCACAGTGCCGCCGAAAAATCCGTAGTGCTGGTGATCGATGAGGCCCAGCACGCGCTAACCACCGCCGCAGGCATCAACGCGATGTTTGCCCTGAAGGCAGCACGGGACCAGCTCAACCAGGGACGAGAAGGCGAGGGCAGCGGTTTGCATCTGGTGTTCACCGGTTCCAATCGCGACAAACTCGCGCACCTGGTGCTGGGCAAGAGCCAACCGTTTTTCGGCTCGAGCATCACGCCCTTTCCATTGTTGGGGAAAGAGTTCACCCAGGCGTACACCTTGCACCTCAACGCCCATTTGGCGGAGACCAACCAGTTCAGTGCGGCCGATATCGACGACGCCTTTGAATTGGTGGGGCGGCGCCCGGAAATGTTGCGCACCATCATCGGTGAAGTCGCGCTGGAACTGGGTGAGGCCAGTAATCTGGGGCAGTTGCTGCAAAGCCGTGCCGAATTGTTGCGCGCAGGCGTGTGGACCGAGTTCGAGAGCGCCTGGAACGCTCTGACAATCCCTCAGCGCGCCGTGCTGGAAGTGATGGTGGAGCGCTCACAGAACAACGAGCCTTTTGCACCGTTCACCGACAGCACGCTCATCGCGGTCAGCAAGGCACTGGAAAACCTGGGCAGCGACGTGGTGCCGGGCACCCAGACCATTCAGGCCTGCATCGATGCCCTGCGCGACAAGGAGCTGGTGTGGAAGTCGAGCCGTGGTGGCTATGCGCTGGAAGACAAGTCCTTCGGCGACTGGCTGAGCGCGCGTAAAGCGGGCTAGTTACTTCTTCACCAATGCCGAGCACGCTGCCTTGTAGGCTTCATGCTGATACTTGTTCAGCGTCCCCGGCAGCTCGAAATTGTGCTTCTTGGCCTGGGCATTGATCGTCTGCGGCGACAGCAGCGTCACCTCGCAACCGTCCAGCAACTGAAACACGCCTTCGATCTTGAACGTGGTCGGCCCACCGGCAAACTCGCCCTTCTTGCTGCGCTTCTTGATCGCGATGCGATCAATGGAGTTCTCGCGCACGAACGACGCCACTTGTGCGGCGAACAGCTTCACGTTGGCCGCCTCGTCGTCATCGTCCAGCGCGATTTTCTTGGTACTCAGCGCGACATGGCTCAGCACCGAACCGTCGAGGGACGCCACGGCGATGATCGCTTCACTGCCTTTGATTTCGATACCGCAGATGTTCATGTGAATCCCTTGATTGGCTGAAGAGGTGCAGCTTACAGCTCAAGCTGATTGGCGGTGATACCAAACGCCGCTGCAATCTTCTCGCGAGTGGCCTTGCGCGGCTTTGCAACGGTTTCCTGCTGGGCGAAGGCTGGCTGCGAAATGCCCATGCGTTTCGCCACTTCTTCCTGAGTCAGGTTGAGATGTTCGCGCCAGGCCCTGATTGGAGTTGCCCCGTCGACAATGCGACTGACCACCTCATGGGGGATCAGGTCAGGCTCCATTTTCTGCGCGACATACTGTGCGTAGGGAATGACCACGAAAGCGGGCTTGCCCTCGGAGTCATTGATGATTTGGATGTCAGTAAGTGCGTTCATCGCGTTTTTTTACCTCTTGAATACTGACCACTTTGATCGCGCCATCCCAGTCGAACATGACTCGGTAATTTCCGACACGCAGTCGATACGCGTAGTCATGACCAACCAGTGCTTTCACATTGCCCACATCAGGCATGCCAGCGAGCACCGCGATGGCATCTCTGACCTGATACTGATGAGCGGAATGCAATTTCAGGAGTTGCTTAACGGCCTTTCGAGTCCAGTGGATGCTGTTCATGGCAGAATATAAGTCTTTTATAAGATTTGCGAATCTTTGCTTATATTTTTCAGGTGGCCAATAAACAAAACTTGACGCTATGTTTCATGAAAAGCCCCGAGAACAGAGGCTTCAGACAGGATTCGTGGGGCAGATCTGAACGCTTTGTGGGAAAAGGTTCTTTTGCATCAGAAAGCTGAAAATACTTCCAGCTTTCTCCGGTGAATAAGCGATTACTCCTGCCCAATCGACTCCAAAAACTCCGACCGCTCGTCACTCATCCGCGCCACGCAGTCATTCTGCGCAATCTTGAATGCCTTGCTGCCGTCTGTCGCCGGGAAGGCTTCTACGGCGCAGTCGGCGTCGCGGGTTTTCAGCCATTGTTGCTGGGCGGCCTTGAGTTTGGCGGTGATGTCGGCCAGTTGCGCCGGGTTCTTGCCGTAGGTCGTTTGCATGCGCTCATTCAGGCTGGCGTAGTTGTCCTTGAGCAGGTCCTCGGCGGTGGTGCGGCTGTAGGTCGAGCATTCCAGGGTCTGGATGTCGTTTTCCACCGCGTCGCACGGGTTGTTGTCGGACTCTTCGGCGGCGTGTACGCCGGTCGCAATCAGGGCCAGGGCCAGGAAGATCGATTTCATTGATGTCGCCGCTCTAATCCAGTGGTGTTTCCGGGATGCCGCAGATTCTGGCTCAAGCTCGCGGGCTTGAACAGGTGGCCGGTCGGAGCGGTTGGCGACCCTTTGTCGCGGATTGACGCTTTCGGCAATTCCCCTGTCGTTTTTGCACCCGGCTGGTCGCGCACCGAGGCATATGCTGGCCCCAAAGCGCCGGCAGACGATTCGGCGCATGAATCGCCAATAAGGGGACGCCTGATGAGCCCAGCCGAATTACACGCCGACAGCATCGTTATCGACGGTCTGATCATTGCCAAATGGAACCGCGAGCTGTTTGAAGACATGCGCAAGGGCGGTCTGACGGCGGCCAACTGCACCGTGTCGGTGTGGGAGGGCTTTCAGGCCACGGTCAATAACATCGCCGCCAGCCAGAAACTGATTCGTGAAAACAGCGACCTGGTGATCCCCGTCCGCACCACCGCCGACATCCGCAAGGCCAAGGAGCAGGGCAAGACCGGCATCCTCTTCGGCTTCCAGAACGCCCACGCGTTCGAAGACCAGATCGGTTATGTCGAGGTGTTCAAGCAGCTCGGCGTCGGCATCGTGCAGATGTGCTACAACACCCAGAACCTGGTGGGCACCGGTTGCTATGAACGTGACGGCGGCCTGTCGGGTTTCGGTCGCGAAATCGTCGCCGAGATGAACCGTGTCGGCGTCATGTGCGACCTGTCCCACGTCGGCTCCAAGACTTCCGAGGAAGTCATCCTCGAATCGAAAAAACCGGTCTGCTATTCCCACTGCCTGCCGTCGGGGCTGAAAGAGCACCCGCGCAACAAGTCCGATGAAGAGCTTAAGTTTATTGCTGACCACGGCGGTTTCGTCGGCGTGACCATGTTCGCGCCGTTCCTCGCCAAGGGCATCGATTCGACCATCGACGACTACGCCGAAGCCATCGAATACACCATGAACCTGGTCGGCGAAGACGCCATCGGCATCGGCACCGACTTCACCCAGGGTCACGGTCAGGACTTCTTCGAATACCTGACCCACGACAAGGGCTACGCCCGCCGTCTGACCAACTTCGGCAAGATCATCAACCCGCTGGGCATTCGCACCGTCGGCGAGTTCCCGAACCTGACCGAAACCCTGCTCAAGCGCGGCCACTCCGAGCGCGTGGTACGCAAGATCATGGGCGAGAACTGGGTCAACGTCCTCAAGGACGTCTGGGGCGAGTAAGCCGCCGCTTCCCGAATACTTTCCCCCGGCCGTCCGCGCCGGGGGCAACACCAAAATTTTTCTGGAGTTAAGTTTCCATGGCCAAGATCGCCCCGCAATTGCCAATCGAAGTCGACAGCGAGACCGGTGTCTGGACCTCCGACGCCCTGCCGATGCTGTACGTGCCACGGCATTTCTTCGTAAACAACCACATGGGCATCGAGGAAGTACTGGGCGCCGACGCCTACGCCGAAATCCTCTACAAGGCCGGCTACAAATCCGCCTGGCACTGGTGTGAAAAAGAAGCCGAGTGCCACGGCCTGGAAGGCGTCGCGGTGTTCGAGCACTACATGAAGCGCCTGTCGCAGCGCGGCTGGGGCCTGTTCAAGATCCAGGACATCGACCTCGACAAAGGCACCTGCAGCGTCAAGCTCGAACACTCGGCGTTCGTCTACGTCTACGGCAAGGTCGGGCGCAAGGTCGACTACATGTTCACCGGCTGGTTTGCCGGTGCCATGGACCAGATCCTCGCCGCTCGCGGCAGCAAGATCCGCACCGTGGCCGAGCAGGTTTACGGTGGCTCCGAAGAAGGCCACGACGACGGCCTGTTCACCGTCAAGCCGTTGTAAGTCGAGGAACCCGCCATGGCTTTCGAAGCAATGTTCCAGCCGATCCAGATCGGCAAACTGACCATCCGCAACCGCGTGCTCAGCACCGCGCACGCCGAGGTCTACGCAACCGACGGCGGCATGACCACCGAACGGTACGTCAAATATTACGAAGAGAAAGCCAAGGGCGGCATCGGCCTGGCGATCTGTGGCGGTTCGTCCGTGGTGGCGATCGACAGCCCGCAGCAATGGTGGAGCTCGGTGAACCTGTCCACCGACCGGATCATCCCGCACTTCCAGAATCTCGCCGACGCCATGCACAAGCATGGCGCCAAGATCATGATCCAGATTACCCACATGGGCCGTCGCTCCCGTTGGGACGGTTTCCACTGGCCGACCCTGATGTCGCCGTCGGGCATCCGTGAACCGGTGCACCGCGCCACCTGCAAAACGATTGAGCCGGAAGAAATCTGGCGGGTGATCGGCAACTACGCGCAAGCGGCTCGCCGCGCCAAGGCCGGTGGCCTGGACGGTGTTGAACTGTCGGCGGTGCACCAGCACATGATCGACCAGTTCTGGAGCCCGCGCGTCAACAAGCGGACCGACGAATGGGGCGGCACCTTTGAAGGCCGGATGAAGTTCGGTCTGGAAGTTTTGAAAGCCGTGCGTGCTGAAGTCGGTGACGATTTCTGCGTCGGCATGCGCATCTGCGGCGACGAGTTCCACCCGGACGGTCTGTCTCACGAAGACATGAAGCAGATCGCCAAGTACTACGACGACACCGGCATGCTCGATTTCATCGGAGTCGTCGGCTCGGGTTGCGACACCCACAACACCCTGGCCAACGTGATTCCGAACATGAGTTATCCGCCGGAGCCGTTCCTGCACCTGGCGGCCGGGATCAAGGAAGTGGTCAAGGTTCCGGTGCTGCACGCGCAGAACATCAAGGACCCGAACCAGGCCACGCGGATTTTGGAGGGCGGTTACGTCGACATGGTCGGCATGACCCGCGCCCACATCGCCGACCCGCACCTGATCGCCAAAATCAAGATGGGCCAGATCGACCAGATCAAGCAGTGCGTCGGCGCCAACTACTGCATCGACCGTCAGTATCAAGGTCTGGACGTGCTGTGCATCCAGAACGCTGCGACTTCCCGTGAATACATGGGCGTGCCGCACATCATCGAGAAATCCACCGGGCCGAAACGCAAGGTGGTGATCGTCGGTGCCGGCCCGGCGGGGATGGAAGCTGCCCGTGTGGCCGCCGAACGTGGCCACGACGTGACCCTGTTCGAGAAGAAAGAATTCATCGGCGGCCAGATCACTACGGCCTCGAAAGCGCCGCAGCGTGACCAGATCGCCGGTATCACCCGCTGGTTCCAGCTGGAACTGGCGCGGCTGAAAGTCGACCTGCGCCTGGGCACTGCGGCGGATGCCGACACCATCATGGATTTGCGTCCGGACATCGTGGTGCTGGCAGTCGGCGGTCACCCGTACCTGGAACAGAACGAACACTGGGGCGCCGCCGAAGGGCTGGTCGTCAGCAGCTGGGACGTGCTCGACGGCAAGGTTGCGCCGGGCAAGAACGTGCTGGTCTACGACACCATTTGCGAGTTCACCGGGATGTCGGTGGCCGACTTCCTCGCCGACAAGGGCAGCCAAGTCGAGATCGTCACCGACGACATCAAGCCGGGCGTGGCCATCGGCGGTACGTCGTTCCCGACCTACTACCGCAGCATGTACCCGAAAGAAGTGATCATGACCGGCGACATGATGCTGGAGAAGGTCTACCGCGAAGGCGACAAACTCGTCGCCGTGCTGGAGAACGAATACACCGGCGCCAAAGAGGAGCGGGTGGTGGATCAGGTGGTCGTCGAGAACGGCGTGCGCCCGGACGAAGAAATCTACTACGCCCTCAAGGACGGCTCGCGCAACAAGGGCCAGATCGACGTCGAGGCGCTGTTCGCGATCCAGCCGCAACCTTCGCTGAGCAGCAATGGCGACGGTTACTTGCTGTTCCGCATCGGTGACTGCGTGGCGCAGCGTAATACCCACGCTGCGATCTATGACGCCCTGCGGTTGTGCAAAGACTTCTAAAGGTTTGCACATGACCCTGTGGGAGCGGGCTTGCCCGCGAATGCATGCTGTCAGTCACCGCTGCACCGACTGACCCGGCGCTTTCGCGAGCAAGCTCGCTCCCACAGGAACACGCCGAACGTGTTTCTCCAGGCTGTACTGGTGGGAGCTTCACCATGTTGAACACCCTTCTTCCAATCCTGTTGTTCGCAGCCCTGGCCCTCGCGGTGCTGGGGGCGTTGCGGCGGGTGGCCATGTGGCGTCGGGGCCGGGCCTCGAAGGTCGATCTGATCGGCGGCCTGTTCGCCATGCCCAAGCGTTACATGGTCGATCTGCACCACGTGGTGGCGCGGGACAAATACATCGCCAACACCCACGTCGCCACGGCGGGCGGGGCGGTGGCGTCGATCGTGCTGGCGATTCTGGTGCACGGTTTCGGCCTGCATAACCGCATTCTTGGCTACGCGTTGCTGCTGATGACGGCGGTGATGTTCGTCGGGGCGATCTTCGTTTATCGGCGTCGGCTCAACCCGCCGTCGCGGCTGTCGAAAGGCCCGTGGATGCGCCTGCCGAAAAGCCTGCTGGCGTTCTCCGCCTCGTTCTTCCTGGTGACCTTGCCGGTGGCCGGGATCCTGCCGGAGAACTTCGGCGGCTGGGTGCTCGCAGTGATTCTGGGGATCGGCGTGCTGTGGGGCGTGTCGGAACTGTTCTTCGGCATGACCTGGGGCGGCCCGATGAAACACGCCTTCGCCGGTGCGTTGCATCTGGCCTGGCACCGTCGCGCCGAACGGTTTGGTGGCGGCCGCTCCACCGGTTTGAAACCGCTGGATTTGAATGATCCAACCGCGCCACTGGGTGTGGAGAAACCCAAGGATTTCACCTGGAACCAGTTGCTCGGCTTCGACGCCTGCGTGCAGTGCGGCAAGTGCGAAGCCGCGTGCCCGGCGTTTGCCGCCGGCCAGCCGCTGAACCCGAAAAAACTGATTCAGGACATGGTCGTCGGCCTCGCCGGCGGCACCGATGCCAAGTTCGCCGGCAGCCCGTATCCGGGCAAACCGGTGGGCGAACACAGCGGCAATCCGCATCAACCGATCGTCAACGGTCTGGTCGATGCCGAAACCCTGTGGTCGTGCACCACCTGCCGCGCCTGCGTCGAGGAGTGCCCGATGATGATCGAGCACGTCGATGCCATCGTCGACATGCGCCGTCATCTGACCCTGGAAAAAGGCGCGACCCCGAACAAGGGCGCCGAAGTCCTGGAAAACCTGATCGCCACCGACAACCCCGGCGGTTTCGCCCCGGGCGGGCGGATGAACTGGGCGGCGGACCTGAACCTCAACCTGCTCAGCGAGAAGAAGTCCACCGACGTGCTGTTCTGGGTCGGCGATGGCGCTTTCGACATGCGCAACCAGCGCACTCTGCGTGCATTCGTCAAAGTGCTGAAAGCGGCCAAGATCGACTTCGCGGTGCTGGGTCTTGAAGAGCGCGACAGCGGCGACGTGGCCCGACGTCTTGGTGACGAAGCGACCTTCCAGTTGCTCGCCAAACGCAATATCCAGACCCTGGCCAAATACAGCTTCAACCGCATCGTCACCTGCGATCCGCACAGTTTCCACGTGCTGAAAAACGAGTACGGCGCGTTCGATGGCAACTACCTGGTGCAGCACCACAGCACCTACCTGGCGGAAATCATCCAGGCCGGCGCGCTGAACCTCGGTCAGTACAAAGGCAACAGCGTGACCTATCACGACCCGTGCTACCTCGGCCGCTACAACGGCGAGTACGAGGCGCCGCGTGAAGTGCTGCGCGCCCTCGGCATCGAGATCAAGGAAATGCAACGTTCCGGCTTCCGTTCGCGCTGCTGCGGCGGCGGTGGCGGGGCGCCGATCACCGACATTCCGGGCAAGCAGCGGATTCCCGACATGCGCATGGAAGACATCCGCGAGACTGGCGCCGAACTGGTGGCCGTGGGTTGTCCACAGTGCACGGCGATGCTCGAAGGCGTGGTTGAACCGCGTCCGCTGATCAAGGACATCGCCGAACTGGTGGCCGACGCGCTGCTCGAAGACGCCGCGCCGAACAAGCCTGCCACCCCGGCCAAACGTGAACCTGCGGAGGCCCACTGATGAGCGACATTATCCGCCGTGACCCCCGCGCCGAATGGATCGCCCGCAACCGCCTGCACCCGCTGCACGCGGCCATGCAACCGGCGCAACACAGCTGGATGGGCCCTAACGGGATCATTCGCAAGAACCTGCACGGCATCGGCTTCATCGGGCCGAACGGCATCAAGCGCATTGATCGCAGCGGCGCCCAGCAGGGCGGGGCGGTCAAACGCTCGGCAGCGGTCGAAGTGCAATTGCCGCTGCATCAGGTGCCGGCCCCTGCGTTCTACATCAGCGTGGTGCCGGACATGGTCGGCGGCCGCTTGAGCAGCCACGACCGCGACTTGCTCGGCCTGGCTCATCAACTGGCCGGCAGCGACGGCGCGGTGCTGGCCGTGGTGTTCGGCGAGCACAAGGAAAACGCTTTCGCCACCGCAGGCGTTGACCGCTTGCTGGTGCTGGAAGGCGAAGAGTTCAGCGGTTATGCACCGGAACAACGAATCCAGGGCCTGCGGGCTGTGGATAACCAGTTCAACCCGCGTCACTGGCTGCTGCCGGACAGTCGCAGCGGTGGCGGCGAACTCGGTCGGCGCTTTGCTGCTGCACTGGGTGAGCGCCCGGCCACACGGGTGTGGCAGGTCAAGGATCAGGAGTGCATTGGCCGCGCCGGTGCTGGGCTGCAGGATCTTGCCCGTCCAGTCGCGCGGCTGATTCTGGCGTCCGCCGAATGTGCCGAACCGGTCAGCGAAACCCGTCACGAAGCGCTGCCGGTTGAGTTATCCACACCTGTCGCGCGCAGCCTGTCGCGGATCGAGGATCTGGGCGCGGTGGCGGTGGACCCGGCGGCGATTCCGATGGCCGAAGCCGAGTTCATCTTCTCCGGCGGCAACGGGGTCAAGAACTGGGAGCTTTTCCACAGGACTGCCGCGGCACTCGGCGCCACCGAAGGCGCTTCGCGGGTGGCGGTGGACGACGGCTTCATGGCCCGCGACCGTCAGGTCGGCGCGTCCGGCACCTGGGTCACCGCGCGGGTTTACGTGGCCGTGGGGATTTCCGGGGCGATCCAGCACCTGCAAGGCATCGGTGCCTGCGACAAGGTGGTGGCGATCAACCTCGATCCGGGTTGCGACATGATCAAGCGTGCCGACCTGTCGGTGATCGGCGAAAGCGCGGAAATTCTTCAGGCCTTGATCGCGGCGGTAGAGGCTTACCGCAACGAAGCCAAGCGCGATGCGGCTTAAGGAACGGTTATGAGCACAAAGATCATCAGTCTGGTTTCAATCGGCGCCCACCCGACCTCCGGCCGCCCGCGCCGCGCCGACCAGGACGCCCGCGCGGTAGAGCTCGGCCTGCAATTGGCGGGGGACAACCTGCAAGTGCTGCACGCCGGCGACATCGCGGAGCCGGCGCTGCGCGCCTATCTGGGCATGGGACTTGCGCAGATGCATGTGCTGGAACAACCGGCCGGTGCCGACGCGTTGCCGGCGTTGACCGACTATCTGCGTGACGCCGGTGCCCAAGTGGTGTTGACCGGCAGCCAGGCGGAAACCGGCGAAGGTTCGGGGATGCTGCCCTTCCTGCTGGCCGAAGGGCTGGGCTGGCCGCTGGTGGTGGGGCTGGCGCAGGTCGAATCGATCAACGACGGCTCGGCGCTAGTGCTGCAAGCGTTGCCCCGTGGGCAGCGCCGGCGGCTGAAGGTGCGCCTGCCGTTTCTGGCGACTGTGGATAACGCTGCGCCCAAACCTCGGCAGAGTGCTTACGGGCCTGCGCGACGCGGCGCTCTTCAGGCTAAAGACGTGGAGGTGGTGGATGACGAATTGCTTGCGGTGGCGACCCTGCAACCGGCCAAGCCTCGGCCGAAACGGTTGAAGGTGATCAAGGCCAAGAGCGGGGCGGACCGGATGAAGGCGGCGACGGCCAAGGCCAGTGGGGGTGGGGGGCAGGTGCTCAAGGGCGTGACGGCGCAGGCTGGTGCGGAAGCCATTCTCAAGCTGCTGATCGAAGAGGGTGTTGTCCGCTGAAAACCTTTGCTGGCCCTCTCCCTTTCGGGGGAGGGCGATTTACACACAATCCCTGTTAACCACTCTGTGGATAACATGTTCGCCCCTCTCCCAACCCCATACAAACCAAGCCCTCCAGCCCCCAGATCAAAAAACAACCAGCCTAACTCGCGGTTTTTACGAGCTTTTTCACCAGAACAACTCCCAGACTTGCCCCCAATCTCTGTTGGCGCTTCTGTGGATAAGATGTTCGCTATCCGCTAAGAGCCCTATAAACCGTGGCTTACAAGGATCTGATCAAAAAACGTTCAATTCAGCGTTTTAACCCACCAACCTCCACGCAAACCCCGATTTATCAACGCCTCCAGCGCTTTTCCACAGCACCCGACAAGTTACCCCCGAACTCTGTTGGCGCTTCTGTGGATAAGGTGTTCGCCATCCTCTGCAAGCCACGTAATTCGTGCAATGTAGGCGATTGATCAAAAAACAATCAATCGCCAATGGAAACCCTGCTTCTGGATAAGTCACGAATTTTCTTCACAAAACCCCGATTATTTTTCCAGGTCATCCACAGTTGTCCCCATTAGCTGTGGGTGGCTATGTGGATAACTTGTTCGCCAAACCCTGCAACCCCCGGCGGGCTTAGTCCAAAAGGCAATTGATCAGATTTCATACAGTTCTAAGAGGCTGCCTTGACTTCGATCCGGTGCCTGTCTTCACTGCAATGGCACAAGGACAGCCGTCACTTATCCACATCTGGTTCAGGGAGAACGCGTGATGGATACCCAGCCACACCGCCTGGCCCTCATTCCCTGCGCGCTTCGCGCTCTGCCGGCACCTTCGCCGCGAAAGCGCACGTTGCGTCGTGCCGCCAATCAGCACGCCCGCCTGTAGCGCCTGATTCCTGCCCAAACCGTTGTACTGCCGTCGGGATTCCCCGGAGGCCAGGTGCCCGTTCGCCCATTGATTGCAGGCAACCGCAGAGTTGCCCCATCTGCCTGAGAGAGGAACCACCTCATGACACGGATCGCAACACCCATCAGCGACATCAAGGAACACTACGACGTGATCGTCATCGGCTCCGGGTACGGCGGCGGCATTGCCGCGTCGCGCCTGTCCCGGGCCGGTAAAAAGGTCTGTCTGCTGGAACGCGGCCGGGAGATCCAGCCCGGCGAATACCCCAACACCATGATCGCCGCGACCGAAGAGTTGCAGGTACACGACCCGGACGGCCACATCGGCTCGCGCACCGGATTGTTCGACTTGCACGTCAACGCCCAGCAGAACGTGGTGGTCGGTTGCGGACTCGGTGGCACGTCGCTGATCAATGCCAACGTTTCCCTGGAGCCGACCGTTGATGTGTTCCAGGATCCGCGCTGGCCATTGGCGGTGCGCGAAGACCACGACGGCTTGCTCCAGTTGGGTTACCAAAAGGCTCGGGAGATGCTCAAGCCCAATCCCTACCCGAGCACCTCGCCAAACCTGCCGAAACTCGATGCCAATAAAAAATCCGCAGACTTCCTCAAGCAAGGCGCGCACTTCTACAAGCCGCCGATCAACGTGACCTTCGACAAGCTGCCCAACAACCTCAACCACGTCGGCGTCGAGCAGTTGCCGTGCAACCACTGCGGCGACTGCGTTTCGGGCTGTAACAACAAGGCCAAGAACACCACGCTGATGAACTATCTGCCGGACGCCACCAATCACGGCGCGGAGATTTTCTGCCAGGCCCAGGTGCGGCATCTGGAGCGCGACGGCAATGGCTGGATCGTGCACTTCCAGTATCTGGACAGCGGCCGCGAGAAATTCGACGCGCCGACGCTGTTCGTGAAGGCTAACATCGTGGTGGTTTCTGCCGGCACCCTCGGCTCCACCGAAATTCTGCTGCGCTCGCGGGACAAAGGCCTGGTGATGTCCGGCCAACTCGGCGAGAACATGAGCGGCAACGGCGACATCCTCGGCTTCGGCCACAACTGTGAGCAGACCATCAACGGCATCGGTTTCGGCGCGCATTCGGCCAAGGAAGTGCAACCGGTCGGCCCGTGCATCACCTCGATCATCGACATGCGCACCGAGGGTGACCGCAGCAGTCGGATGGTCATCGAGGAAGGTTCGATCCCCGGCGCGCTCGGCCGGCCGATGGTGCCGGCGATGGCCGGGTTCGCCGAGATGATCGGCAAGGTCACCGACGACAGCTTCAGCGGCAAGGTGAAGTACAAGGAGCGCGAAGCCGAAAGCTTCCTGCGCGGCCCTTATCACGGCGCACTGCACAACATGCAGACCTACCTGATCATGAGCCACGACAGCGGCCAGGGACGCATGGTCCTCGACAGCAAGGATCAACTGCGCATCGATTGGCCGGGCGTCGGCGAGCAGGAAAACTTCAAGATCGGCAACGAACGGCTGTACCAGAGCACCAAGGCCCTGGGCGGGATCTGGGTCGAGAATCCGATCTGGACCAAGCTGCTCAAGCACAGCATCGTTTCGGTACATCCGCTGGGTGGTTGCGTGATGGGCGAAGACGCCGCGCAAGGCGTGGTCAACCACAAGGGTCAGGTGTTCAGTGGCGCCAGTGGCACCGATGTCTACGCCAACCTGTACGTGACCGACGGCGCGGTGATCCCGACGTCACTGGCAGTCAACCCGCTGCTGACCATCTCCGCCGTGAGCGAGCGCAACATGGGCCTGCTGGCCGCCGATCGTGGCTGGACGATCGACTACACGCTGCCGTCGGCGCCGCGCAGACAGACCGCACCGCCAACCCTCGGCGTGCAGTTCACCGAAACCATGAAAGGCTACTTCTCCCGCGCCTTCACCGCCGCGCAAAGCACCGACCTGAAGGTTTATGAGGCGGCAGCCAAACGTGGCGAGGCGGACAACTCGCCGATCGACTTCACCCTGACCATCACCGCCAACGACCTCAACCGGATGATCAAGGAACCGGAGCACGCCGCGACCATCGTCGGCACGGTGATCGCCCCGGCGCTGTCGCCGGAACCGCTGACCGCCAGCAACGGCGTGTTCAACCTGTTCGAGCAGTTCGAGCAGCAGGTCGACACGCGCCACATGAAATACGACATGAAACTGACCGCCGAGGACGGCCACGATTATTTCTTCAGCGCCTTCAAGACTGTGCCGGAAGACAACGGCGTGCTGAATATCTGGCACGACACCAGCACCCTCTACGTGACGCTGTATCGCGGGCCGGACAAGACCGGCGAGGTGATCGGCTCCGGGGTGATGCACATCAAACCGACCGACTTCGCCAAGCAGATGACCACCATGAAAGTCCTCAATGCGCGCAACGAGCGTGAGCACATCGAAGGGCTGGCGCGGTTCGGCAAGTTCTTCGCCGGGATTCTCTGGGAGAGTTATGGCGGGGTGTTTGCCGGGGACAAATACTTCAATCCCGACGCGCCGCCACGGCTGAAACGGCCACTGGATGCGCCGACGCCGGCCGTGCATTTCTTCTCCACCGAAGACGACGTGCAGTTGCGCCTGACCCGCTATCAGGCCGGCAGCAAAGGCCCGGTGATGCTGGTGCATGGTCTGGGTGTGGGCTCGAATATCTTTTCCACCGATACGATCCAGACCAACCTTTTGGAGTTTCTCTGCAAGCACGACTACGACGTGTGGCTGCTGGATTTCCGGGTGAGCATCCTGTTGCCGGCAAGCAAGAAGGAATGGAACGGCGACCAGATCGCCCAGTACGACTTCAAGGCCGCCATCGCACAGATCCAGCAGGAAACCAAAGCCAAAGACGTGCAGTGCGTGGTGCATTGCTACGGCGCGACCACGTTCTTCATGTCGTTGCTCGCCGGTTTGCAGGGCGTGCGTTCGGTGGTCTGCTCGCAGATTGCCGCCGACACGGTGGTCGCGACGGCGACGGGGCTGAAGGCCGGTCTGCACTTGCCGGGAATGCTCGACGCGATCGGCATCAAATCCATGACGGCCTACGCCGACAGCAAGGAGAACTGGTTCAACCGGCTCTACGACAAGGCGCTCAACGGCTACGCGCGGATCGAAGCCCAGGGCTATTGCACCAACCCGGTGTGCCACCGCATCACCTTCATGTACGCCTCGCTGTATCGCCACGACACCCTCAACGAAACCCTGCACGACAACCTGCACGAACTGTTCGGCGAGTCGAACATCGAGACCTTCGAGCACTTGGCGCTGATCGTGCGCAAAGGGCATCTGGTGGATTTCAAAGGGCACGATGTGTACATGCCGCACTTCGATCGGCTGACCATGCCGATCTGCTTCATCAGCGGTGCCGACAACCAGTGTTATCTGCCGGAGAGCACGCTCAAGACTTATCAGCGGGTTTGCGAGAAGCACGGGCCGGAACGCTACAGCCGGCATGTGGTGCCGGGTTACGGCCACATCGATTGCATGTTCGGCAAGAACGCGGTGGTCGATGTGTATCCGATCATCCTTGAACACCTGGAGAAAACAGCCCTCGGTTGATCTCAGACCGAGTCGACTGCCATCGCGAGCAAGCTCGCTCCCACAGGGGACTGTGTCGAGCACAAATTCTGAGCATGGCTGCGCTCTCTGTGGGAGCGAGCTTGCTCGCGATGGCGACAGGTCAGGCGCTACACCTCTCCCGTCTGCACAAGGAAATGGATGACATGGACAGCTACATCCGCTGGTTTCAACGCTTCATCTGGCTCGGCATCGCCATGAACATGGTGTTCGCGATCCCGGCGCTGTTCGCGCCGGGGTTGCTGACATCGGTGGTCGGCCTGCCGCCGCAACTCTCCGACCCTTGGCTGGAAAACGCCGGGATGCTGCTGGTGGGCATCAGCGTGTTCTACATGCCGTCGGGCTTCAACGCACCGCGCTATGTGGTGCATTCCTGGCTCTGTGTGCTGACGCGGTTGATCGCCGTGGCGTTCTGGATCTACCTGATCAACACCAGCAGCCAGGGTTCGGTGTTCGTGCCGATGCTGATGGGCGACCTGAGCTTTTTCCTGATCCTCGGCATCCTGCTGTACCTCGGCACCACCCCTGAAAACCGGCCACTGGCGCTGCTCTGTGACGGCTGGCGCGAATGGCGGGCAGCGTGGGCGCGGCAGTGGCAGAGTCACGCGTTCAAGGTCGGCACGCTGATCGTTGTGGCGCTGCTGGCGTTCATCGGTTACCAGACCTGGTATCAGATGCTGCGCGTGGTGCCGGAGCAGGACTACGCCTCCGACGAAGATCACTACAAATACGCCGCGATTGGTCTGGGTATCGAAGCGCGGATTCCTTATTACCTGTTCTCGGTATTGCCGCAGATGTGCCCGGAGAAACTGCCGAAACCCGGTGGCTGGGAAGTCTTCGGTTTCCTGTTCGAGAACGGCAAGGACCTGCCGATCGGCATGGCCAAGCGACAGATCGGCTACCCGACCGTCGAGCCGAACTGCGCGCTGTGCCACACCGGTTCCTACCGGGCGAATGCCAGCGACGTCGCGGTGAATGTGCCGAGCGCACCGGCCAACACCCTGCAACTGCAAGCCTTCCAGTGGTTCGCCTACGATTGCGCCAGCGATCCGAAATTCACCACCGACGCGGTGATGGCGGCGATCAACAGCAAGTTCCAGCTGGGCTTTTTCGAGCGGATCTACAACCGCTACCTGATCATCCCGATGGCCAAGACCGCGTTGCTCAAACAGAAGCAGGCCTACGCCTGGCAGAAGCTGCGCCCGCAGCAGGGACCGGGGCGTACCGACACCTTCAACCCGACGAAAATGGTGGTGTTCGGCTTCCCGGATGACTCGACCATCGGCACCGTCGACCTGCCGCAAGTGTGGAACCAGAAACCCCGGGAGTCGATGTACCTGCACTGGGACGGCAATAACAACAAGATCCACGAGCGCAACTACGCGGCTGCGATGGCCGTGGGCGCGACGCCGGAATCGGTGCTGCCGCCGAGTTTCAACCGGGTGACCAACTGGCTGCTCGGGCACAAGGCGCCGGCGTGGCCGTGGGCACTGGATCAGGCCAAGGTCGCCCAGGGCAAACCGGTGTGGGAGGCTAACTGCGCGGGTTGTCACGATTTCGGTCGTGTCGACACCGGGCAGGTCACCACCAACATCGACCAGCTCGGCACCGATCCGCACCGGCTGAACTCGTTCACCACCGGGCTGGTGGCGGCGTTCCACACCTTCAAAAAACCGCCGTTCGATTTCGGCGCTTATCGCAAGACCCAGAGCTACAGCAACACGCCCACCGACGGCATCTGGCTGCGCGCGCCGTACCTGCACAACGGCTCGGTGCCGACATTGTGGGACTTGCTGCAACCGCCGGAAAAACGTCCGCAGGTGTTCATCACCGGCTCCGATGTCTACGACCCGGTCAACGTCGGCTTCGTGACCAGTGGCGCCCAGGCCAAGGCCTCGGCGGACTTCACGTACGACACGCGCCTGGAAGGCAACCACAACAGCGGTCACCTGTACGGCACGACGCTGTCGGACGACGACAAGCGTGCGCTGATCGAATTCATGAAAACCCTGTGAACCCTTACGGATAGAGGATTACGTCATGTCAGCGGTCGGTCATCTGAAACACGAATACGACAAGGTCAAGGTGCGCCTGCACGGGTTGTTCACGCGCATCGAAATGGCCTGGATGAAGCTCATCAGCGAACTCGAACCCAAGGAATTCGAGGCCATCATCAAGTTGCTCCAGCGCGGTCACGATCAGGCGCAATACGTGCTCAAGCACGGCGAGCTGCCGGACGACGAACCGGCGGTGCCGTGGGAGTTGTCCCATGGCCTGTCGATCCTGCGCATCGGCAACGCGACGCCGCTGCCGCAATCGCCCGATCAACTGCAAACCAAGGTGCTCAAGGACGGCACGCTGCTGGGCTGTCGCAAATGGGAGCTGCTGGATCTGTTGTGGAGCGAGGCGCTGCTCAAATGGATCGAAAACCTGCGCCATCACGCGACCTTTGGCACCGATCCGGCGCTGGTGAAAATGGAGCGCGAAGTGACGCTGGCGATTGCCGGCGACTGGGGCACCGGGCCGTTCAACAGCCACGCGCCGGCGGTATCGGTGGCCAACCAGATGCAACTGGCCAATGCCGATTTCACCATTCACCTGGGGGACGTCTATTACGCCGGCACCCACTCCCAGGAAGACACCGACATGGCCGGTTGGCCGATGGGCACCCACGGCTCGTTCACCCTCAATTCCAACCACGAGATGTACAGCGGCGCCCACGGTTATTTCAAAGAGCTGGCCGCACGTTTTCCGGGGCAGCAGGGCACCAGCTACTTCGCCCTGATCAACGACGACTGGCTGATTGTCGGGCTGGACACGGCGTACGCCTCGGACGTCATGAACCTGTACATGGACGGCACGCTGAACAAGCCGCAGATCGAGTGGATGAAAGGGCTGCCGAAACGCAAGAAACTCATGGTGCTCAGCCACCATCAGGGCTTCGACATCACCGGGCACAACAAGACCGCGCTGTATCAACCGGTGTGCGATGCACTGGGGCGTGAGCCGGATTACTGGTATTGGGGGCATCTGCACAACGGCATCGTCTACGCGACCCAGGGCGGGTTGCATGCGCGCTGCGCCGGGCACGGGGCGATTCCCTACGGCACCACCAGCGAGCTGAACGGACATTCGCGGGTGCTGTTTTCGGAGACGAAGGATGCGAACGATCCGGACTACCCGCTAAGGGTTTTGAACGGGTACGCCAAAATCAGGTTGGTGGGGGAAGAGATTTTCGAGGAGTTTATTGGCGAGGATGGATCGGTGAGGTGGTCATCGAAATGATCCGTTTGATCGTTCCCGCGCAGGGCGCGGGAACGATCAATGACGCGAATCAGCCCTGAACCGGAACACCTTTGAGATACGGTGCAGGCTCGGCCCCGAGGTTGCTCAGCATCCGCTCGCTGTACCAGTCCACGAAGTTGACCACGCCGAACTCATAGGTCTTGGAGTACGGGCCCGGCTGGTATGCGGTGGAGTTGATCCCGCGCTGGTTTTCTTCGGCCAGACGACGGTCCTGATCGTTGGTCGCGTCCCACACCTGGCGCATGCGCTCGACGTCGTAATCCACGCCTTCGACGGCATCCTTGTGCACCATCCATTTGGTGGTGACCATGGTTTCCTGGGCGCTGATCGGCCACACGGTGAACACGATGATGTGGTCGCCCATGCAGTGGTTCCACGAGTGCGGCAGGTGCAGGATGCGCATCGAGCCCAGGTCCGGGTTCTTGATCCGGCCCATCAGTTTGGCGCAGCCCTGTTTGCCGTCCATGGTCATCGACACGGTGCCCTTGAGCAGCGGCATGCGCACGATGCGGTTGCGCAGGCCGAAACTGGCGTGGGCGTAAGGGATCTTCTCGGCTTCCCAGGCAGCAGCGGAGGCGGCGACGTGATCCTTGAACGCCTGATCGGCGCGCGGGTCGGTGACGTCGTCCCACTCCAGCAGGGTTTTCAGCAACTCAGGGTGCGAGCCGCCGCAGTGGTAGCACTCGCGGTTGTTTTCCAGCACCAGTTTCCAGTTGGCCTTCTCCATCAAGGTGGTGGTAATCGCCACCTTGGTGTTCTCCATGTCGTACGGTTCCATGTAGTGGTTCAGGGTCGACAGGAAGTCATCGATGGCCGGCGGGTTCTCCGCCAGGCTGATGAAGATGTAGCCGCCGGCGGTCTTCACGTTCACCGGTTTGAGGCCGTACTGCTTCATGTCGAAGTCGGCGCCCATCTCGGTGCCGGCGAACAGCAGGCGACCGTCCAGCTCATACGTCCACTGGTGGTAGTGGCAGACCAGTTTGGCGACCTTGCCCTTGTCGCTGGTGCACAGGCGTGAACCACGGTGGCGGCAGACGTTGTGGAATGCGTGCACCACACCGTCGGCGCCGCGAATGACGATGATCGGGTTCTTGCCGATCTGCAGGGTGATGTAGTTGCCCTTGGCCGGGATCTCGCAGGTCATGCCGGCGATCAACCATTCTTTCTGGAAGATCTCCTGCATGTCGATATCGAACAGCCGCTCGTCACTGTAGAACGGCTGCGGCAGGGAGTAGGTGCGCTCGCGCTCCTGCAGCATTTGTGCGGTGGCCTTGCGTGCGGGTTCCAGCGGGTCGCCCAGGCTGATTTTTGCGGTGTCCATCGATGTAATCCTCAAGGCCATCTGCGTGGCCGCGAAAGTGGCTGATCGGGTGTGCGGCTAAGGGGTGCTACGCAAGGTGTAAAGAATCTGTTTGTCTTGGGGCGAGTGTGGGGCCGCCGCTGCCCGGAACCTTATCCATGGGCGACATGGTGCAATCTGTTCCCGACGCGCAACCCCCGGTGGTTGGGGGCTGGTCGCGATAAGTATGTCAATGTCGCGGATAGGTAAACGGGCCGTCTGCGCTATACGCAGAATCGCCACATGAAGGCCGACAGTCGGCCGTGGAGAACAGCATGTCGAACAGCTTCCTGAATCCGGTCACCACCCAGACCTGGGCCAATGGCCGACACATCGTCCGTTGCGTCAAAGTCATCCAGGAAACCTGGGATGTGCGCACCTTCTGTTTCATGGCCGACCAGCCGATTCTGTTCTTCTTCAAGCCCGGGCAATTCGTGACCCTGGAGCTGGAGATCGAAGGCCAGCCGATCATGCGTTCGTACACCATCTCCAGCTCGCCGTCGGTGCCGTACAGCTTTTCGGTGACCATCAAGCGCGTGCCGGGGGGCAAGGTGTCCAACTGGCTGCACGACACGCTGCATGAGGGCCAGGAGCTGGCAGTGCACGGGCCGGTCGGTCTGTTCAACGCCATCGACTTCCCGAGCCCTAAAGTGCTGTACCTGAGCGGTGGCGTCGGCATCACGCCGTGCATGTCGATGGCGCGCTGGTTCTACGACACCAACGGCAACGTCGACATGACGTTCATCCACAGCGCCCGCTCGCCGAAAGACATCATTTACCACCGCGAGCTGGAGCACATGGCGTCGCGGATCGACAACTTCAGCCTGCACCTGATCTGCGAGAAACACGGGCTGGGCGAGCCGTGGGCCGGCTATCGCGGCTACCTCAACCACAAGATGCTGGAACTGATGGTGCCGGACTTCCTCGAGCGCGAAGTCTTCTGCTGCGGCCCGACGCCGTACATGACGGCGGTCAAGCGCCTGCTGGAAAACGCCGGCTACGACATGAAGCGCTATCACGAGGAATCCTTCGGCGCCACGCCACCGGAAGCCCGCGCCGATGCGGTGGAGCAGGCGGAACAGGCAGCGGAAGCACCGGAAGTGCCGGCGGCGGATCTGCACCTGGTGGAATTCACCTCATCGGACAAGAGCATCCGCGTTGCGCCGGGCGAGACCGTGCATGCGGCGGCTGCGAAGGTCGGCCTGATGATCCCGAAAGCCTGCGGCATGGGGATCTGCGGAACGTGCAAGGTGCTCAAGCTGGGCGGCGAGGTGGAGATGGATCACAACGGTGGGATCACCGAGGACGACGAGGCGGAGGGGTACATTCTTTCTTGCTGCAGCGTGCCGAAGGGCGACGTTCGTATCGAGTACTGATGCCGGCATGAAACCTGTGGGAGCGAACAGGCTCGGTCCCACAGGTTTGTCGTTCAATCGACGAACAAATCCGTCATCAACTTCGCATCACGCCCTGGCTCAAAGCGGTAATGATCAAATTCGGTCACACCGCTCTCCCGCAAAATCTCCTCATCAATCAACAACCGCCCGGTAATCCGCCGCTCGCTACTGCTCAAAATCACATGCGCTGCATCCGCCATGATCGCGGGTGTCCGCGCATGCTTGAACGACTCACGATTGCCCAGCTGAAACTCGATCGCCGCCGTGGCGATCATGGTCTGCGGCCACAGCGAATTCACACTGATCCCGTAGTTGGCGAACTCCTCGCTCATGCCCACCGTCAGCATGCTCATGCCGTACTTGGTCACGGTGTAGGGGCTGTATTGCGCGAACCATTTGCTGGCCAGATTCAGCGGCGGTGACAGGTTGAGGATGTGCCCGGAGGACTTTTTCAGATAGGGCAGAGCGGCCTGGCTACACAGCAACACCGCGCGGGTGTTGATCTGGTGCATCAGGTCGAAACGCTTGAGTTCGATGTGCTGCACACCGGTCAACTTGATCGCCCCGGCGTTGTTCACCAGCGCATCAATCCCGCCGAAATGTTCATTGGCCTGAGCCAGCGCCTGACGCACCGCGTCTTCATCGCGCACATCCAGTTGCAACGCCAGGGCCTTGCCGCCGGCCGCTTCGACTTCAGCGGCGACGCTGTGGATGGTGCCGGGCAACTTGGCGTGCGGTTCGGCGCTCTTGGCCGCGATCACGATATTGGCCCCGTCCTGTGCAGCCCGCAGCGCAATCTCGCGCCCGATGCCACGGCTGGCGCCGGTGATGAACAAGGTTTTGCCTTTTAGCGACATGCGCAAGCTCCTGCTTATTGTTATGTGAGCGATGGCTCGACAGACAATGTAGACGATGGAGCGCAAGCAGCCCGTCCCTGATCAATCCCAAGCAGTGCGTTTGATCGTTCCCACGCTCCGCGTGGGAATGCAGTCCTCGACGCTCCGCGTCATGACGGTGGCAGGCGTTGCATCGGTGGTGAGGCAGGAACGCGAAGCGTCCCGGTATGCATTCCCACGCAGAGCGTGGGAACGATCTGCGAGTGGGATATTGGAGGCTTCAGTACCAGAGCTGAACCTCGATCAGCCCGTCCAGCCCTGCATAATTTCGGGCACTCGAATACCGCCAGTGCTCCGGCAACTCCACATAGCCACGCTTTACCGGGTTGTTGTGGATGTAATCGAGTTTCTGGCGCATGACTTCTTCGCTATAGACCATCTCCGCGTGAGCACCTTCCTGCCACATCTGATACACCCGATCTTCCTTGTGTGCCCGTTTGCTGAAGCGAAGGCGCCTCAGTGCTCTTTCGGCACCCTTGCTTTGCAGGTCATCAATGATCTGTCGGGCGGTGAAGGATTTGAACTGGCTCAGGCATTTACTCAGGTCAGGCGCTTGGGCGACGAAGTGCAGGTGGTTTTCCAGGATCACGTAGCCGTAGAGCTTCAGTTGCTGGTGGGTTTGTTGATAGCGCCAACAGTTAAGCAGGTGGTCGACGAGGTAAGGGCGGACGAACAGTGGCAGCCACTCCACCAGCGTGCAGGTCAGGAAGTGAGGCTTTTCGGGTTCGGTGATGGTGTAGCGGCTTCGGCCCATGGGATTCATCCTTGAATCTTGCGGTGCTGCTGAGAGGAACGCGGAGCGTCCCCGGATGCATTCCCACGCAGACGGTTCGACGCCTCGACGTGGGAACGATCAGAGTGAGGTGGCCGGAGTGATCGCGCTAGAGGCGGAGTCTGTGGCGGCGGTGGGAAAAGTCATCTGCAGCTTTTGATCGTTCCCACGCTCCGCGTGGGAATGCAGCCCTCGACGCTCCGCGTCATGACGGTGGCAGGCGTTGCATCGGTGGTGAGGCAGGAACGCGGAGCGTCCCGGTATGCATTCCCACGCAGAGCGTGGGAACGATCAGGAGTAGGGGATAAATCAGGCCGACATGACTTCGCGGATGTCGCGTGCCAGTTCGCGTACGCGTTCTTCTTCGGTATCCCACGAGCACATGAAGCGCGCGCCGCCCTTGCCGATGAAGGTGTAGAAGCGCCAGCCGCGAGCGGTCAGGGCGGCGATGGCCGGTTCCGAGAGTTGCAGGAACACGCCGTTGGCCTGGACCGGGAACATCAGTTCCACGCCCGGGATGTCGCTGACCAGTTCGGCCAACAATTGCGCGCAGTGGTTGGCGTGGCGGGCGTATTTGAGCCAGGCGTCGTTTTCCAGGATGCCGACCCACGGGGCGGACAGAAAGCGCATTTTCGAGGCCAGTTGCCCGGCCTGTTTGCAGCGGTAGTCGAAGTCTTCGGCCAGTTTGTGGTTGAAGAACAGGATCGCCTCACCCACCGCCATGCCGTTTTTCGTGCCGCCGAAGCACAGCACGTCGACGCCGGCCTTCCAGGTCAGGTCCGCCGGCGAGCAGCCGAGGAATGCGCAGGCATTGGAGAAACGTGCGCCGTCCATGTGCAGGTTCAGGCCCAGCTCCTTGCAAGTGTCGCTGATGGCGCGAACTTCTTCCGGGGTGTAGACGCTGCCGACTTCGGTGGCCTGGGTCAGGGTCACGACGCGTGGCTTCGGGTAGTGGATGTCCTGGCGCTTGAGCGCGACTTCGCGGATCGAGGCCGGGGTGATCTTGCCGTTTTCGGTGCCGGCGATCAGCAGTTTCGAACCGTTGGAGAAGAACTCCGGTGCGCCGCATTCGTCGGTTTCGACGTGGGCGGTTTCCGAGCAGATCACGCTGTGGTAACTCTGGCACAGCGACGACAGCGCGAGAGAGTTGGCGGCGGTGCCGTTGAAGGCGAAGAACACTTCGCAATCGGTCTCGAACAGCTTGCGGAAATAATCGGAGGCGCGTGCTGTCCACTCATCGTCGCCATAGGCGCGCTGGTGGCCGTGGTTGGCCTGTTCCATGGCAGCCCAGGCTTCGGGGCAGATACCGGAGTAGTTGTCGCTGGCGAATTGTTGGCTCTTGTCGGTCATGGCCGGCTTCCGTGATCGAGGCGCTTGTGGCGCTTCGTGGGGTCAATGATGGTGCGCACTGTACCGAAGATCATCCGGGGAGCACACGGGATGTCGCTGACAGAACATTACAGGGATGCGAGCCGATTATGCACCTGAGCCAGCGCGACGGCGCACTCGATCTGCTCAAGTGGCTGGCGCTGCTGAGCATGCTGCTCGATCACCTGCGATATGTCGGGATCAGCGCCGATTGGCTGTATGTGCCGGGACGGCTGGCGTTCCCGTGGTTCTGCCTGGCGATGGCGGCGAATCTGGCACGGGACGGCGCGCGCAAGACCGAATGGCGCTATCTGGGCTGGTTGTTACTGTTCAGCCTGCTCAGCGAGATTCCCTATCGTTTGTACATTCCCGAGCCCGACACGTTGAACGTGATGCCCACGCTGGCGCTGGGCCTGCTGGTGGCGCGGGGCTGGCAGGATCGAGCGCTGATTTCGCGACTGCTCGGCGTCAGCGCCTTGCTGGTGGCGACGTTGTTCCCGGAGCGACTGATGTTCGGTCTGTTCGGCGTCCTGCTGCCACTGGCGATGTTGCTGGTGTTTCGTAAACCCCGGTTTTTCAGCCTGTTGCCGGGCCTGCTGTGTCTGGCCGCGAATCAATGGCGGGTGCTCTACGAATCCGCGCAGTTCGGCAACCTGGTCGCCATCCTCGGGATTGCGACCTGCCTGATCGCGCCACTGCTCGGAATGTTCCTGTTGCGACACGCCACTTACCTCCACGCGCCACCCATGCGGCGCTGGGCGTATGCGCTCTATCCCGTGCATTTCATGGTTCTTCTGGGCTTGCGCCAGCTGCTTGTTTGAGTCCGTCGCCGCCGCCATGTCGTAAACGCACCTTTGCGTGGCGTCCGTAGGCATTTGACCTCCCTGCGCCGGCCATACCATCGCATCAAAGGGCACTGGCTGAACGCCGTGCCTTACCGAGACGAATGGCGCACAGATGCCGCTGGGAGAGACGCGATGTTCAGCAAGCAAGACCAGATCCAGGGTTACGACGATGCACTGCTGGCGGCGATGAATGCCGAGGAGCAACGTCAGGAAGATCACATCGAGCTGATCGCGTCGGAGAACTACACCAGCAAACGCGTCATGGAAGCGCAAGGCAGCGGCCTGACCAACAAATACGCCGAAGGCTATCCGGGCAAGCGCTACTACGGTGGCTGCGAGCACGTCGACAAGGTTGAAGCCCTGGCCATCGAACGCGCCAAGCAACTGTTCGGCGCCGATTACGCCAACGTCCAGCCGCACTCCGGTTCTTCGGCCAACAGCGCCGTGTACCTGGCCCTGCTGCAAGCAGGCGACACCATCCTCGGCATGAGCCTGGCCCACGGTGGTCACCTGACCCACGGCGCCAAGGTCTCGTCCTCGGGCAAGCTGTACAACGCCGTGCAGTACGGCATCGACACCAAGACCGGCCTGATCGATTACGACGAAGTCGAGCGTCTGGCCGTCGAGTGCAAACCGAAAATGATCGTTGCCGGTTTCTCGGCCTACTCGAAAACCCTCGACTTCCCGCGCTTCCGTCAGATCGCCGACAAGGTCGGTGCGCTGCTGTTCGTCGACATGGCCCACGTGGCCGGTCTGGTGGCTGCCGGTCTGTACCCGAACCCGCTGCCGTACGCCGACGTGGTCACCACCACGACTCACAAGACCCTGCGCGGTCCGCGTGGCGGCCTGATCCTGGCCAAGTCCAACGACGAAATTGAGAAGAAGCTCAACGCGGCGGTATTCCCCGGCGCCCAGGGCGGCCCGCTGATGCACGTCATCGCCGGCAAGGCCGTGTGCTTCAAGGAAGCGCTGGAGCCGGGCTTCAAGGCTTATCAGCAACAAGTGATCGACAACGCCCAGGCGATGGCGAGCGTATTTATCAAACGTGGCTACGATGTAGTGTCCGGCGGCACCGACAACCACCTGTTCCTGGTCAGCCTGATCCGTCAGGGCCTCACCGGTAAGGACGCAGACGCTGCCCTCGGTCGCGCGCACATCACCGTCAACAAGAACGCCGTACCGAACGACCCGCAGTCGCCGTTCGTGACCTCCGGCCTGCGCATCGGCACCCCGGCGGTGACCACTCGCGGCTTCAAGGTGACCCAGTGCGTGACGCTGGCCGGCTGGATCTGCGACATCCTCGACAATCTCGGCGATGCCGATGTCGAGGCCAACGTCGCCCAGCAGGTTTCGGCCCTGTGCGCTGACTTCCCGGTTTATCGCTGAGCGTTCTGGAGTACATGACTATGCAACGCTATTCGGGCTTCGGCCTCTTCAAACACTCCCTCAGCCACCACGAAAACTGGCAGCGCATGTGGCGCACGCCGACCCCGAAAAAGGTCTACGACGTGGTCATCGTCGGCGGCGGCGGGCACGGTCTGGCGACGGCCTACTATCTGGCCAAAGAACACGGCATCACCAACGTGGCCGTGGTCGAGAAGGGCTGGCTGGGCGGCGGTAACACCGCGCGCAACACCACCATCGTTCGCTCCAACTACCTGTGGGACGAGTCGGCGCACCTGTACGAACACGCGATGAAACTGTGGGAGGGCCTGTCTCAGGACCTGAACTACAACGTGATGTTCTCCCAGCGCGGTGTCTACAACCTGTGCCACACCCTGCAGGACATTCGTGATTCCGAGCGTCGGGTCAGCGCCAACCGCCTCAACGGCGTCGACGGCGAACTGCTCAACGCCAAGCAAGTCGCGGACGAAATTCCGTACCTCGACTGCTCGAAAAACACCCGTTACCCGGTGATGGGCGCAACCGTTCAGCGTCGCGGCGGCGTGGCCCGTCACGATGCCGTGGCGTGGGGCTTTGCCCGTGCCGCCGACGCCCTGGGCGTGGACCTGATTCAGCAGACCGAAGTGATCGGTTTCCGCAAGGAAAACGGCGTGTGCATCGGTGTTGAAACCAACAAGGGCTTCATCGGCGCCAAGCGCGTCGGCGTGGTCACCGCCGGTAACTCCGGGCACATGGCCAAGCTCGCCGGTTTCCGTCTGCCGATCGAATCGCACCCGCTGCAGGCGCTGGTGTCCGAGCCGATCAAACCGATTATCGACAGCGTGATCATGTCCAACGCCGTGCACGGCTACATCAGCCAGTCCGACAAGGGCGACCTGGTGATCGGCGCCGGTATCGACGGCTACAACGGCTACGGCCAGCGCGGTTCGTACCCGGTGATCGAGCACACCATTCAGGCCATCGTCGAGATGTTCCCGGTGCTGTCGCGGGTGCGCATGAACCGTCAGTGGGGCGGCATCGTCGACACCACGCCGGACGCCTGCCCGATCATTTCGAAAACCCCGGTGCCGAACATGTTCTTCAACTGCGGTTGGGGCACCGGCGGCTTCAAGGCCACACCTGGCTCGGGCAACGTGTTTGCCGCGAGTCTGGCCAAGGGTGAAATGCACCCGCTGGCCGCACCTTTCTCCATCGACCGTTTCCACAACGGTGCGTTGATCGACGAACACGGCGCTGCGGCTGTCGCCCACTAACAGGAGAAATCCCATGTTGCATATCTTCTGTCCTCACTGCGGCGAACTGCGCTCCGAAGAGGAATTCCACGCATCCGGCCAGGCGCACATCCCGCGTCCTCTGGACCCTGCAAGCTGCACCGACGAGGAGTGGGGCGACTACATGTTCTTCCGCGACAACCCGCGCGGTCTGCACCACGAGTTGTGGGATCACGTCGCCGGTTGCCGCCAGTACTTCAACGTCACCCGCGACACCGTGACCTACGAGATTCTCGAAACCTACAAGATCGGCACCAAGCCGCAATTCACCGACAAGGCTGACACTGCGAAAACAGCCACGACGGCGCTGGGAGAGAAGGTATGAGCCAGACCAATCGCCTGTCCAACGGTGGACGGATCGACCGCAACAAAGTGCTGAGCTTCACCTTCAACGGCCAGACTTACAAAGGGTTTGAAGGCGACTCGCTGGCCGCAGCCCTGCTGGCCAACGGCGTCGACATCATTGGCCGCAGCTTCAAGTATTCGCGTCCACGGGGCATCTTCGCCGCCGGGGCCGAAGAGCCGAACGCGGTGCTGCAGATCGGTGCTACTGAAGCCACCCAGATTCCTAACGTACGCGCCACGCAACAGGCGTTGTACCAGGGCCTGGTCGCCACCAGCACCAACGGCTGGCCGAGCGTCAACAACGACATGATGGGGATTCTCGGCAAGGTCGGCGGCAAGTTGATGCCGCCGGGTTTCTACTACAAAACCTTCATGTACCCGCAATCGTTCTGGATGACTTACGAGAAGTACATTCGTAAGGCCGCAGGTTTAGGCCGTTCGCCGACCGAGAACGATCCGGACACCTACGACTACATGAACCAGCACTGCGACGTGCTGATCGTCGGCGCCGGCCCGGCCGGTCTGGCCGCTGCCCTGGCCGCTGCACGCAGCGGTGCGCGTGTCATCCTGGCCGATGAACAGGAAGAGTTTGGCGGCAGCCTGCTCGATTCCCGCGAAAGCCTAGACGGCAAGCCAGCGGTGGAGTGGGTTGCCAGTGTCGTTGCCGAATTGAAGAACACTCCGGACGTGCTGCTGTTGCCGCGCGCCACGGTCAACGGTTATCACGACCACAACTTCCTGACCATTCACGAACGCCTCACCGATCACCTCGGCGACCGCGCTCCGATCGGCCAGGTGCGTCAGCGCATCCACCGCGTGCGCGCCAAGCGTGTGGTGCTGGCGACCGGTGCTCACGAGCGTCCGCTGGTCTACGGCAATAACGACGTGCCGGGCAACATGCTGGCCGGTGCCGTGTCGACTTACGTGCGCCGTTATGGTGTGGCACCGGGCAAAAAACTGGTGCTGTCGACCAACAACGATCACGCTTATCGCGTGGCGCTGGACTGGCTCGATGCCAGCCTGCAAGTGGTCGCCATCGCCGATGCCCGCAGCAATCCGCGTGGCGCGCTGGTGGAAGAAGCGCGCGCCAAAGGCATTCGCATCCTCACCGGCAGCGCCGTGATCGAGGCCCGTGGCAGCAAGCACGTGACCGCTGCCCGCGTGGCGGCGATCGATGTCAAAGGCCACAAGGTCACCAGCCCGGGTGAATGGCTCGACTGCGACCTGATCGCCAGCTCCGGCGGTTACAGCCCGGTGGTCCACCTGGCGTCGCACCTCGGCGGCAAGCCGATCTGGCGCGAAGACATCCTCGGTTTCGTACCGGGCGAGGCACCGCAGAAACGCGTGTGCGTCGGTGGCATCAACGGCGTCTACGGTCTTGGCGATTCGCTGGCTGACGGTTTTGAAGGCGGCGTGCGCGCTGCGTCCGAAGCCGGGTTCCAGAACGTCGAAGCGGTGCTGCCGAAAGCCCTCAGCCGTCTGGAAGAACCGACGCTGGCGCTGTTCCAGGTGCCGCACGAAAAAGCCACCGCACGGGCGCCGAAGCAATTCGTCGACCTGCAGAACGACGTGACCGCAGCCGCCATCGAACTGGCGACCCGCGAAGGTTTCGAGTCGGTCGAGCATGTCAAACGCTACACCGCGCTGGGCTTCGGCACCGATCAGGGCAAGCTCGGCAACGTCAACGGCCTGGCGATTGCCGCCCGCTCGCTGAACGTGACCATCCCGCAGATGGGCACCACGATGTTCCGTCCGAACTACACGCCGGTGACGTTTGGCGCGGTAGCCGGTCGTCACTGTGGGCACATTTTCGAACCTGTGCGTTACACCGCACTGCATCAATGGCACCTGAAAAACGGTGCCGAGTTCGAAGACGTCGGTCAGTGGAAACGTCCGTGGTACTTCCCGAAAAACGGTGAAGACATGCATGCCGCCGTCAAACGCGAATGCAAGGCCGTGCGCGACAGCGTCGGTCTGCTGGACGCTTCGACCCTGGGCAAGATCGACATCCAGGGCCCGGACGCCCGTGAGTTCCTCAACCGCGTGTACACCAACGCCTGGACCAAGCTCGACGTGGGCAAGGCCCGTTACGGCCTGATGTGCAAGGAAGACGGCATGGTCTTCGACGACGGTGTGACGGCGTGTCTGGCCGACAACCATTTCGTCATGACCACCACCACCGGCGGTGCGGCTCGCGTACTGCAATGGCTGGAGCTGTACCACCAGACCGAATGGCCAGAGATGAAGGTCTACTTCACCTCCGTCACCGACCACTGGGCGACCATGACCCTGTCCGGCCCGAACAGCCGCAAGCTGCTCAGCGCCGTGACTGACATCGACCTGGCCAACGAAGCGTTCCCGTTCATGACCTGGAAAGAAGGTCTGGTCGGCGGTGTGCCGGCGCGGGTGTTCCGCATCTCGTTCACCGGTGAGCTGTCGTACGAAGTCAACGTCCAGGCCGACTACGCGATGGGCGTGCTGGAAAAAATCGTCGAGGCGGGCAAGCAGTACAACCTGACCCCGTACGGCACCGAGACCATGCACGTTCTGCGGGCCGAGAAGGGCTTCATCATCGTCGGCCAGGACACCGACGGCTCGATGACCCCGGACGACCTGAACATGGGCTGGTGCGTCGGTCGCACCAAACCGTTCTCGTGGATCGGCCAGCGCGGCATGAACCGTGAAGACTGCGTGCGTGACCAGCGTAAACAGCTGGTGGGCCTGAAACCGATCGATCCGAACGTCTGGCTGCCGGAAGGTGCACAGCTGGTGTTCAACACCAAGCAATCGATCCCGATGACCATGGTCGGCCACGTGACCTCCAGCTACGCGCACAACTCCCTCGGCTATTCGTTTGCCATGGGCGTGGTGAAGGGCGGTCTGAAGCGTCTGGGCGAGCGGGTGTTCGCACCGCTGGCGGACGGCAGCGTGATCGAGGCGGAAATCGTTTCTTCGGTGTTCTTCGATCCGAAAGGCGATCGCCAGAACATCTAATTGATCGCTCCCGCGCCTGGCGCGGGAGCGACACCGAATTCAGGAAGGGTGCTTTATGACCGCAGCCAACGTTTACCAACAACGCCCAACCACCGGGGCCAAGGCCGAGTCGTCGCTGCATCACGCCGACCTCGCCAGCCTGGTCGGCAAGGGCCGCAAGACCGCCGGCGTGACCGTGCGCGAGAAGAAACTCCTCGGTCATCTGACCATCCGGGGCGACGGCCACGATGCCGCGTTCGCCGCCGGTGTGCACAAGGCGCTGGGAATTGAATTGCCGGGCGCCCTGAGTGTGATCGTCAAAGGTGAAACCAGCCTGCAATGGATGGGCCCGGACGAGTGGCTGCTGATCGTGCCGAGCGGTGAAGAATTCGCCGCCGAGCAGAAACTGCGCGAAGCGCTGGGCGATCTGCACATCGCAATCGTCAACGTCAGCGGCGGCCAGCAAGTGCTGGAGTTGAGCGGCCCGAACGTGCGTCAGGTGCTGATGAAATCCACCAGCTACGACGTGCACCCGAACAACTTTCCGGTCGGCAAGGCTGTGGGCACGGTGTTCGCCAAGTCGCAGCTGATGATCCGCCACACCGCCGAAGACACCTGGGAACTGCTGATCCGTCGCAGCTTCTCGGATTACTGGTGGTTGTGGTTGCAGGATGCGTCCGCCGAATACGGCCTTAGCGTTCAGGCGTAATGATCGTTCCCACGCTTTGCGTGGGGACGAGTAGAGGAGAAAAGCAACGATGAGCCGCGCCCCGGATACATGGATTCTGACCGCCGACTGCCCCAGCGTTCTCGGCACCGTGGACGCGGTGACGCGTTTTCTGTTTGAGCAGGGTTGCTACGTCACCGAGCACCACTCGTTCGATGACCGGCTCTCGGGTCGGTTCTTCATTCGCGTGGAATTCCGTCAGCCCGACGGCTTCGACGAGCAATCCTTCCGCGCCGGCCTCGCCGAGCGTGGTCAGGCGTTCGGCATGATCTTCGAGCTGACCGCGCCGAACTACCGGCCAAAAGTGGTGATCATGGTCTCCAAGGCCGATCACTGCCTCAACGACTTGCTCTACCGCCAGCGCATCGGCCAGTTGTCGATGGACGTGGCGGCGGTGGTGTCGAACCACCCGGACCTCAAGCCGCTGGCCGACTGGCACCAGATTCCCTACTACCATTTCCCCCTCGACCCCAACGACAAACCGGCCCAGGAGCGGCAGGTGTGGCAGGTGATCGAGGAGGCCGGTGCCGAACTGGTGATCCTCGCCCGCTACATGCAGGTGCTGTCGCCGGAGCTGTGCCGCAAGCTCGATGGCAAGGCGATCAACATTCACCACTCGCTGCTGCCGGGCTTCAAGGGCGCCAAGCCGTATCACCAGGCCTACAACAAGGGCGTGAAACTGGTGGGCGCCACCGCGCACTACATCAACAACGACCTGGACGAGGGGCCGATCATCGCCCAGGGCGTCGAGGCGGTGGATCACAGTCATTACCCCGAGGACCTGATCGCCAAGGGCCGCGACATCGAAGGCCTGACCCTGGCCCGGGCCGTGGGGTATCACATTGAGCGGAGGGTGTTTTTGAACGCCAATCGCACCGTCGTTCTTTGAGTCACAAGCAACGCAAAACCAACAAGCAATAACCCGAGCACTTAACGCGCTGCCTGCCTGGGCGGCGCGGTTCCATAAAAACAACAGCGAGGTGAAAGCATGTCTGGCAATCGTGGTGTGGTGTATCTCGGCGCTGGCAAGGTCGAAGTACAGAAAATCGACTATCCGAAAATGCAGGATCCGCGCGGCAGGAAGATCGAGCACGGTGTCATCCTGCGTGTGGTTTCAACCAACATTTGCGGCTCCGATCAGCACATGGTGCGCGGCCGTACCACGGCACAGACCGGTCTGGTGCTGGGCCACGAGATCACCGGTGAAGTGATCGAAAAAGGTTCCGACGTCGAGAACCTGAAAATCGGCGATCTGGTCTCCGTTCCGTTCAACGTGGCTTGCGGGCGCTGCCGTTCCTGCAAGGAGCAACATACCGGCGTCTGCCTGACCGTCAACCCGGCCCGCGCCGGCGGCGCTTACGGTTATGTCGACATGGGCGACTGGACCGGCGGCCAGGCCGAGTACGTGCTGGTGCCGTACGCCGACTTCAACCTGCTGAAACTGCCGGACCGCGACAAGGCCATGGAGAAAATCCGTGACCTGACCTGCCTCTCCGACATTCTGCCGACCGGTTACCACGGCGCCGTTACCGCAGGTGTCGGTCCGGGCAGCACCGTTTACATTGCCGGCGCAGGCCCAGTCGGTCTGGCCGCTGCGGCATCCGCCCGTCTGCTGGGCGCTGCGGTGGTGATCATCGGCGACGTCAACACCATCCGCCTGGCCCACGCCAAGGCTCAGGGTTTCGAAATCGTCGACCTGTCGAAAGACACCCCGCTGCACGAACAGATCGCCGCACTGCTGGGCGAGCCTGAAGTGGATTGCGCGGTGGACTGCGTGGGCTTCGAGGCCCGTGGTCATGGTCACGACGGCGTCAAATCCGAAGCCCCGGCCACCGTGCTCAACTCGCTGATGGGCGTGGTGCGCGTCGCCGGCAAGATCGGTATCCCGGGCCTGTACGTGACCGAAGATCCGGGTGCCGTGGATGCAGCCGCGAAAATGGGCAGCCTGAGCATCCGCTTCGGCCTCGGCTGGGCCAAATCCCACAGCTTCCACACCGGTCAGACTCCGGTGATGAAGTACAACCGCCAGCTGATGCAGGCGATCATGTGGGACCGCATCAACATCGCCGAAGTGGTGGGCGTGCAGGTCATCAGCCTCGACCAGGCGCCGGAAGGCTACGGCGAGTTCGATGCGGGCGTGCCGAAGAAGTTTGTGATTGATCCGCACAAGTTGTTCAGTGCGGCGTAAGCGAAGAGGCAATAAAAAAACGGCGACCCTGGGTCGCCGTTTTTTTATGAGGGGTACATCACTGTTCTCGCGTTTCACGACGCGCCTGTGCCATTCATCGCCCGGCGTTCGGGCTTTCACGTTTCATGCACGCCTTCGGTATGAAAATGGCTGGCCCGCGCCGGAACATGCCGGCGGATGCCCGGTCAAACCGGGCAGTTTGACCCTCCCCTGACGGAAGGTCTTCACGCCACAAGAGGATGTCTGAATGAAGATTTCACGCGGTTTTGCCCTGGCATCGCTCCTGACCCTGGCGGCAGGGCCGGTGTTTGCCGGTTTCAGTTTGAATGACGTGGCCGGTGCGGTATCGGGCATGCAGGGCGGGGACAAGGCTGCCGCTGCGGCGCCGACGTCTGAAACCGCCGGTCTGTTGAGTGCCTTGAGCGCGCTGAACGTCACGCCGCAGCAAGCGGTTGGCGGCACCAGTGCCATGTTGGGCCTGGCGAAAAACCAGCTCAGCAACACGGATTATTCCGAACTGGCCAAGGAAGTGCCGGGCATCGACAAGCTGTCGGGCGGCAGCGGCAATCTGGCGGCGTTGAGCGGCTTGCTCGGCTCGTCGGGCAAGTCCGCCGGGCTGGAAAATGCGCTGGGCAACGTCAAGGACACCAATGACCTGAACAACGCCTTCGGTGCGTTGGGCATGGACAGCGGGATGGTCGGCCAGTTTGCCCCGATCCTCCTGCAATACCTCGGTCAGCAGGGTGTCGGCGGCTCGTTGCTGCAAAGCCTGGGCAGCATCTGGGGCACCGGCACCAACGGTTGACTCAGCGGCGCTCGCCTTTGAGTTCGGCGATGCGCTGATCCTTGAGGGTCCAGAGCTGGTTGACCCAGTCCTGGACCTTCTCGCGAAACACCGGGTCGTTTTCGTAATCGCCCTGCCACAGGGCCGGATCCAGCTCGCGGGTCTGGATATCGATGATCACGCGCGGCACGTTGCCGCTGATCAGGTCCCAGAACCCCGGAATCTTCTGCTGTGGATAAACCACGGTCACATCGAGAATCGCATCCAGCTGTTCACCCATTGCCGCCAGTACAAACGCCACGCCGCCCGCCTTGGGCTTGAGCAGGTGGCTGAACGGTGACTGCTGCTGAGTGCTTTTGGCGGCGGTGTAGCGCGTGCCTTCCAGGTAATTCACCACCGTCACCGGCTGGCGCTTGAACAGCTCGCAGGCGGCTTTGGTGATTTCCAGATCCTTGCCGGCCAGCTCCGGGTTCTTCGCCAGGAATGCCTTGGTGTAGCGCTTCATGAACGGGTAATCCAGCGCCCACCAGGCCAGGCCCAGGAACGGCACCCAGATCAGCTCTTTTTTGAGGAAGAACTTGAAGAACGGCGTGCGTCGGTTGAGGGTCTGGATCAGCGCCGGGATATCGACCCAGGACTGATGGTTGCTGATCACCAGGTAAGAGGTGTCACTGCGGAGGTCTTCGCCGCCGCGAATGTCCCATTGGGTGGGGATGCACAGGCGAAAGATCAGCTTGTCGATTTCCGCCCAGGTTTCGGCGATCCACATCACCGCCCACGAGGCGTAGTCGCGAAAGCGCCCCGGCAGGATCAGCTTGAGCAGGGCGAACACCATCAGCGGGCCGAAGAGCACGAGTGTGTTGGACAACAGCAGCAGGGTGACGAAACAGCCGGTGAGCAGGCGGCGCATAAGCAACTCTTGGAAAACGGATGGGCGCGCCATGATAAGTGGCTTCGGGCGGCAGGCCAAATCCGCCGGTGACGAATGTTTCACCTGTCGCGCGATAACCTGCCGGGAACGTTCCTGCGAACAACGGTCTAAAATCTCGCGTCTGACGCCCCCATTTCCCAAGGAAGCCCCTTACGTGAAATCCCTCCTTGCACTGCTTTCCCTCGTCGCCCTGCCGGTGCTCGCCGCCGAACCGACCTTGTACGGTCGTTACGAATACATCGCGCTGCCGGAAATCGGCGGTGAAGTGCTCAAGGCCAAGATGGACACCGGCGCGCTGACCGCCTCGTTGTCGGCCAAGGACATCGAGACGTTCAAACGCGACGGTGAAGACTGGGTACGTTTCCGCCTGGCTACCAAAGACGCCAGCAACAAGGTGTACGAGCACAAGGTCGCGCGGATCAGCAAGATCAAGAGTCGCTCGGATGAAGAAGACGAGGGCGAAAGCACCGAAGTGGCCAAGCGCCCGGTGGTCGATCTGGAGCTGTGCCTGGGCGACGTCAAGCGTACCGTGGAGGTCAACCTGACCGACCGTAGCAACTTCAACTACCCGTTGCTGATCGGCGCCAAGGCCCTGCGCGAGTTCGGCGCGGCGGTGAACCCGGCACGACGCTTCACGGCCGACAAACCCGACTGCTGAAACCAAGTGGTCTCATTGACGTAACGCCGGGCTTGGGGCACCGTTCGCGCACTTAACCCACAGGCTCGGACGCCATGCCTCATATCCTGATTGTCGAAGACGAAGCGGCGATTGCCGACACGCTGATTTTTGCCTTGCAGGGCGAGGGCTTCACCACGACCTGGCTGAGCCTGGGTGCGGCGGCGCTGGAGCATCAGCGCCAGACCCCGGCGGATCTGATCATCCTCGACATCGGCCTGCCGGACATCAGCGGCTTCGAGACCTGCAAGCAACTGCGTCGTTTCAGCGAGGTCCCGGTGCTGTTTCTCAGCGCGCGCAACGCCGAGATTGACCGCGTGGTGGGCCTGGAAATCGGCGCCGATGATTATGTGGTCAAGCCGTTCAGCCCACGGGAAGTGGCAGCCCGGGTCCGGGCGATTCTCAAGCGCATGGCGCCACGTCCGGTCATCGAAACGTCCTCGGCGCTGTTTCGCGTCGATCCCGAACGCGTGCAGATCAGCTATCGTGGCCAGCCCCTGAGCCTCACCCGCCACGAATTCCGTCTGCTGCAATGCCTGCTCGAACAACCCGAGCGGGTGTTCAGCCGCGAGCAACTGCTCGATGCGCTGGGCGTGGCGGCGGATGCCGGTTACGAGCGCAGCATCGACAGCCATATCAAAAGTGTGCGCGCCAAATTGCGCCTGGTGCGCGCCGAGGCCGAGCCGATCCAGACCCATCGCGGCCTCGGCTACAGCTATAGCCCGGGGCACAGCTGATGTCGCTGGGGCTGCGGATTTTCCTGGTGTACGTGCTGTTCATCGGCCTCACCGGGTATTTCGTGCTCAACACCGTGATGGAAGAAATTCGTCCCGGCGTGCGCCAGTCCACCGAAGAAACCCTGGTCGATACCGCCAACCTGATGGCGGAAATCCTGCGGGACGATTTCAAGGCCGGCACCCTCAACCAGAATCGCTGGCCGGAATTGCTCCGCGCCTACGGCGAACGCCAGCCGAAGGCGACGATCTGGGGCCTGGCGAAAAACCAGGTCAACCACCGCATCTACGTCACCGACGCCAAGGGCATCGTGGTGCTGGACTCCAGTGGTCTGGCCGTCGGTCAGGACTACTCGCGCTGGAACGACGTCTACCTGACCCTGCGCGGCGAATACGGCGCACGCTCCAGCCGCAGTGACCCGAATGATCCGAATTCTTCAGTGATGCACGTCGGCGCGCCGATCCGCGACAACGGCGCGATCATCGGCGTGGTCACGGTGGCCAAACCCAACAGTTCACTGCAACCCTATGTCGATCGCACCGAACGCCGTTTGCTCGGGTACGGTGCCGGATTGATCGGCCTTGGCCTGTTGCTCGGCGCCGTGCTGTCGTGGTGGCTGAGCCGCGCGTTGCACCGCTTGACCGTTTACGCTCAGGCCGTGAGCGAGGGCCGTCGGGTGGCGGTGCCGCACTATCGCGGCGGCGAGCTGGAGCAATTGGCGACCGCCGTGGAACAGATGCGCACCCAACTCGAAGGCAAGGCCTATGTCGAGCGCTATGTGCACACCCTGACCCATGAATTGAAGAGCCCGCTGGCGGCGATTCGCGGTGCCGCCGAATTGTTGCAGGGGGAGATGCCGACGGATCAGCGCCTGCGTTTTGTCGGCAACATCGACAGTGAAAGTGCGCGCATGCAGCAGTTGATCGAGCGCCTGCTGAATCTTGCCCAGGTCGAACAGCGGCAGGGCCTTGAAGAGCGTGTCGCCGTGCCGTTGGCGGCGCTGGTGAGTGAGCTGCTTCAGGCACAGATGGCACGCATCGAAGGCCGGCAGCTGCAGATCGAACAAACCATCGCGCCGGATCTGGCGTTGATCGGCGAGCCGTTTCTGTTGCGACAGGCGCTGGGCAATCTGCTGGAGAACGCACTGGATTTCACGCCGCAAAACGGTTTGCTGCGCTTCAGTGCCGAGCGGATCGGCGAGCAGATCGAGATGCGTCTGTTCAATGAGACTACGTCGATCCCCGACTATGCCTTGCCCCGTTTGAGCGAGCGTTTCTACTCTTTACCACGCCCCGACAGCGGGCGTAAAAGCACCGGACTCGGGCTCAACTTCGTCGAAGAGGTGGTCAAGTTGCACGGTGGTTGGATGCGCATCGGTAACGTCGAAGGTGGGGTGGAAGTCGTTCTGCAGTTGTAGTCTCCACACAAACTCCACATTCCTCCCACAAAACCCCCACATCCTCTTTGCAGACTCTGCCCATCGAAACAGGGAGAGTCCCATGAACAAAAGTCTGACGATAAAACTCGGGGCCATTGCCCTGCTGATCCTGGTGTTGCTGGTGCCGCTGCTGATGATCGACGGCATCATCGATGATCGCCAGCAACTGCGTGACGGTGTGCTGGAAGACATTGCCAGAAGCTCAAGCTACAGCCAGCAACTCAGCGGGCCGGTGATGGTTGTGCCGTATCGCAAAGTGGTACGCACCTGGAAAACCAAAGAGAAGAGCGACGAGCGTTACCAGGAAATCGGCGAAGAACGTGGACGTCTGTATTTCCTCCCGGAACGTTTTGAACTCGACGGCCAGGTGCAGACCGAGCTGCGCGCCCGGGGCATTTACGAGGCGCGGCTGTTCCATGCCGACAACCGCATCAGCGGGCATTTCTCGCTGCCGGCGCAGTTGGGGATCAAGGAAGACTTCGTCGATTACACCTTCGATGCGCCGTTCCTGGCGGTCGGCATCAGTGACATTCGCGGGATCGAAAACGCGCTGAAGCTGGAACTGGGCGCGCAACGCCTGGACTTCGTGCCTGGCACTCAGGTCGGTTGGCTGGGTGAGGGTGTGCGAGTGACGCTGCCGGCGCTGGACACCAGCAAGACCACGGAACTGGCCTTCGGCTTCGACCTGCGGCTGCAAGGCACCGGCTCGTTGCAGGTGCTGCCGGTGGGCAAGACCAGTCGCGTGAACCTCGCTGCCAACTGGCCGCACCCAAGCTTCATCGGCAACTTCCTGCCGGCCAAACGCGAGATCACCGATCAGGGTTTCACCGCCGACTGGCAGACCTCGTTTTTCTCCACCAATTTGCAAGAAGCGATGAGCCGTTGCGTGTCGGGCAATGATTGCGAGGCGTTCAGCGGGCGCAGTTTCGGCGTGAGCTTCATCGATCCGGTGGATCAGTATCTGAAGAGCGACCGGGCGATCAAATATGCGCTGCTGTTCATCGTCCTGACGTTCGCCGGTTTCTTCCTGTTCGAAGTGCTGAAAAGCCTGGCGGTGCACCCGGTGCAATACGCGCTGGTGGGGGTGGCGCTGGCGTTCTTTTATCTGTTGCTGCTGTCGTTGTCGGAGCACATCGGTTTTGCCCTGGCGTATCTGTTGTCGGCCAGCGGTTGTGTGCTGTTGATCGGGTTCTACGTCTGCCACGTGCTGCGCAGCGTGCGGCACGGCTTGAGTTTTTCGGCGGGGCTGGCGGCGTTGTACGGCTTGCTCTACGGCTTGTTGAGTGCCGAGGATTACGCGCTGCTGATGGGCTCGCTGCTGCTGTTCGGTCTGCTCGGTGTGTTCATGGTGCTGACCCGCAATCTGGACTGGTACGGGATCGGGCAGAAACCGGCCAAACCGCTGGAGTTCGATATCGGAGCGGTGCAATGAGCCGGTTCGTGGGATTGCGTGAGGAGCAGCGGGAGGCCGAGGTGTTGATGACGCTGATCTTTGCGTCGTTGCCTCCCGCCCGGTGCGTCAGGCCTTCGGCATCGTCGCAATCATCGACGGCCGCTGGCTCACTTCAAAGAACCAGTTGGCCAGTTGCGGGTTGGCTTCACGCCAGCCCAGATCCGGGAAACGCAGATCCAGATAACCCAGGGCACAGGCCACGCTGATCGACGCGACGTCGAAGTGGCAGGTCAGTTCGGCAATCGCGTCGCGCTCCAGCAGGGCGAGGGCGCGGCGGATTTTCTCGCGCTGGGCTTCTAGCCATTCGTCCCAGTGTTTTTCCGGGGCGCGTAGCACTTGCTCGTAACGCACCATGACCGAGGCGTCCATGATCCCGTCGGCCATCGAGGCCAGGGTCAGGCGCCGCCAGCGGGCCGAGCCGTCGCGGGGAATCAGCGGATTGCCGACGTGCTGGTGGTCGAGGTAATCGAGGATCACACGGCTGTCATGGATGACATTTCCGTCGGCCAGGCGCAGGGCCGGGATCTTGCCCAGCGGGTTGTCTTCGTTGAGGGCAGCGTCCGGGCTGACAGGGCTGAGCACGCAGTCCTGCAGCGCGACGCGATCCTGCTGGCCGGTCTCGTGCAGCAGCACCATGACTTTGCGCACGAACGGGGACAGGGTGTTGTGGAACAGGGTCATGCTGGGAGCGGACATCGGCAGGGTCTCGGTCAGGGGCAAGACGGGCAGCATAGCCTGTCAGCGCCTTGGCTCAAGCCTTTTGTGGGAGCGAGCTTGCTCGCGATAGCGGACTCTCAGTCACCTGGACTGTGAATGAACAGACGCTATCGTCGGAACGCCGCCCGGAGCAAGCTCGCTCCCACAGGTTTTTCAGCTTCGCCACAGCAGGCCGCGCAAGGCGAGTGCTGCCGGAATGCCCAGACCCACCCAGCTCAAACCATCCCAGATCCCGTCGCCCAGCAGCGCCGCGAACAGGCCCGCCGCACTCAGCAGCGCGATCACCAGCGGTGTGCTGAAGACTTTCCAGAAATTCGACTGACGCGGCTTCATGCAGAGGCCTCCGCCGGTTCCAGCACCGGTTTCGCGGCCTTGCGCCGTACCACCCACAAGTACACGCCGCCGGCGAGGACGATGATGGTCAGCACGTCCAGCGTGGCCCAGAGGATTTTCATCGGCATGCCGCCGTAGTCACCGAAGTGCAGCGGCTGCGACATGCCCATGGCGTCCATGTACCACGGTCGTTCTGCCACCGCTGTGACTTGCAGGGTGCTGGCGTCGATCAGCACCGGGGTCAGCAGGTGCGAGGTCAGGTGGGTGCCGCCCTTCATGAACACCGAGTAGTGGTGTTCGCTGGAGAAGCGGGTGCCGGGGAAGGCAATGAAGTCCGGTTTCATCCCCGGTGTGACGGTTGCGGCGATGTCCAGCACCCGGGTGGCCGGAGCCAGTTGCGTCAGCGGCGGCGCATCGCGATAGGGCGCGATCATGGCGTTGAGCGAATCGTTGCGCCAGGCCGCGATGATCAGGTCGGCACAGGCGCTGATCACTCCCGTAACGCCAACCACCAGCGCCCAGGTCAGGGTGACCACGCCGATCAGGTTATGCAGGTCGAGCCAGCGCAGGCGGGTGGATTTGTCCTGGCGCACGGTGCCGAACTTCAAGCGGCGCATGAACGGCAGGTACAACACCGTGCCGGACACGATAGCGACCACGAACAGCAAACCCATGAACGCCAGCAGCAACTTGCCCGGCAGGTCGGCGAACATGTCGACGTGCAGACGCAGGATGAACAGCATCAGGCCGCCGTTGGCCGAAGGCATCTCCAGCGCTTCGCCGGTGCGCGCATCGAGCATGAAGGTGTGCGAGGAATTGGGCTCGGTGCCGGCGGTCTTGGCCATGATCGTCAGCACGGCATTCGGCTCGTCGTCTTCGAAGCCAAAATACTGCACGACTTCGCCGGGCCGATGCTTCTCCGCCGCCTCGACCAGTTGCGCCAGGTTCAGATGCGGCGTGTCCGCCGGCATCACCCGCAACTCGGGCGCATCGCCCAGCAGGTGGTCGATCTCGTGATGGAAAATCAGCGGCAGGCCGGTCAGGGCCAGCAACAGCAAAAACACGGTGCAGATCAGGCTGGTCCAGGTGTGAACGAAGGACCAGCGGCGAATTGTTTTACTTTTCATTTCATGACCTTCAAAAACACCAAAGCCGTCCACGAGGGACGGCCTGGTTGCAGGGCCTGTTTCAGCTCAGGCGCTTACCACTTGTAGGTGGCGCTGGCGACGACACTGCGCTGGTCGCCGTAGTAGCAATAGAAGCTGTCGCAGGTGGAAATGTAGTCCTTGTCCAGCAGGTTGGTGGCATTGAGTGCCAACGACGCGCCTTTGAGGCTGTTGTCCAGACGGCCGAGGTCGTAATGCACGGCGGCGTCGAACACGGTGTAGGCGTCCGCCTTGCCCAGCCAGGTGTTGGCTTTGTCGCCGTAAGTGTTGCCGGTGTAGCGCGCGCCGGCGCCGATGCCGAAACCGTCGAGCACACCACTGTGCCAGGTGTAATCGGCCCACAGCGACGCTTGCTGGTTCGGCATCAGTTGCAGGCGGTTGCCCTTGTCGACACCTTTCTGCACTTCGGACTTGGCCAGGGTGTACGCGGCGATGACCTTCAGGTTGTCGGTGACGTCGGAGACGGCTTCCAGCTCCAGGCCTTTGACCTTCACTTCGCCGGTCTGGCTGGTGATCGATACGCCATTGACGAACGAGCTGACCGAGACGTTTTTCTGGGTCAGGTCATACACCGCGGCCGTCAGCAGAGTCTTGCTGCCCGGTGGCTGGTACTTGATGCCCAGTTCCCACTGCTTGCCTTCGGTCGGCTTGAGCGACTCGGTCGAAGAGACATCGGCGCCGCTGGTCGGCTGGAACGATTCGGCGTACGACAGGTACGGCACGAAACCGGAGTCGAACACGTAGCTGATCGCCGCGTTACCGCTGAAGGCCTTGTCGCGCTCGGTGTTGGTGGCATCGCCCTTGTTGATGAATTGCGTGCTGGTGTGCACCCAGTCTTCACGGCCACCGAGGGTCAGGCGCCATTGGTCGAGGGCCATCTGATCCTGCACGTACAGACCGGTCTGGTAGGTCTTCTGGTTGTAGTCGTAGAACGCAGTGGAGCGCGCTGGACGCACGATCGGCTGGCCGTAGATCGGGTTGACCACGTTGGTGGTCAGCCCGTCACCGAAAATCGAGGTGTAGTTGGTGTTGCTGCGCTGGTGGTCCAGCCCCAGCAACAGGGTGTGGCGGATGTCGCCGGTGCTGAAGTCGGCCTGGAAGTTGTTGTCCACGGCGAACTGGCTGATGTCTTCATCAACGATCGTGGAAGAGCGACCGACATTGCCTTGGTTATCCACCTGGGTGAACGGGTAGGAACCCGGGGTCAGTGCCTGGAACGACAGATCCGACTTGGTGTAGCGCAGGTTTTGCTTGAATTGCCAGGTATCGTTCAGGCGATGTTCGAAGGCATAGCCCAGCGCGTAATAGGTGCGGTCGTAGTATTCCCAGTCCGGATCGCCGAGGTTCTTGTGGTGGGAAACCTTGCCGAACGGCATGTCGATCTTGGTGCCCTGCACCGGCAGGAACTGGCTGGTGATGCCGGTATCGTCGCGGGTGAACTGGGTCAGCAGGGTGAACTTGGTGTCGTCGTCGATGTTCCAGGTCAGGCTTGGCGCGATGTTGTAGCGCTTGTTGTCAACGTGGTCGACCTGGGTGCCGCTGTCACGCACCACACCGCTGAGGCCGTAGAGAAACTGGCCGGCGTCGTCGATCTTGCCGGTGCTGGCGAAGTTGATCTGACGGTGGTTGTCGCTGCCGTATTGCAGCTGGATTTCGCTACTCTGCACATCGCTCGGGCGACGGCTGACCATGTCCAGCAGGCCGCCCGGCGGGGTCTGGCCGTAGACGGACGAAGCCGGGCCGCGCAGCAGGGCGAGGCGGTCGAGGTTCCAGGTTTCCTGTTTCGGGTTGGCGTACACGCCTTTTGGCAGGGGCAGGCCGTCGAGGAACTGGGTCGGTTCGAAGCCGCGCACGCGCAGCCAGTCGGCGCGGGTGTCGCTGCCATAGCTGCTGGCGGTGATGCCCGGCATGTAGCGCACGGCGTCATCGAGGCTGTGCACGCCTCGGTCTTCCATTTGCTGGCGAGTGGCGACCGAAATCGAACGCGGCGCTTCGACCAGCGCGGTGTCGGTCTTGGTGCCGGCGGCGGTACGGGTGGCGGTGTAGCCTTCGACCGGGCCCCAGGCGCTTTCATAGTTTTCCACGCCGATCACCGAGGTTTCCGGCAGGGCCATAACGCCCTCCGGCACGGCGACCAGGGTGTAGGTGCCGGCGCTGCTCTGTTCCAGTTGCAGACCCGTGCCACGCAGGGCCGCGCGCAGGGCGCCGGCCGCGTCATATTGGCCGTTGACCGGCGCCGAGGTCTTGCCCGCCGCCAGCGACGGGTTCAGCGACAGCGTGAGGCCGCCCTGGCTGGCGATCTGGTTCAGGGTGGTCGACAACGGAGCCGCCGGCAGGTTGTAGGCGCGTACGCTCGACGCCTGTTCAGCGGCGATCAGTTGGCTGCTGGCCAGCGGGGTGCAGAGGGCAATGGCGACCGCCAGCAAACTGGGGCGCAACAAGGTGTCTAGCGAACGGGACATACGGCGGCTCCTGAATGGAAATATTTCTCAATTGCCTGTGTGCCGGACGAGATTCGAAAAGTGATAGGGCTGGATGAAAATAATTTCGATTAACGAACGACATTGCTGCGCAAGTCAGCAGAAAGTCCGTTTTCATGGGGTTTGAAGGTTCTGTCGCGAACTGCTCGCGATCGCTATTACTCAGGCAACGCTGAACGTCAGGGCTTCGGATCCGCCTTGGCCACGGTCACCCACCATGGCGTGTGCTGCTCGATCTGCACCGGCAGGGTCGGCAGCAGGGCGTTCAGCGCCTTGTCGGTGTCGTGCAGCGGGAAGCTGCCGGTGATGCGCAAGTCGGCGACTTCCGGCGCAATGCCCAGATGGCCGCGACGATAGCGACCGAGTTCATGCACCAGGTCTTCCAGGCGTGCGTTGTCCATCACCAGCATGCCGCGGGTCCAGGCATCGGCGCCGGGGTTGAGCGCCACCACCGCATCCAGACCGTTATTGCGGATCAGCACCTGCTGGCCTTCGCGCAGAATCTGCTCTTGCGGATCGGATTGTGGATGTGCCGCGACCGCCGACTGCAACACGCTCAAGCGGGTGCCGGCGTCTTCGCGCTTGACCAAAAAACGCGTGCCCAGGGCGCGCATGCTGCCCTCGGCGGTTTCGACAATGAACGGCCGCGCATCGCCGTGACCGGTTTCGACGAGGATTTCGCCTTCCTGCAACACGATCAGCCGCCGCTTCTCATCAAAGCGGACATCCACCGCGCTATGGGTATTCAGATTGAGTACGGTGCCGTCGGCCAGGCGCACGGTGCGCTGTTCACCGGTGGCGGTGCGTTGATCGGCGAGCCAGTAATCCAGCGGCAGATAACGTTCGCCGGCAAACAACGCCAGACCGACCACTGCCACGACACTGGCCAGCCCGCTGCCCAGCTTGCGCACCCGACGGCGGATGCCTTCGCGCGATTGCAGCAATGCGGTGCGTGCCGGACCGTTGGCCACGCTGAAACGCTGGTCGAGCATGCCTAACTGACGCCAGGCGCGAGCGTGTTCTTCGTTGGCTGCGTGCCATTTGGCGAACTCTTCGCGCTCCAGCGGCGTGCTGGAATCGAGGGTCAATTGCCAGGCAATCGCCGCATCCAGCACATGGGCCGGAACCGGTCGGGAACTGGCCGGGCTCATGTCGGCTCACCGTACAACGCGATGTAGCACTGGCGGATGCCCTGGGCCAGGTACTGGCGCACGCGCGGGACCGACACGCCGAGTTTGTCGGCGATCTCGGCGTGGGTCAGCCCGTCGAGGCGGTTATAGAGGAAAGCGGCGCGAGCCTTGGTCGACAGCTTGCCGAGCATGCGGTCGATGGCCTTGAGGTCTTCGAGGATCAGTTGCTGTTCTTCGACCGAGGGTTGTTCGCCCTCGGGGATCAGCATCAGTTCGGTCAGATACGCCTGTTCCAGCGCCGCCCGGCGGAAGTAGTCGAACAACAAGCCTTTGGCGATCGCCACCAGAAACGCCCGGGGTTCGCGGGGCGTCAGCAGCTCGTCGCGGCCGAGCAGGCGGACGAAGGTGTCCTGGCTCAGGTCCTCAGCACGTTGCGGGCAAGCCACGTTGCGGCGCAGCCAGGCCAGCAGCCAGCCGCGGTGGTCGCGATACAACGCACCGACGAGCTCACTGTGAGGGCTTTGGGCTGAAGACACGACGACACCGACTGGGAAGTGTTAACTAACGAGAATTGTTCGCGATTGTGGCAGAGGTGGGAATGGTTAGCAATTGGCCACCGGTCGGGTTGTCGGGCGACAACCCGGATTCAGAACGAATGCGTCTGCTGGCGGCGTTTCCACTGACTCAGGCGTTGCTGCAGATTCAGCGGGCTGTGGATCTGCTGCTGGCGTGCCCGACTGAACAGAATCAGCGCCAGTTCCGCCGTGGCCAGAGCATCGGCGCTCGCATGGTGGCGTTCGAACACTTCGAGCTTGAACCAGTCGATCCACTCGTCCAGCCCCGCCTCGCGAATCTGCGCCTGCGGGCAAACCAGCGGGGCGATCTGCGCCACATCGAGAAACACCGTCTGCAACTTGTGCCCCAAGTGTTCCTTCAATGCACGGCCGAGCATGTGCTGGTCAAAGGAGGCGTGAAACGCCAGCACCGGACTGTCGCCGATAAACTCCAGCAGTTCGACCAAGGCTTCGGTGGGTTCGCTGCCGGCGGCAATCGCGCTCGGTGCCAGACCGTGAATCAACACGCTCGGGCCGAGTTTCAGCTCGCGGCATTGCAAGGTGCGTTCGAACTGCTGACTGAAATCGATCGCACCGTCCTCGATCACCACCGCGCCAATCGACAGCACCCGATCCTTGTTCAGGTTCAGCCCGGTGGTTTCCAGATCCAGCACCACCCAACGCTGCTCGCGCAAACTGCACTCACGCAGTTCGCCACTGGCCGGCAGTTTCGCCATGCGCTGTTGCAGGTCGTCCGGCACAACGGGGCTGGCCGGACGCAGCCACGAAAACAGGCTCATAGCTGATACCGCAAGGTCAGGCTGCTTTGCAGGCGCTGAGCCTGGCGCAGGGATTCACGCAGGATGCGCCGGTCCAGATGATTGAGGCTGTCGGGATCGACCCGGTTCGAGTACGGCAGGTTTTCCCGGGTCTGCAGTTGATGCTGTTGCATGCGCGTTTGCTGGATGAAGTGATAAGCCTCTTCGTACGCGGCACCATCCAGTCGGTCGATGACTTCTTTATCCACCAGCTGGCGGAAGCGTTCTAGGGTGTTGTTGGCGTCGATTCCATGGGCCAGCGCCAGCAGGCGGGCACCGTCGACAAACGGGGTCAGGCCCTGGATTTTCAGGTCCAGCGTGGCTTTCTCGCCGTTCTTTTTCGTCAGCACGAACTCACGGAAACGTCCTACTGGTGGACGGTTGCGCAAGGCGTTCTCGGCCATCATGCGCTGGAACAGTCGGTTATCAGCGACCTGATCGAGAATCCCCCGGCGCAACTGCTCGCAGCCTTGTTCATCACCCCAGACCACCCGCAGGTCGAAATAAATGCTTGAGCCCAGCAGGTTCTCCGGAGTCGCCTCGCGAATGAACGCGGCAAAACGTCGGGCCCATTCGGCGCGGGACAGGCACAGCTGCGGATTGCCGGCCATGACGTTGCCCTTGCACAGGGTGAAGCCGCATTGCGCCAGGCTGTTGTTGATCTGCTGGGCGATGGGCAGCAGCTTGCCGCGAATCTCCGCCGCATGGGCCGCATCCCGCGCGTCGAACAGAATGCCGTTGTCCTGATCGGTGTGCAGCGTCTGCTCGCGCCGGCCTTCGCTGCCGAAGCACAGCCAGCTGAACGGCACGCCGGGGTCGCCTTTCTCGGCGAGGGTTAGTTCGATTACCCGGCACACGGTGTGATCGTTGAGCAGGGTGATGATATGGGTGATCTGGGTCGACGATGCGCCGTGAGCGAGCATGCGCTCCACCAGTTGGCCGATTTCGCCGCGCAGGGTCACCAGTTGTTCAACCCGCTGGGCGCTGCGAATGGTCCGCGCCAGGTGCACCAGATCGACCCGTTGCAGCGAGAACAGATCCCGCTCGGAAACCACGCCGCACAGGCGTCGATCCTTCACCAGACACACGTGGGCGATGTGCCGTTCGGTCATCGCAATCGCCGCGTCGAAGGCGCTGTGATCCGGCGACAGATAGAACGGCGCGTGCGTCATGTGGCGTTCGATCGGCTCGCTGAAATCGCCCACCCCTTCCGCCACTACATGCCGCAGGTCGCGCAGGGTGAAAATCCCCAGCGGCGCCTTGTGTTCGTCCACCGCGACGATGCTGCCGACCTGTTGTTCGTGCATCAGCTTCACCGCTTCGCGCAGTGGAGTGGAAGGGCTGCAGGTCACCGGATGGCGCATGGCCAATTCGCCGAGACGGGTGTTCAGCGAGTATTGGGTGCCGAGGGTTTCCACGGCTTTCTGCTGGACTTGCTGATTGACCTGATCGAGCAGGCTGCTGACCCCGCGCAGGGCGAAATCGCGGAAGGTGTTGGAGAGGGCGAACAGCTTGATGAATGCCAGTTTGTTCAGTTGCAGGCAGAAGGTGTCTTCACCGGCCAGATGCTCGGTGCGGGTCGCCCGTTCGCCGAGCAGCGCGGCGAGGGGAAAACACTCGCCGGTGGTGATTTCAAACGTGGTTTCGGTGCCGCCCTTGGCCGTGTGCGGACGCTCGCCGACCACCCGGCCCTGCTTGACGATGTAGAAGTGTTCGACCGGCCCGTCAGCGGGTTTGATGATGCTTTCGCCCTGACCGTAGAAGCGCAGCTGGCATTGCTCCACCAGATAGGCCAGGTGGGCGTGTTCCATTTGATTGAAAGGGGGGAAGCGCTGGAGGAATTGCAAAGTGCCCTGAATGTTCTGCAACACCGCGGTTTTCCCTGCCTGGGTGAAGGCGTCCGCTTTACTCATAACCATTACCGCAGTCTTTTTCGAATTGTTGTTGTCGGATCGTTGCAGCCATGGTCGACCCCATCGCGCGGGGTGCCCATTGGACGTAAGTCTAGGTTGGGCATGCCGTTGGGGAGTTTTCGGATATGCCCTACAAAATCAGTCGGAAATTCTTCGGTTCGCCCCTTGGAAAAAAATCCGACGAAGTGCACATTGAAGCTCTGCCCAGCGATGTCTGACCACTGTGCCAGGGGACTGAATTGAAAACGTAGAGAACGCCATGTCCGACCACGATATTTTGAGCGACGCCGAGCGGGAAGCGCTCAGCGCCGTCATGCTGGAACCCGACCTGCCGCCGCAGCGGGTACTGATCGTCGACGACGACAAGGATGCCCGCGAGTTGTTGTCGGAGATCCTGGCACTGCATGGCATTCGCTGCCTGACCGCGGCCAGCGGTGAGTCAGCCCTGAAGATGCTTGAAGAAAAACCTTCCATTGGCCTTGTGATCACCGATCTGCGGATGGGCAATGTCGGCGGGCTGGACCTGATTCGTCAGGTGCGTGAGTCGGTGCGGGCGGCGATGCCGATCATCATTGTCTCGGGCGATGCGGACGTGAAGGACGCGATTGCGGCGATGCATCTGAGCGTGGTGGACTTTTTGCTCAAGCCGATTGATACCGCCAAATTGCTTGGATTGGTCAGGCATGAGTTAGGGATTGAACCGTAATGTCCGTTTGTCTGCTTTTAGTCTGAACTGTCAGATCTGACAGTAGATCAAGCCATGTAGGGAGCTGCTTACTGTTGCGGGAGCACTGATATCAGATCAGACGCTCATCGCCGATGAAACAGGAGTTCACCATGGCTGATAAAAATGAAGAAGCAGAATGGCAGGCTGACGTTACGTATATAAGGAATGGCGTTAAGCATTCATTCAACACCCATACCTTCTCAGGGCGTTTCCACCTCTTGATTATCCACGGCGGAGGGGATCGCGAAGAATCTTTGACGTTAGGGTTTAAATCAGAGCAATTGGAACCAAAACAGTACGATGATATTGATTTGGCTACCCTCGAAAGGGTTGTGCTTAACCCGACACTTTTTGAATCTTTTGGGGAAAAACCATCCGGTAAAATCAGCTACACGATTGAGCAAGTTGATGGCAGCAATGTCACATTCATTGGAAAAATTACCAACGCTAAGATCAGCAAAGGTAATGAAACGATCGAGTTCTCAATGGAGTGTGAATCCAACCTTCCTCCTAAGTAGTCTGTTTAGCGAAAAAAAAAGCCCTGATCAAAAGATCAGGGCTTTTTCATGTCCGGCGTCAGCGCAGGTTACAGGCCGTTGGCAGCCTTGAACTCGCGACGACGACGGTGCAGGACCGGCTCGGTGTAGCCGTTCGGCTGTTTGGTGCCCTCGATCACCAGTTCGACCGCCGCCTGGAAGGCGATGTTGCTGTCGAAGTTCGGGGCCAGCGGACGGTACAGCGGGTCGTTGGCGTTCTGACGGTCAACCACCGGTGCCATGCGCTTGAGGCTTTCCATCACTTGCGCTTCGGTCACCACGCCGTGGCGCAGCCAGTTGGCGATGTGCTGGCTGGAGATACGCAGCGTCGCACGGTCTTCCATCAGGCCGACGTCGTTGATGTCCGGCACTTTCGAGCAACCCACGCCCTGGTCGATCCAGCGCACCACGTAACCGAGAATGCCCTGGGCGTTGTTGTCCAGTTCGTTCTTGATCTGCTCCGGGGTCCAGTCCGGGTTGACCGCCAGCGGGATGGTCAGGATGTCATCGACCGAAGCGCGGGCACGTTTGGCCAGCTCCGCCTGACGAGCGAACACGTCGACCTTGTGGTAGTGCAGCGCGTGCAGCGCAGCGGCGGTCGGCGACGGAACCCAGGCAGTGTTGGCGCCGGCCAGCGGGTGAGCGATTTTCTGTTCGAGCATCGCTGCCATCAGGTCGGGCATCGCCCACATGCCTTTACCGATTTGCGCACGACCTTGCAGGCCGGTGCTCAGACCGATATCGACGTTCCAGTTCTCGTAGGCGCCGATCCACTTCTCGGCCTTCATGTCAGCCTTGCGCACCATCGGGCCGGCTTCCATGGAGGTGTGGATTTCGTCGCCGGTGCGGTCGAGGAAACCGGTGTTGATGAACACTACGCGCTCGCTGGCCGCCTGGATGCAGGCCTTGAGGTTGACCGTGGTACGGCGCTCCTCGTCCATGATCCCGACTTTCAGGGTGTTGCGCTTGAGGCCCAACACGTCTTCGATGCGACCGAACAGCTCGTTGGTGAACGCCGCCTCTTCCGGGCCGTGCATCTTCGGTTTGACGATGTAGACGGAACCGGTGCGGGTGTTCTTGCGCGAAGTGTTGCCGCTCAGGTTGTGCATCGCCGCGAGGCAAGTCACCAGGCCGTCGAGGATGCCTTCCGGCACTTCGTTGCCGTGTTTGTCGAGGATCGCGTCGATGGTCATCAGGTGACCGACGTTACGCACGAACAACAGCGAGCGGCCGTGCAGGGTCAGTTCGCTGCCGTCGACCTTGGTGTAGGTGCGATCCGGGTTCATGGTGCGGGTGAAGGTCTGGCCGCCCTTGGACACGGATTCCGCCAGGTCGCCCTTCATCAGGCCGAGCCAGTTGCGGTAGATCACCACTTTGTCGTCGGCATCGACGGCAGCCACGGAGTCTTCGCAGTCCATGATGGTGGTCAGCGCCGCTTCCATCAGGATGTCTTTGACGCCGGCGGCATCGGTCTGGCCAACCGGGGTGCTGGCATCGATCTGGATTTCGAAATGCAGGCCGTTGTTCTTCAGCAGGATTGCGATCGGAGCCGACGCATCGCCCTGGAAGCCGATCAACTGTGCTTCGTTGCGCAGGCCGCTGGTGCTGCCGCCCTTGAGGGTGACGACCAGTTTGCCGTCAGCGATCTTGTAGCCGGTGGAATCAACGTGGGAGCCGGTCGCCAGTGGCGCGGCTTCGTCGAGGAACGCACGGGCGAAGGCGATGACTTTGTCGCCACGCACCTTGTTGTAGCCTTTGCCTTTTTCCGCGCCGCCGGCTTCGCTGATGGCGTCGGTGCCATACAGGGCGTCGTACAGCGAACCCCAGCGGGCGTTCGAGGCGTTGAGGGCGAAGCGGGCGTTCATCACCGGAACCACGAGTTGCGGGCCGGCGGTACGGGCGATTTCGTCATCGACGTTTTGCGTCGTTGCCTGGAAATCAGCCGCTTCTGGCAGCAGATAACCGATCTCTTGCAGGAAGGCTTTGTAGGCCACGGCGTCGTGCGGCTGACCGGCACGAGCCTGGTGCCAGCCATCGATACGAGCCTGGAAGTCATCGCGTTTGGCGAGTAGGGCTTTGTTCTTCGGCGCCAGGTCGTGAATGACCTTGTCGGCACCTTCCCAGAATTTGTCGGCGGTGAGGCCGGTACCGGGAATGGCTTCGTTGTTCACGAAGTCGAACAGGACTTTGGCGACCTGCAGGCCACCGACTTGAACGTGTTCAGTCATTGCTTGCCTCACTCTGCTCAGCTATTTCGCTTTTCAGCTCTTCAATTTAACAATGAAGCCTCTGGCCATTTAAACCACAAACCCCTCGACCAGTACATGCCATCGCTGGCGGCTGGGCTGGGACCAATCAACGGCTTGGGGGCCTTGCTGACGGGGCTTTCAGGGTTGCGAACGTGCCTTGGGCAGACATCGATCCAGCGTTATGTAGTGCGCGCTGCGGCATACTACATGATGAGTTGCGGTTGTGAAAATCAGACTAATTACGTCGTTCTGCGACCCCATGACGCATTGCGGTCACGGCGCGGAACGGGATGTTCTCAAAAAACCAATGGATTGTTCCAGCTAAATATAAAAAGTTGTACACGATTTGTGATTTCGAGCGTCTGAGGCGTCTGTCGAACGCTTGCCTATACTTGCTTTTCTATAACAAAAGTCATGACAAGAGGGCTGCGCCATGGATCACCTCGTACTCACCGTCTTCGCCCCGGACAAGCCCGGGCAGGTCGAGCGCATCGCCCAATGCATCGCTGAACACGGCGGTAACTGGCTGGAAAGCCGCATGTCACGGATGGCCGGACAGTTCGCCGGGATCCTGAGGGTCGGCGTACCGGCGGAGGCTTACGACGAATTAGTCGATGCCCTACAAGCACTGTCGGCGCAGGGCATTCGCGTGCTGGTGGCCGAAAGCGGTATCGAGCAGGCCTGCACCTGGAAGCCGATCGCCATGGAGCTGGTGGGTAATGACCGACCGGGCATCGTGCGCGATATCACCCGGCTGCTGAGCGAGCAGGGCGTGAACCTGGAGCGGCTGGTAACCGAAGTGCGCCCGGCGCCGATGAGCAGCGAACCGCTGTTCCACGCCGAGGCGATTCTCGCGGTGCCGCTGACCCTGTCGCTGGATGTGCTGCAATCGCGCCTGGAAACCCTGGCTGATGACTTGATGGTGGAATTGGTGCTGCGCACCGACCTGTGAAGACGGATCGGGTTATCCAGTTTAAACGTGCACCTGCCTGTGGATAACCTGTAGAGATTGACCGCCAGGCCACGTCCGCCGTGCCTTGGCGAAGATTGATCAAAAAACCGCCAGCATTCAGTGACTTGCGCACAAACGGCGGGGATCACGCTGTGGATAACCTTGGGAAGGAACGATACAGGCCACGAGAACCGTGGCCTGTGGAGGTTTGTGCGTTTTTTGATCAGCTACGCCGACGCAAGCTCAGCCACGCATCGACGCTATACACCGCCAGACCGGCCCAGATAAACATGAAGGCGATCAGCGTGCTGGACGACAAGTGCTCGCCGAACAACAGCACGGCTTGCAGCAGCACCAAAGTCGGCGCCAGGTATTGCAGGAAACCGAGGGTGGTGTAGGGCAGATGCCGCGCCGCCGCGTTGAAGCACACCAGCGGCACCAGCGTCACCGGACCGGCCGCCACCAGCCACCAGGCTTCCGAAGTGGTCCAGAACTCGGCCTGGGCGCTGGTCGCGGTCGGATTGAACAGCAGCCACGCGAGAGCGATCGGCACCAGCATCCAGGTTTCCACCACCAGCCCCGGCAGCGCCTTGACCGGTGCCTGCTTGCGGATCAGCCCGTAGAAACCGAAGGTCAGCGCCAGCACCAGCGACACCCACGGCAGGCTGCCGACCTGCCACACCTGCTGTGCAACGCCGACCGCTGCCAGACCGACCGCCAGCCACTGCATGCGCCGCAGGCGTTCGCCGAGGATCAGCATGCCGAGCAGTACGTTGACCAGTGGGTTGATGTAGTAACCGAGGCTCGCTTCCAGCATCCGGCCGTTGTTCACCGACCAGACGTAGGTCAGCCAGTTGGCCGCGATCAAGGTGCCGCTGAGCGCAAGAATCGCCAGGCGTTTCGGGTTGTCGCGCAGCTCTTGCCACCAGCCGGGATGCTTCCACACCATCAACAGCAACGCGCCGAACAGCGCCGACCACAGCACCCGGTGGATGATGATTTCCACCGCCGGCACTTCGGCGATGGCTTTGAAGTAGAGCGGGAACAGTCCCCAGATGATGTAGGCGCTAAGGCCCAGAATGTACCCGCGACGCGGGTTGGCGGCTTGCATGCAGAATCCTTGCTTAGGCAGCTAACAAAGCAGCGATTGTACGGGCAGTTGTATAGACGTGTCGTGTCAGAAAAGCTTCAACGGCTCTTCGTTCAGCGCCGACAGTTGCTCACGCAACGCCAGTACCTGATCGCCCCAATACCGCTCGCTGCCGAACCAAGGAAAGCTGCGGGGAAACGCCGGGTCGTCCCAGCGTCGTGCCAACCACGCGCTGTAATGCATCAGGCGCAGGGCGCGCAACGGTTCGATCAGCGCCAGTTCGCGCGGGTCGAAGTCGTGGAATTCGTTGTAGCCGTCCATCAATTCCGACAACTGTCCCAGACAATCCTGACGGTCGCCGGCGAGCATCATCCAGATGTCCTGCACCGCCGGGCCCATGCGGCAGTCGTCGAGGTCGACGATGTGGAACATCTCGTCGCGGCACATCATGTTGCCGGGGTGGCAGTCGCCATGCATGCGGATGTTCTGGTGCGGCGTGTTGGCGTAGACGTCTTCGACACGCTTGAGCAGATCGCGGGCGACCGATTCGTAGGCCGGCAGCAGGCTCTTGGGAATGAAGTTGCCTTCCAGCAGGGTGGTCAGCGAGTCATGGCCGAAGTTCTTCACCACCAGCGCCTCGCGGTGCTCGAACGGTTTGGTCCCGCCGACCGCGTGCATGCGCCCGAGCAACTGGCCGAGGCGATACAACTGGTCGAGATTGCCCGGTTCCGGCGCCCGGCCACCGCGACGGGGAAACAGGGTGAAACGAAAACCGGCGTGTTCGTGCAGGGTTTCGCCGTTGTGGATCAGCGGCGCCACCACCGGGATCTCGACGTCGGCCAGTTCGAAGGTGAACTGGTGCTCCTCCAGAATCGCTTCGTTGGTCCAGCGCTGCGGGCGATAGAACTTGGCGATCAGCGGTTCCGAGTCTTCGATGCCGACCTGATAGACGCGGTTTTCATAACTGTTGAGCGCCAGGATGCGCGCGTCGCTCAGGAAACCGATGCTTTCAACGGCATCGAGCACGAGGTCTGGGGTGAGGGTTTCAAACGGGTGGGCCATGCTGACTCCTGCGCGCAGCAGGCTGCCGCGTCCGGCTCAGCATGGTAGCGCAGACGGACTGTCTTGAGTGGGATCGTTCCCGCGCAGCGCACGGGAACGATCAGAGCGTCGCCCGATCAGGCGCCGACGATCCCGCCATCCTCACGGGTAATCGCCATCACCGATGACCGTGGCTTGCCGTTCGGCAGGTGCTCGGGGAAGGTCGAACCGCCGTTCTCGCCCGGGTGCTGAATCCCGACGAACAGGGTTTTCTGATCCGGCGAGAAGCTGATCCCGGTGACCTCGCAACCGATCGGCCCGACCATGAACCGGCGAATCTCACCGGTCGCAGGATCGGCGCAGAGCATCTGGTTGTTGCCCATCCCGGCAAAATCACCAGCGTTGCTCGAATCGCCGTCGGTGAGAATCCACAACCGTCCGGCCTTGTCGAAACCGAGGCCGTCCGGGCTGTTGAACATGTTCTGCGGGGTGATATTCGACGAACCGCCTTTTGGTGTACCAGCATGGACGCCCGGGTTGCCGGCCACCACGAACAGATCCCAGGCGAAGGTCTTCGCTGCGTGATCGTCGCGGTCGGTACGCCAGCGCAGGATCTGGCCGTAGACGTTCTTCTCGCGCGGGTTCGGCCCGCCCACCGGTTGCCCGTCCTCGCCGCGCTTGGCGTTGTTGGTCAGGGTGCAATAGACCTGGCCGTCTTTCGGGCTGACCACGATCCATTCCGGACGGTCCATGCGCGTGGCGCCGACCACGCTGGCGGCGAGACGCGCGTGAATCAGCACTTCAGCCTGATCGGCAAAACCGCTGCTGGCGTCGATGCCGTTCTTGCCGTGAGTCAGTTCGATCCACTGGCCCTGGCCTTTCGGGTGATCAGGGTTGCTGTCACCGTTGTCGAACTTGGCCACGTACAGCGTGCCGTGATCGAGGATGTCGCGGTTGGCTTTGGCGTTGCGGTGATTGATCTTGTCGCGGCTGACGAATTTGTAGATGAACTCGCCGCGTTCGTCGTCGCCCATGTACACCACGGCGCGACCGTCGTCGGTCTCGGCCAGAGCGGCGTTTTCATGTTTGAAGCGGCCCAGCGCGGTGCGTTTGACCGGGGTCGATTGCGGGTCGAACGGATCGATCTCCACGACCCAGCCGTGACGGTTGAGCTCGTTCGGGTTCTTCGCCATGTCGAAGCGCGGATCGAATGGATGCCAGTTGATCTCACGGCTGGCGGCCGACACGCCGTAGCGCTTCTGCGCCGGGTCGAACTGTTGCTGGGCGTTGCTGCTGCCGAAGCAGTCGGTGAAGTTCTCTTCGCAGGTCAGATAAGTGCCCCATGGCGTCTTGCCGTTGGCGCAGTTCTGGAAGGTGCCGAGAACTTTCTTGCCGTGCTTGTCGGCGCTGGTTTTCATCAGCTCGTGGCCGGCGGCCGGGCCGCTGATACGCAGCGGCGAGTTGCCGTGGATGCGCCGGTTGTAGCGCGAGCCCTGAACGAACTGCCACTGGCCGTTCTTGCGCTGCACCTCAATCACCGACACGCCTTCGCAGGCCAGGGCCTTGCGCACGTCTTCGGCCGATTGCGGCATGCCGCCGTGCGGATAGAGGTAGCGGTAGTTGGTGTATTCGTTGTTGATCGCCATCAACGCACGGTTTTTCTCGCCGGGAAACTCGAACAGGCTCATGCCGTCGTTGTTGTCGCCGAACTGCACTTCCTGTGCAGCTGCGGTGCCATTGCCGCTCGGGTCGAAGGCCGGGCCATTCTTTTGCAGCGGCTGGCCCCAGCTGATCAGCACAGACGACTTGTAGCCTTTGGGCAGGCTGATGACGTCGGTGGTGGCTGCCGGAATGCTGTCGAAGCCGAGCAGGCGGCTGTTGCCGGCGCTGACACTGGCGGCCAGCACGCTGCGGCTCAGCAGGTTGCCGCCGAGGAACATCGCTGCGCCGCACAGCGCGCCGGCGCTGATGAAACCGCGACGGCTCAGGCCGACCATTTTTTCCAGGTCTGTGGATTGGTTTTCTTCTAATAGGCTCACATCAGGCTCCCTGCATGGTTTTGGCAGCCACCTTAATGCGGGTCGATGACGCTTTCGTTGCAGCGCTGTTTAGAGCGGCGTCCCCAGCAGCACATTGGACGGGGAAAACTGCACCTGCACCGGTTGCTCGACCGTCAGGCCACGGGTGCGCAAGTCCAGCGGTTCGGCCAGCGCACACAAGGTCTGGCCGTTGGGCAGGGCGATGCGCACTTCGCTCGGGCCGTCCTCGGCGTCGAGAATCGCCTCGATCCGACCGCTCAAGAGGTTGTGGCCGACGGCAGGCGTGGCCTCTGGTGCGAGCAATTCGAGCCAGCCAGCCTTGATCAGCGCCACCACTTCGGTGCCCGGTTGCAGCTCCAGGTGCACGGTGCTGTCGTGGGTGATCTGCGCATCGATCGACAGACCTTCGGCCAGTTCGAGGCGGATCAGGTCATTGCGGCCCTGACCTTCGATCAGCACGACTTTGCCGTGAAGCTGATTGCGCGCGCTGGTCCTTAGCATCAGCCGACCGAGCAGGTCCAGATCGCTGGCGTCCTCGGCCGCTTCCAGCACCTGGGCCTGCAAGGCTTGCAGCTTTTGATAGAGGCGCAGCACCCGCTCGCCTTCGCTTGACAGTTTGGCGCCACCGCCGCCCTTGCCGCCGACCGCTCGCTCGACCAGAGGCTTTTGCGCGAGGTTGTTCAGCTCATCGATGGCATCCCACGCCGCCTTGTAACTCAGGCCGGCGCTTTTTGCGGCGCGGGTGATCGAACCCTGTTCGGCGATGTGTTGCAGCAAGGCGATGCGCTGCGGACGGCGGACGATGTGCTGGGACAACAGAGAGGGCAGGGACATGGCGGACGCTTTGTGCTGAAGGGTTGAGGGAGGACGTTGGCGGCTTGAGGCGTATCCGTCAAGCCGCGTCGCCGGGTTTTGGCGTGCGGGCCAGGCAGTACACATCCACCCGCGCGGCGCCGGCGTCCATCAGCAAACGGGCCAGCGCCTGGGCGGTGGCGCCGGTGGTCAGCACGTCGTCGACCAAGGCCAGGTGTCGACCTCGCACTTGAGCATCGGGACTTAAGGCGAAGGCGTGACGCAGATTGCGTTTACGAGCCTTTGCGTTGAGGGCCTGCTGGGCGTCGGTATCCTGCACGCGCAACAGGCAGTGTTCCTCGTAAGGCAGGTCGAGTGACTTGCCCAGCCACTGCGCCAGCATCGCCGCTTGATTGAAGCCACGCTGACGCAAGCGTCTTGGTGCGAGCGGAACCGGCAGCAGGGCGTCCGGGCGAGGCAGATTTTCTTCGAAGCGATGTTGCAGGAACTCGCCGAGAACGTCGGCGAGCAAGTGGCCAAGCGGCCATTTGGCGTTGTGCTTGAAGCGGGTGATCAGAGTGTCCACCGGAAAACCATAAGCCCATGGCGCGGCCACCTGTTCAAAGGCCGGCGGATCCTGCAAGCAGCCCCCACAGGTCAGGCCGTCAGCGGGCAAGGGCAGGGCGCAGGTCAGGCATTGATCGCCCAGCCACGGCAGATCGGTTTCGCAGGCGGTGCAGATCGGGATTGGCGCATCTGCCGGCTCGTCGCACAACAAACAGTTCTGTTTGTTTTTTAACCAGATGTAAACCGTCCTTTCGTAGTGTGGTTGACAGCGCATGACTCTTCCTTAAATATGCCGAACATCCGTGTCGTGCCTGTGGGTATTCCGTTTCCCCAGGCGCCAGCCAAGCATAACCAAGGAATCGCCCATGAGCGCCAGCACCACTGCCACCCTGCGTCACGACTGGACTTTGGCCGAAGTCAAAGCACTCTTCGTTCAGCCATTCAACGACTTGCTTTTCCAGGCGCAGACGGTGCACCGCGCGCATTTCGACGCCAACCGCGTCCAGGTTTCCACCCTGCTGTCGATCAAGACCGGCGCCTGCCCGGAAGATTGCAAATATTGTCCGCAGTCCGGTCACTACAACACCGGGCTGGAAAAAGAAAAGCTGATGGAAGTGCAGAAAGTCCTCGAAGAGGCTGCCCGCGCCAAGGCCATCGGTTCGACCCGTTTCTGCATGGGCGCGGCGTGGAAGCACCCGTCGGCCAAGGACATGCCTTACGTGCTGAAGATGGTCGAAGGCGTGAAGGCCATGGGCCTGGAAACCTGCATGACCCTCGGTCGTCTAGATCAGGATCAGACCGAAGCACTGGCCAAGGCCGGGCTCGACTACTACAACCACAACCTCGATACCTCGCCTGAGTTCTACGGCAGCATCATCACTACCCGCACCTACAGCGAGCGCCTGCAGACGCTGGCCTACGTGCGCGATGCGGGGATGAAGATCTGCTCCGGCGGCATTCTCGGCATGGGCGAGTCCCTCGATGACCGTGCGAACCTGCTGATCCAGCTGGCCAATCTGCCGGAGCATCCGGAGTCGGTGCCGATCAACATGCTGGTGAAAGTTGCCGGCACGCCGCTGGAAAACGCCGACGACGTCGATCCGTTCGACTTCATCCGCATGCTCGCCGTGGCGCGCATCCTCATGCCGCAATCCCACGTGCGCCTGTCCGCCGGCCGCGAAGCGATGAACGAGCAGATGCAGGCCCTGGCGTTCTTCGCCGGCGCCAACTCGATCTTCTACGGCGACAAACTGCTGACCACCGCCAACCCGCAGGCCGACAAGGACATGCAGTTGTTCGCACGTCTGGGCATTCAGCCAGAAGCCCGCGAAGAACATGCCGACGAAGTGCATCAGGCCGCCATTGAGCAGGCGCTGGTGGAGCAGAAGAGCAGCGAGCAGTTCTACAACGCGGCGGTGTAAAAACCTGCGCGGATTCCTCTGAAGGAATGCAAACCCCTGTGGGAGCGAGCTTGCTCGCGAAAGCGGTGCTTCAGTCGACATTGATGTCGGATGTGAAGGCCTCTTCGCGAGCAGGCTCGCTCCCACAAGGGATCTGTGTCACTTGAATGTCGAGGCTTGCATGTCTTTCGATCTCGCCGCACGCCTTGCTGCTCGTCGTGCCGAAAACCTCTATCGCCAGCGACCGCTGCTTGAAAGCCCGCAAGGGCCGCAAGTGGTGGTCGACGGTCAGCCGTTGCTGGCGTTCTGCAACAACGATTACCTGGGCCTGGCCAATCATCCGCAAGTGATCGAAGCCTGGCGCGCTGGTGCCTCGAAGTGGGGCGTCGGCGGCGGTGCCTCGCATCTGGTGATCGGCCACAGCGGCCCGCATCACGCGCTTGAGGAGGCTTTGGCGGATCTCACCGGACGGCCGCGTGCGCTGTTGTTCACCACCGGTTACATGGCCAACCTTGGCGCGGTCACCGCATTGGTCGGGCAGGGCGATACGGTGCTGGAAGACCGGCTCAATCATGCGTCGTTGCTGGATGCCGGACTGTTGTCCGGCGCGCGCTTCAATCGCTATCTGCACAACGACGCCGACAGTCTCGCCAAGCGTCTGGAGAAAGCCACCGGCAATACTTTGGTGGTTACTGACGGCGTGTTCAGCATGGACGGCGATCTTGCCGATCTGCCGGCGCTGGCCCGGGAAACCAAGGCCAAAGGCGCGTGGCTGATGGTCGATGACGCCCACGGTTTCGGTCCGCTGGGGGCAAACGGTGGCGGGATTGTCGAGCATTTCGGATTGAGCCAGGAGGACGTGCCAGTGCTGGTCGGCACGCTCGGCAAAGCGTTCGGTACGGCTGGCGCCTTTGTGGCCGGCAGTGAAGAACTGATCGAAAGCCTGATCCAGTTCGCCCGGCCGTACATCTATACCACCAGCCAGCCGCCAGCGCTGGCCTGTGCAACATTGAGAAGTCTGGAACTGCTGCGTAGCGAGCACTGGCGTCGCGAGCATCTGCAGACGCTGATCCGCCAGTTCCGCCACGGCGCCGAGCAGATAGGTCTGGAACTGATGGACAGCTTCACGCCGATCCAGCCGATCCTGATAGGCGATGCCGGCCGCGCGGTACGTCTGTCGCAGATGCTGCGCGAGCGTGGGCTGATGGTCACCGCGATCCGTCCGCCGACCGTGCCTGCCGGCAGCGCGCGGTTGCGGGTGACGCTGACCGCTGCCCACAGCGAGGCGCAGGTGCAGCTATTGTTAGAAGGACTGGCCGATTGCTTTGCGCAACTCAAGTCGGAGCCAAGCCATGCGTGATCGCCTGATTCTGCTACCGGGCTGGGGGCTCGGCGTTTCGCCGCTGGAGCCGCTGGCCGCTGCGTTGCGCGGACTCGACGAACACCTGCAGGTCGACATCGAGCCGTTGCCGGAGCTGGACTCCAGCGATCTGAACGACTGGCTCGACGAACTCGATGAGCGCATCCCCGAAGATGCCTGGCTCGGCGGCTGGTCGCTGGGCGGCATGCTCGCTTCCGAGCTGGCGGCGCGGCGCGGTGAACATTGCTGCGGCTTGCTGACCCTGGCGAGCAATCCTTCGTTTGTCGCCCATGAACAGTGGCCGAGCGCGATGCCCGGCGAGACCTTCGATGCGTTTCTGGCCGGCTGCAGCGCAGACCCGCGCACGACCCTCAAACGATTCTCTCTGCTGTGCGCTCAAGGCGCACAAGATTCGCGCGGCTTGTCGCGGCTGTTGCTCGGCGGCGCGCCGAATACCTCGCCGGCCACTTTGATGGCGGGACTTGAACTGTTGACCCAGATCGATACGCGTGAAGCCTTGCAGGCGTTTCGTGGCCCGCAATTGCATCTGTTTGGCGGGCTGGACGGGTTGGTGCCGGCGGAGGCCGCGGGCGAGTTGTTCGCGTTGCTGGCGGACGTCGAAGTTGGTCTGATCGAACAGGCCAGCCATGCGTTTCTTCTGGAAGACCCCCACGGTGTAGCGGGTGCGATCCAGGCGTTTTTAAGTGAGTGCGGTGATGACTGATTTGTCTGTTGCGGCGTTGCCCGGCGGCTTGCCTGACAAGCGCCAGGTCGCGGCTTCTTTTTCTCGCGCAGCGGCCAGCTATGACAGCGTCGCCGAGTTGCAGCGCGATGTCGGTACGCAGTTGATGAATCGCTTGCCGGTGGATTTTCGTCCGGCCCGCTGGCTGGATCTGGGCTGCGGCACCGGGTATTTCACCCGGGCGCTGGCCGAGCGATTTGGTGAGGGGCTGGCGCTGGATATTGCTGAGGGCATGCTCAATCACGCGCGGCCGTTGGGCGGGGCCACACACTTCATTGCTGGCGATGCCGAACGTTTGCCGTTGCAGGATTCGACGTGTGATCTGATCTTCTCCAGCCTCGCCGTGCAGTGGTGCGCGGACTTCGAAGCGGTGCTCGGCGAAGCGTTTCGGGTGCTGAAACCGGGCGGGATTTTCGCGTTTGCTAGTCTTTGTGTAGGGACGCTGTACGAATTGCGCGACAGCTGGCGTCAGGTCGATGGCCTGGTGCACGTCAACCGCTTCCGCGAGTTCGCCCGCTATGAGCAATTGTGCGCGGCCAGTGGCTTGCGCAATGTTTGTCTGGAGAACCGGCCACATGTGCTGCATTACCCGGATGTGCGCAGCCTGACCCATGAACTCAAGGCCTTGGGCGCGCATAACTTGAACCCCGGTCGGCCGGGCGGATTGACCGGTCGGGCGCGGATTCTGGGGCTGGTCGAAGCCTACGAGCAGTTCCGTCAGCCGCAGGGCTTGCCGGCGACTTATCAGGTGGTCTACGCCGTGTTGGAGAAACCCTTATGAGCGCAGCCTATTTCATCACCGGAACCGACACTGACGTTGGCAAGACCACCGTCGCCGCCGGGTTGCTGCACGCTGCGCGGTCGGCGGGATTGAGCACGGCAGCGGGTAAACCGGTGGCGTCCGGTTGTGTGGTGACGCCCAGAGGCCTGCGCAATTCCGATGCGCTGGCGTTGCAGGCCGAATGCTCGTTGCCGTTGACGTATCAACAGGTCAACCCGGTGGCGTTCGAGCCAGCGATCGCGCCGCATCTGGCTGCGCGCGAGGCGGGTGTGGCGATGACCGTGCAATCGTTGCTGGCGCCGATGCGCGAGATTCTGGCCATGAATGCCGACTTCACGCTGATCGAAGGCGCGGGTGGCTGGCGGGTGCCGTTGGCGGATCAGGACAATCTGTCGGATCTGGCGATTGCGCTGAGGTTGCCGGTGATTCTGGTGGTCGGTGTGCGTCTGGGTTGCATCAGCCATGCGCTGCTGACGGCCGAGGCGATTGCCCGGGACGGGCTGCAACTGGCGGGATGGGTGGCGAACATCATTGATCCGAAGACGTCGCGACTGGAGGAAAACCTGGCGACACTCGCCGAGCGGATTCCGGCGCCGTGTCTGGGGCGGGTGCCGAAACTCAAGGCGGTCAGCGCCGAGGCGGTTGCCGATCACTTGCAACTGGATCTGCTCGACTGATTTTGGCTATGACAAGGCACTGTGCCATTAGTGTTTTTGACGGGTGTTTTTCTGACACCTCTGGTTCAATGGCACCCATTGATCCTTCCCAAGGATGAGAGCTCCCATGGAAATCTCCGGAAACACAGCTTTTTATGCAGGTCTGAGTACCATTCAGACCGGGCAGAACCGCGTCGATCAGGCCGCCAGCCAGATCGCCAGCAGCACCATCGAGCGTTCGGTTACCAGCCAGTCTTCGGAAGTGCAGGTCGATCGTCTGCGTTCCGTGGATCGCGCCCAGCAATCGGACCTGGCGAGCAACATGGTCGAGATGGCCCAAGGCAAGTTTCAGGCGGAACTGGGCGTGAAAGTCGCCAAGGCTTCCGATGAAATGCTCGGTACGATCATCGATACGTTCGCCTGATTTTTTGATCCGCGCTTTGCCAGACGCCGCGACTGTTCGCGGCGTTTTTCGTTGTAAGTCCTTCTCCCTCAACTAATCTTTTTTCAGTGCACATGGCTCGGTCGGGCGCATGTCGCGATGCTGTGTCCGGCGTTCGGAAAATGTGATGACGAATGGCAAAAGAACGACGCTTGACAAGATTTCGGCGTAAACGTATGTTTCAAACAACTGTTTGACCGTCACAACAAATCAACGCGGTCGTTCATTCCCGGTTACATCAGCAGAGGTTTATCGCTATGCCTGACTACAAGGCCCCCTTGCGTGATATTCGCTTCGTTCGTGACGAACTGCTCGGCTACGAAGCGCACTATCAGAGCCTTCCAGCGTGCGCAGACGCAACGCCGGACATGGTTGACGCCATTCTCGAAGAGGGCGCCAAGTTTTGTGAGCAGGTGCTGGCACCGCTGAACCGCGTGGGCGACATCGAAGGTTGCACGTGGAGCGAGTCCGGCGTGAAAACCCCGGCCGGCTTCAAAGAGGCCTACAAGCAATTCGTGGAAGGCGGCTGGCCAAGCCTGGCCCATGACGTCGAGCACGGCGGTCAGGGTCTGCCTGAGTCGCTGGGTCTGGCAGTCAGCGAGATGGTCGGCGAAGCCAACTGGTCGTGGGGCATGTACCCAGGCCTGTCGCACGGCGCGATGAACACCATCTCCGAGCACGGCACCCCAGAGCAGCAAGAAGCCTATCTGACCAAACTGGTCTCCGGCGAATGGACCGGCACCATGTGCCTGACCGAACCGCACTGCGGCACCGACCTGGGCATGCTGCGCACCAAGGCCGAACCTCAGGCCGACGGTTCCTACAAAGTTTCCGGCACCAAGATCTTCATCTCGGCCGGTGAACACGACATGGCCGACAACATCGTCCACATCGTGCTGGCCCGCCTGCCGGATGCACCGGCCGGCACCAAAGGTATTTCCCTGTTCATCGTTCCGAAGTTCATGCCGAATGCCGATGGCACCGTCGGTGCACGCAACGCCGTGACCTGCGGTTCGATCGAACACAAGATGGGCATCCACGGCAACGCAACTTGCGTGATGAACTTCGACGGCGCGACCGGTTTCCTGATCGGCCCGGCGAACAAAGGCCTGAACTGCATGTTCACCTTCATGAACACCGCACGTCTGGGTACCGCGCTGCAAGGTCTGGCCCACGCCGAAATCGGCTTCCAGGGCGGCCTGAAATACGCTCGCGATCGCCTGCAAATGCGTTCCCTGACTGGGCCGAAAGCGCCGGACAAGGCTGCTGACCCGATCATCGTTCACCCAGACGTACGCCGCATGCTGTTGACCATGAAGGCATTCGCCGAAGGCAACCGTGCGATGGTGTACTTCACCGCCAAACAGGTCGACATCGTCAAATACGGCGTGGACGAAGAAGAGAAGAAGAAAGCCGACGCACTGCTGGCCTTCATGACTCCGATCGCCAAAGCGTTCATGACCGAAGTCGGTTTCGAATCCGCCAACCACGGCGTACAGATCTACGGCGGCCACGGCTTCATCGCCGAGTGGGGCATGGAGCAGAACGTTCGCGACAGCCGCATCTCGATGCTGTACGAAGGCACCACCGGCATCCAGGCACTCGACCTGCTGGGCCGTAAAGTGCTGATGACTCAAGGCGAGGCTCTGAAAGGCTTCACCAAGATCGTCCACAAGTTCTGCCAGAACAACGAAGGCAACGAAGCTGTTAAAGAATTCGTCGCCCCGTTGGCTGCACTGAACAAAGAGTGGGGCGAGCTGACCATGAAGGTCGGTATGGCCGCCATGAAAGATCGCGAAGAAGTCGGCGCGGCCTCCGTGGACTACCTGATGTACTCCGGCTACGCCTGCCTGGCCTACTTCTGGGCTGACATGGCGCGTCTGGCTGCTGAAAAACTGGCTGCCGGCACCACCGACGAGGCCTTCTACACCGCCAAGCTGCAAACCGCGCGCTTCTACTTCCAGCGCATCCTGCCGCGTACCCGTACGCACGTGGCAACCATGCTGTCGGGTGCCAACAACCTGATGGACATGAAGGAAGAAAACTTCTCGCTGGGCTACTAAGCCTCAACGCGGTCGTTCCAGAAACCGCTGCTCCTTCGGGGCAGCGGTTTTTTTGTGCCCGGATTTCCCCAATCCCGGGGCTGATTCCCCAGCATTGATGACGGTTTTGCTCAGCCGATGCCCTGTCCTGATTGATTCAAGATGTTTCCAGAGGAGTGGCCAATTAATTGCACTGCCCGAATTACCGGTGCTAACCAGAACTGCCTGCTCAAAGAAGCATGACGCCCGGCACTTAACAACAACAGTCAGGGTGAAGCCTATGAACATCAGTCGACTCGCTCGTTTGACCTTCTGGTTACCCGTTGCGCTATCAGTCCACAGCGCATGGGCCGCCGACCCCGCCGAAGTCGATCCTCCCGTGCCGGAGGTGCCGTCGCTGCAATCCTTGCGTGGCATGGTGCCGCCGGATCCGTCCGGGACCGAAGGCGGACGCAAGGTCGACCTGATGACCGACTACGTGCTCAACCGTTCTGCCGCAATCTTGTTGGGCAAGGCGTTGTTCTGGGACATGGAGATCGGCAGCGACGGCGCCACCGCATGTGCGTCCTGCCACTACCATGCCGGTGTCGATCACCGCATCACCAACCAGCTCAACCCCGGTCAGGCCAACACCAACGCCAACGTCGCGTCGATTTTCAACAAGCCGTTTGTGGCCTCCGACATTCCCGGCGACGTGGCGACCTACGCCACGTTGTCCGGCGGCAAGGGCGGCCCGAACTACACGCTGAAGAAAACCGACTTTCCGACTCATGTGCTGAGCAATCCGCTGGAACGCAACTCGCCGATCGTCTACTCGACTGACGATGTGGTCGGTTCCCAAGGCGTGTTCGATGCCAACTTCGTCAAACCCAATCAGCCGCGGTTCGACAAATGCACCCAGCAGCCGGACGGCCTGTTCCAGGTCGGCGGCATCAATGTTCGCCGCAGCACCGGTCGCAACGCGCCGTCGGTGATCAACGCCGCATTCAACGTGCGCAACTTTTGGGACGGTCGGGCCAACAACGTGTTCAACGGGTTTTCGCCGTTTGGCAATCGCGACCCGGATGCGGGGATCTACGTGACCAGTGAACGCAGCACGGTCGCGACCAAAGTCAGGCTGGCACTCAACGATGCCTCTGCCGCCTCGCAAGCCGTCGGTCCACCCGGCAGTCCTGTGGAAATGTCCTGCGGCGGTCGCACCTTTGCCGACATCGGTCGCAGGATGCTCGACACGCTGATGCTCAAGCAGCAGCGGATCTCGTCCAGTGACTCTGTGCTCGGCCCAGTGTCCGGCGCTCGGCGGCCGACCTATCGCGAACTAATCAAGAATGCCTTCCAGCCCCGGTTGTGGAACGCCACGCAAAACGTCTCGGTGGGCGGCGCGCCGTACACCCAGATGGAGGCCAACTTCCCGCTGTTCTTCGGCCTGGCAATTCAGATGTACGAAGCCACGCTGATCTCCGATCAGGCACCGATCGATGCTTACCTGCAAGGCGATCACACCGCGATGAACGCGCAGCAGGTCGAGGGCATGAACCTGTTCCTCGGCAAGGGCAAATGCGTCAATTGTCACGGCGGCGCTGAGCTGACCAATGCCGCCAGCCGCTTGCTGATGCACCCGCGTGAGCGCATCGAACGGATGGTGATGGCCGACAACCTGACGACCCTCTACGACAACGGCTTCTACAACACCGGTGTCCGCCCGACCTCGGAAGATCTGGCCCTCGGTGGTGCGGATGCCTGGGGCAATCCGTGGTCGTTCACCCGTCAGTACAACACGGTGTTGCAGGGCGGCCGCTCGGTCGATCCGCTGGATGTCGACGTGTGCACCTTCGAAGCACCGCTGAGTGCAGCGATTCCGTGCGACGCCACGCTGAAGCCGAATGTCGGGTTCCGCGACTCGGTCGATGGCGCGTTCAAGACGCCGACCCTGCGTAACATCGCCCTGACCGGGCCGTACTTCCACAACGGCAGTCGCGCCACGCTCAAACAGGTCATGGAGTTCTACAACCGTGGTGGCGACCGGCGCGGAGAGGATGCCAACAACACCAGCGGTTTCGAACACCCGGCGGTGAACCAGCACAACACCTCCAACCTCGATCCGGACATGACGGCGCTGAACCTGACGCCTGATGAAATCGACGCCCTGGTGAAATTCATGGAAGTCGGCCTGACCGATCCGCGCGTTGCCTGGGAACGGGCGCCATTCGATCATCCGTCGCTGGTGATTCCGCAGGGCCATGTCGGTGATGAAAATGCCGTGACCCAGCGCCCGGCCAGTCCGAAAGTCACGACCCGCCAGGCAACGGATGCATTGCTCAATCTCAAGCCTTATGGCGCTGAAGGTCGGCCGGCGGCGGAAGGCCCGTTGCAACCTTTTTACAACGATCTTTGATTAGAGATGATCGTCATGGCCATCACGCATGGTGGCCATGACGAAAGTTTCATGCCCGCCAAGGAAAAAACCTTGATTGGAGGCTCAGAAACCGGGGGATCCGGCCGTTAAAGAGACAACCTGTGATCTGGATCACATTGTGTGTGCTTAACTGGCCACATTGCAGGCACAATGCCATCTCTTTGCCAAGACGGTCGGAGCTTTACCCTTGCCGCGTTCTTCCGCTGTACGTTTCAGTCATTTCATACCTTCACTGCTGTTGTTGCTTGCGGGGTTGGCGGCTGCGTACGTCAAAGACCTCAACGTGTTCTTCACCTCGCTGTTCAACGTGTTGCCAACCCTGGTGCTGTTGCTGGGCGGGTCGTATTGCGCGGTTTACCGACGCCAGCGCGAACTGTTTCTGATGGTCACGGTGTACATCGCCTACTTCCTGCTCGACACCCAGACCGACTATTACCGTGACAACGGCAAGGTGCGCGAAGACGCGGCCGTGGTGTTTCATCTGGTGTGCCTGCTGTTGCCGCTGTTGTTCGGACTGTTCGCCGCGTGGCAGGAGCGCACGCACCTGTTTCAGGACATGGTGGCACGCTTCGCCGTGCTGCTGGCCTTCGGCAGTGTGGCGCTGGGGCTTGAGCAAAGTTATCCCCAGGCCTTGCTGATGTGGCTTTCGGAGATTCGCTGGCCAGCCCTGCACGGCGCCTGGATGAGCCTGATCCAGATGTCCTATCCGGTGTTCCTCTCGGCGTTCCTGTTGCTGGCCTGGCAGTACTGGCGCAACCCGCGCCCGCTGCACGCGGCGCAACTGGTGGGGTTGCTCGGGGTGTTCTGGATGCTGCCGAAAACCTTCATTCTGCCGTTCACCCTGAACATCATGTGCAGCCAGGTGATGCTGATGATTGCGGCGGCGGTGGCTCACGAGGCCTATCAAATGGCCTTCCGCGACGAACTTACCGGTCTGCCGGGCCGTCGCGCACTCAACGAGCGCATGCAGCGGCTGGGTCGCAACTACGTGCTGGCGATGAGCGATGTCGATCACTTCAAGAAATTCAACGACACCCATGGTCACGACGTGGGTGACCAGGTCCTGCGACTGGTCGCCAGCAAGCTGTCCAAAATCAGCGGTGGCGGTAGGGCGTATCGCTACGGGGGCGAGGAATTCGCCTTGGTATTTGCAGGCAAGACCCTTGAAGAGTGCATGCCGCATCTGGAAGTCATCCGCGAGTCGATTGCGTCCTATAACATCCAGCTGCGCAATCAGGAAAACCGTCCGCAGGATGATCAACAGGGGCGTCAGCGTCGCAGTGGTTCAGGTGCATCCAGCGTGTCGGTCACCGTCAGTATCGGCGTCGCCGAGCGAGTGGAACAGCGCAACCCGGAGCAGGTTCTCAAGTCCGCCGACGAGGCGCTCTACGCCGCCAAGGGCGCGGGGCGAAACTGCGTGATGGCGTTCGGTCAGAACCGCCGCGGCGCGGTGCGCATGGACAGCGCCGCAGGTTGAGTGATGACGGCGCATTCAGCGTCTGGACAGTGATTGTGGGGCAGGGTGGCCGGCAGTAGGTTGAAACAATCTGCTGACGGAGAAGCCACCATGCCCGAGTACAAAGCTCCCCTGCGCGACATGCGCTTTCTGATCGACCACGTCTTCGACTTCCACACCCAATACGCGGCCCTCGGCGCTCACGACGCCAGTCCGGACATGGTCAACGCGATCCTCGACGAAGGCGCGAAGTTCTGTGAGAACGTTCTGTCGCCGCTCAATCGCAGCGGCGACGAAGAGGGCTGCCATTTCGACAACGGTGTGGTGACAACGCCTACAGGCTTCAAGCTAGCCTTCGCACAATACGTGGAAGGCGGCTGGCATGGTCTGGCGGCCGATCCGGCTTATGGCGGTCAGGGCCTGCCGAGTTCGCTGGGGCTGGTGATCAGCGAAATGGTCGCCTCCAGCAACACTTCCTGGGGCATGTACCCGGGCCTGACCCACGGCGCGATGTCGGCGATCCACGCCCACGGCACCGAAGAACAGAAAAACACTTATCTGCGCAAACTCACCGCGGGCCAGTGGACCGGCACCATGTGCCTGACCGAAGCCCATTGCGGTACCGATCTAGGCATCATCAAGACCCGCGCCGTACCTCAGGCCGACGGTAGTTATGCGGTTACCGGCAGCAAGATTTTCATCTCCGCCGGCGAGCACGACATGAGTGACAACATCATTCATCTGGTGTTGGCCAAACTGCCGGACGCTCCGGCGGGAACCAAGGGCATTTCGTTGTTCATCGTGCCGAAATTTCTCCCGGATGCAGCCGGCGAGGCGGGCGAGCGCAACGGCGTTTCCTGCGGTTCGATCGAGCACAAGATGGGCATCAAGGCCTCGGCCACCTGCGTGCTGAACTTCGACGACGCCAAAGGCTTTCTGATCGGTGAGCCGAACAAAGGCCTCAACTGCATGTTCACCATGATGAACCACGCGCGCCTCGGCACCGGAATGCAGGGTTTGTGTCTGGGCGAGGCGAGTTTTCAGGGCGCAATCAAATACGCCAACGACCGCCTGCAGATGCGCGCCCTGACCGGCGCCAAAGCCCCGGACAAACCGGCGGACCCGATCATCGTCCACCCGGACGTGCGACGCATGCTATTGACCATGAAAGCCTTCAACGAGGGCAACCGCGCGCTGACCTACTTCACTGCGCAAATGCTCGATGTCGCGCACTTGAGCCCGGATGCCGACGCGCGTCAGGAGGCCGAAGACCTGTTGGCGTTCCTGACGCCGATCTCCAAGGCGTTCATGACCGACACCGGGCTGGAGGTGACCAACCACGGCATGCAGGTGTTTGGCGGCCACGGTTTCATCCGCGAATGGGGCATGGAGCAACTGGTTCGCGATTGCCGGATCGCGCCGATCTACGAGGGCACCAACGGCATTCAGGCGCTGGATCTGCTCGGGCGCAAAGTGCTGGGCAGTCAGGGCAAGCTGCTGCGCAACTTCACCAAAATCGTCCACAAGTTCTGCGCCGCAAATGCCGGACATCCGCAACTGGGTGAGTTTGTCGCGCAGCTCGATGATCTCAATCAGCAGTGGGGCGAGCTGACCATGCAGGTCGGCATGGCCGCGATGAAGAACCCGGATGAAGTCGGCGCCGCCTCGGTGGATTACTTGATGTACAGCGGTTACATCGTCCTCGGCTATTTGTGGCTACGCATGGCGCTGGTCGCCCAGGCGCAACTGGAGTCGGGCGAGGGTGATGGCGATTTCTGCCAGGGCAAACTGGCGACGTGCGAGTTTTACTTCAAGCGCCTGCTGCCGCGCACCGCTGCGCATCGTTCGGCGATCGAGGCGGGCAGTGATTGCCTGATGAAATTGCCGGCGCAGTTGTTCTCGCTGTAACACGCCACTGTTAAACAAAAGAGCCCGCTGATTGCGGGCTTCTTTATGGCTGATTGCTGATGACTAAAAATAACAAATCAGTCACCGCCTGACCCTATGTGTCGCAAAAGTTGTTGGGTTACACTCCGACTCAACGAAAACACCCTTCCACGAATCACCTGTTTTGATCTTTGCGAGGTTTGCCATGGCTGACTACAAAGCGCCGCTGCGCGATATGCGCTTCGTCCTCAATGAAGTGTTCGAAGTCGCCAAACTCTGGGCCGAACTGCCGGCCCTGGCCGAGACTGTCGACGCCGAAACTGTTGAAGCCATCCTCGAAGAGGCCGGCAAGGTCACCGGCAAAAGCATCGCGCCCCTGAGCCGTGCGGCCGACGAAGAAGGCTGCCACTGGGCCGACGGTGCCGTCACCACGCCGGCCGGTTTCCCACAGGCCTATCAGACTTATGCCGAAGGCGGCTGGGTTGGCGTTGGCGGTGATCCGGAATATGGCGGCATGGGCATGCCCAAAGCCGTGTCGGCCCAGGTCGAAGAAATGGTCAACTCCGCCAGCCTGTCCTTCGGTCTGTACCCGATGCTGACTGCCGGCGCCTGCCTGTCGATCAACGCCCACGCCAGCGAAGAACTGAAAGCCGCTTACCTGCCGAACATGTACGCCGGCGTCTGGGCCGGTTCCATGTGCCTGACCGAGCCGCACGCCGGTACCGACCTGGGCATCATCCGCACCAAGGCCGAGCCTCAGGCCGACGGTTCCTACAAGGTCAGCGGCACCAAGATCTTCATCACCGGCGGTGAGCACGACTTGACCGAAAACATCATCCACCTGGTGCTGGCCAAGCTGCCGGACGCGCCGGCGGGGCCGAAAGGCATTTCGCTGTTCCTGGTGCCGAAGTTCATGGTCAATGCCGATGGCAGCCTGGGCGCGCGCAACCCGGCGAACTGCGGTTCGATCGAACACAAGATGGGCATCCAGGCATCCGCTACCTGCGTGATGAACTTCGACGAAGCCGTGGGTTACCTGGTCGGCGAGCCGAACAAGGGCCTGGCCGCGATGTTCACCATGATGAACTATGAGCGTCTGGGTGTCGGCATCCAGGGCCTGGCCACCGGCGAGCGCTCGTATCAGAACGCCATCGAATACGCCCGCGACCGCCTGCAAAGTCGTTCGCCGACTGGCGCGCAGAACAAGGACAAGGTCGCAGACCCGATCATCGTACACCCGGACGTGCGTCGTATGCTGCTAACCATGAAAGCCTCGAACGAAGGCGGCCGTGCGTTCTCCACCTACGTGGCGATGCAACTCGACACTGCCAAGTTCAGCGAAGACGCCGCCACCCGCAAACGTGCGGAAGATCTGGTGGCCTTGCTGACGCCAGTGGCCAAGGCGTTCCTGACCGATCTGGGTCTGGAAACCACCGTCCACGGTCAGCAGATTTTCGGCGGCCACGGCTACATCCGCGAGTGGGGCCAGGAGCAACTGGTGCGCGACGTGCGCATCACCCAGATCTACGAAGGCACCAACGGCATTCAGGCGCTGGACCTGGTAGGTCGCAAGATCGTCGGCAGCGGCGGCGCGTTCTACAAACTGTTTGCCGACGAGATCCGCCATTTCACCGCAACCGCCAGTGCCGATCTGGGCGAGTTCACCAAACCGCTGAATGACGCCGTCGACACCCTCGACGAGCTGACCTCGTGGCTGCTGGACCGGGCGAAAACCAACCCGAACGAAATCGGCGCGGCATCGGTCGAGTACCTGCAAGCGTTCGGCTACACCGCTTACGCGTACATGTGGGCTTTGATGGCCAAGGCATCGCTGGGCAAAGAAGCGCAGGACGATTTCTATGCGAGCAAACTCGGCACGGCGCGGTTCTATTTCGCCCGTCTGCTGCCGCGGATTCACTCGTTGAGCGCGTCGGTGAAGGCTGGCAGCGAGTCGCTGTTCCTGCTGGACGCTGCGCAGTTCTGAGGATGTAACGTCATGTAAGCGATCTCTTACATGACGTGCTGCTGTTCTCCCATAGGCGTAGATTGGATCCAGAGCTAATCTACTTTCCATGGACGTCGCGCAGGAAGCGCAAAGCAACAACACGGACACGTAGGATTCTGCCAGGGTGGCGGAGTGAAATGGATGTCAGGGAAACAGTCTGCAAAGCCCCGCTTCGGCGGGGTTTTCTTATGCCCGCAGAAAAGTTTTCAGCTCAACGCGTCCAGCGGCGGCGCACCTTTCAGCGGTTTTTCCTCACGCTGCATCACTTCTTCCAGCAACGTTCGCAGCAAGGCCAATGGCGCCTGTTGGCGCTGCACATCGCGACACACCAGCCCGACCTTCAACGGCACGCGCGGCTCACTCAACGGTTTCCACAGCAGATCCTGATCGTCGTACTCCTTTTGCGAACGACCGGGCAGCACTGTCGCCAGACGGGTATGCGGCAGGCTGTCGAGAATCCCCACCATATTGTTCAATTCGGCCTGCACTTGCGGGCGTCGCCCGAGGCTGGCCAGTTGTGCCTGCCAGATCTGGCGGATCTGGAATTCTTCCCCCAGCAATAACATCGGCAATTCGGCAGCTTGACTCATCGAGACTTTCTTGAATTCCCGCAGCGGATGATCCGCCGGGATGACCAGCGTCAGTTCATCTTCGTACAACATCACACCGTGCAGGCCCGGCTGGCGTGGTGGCAGATAGCTGATGCCGATATCCAAAGAGCCGTTGAGCAAACGCCGCTCGATCTCAAGCCCCGTCAGTTCATAAATCTGTACCACCAGATGCGGCTGGGCCTTGCGCACTCGCTCCAGCATTTGCGGCACCAGGCTGGTGTGCACGGTTTGCAGCACACCAATCGCCAACGTGCGGAGTGCCTGACCCTTGAAGTTGCCCAGCGCCTCTCGCGCCCGCTGCATGCCGTCGAGCAGCGGCAAGGCGTGGTTGTACAAGGTGTGGGCAGCGAGGGTCGGCAACAGGCGTTTGCTGCTGCGCTCGAACAGGGTGACGTCGAGGTTCTGTTCCAGATGGCGAATCTGCTGGGACAGCGCGGGTTGAGAGATCGACAGGCGCTCGGCGGCGCGTCCGACATGGCCTTCTTCGTAGACCGCGACGAAATAACGCAGTTGTTTGAAATCCATAAGTAATACTTATCGAAAATGCTGGGAAATCGAAATGGCTCGACGCCGTGAACCGGCCTAGTCTAACCGCATTCACAAGGCTTACAGGGCCGGAAAGCGCAATGACCAGCGTTTGTTTTGAAAGTGTTTACATAGGCAGTTCAAAAAACCTCGATCGAGGTTTTTTTCAATGAATCTGTTCAGTTTGCGGCGCCAGGCGCCGAGCCTCGATGACCTGGCTTTTGAAACCCAGGAATCGGATGCCGCTGATGGCCTGAATGTCGAGCGTCTGATGCCCAGCGTCGAGCGCCCACAACAGGTATTCGTTCGCGGCCAGGGTTCCTGGCTGTGGGACAGCAATGACCGCGCCTACCTGGATTTTTCCCAGGCCGGAGGCGCCAACAGCCTCGGCCACAGCCCTTCGGCGCTGGTCAAAGCCATTGCCAACCAGGCTCAAGCGTTAATCAATCCCGGCTTCAATCTGCACAATCGCGGCATGCTCAGCCTCGCCGAGCGCCTGTGCGCCAGTACTTCCAGCGATCAGGCCTACCTGCTCAACAGTGGCAGTGAAGCTTGTGAAGCGGCGATCAAACTGGCGCGCAAATGGGGCCAGCTGCATCGTGGTGGCGCCTCGCGGATCATTGTCGCCAGACAAGGCTGTCACGGACGTAGTCTGGCGACGATTTCGGCGTCGGACAGTTGCAACCTTCACAACCGCTTCGCGCCACTGCTGCCGGGCTTCGATCTGGTGCCGTTCAATGATCTGCCGTCGCTGCACGCGGCGGTTGATGCGCAGACCGTGGCGATCATGCTCGAACCGATCCAGAGCGATGCTGGGGTGATCCCGGCGACCGAGCATTACCTCAAGGGTGTCGAACGCCTGTGCCGTGAGCTGGGGATTCTGCTGATCCTCGACGAAGTGCAAACCGGCATCGGTCGTTGCGGCACTTTGCTCGCGGAACAATCCTACGGTGTGCGCGCCGATATCGTCGTGCTCGGCAAGGGCCTCGGCGGTGGCGTGCCACTGGCGGCGTTGCTGGCGCGAGGCAAGGCCTGCTGTTTCGACTCTGGCGAGTTGGGCGGTACTCATCACGGCAACGCACTGATGACCGCCGCCGGCCTGGTGGTGCTCGACAGCGTGCAGGACCGCGCCTTCCTCGAACAGATCCGGGACAACGGCCAGCATCTGCGTGAAGGGCTCGCCCGTCTGGCCCATCGTTATGAACATGGCGAGTTGCGCGGGCAGGGGCTTTTCTGGGGACTAACCTTGTCGGAAGACTCCGCCGAAGCCGTCGTCAAAGCCGCGCTGCATGAAGGCTTGCTGCTCAACTCCCCTCAAGCCAACTGCCTGCGCTTCACCCCGGCGCTCAACGTCAGCAAGGCCAACATCGACGAAATGCTCCTGCGTCTGGCCCGCGCCTTCTCCCGGGTCCGCACCGCGCAGCTGCAATGCCGCAAAGGGATTGCCGTCTGAGCTGAAGTTTCCCACCCGAATTCAAGAACCGTCTCGCGGTATAACGCACGCCCCACGCCTGATTCTTTTGGCGTGGGGCGTTTTTTGTGGCCGGATTTTTCCATCGCGGTTTATCGCTTGAGGGATCGCCGCTGCAGTGTTTATTTGGTGGGGTTCGGCAAGGATTGCCGAAGCCGACAGAACAACCTTGTCGAAAGACAGGCTTTGTAATCTATACCACTGAGTGGTATATATTTTTGGCAGGGATACCGATGCCGTTCAGGTTGTTCAAGACAAAAGGTTTTGCGATACAGGCCAGCAAAGCATGGATCACCGACGACGAGCTTCGCGAGGCTTTTGCCGAGATGCTTGATGGGCAAGCGGACAATCTGGGAGGCGGAGTCTGGAAGAAGCGCCTGAACGAAAACCGCCACCGTTCGATAGTTCTGGCCAAGGGCGGGCGTTACTGGATTTATCAGGTGCTGTTCGCCAAAAAGGATCGGAGCAATATCAATTCTGCAGAGTTGAAGGAGCTGCGCAAGCTGGCGAAAGCCTATGCACAACTTACCGAAGAGCAGATTCAAGGCTTGTTGGTCATGAAGGCGTTTGTGGAGATAACTCATGAGTAAAAAATTCAAGAGTGACGTATTTGAATCAGTACACGAGTCGGCCAGTGCCCTGCATGCAGTCGGTGCGATCAGCAAGGCAACGATGCGTGAGTTTGATGGGTCGTGCCTTGCAGCGGTTCCAGATGTAATTCCAGCGGAGCAGATCAAGGCGTTGCGTGAGCGCAACAACGTCAGCCAGCCAGTGTTCGCGCGTTATTTGAACACCAGCGCGTCGACCGTCAAACAATGGGAATCAGGGGATAAGCATCCAAGCGGAATGGCTTTGAAGCTGCTCAGCATTGTGCAGAAACACGGTCTGCAAATACTGGCTTGATTGGTCTTGCGCACTCTGTCTGGCGAAAGCACTGAACCCTGACAAACGGCACAGGTCGATTAGCTTGTATGGCTCAGGTGAGCCAACCCCCAATCAGGAGCTGCCCCATGGACTTTATCCGCATCATCATCGCCATTCTGTTGCCGCCACTGGGTGTGTTTCTGCAGGTCGGGTTCGGCGGAGCGTTCTGGCTGAACATTCTGCTGACGTTGTGCGGTTACATCCCGGGGATCGTGCACGCGGTGTACATCATCGCCAAGCGCTGAGTCTCAGTCCGTCAAACCCATCACTCGCCGGTAAAACCGCCATTCCTGCTCCAGCGCATGGGCCTGGTTGGCGGCCCGGCGGAAGCCGTGGCGTTCATCGGCGTAGTAATGCGCTTCGACCTCAATGCCGTTTTGCTCCAGGGCCGCGACCATGTCGCGGGTCTGTTGCGGCACGACCACTGCGTCCAGTTCGCCCTGAAAGAAAATCACCGGCACGCGAATGTTGCCTGCGTGCAGCAACGGCGTTCGGGCGGCGTAGCGTTCGGCATCTTTCTCGGGGTCGCCGATCAGCCAGTCCAGATAATCGCCTTCAAACTTGTGCGTCGCTCGGCCGAGAGCAACCGGGTCACTGACGCCATAAAGGCTGGCGCCGGCGCGGAATACCTGATGGAACGCCAATGCACAAAGCGTGGTGTAACCACCGGCGCTGCCGCCACGGATGAATGCACGTTCGCCGTCGATAATGCCGCGTTCGGCCAGATAGGCCACCACTGCGCAGGCATCCTCGACATCCACTGCGCCCCAACTCAGGTGCAACGCCTGTCGATACTTCCGGCCATAACCGCTGCTGCCTCGGTAGTTGAGGTCGGCGACGGCGAAGCCACGTTGCGTCCAGTACTGAATGCGCGGGTCGAGCATCGGGTAGCAAGCGGAGGTAGGGCCGCCGTGAATGAACACCACCAGCGGCGGTTTCACATCGCCATTAGTTGCCGGGTAAAAGAAGCCGTGTGCTTCACCCGAACCGCTGGGATAGCGCAGGGTTTGCGGGCGGCTGATGCGCTCGGCGGGGAGCGGTGCGACACCGCCGGCCAGGACATTCATTTCACGCGATTCGCGATCGATGGTGATCACCGCTGAAGGGCTGATCGGTGAGGCGGCAATGCAGTAAATGAATTGATCATCGACAGCCAGATGACGGAAGCGACTGTAGTCGCCTGTGAAGTCTTCGCCGTTAAGCGCCAGACGACCGAAACCGCCTTCGCTCCAGCTTGCCAAAAAGCCTTCGTCGGTGGGCAGCCAGGTGCAGCCGCCAAGTTGCCATGGGGCCGGCGCGTGATCGGCTTCGGCGCTAGCTAACGGTTGCAAGCCGTTTGCCGACTCGACCCACGGTTGCCAATATCCGCCACGATCGGTCAGACAACCCAGTCGGCCATTGGCATCGAAACGCGGTTGCTGGATTGACTCTTCAAACGCTTCACCCGCCACACAACGCGGGGCGGAAAATCCATTGGACGAGCGCTCGGCGAGCATCAGTCGCGTGGATGTCCACGGCTGATGCGGACGGCTCCACTCGATCCAAGCCAGGCGCTGGCCATCCGGGCTGATGATCGGCGAGGCGTAAAAGTCCGCACCTTCTGCCAGCAGACTCTTGGTGTCGTCCACCAGGTCAATAGCCACCAGCCGATGCCGATCACCGTTCTCTTCAACGGCCAGCACCTGCCCTTCGGCAAAGTGCAGATCACCATATCGGCATTCCCCGGACGTCAATGCCACGGGCTCGCCGTCCAGCGTCTGGCGATACAACTGTTGATCCGCCTCGTTGACGAAAACCACCCCGTCGGGCGTCAGACAAAACGCCCCACCGCCATATTCGTAAACCCGACTGCGCACGCTGAAACCCGCAGGCGTCAGACATTTCGCCACGCCATCGCGCCAGTGCCAGATCCGGCACGCGGCGTCTGCAGGTCGGTATTCATTCCAGAACAAACCATGGGCACCGAGCTGCAATTCGGCGAAATCCACGCCGGCGGCAACCGCAGCGGTGGCGCTGAAAGGCTCAGCCTTTGGCGATGAGTCGCGAGTTTCGTTCATTGCGAAAGGCCAGTTGTTCGATGGTCTGGGTGGCATGCTCGGCTTCTTCGCGGGCCTTGAGGATCACGCCGTGATGTTCGGACTTGCTGCACACCGGATCTGCATTGCTCGCATCGCCGGTGAGCATGAAGGCTTGGCAGCGGCAGCCGCCGAAGTCCTGTTCCTTCTCGTCGCAGGAGCGGCATGGCTCGGGCATCCAGTCATACCCGCGAAAACGGTTGAAGCCGAACGAGTCGTACCAGATGTGCTGCATGCTGTGGTCGCGCACATTGGGAAATTGTACCGGCAGCTGTCGGGCGCCATGACAGGGCAGGGCGGTGCCGTCCGGTGTGACCGTCAGAAACAGACTGCCCCAGCCATTCATGCAGGCTTTCGGGCGTTCTTCGTAATAGTCCGGGGTGACGAAAATCAGCTTGCACGGATGCCCTTCGGCTTCCAGTTTGGCGCGGTATTCGTTGGTGATGCGTTCGGCGCGAACCAGCTGCTCTTTGGTCGGCAACAGGCCGACACGATTGAGCTGCGCCCAGCCGTAGAACTGGCAGGTAGCGAGTTCGACGAAGTCGGCCTCCAGCGCAATGCACAGCTCGATGATGCGGTCGATCTTGTCGATGTTGTGCCGATGGGTGACGAAGTTCAGCACCATCGGATAGCCGTGGGCCTTCACGGCGCGGGCCATTTCCAGTTTCTGCGCGAAGGCTTTTTTCGAGCCGGCGAGCAGGTTGTTCACTTGCTCGTCGCTGGCCTGGAAACTGATCTGGATGTGGTCGAGCCCGGCCTTTTTGAAGTCGCTGATCTTCTGCTCGGTCAGGCCGATTCCGGAGGTGATCAGGTTGGTGTAGAAACCCAACTGGCGCGCTTCACGAATCAGCTCGGCGAGGTCCTGGCGCACCAGCGGTTCGCCGCCGGAAAAACCCAGTTGCGCCGCGCCCATCTCACGCGCCTCACGGAATACCTTGATCCACTGCTCGGTGCTCAGCTCTTTGCCCTGCTCGGCGAAATCCAGCGGATTGGAGCAGTACGGGCATTGCAGCGGGCAGCGGTAAGTCAGCTCGGCGAGCAGCCACAGCGGCAGGCCGATTTCCGGTTTGGCCGGGACTTGCACCGATGACTCAGGCAAGTTCGATCCAGTGCTGCGCACGGGCAACCTCCATGAATTGCTCGATGTCGTCACCGAGCTCGGGCACGCCGGGGAACTGTCTGTCGAGTTCGGCGATGATCGCCGCGACATCCCGTTCACCGTCGATCAGACCGCCGATCAGCGCGGCACTTTCATTGAGCTTGATCATGCCTTCCGGGTACAGCAGCACGTGGCCTTTCTGCGCCGGTTCGTACTGGAAACGGTAGCCGGGACGCCAGGTCGGGGTCTTGCTGCGGTCGAAACTCATAAGGCGATTCCTTTATGCCAGACCCGTTGATCGGTGACGCTGTGATACGGCGGGCGGTTCAGTTCGTAGGCCATGCTCATGGCATCGAGCATGCTCCAAAGAATGTCCAGTTTGAACTGGAGAATTTCCAGCATGCGCTCCTGGCCTTCGCGGGTCTTGTAGTGCTCGAGCGTGATCGCCAGACCATGCTCGACATCGCGCCGGGCCTGACCGAGACGGGTGCGGAAATATTCGTAGCCGGCCGGGTCGATCCACGGGTAATGCTGCGGCCAGCTGTCGAGACGCGACTGGTGGATCTGCGGCGCGAACAGCTCGGTCAGCGAGCTGCTGGCGGCTTCCTGCCAACTGGCGCGGCGGGCGAAGTTGACGTAGGCGTCGACGGCGAAACGCACGCCGGGCAGCACCAGTTCCTGGGAACGCAACTGATCCGGATCGAGCCCGACGGCCTGGCCGAGGCGCAGCCAGGCTTCGATGCCGCCGTCTTCGCCGGGGGCGCCGTCGTGGTCGAGCAGGCGCTGAATCCATTCGCGGCGGATCTCGCGATCCGGGCAGTTGGCGAGGATCGCGGCGTCTTTCAGGGGGATATTCACCTGATAATAGAAACGGTTGGCGACCCAGCCCTGGATCTGCTCGCGGGTGGCCCGGCCTTCATACATCGCCACGTGATACGGGTGATGAATGTGGTAATAGGCGCCCTTGGCGCGCAGGGCCGCTTCGAATTCGGCGGTGGACAGCGGGGTGTCGGTCATTGCGGTTCTCCGGGCCATTCGTTACAGGACGATGCTCATGCCGTCATACGCCACTTCAACATTGCGCCGAACCAGTTCCGCGCGCTCCGGCGAGTCTTCGTCGAGAATCGGGTTGGTGTTGTTAATGTGGATAAGCACTTTGCGCTGCTCGGGAAGCTGTTCCAGCACTTCGAGCATGCCGCCGGGGCCGTTCTGCGCCAGGTGGCCCATTTCGCGGCCGGTGCGGGTGCCGACGCCACGACGCTGCATTTCATCGTCGTCCCACATCGTCCCGTCCACCAGCACGCAGTCGCTGCCGGCCATGATTTCCAGCAGCGGCGCGTCGACCTTGCCCAAACCCGGCGCGTAGAACAGTTTGCCGCCGGTGCTGAGGTCTTCGACGATCAGGCCGATGTTGTCGCCCGGGTGCGGGTCGAAGCGGTGCGGCGAGTAAGGCGGTGCAGCGCTGCGCAACGGCAGCGGAGTGAAGCGCAGGTTCGGGCAGGCGGCGACGGTGAAGCTCTGGTCGAGTTCGATGCGGTTCCAGTCCAGCCCGCCGTTCCAGTGTTTGAGCATGGTGAACAGCGGGAAACCGGTGCTCAGGTCTTCGTGGACCATGTCCGTGCACCAGACCTGATGCGGGCAGCCTTCGCGCAGGCTGAGCAGACCGGTGGTGTGGTCGATCTGGCTGTCCATCAGGATGATCGCGCTGATGCCGGTGTCACGCAGGGCACGGCCCGGCTGCATCGGGGCGAAGCCCTGAAGCTGCGCGCGGATGTCCGGCGAGGCGTTGCACAGCACCCAGTTCACGCCGTCATCGGAAATCGCGATGGACGATTGGGTACGGGCCTTGGCATTCAGGCTGCCATCGCGAAAACCGGCGCAATTGACGCAGTTGCAGTTCCACTGCGGAAAACCGCCACCGGCGGCCGAACCCAGAATCTGGACGAACATGAACGCTCCATCATTTCAACGCTGAAAATAAAACGCCCCGGCGAGCCGAGGCGTTGCACTGCAGTGTTCTGCTTGAGGCAGGACTCAGCGGCTGGCGAAGTACATGGTGACTTCGAAGCCGATGCGCAGGTCGGTGTAAGCAGGTTTGGTCCAAGCCATCGGGTGACTCCTTTTTCAGGTGGGTGAGATAGCGCTATCCATAGGTATAGTCCACGGCAGCGCAGGGATGTTCCAAATAGTTAGGTGGCTATGTTACTCAAAATTTCAGGGGCTTTGCCCGTGAATCTTTGAGAAAGCTCCTTGCAGCCCCGGTAATGATCATTTTGCCGCTTGCCATGGTGCACCCGGCGAAGGGCTGTTGGACAGGCCGTGCCAGCCGCCCTCGGCGCGGATCAGACGTTGTGCGGCGGCCAGCAATGCCGGGCGATCCAGTTGAGCGATGGCGCAGCGCAGTTGTGCCAGATAATCCGACGAGTGGCCGGCGAGGCGGGCCTGCCACAGTAGCTCGGCAGCGTCTTTGCCGGACAGGACGCTGTCATCGAACTGATCGGCAAGCGTCTGGCGTTGCCGGGCGAGGCTGGCGTCATCGAGTTGTTCGACAAGGGCTGGCAGGTCATCGAGAAACTGCTGAATGTGGCTGAGCAATTGCGCAGCGGTGGCCGTGGGCGATTGCACACCGAACAGCAATCCGGTTTGGCCGTGGAGCTGACGCATGCCGCTGAATACCGCATAGCCGAGTTGCAGTTCGACTCGCAGGCGTTGGTAGAACGGCGTCTGGCACAGGTGGGCGAGCAGGCGCCACGCGGCTTCGTCGGCGATTTCGTGGCTGGCGGTCGGGCAGAACAGCAGCAAGGCGTGTTCGCCGGAATTGCTGCCGATCTGACTCCACCGGAATCCGGCGTTGATGACAGACGATGGGGGAATTTGATTGTCCGGGACGCCGGGGATACGGCTCAGGGCCAGGCCCATGGCTGACTGGGTTTGTGGGCTTAACCCCAAAGCCAGACCGTCCCAGCGGGAAGTTGTCCACAGGTGCGCGGCGTCATCGGATTCGCCTACCGCTGGCAGACACTTTTCCGGCAGTACTTTGAGCAGTTGGCGGATCGGTATCAGCGCAGGTTGCGGCTCGCCTTTCGCGGAGTCGGCGCCCACTTGAGTCAGGGATTTCAGCGCGTGCTCCAGCACAATGGGCAGCGTGTCCTGCAGGCCGGTGAGTTTCAGCAGCCACTGATGACCCGTGGCGCTGAAGGACAATTCGACCCCGGCCTGACGCGCGTCGTCAGAAACCTCCCGCAGACTGCGTTGCAGTTTCGCTTGCAGCTCGGCCGTGGCTGCCGCTTCCGTCTGCCAGCGCACATACACCGCACCTTCGTCACCGTTATCCGGCAGCGCCTGGCTGAATTGCATCGGCGAACGTTCGCGGCGAGTGCGCGAGCGATCCTGAGCAAACGTGCGCAGACCTCGGTGAGCGCTGGTCTGGCCGCGGATGAGGCCGGCGTTGGCCAGCGGTTCGGTAGCGCGCAGGAAAGGATTGGCGGCGGGCAGATGCCAGTGGCTGCTGAAGTTATCCACAGTGCCGATTTTGCCGAGGATTGCTTTGAGCGCCGCAACGACCTCTTCGGAAATTTCATTCTCGAGTTGTTCGCTGTTGAGTCGGGCTAACTGCAATGCACCACTGACCTGCTGCTGTCGTTCAAGCAGCGTTGCGTACTCCTGACGCAACGCCGGCCAGTCCTGCTGCGCTGCGAAGAAACTCAACCAATCCAGGCAATGCTCGCGAATGAGGTCGAGCGAGTCGGAAACTGAGGTGAGCTGAAGATGCAGCAAGGCTTGCCTGCCGAACTGGTACTGCACGCTAGCTTGCAAGACGTCAGCGAGCCCCTGCTGCCGCAAATGCGCGAGCAACCCACCGGGTTTGGCGCTGTTCAGCCAGTGACAAAGAAACGCCAGCGCCTCGGCCGACGACTCCGGCAAGTCCTCCAGTGCGAACAGCAGATTGCCGTGCCGCTCGCCAGCCTGTTGATAACTTTCCTCTGCGTTGCCCATCAAGCGAACGGGGGCAATCTGTGCAGTTTTATCCCCAGGCGTCAGCGCGGCGGCAAACTGTTCGGCCAGCGTGCGCAGTTCTTCAACACTCTGCGGCCCGACCAGACTCAGAGTCATCTGCCCGGTGCGGTAAAACTGCTGATGAAAGTCTTTCAACGCCTGCTGAAAATCCGCTTGTTCTACCGGCAGGCTCTCGCGGTTCCCGGCATGAAATCCGCGCAACGGATGCGCTGCCGACAATCCCTCGAACAGCGCCTCTTTCTGCTGAGCCGCAGCATCCTGCGACCACGCGACAAACTCCGCCTGCAACACTTCCCGTTCCCGCAACTGATCGTCCGGATTCATACGCGGATGAGCGAGCATGTCCGACAGACGCTCCAGTCCACCGCTGAAGGACGCTGGCGGCAACTCAAAGAAGAAATCGGTGGTGCGCTCGCGGGTGCTGGCATTCACCTGGCCGCCGTGACCTTGCACGTAGGCCATCAGCCCTTGCTGTGCAGGAAAACGCTCAGTGCCGAGAAACAGCAAATGCTCAAGGAAATGCGCCAGTCCCGGCCACGCCAACGGCACGTCATGGCTACCGGCAGCCACCCGCAACGCAGCGGCACTGCGCTTCAGACCGGGCACGTGACGCAGGGTCACGTGCAAGCCGTTGGCCAGGGTTTCGGTGTGGGGGCGGGGATGAGTCGGCGCAGGCATGGGCACTTCCAGAACAGTGAAGTGCCAATGCTAGCGGATTAGCGCTTGTTGAGCGCGTCGTAAAGTTCGGGGCGGCGGTCGTTGAAGTAGCGGTTGGCGCTGCGCGAGTCGGCCATCAACTGGCGATCCAGCTCGCCGACGATCAGGGCTTCGTCCAGTCCGGCCTGGGCGATGCGGCTGCCATCCGGCGCGGCAATGCTGCTTTGCCCGCAGTAATGAATGTCGCCTTCGTGGCCGCAGTAGTTGGCGTAAGCCACGTAGCACTGGTTTTCGAACGCGCGGGAGCGCACGGAAACATCGGCAATGAAATCGAAAGGAATCATGTTGGCGGTCGGCACCAGAATCAGCTCGGCGCCTTCAAGGGCCAGGCGCCGGGCGTTTTCCGGGAACTCCAGGTCGTAGCAGATCAGGAAACCGAGCTTCCAGCCGTTGAGCTCGACGATGGGAAATTCACCATCGCCGGGGCTGAACATCGAACGGTCCAGATCACCGAACAGATGCGTCTTGCGGTAATTGCACAGGCGTTCACCGTTCGAATCGATCAACTGCACGGCGTTGTAGATCTGTCCTTCGGCGGTGCGCTCCGGGTAACCGTAGAGAATCGCCAGACCGGCAGCCTTGGCGATTCGTCCTACTTGCTGCGCCCACTCACCGTTGTAGACCTCGGCCAATGTCGCGACCGCCTCCTTGCCGATGTTGTAGCCGGTCAGGAACATCTCCGGCACCACCAGCAGGTCGGCGCCTTTGGCCTCCATCGCCAGTTGTTGCAGGCGCTGGAGGTTGGCGGCGGGCTCCAGGGGCAGCGGTGGACATTGGTAAAGGGCTACACGCATCGAAGATTCCTCTTACTCGGGCAGGGCGATCGGGCCGATGTCGTTGAACACATCACCCGGGCCAGGGTTCTCGTTATGTGTGGACCCGCCGAAGTGCTTCATGATTCCCCACACCGCGTTGAGCGAGGTCTGTACCGCGCCCTCGACCCACGCTGGCGTCCACGACACGTCGTCGCCGGCGATGAAAATCCCGCGCTGCTCCGGCGGCATGTCGTCCTGCATGAAGTGCGCGTACATGCGCTGGTTGTAGCGATAATGGCCGGGCAGGGCGCCCTTGAACGCGCCGAGGAAATGCGGGTCGGCTTCCCACGACACGGTGATCGGATCGCCGATAATCCGCGCGGCGATGTCGACTTTCGGGTAGATCTTCTTCAACGCATCCAGCGCCAGTTTCACGCGTTTTTCCACCGGGTGCGGAAGCATCTTCAAGGCGTCGCTCATCCACGAGTACGACAGGCAGATCACGCCCGGCTTGTCGTCGCCGTTGTCGAACAGATAAGTGCCACGGGTCAGGCGATCGGTGAGGGTCATGCTCATCAGGTCGCGGCCGGTTTCAGGGTCCTTGTCCTTCCAGAACGGGCGGTCAACCATCACGAAGGTCTTCGACGATTGCATGTAGCGAGTGCGGTCCAGCGCCATCCACATCTTCTGCGAGAACAGGCTTTCGTCGCACTCGATCTGGGTGGTCAGCAACCAGCTCTGGCAGGTGGTCAGTACGGCCGCGTATTCGCGGGTGTCGCCGTTGTTGTCGGTGACCGCGAAACGTCCGTCAGGCGCGTGGGCGATTTTCTTCACCCCGGAACGTGGCGCGCCGTGGTGCAGCGACTTCAGGCTGGTGCCTTGCGGCCAGTGCACGCAGCGTTCCGGCGCATGACGCCAGATGCCTTGTGGCACTTGTTCCACACCGCCGACCACCAGATGCTGGTGATCGTCGCAGTTGGTCATCACCACGCGGAAGATTTCCAGCATCGAGTTGGGGAAGTCAGAGTCCCAGCCACCGGTACCGAAACCGACCTGGCCGAACACTTCGCGGTGATGGAACGACAGTTTGGCGAAGGCTTTCGACGTGGCAACGAAGTCGTAGAAGGTGCGGTCGTCCCACAGCGGTACGAGGGTGTTCCACAGTTCTTTGAGGCGTGGCACGTCACGGTCGCGAATCGCTTGCTGGATGTCGGAGAACTGCGAGCCGGCCTCCAAGGCGTCGGCCCAGGCGTCCGCTACTTCCTGGAACAGTGCAGGAAGATCCTTCAGGCTCTGTGCGTAATGTGTTTTGCCTTCCAGGTCGATCACGGTGCTGCCGGAGGCCGGCGTCAGCGGGTTGGGGAAGGGCTTGGTCTCGAGGCCGAGTTTGTCGACGTAGTGATAGAACGCAGTGGAGGACACCGGGAAACGCATGCCGCCGAGCTCGGCGACGATGCCGTCAGTGCCGTTAAAGGCTTGGGAGCGCAGACGGCCGCCAAGCTTCGAGGCCTCATAAACGACAGGTTTCAGGCCGAGCTTCATCAGCTCATAAGCCGCCACCAGACCGGCGATGCCAGCACCGACGATTGCCACCTCTGCACCGTGGCTGTGCTCGGGAATACTGCCCAGACCAGCCGGGTGTTCGATCCAGTCGTCGAAGGCGAAAGGAAAGTCCGGGCCGAAAATGGTAATCGGTTTCTTACCGTCTGCAGGATGGCGATTGTTCTTGTTCATGGCTGACCTTGCTGGCGACCCGACGCGGAATGCGCGTCTGAGTATAGGAAAAGATGCCAGCCATTCTAGGGAGCGTAGAACACGATAATAAGACGCAGAGTGTCGTCGTTTTGAGCGTTAATGCTGCAATCTGACGATATTTTTGGTCAGACTGGATGTCCGCGATCAATCTTGCTGCTGAGGATGATGGACGTCGTGGTCTTTTCCACACCGTCTACGCTGCCGATCTGATCCAGCAACTGGTCAAGCTGCTCCGGTGAGTCCGTCCGCAGCCACGCCACATAATCAAACTCGCCACTCACCGCGCACAATTGCTGTACCTGAGCCATTGCGCTCAAACGGCGCAACACCTCCTTGCCGGAACGTGGCTGCACCTTGATCCCGACATAAGCCTGCAAACCGCCATCCACTACACGCTGACCCAGTCGTACGCCGTAGCCGGTAATGACCTTGGCCTTTTCCAGCCGCGCCAGTCGCGAAGTCACGGTCGTGCGGGCGATCCCCAATTGCCGGGCCAGCATCGCCACGCTTTCGCGGGCGTTGATTTGCAGGGCAGCGATCAGTTGGCGGTCGATTTCATCGAGCACGGGTGGGCGGATGTCGGGCAAGGGACTTCTCCACGCAGGTACGAAAAAGCCGCACATAAGCGCGGCTTTTTCATGTTTGGTGGGCCCACACGGACTTGAACCGTGGACCAAAGGATTATGAGTCCTCTGCTCTAACCAACTGAGCTATAGGCCCTCAGTAGGCCGCGGATTATAGCGACGGTTTCTCGGCTGTGCTATCCGAAAAATCTGATACGGCTATACGAAGAAACGTCGCGGCAAATTCCTCTGGCGGTAGCGGCAGGCTGACGATGTAGCCCTGGATCTGTTCACAGCCTTCGGCGGCGAGGAATTGTTGCTGGGCCTGGGTTTCCACGCCTTCGGCGATCACGGTGAATTGCATGCTGCGGCCCAGGGCGATGATGGCGCGGACAATCGCCGCGTCGTGCGGGTCGTCGGGCAGGCCACGGACGAAAGACTGGTCGATCTTGAGGATGTCCAGTGGCAGGCGCTTGAGATAACTCAGCGAGGAATAGCCGGTGCCGAAGTCGTCGATGGCCAGTTGCACGCCCAGGTGTTTGAGCTGGTGCAGCACCGCCAGTGCTTCTTCAGCCTGGCTCATGATGAAGTTTTCGGTAATTTCCAGTTGCAGTAATTCCGGCCGCAGGCGGTTGTCCTTGAGCAGTTGCTCGATGCGTCCCAGCAGGTTCGGTTGGCGCAGTTGTGCGCCGGCGAGGTTCACCGACAGAGGGCCGAGGGATTCGTAGATCTGGCCCCACTCGAACATTTGCCGGCAGGCGGTTTCCAGCACCCAGTCGCCGATTTGCAGAATCATGCCGTTCTCTTCCGCCAGCGGGATGAAGTGCTCTGGCGGTACGTCGCCGAAGTTCGGATGACGCCAGCGAATCAGGGCTTCGGCGCCGACCAGGCTGTGATCGTCGAGACTGATTTTCGGTTGGTAATAGAGGTACAGCTCCTCACGCTCGATGGCCCGGCGAAGTTCGTGCTCCAGCGCCACACGCTCGCTGGCCTGAGCGGTGAGGTCGCGGGTGTAGCTTTCGACCCGGTTGCGGCCCTTGGCCTTGGAGCGATACATCGCTGCGTCCGCGTTCTTGATCAGGGTCGCGACATCGCAGCCGTCGCGCGGGTAAAGGCTGGTGCCGATGCTGGCGCTGATAAAGAACTCATGCTCACCGGCCTGGAACGGCGCGCCAAAACAGTTCAGCAGTTTGGTGGCGATGTTATCGGCATCGCCGGGCTGCTGCAGGCCGGGCAGCAGAATGATGAATTCGTCGCCACCCAGCCGCGCTACGGTGTCGATGTCGCGCAGTTGCTCCTTGAGGCGCACGGCGATGCCTTTGAGCAGCAGATCGCCGACCGGGTGACCGAGGCTGTCGTTGATGTGCTTAAAACGGTCGAGGTCGAGGAACAGCACTGCGCCCTGACCGCCGTTCTCCTGCTGGCTGTTGAGTGCCATCAACAGGCGACTTTCGAACAGCGTGCGGTTTGGCAGGCCGGTGAGCGGGTCGTGATGCGCCTGATAGTCGAGTTTGGCCTGGGCGTGCTTGAGGCTGGAGATATCGGCAAACACCGCAACGAAGTGGGTGATGAACTTGTCGCGGTTGCGCACGGCGCTGATGGTCAGCCAGCTCGGGTACAACTCACCATTTTTGCGCCGGTTGGAGATTTCGCCCTGCCAGTGACCTTCGTCGGTCAATTGATGCCACATCGCCGCGTAGAACGCGCTGTCGTGCAGGCCGGACGCCAGCAAGCGCGGGGTGTGGCCCAGCGCTTCGCTTTCGCTGTAACCGGTGATTTCTGTGAAGGCCCGGTTCACGGCGCTGATGTGTTGCTGGGTGTCGGTGATCAGCACGCCTTCGGCAGTGCTCTCGAACACGGTCGCAGCCTGTTGCAGTTTTTCCTGCATCAGGTGGCGCTCGGTGATGTCTCGGGCGATGGTCAGCATGCAGTCTTCGTCGCCGATCGGCAGCGGACGGCTGGACACCTCGCAGAGGCGGATCTGCCCGTCGCTGCGGCGGATATGGCAGCTGAAGTCGCGAACGAACCCGTCGCGGTGCAGCAGATCAAGCATTTGCTTGCGTTCGTTGAGGTTGACCCAGATTCCCAGGTCCAGCGCCGAGCGATCCACCGACATGGCGCTGTTGAAACCGGTGATGCGACTGAAACCTTCGTTGACCTCCAGCAGCAGACCATCGCTCTGACGCGACAGCAGCAGACCGTCCGGCGAGGCGTGGAAGGCCTTGGCGAACTTTTCTTCGGAGGTTTGCAGTTGCTGCTGGGTTTCCTTGAGCTGGGTAATGTCGCGCACCACCACGACCAGCGCCGGAGTGGTGTCGAGCTCAAAGGGTTCGGCGGAAATCAGCCCGGTAAACACCTGGCCATTGTTGCGGCGAAAGGGCATCTCCAGGTTGCGAATGCTACCGGCCTGCAGGCGCTGAAGCAGGCCAGGGCCAACCCCGGGAATGCCCCAGATATTGAGTTCGGTGGCGGTCTGGCCAATCACTTCTTCAGCCTTGAGCCCGATCTGTTCCTCAAAAGCTTCGTTAACTTCTAGTAGGCAGCCGTCCGAGAGCCGGGCGATGACCAAGATGTCCGGGCATTGCTGGAACACTGATGCGAACTTCTGTTCCGACAGGCGCAACGCCTCTTCGGTGCGCTTGGTCTCGCTGATGTCGATCATCAGGCCGCGCATCACCGGTTCGTGGCCGTGTTCGATCAGGCTGACGATGTCACGCACCCACAAGCAACGACCGTCAGCGGTGATCACTCGGTAATCGAGGCTGTGATCGCGTCCTGCCAGCACTTCGTGATCGCAAAAACTCTGGGCACGGGTGAGATCCGCCGGGTGAATAATGTTGCGCCAGAAGCCCGGGATCAGCCAATGGGACAGCGGATAGCCGAGCAGATCTTCGGCGTGGGGCGAAACATAGCTGTAGGTGAAATCGCTGATCCGCGCTTCCCAGGCGATGGCCGAGAGACTCTCCACCAGCCCGCGATAGTGGTATTCGCTGCTGCGCAGTTCCTGTTCGAGGTCGATGCGTCGGGCGATTTCCGAGCTCAGGCGCCGGTTGATGCGGATCACCACCGCCAGCACGATGACCAGAAGCGATAGACCTGGTAATCCGTAAATCAGCAGATCCGACCAGAATGTCCGGTGATCGAGGACGTTGCCGACCCAATGCTCCTGAATGCTGCTGATTTCTTCCGGGGACATGTCTGCCAGCACCTTGTCGAGAATCCCCACCAGCATTTTGTTGTCCCGAGGGACGCCCATTGCCAGTTGGTAGCGATAAGGGGTTTCGCCGCTGACGTACAAACCATCCAGCTTGAGCTGGCGCAGGCTCCAGACACTGGAGGCCAGATCGCCGACCACCGCGTCGACTTCATCGGTAGCCAGGGCCTGCAATGCGGAGCTGACGTTGGGCATCGCCACCAGGTTCAGGTCGGGGTGATGGGTGCGCAACAGTTCATGGGGCGCGTAGTTCTCGACCACGGCGATCTTCAGGCCGTAAAGATCCTCGAGTTTGCGCGGTTGCGGGCCGCCGACGTGGGCGAGGATAACGATCGGAAAGTCGAGATAAGGGCGGGTGAATGACAGGTAACTCTGGCGTTCCGGGGTGGACATGATCCCCGGCAGCAAATCGATCGTGCCGTTTTTCGCCTGTTCGAGCACGACCGTCCAGCTCACCGGCTCGATGGGGGTGAGTTTGATCGCCAGGCGTTGGCGAATCACATCGATATAGTCCGCTGCCAGGCCCTGATAGCGGTTCTGGTCGTCGCGGAACTCGAAGGGCGGCCACGACGCATCCACACCCAGGCGCAAGTCCGGGTGAGCCGCCAGCCAGCTACGTTCTTCATCGGTCAGAGTCAGCGCGTCAGCCGTTGCGGTCCAGATCATCAGTGACAGCAAAAAAAGCACGGACGCCAGTCTGGGCATAACGGTCTCGTTATGGCTCGGGGGAATGTTTCGAGTGTAGACGGGCTGTGCGCGGGGGGAGGGTGGTGCGAGGTATTTAATCTGCCGTAAAAACAAAACCCCCGGCCTGGGCCGGGGGTTCTGGTGTCACTCGTCGAGGAAGGAGCGCAGATGCTCGCTTCGCGTCGGGTGGCGCAGCTTGCGCAGCGCCTTGGCTTCGATCTGACGTATCCGCTCACGGGTCACGTCAAACTGTTTGCCGACTTCTTCGAGCGTATGGTCGGTGTTCATGTCGATACCGAAACGCATGCGCAGTACCTTGGCTTCACGGGCAGTAAGGCCGGACAGCACTTCGCGGGTCGCTTCTTTCAGGCTCTCAACAGTGGCGACATCGATTGGCGACTGCATGGTCGAGTCTTCGATGAAGTCACCCAGATGGGAGTCTTCGTCATCACCGATCGGGGTTTCCATGGAGATCGGCTCTTTGGCGATCTTCAATACCTTGCGGATCTTGTCCTCAGGCATTTCCATGCGTTCACCCAGCTCTTCCGGGGTCGGTTCGCGACCCATTTCCTGCAACATCTGGCGGGAAATACGGTTGAGCTTGTTGATCGTCTCGATCATGTGCACCGGAATACGGATGGTGCGGGCCTGGTCGGCGATCGAGCGAGTGATCGCCTGACGGATCCACCAGGTGGCATAAGTCGAGAACTTGTAACCACGACGGTATTCGAACTTGTCCACCGCTTTCATCAGACCGATGTTGCCTTCCTGGATCAGATCGAGGAATTGCAGACCACGGTTGGTGTACTTCTTGGCGATGGAGATCACCAGACGCAAGTTCGCTTCAACCATCTCTTTCTTCGCGCGGCGGGCTTTCGCCTCACCGATCGACATGCGACGGTTGATGTCCTTGATCTCGGCGATGGTCAGGCCGGTCTCGGTTTCCAGCGCGGTCAGCTTCTGCTGGCAACGGATGATGTCCGGTTGCACGCGACCAATGGCTTCGGCGTACTTGCTCTTGCCTTTGGCCAGGGCGTCGGACCAGCTTTCGTCGACTTCGTTGCCAGGGAACTGACGCAGGAAGTCGGCGCGTGGCATACGTGCATCACGTACGCACAGTTGCATGATCGCGCGCTCTTGCTGACGCAGACGATCCAGGGCGCTGCGAACACGCTCGACCAGGGCTTCGAATTGCTTCGGCACCAGTTTGATCGGCATGAACAGCTCGGCCAGGGCCAACAGTTCGGCAATTGCCGCCTTGTTGTTACGACCGTGCTTTTTCAGGGCCTTGCGGGTGATTTCCATCTGGTCGGCGACAGCACCGAAGCGCTGTGCGGCAATGACCGGATCCGGACCGCTTTCGGCTTCTTCTTCGTCATCGGAAGCTTCGGCGTCGTCGTCTTCGGAGTCGTCGTCCGCTTTCGCTGCTTTCGCGTCGATCGGTGGCGGTACTTCGGCGGCAGGCGGCGTAATGCCGTCGTCCGGGTCGATGTAACCACTCAGAACGTCGGACAGGCGACCACCTTCGGTGGTGACGCGAGTGTACTCGGAGAGAATATGGTCAACCGTGCCAGGGAAGTGCGCGATGGCGCTCATCACTTCACGGATGCCTTCTTCGATACGCTTGGCGATTTCGATTTCGCCTTCACGAGTCAGAAGCTCGACCGTACCCATCTCACGCATGTACATGCGCACCGGGTCAGTGGTGCGACCGATATCGGTCTCCACCGCCGCCAACGCAGCGGCTGCTTCTTCCGCAGCGGCCTCGTCGGTATCGGCGTCGGCCAGCATAAGGGCGTCCGCATCCGGAGCACTCTCGTGTACGGGGATCCCCATGTCGTTAATCATGCGGATGATGTCTTCCACCTGCTCCGGATCTGAAATATCCTCGGGCAGGTGGTCGTTGACCTCGGCGTAAGTCAGATACTTCTGCTCACGACCCAGTTTGATCAACTCAATAATACGAGACTGCTGTTGCGCTTTTCCGGACATAACACCCTATCCACTGAAGGTCTTGGCGGGCAAAAAACAAGCCGAGGATTATACCTGAGCTATGACCTCACGCGCCAGTTGAGGTCGGGTTTGATGCGGAAACATTGCGACTTAAAAGGTCGCGCAGTTGATTTTTCTCATCGATGCTCAGTTCGCTTTGACGCGCTTTCCTGAGCAGTTGTTCCAGATTTCGCTCGCGTTGGCGGGCTGACAAGCTAGTAATGGTGTCGAAAAACTGTTGTTCAAGGTTGTCTCCGTCAATCAGCCATTCCTTTTCCGCCAGCGCCTTGAGCAGGCGACCCTGTTCGGTTCCGTGCCATCGCGCGATCAACTGAAATGAGTTTAGCTTGGGATTCTTCTGTACGGCTTCGAGCAGTGCCACCAGCAGCTGTGCGTTGGTCTGATTCTCGTCCGCGAAGTGCCCGGCGTCCTCGACCTTTTCCGCCAGTTGCGGGTGATGCAGCAAGGTTCTCAGGGCGGCCAGGGTCGGTGGTTCGACGGCGGCCGGCACGCGTGGGGCACGGGGCTGGTCGCGATCGCCGCCACGCTTGCCATTCTTGTCCCACGGTTTCTTGTCCCATTTTTTGCCGCCGGCGCCGGATTTCTTCGGCGTCCATTCCTGCTGCGGCACATACATGTCCTGTGCCTGCGGCTGATGGTAGTCGCTGTAGTCCGGCATGGCGTCGTAATCGATGCCCGGGTCGTAGGCCGGCGGTGCTTCCTGAGGAGCGCTCTGGGCCAGTTGGCTGACGCTTTCGCTGCTCAGGCCGGTGATCTCGCTTAGGCGCTGGCGCATCAGGATGCGCAGGTTGGCGCCGGGGACCTTGTCGATCAGCGGTGCTGCGAGCGTGGCCATGTGGGCCTTGCCCTCCAGTGAGCGCGGGTCGGCCTCTTCGGTCAGTTGCTGGAAGAAGTAGTCCGCCAGCGGCTGTGCGTGCTGATTGATCCGCGCGCGGAAGGCGTCAGTGCCCTCGGCGCGAATCAACGTATCCGGGTCTTCGCCTTCGGGCAGAAACAGGAAGCGTGCACGCCGCCCGTCCTGCAGGCTGGACAGTGTTGCTTCCAGTGCACGCCAGGCGGCATTGCGGCCGGCCTGGTCGCCGTCGAAGCAAAACAGCACGTTCGGCACGACGCGAAACAGGCGTTTGAGGTGTTCTTCGCTAGTGGCGGTGCCCAGTGTCGCAACGGCATTGCGCAGGCCTTGCTGGGCGAGGGCGATGACGTCCATATAGCCCTCGACGACGATGATTTCGTCGAGGTTGCGATTGTTCTTGCGTGCTTCATAGAGGCCGTAGAGTTCCTGGCCTTTATGGAAAACCGGAGTCTCCGGCGAGTTCAGGTACTTTGGCTTGTCGTCGCCGAGCACTCGGCCGCCGAAAGCGATGATCCGTCCACGGGTGTCGCGGATCGGGAACATCACGCGATCGCGGAAGCGGTCATAGCGTTTGCCGGTTTCGGCGTTCTCGATCAGCAGGCCGGCGTCGATCATGGCTTTCTGCTGCAAGGTGTCGCTGCTCAAGTGTTTGAACAGGTTGTCCCAGCCCGGCGGTGCAAATCCGAGACCGAAGTCCCGGGCGATCTCGCCGGTCAGGCCGCGACCCTTGAGGTAATCCACTGCTGCCTTGCGTGCCGGATGGCTCTTGAGCGCCTGCCGGTAAAAGTCGGCAGCGGCGGTGAGCAGCGGGTACAGCGGTGAATCGGTCGGCTGGCGCGGTTTGTTCGAGCGGCCGCCTTCTTCACGCGGCACTTCCATGCCGGCGGCTTTGGCCAGATCTTCGACGGCCTGGGGAAAGTCCAGGTTGTCGTGATCCATGAGAAAGCCGAGGGCGTTACCGCCGGCGCCGCAGCCGAAGCAGTAGTAGAACTGCTTGTCTGGGCTGACGCTGAACGACGGGGTTTTCTCTTTATGGAACGGGCAGCAGGCGGTGTAGTTCTTGCCGGCCTTCTTCAATTGCACGCGCGAACTGACCACGTCGACGATGTCGGTGCGGTTCAGAAGGTCGTCAATGAAGCTCTGGGGAATCAGCCCGGCCATGGCGTTCTCGTCTGCGCTGTAATGGATCCGATGCGAAAGGCAGCCGGACGCGGGTCATTGAGTGATGCGCGCACGTGGGGCGGCTCGACCGGTGTCGTTTGCGTAATCGCTGTCGGGAAGTGTATCTGCCGAAAATCCACTGACGTTAGTACTCATCAGTCTTCGACTATTCGAAAATGTTGCGCTGAATCCGCTGACGGCCTGTAATCGGCCTCGGATAGCTCATGAAGCGGGCACGCAAGCAGGTGCCTTGGGCTGATCGTCGTGAGAGGAATCAGTGGGTGTGCTCGTCAGTAGCCTTGAAAGGCTCGTCAGAAAAGACGTGCACCGCTGGCAAAAGAGCCAGGCCTGACGCGGTGAAGCGGGTTTGTCTCGGTCGCATCTGCGGCTTCGACGGTGAAGCATCAAGCGTTTTACGCAAATGCCATTAGCCCGGCTGAGGGCCGGGCTTGGCAGAAGCTTGCTACGATCGTCTGTGTATTAGTACAGACGAACGGCGCGGCGCTGTTCGCGCTGAACTTTCTTGGCGTGACGCTTAACAGCAGCAGCTGCCTTGCGCTTACGCTCAGAAGTTGGCTTCTCGTAAAATTCGCGGCTACGAACTTCAGCCAGTACACCGGCTTTTTCGCAGGAGCGCTTGAAACGACGCAGAGCTACGTCGAAGGGTTCGTTCTCTTTAACTTTGACGGCTGGCATCCAGAGCTACCTTCATTCATTACCGGGGTCAACATCCTCGCGGCAAAAGAGCACTTGAAGACGTCGGTTTTTAAGGGTTGCGGATGTTAACCCCTCATCGCTCGGAATGCAAAGCCTCTGATCGAAAACCGCTGGTCGGGGCATCACGTGGCGACTATTATGCGCGCCTTCGAATTCAGCCTAAACAAGGCGCAAACCCATGCTAGTACTGGGATTAGAAACTTCCTGCGACGAAACCGGCGTCGCTTTGTACGACAGTGAACGCGGCCTGCTGGCCGACGCGCTGTTCAGTCAGATCGACCTGCATCGCGTCTATGGCGGCGTCGTGCCGGAGCTCGCCTCGCGCGATCACGTCAAGCGCATGCTGCCCCTGATTCGTCAGGTGCTGGCCGAGGCCGACTGCGTGCCGACCGAGATCGACGCCATCGCCTATACCGCGGGTCCCGGCCTGGTCGGGGCGCTGCTGGTGGGGGCTTCGTGCGCACAGGCGCTGGCGTTTGCCTGGGGCATTCCGGCGCTCGGCGTGCATCACATGGAAGGCCATTTGCTGGCGCCGATGCTGGAGCCAAAACCGCCGGAATTCCCGTTCGTCGCTTTGTTGGTCTCCGGTGGTCATACGCAGCTGGTTCAGGTCGATGGCATCGGCCAATACAGCCTGCTCGGCGAGACGCTGGACGATGCCGCGGGTGAAGCTTTCGACAAGACTGCAAAAATGATGGGCCTGAATTATCCGGGCGGACCGGAAATCGCCAAGTTGGCAGAGAAGGGCGTCGCAGGACGTTTCACCTTTCCGCGTCCGATGTGTGATCGCCCGGGTCTGGATTTCAGCTTCAGCGGCCTGAAGACCTTCGCCCTCAACACCTGGCAGCAATGCGTCAGCGCCGGGGACGACAGCGAGCAAGCCCGTTGCGACATCGCGCTGGCGTTCCAGCAGGCCGTGGTGGAGACTTTGACCATCAAGTGCAAGCGTGCCCTGAAGCAGGCCGGCATGAAGCGTCTGGTGATCGCCGGCGGCGTCAGTGCCAACAAGGCGCTGCGTGTTTCGCTGGAGAAGATGCTCGGCGACATGAAGGGCGATGTGTTCTATGCCCGTCCCGAGTTTTGCACCGATAACGGCGCGATGATTGCGTTTGCCGGCTGCCAGCGTTTGCAGGCCGGTCAGCAGGAAAGCCTGGCGATCAGCGTGCAGGCGCGCTGGCCGATGGAGCAGTTGTCGGCGCTGTGATGAGCGGCGCTCACGTGCGGTATTTAAAAATGCCGTTCGCGCCCGGTGAACAGGTCGCGTAGATTGCCCCGGTGGCGCCAGACGATCAGCAGTGTCAGCGTGCTCATCGGCAACAGCGCCGCCGGTTCCTGCCAGGCCAGCAACGGCAGGGTCAGCGGAGTGGCGATCAGCGCCGCCAGCGAGCTGGTGCGGGTCAGGTAGAAGGTCAGCAGCCAGGCGCACACGGCCAGCAGCGCGGCGGGTGGATACAGCCCCAGCAGCATGCCGGCCGCCGTGGCAACGCCCTTGCCACCGCGAAAGCGGAAATACAACGGGAACAGGTGACCGATCACGGCGCAGACGCCGATCCACGCCTGATCCTGCAGCGAAAGGCCCATTGCCGAAGCGATCAGCACCGGCAGCAGGCCTTTGCACAGATCACCCAGCAGGGTCAGGATCGCGAGTTTGCGTCCGGCCAGGCGCAGCATGTTGGTGGCGCCGGCATTACCCGAGCCACTCATTCGCGGATCCGGATTTCCGGTCAGGCGGCTGAGCAAAATGGCGAAGGACAGAGAGCCGAGCAGGTAGGCGAGGATCGCCAGTAACCAAAACATGCTAACTATTCCGGGCGAGGACGCCCTGATTCTAACGGCGCATTGCGCCCTTGTCGTGCAGCGGAGAAAAGTGCTTGGACAGAGTGTTTATCGAGGGCCTGGAAGTCGACACCGTGATCGGTGCCTACGACTGGGAGCGCGGCATCCGACAGTGCCTGCGTCTTGATTTGAGCTTCGCCTGGGATAATCGCCCGGCCGCCGCCGGTGACGACCTGACCCTGGCGCTCGATTACGCCAGTGTGTCCACACGGATCCAGGCCTTTGCCGAGCAATCCCGGTATCAACTGGTCGAGACCTTCGCGGAGCGTCTGGTTGAAGTGCTGATGAGTGAATTCAAGATCACCTGGGTGCGCCTGAAGCTGACCAAGCCAGGTGCCGTACCGGCCGCCAAGGGTGGTGTGGGTGTGGAGATCGAGCGCGGATGCCGCTGACCCAGGTCTATCTCGGGCTCGGTAGCAATATCGAGCGCGAAACCCATTTGCAGGCCGGTCTGGATGCCTTGTCCACGTTTCTGGTGGATATCCGCTGTTCGCCTGTGTTCGAAAGCCAGCCGGTGGGAATCAAGAGCGGGCCGTTCTTCAACTTCGTGGTGTCGGCGTTCACCGATCTGCCGTTGATCGAGCTGGATCGCCGATTGAAGTTCATTGAAGCGGACAACGGTCGTTATGCGCCGGATCGCAAGGGCTTGCCGCTGGATATCGACGTGTTGCTGTACGGCGATCTGGCGGGCAACTTCGACGGGCTGATCCTGCCCCGGGCGGAAATCCTGAAAAATGCTTTTGTGCTGTGGCCGCTGTCGCTGATTGCACCGGATCGGGTGCATCCCGGTGTAGGAAAAAGCTTTGCCACATTGTGGGCCGAAGCGCAGATCGATCAGGTGCTGGCACCGGTCGGATTTGAGTGGCGCGGTACTCAACTCACGCCTTCAGATCTGTCTTGAATAGTTTGATCCGCCCTCGCGAGGGCGGATCAGGTGTTTTCAGGACGCCGCCGATTCCTTGTAAACCTTCAACGCCTTGAGCCGTTCGCGCTTGAGTGCCTCGCCCAGTTCCGGGCCTTTGAATCCCTTCTCCAGCAATGGCTGCACCGCCACGCCACGTGCCACATTGGCCGCACCGCGCAGGTAATCCGCCTGTGGGTAACTGCGCTGCTCAAGCCCTTTGCGGCCTCGGGCATCCATCTCGCACGCGACGATGAATTCTTCGAAACGCTGTGGCCGACGGTAAACGTCAAAGCTTTGCAGCAACTCCAGCAAGGTCGAAGCCTTCAGCTCCAGAGCGCGATGCCCGTGGGTGTGATATTGGCCGACCAGCAAGGCCAGTTCCTGACAGTCCTTCGGTGCCTTGAAGCGCTCGTTGACCGCTTTGATCAACTTCAGGCCTTTGTGCTCATGGGCGATGTGCCGTGGCCATTCCTCTTGCGGGGTCAGGCCTTTGCCGAGGTCGTGCAGCAGGCAGGCCCAGCGCACGGTCAGCGGTTGTTTGTGCAGGGCTGACTGTTCAAGCACGCCCAGGGTGTGAATGCCGCTGTCGATTTCCGGGTGGTGGGCTTCCGGTTGCGGCACGCCGAACAAGGCATCGACTTCTGGCATCAGCACCTTCAAGGCGCCGCAATCGCGCAGCACCTGAATGAATACTTGGGGCTGACCTTCCATCAGTGCGCGGGAAATCTCCTTCCAGCTGCGTTCGGCTGTAAGGGCTTCCAGTTCACCCGATTCGCTGAGCTGACGCATCAGCTCCAGGGTCTCGGGCGCTACCTTGAAACCAAGCTCCGCGTAACGGGCGGCAAAGCGCGCAACACGCAGAACCCGGAGCGGATCTTCGGCAAACGCGGGGGAAACGTGGCGCAGAATCCGCTCTTCGAGATCGCGCTGGCCGTGGTAGGGATCGGTCAGATTTTGCTGATCGTCTTCGGCCATGGCGTTGATCGTGAGGTCACGGCGAATCAGGTCTTCTTCAAGCGTGACCTCGGGGCTGGCGTGAAAGGTGAAACCGCCATAACCGCGACCGCTCTTGCGCTCGGTGCGGGCGAGGGCGTATTCCTCGCCGCTTTTCGGGTGAAGAAACACCGGGAAATCCGCGCCGACCGGGCGATATCCCTTGGCGAGCATTTCTTCTGTGGTTGCGCCGACCACCACCCAATCGATATCGGTGACCGGTTTGCCCAGCAGGCGATCACGTACTGCACCGCCGACCTTGTAAATCTGCATAAAAAACCTCCGTTGGCCCGACAGGATAACCCTTGCGTCGGACTTTCGGAGGCCTGAACGGGATCAAAGATGAATGACGGCCAGGTCGAGTCGACCGTAATCCCCCTCGCTGTGTTCGCTGCGAGGTGGAACATGATGGGTCTTCATGATCTGGTCGCCTTGCAGGGTTTCCAGATGAATGTCGAAGCCCCACAACCGGTGCAGGTGTTTGAGAACCTCCTCGGTGGAGTCGCCCAGCGGTTTGCGGTCGTGTTGCTGATGGCGCAGGGTCAGCGAGCGATCGCCGCGACGGTCGATGCTGTAGATCTGCACGTTCGGTTCGCGGTTGCCAAGGTTGTATTGCGCCGCGAGCGTTTCGCGAATGATCCGGTAGCCGCCCTCGTCATGGATCGCGGGCACCAGCAGATCGTCTTTCTGATCATCATCGAGAATGCTGAACAGCTTAAGGTCGCGGATCACCTTGGGTGACAGGTACTGCAGGATGAAACTCTCATCCTTGAAGCTGCTCATGGCGAACTTGATGGTCGACAGCCAGTCGCTGCCGGCGATTTCCGGGAACCAGCGGCGGTCTTCTTCCGTGGGCTCTTCGCACATGCGGCGGATGTCGCGATACATCGCAAAACCCAGCGCATACGGGTTGATGCCGTTGTAATAAGGGCTGTCGAACCCCGGCTGGAACACCACGCTGGTGTGGGACGTCAGGAACTCCATCATGAAGCCGTCCGTCACCAGGCCTTCGTCGTACAGGTCGTTCATCAGCGTGTAGTGCCAGAACGTCGCCCAGCCTTCGTTCATCACCTGGGTCTGGCGCTGTGGATAGAAATACTGGGCGATCTTGCGCACGATCCGCACGATCTCGCGTTGCCAGGGTTCCAGCAGCGGGGCGTGTTTTTCGATGAAATACAGGATGTTTTCCTGTGGTTCAGCCGGGAAGCGCGCGTTGTCCTTGTCGCTGTACTTGTCCGCGCCTTTGGGAATGGTGCGCCACAGGTCGTTGATCTGTTTCTGCAGGTGTTCTTCGCGATCCTTTTGCCGGCGCCGCTCTTCCTCGGCGGAAATCGGGTACGGACGTTTGTAGCGGTCGACACCGTAGTTCATCAGGGCGTGGCAGGAGTCGAGCAGATCCTCCACGGCATCAATCCCGTGGCGCTCTTCGCACTGCATGATGTACTGCTTGGCGAACACCAGGTAATCGATGATCGAACTGGCGTCGGTCCAGGTGCGGAACAGATAGTTGCCCTTGAAGAAGCTGTTGTGGCCGTAGCAGGCATGCGCGACCACCAGTGCCTGCATGCAGATGGTGTTTTCTTCCATCAGGTACGCGATGCACGGGTCCGAGTTGATCACGATCTCGTACGCCAGCCCCATCTGCCCGCGGCTGTAGGATTTTTCGGTGCTGAGGAAGTGTTTGCCGTAGGACCAATGGTGATAGCCCAGCGGCATGCCAACAGAAGCGTAGGCGTCCATCATCTGTTCGGCGGTAATCACTTCGATCTGGTTGGGGTAGGTGTCCAGGGCGTAGCCGGCCGCGATACGGGCGATTTCGCGGTCGTACGTCTGGATCAGCTCGAATGTCCATTCCGAGCCAGTGGAAATGGGTTGGCGCTTCTGCTCTTTGGCGGTCTTGGCGGTCATGTCACTAACCTGCGCTGGAAGAGTTCACGGAAGACCGGATAGATATCCCCGGCCGAGACCAGTTGCTGCTGGGCAAAAGTGTCGGAAAAGGCTTCGGCGATGCGTTCGTACTCGTACCACAAGGCCTGATGTTCGCGCGGGGTGATCTCCACGTAAGTGTAGTACTGCACAAAAGGCATGATCTGGTTGATCAGGATGTCGCGGCAGATCGGCGAGTCGTCGTTCCAGTTGTCGCCGTCGGAAGCCTGGGCGGCGTAGATGTTCCACTCGTTGCTCGGATAGCGCTCGGCCATGATCTCCTGCATCAGTTTCAAGGCGCTGGAAACGATGGTGCCGCCGGTCTCGCGGGAATAGAAAAACTCCTCTTCGTCGACTTCACGGGCGCTGGTGTGGTGACGGATGAACACCACGTCGATCTTGTCGTAGTTCCGCTTGAGGAACAGGTACAACAGGATGAAAAACCGTTTGGCGATGTCCTTGGTCGCCTGGGTCATGGAGCCGGAAACGTCCATCAGGCAGAACATCACGGCTTTCGAGCTGGGGTTCGGCTGCTTGATCAGCAGGTTGTATTTGAGGTCGAAAGTATCGAGGAATGGCACCCGATGGATGCGCGCACTGAGTTTCTCGATTTCCGCCTCGAGATCCTGAATGTCGCCGAAGTTGTCGGGTTCTTCGCGTTTGAGCCGCGCCAGTTCCTCTTTGACTTCGCGCAGTTTGGCGCGGCTGCTGCCCGATAGGGCAATGCGCCGGGCGTGGGCCGAGCGCAGGGTACGGATGATGTTGATCCGCGACGGGTTGCCCTCGTTGCTGATCCCCGCACGCACGGTCTTGAAGGTATCGGTGCCGGTCAGGTTGCGCTTGACCAGGTTGGGCAGTTCGAGGTCCTCGAACATGAATTCGAGGAATTCTTCCTGGGTGATCTGGAAGACGAACTCGTCCATGCCTTCGCCGGAATTGCCGGCCTTGCCCGGCCCACGGCCTCCACCACCTCCCGGCGGACGGGCGATGTGTTCGCCAGCGGTGAATTCCTTGTTGCCGGGATGAACCACGGTCTGCTTGCCGCCGCGACCATGGTGCAGCACCGGTTCGTCGATGTCGCGACCGGGAATGCTGATCTGCTCGCCGTGCTCCATATCGGTGATGGAACGCCGGCTGACCGCCTCTTCGACAGCCTTCTTGATGTGGTCACGGTAGCGCCGCAGGAAGCGCTGACGGTTCACCGTGCTCTTGTTCTTGCCATTGAGACGTCGGTCGATCACATAGCTCATGACTGCTCCTTAGAAGCTGTCCTGCAAAGGGGCGAGCGGTCATGCAGCATTGAACCGAATGCCAAGGGACGTACACGCTCCCCCAAGCGCTTTGGGTGCTGCCTGAACCTCGCTACCGCCTTTCGAACACCTTCCAGAGGCCTGTGTAGCAGAAATTGCGCGCACAGGCCTCGGGCTGACGACAACCGGTCTGACCGGCCGCGGTTTACTGTGATTTTCTGACCCGCAGATACCACTCGGAGAGCAGTCGTACCTGTTTGTCGGTGTAGCCGCGTTCGACCATTCGTGTAACGAAGTCGTTGTGTTTCTGTTGATCCTCTTTGCTGGCCTTGGCGTTGAAGCTGATGACTGGCAGCAGGTCCTCGGTGTTCGAGAACATTTTCTTCTCGATGACCACCCGCAGTTTTTCGTAGCTGAGCCAGGTCGGGTTCTTGCCGTTGTTGTTGGCCCGGGCGCGCAACACGAAGTTGACGATTTCGTTGCGGAAATCCTTCGGATTGCTGATGCCGGCCGGTTTCTCGATTTTTTCCAGCTCCTCGTTGAGGGCGACGCGGTTGAGGATCTCGCCGGTTTCCGGATCGCGGTATTCCTGATCCTGAATCCAGAAGTCCGCATACAGCACGTAGCGGTCGAAGATGTTCTGGCCGTACTCGCTGTAAGACTCGAGGTAGGCGGTCTGGATCTCCTTGCCGATGAATTCGATATAACGCGGTGCCAGGTACTCTTTCAGGTAGCGCAGATAGCGTTCGCGGGTCTCGGCCTGAAACTGTTCCTGTTCGATCTGCTGTTCCAGCACATAGAGCAGGTGTACCGGGTTGGCGGCGATTTCATGCGGATCGAAGTTGAAGACCTTGGACAGGATCTTGAACGCGAACCGGGTCGACAGACCGTTCATGCCTTCGTCGACGCCCGCTGCATCGCGGTATTCCTGGATCGACTTGGCCTTCGGATCGGTGTCCTTGAGGTTTTCGCCGTCATACACCCGCATCTTGGAGTAGATGTTGGAGTTTTCCGGCTCTTTCAGGCGCGACAGCACGGTGAACTGCGCCAGCATCTTCAGGGTGTCGGGCGCGCAATGGGCCTTGGCCAGGGAGCTGTTGAACAGCAGTTTGTCGTAGATCTTCACCTCGTCACTCACACGCAGGCAGTACGGCACCTTGACGATGTAGATCCGGTCGATGAAGGCTTCGTTGTTCTTGTTATTGCGGAAGGTGTGCCACTCCGATTCGTTGGAGTGGGCCAGCAGGATCCCGGTGAACGGAATCGCACCGAGGCCTTCGGTACTGTTGTAGTTGCCTTCCTGGGTGGCGGTCAGCAACGGGTGGAGCACCTTGATCGGTGCCTTGAACATTTCGACGAATTCCATCAGGCCCTGGTTGGCCCGGCACAGCGCACCGGAGTAGCTGTAGGCGTCGGCGTCGTTCTGCGGGAATTCTTCCAGTTTGCGGATATCGACCTTGCCCACCAGCGCGGAGATGTCCTGGTTGTTCTCGTCACCCGGTTCGGTCTTGGCCACGGCGATCTGGTTGAGGATCGACGGGTATAGCTTGACCACCCGGAACTGGCTGATGTCGCCGCCGAATTCGGCCAGGCGCTTGGTGGCCCATGGCGACATGATGGTGTTCAGGTAGCGCCGTGGAATGCCGAAGTCTTCTTCGAGGATCGCGCCATCTTCGGTGGCGTTGAACAGACCCAGAGGCGATTCGAATACCGGAGAGCCCTTGATCGCATAGAAGGGCACTTTTTCGATGAGCTGTTTCAGCTTCTCGGCCAGGGACGACTTGCCGCCGCCCACAGGGCCGAGCAGATAGAGGATCTGTTTCTTCTCTTCCAGGCCCTGAGCGGCATGGCGGAAATACGACACGATCTGGTCGATGCATTCTTCCATCCCGTGGAAGTCTTCAAAGGCCGGATAGCGGCGGATCACCTTGTTGGAAAAGATGCGCGACAGTCTCGAGTTGGTCGAGGTGTCGAGCAGTTCCGGTTCGCCGATGGCCAGCAATAGACGCTCGGCGGCGGAAACGTAGGCACTGCGATCCTTTTTGCACAGTTCCAGGTACTCCTGCAGGGAGAATTCTTCCTGGCGTGTGGACTCGAAGCGTTGTTGGAAGTGGCTAAAGATACTCATGACGTCACCTCGCTCGATACGTGGAGCCGACGCCGGATCACTCAGTCGATGCTGGCAAGCAGCTGCGATGGCAGCTGTTGTTTACCCCCCAGAACACTTCCGCGATCGACAATCGCGAAAGTCACTCCCGATGACCCGTGCGCCGGTGTACCGGCTCTCCCCTGTTTTGGATGGCCTGGGCTTAAGGATAGTTGGGAATTCGGGAGGTAAAGGCGAGATACGTAATTAGTTGTGGCAGACCGTTCGTCTGCCACCGCGCAAGCCCGCGGGAGCCGGGGCCTGCACGTTACAAAAAAATTATTCGGAGGTGCCTTGCGCGGTTTCCGAAGGAAAAGTCGTACGCCACAGTTCGAAGCCGCCGTCCATGCTGTAGACGTCAGAGAAGCCTTGGCTCACGAGGTACGCGGCGGCACCCTGGCTCGAATTGCCGTGGTAGCAGACGACGACGGTGGGTGCATCGAGGTCGGCGCCTTGGATGAAAGCATGGAGGGAATGATTATCCAGATGCTTCGAGCCGCTGATGTGCAGTGCGGCAAATGTTGCCGGGTCACGGACGTCGACGACCACAGCACCTTGCTCGCGCAGGGCCTGGGCCTGTTCCGGGGGGATACGTTTGAATTCGCTCATGGCGGGCTCCTGTGGCTCGGCTGAAAACGCAGTCTAGCGCGGGGCGCTGACGGGAGAAGATTCGGTGATCAGTGGCGCGACGCTGGGCAGGACGGCCCCATGTTCGTCGCATTTGCATGACAGGCGTTCGCCGCTGTCGACATTCATCAGGGTCAGGCTGCCGCCCCAGACGCAACCGGTGTCGAGGGCGCAGATGCCGGGCTCCTGGACGTTGCCTTCCAGCGCCGCCCAGTGACCGAAAATGATCCGCAGGCCACGGGTCTTGCGTTCCTTGTGCTGGAACCAGGGTTTGTAGCCCGGCGGCGCGGTGTCGAGGCCTTCCTTGCTCTTGAGGTCGAGCTTGCCTTCGGCGGTGCAGAAACGCATGCGCGTGAAGTAATTGGTGATGACGCGCAGGCGTGTCACGCCTTTGAGGTCGCTGTCCCATTTCGCCGGTTCGTTGCCGTACATGCCATCGAGGAACATGGGAAGCAGGTTGTCGTCACGCAGCGCGGTTTCGACTTCTTCAGCGTACTTGAGCGCCTTGCGCAGCGACCATTGCGGCGGGATGCCCGCGTGCACCATGGCCACTTCACGCTGTTCGTCGTAGTGCATGAGTTTCTGCTGGCGCAGCCACTCCATCAGTTCGGCGCAGTCCGGCGCTTCAAGGATTTCACGCAGCGTGTCGGACTTCTTCATGCGCTCGATGTTCTTCGCCGCAGCCAGCAGGTGCAGGTCGTGGTTGCCAAGGACGCAGACCAGCGAGTCGCGCATGCCATAAAGGAAGCGCAGGGTTTCCAGCGATTGGGGGCCTCGGTTGACCAGATCACCCACCAGCCACAGGCGATCCAGAGTCGGGTCGAACGCGACCTGCTTGAGCAGGCACTTAAGCGGTTCGAGGCAGCCTTGCAGGTCGCCGACGGCATACGTCGCCATCAGTGCAGGGCTCCGGGAACGGCGAGGCGGAAGGGCTTGATGATCGCATCGAAATGCTTGCCGTCGTCGGCGACCATTTCGTAGGTGCCTTGCATGGTGCCGACCTTGGTGGTCATCACCGTGCCGCTGCTGTAGGTGTGGCTTTTGCCGGCACCGATCAACGGTTGCTGGCCGACCACGCCGGCGCCGCGCACTTCTTCGACATGCCCGTCACCATCGGTGATTACCCAGTGGCGCGACATCAGGCGGGCCGGTTGCTCGCCATTGTTCTGCACGGTGATGGTGTAGGCGAAGGCAAAGCGCTCGTGCTCGGGTTGCGATTGGTCTGCCAGATAGTGGGTAACGACACTGACATCGACCTGGTAGCGAGGATCGGACATGCAAAAGGCCTTAAAAACGAAGCGGGGCGCGGGGCTTAGCTGATTGGGATTCAGTCTAGGCAAGTATCGGGCAGTAGACCAGAGTTGGCGTCCCGCCCGATAGCGATCATTGCCGGTCAGTCGGCTTCAGGTGCTTTCGCCGGCTGTTCGGCGAGCTGGTCGGCCAGGCGCACGAACGCGGCCAGATCGAGTTGCTCCGGTCGCAGGCTGCCATCGACGCCGGCGGCTTCGATTTCGGCGTTGCTCAGCAACTGCTTGAGGGTGTTGCGCAGGGTCTTGCGACGCTGGTTGAAGGCTTCACGCACCACGCGCTCGAGCAGGCGATGATCCTTGGCCGGATGCGGCAGTACTGCGTGCGGTACCAGGCGGACGATCGCCGAGTCGACTTTCGGCGGCGGATTGAATGCGCCCGGGCCGACATTGAACAGGTGTTCGACCCGGCAATGGTACTGAACCATGATCGACAGACGGCCCCAATCGCCGCCACCAGGACCTGCGGCCAGACGCTCGACCACTTCCTTCTGCAGCATGAAGTGCATGTCGCGGATGATGCCGGCGTTGTTCAGCAGGTGGAAAATCAGCGGCGTGGAGATGTTGTACGGCAGGTTGCCGACCACGCGCAGGCTGTTCGGCGCAGCGTTCAGGCTGTTGAAGTCGAACTTCAGCGCATCGCCCTGATGCAGGTTGAAATTGCTCTTGCCGGCAAACTGCTGGTTGAGAATCGGGATCAGGTCCTTGTCCAGCTCCACCACGTCCAGCTGTGCGCCGGAGTTGAGGATGCCGGCGGTCAATGCGCCCTGGCCCGGCCCGATTTCCAGCATACGGTCGCCGGCCTTGGCACTGATGGAGCGCAGGATGCGGTCGATGACGCCGGCATCGTGCAGGAAGTTCTGGCCAAAGCGTTTGCGCGCCTTGTGTTGGTATTGCTCGGTCATAAACGGGTCTCGGCCATCTGGTAGGCGGTTTCCAGGGCGACCTGCAGGCTGCCGGTGTCGATCTTGCCGCTGCCGGCCAGATCCAGGGCGGTGCCATGGTCGACCGACGTGCGGATGATCGGCAGGCCCAGGGTCACGTTGACTGCAGCGCCGAAGCCTTTGTACTTCAGCACGGGCAGGCCCTGGTCGTGGTACATCGCCAGCACTGCGTCGCAGTGCTCCAGATATTTGGGGGTAAACAGAGTGTCGGCAGGCAGCGGGCCACGAAGGTCCATGCCCTCGCCGCGCAGGCGCTCCAATGTGGGTTCGATGATGTCGATTTCTTCATGGCCCAGGTGTCCGCCTTCACCGGCGTGCGGGTTGAGCCCGCAGACCAGGATGCGCGGTTGGGCGATGCCGAATTTTTGTTGCAGGTCGGCGTGCAGAATCCGCGTGACCCGCTCCAGCCGCTCGGGCGTGATCGCATCGGCGATGTCGCGCAAGGGCAGGTGAGTGGTGACCAGCGCCACGCGCAAACCGCGGGTCGCGAGCATCATTACCACCTGGGCGGTGTGGGTCAGGTCGGCGAGAAATTCGGTGTGACCGGAAAACGCGATGCCCGATTCGTTGATCACGCCCTTGTGCACCGGGGCAGTAATCATCCCGGCGAAGTCGCCGTTCAGGCAGCCATTGCCGGCGCGGGTCAGGGTTTCGAGGACGAATGCAGCGTTGGCCTTGTCCAGTTGCCCGGCGACCACGGGGGCGCTGAGCGGGGTGTCCCAGACGTACAGGCTGTTGGCGGGCGCCGGAGCGTCCGGCCAGTTGTCAGGTGCCACTTCCAGCAAGCTGACGGCCAGCCCCAGCTGCGCGGCCCGCTCTTGGAGCAGGTCGCGGCTGGTGATGGCAATCAGGGGGTGTGGCTGGGCTTGCGAGGCGAGCAGCAGGCACAGGTCGGGACCGATGCCGGCCGGTTCGCCGGGTGTCAGCGCGAAACGCTTGGGTTTCACTGCGCTGCCTGGTCTGCACCAGGGAGTTTGATCTCTACGTACGCTTCGTCACGGATCTGACGCAGCCAGGTTTGCAGCTCTTCGTCGTATTTGCGGTTACGCAGTACGGTCATCGCTTGCTGCTCACGGGCCTGTTCGGTGCTGTCGGTGGCGCGGCGGCCAAGGACTTCCAGAACGTGCCAGCCGTACTGGGTCTGGAACGGCTTGGACAGCTGGCCTTGCGGGGCCTTGGCCATCACGGCGCGGAATTCCGGTACCAGTGCGTTCGGGTCGATCCAGTTCAGGTCGCCGCCGTTGAGGGCAGAACCCGGATCTTCCGAATACTTCCTGGCCAGTTCGGCGAAATCTTCACCGGCTTCGATGCGGTTGTAGAGCGACTGAGCCAGTTCCTTGGTCTTGGCTTCGTCGCGAACCGGACTTGGCTTGACCAGAATGTGGCGTACATGCACTTCGTCGCGCATCTGGCTCTCGCCACCACGTTTTTCCAGCAGCTTCAGGATGATGAAGCCACCCGGAGTGCGTGCCGGTTGAGTGATGTCGCCAGCCGTCATGCTGCTCAGTTCGCGGTCGAACGGAGGTGGCAGTTGAGCCGCTTTACGCCAGCCCATATCGCCGCCTTCCAGGGCGTTGTCGCTGGCGGAGTTGGCGACGGCCATCTGACCGAAGTCAGCGCCTTGCTTGAGCTGCTGGTAAATATCCATCGCCTTGCGTGCAGCGCTCTGAATCGCTTCGGAGTTGGCACTTTCCGGGGTCGGAATCAGGATGTTGGCCAGGTGCAACTCTTCGGACAGCTGCATCTTGCCCAGGTCGGAGGCGAGGAAATTCTTCACTTCCTGTTCCGATACCTGGATGCGTTCGGCCACGCGGCGCTGACGTACACGGCTGATGACCATTTCGCGGCGGATCTGCTCACGAGCGTCTTCATACGAAAGACCATCACGGGACAGGGCGACGCGGAACTGATCCGGGGTCATGTTGTTGCGCTGGGCAATGGTGCCGACCGCCTGGTTCAGCTCTTCATCGGTGATGCGGATACCGGAACGTTCGCCGATCTGCAGTTGCAGGTTCTCGACGATCAGGCGCTCAAGCACCTGTTGGTCCAGTACGCCCGGAGGCGGCAAACCGCCGCCACGCTTGGCGATGGTTTGCTGAACTTCGTGGACGCGTTGATCCAGCTGGCTCTGCATGACCACGTCGTTGTCGACGATGGCCACTACTTTATCGATGGACTGCACCGCGGCGTTGGCCGCGGTACCCAGGAACAGCGCGCCCAGCATCAGCGGGCGCAGACAATCAGAAAGCTTGGTCTTCACGTTGACGATAACCTTGGATGCCTTTGTCGAGGAAGCTCTCTACCTTGGCGCCGGTGAGGCCGCCGAGTCCCTTCAGAACAATTTGGAGGAAGACGCCGTGGTCGCCTTTTTCGTTTTGCGGAGCTTCCTGACTGAATTCGTCGTAGGAAACCCAGTAACGGTTGATCAGGCGCAGTTTCCAGCAGCAGTTGTCGTACTCGAAACCACCGAAGGCTTCCAGTGTACGGTTGCGGTTGTAGTCGTACTGCCAGCGGCTGATGGCGCTCCACTGTGGAACGATCGGCCAGATGACCGAGAAGTCATGCTGCTGGATCTTGTAGTAGTCCTTCACGTAGCCAGGTTGGCCCGGTGTGCCGTAGTCACCGCCGCCCACCGACCACTTGCCGGTGTTCTGGTCGTAACGAACCTGGTCATTGCGATAGCGATAGCCGACGTTGACCACCTTGTTCGGGTTGTCTTCAGGCTGGTAGTGGAACATCGCGCTGCCGGAACGCGGGCTGCGGCTGTCCGGATCCCAGTTGTAATCGGCAGTGGTGCGCCAGTCACGGTTCCAGCGGTATTCGTATTCCAGTGCGTATGGCGAGACGCTGGACTTGGCGTCGTCGCGATCGTTGAACGCGATACCCGGAAGTTGAACCTTGCGATCCTTGAAGTACAGCGCCTGGCCGACACTGATGCGTTGACGTTCGAAACCGTCGTCTTCGATCCAGCGACTGGTCACGCCCAGCGACAGCTTGTTCTCGTCGCCGACACGGTCGGAACCGGAGAAGCGGTTGTCACGGAACAGCGACGCGTAGTTGAAGGTGTACTCGCTGGTGTCGAATACCGGAATGTCTTCCTGGTCCACCTCAGGTACGTAGAGGTAGAACAAGCGCGGTTCCAGAGTCTGGCGGTAGTTCTTGCCAAAGAAGGATGTGTTGCGGTCGAAGTACAGGCCACCGTCAATGCTGGCGATAGGTACGCCGCGATTCTGGTTGCTGTCGAACTTGCCGAAGAGTTTCTGGTTCTCCGGCGACAACGCGGCGATATCCGACTTGCCTTTGCTGTCCAGGTCCAGTTGATACTGGGTGTACTGGTACTTCAACGATGGTTTCAGGAAACCATAGGTCCAGTTCATTGGCAGGCTGACGCCTGGCTTCAGATTCAGACGGTCGCCATTGGCGCGAGCGAGGCCGAACACGTTGTTGTCGAGTCGGGTCTCGGTCGTGCCGTCTTCGTTCGTGAAGTCGCCACTTTTCAGATCGCGATCGAACCGAACGATCTCGGTCTCGTAATCGAAATCCAGGCCTTCCGGGTGATATGGCAGCTGACCATTGAAGGTGATCTGCGGCAAGCGGTCATACGGTGTGATGTTCGATACGGTTGCCAGTTGATATGCCTGGGCATTCAAGCGGGCGGTGTAACTGTCGCCACGATAGGTGACCGAGCCCTGCTGGTTCACGTAGTCGGCACTTTTCACGCCGATCTGGTCGGTCTGCAGATCCTGGAAGTAATAAGGATCGCTGATCTTGGTGTAATCCACCTGGGTAAGCACGCGGGAGTCGAGACCACCCTTGTGTTGCCAGTTGTACATGTAGCGAGTCTTGTCGTAGTCGGTCTGGCCCTTGCGCTCGTCGTCCTCGTCGTTGAGGTACGCCGCGCCGAACTGACCTTCGCTCGACTTGGTCAGGTAACGGAACTCGCCTTCCACCAGCATGCCGCGTTTGCTCATGTAACGCGGGTACAACGTGGCGTCATAGTTCGGCGCCAGGTTGAAGTAATACGGGGTTACCAGCATGAAGCCGGTGTCGCTGCCGGTGCCGATGGTCGGCGGCAGGAAGCCCGACTGACGACGGTCGTCGATCGGGAAATAGATGTACGGGGTGTACAGAACCGGAATGTCCTTGACCCGCAGCGTCACGTTGGTCGCGGTACCGAAGCCGGTGGCAGGGTTCAGGGTAATGTTGTTGCCCTTGAGCTGCCAGGCGTTGCTGTTCGGTTCGCACGTGGTGTACGTGCCGTCCTTCAGACGGATGATCGCGTTTTCGGCACGCTTGGCGTACAGCGCGTTACCGCGGATACGCGACTTGTGCATCACGTATTCGGCGTTGTCGACCTTGGCTTCACCGGTGTCCAGCTGCACATCGGCATGGTCGCCGACGATCAGCGCGCCGTTGTCGCGGATACGCACGTTGCCCGCCAGTTCGCCACGGCTTTCGGCCTGATACAGGTTGGCCTCGTCGGCTTCGACCTGCATGCTGCCCTGACGCATGACCACGTCACCGGCCAGACTCGCGACCTGCGAATCCTGCTGATAACGCGACGCCTTGGCGCCGATGAAGGTCGGGGCGTCACTTTTATTCGTCTTGTCATTCATGCCAGGACGAATCGGTTCGATATAGGAACCAGAGCAGTAAGGACCGGTCTCGGCCAATTGGGCGGCGGTGAGCTTCTCGCGCGGAACCCAGTCGAGGTGACTGTAGTCTTCGCTACGGGATTTCAGGCCACGGCCCTTGGACTCGGTAACCAGTACCGGCTTGGGCCCGGACTCCGCGGTGGAGCCGCTCTCGGCCGGGGCTTCGCCAGCGGCACTGACGGCACTGCCGTCATGCACTGGACGCGGCGGCAGGGCAGCGGCCGGCGTTTTCGGCGAGCAGGCCCAGCCTCCCGTTGCCGAGACGGCGCAGTCATACTGCTCGGCGGCAACAACGAATGAACTGGCCAGAGGTTGCATAGCCAGCAGACTGCCGGTTACCAACAACGGAAATTTTTTACGAAACGCGGGGGATTTCAATGCCATCTTATTAGTCCGGGCTTCCTGCGTGCCATCTGCCCGCGGTGTGGGCCGCACGCCTCTCGATGGTCTGAAAAAGATGCTGGATAATAAAGCATGACCCGCTTGACGGCTAGCGCCGTCGGAGACCCTTGCAATGCCTGATCAAGATGTACGCTTGCAACACCTGAAAGTTTGGCTCGATGAACAGTTGGCAACCCTTTTTGCAGATCAGGGCTGGGGAGCCGTACCCCCGGCCACGTTGACCGCGGCCAGCAGCGACGCGAGTTTCCGCCGGTATTTCCGTTGGGAAGGCGCGGGTCGCAGCTTCGTCGTGATGGATGCGCCGCCGCCTCAGGAAAACTGCAAACCGTTCGTGGATATCGCCTTTTTGCTGGCGAAATCCGGCATCAACGTGCCGAAAATTTATGCGGAAGACCTCGAACGCGGGTTTCTTTTGCTCAATGACCTGGGCAACAAGACCTATCTGGACGTGATCGACAGCGAAAATGCCGAACTGTTGTTCAGCGATGCCCTGCAAGCGCTGCTGGCTTTTCAACAGCTGCCGATGGTGGCGCCGCTGCCGAGCTATGACGTCGCGTTGTTGCGCCGCGAGCTGGAGCTGTTCCCCGAGTGGTACGTGAAACGCGAGCTGGGCGTCGAGTTCGATGCAACCCAACAGCAGCAGTGGCAAAAGGTCAGCGAGCTGCTGATCGACAGCGCCCTGGCCCAGCCGAAAGTATTGGTGCACCGCGACTACATGCCGCGCAACCTGATGCTCAGCGAGCCGAATCCCGGCGTGCTGGATTTCCAGGACGCCGTGTACGGCCCGGTGACCTACGACGTGACCTGCCTGTTCAAGGACGCCTTCCTCAGCTGGCCTGAAGAACGTGTGCGCGGCTGGCTGGAAAGCTACTGGCAGCAGGCGTCGGCGCTGAACATCCCGGTGCAGCCGGACTTCGAAGAGTTCCTGCGCGCCAGCGACCTGATGGGCGTGCAGCGCCACCTGAAAGTCATCGGCATCTTCGCCCGCATCTGCCACCGCGATGGCAAACCGCGTTACCTCGCGGATGTGCCGCGTTTCTTCTCTTATATAGAAGCGGTCATCGCGCGCCGTCCCGAGCTGGCGGATCTGCAGGCACTTCTCGCCAGCCTGCGTGGCGGAGTGACGGCATGAAGGCAATGATTCTTGCGGCGGGTAAAGGCGAGCGCATGCGCCCGCTGACCCTGACCACCCCCAAACCGCTGGTGCGAGCTGGCGGCGTGCCGCTGATTGAATATCACCTGCGTGCCCTGGCCGCAGCCGGCTTCAACGAGATCGTGATCAACCATGCCTGGCTCGGACAGCAAATCGAAGATCATCTGGGCGATGGTTCGCAATTCGGCGTGTCGATCCAGTATTCGCCTGAAGGTGAACCACTGGAAACCGGCGGCGGAATTTTCCGCGCCTTGCCGCTGTTGGGCGACGACGCGTTTCTAGTAGTCAACGGTGACATCTGGACCGATTACGACTTCAGCGTGCTGCATCAGCCGATCAACGGCCTGGCACATCTGGTGCTGGCGGATAACCCGGCGCATCACCCGACAGGGGATTTCACCCTGACCGACGGCGAGGTGCGTGATGGCCAGGCCGATGCGGCGACCCTGACCTACAGCGGCATCGCCGTACTGCACCCGCAGTTGTTCGACGGCTGCAGCGACGGTGCCTTCAAACTGGCGCCGCTGTTGCGAAAAGCCATGGCGGACGGGCAGGTGACCGGCGAGCGGCTGAAAGGCCACTGGGTCGATGTCGGTACGCACGAGCGTCTGGCCGAAGCTGAAGCCTTGATAGAAGCGAGTCGCTGATATGTTGTGGCCAGGGACTCTGATTGGAGCCGGAGCGGGTTTTGCTATCGCCAGCATTCCGGGGGCCATGCTTGGTGCTTTGTTGGGACAGGCGCTGGATCGGCGCCTGCATTTGCAGAGCTGGGGGCATTTGCGGGAAAAACTCGGCGGGCGGCCGATGCTGCGCAACGATGAATTGTTGTTCGTGTTGCTCGGGCGTCTGGCCAAGAGCGACGGGCGGGTCACGGACGGTCACATCCAGCAGGCGCGTCAGGAGATGCGTTCGCTGGAAATGAGCGAGCCGGCACAGCGCCGGGCGATTGCCGCGTTCAACCGCGGCAAGTCCGGGAGCGACAATCTGCGTGGTTATCTGCGCCGGTTGAGTGCTCAACCCCACGCGGCCGAAGGCGTGTTGCGCGCCTGCTGGCGAATGGTCTGGGCCGATGGCCGGGCCGGCGTCAGTGAGCGTGAATTGCTGGCGCAGTGGGGCAAGTGGCTGGGCTGGACGACGCACCAGATCCAGGCGCTGGCGGCGGACTACGAGCCGCACAAGCGTCCGATCGTCAGCGCGGCGGTGAGCTATCAGGAGGCGATGCGCCTGCTCGGCGTATCGGCCACCAGTGAACCGGCGCAGATCAAGCGCGCCTATCGACGTCTGCTCAGCCGGCATCACCCGGACAAGGTGGCCGGGACAGGTGCCACGCCGGCGCAGGTGCGCGAGGCCACCGAGAGAACCCGCGAACTGCACAATGCCTACACGTTGATTCGCGAACGGCGGGATTTTCGCTAGGCATAAAAAAATCGCAGCGTCGGGCTGCGATTTTTTTTGTCTGCGTTTTGACAGTCCGGTTTTTTTAGTCCGGGCTTTGCGGATTCAACCAGCCACGCACCCGGCGGAACAATTGCTCCTGTTCGGCCTTGTTGTCCGGCAGGGCCTTGAGTGCGACCTGACTGAACGCGGACGTCTTCAGTCGCTTGCTCGCCTGCAGGCGCTCCAGTGCCGCGTTGCGGTCCAGCGGTTTATCCATATAGAAAATATCCGCTGTCGGCAGCTTCAGGGTCGGCGTCAGTTCCACCAGTTCCGGCTTGGCCTTGGCCGGGGTCTGTGCGGCCACCAGCAGCAGCTTCTCGACCTGCGAGCTTTGTCTCTCGCTCAGGTATCGCGCGGCCCAGTAGGCGCCAGTTCCATGACCGAGGACGACGATGCTGCGCGCGCTCTGTTGTTCGGCGTAGGCCAGTGCTGCGTCGATGCGGGCGAAGATTCGCTCGGCGTCGGCCTTGGACTGTTCCTCGGTGGATTCAGCAACGACCTTGTCGGCCACATCGGCTTCGCCACCGGCGGCTTGTTCGATCGGCTCGGCGGTGGTCGAATCCTTGCTGCCCGGGTCGACGGTTTTCGGCGCGGCGGGTGCTTCGACCACGCGCGGTGCGATGGCATCGCTTTGCAGATCGGGCAGGGTGATACTCAGGCTGCTCCACTCGACGTCCGGCAACTTGCGGCGCAATGGGCCGATCGCCTGAGGCCAGTCGGCGGTTTCGCCAGCACCGGGAATGAGGATCACCGCGCCTTTGGGTTCGGCGGTGTTGGCCGGTTTCCACAGGGCGAGGAAGGTGTCGCTGCCCGCTTGCAGTTGCTGTTGTTCCTGGGCCGGAACCTTGCGTTCGAGTGCCGCGGCTTCTTCCTGACTACGCTCAAGCAGTGGCTGGCGTTCGACCGGTTTTTCTTCGGCGGCTTTTTCTGCGGCGGGGGCGGGCGTTGGATCCGCGGCTTCGACGGAAAACGCACAAGGCAGGATCAGCGACAGGCACAATGCTGGCATTGCCAGGCGATAGACAGGGGGCATCGGTTATTCCAGGCCAGAAGTTATCCCGGCAGCCTAATGGGTTGGTCAGAATTTGTCAGTGTATGAGACTTCAATGATGCGTTTTTGCTGCCTGTGGGTTATCGGCTGTCTGGCGTTTCCCTTGATGGGTTGGGCGGCGCCTGCGCCCCCGAGTCATCTCGCGCGGTTGTCGGCGAGCGAGCAACAGTGGCTCGCACAGCACAACGAATTGCGCGTCGGTCTGGTGTTGCAGGCGCCGTACGCGCAATACGACCGGCGCTTGCAGCGGCTGTCGGGCGCCAACGTCGAGGTGATGAAGGCATTGTCCAGGACGCTGAATGTCGAGCTGAGCTGGCGCAATTTTCAGGATCTGGCCCAACTCGAGGCCGCTGCCCGGGACGGCGAAATCGACATCGCTCCGGGCCTGACCCAGACCCCGGGCGGGCTGCGTCTGTGGCAGTTTTCCGACCCGTACATGCGCGTGCCGCAACTGGTAGTCAGCGACCAGAAAAGCAGCGCGACCGTGGAGCTGGAAAAGCTCGACAGCCAGACCCGCGTCGCCGTGCGCATGCCCGGCGTCACCGCCGATTACCTGCGCGGCAACTATCCCCACCTGAATCTGCAAGGCGTACCAATGGAGCGTCAGGCGCTGCAACTGTTGCTGAGTCAGCAGGCGTCCTACGCGGTGGTCGATGAGGCGCAGCTCGGTCGGCTGTCGGCGGAGCCGGAGTTCGCCGGGCTGGTGGTGGTCGGTGACATCGGTTTGCCGCAACTGCTGCGCATCGGCAGCCGCCGCGACTGGCCGGAGCTGGCCGGGATCGTCGAGAGTGCCTTGCGTGCAATTCCGGCCAAGGATCTGGAACGCCTGCATGCGCAATGGCTGCAACCCAAGTACCCACGGCTTTCCGAATCGCCGGGCTTCTGGCAGAACCTGAGTCTGTTGTTCGCGGTGTTGCTGCTCAGTTGCGTGGCGATTGTGTTCTGGCAACGCCGTCAGCAACGCAGCCTTGAGCAACGCCTGTTCGACGCGCGCGAAGACATCGCCCTGCGTGCTGCCAGCGAAGAGGCCTTGCGCCTTACCCAGTTTTCCATCGATCAGAGCACCGTCGGCATTCTCTGGGTCAATTGGGACAGCCATGTGCGCTACGCCAATCGCGCGGCAGAAAACATGCTCGGTTATCCACAGGGCGCCATCATCGACCGGCCGTTGATCGACTTCGAACCGGGCCTGCACATGGATCGCTGGCTCAACCTGTGGAAACGCGCCCGGGCCAGCGAAGAAGGGCCGCTGAGTTTTGAAACCAACTGTGTGCGCGCCGATGGCAGCGTGCTTCCGGCGGACGTGTCGCTGAGCTTCCTGCGTTTTCGTGATGGCGAGTATCTGGTGGTTTACCTCACCGATGTCACCGAACGCCGTCGTGCCCTGGCTGCGTTGCAGGAAAGCGAGGCGCGGCTGCAAGGCATCGCGGCCAATGTGCCGGGGCTGGTGTTTCGTCTTGAGCGCGCACCGGTCACCGGGCAGATTGACTTCGCCTACATCAGTGAGGGCAGCGAAAGTCTGGTCGGCTACGCGCCGGCCGCCATCGCCCACCGCGACATGGGCCTGCGCAGCCTGGTGCATCCGGATGACCGGGCCGCTTATCACCAGACCCAGGATCAGGCGCTGGACACCGACAGCGACTGGTCGTGGCAGGGCCGGATTCTTACGCGCCAAGGCGAACAGCGCTGGGCCGAAATCAAGGCCATCACTCGTCAACTGGAGGGTGGTGCCTATGTCTGGGACGGTATCGTCTGGGACATCACCGAAAGCAAACGCATCGAACTGGAGCTGGCGGCCTCCCGCGAACAACTGCGCGAACTGTCGGCGCATCTGGAAAGCGTGCGCGAAGAGGAAAAGGCGCGCATTGCCCGCGAGGTTCACGATGAGCTGGGGCAGATGCTGACGGTGCTGAAACTGGAGACGTCGATGTGCGAACTGGCCTACGCGCAACTCGACCCGGGTCTGAACGAACGGCTGAACAGCATGAAGCGCCTGATCGCCCAGTTGTTCCAGCTGGTGCGCGATGTGGCGACGGCATTGCGCCCGCCGATCCTCGATGCCGGGATCGCCTCGGCCATCGAGTGGCAGGCGCGGCGGTTCGAGGCGCGCACGCAGATTCCGTGTCTGGTGCAGGTGCCGGACAACCTTGCACCGCTCAGCGACGCCAAGGCCATCGGCCTGTTCCGCATTCTTCAGGAGGCGCTGACCAACGTCATGCGCCATGCCCAGGCGCATACTGTAGAACTGACGCTGGCGCAGGAAGGCGACGAATTGTGTCTGACGGTCAGCGATGATGGCGTAGGATTTGTCGCCGCTGCCGGCAGGCCGACATCCTTCGGACTGGTGGGTATGCGCGAGCGGGTGTTGATCATGGGCGGGCGGTTGGTGCTTGAAAGTGAGCCGGGGGATGGCACTCGTCTGGTGGTGTGGGTGCCGGTGGATGAGGTCTGATGATTTTGCGGTGTCTGGACTGACGCCTTCGCGGGCAAGCCCGCTCCCACAGGGATTTGTGTTTGCCTGAATCTGGAGAAGAAAATTGATCCGTGTACTGGTAGCCGAAGACCACACCATCGTTCGCGAAGGCATCAAGCAATTGATCGGCCTGGCCAAGGATCTGCAAGTGGTGGGGGAGGCGAGCAATGGCGAGCAGTTGCTGGAAACCCTGCGCAACGTGCCCTGCGAAGTGGTGCTGCTGGATATCTCGATGCCCGGCGTCAACGGGCTCGAAGCGATTCCCCGGATCCGCGCGCTGAACCATCCGCCGGCGATTCTGGTGCTGTCGATGCACGACGAAGCGCAGATGGCCGCCCGGGCGCTGAAGGTCGGCGCCGCCGGGTATGCAACCAAGGACAGCGATCCGGCGCTGCTGCTGACGGCAATCCGTAAGGTCGCAGCGGGCGGGCGCTACATCGATCCGGAACTGGCCGACCGGATGGTCTTCGAGGTCGGCTTGACCGATACGCGACCGCTGCATTCGTTGTTGTCGGAGCGTGAGTTTTCCGTGTTCGAGCGCCTGGCCCAGGGCGCCAACGTCAACGACATCGCCCAGCAACTGGCCCTGAGCAGCAAGACCATCAGCACCCACAAGGCGCGGCTGATGCAGAAACTCAACATCACGTCACTCGCCGAACTGGTGAAGTATGCGATGGAACACAAGCTCCTCTAACGCCCATATCCAATAACGACAGGCGCTTTTGCCGGTTCCTGCGGCTGGAACTTCAGCGCTTGCGCCTGACGTGTCCAAACGCGCCATCCTTGTAGGGCAATCCCTACCCTCGGCCTTCCATCCGGCTGAGGCGATTCTCTCCTGCGCCCCGATTTGCGTGACTGCGAGCAGCCACTAGGCTTAATCCCACAGCAGTCATCAATAACAAAGGTGTGGGTATGAGCCAGGTCGAATCAAACACAGGGGCCAGCGATGTGCTGGTCAGCTTTCGTGGAGTGCAGAAGAGCTACGACGGCGAGAACCTGATCGTCAAAGACCTCAACCTGGAAATCCGCAAGGGCGAATTCCTCACCTTGCTCGGGCCGTCCGGCTCGGGCAAGACCACCAGCCTGATGATGCTCGCCGGTTTCGAAACCCCGACCGCCGGTGAAATCCTCCTGGCCGGTCGGGCGATCAACAACGTGCCGCCGCACAAGCGAGACATCGGCATGGTGTTCCAGAACTACGCGCTGTTCCCGCACATGACCGTTGCCGAAAACCTCGCGTTTCCGCTGACCGTGCGTGGCCTGAACAAGAGCGATGTCAGCGACAAGGTCAAGAAAGTCCTGAGCATGGTCCAGCTCGACGCGTTCGCATCGCGTTATCCCGCGCAACTGTCCGGCGGCCAGCAACAACGTGTGGCCTTGGCCCGCGCGCTGGTGTTCGAGCCGCAACTGGTGTTGATGGACGAACCCCTCGGCGCCCTCGACAAACAACTGCGCGAACACATGCAGATGGAAATCAAACACCTGCACCAGCGTCTCGGCGTGACCGTGGTCTACGTGACTCACGACCAGGGCGAAGCCCTGACCATGTCCGATCGCGTCGCCGTATTCCACCAGGGCGAGATCCAGCAGATCGCGCCACCGCGCACCCTTTACGAAGAACCGAAAAACACCTTCGTCGCCAACTTCATCGGCGAGAACAACCGCCTCAACGGTCGCCTGCTCAGCCAGAACGGCGAGCGCTGCGTGGTCGAGCTGGGGCGTGGGGAAAAGGTCGAGGCGCTGGCGGTCAACATCGGCCAGACCGGCGAGCCGGTCACTCTGTCGATCCGTCCGGAGCGCGTCAGCCTCAACGGTTCGAGCGACCAATGCGTCAACCGCTTCTCCGGGCGGGTGGCCGAATTCATCTATCTGGGCGACCACGTCCGGGTGCGCCTGGAAGTCTGCGGCAAGACTGACTTCTTCGTGAAACAACCGATTGCCGAGCTCGATCCAGCGCTCGCGGTCGGCGACGTGGTTCCGCTTGGCTGGCAGGTCGAGCACGTTCGCGCACTCGACCCACTTCTAGAGGCGCATTGATCGCCCCGGCAATACCAACACCAACCCTGCACGTGGAGAGAACAATAAATGTTGAGATCCCTGAAGTTCACAGCCCTGACCCTGGGCCTGATGGGTGCGGCAAGCGCAATGGCCGCTGGGCCGGATCTGACCGTGGTGTCGTTTGGCGGGGCGAACAAGGCGGCGCAAGTCAAAGCCTTCTACGCACCGTGGGAAGCGGCGGGTAACGGCAAGATCGTCGCCGGCGAATACAACGGTGAGATGGCCAAGGTCAAAGCCATGGTCGACACCAAGAGCGTGTCCTGGGATCTGGTAGAGGTTGAATCGCCGGAACTGTCCCGTGGCTGCGACGAAGACATGTTCGAACAACTGGATCCTGCGCTGTTCGGCAAGACCGAAGACTACGTCAAAGGCGCGATCCAGCCATGCGGCGTGGGTTTCTTCGTGTGGTCGACCGTGCTGGCCTACAACGCCGACAAGCTGAAAACCGCACCGACCAGTTGGGCGGATTTCTGGGACACCAAAAAATTCCCGGGCAAGCGCGGCCTGCGCAAAGGCGCCAAGTACACCCTCGAATTCGCACTGATGGCCGATGGCGTTGCGCCGAAAGACGTCTACAAGGAACTGGCCAGCAAGAACGGCCAGGACCGCGCGTTCAAGAAACTGGATGAGCTGAAACCGAACATCCAGTGGTGGGAAGCCGGCGCCCAGCCACCGCAATACCTCGCTTCCGGTGACGTGGTCATGAGCTCGGCCTACAACGGTCGTATTGCTGCCGTGCAGAAAGAATCCAACCTGAAAGTGGTGTGGAACGGCGGTATCTACGACTTCGACGCCTGGGCCATCCCGAAAGGTCTTGACGCCAAGCGTGCCGAAGCGGCGAAGAAATTCATCGCGTTCTCGGTGCAGCCACAACAGCAGAAGACCTACTCGGAAAACATCGCCTACGGCCCGGCCAACTCCCAGGCAGTGCCATTGCTGGACAAGGCGATCCTGAAAGACATGCCGACCACCCCGGAAAACATCGCCAACCAGGTGCAGATCGACGTCAGCTTCTGGGCTGACAACGGCGAGCAACTGGAGCAGCGCTTCAATTCCTGGGCTGCGAAGTAAGCGCACGACCCTGCAAGGGCGGGCTCGCCTCACCCTTGTGGGAGCGAGCTTGCTCGCGATGAGGCCAACCCATTCAACATCTTCGTTGATTGAACGACCGCATTCGCGAGCAAGCTCGCTCCCACAGGTTGCGGTGTTCCAACACAACAGAGACGGTTTCCCACCTCTGTAACGATCAAAGATTTGCGGAGTACGTCATGGCCATCGCCGTTCCCCTGAACGAGGGCAACAGCCCCACCTTGAAGCAGCGGCTCAAGCACGCCGAGCGGGTCAACCGCTGGAAGGCCCAGGCGCTGATCGCGCCGCTGGTGCTGTTTCTGTTGCTGGTGTTCCTGGTGCCGATCGTGGCGCTGCTCTATAAAAGCGTCGGCAACCCGGAAGTGGTCGGCGGCATGCCGCGCACCGTGACCGCGATTGCTGCGTGGGACGGCCGAGGCCTGCCCGCAGAACCGGTTTATAAAGCCGCCAGCGAAGACCTCGCCGAAGCGCGCAAAAATCAGACTCTGGGCGATCTGTCCAAGCGATTGAACATGGAGTTGGCCGGCTATCGCAGCCTGCTGACCAAAACCGCCCGTTCGCTGCCATTCGCCAGCGAACCGGCCTCTTATAAAGAAGCGCTGGAGGGCCTCGACGAGCGTTGGGGCGATCCGGCCTACTGGCAAGCGGTGAAGCGCAACACCAGCAGCATCACCCCGTTCTATCTGTTGGCGGCGGTGGATCACCGCATCGACGACCTCGGCGAAATTGCCCCGGCCACCCCGGATCAGGCGATCTACCTCGACATCTTCGCCCGGACTTTCTGGATGGGCCTGATCATCACCGTGATCTGCCTGGTGCTGGCCTATCCGCTGGCGTACCTGCTGGCCAACCTGCCGTCGCGTCAAAGCAACCTGCTGATGATTCTGGTGCTGCTGCCGTTCTGGACCTCGATTCTGGTGCGAGTCGCCGCGTGGATCGTGTTGCTGCAATCCGGCGGATTGATCAACAGCGCGCTGATGGCGATGGGCATCATCGATAAACCGCTGGAGCTGGTGTTCAACCGCACCGGGGTCTACATCTCGATGGTGCACATCCTGCTGCCGTTCATGATCCTGCCGATCTACAGCGTGATGAAAGGCATCTCGCCGACCTACATGCGCGCCGCGATCTCGCTGGGCTGCCATCCGTTCGCCAGTTTCTGGCGGGTGTACTTCCCGCAGACCTACGCCGGTGTCGGCGCCGGTTGCCTGTTGGTGTTCATCCTCGCCATCGGCTACTACATCACCCCGGCGCTGCTCGGCAGCCCGAATGATCAGATGGTCAGCTACTTCGTCGCGTTCTACACCAACACCAGCATCAACTGGGGCATGGCCACTGCACTCGGCGGGCTGTTGCTGCTGGCGACCGTGGTGCTTTATCTGATCTACAGCTGGTTGGTGGGCGCCAGTCGCCTGCGCCTGAGCTAAGGGGAATTTGAAATGCTGAGTCCTTATATGTCGCCCGTCGAGCGGGTGTGGTTCTACAGCTTGCGGATCCTCTGCGGCTTGATCCTGCTGTTCCTGATCCTGCCGGTGCTGGTGATCGTGCCGCTGTCGTTCAACTCGGGCAGTTTTCTGGTGTACCCGCTGCAGGGCTTTTCGCTGCACTGGTATCAGGACTTCTTCGCCTCGGCGGAATGGATGCGCTCGCTGAAGAACAGCATCATCGTCGCCCCGGCCGCGACCGTGCTGGCAATGGTGTTCGGCACGCTCGCTGCCATCGGCCTGACCCGTGGTGACTTCCCCGGCAAGCCGCTGGTGATGGCGCTGGTGATTTCGCCGATGGTGGTGCCGGTGGTGATCATCGGCGTGGCCAGTTACCTGTTCTTCGCGCCGCTGGGCCTGGGCAACAGTTTCTTCTCGCTGATCGTGGTGCACGCGGTGCTCGGTGTGCCGTTCGTGATCATCACGGTGTCGGCGACGTTGCAGGGCTTCAACCATAACCTGGTGCGGGCGGCGGCCAGTCTTGGCGCCTCACCGCTGGTGACGTTCCGCCGGGTGACCTTGCCGCTGATTGCGCCGGGGGTGATTTCCGGTGCGCTGTTTGCCTTTGCGACGTCGTTCGATGAAGTGGTGGTGACGCTGTTCCTCGCCGGGCCTGAGCAGGCGACGTTGCCACGGCAGATGTTCAGCGGGATTCGCGAGAACCTGAGTCCGACGATTGCGGCGGCGGCGACTCTGCTGATTGCCTTCTCGGTGATTCTGTTGCTGACGCTGGAATGGTTGCGTGGGCGGAGTGAGAAGCTGCGTACTGCTCAGGTCTGACGACTGCACGATCCGGGTTGTCTGCCATTCATGCGCTGAATGACAGACAACCCGAATTCCCCAGCTACGCTTGTGCTCAGCTCCCACATCTATAAGAGGCTGCGCACGATGAGTCTTTCCTCGTTCAAGATTGCTCACAAACTGATCACCGGCGCCGGGGCCATCGAGCAACTCGCGGCCGAACTCACGCGGCTGGACATCGACAACCCGCTGATCGTCACCGATGCCGCGCTGGTCAAGTCCGGCACGGTGGAGCTGGCGCTGGCGCAGATTGGCGAGCGCGAGTACGAAATCTTCGACCGCGTGCTGCCCGATCCGGAAATCGCCATCGTCGAAGATTGCATGCGTGTCTACCGAGAGGGCGGGCATGACGGCTTGATCGGTCTTGGTGGCGGCAGTGCGATCGACATCGCCAAGAGCGTCGCGGCGTATGCCGGTTATCACGGTGCGCTGGAGGATCTGTTCGGCGTCGATCAGGTTCCGCGCAAAGGCCCGCCGCTGATCGCCATCCCGACTACCGCCGGCACCGGTTCCGAAGTGACCAATGTCGCCATCCTCTCGGACAAGGTCGCCCAACTGAAGAAAGGCATCGTCAGCGACTACCTGTTGCCGGACGTGGCGCTGGTCAGCCCGCAGATGACCCTGACCTGCCCGCGCAGTGTCACCGCCGCCAGTGGCGTCGATGCGCTGGTGCATGCCATCGAGTCCTATCTGTCGCTGAATGCCTCGCCGATCACCGATTCGCTGGCTATCGGCGCGATCAAGTTGATCGCCCGGTCATTGCCCAAGGCCTACGCCAACCCGTCCAACCTGCAGGCCCGGGAAGACATGGCCACCGCCAGCCTGATGGCCGGCATGGCGTTCGGCAATGCCGGGGTCGGCGCGGTGCATGCGCTGGCGTATCCGCTGGGCGGGCGCTTCAACATTGCGCACGGCGTCAGCAATGCGTTGCTGCTGCCGTATGTCATGACCTGGAACAAGATGGCCTGCGTCGAACGGATGCAGGATATTGCTGAAGCCATGGGGGTGAAGACCGCTCATCTGAGTCTCAATGAAGCCGCCGACTGCGCCGTCGCGGCGATGACCGAACTGTGTGCGGCGGTGGAAATCCCGCTGGGCTTGCGCAGTTTCGGCGTGCCCGAAGAGGCGATCCCGGCCATGGCGGTAGAGGCCGTGGGAATCGAGCGCCTGATGCGCAACAACCCCCGCAAGCTCAGCGCCGCCGACATCGAGAAGATCTACCGGGCGGCGTACTGAGAATCCGCCGGTCATCGGTCATGGCACAACCCAATCATCGCGGTCACGGTGCGCGCGCGGAAACTTGAGGTATACAATGCGCGCCATCGTGATTTAGCTCAGAAAAGGTGCGTCATGCAGCCCTTCGTTATTGCTCCGTCGATTCTCTCCGCCGACTTCGCCCGCCTGGGCGAGGAAGTGGACAACGTTCTGGCCGCCGGTGCCGACTTCGTCCACTTCGATGTCATGGACAACCACTACGTACCGAACCTGACCATCGGCCCGATGGTCTGCGCCGCGCTGCGCAAGTACGGCGTGACCGCGCCGATCGACGCGCACCTGATGGTCAGCCCGGTGGATCGCATCGTCGGCGACTTCATTGAAGCCGGCGCCACCTACATCACCTTCCACCCGGAAGCCACGCTGCACGTCGATCGTTCGCTGCAACTGATCCGTGAAGGCGGCTGCAAATCCGGCCTGGTGTTCAACCCGGCGACCCCGCTGGACGTGCTCAAGTACGTGATCGACAAGGTCGACATGGTCTTGCTGATGAGCGTCAACCCGGGCTTCGGCGGGCAGAAGTTCATCCCTGGCACTCTCGACAAGCTGCGCGAAGCGCGCGCGATCATCGATGCCTCGGGCCGTGACATCCGCCTGGAAATCGACGGCGGCGTCAACGTCAACAACATCCGCGAAATCGCTGCCGCCGGCGCCGACACCTTCGTGGCCGGCTCGGCGATCTTCAATGCGCCGAACTATCAGGAAGTCATCGACAAGATGCGTTCCGAACTGGCGCTGGCTCGCCCATGAGTGGTTTTGAGCAGCTGTTCCCGGGGCAACTGCCGCGGTTGGTGATGTTCGATCTGGATGGCACGCTGATCGACTCGGTACCCGACCTGGCGGCGGCTGTGGATAACATGCTGCTCTCCCTCGGGCGCAAGCCTGCCGGTATCGAGTCGGTGCGCGAATGGGTCGGCAACGGTGCGCCGGTGCTGGTGCGCCGCGCGTTGGCCGGCGGCATCGATCATTCCGCCGTGGATGACGTCGAAGCCGAGCATGCGCTGGAGGTTTTCATGGAAGCCTACGGCGCCAGCCATGAGCTGACCGTGGTCTATCCCGGCGTGCGCGACACTCTGAAATGGCTGCACAAGCAAGGCGTGGCCATGGCGCTGATCACCAACAAGCCGGAGCGCTTCGTCGCGCCGCTGCTGGATCAGATGAAGATCGGCCGCTACTTCAAGTGGATCATCGGCGGCGATACCCTGCCGCAGAAGAAGCCCGATCCGGCGGCTCTGTTCTTCGTCATGAAGATGTCCGGCATTCCGGCCTCGCAATCGCTGTTCGTCGGCGATTCGCGCAGCGACGTGCTGGCCGCGAAAGCGGCGGGGGTCAAATGTGTTGCGCTGAGTTATGGCTACAACCATGGCCGACCGATTGCCGAGGAATCCCCGGCGCTGGTGATAGACGATCTGCGCAAGCTAATTCCCGGTTGCCTGGATACGGCCGCTGAGATAACGTTGCCCGACGCTTCTCAATCCCCTTCTGGAAACGCCATCGTGGTGGTCACCCGCAAACTCTGGATGAAAGTCATCAAGGCCCTGGCCCGCTGGCGTTGGCGCGCCTGACTTGTTCCTGGCCGGCCTGCCGGCGCGTTTGCACACCTGACTGATTTGCCCCTCACACCACGAGGCACCCTATGATCCGCGAAGAATTCCTGCGTCTGGCCGCTGACGGCTACAACCGCATCCCGCTGGCCTGCGAAACCCTGGCCGACTTCGACACGCCGCTGTCGATCTACCTGAAACTGGCCGACCAGCCCAACTCCTACCTGCTCGAATCGGTGCAGGGCGGCGAGAAGTGGGGCCGTTACTCGATCATCGGCCTGCCGTGCCGCACCGTGCTGCGGGTTCATGATCATCACGTCAGCATCACCGTCGATGGCGTCGAGACCGAAAGCCATGACGTCGAAGACCCGCTCGCCTTCGTCGAAACCTTCAAGACCCGCTACAACGTGCCGACCATTGCCGGTCTGCCGCGCTTCAACGGCGGTCTGGTCGGTTATTTCGGTTACGACTGCGTGCGTTATGTAGAGAAGCGCCTCGGCAAATGCCCGAACCCGGATCCGCTGGGCGTGCCGGACATTTTGCTGATGGTCTCCGATGCGGTGGTGGTGTTCGACAACCTCGCCGGCAAGATGCACGCGATCGTGCTGGCCGACCCGGCGCAGGCCGATGCCCACGAGCAGGGCCAGGCGCAATTGCAGCAACTGCTGGAAAAACTGCGTCAGCCGATCACCCCGCGCCGTGGCCTGGATTTCAGCAAGCAGCAGGCGGCCGAGCCGGTGTTCCGCTCCAGTTTCACCCAGGACGACTACGAAAAAGCCGTCGACACCATCAAGGAATACATCCTCGCCGGTGACTGCATGCAGGTCGTGCCGTCCCAGCGCATGTCGATCGACTTCAAGGCTGCACCGATCGATCTGTACCGAGCACTGCGTTGCTTCAACCCGACGCCGTACATGTACTTCTTCAACTTCGGCGATTTCCACGTCGTCGGCAGTTCGCCGGAAGTGCTGGTGCGGGTCGAAGACAATCTGATCACCGTACGCCCGATTGCCGGCACCCGCCCTCGCGGGGCCACCGAAGAAGCGGACGTGGCGCTGGAAGAAGACCTGCTGTCCGACGACAAGGAAATCGCCGAGCACCTGATGCTGATCGACCTCGGTCGCAACGACACCGGGCGCGTATCGGAAATCGGCTCGGTGAAGCTCACCGAGAAGATGGTCATCGAGCGTTATTCCAACGTGATGCACATCGTTTCCAACGTGACCGGCCAGTTGAAAGCCGGTCTGACCGCCATGGATGCATTGCGGGCGATCCTGCCGGCGGGCACCCTGTCCGGCGCGCCGAAGATCCGTGCGATGGAAATCATCGACGAGCTGGAGCCGGTCAAGCGTGGCGTGTACGGTGGCGCGGTCGGTTACTTCGCCTGGAACGGCAACATGGACACCGCGATTGCGATCCGTACCGCCGTGATCAAGAACGGCGAGCTGCACGTGCAGGCCGGTGGCGGCATCGTCGCCGACTCGGTGCCGGCGCTGGAATGGGAAGAAACCATCAACAAGCGTCGGGCCATGTTCCGCGCTGTTGCACTGGCCGAGCAAACCCCGGACTGAGTGATTGATGACTCAGCCATAAAAAACGCGGCGCCTGTGAGGGCGCCGCGTTTTTTTATGGCCTGCGAATCAGAAGTCGAGCGCTACGCCGACGTTGATCCCTTGCTGGGTAAAGTCGTCATCCTTGCGAATGTCGTAGCTGGCGCGCAATGCCAGATCCTTGGTGAGGTTGTGGCTCACACCCAGGTTCAGGCGGTTCAGGTTGGTCTGAGGGGTATAGCCAGCCAGGGTGTAGCGGTTGTTCGGCAGGCTGTTGAGGTTCATCGTCACATTCTGGGTGTCATCGTTGTACTCGCGCTCATGGGCCAGTTCGCCGAACACCTGGGTCTGCGAGGTGATCTGGTACTTGCCCTGGATCCCGAGGCCGAGACGCCGGGAGATACGCGACTGGTCATCGAACGTCAGCGCGGTGGAGTCGGCGCCGTTTTCCGAGTAACCGTCGACTTCAACCTTGGCGAAGTCGGCACTGACGAACGGCGACAGGTGCCATGGGCTGCTCGCTTCTGGCGCAATGTCGTAACCCACGCGTCCGCTGAAGGCCAGAACATAGCCGTCGGTGTCGCCTTTTTCGCCGCGTTCGTTGACCCCCAGCTGGAATTTACGCTTGAGGCTGTCGTAATCCAGATGCCCGGCGGTCACGGCGGCGTCACCCCACCAGCGGTTCTGCTGGTACTGGGCGAACGCAGTGCCGAGGTAGGTGTTCAGCTTGTAGTCCGAGTCGTTGTCGCCGGCCTCGAGCTTCTGATTGTAGAAACCGGCCGCTACGCCCACGCGCCAGGCGTCGTTGAGGCGGTAGCTGCCGCCGATGTTCAGGTTGTAACCATTGCCGTCGGCGCTGGCGCCGCTGCGTTGGCTGTCGAAGTCCTGATGCTGGCCGCCGCCGGCGACAATCGCCCGCCATTGGCCAACGGCCTGCCAGTTTTCCCAATCCGCCAGCCACTGGTTGCGCAGTTCATCCTGATGCGAGCGCAAGGTGCCTTGAGCCATTTGCGGCAACAGGGTCGCTTCCCATGGCGCGGCCAGCAGCGAGTAGGCGTAATCGGCAATCAGGCGCTGCCCGGCTTCGGTCGGGTGGACGGCGTCGTTGTAGATCAGCTTGGTCGGATCCGGGGTGGCGCTGTTGATCCCGTACCGCGCGTTCTCCGTGCAGCTGTTGCCGCTGAAGCAGGTGCCGACCAGATTCTGGTCAGTTGCCAGGCCGAACTGCGCCGGATTGGCGAATGCCTCCTTGAGCAGAACCGGGACGTTCAGCGGGATGACGTTGGCGTTGACGCTCTGCAACTGGCTGACCAGTTCGGTGTTGAACTGGGCGCTGAGTTGCGAGGTGAAGGCTTGCAGCGGCGAACCATTGATGGCCGGAGTCAGGCCGATGTCCGGCAGCAGCCAGACCATGATGTAGCGGGCGCCGGCGCCTTGCAGCGTGCGTACGCTGTCGACCAGTCGATCGGCGGCGGCATTCGCCTGCGGAAGACTGGTGACGCGGCCCTGCAGGAAGTCGTTGCCGCCCCCGGTCAGGTAATACAGGGCATTCGGGTCGGCACGGAAGCCGTTCGACGGCAGATAACCGGCGCGGGTACGTTCGCCGGTGGCGGACTGGCTGGTGATCGAGTCGAGAATCTGGTCGGTACGGTAGCCGCCGACAGCCCAGTTGTTGCCATCCGGCAAGCCTTGGTCGGGGCGTACTGTAGAAGACGAGGCGGCGGTCTGGTCCGGGGTGAAGCCGAGACGGCCGCCGAGCAATTGGGTGGCGTTGAGTGAGTAGAACTCACCGCTGCCGTCCTGATAGTTCGGGCCCGTGCGGTTGGTGAAGCGTTTGCCCGACCCGGCGGGGCCGCCGCTGTCGGTGAAGGTCCCCGCATCGCTGAGGCTGTCGCCGAAGACCACGAAATTCGAATAAGGATTGGGTGCGGCGTTCGCCTGGGCGCAGGCCATGGCGAGCAGGCATCCGGCGAGCGGTACAAACAACGTCTGTTTGATCATGAGCAAGTCCGTTTATTTATTGTTGTAGTGAACGAAACGACAGTACCAAAAACTTCCGGCGTTTTGCCATCGGTCGTCAACCCTCCCATTGTTTTATCCCCCACGGCCCCGGCCATATTGCACGCTCCGCCCAGCTAAGTTACTGTGCCGAAACGTATGAACGAGACCTTCCCCGTGTTGATCACCAGCAAACTTCTGGATCAAGTCATCAAGGCACACGCCCGCTGGCGTTGGCGCGCCTGAATCTTTTCTGCCGGCCCCGCCGGATCTGTATCGCTTTGCCTTCCTTGCCTGTTTGAAATGCCGCTGTGCCGATGCGACCTGCGCGTCCGACAGTGAGCAGCGCCCTGGCAAGTCATCCGAAGGCTGTCTTCAAGTCAGAATTCAAGAGGTTCGAAACGCCATGTTGCTGATGATCGACAACTACGACTCCTTTACTTACAACGTTGTGCAATACCTCGGCGAGCTGGGTGCCGAGGTCAAGGTGGTGCGCAACGACGAACTGACCATCGCCGAAATCGAAGCGCTCAAACCTGAGCGCATCGTCGTATCCCCGGGCCCGTGCACACCGACCGAAGCCGGTATCTCCATCGAAGCCATCAAGCATTTCGCCGGCAAACTGCCGATCCTCGGCGTCTGCCTCGGTCACCAGTCCATCGGCCAGGCTTTTGGCGGCGATGTCGTCCGCGCCCGGCAGGTGATGCACGGTAAGACTAGCCCGGTATTCCATGAGGACAAGGGCGTGTTTGCCGGTCTGAACCGTCCGCTGACCGTCACCCGCTATCATTCCCTGATCGTCAAACACGAAACGTTGCCCGATTGCCTGGAGCTGACCGCGTGGACCCAGCACGATGACGGTTCGGTCGACGAAATCATGGGCCTGCGTCACAAGACCCTGAACATCGAGGGCGTACAGTTCCACCCGGAATCGATCCTCACCGAACAGGGCCATGAACTGTTTGCCAACTTCCTCAAACAAACCGGCGGCACGCGCTAAGGACTTTCCATGAATATCAAGACAGCCCTGAGCCGTATCGTCGATCACCTCGACCTCAGCACCGATGAAATGCGCGACGTGATGCGCGAAATCATGACCGGCCAATGCACGGACGCGCAGATCGGCGCGTTCATGATGGCCATGCGCATGAAGAGCGAAAGCATCGACGAGATCGTCGGCGCCGTGTCGGTGATGCGCGAACTGGCGGACAAGGTCGAACTCCAGACTCTCGACCGCGTGGTCGATGTGGTCGGCACCGGCGGTGACGGGGCGAACATTTTCAATGTGTCGACCGCGTCTTCCTTCGTGGTTGCCGCGGCTGGCTGCACCGTGGCCAAACACGGTAACCGCGCGGTGTCGGGCAAGAGCGGCAGCGCCGATCTGCTGGAAGCCGCCGGCATCTACCTCAACCTGACCCCGGTTCAGGTGGCGCGCTGCATCGACAACGTCGGCATCGGTTTCATGTTTGCCCAGACTCACCACAAAGCCATGAAGTACGCCGCCGGCCCGCGTCGCGATCTCGGCCTGCGCACCCTGTTCAACATGCTCGGCCCGCTTACGAATCCGGCCGGTGTGAAACATCAGGTGGTGGGCGTGTTCACCCCGGCGCTGTGCCGGCCGTTGGCTGAAGTCTTGCAACGTCTGGGCAGCAAGCACGTGCTGGTGGTGCATTCGAAGGACGGTCTGGACGAGTTCAGTCTGGCGGCGCCGACGTTTGTCGCCGAGCTGAAGGACGATCAGATCACCGAATATTGGGTCGAGCCGGAAGATCTGGGCATGAAGAGCCAGAGCCTGCACGGTCTGTCGGTCGAAGGCCCGGAAGCGTCGCTGGCGCTGATCCGCGATGCACTGGGCAAGCGCAAGACCGAGAACGGTCAGAAGGCTGCCGAAATGATCGTGCTCAATGCCGGTGCGGCGCTGTACGCCGCCGACCTGGCGACAAGTCTGAAAGAGGGCGTGGCGCTGGCCCACGACGCTCTGCACACCGGTCTTGCTCGGGAAAAACTCGAGGAGTTGGGTGCCTTTACCGCGGTATTCAAAGTGGAGAATGAGGGATGAGTGTACCGACGGTTCTGGAAAACATTCTGGCCCGCAAGGTTCAGGAAGTCGCCGAGCGTAGCGCTCGTGTGAGCCTGAGCGAGCTGGAACGTCTGGCCAAGGCGGCCGATGCACCCCGTGGTTTTGCCCAGGCATTGCTGGCGCAGGCCAAGAAGAAACAACCGGCAGTGATCGCCGAAATCAAGAAGGCGTCGCCGAGCAAGGGCGTGATCCGCGAGAACTTCGTTCCTGCCGACATCGCCAAAAGCTACGAGAAGGGCGGGGCGACCTGCCTGTCTGTACTGACCGATATCGACTACTTCCAGGGCGCCGATGCCTACCTGCAGCAGGCCCGCGCGGCGTGCTCGCTGCCGGTGATCCGCAAGGACTTCATGATCGATCCGTACCAGATCGTCGAAGCCCGTGCCCTGGGCGCCGATTGTGTGCTGTTGATCGTCTCCGCGCTGGATGACGTGAAAATGGCCGAACTGGCTTCGGTCGCCAAAGACGTCGGCCTCGATGTGCTGGTGGAAGTGCACGACGGCGATGAGCTGGAACGCGCGTTGAAAACCCTCGACACGCCGCTGGTCGGGGTCAACAACCGCAATCTGCACACCTTTGACGTCAGCCTGGAAACTACCCTCGACCTGCTGCCGCGCATTCCGCGCGATCGTCTGGTGATCACCGAGAGCGGCATTCTCAACCGTGCCGATGTCGAGCTGATGGAAATCAGCGATGTTTACGCGTTCCTGGTCGGCGAAGCGTTCATGCGCGCCGAAAGCCCGGGCATCGAACTGCAGCGTCTGTTCTTCCCTGAGCGCGGCGTTCCGGTGAGCGGTTCGACCCTCGACTGATTGAGTCTTCGCAGGCGCCCGTCCCCTTGTGGGAGCGGGCTTGCCCGCGAAGGCGGCATAAGATTCACCTCAGACTCAACGTCCTATGGAAACCTTATGATCCCCACTTCCCTGACCATCGAAGCCGGCCTCCAAGCCGAACAGGATCTGCTGGCCTCGGTCTGCGCTGGTGATGCCGAATTCGGCTTGCTGTTCTGGCAGCCCAGCGATCGCGCTTTGGTCATGCCGCGCCGTTTGAACCGCTTGCCTGGATTCGATCACGCCTGCGAAGTCTCCGCTGCTGCCGGTTGGCCGGTGTTGCTGCGTGAAACCGGCGGCGAACCTGTTCCGCAATCGGCTTCCACCATCAACATTGCACTGGTCTACGCACCGCCTCGCAGCGAAGGCGATCTGAACCGCATCGAAACCGGTTACCGGCGGCTGTGCGATCCGATCTGTGAGTTGCTGGATGAGTTGGGTGGCACTTCGTCGTTGGGTGAAATCGACGGTGCGTTCTGCGATGGGCGCTTCAACGTCAATCTCGACGGTCGCAAGATGGTCGGCACCGCTCAGCGCTGGCGCCAGAGTCAGGGCGGTCAGCGTCCAGTGGGGTTGGTGCACGGTGCGATGCTGGTGGATGACGAACGTGAGTCGATGGTCGCGGCGGTCAACCGCTTCAATGAGGCGTGTGGTCTGGAGCAACGGGTACGTGCCGCCAGCCACACCGCGCTGCATGAGAAATTCCCGGCGCCCCATGCACTGGCGCGTCTCGATGAACTCTTTCGTTTGATGCTGGCGCAGATCTACGCCGCCTGAGCTTTCGAACTCAGCGAGTGCCGAAGACCACCATGGTCTTGCCTTTCACATCCACCAGGTTGCGTTCCTCAAGATCCTTGAGCACGCGACCGACCATCTCTCGCGAACAGCCGACAATCCGGCCGATTTCCTGACGGGTCACCTTGATCTGCATGCCGTCCGGGTGAGTCATCGCATCCGGTTGTTTGCACAGCTCCAGCAAACAGCGAGCGACACGACCGGTGACATCGAAGAACGCCAGGTCGCCGACCTTGCGGGTGGTGTTGCGCAGGCGTTGTGCGATTTGTCCGCTGAGGACGTAAAGAATGTCTGGATCCTGTTGCGACAGTTCGCGGAACTTGGTGTAGCTGATCTCCGCGACTTCGCATTCAACCTTGGCCCGCACCCAGGCGCTGCGTTGCTGTTCCTGGCCGGCTTCTTCGAACAAACCCAGCTCGCCGAAGAAGTCCCCGGCATTCAGGTACGCGATGATCATCTCGCGGCCGTCGTCGTCCTCGATCAGGATCGTGACCGAACCGCGGATGATGAAGTACAGCGTGTCGGAACGATCCCCGGCGCAGATGATGTTGCTCTTGGCCGCGTGACGCCGGCGCTGACAATGCATCAGCAGCTTGTCGAGGTTCTTGATTTTGGGTGTGGGGGTAATACCAACCATGGTTGTATCCCGAAAAGACTGCACGGTTATATTTGGTTTTTATATGAGGCGCTGAGGCGGTCACTACACAGTCTGGCAAAGGCGCCAGTGAATTGGCGCCAGCTTACCAGACACTTCGTCGAAATTTCGAGAAATCACCTACGTTAAAGGTGCATTCGTCCCAGGAACGTGCTCGCTGTCCGGGCGGGGCCCTGTGCTAAGCTGGCGACCCTTTTTTCTACAGTGGAGTCTTGGCGATGAAGGCACGCATCCAATGGGCTGGCGAAGCCATGTTCCTCGGCGAATCCGGCAGCGGTCATGTCGTGGTCATGGACGGTCCGCCGGACGCCGGTGGTCGTAACCTGGGTGTCCGCCCGATGGAAATGCTCCTGCTGGGCGTCGGCGGTTGCAGCAATTTCGACGTGGTCAGCATTTTGAAGAAGTCCCGTCAGGCCGTTGAAAGCTGCGAAGCCTTTCTGGAAGCCGAACGCGCGACCGAAGATCCGAAAGTGTTCACCAGGATCCACATGCACTTTGTGGTCAAGGGCCGTGGCCTGAAAGAAGCCCAAGTCAAACGCGCGATCGAACTGTCTGCCGAGAAGTATTGCTCGGCCTCGATCATGCTCGGCGCAGCCGGCGTAGCGATCACCCACGACTACGAAATCGTTGAACTCGGCTGAGCCGACATTCAACTATCATAAAAGCAGTGCAGACTCTGGCGATCCCCCGCTGACGTCTGCATAATGCGCCACTTTTTTCAGGGCCGTGATCAGTCAACCGACGGGTCATCCGCCTGAACAGATAACCAAAATCGCCATCGCGAAGAGGTGTTAACCGTCCTACGCAGGTGCGTTGTTCGCACTTGACGGGCATGCTTGATCACGCGGCCGTGCCGCATACATAGAGAGTTTTTAACGGTGAAAAGCAAACTCAAGCTCCACGGGTTCAATAACCTGACAAAGACCTTGAGCTTCAACATCTATGACATCTGCTACGCGGAAACCCCGCAAGACCAGCAGGCTTACGTCGAGTACATCAATCAAGAGTACAACGCCGAACGCCTGACGCAGATCCTCACGGAAGTTGTCGAAATCATTGGTGCCAACATTCTGAACATCGCGAGTCAGAACTATGAGCCTCAGGGTGCCAGCGTCACGATTCTGATCTCGGAAGAGCCGGTGACCCCGACCGAAAGCCAGATCGAAGAGTCCCCGGGCCCGTTGCCCGAAATCATCCTGGCCCACCTCGACAAGAGCCACATCACGGTGCACACCTACCCGGAAATCCATCCGGACGCCGGTATCGCGACCTTCCGTGTGGACATCGACGTGTCGACCTGTGGTGTCATTTCACCGCTCAAAGCGCTCAATTTCCTCATTCACCAGTTCGATTCGGACATCGTGACCGTGGATTACCGTGTGCGCGGCTTCACCCGTGACGTTGAAGGCAACAAGCACTTCATCGACCACGAGATCAACTCGATCCAGAACTACCTCTCCGAAGACACCCGCGACGCGTACCAGATGACCGACGTGAACGTGTACCAGGAAAACCTGTTCCACACCAAAATGCTGCTGAAGAACTTCGAACTGGACAACTACCTGTTCGGCGATGCCACCAGCAATCTGTCCTCCGAGCAACGTGCTCAGGTGACCGAGCGTGTGAAACACGAAATGCTGGAAATTTTCTACGCGCGCAATATGCCGAGCTAAGAAATCCGGGCACAAAAAAAGGCGACTGCTTTGCGGCAGTCGCCTTTTTTATGAGCGTTTTTCAGATCCGGTAAGTGCTCTTGGTCATCACTTTGGCCAACAGGCTCATGCCGAACTTCACCGGCGCCGGGAAACGGAAACCGCCGGCCTCCAGCGCACTTTCCGCGTGATGTTCTTCATCTATACGCATCTGTTCCAGAATCGCCCGGGATTTTTCGTCCTCGGCCGGCAGTTGCTCCAGATGCTCGTTCAGATGCTTGCAAACCTGATGCTCGGTGGCGGCGACAAAACCGAGGCTGACCTTGTCGCTGATCAGTCCGGCGACTGCGCCGATGCCGAACGACATACCGTAGAACAGTGGGTTGAGCACACTGGTGTGGCTGCCCAACTGGTGAATGCGCTGTTCGCACCAGACCAGATGATCGATCTCTTCTTCGGCTGCATGCTCCATGGCCTCGCGCACCTGTGGCAGCTTGGCGGTCAGCGCCTGGCCCTGATACAGCGCCTGGGCGCAGACTTCACCGGTGTGGTTGATGCGCATCAGACCGGCGACGTGTCGGGTGTCCTCATCGCTCATCTGCACATCGGGCTGCACGATTGCCGGCGACGGACGGTACGGCTGGCCGCTGAAGGGCAGCAAGGTACGCATCGCGGCATCGGCTTGCAGCAGAAGACGATCAATGGGCGAGTAGTGACGTTGGGTAGTCATGCTGACCTCCGGGAAGAATCTCGGCGGCCAGTTTAACCGAATCGGCCGGGGAAGGTTTGCGCTGGGTCATGTGGGAGCAGGGCGCTCCCACATATCTCTGGGTTCGATCAGCCCGGAGGCCAGTTCATCTGGCGTTGACCGAGCACGTGCATGTGAATGTGGTAGACCGTCTGCCCGCCCATTTCATTGCAGTTCATCACCACCCGGAAGCCTTCCTCGCAACCCAGCTCCAGCGCCAGACGCTGGGCGGTGAACAGAATATGCCCGGCCAGTGCCTTGTCGTCTTCCGTCAGGTCGTTGAGAGTACGCACCGGTTTCTTCGGGATCACCAGAAAATGCACCGGTGCCTGTGGGGCGATATCGTGGAACGCCAGAACCTGGTCGTCCTCGTAAATGATCTTCGCCGGGATTTCCCGGTTGATGATCTTGGTGAACAGAGTATCCACAGCTGTTTTCTCCGTTGTTTGGGCTGGCCTGAGTGTACTCATAGGAGGATTAGCCCGCCCAGTGTTTTGCCGTAGGGCTTTTCAGCGCGGGCAGTAAGCCTTGTTGACCATGCCGACAATCGTTCGATTGAGCCAGCGCGAACCGAGCCGAGGCAGAAAGGCGAACCAGCGGTTTCGGCGTCCGGGAATGATGATTGCGCGGTTTTTCTCCAGGGCGCGCACGGTATATAGCGCAACCTCCTCGGGACTCATCATCAGTTTGCTGGCGTTGAGTTTGTCGTTGTTCAGTTGCGCGGTGCGAAAGAACGCGGTGCGGGTCGGGCCGGGGCAGAGCACCGACACCTTGACCGCACACTTCTTCAATTCCACCCGCAGTGCTTCCGAGAAGTGCAGAACATACGCCTTGCTGGCGTAGTAGGTGCTCATCCAGGGCCCGGGGTTGAAGGCGGCCACCGACGCGACATTGAGAATCTGCCCGCCACCCTGCAACGCCATGCTGTTGCCGATGGCATGGCAGAGGCGGGTGAGGGCGAGGATGTTCACTTCGATCAGGTCCTGTTCGGTCATCCAGTCCTGCGCCAGGAACGGGCCGCAAGTGCCGATGCCGGCGCAATTGACCAGCAGATCGATTTGCCGATCGCCTTCTTCAAGCTCCAGCAGGAAACCGGACAGGCGCAGCGGCTCACCCAGGTCACAGGCGCGAAACAGAACCTCCACGCCGAAGCGCTGGGTCAGTTCAATCGCAATGCTTTCCAGCTGATCACGCTGGCGAGCCACCAGAATCAGGCTGCGGCCACGGCGCGCCAAGGCTTCGGCCATGGCCAGGCCGATGCCGCTGGAGGCGCCGGTGATCAGTGCGTAACGGGTCATGCAAATCTCCATCGCAACAGCGCCGCGCCGTGGACGCAGGTGTCACGGCGGGGAGCGTTGTTCATTCTTTCGCAGAGTCTACAGGGGCGAGGGCGGCTTCGGCTGCATCGTCTGCCGAATTCGTGGCGGGCTCGACTTCGACATCGATTTCATCGGTGGTCACCGAACCGCTCTCGTAGCTGCTTTCAAGGCTGCTTTCATATTCCTGCTGGATGGCGGTAATTCCGCCCAGCATGCCGCCCATGAAAAACAGCCCGATAAACACGATCCACAGCGAACACAGCACTTTGACTGCCGTGCTGTTCGGCGGAGGTGGTGGGCCATAGCGGTTGGCGCCGGTATTGCCCGGCACGACCATAATCACCAGCGGGAAGAAACTGCCTACGAATGGCACCAAAGTCAGCAGCCAGAGCCACCCCGACCAGCCGATATCGTGCAAGCGCTGGATGCTGAACAGGATCCCGACAATCGCGAAGGCCAGAAACAGGAAGAAGGCGAGGAGGCCGCCGATGATCAGGCCGGTGGTCGAGTCGGCGCTCACCAGGCCCAGGCCGATCAGTGCGAACACGCTGACGATTGGCAGGGCGACGAGGCTCAACACCATCGACCATGCCAGGTAACGCAAGCGGCCGATCCGGCCTTCAACACTGAACGGCTTGAGAGGCGCGAATGCCGGCAGGTTTTCACCGACGGCGGCGCGAGGAGGCGCATATGGCGAGTCAGGCTCCGCGACGGCGGCGCCTTGCTCGTGGACATCCGACAGATTCAGCTCAATGGTCGTTTCCGTTTCGATCCGGGCATCGATCCCGGTCTTGCCCAGCGCTTGCAGATAAGTCTGCGCATCGCTGTGGGACAAGTCACGCTTGAGCGCGACGGTGCGGCCATTGAACAGGCGCTCGATGGCGGCGACATCGCTTTTGAACAGATCGGCCAGGTTGAGCTTGGCCGTGGTGATATCGACGCCGGGCTGGAGCGCGCCGTCGAAAACGATCTTGTAACGGGGTTCGCTCATGGCCGAGGCATCCTTGTCGCGAGATAAATTGAGTCTAAGGCCAGTCAGACAGCGACTGGCCGGGTTTCTTTCAGCGTGGCCAGCGTTTCGGCAGTTGCGCTGCGTGCTCCAGGGCCTGGCGGTATTCGGCGTCGAGACGCGCCACCAGTTGATCCACGCTTGGCAGATCGTCGATCTGGCCTACGCCCTGGCCTGCTGACCACACGGTTTTCCAGGCCTTGGCTTCGTCGTTGATCGGCTTGAGCTTGTCGCCGAAATTCACTTCACCCTTGCCTTGCAGGGCTGCCATGTCGAAACCGGCGGCCTCCAGGCTTTGACGCATGAAACTGGCCGGTACACCGGACACGGCAGGAGTATGAATGATGTCAGCGGCTTTGGCAGTCAGCAGCATCTCCTTGTAGGCGTCAGGCGCATGACTTTCAGTGGTGCCGATAAATCGCGTGCCGAAGTAGGCCAGATCCGCGCCGAGCAGTTGTGCGGCGAGAATCTCATGCCCATGGTTCAAACATCCTGCAAGCAACAGGGTCTTGTCGAAGAACTCGCGGATCTCGGCGATCAGCGAAAACGGACTCCAGGTCCCGGCGTGCCCACCGGCACCCGCTGCGACCGCGATCAAGCCATCAACACCGGCCTCGGCAGCTTTCTCGGCATGGCGACGGGTCGTCACGTCATGGAAGACCAGGCCGCCGTAACTGTGCACCGCATCCACCAACTCTTTGACGGCACCGAGGCTGGTGATGACGATGGGGACTTTGTGCTCGACGCAGATGTTCAGGTCAGCCTGCAGACGCGGATTGCTCTTGTGAACAATCAGGTTTACCGCGTATGGCGCCGGGTTCTCCAATGTCGCCAGCCCTGCCTCGATCTGCTCCAGCCAGGCTTTGAACCCGCTGCTTTCGCGTTGGTTCAGCGCCGGGAAGCTGCCAACCACGCCGTTGCGGCAGCACGCCAGCACCAGTTCAGGATTGGAGATCAGGAACATCGGCGCTGCCACAACAGGCAGGCGCAGACGTTGTTCGAGCAGAGCGGGCAGCGACATCGGAAGTACCCCGGAAAGTTGTATTTGTTGAAGTTAGAACGGCTTGACCACGACCAGAATTACGATAGCCAGCAATATCAGAACCGGCACTTCATTGAACCAGCGATAAAAGACATGGCTGCGGGTGTTCTCGCCACGGGCAAAACGTTTTACTTGCGCGCCGCACATGTGGTGATAACCGATCAGCAACACGACCAGGGTCAGTTTGGCGTGGATCCAGCCACCGCTACTGAAGATGCTCGGGTTCAGGTAGATCAGCCAGCCGCCGAAGATCAACGCGGCGATCATCGCCGGGCCCATGATGCCGCGATACAGCTTGCGCTCCATGACGCTGAAGCGTTCCTTGCTGATCGTGTCTTCACTTTGTGCGTGATAAACGAACAGTCGCGGAAGATAGAAGAGGCCGGCAAACCAGCACACGATGCTGACGATATGAAGCGCTTTGATCCACAGATAGAGCATTTTTGGTTATTCCCTAATTCACGGTAGGCCGGATAGTAGAGGCTTGAGCGTCCGCACGTCACCTTGACGGTTGTCGCAGGGGCGCGCGGCCCCTATTATCGACGGCTTTCCAGTGGGTTCGTTGAGGGCAGGTTTATGGTCAAGGTCGGTATCGTCGGCGGCACGGGTTACACCGGTGTCGAACTGCTGCGTCTGTTGGCACAGCATCCGCAGGCAGAAGTGGTGGTAATCACTTCCCGATCCGAGGCCGGTCTGGCCGTGGCTGATATGTACCCGAACCTGCGCGGTCACTACGACGGTCTGGCATTCAGCGTGCCGGACATCAAGACGCTGGGCGCTTGCGACGTGGTGTTCTTCGCCACTCCGCACGGCGTTGCCCACGCACTGGCCGGCGAGTTGCTGGCGGCCGGCACCAAGGTCATCGACCTGTCGGCAGACTTCCGTCTGCAGGACGCCGATGAATGGGCCAAGTGGTACGGCCAGCCGCACGGCGCGCCAGAGCTGCTGGACGAAGCGGTTTACGGCTTGCCGGAAGTCAATCGTGAGCAAATCAAGAAAGCACGCCTGATTGCGGTGCCGGGTTGCTATCCGACTGCGACGCAGCTGGGCTTCCTGCCGTTGCTTGAGGCGGGCATTGCCGACGCTTCGCACCTGATCGCCGACTGCAAGTCCGGTGTCAGCGGTGCCGGTCGTGGCGCTGCCGTAGGTTCGCTGTACTCCGAGACGTCGGAAAGCATGAAGGCCTATGCGGTGAAAGGTCACCGTCATCTGCCGGAAATTCGCCAGGGGCTGCGTCGTGCCGCAGGCAAGGATGTCGGTCTGACTTTCGTGCCACACCTGACGCCGATGATCCGTGGCATTCACTCCACGCTCTACGCGACCGTGGTAGATCGCTCGGTGGATCTGCAGGCGCTGTTCGAGAAGCGTTATGCCAATGAGCCGTTCGTCGATGTGATGCCGGCCGGCAGCCATCCGGAAACCCGCAGCGTGCGTGGCGCCAACGTCTGCCGCATCGCGGTTCATCGTCCACAGGATGGTGATCTGGTGGTGGTGTTGTCGGTGATCGACAATCTGGTCAAGGGCGCGTCGGGTCAGGCGGTGCAGAACATGAACATCCTGTTCGGTCTGGATGAGCGTTTTGGCCTGTCCCACGCCGGCATGTTGCCGTAACGACTGATCTTGCTTGGTAAAAAGGCCCGTCCAACGGGCCTTTTTGCATTCTGGTCGGTTGATCAGCTTTATTGATATACCGTAACAATAGTTGACCGATTTTCTAGGACAAGCGGATAATGCGCGTCATCACGCATTATGGCGGCGTAACGCCGGGAGATAGTCAGCATGAGCGTCGAATCCTTCACCCCCACGGCTTTGCAATTCACTCAAGGTGCCGCGCACAAGGTGAAGAGCCTGGTCGATGAAGAGGGGAATGATCGCTTGAAGCTGCGCGTATTCGTTACGGGCGGCGGTTGTTCAGGGTTTCAGTACGGCTTCACCTTCGATGAAGATGTGGCCGAGGACGACACCATCGTCGAGCGCGAAGGCGTCAGTCTGGTTGTCGATCCGATGAGCTTCCAGTACCTGGCAGGTGCCGAGGTGGATTATCAGGAAGGTCTGGAAGGTTCGCGTTTCGTGATCAAGAACCCGAATGCCACCACCACTTGTGGTTGCGGCTCCTCGTTCTCGATCTGATCGCGTTTCACCGTACACAATAAAACGCCGCAGAACCTCACGGTTCTGCGGCGTTTTGTTATCTGCGATTTGTCAGTTGGGGTAGATGGCGCCGAGTACGCGCAGGCCTTTGGCGCCGGTGACGCTCGGGCGATTGGCGGCGATCCCTTCCAGACAGCAGTGGGCCAGCCAGGCGAAGGCCATGGCCTCGACCCAGTCCGGATCGACGCCGTGTGTCGCGGTGCTGGCGACTTTGGCGTTGGGTAGCAGGTCGGCCAAGCGCTTCATCAGCATGGCGTTGTGGGCGCCGCCCCCGCAGACCAGGAGCTCTTCGGTATTCGATTGAGCGCTTTGCAGCGATTCGACGATGGTCAGCGCCGTCAGTTCGAGCAGCGTCGCCTGTACGTTTTCGGGTGCGAAACCTGGCAGGCGCGACAGTTGCTGCTCCAGCCACGGCAGGTTGAAGACCTCGCGGCCGGTGCTCTTCGGGCCTTGGGTCACGAAAAAAGGATCGCTGAGCAGGGCTTTCAGCAGGGTCGGTTCGACTTTACCGCTGGCTGCCCACTGCCCGTTACGGTCGTAGTTCTCGCCCCGTTGCTGATGAATCCAGGCATCCATCAGCACATTCCCCGGCCCGCAGTCGAAACCGGCTACAGGCTTGTTCGGCTCGATCAGACTGAGATTGCTGAAACCGCCGATATTCAAGACCGCGCGGTTGCCGGTATGCTCTTCGAATAGTGCTTCATGAAAGGCAGGAACCAGCGGAGCGCCTTGGCCGCCGGCGGCCACATCGCGGCTGCGGAAGTCACTGACGACTGTAATGCCGGTCAGCTCGGTCAGCAGGGCGGGGTTGCCGATCTGCACGGTGAAACCACGCGCCGGTTCGTGGCGAATGGTCTGGCCGTGGCTGCCGATCGCGCGAATGGCTTCAGGCTTAAGCTGTTGCCGTTCGAGGAGGGTATGGATCCCTTGCGCGGCGAGCTTCACCCAGTTCTGCTGGGCAATCGCCGAACGGGCGATTTCGTCAGGGCCGCTCGCGCACAAGCCAAGCAGCTCGGCGCGCAGGGTTTCAGGCATGGGGATGTAGTGCGTGGCGACCAGATTGATCGCCGAGGATTGCTCGATCAGGGCGATGTCCAGCCCGTCGAGACTGGTGCCGGACATCACGCCGATATACAGAGCCATTGCTTAGCGCTTGCTCGAAGCCAGCATGGTGGCTTTTTCCTGGTCCATGCGAGCCATGAGTGGCTGGCTCTGCGCCAGGAAGCGGGCGCGTTCGGATTTGGCGATCGGGTCGGCCATCGGCAGTTTCTGCCCCAATGGGTCGACGTGAACACCGTTGACCTGGAACTCATAGTGCAGGTGCGGGCCCGTGGACAGGCCGGTGGTACCGATATAACCGATCACCTGGCCCTGTTTGACGGTACCGCCGGTCTTCACGCCTTTGGCGAAGCCCTGCATGTGGCCGTACAGCGTGCGGTAAGTGTTGCCGTGCTGGATGATCACGGTGTTGCCGTAACCACCGCGACGGCCGGCCAGCAGCACTTTGCCGTCGCCGGCAGCCTTGATCGGCGTGCCACGTGGGGCGGCGTAGTCAACGCCTTTGTGGGCGCGGATCTTGTTGAGAATCGGGTGTTTGCGGCCCATGGAGAACTTGGAGCTGATGCGGGCGAAGTCCACCGGTGTACGGATGAACGCCTTGCGCATGCTGTTGCCATCGGCGGTGTAGTAGCTGCTGTTGCCCTGCTTGTTGGTGTAACGCACGGCGGTGTAAGTCTTGCCGCGGTTGGTGAAGCGGGCGGACAGGATCGGACCGTTGCCAACGGCTTTGCCGTTGACCACTTTCTGTTCATAGATCACATCGAACTCATCGCCCTGACGGATATCCTGGGCGAAGTCGACGTCGTAGCCAAACACGCTGGCCATGTCCATGGTCAGGCTGTGGGACAGGCCCGCGCGGGCAGCGGACTGCGACAGCGAGCTGTTGATTACACCGTGTACATAAGCAGTTCGAACAGTCGGTTTGGCGGTAACGCGGTTGAACACATAACCCTTGTCGTTCTTGGTCAGGGTGATGGTTTCAACGTCGCTGACCTTGCTGTGCAGGTTGGTCAGTTGGCCTTGTGGATTCAATTCGAATTCGAGTTTCTGGCCATGTTTGAGCTGGCTGAACTGCTTGGCTTGTTTGTCGCTGGCCAGCACTTCATGGACGGCTGCGGCCGGGAGGCCGACTTTCTCGAACAGTGTAGAAAGCGTATCGCCCTTGGAGACGATCACTTCCCTGTGATTTGGAGCCTTCTTTTCTTCGGCTACCGGTGTCGGTGCCGGTGCAGCCTGAGCGGTTTCCTGCGGCTCTTCGGCGCTGTTTTCGATCTGTGCGAAAGGAGAAGCTACGGATTCGTTTGTGGCTTGAGTCGCGTCGGCAGCGTCTTGATCTTGTGTCAGTTGTTCAGCAGGACTTTCCAGTTCAAGGCTCAGCGTTGTCTTTTTGGCTTCAACATCACTGGATGGAAACACCAGGAGCGCCAGACTGAGAAGGGCGGCGATCCCACTTGCGGCGAGCAGGTGGGTCTTCGGGTAAAGCGGTGGCGCTTTAGACGGTTCAGTGGTCATAAGTAATTTGACTTTGAAAAAGATGAATTGGAAAAGATGAATGACATGATGAAGATGAAATAACTGTATAAAATATAACCAAATCATCCCTGAAGCAAGTCTGCGGACGCCCTGTCTGTGGATTGGCGTCCGTGCGCCGGGCAAAACTTGTATTTGGTGCGCGATCTTGTATGGTTGGTTCCCTTTGAATCTGAGCCTTGCGGGTCTGTTATGAAGTCGGTTGAAGAGCAGCTAGCGCTGATTAAACGTGGTGCGGAAGAACTGTTGGTCGAGTCCGAGCTGATCGAAAAGCTCAAGCGTGGCCAGCCGCTGCGAATCAAGGCCGGCTTCGATCCAACTGCGCCGGATCTGCACCTTGGTCACACTGTGCTTATTAATAAGCTGCGCCAGTTCCAGGAACTGGGGCATCAGGTGATCTTCCTTATTGGTGATTTCACCGGAATGATCGGTGATCCGAGCGGCAAGAGCGCCACTCGCCCTCCATTGACCCGTGAGCAGGTTCTGGAAAACGCCGAGACCTACAAGACTCAGGTGTTCAAGATTCTTGATCCGGCGAAAACCGAAGTCGCGTTCAACTCCACCTGGATGGATCAGATGGGCCCGGCGGACTTTATTCGTCTGACTTCGCAGTACACCGTTGCTCGTATGCTTGAGCGTGACGACTTCGACAAGCGCTACACCACCAATCAGCCGATCGCTATTCACGAATTCCTCTATCCGCTGGTGCAGGGTTATGACTCGGTTGCTTTGCGCGCTGACGTTGAGCTGGGTGGTACCGATCAGAAGTTCAACCTGCTGATGGGGCGTGAGCTGCAGCGTGGTTATGGTCAGGAAGCGCAGTGCATCCTGACGATGCCGTTGCTTGAAGGTCTGGATGGCGTGAAGAAGATGTCCAAGTCGTTGGGCAACTACGTCGGTATCCAGGAAGCGCCGGGTGTCATGTACAGCAAGCTGGTTTCGATTCCCGATGTGTTGATGTGGCGCTACTTCGAGTTGCTCAGCTTCCGTTCGATGGATGAGATCAATGCGTTCCGTGCTGATGTAGAGGCGGGCGCTAATCCTCGCGATATCAAGATCAAGCTGGCCGAAGAGATTGTTGCGCGCTTCCATGGTGAAGAGGCTGCGGCCAATGCTCACCGTGGTGCGGGTAATCGTATGAAAGATGGTGAGTTGCCGGATGATCTGCCGGAGGTCGAACTGACTGCTGCCGAGGATATGCCGATTGCTGCTGTCCTTAATAAGGCAGGCTTGGTGAAGAACTCGGCGGCTGCTCGTGATCTGCTGGCTTCCGGCGGTGTACGTATAGATGGTGAAGTGGTTGATCGTTCCTTTATATGCGTACTGGGCGCTACTCACGTTTGCCAAGCGGGTAAGAAGGCTTTTGCGCGGATTACGCTGAAATCTGAGTAAATTTGAAATAAGGGGTTGACGGCGAATTCTAGAGGTCTATAATTCGCCCCACTTCCGGCGCAGTCGAAACGGAAAACTCCTTGAGATTCAATGAGTTAAGCAGGTTTCGAGAGCGGGTCGCTTCAGTTCATCGAAGTCTGGAAGGAGTTGGAAATGCCGGTTTACTTGGCGCTTTCAACGGTTCGATCTTCTCGGTCGAAAGCGGAGAAAAAGA
>NZ_JBXAIV010000014.1:0-170760 GCF_058796615.1 Pseudomonas sp. GW823-FHT04A03
CTTAAAATACAAAACGCCCGATGCGGTGCATCGGGCGTTAGGGTGAAACAGGTGTAAACCTATTTCAGGACTAGACAGCCAGAGCGGTCAACCGGCGATGGCGCGATCCACCGAGAGCTTGCCGGCGCCTTCGATCAGCACCGCGAGGCTGCCACCGAGCAGGGCCAGAGCGAACTCGTAACCGTTGTTGGCCATGAACAGACCGTTGCTGATGTGCACGGTGAAGATCGCCACCAGCGACAGGAAGGTCAGACCCAGTGCCGCCGGGCGAACCAGCAGGCCGATGATCAGCGCCAGACCGGCGAAGAACTCGGTGCCTCCCGCCAGGGTGGCCATCAGGTAACCCGGGGTCAGGCCGATGCTTTCCATGTATTGCGCAGTGCCCGCCAGGCCGTAGCCACCGAACAGGCCGAAGAGTTTCTGCGAGCCGTGGGCGGCGAAGATCACGCCGACGGCAATGCGCAGAATGGTCAGACCGTAGCCGGCGCGGGTGAACAGAACCTTGTTGATCAGAGAGCTCATGTTGCGTTTCCTTGTTGTCAGAAGTGCTTGTTGGTTGGCCGCTATATTAATCAGTTAATTTCATGTTAAAAGCGCAAATATTCCGCCATAACAATCAATTTATTAGATCATTTGCGTGAGACCACTTTCTGCCCCCGGGGCTCCAACGACTCCCGCTCCCGGTCGAACGCCAAGTAATACTTGTTCACGCTATTAACATAGCTGACGGCCCCCATTCCCACCTGCTCCATGGCAATGCGCTCGACCTGGAAGAACCACTGGTTGGGATTCAGGCCGCGACGCCGCGCTTCGGCACGCATGCCTTGCACCCGCTCCGGGCCGATGTTGTACGCCGCCAGAGTGAACGCCATGCGCTCGCGTTCGTTGAGCTTGGGGCTATTGAAGAACTTGCGGCGGATCATCGCCAGGTACTTGGCCCCGGCCTGCACATTCGCATCGAGATTCTGGATATTGTTGACGCCGACCCGCTGCGCAGCGGACGGCGTGATCTGCATCAGCCCAGTCGGGCCGCTGCCGCTGCGCGCGTTGGGCTGCAGTGCCGACTCCTTGAACGCCAGCGCCGCCAGGTTGAGCCAGTCCATGTTTTGCGCTTCGGCGTGCTTCTGCAGGGTCGGGCGCAGTTTTTCCAGGCGCTGGCGATCAGCCTTCGCCAGCGGATAGTGCACTTGATACAGACGGCGGTAGATCCGCAGGAACGCCGCATCTTCGTTCGACGGTTTTTTGTAGCCGGTCAGGAAGCGGTCGATGCTGGCCCGCAACATCGAGGCATCACGGCGCACGAACCAGTATTCCTCGCCCGGTTCGCTGATCATCACCTGACGGTCGAAACGCAGCTTGGGCAGGATCTTGCCCCACCGCTCGGCAATTGGTTGCTCGACGATGGTCAGGTGGAAGATCCCACCCTGAACCATCTCCAGCACATCCTCGACCGCCAGCGTCGGATCGACCCATTCGATCTTGATCGGCGCCAGTTTGTGCAGCGCCAGCTTCTGGTTGAGCTGACTGACCGCCTCCCCCGCCGCACTGCCGGTGGGCAGCGCCAGGGTTTTGCCGGCCAGTTGCTCGACCTTGGTGTAGCGCTTTTCACCCTTGATGCCGACCAGCACCAGCGGCACGTTGCTGGCAATCGGCTCGCTACTGGCGACCGCGTGGCCCGGTTGCAGCTCGAGCAGTTCACCCGGCGCAACAAGATCGCCTTCGCCGCGTTGCAACGCACCGAGCAATTGATCCTTGGCTTTGGGGATGATCTTGAGGGTAATTTCCTGGCCGTCGCGAGCGTGGCCATTGAGGTATTGCTCGAAGGCGCGCAGGCGGTGGTATTCGATGCCGATGGCCTGGCCCTGGACTTCGCCGGAGCTGTTGCGGCTCTGATTGACCAGCACCCGCAACACGCGGCTGCTGCGGATTTCGGTCAGGTCGCGGACCTTGGCGGCCGGCACGGCTTGCAGCGGTCCGGGCAGCCGCGCAACCGCCGTCATCGGCAGCAGCAACGAACCACACAGCAGGAGCAAAACCGAGGGACGAACCATCCACTCTCCGGAAAGAATACGAGGCGTTTTTACCGCTGAGCGGTCGCAAAACACCGACGAAAACAGAGCGCCTGGAGCGCTGATAAAGTGCGAGAGACTGGCACAGTGATGGCAACTCTGCCAACCCGTGTTGCTTCGCGGCCTCAACAGACAGCCATAAGCCGTTGTAGTTCTTGGCTTTTCTTATAAATCTACAGCTCTGATATGCTTTCCGGCCTTCGGCCCGAGGTAGCACCATGCAACTCATCGATATCGGCGTCAACCTGACCAACCCCAGTTTCGCCGACAAACACCAGGCCGTGCTCGACCGCGCCTACGCTGCCGGGGTCTGCCAACTGGTGCTGACCGGCACCAGCGTCGAAGGCAGCGAACAGGCGCTGGAGCTGTGCCAGCAACTGGATCCGGACGGCCAGCGACTGTTTGCCACCGCCGGCATTCACCCGCATTCGGCCAGCGACTGGAACGCCGACAGCGCGCGGCGTCTGCGCAGTCTGTTGCAGGAATCGAACGTGGTAGCAGTGGGCGAATGCGGGCTGGATTTCAACCGTGATTTCTCGCCGCGCCCGCAGCAGGAAAAAGTCCTCGAAGAACATCTGGCGCTGGCTGCCGAACTGCAATTGCCGGTGTTCCTGCACGAGCGCGATGCGAGCCAGCGCCTGCTGGAAATCCTCCGTGACTTCCGCGACCGATTGCCCGCCGCCGTGGTGCATTGCTTCACCGGCGAGCAGAAAGCGCTGTTCAGCTACCTCGATCTGGACCTGCACATCGGCATCACCGGCTGGATCTGCGACGAGCGTCGCGGCACCCATTTGCATCCGCTGGTGAAGGAGATCAAACGCGGCCGACTGATGCTGGAAAGCGATGCGCCGTATCTGCTGCCACGCACATTGCGACCAAAACCGAAGAACGGGCACAACGAGCCGGCGTATCTGACCGAAGTGCTGCGTGAAGTGGCGCTGCATCGAGGCGAAACTGAAGAAGACCTGGCGGCCCACACCACCGCCTGCGCCCGGGCGTTCTACGGTTTACCTACCCTGCCCTAGCCGAGGCCAATGCAACACTTGTTGATGCACATCAAGATCCGGACACCTGCGTAGCGGCACAATAATGGCACCTTGCCAAAACTGTTTCCGCTATCAGAGAAGACCTCCATGGGTGCCTGGCTTAGCAATATCTCGCTGAAATACAAATTCTGGGCGGTCAATGCGGTCGCCTTTGTCACCACTCTGTTGCTGGTGCTGTACGCCGTGCAGCTCGAACAACAGGCCCGCAGCCACGCCGCGCAAACCTCGGCCCAGGCCCAGGCGCAGTTGCTCAAGGCCTGGCCGGCCGGACAGGCGCTGCCCAAATCCGATCAGGTACTGACTTTCAAACGCGGCGAAGCGCCGCGCCTCAACGATCAACCGCTGCTGGAGATCACCGACAGCAGCGGCTGGATCGAGATCAGTCACTTGCCGTTGTTCGGTGAAAACCCGCTGCTCGGCGCCGAGGTCTTCAGCCGTGCCGATGGCCAGCAGGTCGCCGTGATCGCCTACGCCCCCAGCCTCAGCCAGGTGTTCAGCGAGCGTTTCGCCAACTACGCGGTGGCGGTGTTCATCCTGATGCTGGCGATGCTTGGCGCCTCACAATTGCTGATCCGTTTTCTGCTCAGTCAGCTCAACACCCTCAAGGACGTGATGCTGCACGTGGAGAAAACCGGCGACCTCGCCGCCCGGGTGCCGCTGGCCTGCAAGGATGAAGTCGGTCAGATGGCCAACGCGTTCAACGCGATGCAGGCCGGTTACCAGCGAGTGGTGACCACCGTGGCCAACACCGCCCGGCAACTCGACGTCGGTGCCGCGCGACTGGCGTCGAGCATGAACGAAGTGCGTCACGGCATGCTCGGCCAGCAGAGCGAAACCGATCAGGCCGCCACGGCGATCAACGAAATGACTGCCACCGTCTACCACATCGCCCAGCACGCCGGCGCCACTCGCGACCTGTCGCAGACCGCCGACGGCCTGGCTGGCAGCGGCCAGCAAGTGGTGAGCCGGGTGCAGACTTCGATTGCCGGCCTGTCCAGCGGCGTGCAGCAGACTGCCGAGATGATTCAGCGTCTGGCCGAGGACAGCCAGAAGATCAACGGCGTGGTCAGCGTGATCCACAGCATCGCCGAACAGACCAATCTGCTCGCGCTCAACGCCGCCATCGAAGCGGCGCGTGCCGGGGAAATGGGCCGCGGGTTCGCGGTGGTCGCCGACGAGGTGCGCAACCTCGCCAAACGCGTGCAGACCTCTACCGATGAAATCACCACCATGGTGTCGGCGTTGCAGGCCGGCACCCGCGATGCGGTCGACTTCATGCAGGAGAGTTCGTACAAGGCTGACGACTGCGTGCAGCAGGCGCAAGAGGCCGGCGAAGCGCTGGCGGAAATCACCGGGGCGGTAGCGCAGATGCGCGAGAGCAACACGCAGATTGCGGTGGCGGCGGAACAGCAAAGCCAGGTTGCAGAGGAGATGAACCGCGCGGTGGTGAGCATTCGCGACGTGACCGAAAACACCGTGCAGCAAACCGTGGATTCGGCGACCACCAGTAATGAGTTGGCGACGCTGGCCGGGGAACTGAACAAGGCGATCGGTCAGTTGAAGCTCTAGGGGGCAACATCAAGAATGGCCATTGTTCCTATCAGTTCAATAGCCAACCTTGATTCGCCGCCCTCGCTGCCCGGGCCTATTCTTCAACCATGTACCAAACATGGATCGAGGAGCAGCAACATGGGCAAACGTCACCCCAACCTTCCCGCGTGGCAATGGCGCGCGTACCCGAACAACCATCAGCACCCGACCAATCTGGTGCTGCACCTGATTGCCGTGCCGCTGTTCATCGTCGCGTTTCTGTTGATCGTCTCGGGTGTGTTCAGCCTGAGTCTGGCCAGCGTGGCGATCGGCGTGATCGGCATCATCGCGGCGCTGGGTCTGCAGCGTCACGGTCACAGCCTGGAGGCGCAAGCCTCCGAGCCGTTCAGTGATCGCAAGGACGCCGTCTCGCGTCTGCTGGTCGAGCAGTTCCTGACGTTTCCGCGGTTCTTCCTCAGTGGAGGCTGGTTCCGCGCCTGGCGTGAACGCCATCGCCGCCATTGAGTCAGGCGAAGATCGTCACCGTCTGCCGACTCATGGCAATCAGTTCACCCTTCGCGCTCCACAGCTTGGCGGCGACATGGCCGTAACCGTCAGCCGCATACTCGATGTCCGCCAGGTATTGGCAAAAATCCAGAGTGCTCAAATCCCGTAACGGCTGAACGAATTCGATGGTCCAGGTCAGCGTGCTGCCCGGTGCCGGTTTTTTCAGATACGGCAACAGCGCGGGCGGCCAGGCATCGACCAGCGCCAGCAGGTGCGCCTCGTTGACCGGCTCCTCTTTCACATCCCCACGCAAACGCACCCAGCCGCCCATCAGCCGCGATTGAGTGCCGGTGAACGGCATGCCGCCGACACTCCAGCGCATCGCCAGATGGCGCATGAACTCGGGGGTTACGCCCTTGATATACGGCAGTTCCTGGCAGTCGTCCCAGTGCTTCATCTCCGGTGCCGGATAGGCTTCAACCGCCACCTCCGACGGCCGCGAGGCCCCGAAGCTGCCTTGCACCATCGTCACCACCTGACCGTTCTGCACGGCGCGCCCCAGCACCTGGCTGACCGCCTTGCCTTCGCGCAGTACCTCGACTTCAAAGCTCACCGGCACTTCGGGCTCGACCGGGCCGACAAAGGTGATCGCCAGCGAACGCACCGGCCGATCGGTTGGAACCTTGGTGCGCATCACTTCAAATTGCAGCGCGGCCACCAACCCGCCAAAACTCGCCCGGCCCTGGCCCCACTCCGCCGGAATCGTGACCTCCGGTTGACGACGGACAGCATCGATCAGATCGCAAAAGCGCATGGGAACCTCGGACACGAAAAAGGGAATGACCGGATCTTAACCAGCGCGGCAGAGCGGCGCAGCGTCCATTCCGGTCAAAGAGACTGACAGATAAGACAGCGGTGCTGCGCGCCAGCGGGTTTCAGGACTTGAAGCAGGCTGTGCTGAGTTTTTCCAGCACCCGGTCGGCCTTGATTTCGGCCTGGATCATGGTCGCCTGCCAGGTGGCGACGCAGGGTTGCAGATCCGGCTCCTGCGCGGCGCGGGCCAGCCATTGCCAGCAATCGTGCCAGTCACCGAGGGCGCCTTGTGCGGATTTCAGACGGGACAACGCGGGTTTCGGCAGGCGATCGAGTTCGGGATAGGCTTCGATGCCGTAACGCACGCGCTTGATCAACAGGCGCAGGCGATGACGATCGTGGGCCGGATCGTGCAGCGCCACGTCGAGGTTTTTCCATTGTTTGCCCAGACGTTTTTCGATGCGCTTGTCCAGACGCTTGAGCAATCCCTGGCGCTCGGACGCGCGCAGAAAACGCGGAAAGGCGTCGAGGATCATCAACAGCGACGCTACTTCCGCGCTAGCCGCCAGCGTCGGGTAAGCCTCGGCCATCTGCGCCATTCGGCGTTGCGCAGCTTCAGGCTGATCATGTTTGATCAGCCAGGCCGCCAGCACCTCGCGGTCGCGCCATGGCGTGGTCAGTTGCCCCACCGCAGCCGCCGCATCTTCCAGCTGCTCGACACCGGGCAAGCCGCGCAACGGTCGCAGCAGGCTGCGCAAACGCCGCACAGTGGTGCGCAAATCATGCAGCGCCTCAGGATCAGTCCGGGCGGTCAAACGTGCCTGACAGGCCAGCAGCCTGACTTCCAGGCTCAAGACATGAGCCACCAACCGATCGACCAACGCAGACATTACTTGCTCCTGAATTCAATGGCGCTGCATGAGTGTGCACCTGCGCAAGTGACCTGCCCTTGCGCCACGTCAGCAGCTTAGCGCCCGGCGCGGGATTCGCGAATGTAGAACCGCGCTTTTTCGGCTTTCTTGGTACAGCCTTCGAACCCTTCGAATTGCTGCTGGGTCTTGGCCGCCGTCAACAACGACAGCGCCTTGGAATAGCTGACGGTGCCGGCAAACCCTTCGGCTTTCGCCAGATCCAGCTCATGCCACGCCGCGTCGAGCTGGCTGCCGCAGCTGTCGCGATAAGCGGTCTTGCCGGCGCAACCGGCCAATGCCAGCGCCATCAACGGCACACAGATCCAGGCTTTCATCACTCACACCTCAAAGATAGGTCAACAGTCGTGCAGGTAAGACGGTACGGCAGCGAAAAAGTGCCTTGTGTCCCGCAATTGCACCGCACTGCAAAAGATAACGCCGACGGGTCATGAAGTATCGAAAAAACGACGCCATCGCTGCCCCGAACGACCCCGGCGATTGTCGCCCGGCCCTCGATGGGTGCATTGTGGAACCTTGCCGGGAGGAAGTCGGATGAAAAAGCGTGTTGCACTGGTGCTGGGCTCCGGTGGCGCCCGGGGCTATGCCCATATCGGGGTCATTGAAGAGATCGAACGACGGGGCTATGACATCAGTTGTATTGCCGGCTGTTCAATGGGGGCCGTGGTCGGCGGAATCTACGCCGCCGGCAAGCTCGACGAGTATCGCAACTGGATCGAAAGCCTGGATTATCTCGACGTGCTGCGTCTGGTGGACGTCAGCTTCCGCCTCGGTGCGATCCGTGGTGAAAAAGTCTTCGGCCAGATCCGCAAGATCGTCGGCGAGATCAACATCGAAGACCTGCGCATCCCCTATACGGCGGTGGCCGCCGACCTCACCAACCAGCAGGAAATCTGGTTCCAGGAAGGCTGCCTGCATCAGGCGATGCGCGCCTCGGCGGCGATTCCCAGCCTGTTCACCCCGGTGATGCAAGGCAACCGGATGCTGGTGGACGGCGGCATTCTCAACCCGTTGCCGATCGTGCCGGTGGTGTCGAGCCATTGCGATCTGATCATCGCGGTCAATCTCAACTCGACCAACCAGCGCCACTACAAACTGCCGGTGATCCAGCGCCCCGCCGCGTTCCGCACGCGCTTCGACAGCCTGATCAATTCGTTGGGCTCGAAGATGCCGTTCCGCCGCAAACAGGCCGAGCAATTGTTGATGCTGGAACAGGAAGCGCTGCGTGCCGAAGCGGCGGACATCAATCCTTGGGTCGAAGGCGCCGAGCCGGAGACCCAGCAACCGGCCGCCGCCCCTGAGCGCGACGGCGCACCGAAATCCGCCACCGGTTCGTTCATCATCGATAACGTCGGGCCGGCGTCACTGCTCGACCTGATCAACCAGAGTTTCGAGGTCATGCAGACCTCGCTGGCGCAGTACAAGATCGCTGGCTATCCGCCGGACATCCTGATCAACGTGCCGAAGCGGGTGTGCCGGTTCTTCGAGTTCTACAAGGCGCCCGAACTGATCGCGCTGGGTCGCGAAATTGCCCGGGATACGCTGGATCGCTACGAGAGCGAACAGAACTAAAGGCTGCTCTCGCTCAACAGGCGATAACCGACGCCCGCCTCGGTCACGATGAATCGTGGCCGGGTCGGATCGTCCGCGAGTTTCTGACGCAGATGCCCGACCACGATCCGCAGGTAGTGGCTGTCCTCGGTGTGGGTCGGCCCCCAGATGTCCTTGAGCAATTGCTGCTGAGTGATCACCCGCCCCGGATGCCGCGCCAGTTGCGCCAGCACGGCGTATTCCTTGCGGGTCAGGGCGACTTCGACGCCGTCGAGCAGCACCCGGCGATACGCCAGGTCCACGGTCAACGGGCCGAAATTCAACGCGGCCTGCTGCGCTTCTCCGGCCGGGGCCTGACGCAACAATGCGCGTACCCGGGCGAGAAATTCCTGAATGCCGAACGGCTTGGTCACGTAGTCATTGGCGCCGCCATCCAGCGCCTGGACCTTCTGCCCTTCGCTGGCGCGCACCGACAGCACCAGCACAGGCGCAGTGGCCCACTCGCGAAACTCGCGCAACACTTGCTGGCCGTCCATGTCCGGCAGGCCGAGGTCGAGCACCAGCAGATCGGGTTTGTTCAGCGCCGCCTGGGCCAGGCCCTCGGCGCCAGTGCCGGCCTCCAGCACTTTGTAGCCCTGGGAAGCGAGGCTGATACGCAGGAACTTGCGGATCTGCGGTTCGTCATCGATGACCAAAATGGTCGCGGTCTGGCTCATGAATTCACATCAACACAAAAGAGTGGCAAGAGAGTAGCTCAGCGCGGATCAGGCTTCACCGTCCATCCCCGGTTGCGTCTGCAACGGCAGGTGCAGGGTGATGCAGGTGCCGCGTCCGTCGATGCCGTCGCCGACACTGATCCGCCCGCCATGGGCGCCGACCATGCCCTGACAGATCGCCAGCCCGAGGCCGGTGCCCTGCCCGCCCCGATCCCCCCGGGCGGCGGTGTAGAACATGTCGAAAATCTTCGCCCGCTCATCGACCGGAATCCCCGGCCCTTCGTCGCTGACCGAGAAAAACACTTCGCTGTCATCCGCCCCGGCGCGCAGTTGCAGACGGCCGTGGGATGGCGAGAATCGGGCGGCGTTTTCCAGCACGTTGACCAGCGCCTGCTCGATCAGCGCGGCATGCACGAACAACAGCGGCAATTCGGCTGGCACATCGGTCGCGACCTGCAATGACGACAACACCGCCCGCAGACGATTGAGCGCACTGCCGACGATGTCCGCCGGCGACACCCAGTCCCGCGCCAGCTTCAGGGCGCCGTGGCCGAGGCGAGTCATGTCCAGCAGGTTCTGGATGTAGCGGTCGAGACGTTCGGCTTCATCGCGAGTGCCTTCGAGCAGCTCGCGGCGATCCTCCAGCGGGATCGCTTCGCCGAGCGCCAGCAGGCTGTCGATGCTGCCGCGCATCGAGGTCAGCGGCGTGCGCAAATCGTGGGACACCGAGGCCAGCAAGGCGCTGCGCAGTTGCTCGGTTTCGCCATGCAGACGCGCGGCTTCCAGGTCATCGGCCAGTTGCGCCCGGGCCAGTGCCTGGGCCAGAGGCTGACTCAACGCGGTCAGCAAACGACGACGTTGGCCGCTCAAAGTCTGGCCCTCTTTGGCGCACACACCGAGCAATGCCAGCGGTCCGTCCTCCACCGACAGCGGCCACCACCACCAGCGCCCGAACGGCAAGGTGCCGGTGCCCATGCCCGCCGGTTGATCGTGTTGCCATGCCCAGTCGGCAGCAGCGCGCTCGGACTCAGTGAACTGCAATGGCCCGCCGGTCTCGACTTTCCAGCCGCCCTGGCCGTCGCGATTGAGCAGACACAGTTGCAGATCGCTCCAGCCATTGAGGTGCTGCGCGGCGGCGCTGACCACGGCCTGGCGATCTGTTGCGGCGGTGAGTTTGCGCGACAGGTCGAGCAGTTCGGTGGTCTCTTCCTGGGTATCGCGCAGTGCCTGCAATTGCCGCCGCTGACGCGCCGCGAGATTGCCGGTGAGCGCCGCCATCAGCAGGAAGAACAGCAAGGTCAGCACGTCTTCTTCGCGCTGGATGCTGAAGGAGAAATTCGGCGGGATGAACAAAAAGTCGTAGGTCAGAAACGACAACGCAGCACAGGCCAGCGCCGGGCCGAGACTGCTGCGCACTGCCACCAGCAGCACCGCCGCAAGAAACACCAGCGAGATGTTCGGCAACGGCAGCACGCTGGACACCGCCCAGGCCAGCGCACTGGCCAACAGCGTGGCGACCAGCGCCAGCGCATAGTCGAACCACACCAGCGTCGGCGCTACACGCGGGCGCGGTTGATGCTGTTCCTGATCACTGTCCAGCACGTTGATTTCCAGACCATGGGCCTGACGCAGCAAACGCGCCGCCAGCCCGCCACCGAACAGACGCCTGCGCAGACGCGGTCGCGACTGGCCCACAAGCACCAGACTCGCCCGCCGTTCAGCCGCATGCTGAATCAGGGTTTTCGCCACTTCGCCGGCCCGCAGCAACACCACTTCGCCGCCGAGGCGTTCGGCCAGTTGCTGGGCGCTTTGCAGGCGCAGGCGCGATTGCTCGTCACGCACGCTGCCGTTGTCGACGTGCACCAGACTCCACGGCAAATGCCGACGCTGGGCGACCCGACTGGCGTGGCGCACCAACCGTTCGGCCTGGGCATCGCCGTCGACCCCGACCAGCAAACGACCGCGCACCGCCGGCGCGGCCTGACCGAGTTGGCGATAGCCCTGAGCGAGATCGTTATCGACCTGCGCGGCAGCGGTCTGCATTGCCAGTTCGCGCAGCGCGGTGAGGTTGGTCTGGGTGAAAAATGCATCGATTGCGGCCCGCGCCTGCTCCGGCACGTAGACCTTGCCTTCGCGCAACCGCTCAAGCAGTTCGCGGGGCGGCAGATCGATCAGCAGCAGTTCGTAGGCTTCCTGCAACACCCAGTCCGGCAGGGTTTCGCGCACTTGCACACCGGTGATGCCGCGCACCTGATCGTTAAGACTTTCCAGATGCTGGACGTTGACCGTGGTGTACACGTCGATGCCGGCGGCGAGCAATTCCTGAATGTCCTGCCAGCGTTTCGCGTGGCGACTGCCGGGGGCGTTGCTATGGGCGAGTTCATCCACCAGCACAAGCTTCGGCTTGGCGGCGAGCAGGCCGTCGAGGTCCATTTCTTCGAGCGTCACGCCGCGATATTCCGAGCGCACCAACGGCAATTGCGGCAGACCGCCTAGCAGCGCTTCGGTTTCGGCGCGGCCATGGGTTTCGACCACCCCGGCGATGACTTTCACGCCTTGGCGCAACTGGCTGTGAGCCGCCTGCAACATCGCGTAGGTCTTGCCCACGCCTGGCGCTGCGCCGAGGAAAACCTTGAGCCGGCCGCGTCCGTCGCGGGGCAAGTCTGCTAACAGCGCGTCGGCGCGGCCGGAGTCACTCATGCTTGAAGCTCTCTCTTCCTGATGTCATCGCGATTTACAGCTTTTCCAGCGCCATGTTCAGCGCAAGCACATTCACCACTGGCGGGCCCACCAGCGGCTGTTCGATGTGCGCGTCGAGCAGTTGCTGCAAGGTCGCCACCGGCAGATTGCGCGCGGCCGCAACACGCGCCAGTTGATAGGCAATCGCGGCCGGTGGCAAGTGCGGATCGAGACCGCTGCCGGAGGTAGTCACCAGCGCCAGCGGCACCGGGCCCTGACCGGGAACTTGCAGCTTGTTGGCGTCATCGATCACCCGAGTGGCCAGCGCCGGGTTGCTCGGCGACAGGTTGCTCGCGCTGCTCGACACGGTGGCAAAGGCACCGGCCGATGGACGCGGATGGAACCAGGCATCACCGACAAAATCCTGAGCGATCAGGGATGAGCCGCGCACCTTGCCCTCGGCATCGCGCACCAGACTGCCGTTGGCCTGCTCGGGGAAGGCGACCTGCGCGACGCCCGTAACGACCAGTGGATAGGCAACGCCGGTGACCAGGGTCATCAGCACCAGCAGGCTCAAGGCCGGACGTAACATTGTGGACATTTCGAAATCCTCGAATTCATGCTTGAAGCGGTGTGCCCGGCACACCGCTGTTCAGGTTCAAACCAGATGCAACGCCGTCAACAGCATGTCGATCGCCTTGATCCCCACGAACGGCACCAGAATCCCGCCCAGGCCGTAGATCAGCAGGTTGCGTCGCAACAGCGCCGCCGCACTCGCCGCCTGCACCCGCACGCCGCGCAAGGCCAGCGGAATCAGCACGACGATGATCAAAGCGTTAAAGACGATCGCCGACAGGATCGCGCTCTGGGGGCTGCTCAAATGCATGATGTTCAGCACGCCGAGTTGCGGGTAGATCGCGGCAAACAGCGCCGGCAGGATCGCGAAGTACTTGGCCACGTCGTTGGCGATGGAAAAGGTCGTCAGCGCGCCGCGAGTCACCAGCAATTCCTTGCCGATCTGCACCACGTCCAGCAGCTTGGTCGGGTCGCTGTCGAGGTCGACCATGTTGGCCGCTTCGCGCGCGGCTTGTGTGCCGTCATTCATCGCCATGCCGACGTCAGCCTGGGCCAGTGCCGGAGCATCGTTGGCGCCGTCGCCGCACATCGCGACCAGACGACCGTCGTTCTGCTCGTGACGGATGCGCGCCAGTTTCTTCTCAGGTGTGGCTTCAGCCAGTACGTCATCGACGCCTGCTTCAGCGGCGATCGCGGCAGCGGTCAGCGGGTTGTCGCCGGTGACCATCACCGTGCGAATCCCCAGCTTGCGCAGCTCGGCGAAACGCTCGCGGATGCCCGGCTTGACCACGTCTTTCAGATGGATCGCGCCGAGCAGTTTGCCGTCGGCGCAGACCAGCAACGGGGTGCCGCCGCTCTGGGCGATCTTGTCGATTTCACGGGACAGCGCCGGGGCCAGATCCTTGCGCTGTTGACCGAGGAAGGCCAGCAGCGAATCCACCGCGCCCTTGCGGAATACACGGCCCTGATAGTCGACACCGGACAAGCGGGTCTCCGCACTGAACGGTACGGCGGTCAGGGTTTCCGGCGAAGGTTCCGGCTGCGGATTGGTGCCGCGCAGGTACTCGACGATGGACTTGCCTTCGGCAGTTTCATCAGCCAGCGAGGCGAACAGCGCACCTTCGGCCAGCTCACGGGCATTCACGCCCGGCGCGGCATATACCGCGCTGCAACGACGGTTACCGAAAGTGATGGTGCCGGTCTTGTCCAGCAGCAACACGTGCACATCACCCGCCGCTTCCACCGCACGACCGGACTTGGCTATCACGTTCAGGCGCACCAGACGATCCATCCCGGCGATACCGATCGCCGACAGCAGGCCGCCGATGGTGGTCGGAATCAGCGTGACCAATAACGCCACCAGAAACACCAGCGGCAGGCTGCCGTTGGCGAAGTGGGCGAACGGCTGCAGGGTCACGACCACCAGCAGGAAGATCAGGGTCAGGCCGATCAGCAGGATATCCAGCGCCACTTCGTTCGGGGTCTTCTGGCGTTTGGCGCCTTCGACCAGCGCGATCATCCGGTCGAGGGTCGATTCACCGGGGTTGGCGGTGATCTTCACCAGCAGCCAGTCGGACACCAGCCGCGTGTTGCCGGTGACGGCGGAACGGTCGCCGCCGGACTCGCGGATCACCGGCGCCGATTCACCGGTAATCGCCGCTTCGTTAACGGCCGCGATGCCTTCGATGACTTCGCCGTCACCGGGGATCATTTCCCCGGCTTCGACGCGCACCACATCGCCCTTGCGCAGGCTGGTGGCCGGTACGACCTGGAAGCTGCCGTTGGCCAGTTTGCGGCGGGCGCTGAGGCCTTCGCTGCCAGCCTTGAGGCTGTCGGCGCGGGCCTTGCCGCGACCTTCGGCGAGCGCTTCGGCGAAGTTGGCGAACAGCACGGTGAACCACAACCACAGGGCGATTTGTGCGGCAACGAAAGTCGGCACACTGCTGTCGGGAATGAAGCACAGCACGGTCGTCAGGATCGCCGTCAGTTCGACCACCAGCATCACCGGCGAGCGCTGCAACTGTCGCGGATCGAGCTTGACGAACGCTTGCACCAGCGCCGGACGCCACAGGGCGCTGATCGCGGTTTTGGGTGCCTCTGCCGACTTGGCAGCTGCCGCTGGTTTTGAAGCTGGAACATGCATATTCATGATGGATTCCTTAGAAGCCCATGCTCAGGTGTTCGGCAATCGGGCCGAGCGCCAGGGTCGGCAAGAAGGTCAGGCCGCCCACCAGCAAAATGGTCACGGTCAACAGGGTCACGAACAGCGGGCCGTGGGTCGGGAAGCTGTTCTGGCCGATCGGTGCGGTTTTCTTCATCGCCAGGCTGCCGGCCAAAGCCAGTACCGGGAGGATGTAACCGAAGCGACCGATCAACATGCCAAGGCCGAGCATCAGGTTGTGGAACGCGGTGTTGGCGCCGAAGCCGCCGAACGCCGAGCCGTTGTTCGCGCTGGCCGAGGTGTAGGCGTAGAGCAATTGGCTGAAACCGTGCGGGCCGGGGTTGCTCACCGCCGCCACCGGGCCCGGCAGGCTCGCGGCAATCGCGCCGAGCACCAGCACGCCGACCGGCATCACCAGCAGGGTCACCACCAGCAGCTGCACTTCGCGGGCCTGGAGTTTTTTGCCGAGATATTCCGGGGTGCGGCCGATCATCAGGCCGGCAAGGAACACCGCGATCAGCACGTTAAGCAACATGCCGTAAAGCCCCGCGCCGACGCCGCCGAAGATCACTTCGCCGACCATCATGTTGACCAGCGCGACCATGCCGCTGAGCGGGTTGAGGCTGTCATGCATGCCGTTGACCGAACCGTTCGACGCGGCGGTGGTGGTCACCGACCAGAGCACGGTGGCGGTGGTGCCAAAGCGCGCTTCCTTGCCTTCCAGCGGCGCGGTTTGTTCGACGGCGACGTTGTTCAAGGCAGGGTTAGGCTGATACTCGGCCCACAGCGAAGTGGCACCGCCAATGATGAACAGCGCGAGCATGCAGCCGATGATGGCGCGGCTCTGACGCAGATCCTTCACGTAGTGGCCGAAGGTGAACACGAGCGCCACCGGGATCAGAATGATCGACGCGACTTCGAACAGGTTGCTCCACGCGGTCGGGTTCTCGAACGGATGCGCCGAGTTGACGCCGAAGAAACCACCGCCGTTGGTGCCCAGTTGCTTGATCGCAATCTGGCTGGCGGCCGGGCCGAGCGGGATCACTTGATCAACGCCCTGCATCGTCACAGCATTCACGTATTGCGCGAAGGTCTGCGGCACGCCCTGCCACACCAGATACAGCGCCAGCAGCAGGCACAGCGGCAGCAGGCCGTAGAGGGTGGCGCGGGTCATGTCGACCCAGAAGTTGCCGAGGGTCTTGGTGGATTTGCGCCCGATGCCACGGCACAGCGCGACCAGCACGGCGAGGCCGGTGGCGGCGCTGACGAAGTTCTGCACGGTGAGGCCGACCATCTGGCTCAGGTAGCTGAGCGACGCTTCGCCGCTGTAGGCCTGCCAGTTGGTGTTGGTCATGAAACTGACGGCGGTGTTGAACGCGAGGGTCCACTCCTGGCCCGGCAGGTTTTGCGGGTTCAGCGGCAGGTGATCCTGAAACAGGAGGATCGCGAACAGCAGCAGGAAACCGGCGAGGTTGAACGCCAGCAGCGCCAGCGTGTACTTCTGCCAGCTCTGTTCGTCCTGTGGGTTAACGCCGGCAATGCGATAGCAGCCACGTTCGACCGGGCCAAGAATCGGCGTCAGCCAGGTGCGCTGGCCCTCCATCACCTTGTAGTAGAAGCGCCCGAGGAACGGCGCCGGCAGCAAGACCACCGCGAAGAATGCGAGGATCAGCCAATAGTCATAACTGTGCATAGCCGCTCCTAAGTCCGATCCGCGCGCAACAGCGCAACCAACAGATAAATGAACAGCCCCACTGCCAACAGCAGTGACACCCCGTCCAGAACGCTCATGGAAGATCTCCGTGTTACGGCGTATTGCCGCGTGTGGAGGCATTGTCGGAAAGGAGGCTGTAAAGGAACGAGACCGAGGGTGCGCGCGAGGCATAAAGAAAGCGTAAAGAGTGGGTTTATGCCTTCTTTACGACGGCATCCGGCGGGCGGCGCACCTGACTGGCGCACAAAAAAGAAGCCATCAAGCCGCGAACATCCCCGATACGACAGCTTTCAGCGCATTACGACCCGCCAATACAAAATGGCACGCCCACTGCACATGCCCTTCCCCGAGCTTTCCAAACCGTTCAGGGAGCAAACGCATGAACACACAACTCAAACCCACGCTGGGCACGTTGCACCTGTGGGGCATTGCGGTGGGGCTGGTGATTTCCGGGGAGTATTTCGGCTGGAGTTACGGCTGGGGCGTCGCGGGAACACTGGGCTTTCTGGTGACCTCGTTCATGGTCGCGACCATGTACACCTGTTTCATCTTCAGCTTCACCGAACTGACCACGGCGATCCCCCACGCGGGCGGGCCGTTTGCCTACAGTCGCCGCGCCTTCGGTGAAAAAGGCGGATTGATCGCCGGACTGGCAACGCTGATCGAATTCGTCTTCGCCCCGCCGGCGATTGCCTTGGCGATTGGCGCGTACCTGAACGTGCAGTTTCCGGCCCTCGATCCGAAACACGCGGCGGTCGGTGCGTACATCGTGTTCATGAGTCTGAATATTCTTGGCGTGAAACTGGCCGCGACCTTCGAGTTGATCGTCTGTGTCCTGGCCGTCGCAGAGCTGTTGGTGTTCATGGGTGTGGTCGCGCCAGCCTTCAGCTTCAGCAACTTCGCGCTCAATGGCTGGGCCGGCTCGGACATCTTCGGTGCACCGGCGATTGCCGGGATGTTCGCGGCAATTCCGTTCGCGATCTGGTTCCTCCTCGCCATCGAAGGCGCGGCCATGGCCGCGGAAGAAGCCAAGGACCCGAAACGCACGATTCCCAAGGCCTACATCAGCGGCATTCTGACCTTGGTGTTGCTGGCCATAGGCGTGATGTTTTTCGCCGGCGGTGTCGGTGACTGGCGCACCCTGTCGAACATCAACGATCCGCTGCCTCAAGCGATGAAAACCGTGGTGGGCGACGATTCCGGTTGGCTGCACATGCTGGTCTGGATCGGTCTGTTCGGGCTGGTAGCGAGTTTCCACGGGATCATTCTTGGCTACTCGCGGCAGTTCTTCGCCCTCGCCCGCGCCGGTTACCTGCCCGCCTCGCTGGCAAAGCTGTCGCGCTTCCAGACCCCGCACCGCGCCATCATCGCCGGCGGCGTGATCGGCATCGCGGCGATCTACAGCGACGGCCTGATCAACCTCGGCGGCATGACCCTCACCGCCGCGATGATCACCATGGCGGTGTTCGGGGCGATCGTGATGTACATCATGAGCATGCTCAGCCTGTTCAAACTGCGTAAATCAGAACCGAATCTGGAGCGCACCTTCCGCGCGCCGTGCTATCCGCTGATTCCGCTGATTGCACTGGTGCTGGCCGTGGTGTGCCTGGTGGCGATGGCCTGGTTCAATGCGCTGATCGGGCTGATCTTCCTCGGTTTCATGGCGGTCGGTTTCGGCTACTTCCTGTTGACCGGCCAATTGCGCGCCAACGCCCCGGCGGACGCGATGCTCACCGGCCTGTAAACCGCGACGGGCATAACCGGCCTAGAATGGAACCACTGCGAATGCACTTCGCTCAAAGTGGTATGCAGCGTTGCATGGCGAAACCCTCGCCCGTCGACCTGCCTTTAAGGAGAGCCGTTATGCCCTGGTATGCCTGGTTGATTCTGGTCGTTGCAATCGGCTCGATCGTCGGCGGTCTGATGATGTTGCGTGACACCGCCAACAAGGTCGAACTGACCGATGAACAACGCAAGCGCGTCGCTGAACGCAATGCCGAAGCGGACATCAAGGACGCGCAGGACCGCTGAACGAAAAACCCCGCCTCAATCGGCGGGGTTTGTTTTTTGTGGCGATTACTTTTCCCACTCGGCCTTGGCAATGTGCAAGCCATGCAGGCCTTTGTACGCCGCACGTTCCGGCTGGCTCCAGCCTTCGAGCAACGCATCGTCCAGACGATAGATTTCCACCCCGAGCGGGCGGCACACGGTCAGCGGATCCTGCGCATCCGGCCCCCACATCGCCAAAGACAAGTCACCACCCGGACAGGTCGACAGCGCGCACAGCAAGTCGATTTCGGCGAAGAACTCCAGGTAATCGCCCTTCTGCGCCGGGCAGGCCTTCATGAAATACAGGTCATCGTGATTCAGGCCGGTGCACTGGAAGATGTTCAGCACGTCATGCACATCGAACTCGGTCAGGCCATGGGGCAACACGGCGCGGGTCAGGTTGGAATGGCAGTGATGATGAAAATCCTCGCCGGTGAGCATTTTGTTCACATAGGGATCGCAGCGCGTGCCAAGCAAATCGTGCAGGCGCCCGCCGTGCTCGTCGATGCCATAGTCGGCCAGGCTGTCATCGGTGATGGTCACCAGAGGTCGCAGGAAAGGCAGGTTCGACCAGAGACGGTCATGAGTGCTGACATGCGCGCCCTGCAGTTGACGGGTGCGTGCCGCCCACATCCGTTCACGCGGATCGTGTGCGTTCCACACATTGAAATCGCCCACCTGGGGCCCGACCGGTGTGGTGACACGAAACACATGTCCTGCCGGAACATGCCAGGCACGCCCGGTGCGGATCGGCACTTCGAATTGTTCGATCAGCGTGCGCCCGTCCTTGCGGTCGCGAATCCGTTCGTAGAAAGGTGTATTGACCTGTAACGCCGAGCCTTTGCTGACCTGATAGGCGGCCGGGTAGTCTTTGTACATGATTCTCCTGCTCCTCAAGTGATGGCAACTTTGCAAGCTGCAACCACTATCCGTGCCAACCGTTGATGGCTGTTACGAACATGTCGGAGTCACCGGCCGTTTTTTTAGAAGTAGAAGTACAGTCACCATTCAATTTGCATTGGTTAAGATGTCGATCTTGTTGCGGAGAGTTTAAATGCGTTACTCGCAAGATCATAAAGCCCAGACCCATCAGCGCATCATCAAGGAAGCGTCCGAGCGGTTTCGCAAGGACGGCATTGGTGCGACTGGTCTGCAACCATTGATGAAGGCGCTGGGCCTGACCCATGGCGGCTTTTATTCGCATTTCAAATCGAAGGACGATCTGGTAGAGAAAGCCCTGCAGGCCGCAGGTGACCAGGTCGCGGGGCTGTGTGCCGAACTCTTCGCCCAGGAAAAACCGCTGGAAGCCTTCATCGACACCTACCTGTCCGAGTGGCATCAGACCACGCCGCATGAAGGCTGCCCGCTGTTGACCATTTCATCGGAGCTGGGCTTGCGCGGCCAGCCGAGCCCGACCAGCGATGAAGTGCTCAAGGCTCGCCTGGACCAGATCGAAGGCACCCTTGAAGGCGAGAACGCCACCGAGCGCAGCATTGTCATCATGGCGACGCTGGCCGGGGCGCTCCTGCTGTCACGCAGTGTCGCGGATCCTGAATTTGCGCAGCAGATCCTCGAAGTCACCCGCGAGCACCTCAAACGCTCGGAAGACTAGACCTGCCAGCGCTTGAACAGCACGCTGGCATTGACTCCACCGAAACCGAACCCGTTGGACAACGCATACTCGATCGGCATCGACCGCGCCTGACCGTGGACGATATCTACGCCTTCGCTCGCCAGATCGGGATTTTCCAGGTTGAGGGTTGGCGGAACGATCTGGTCGCGGATCGCCAACAACGTGAAGATCGCTTCCAGACCTCCCGCCGCACCGAGAAGATGCCCCGTCGCAGATTTGGTCGAGGTCACGGCGATTGAATTTTGCGCGCCAAACACCGACTTGATTGCCGCCAGTTCACCGAGGTCGCCCACTGGCGTCGAAGTCGCATGCGCATTCAGATGCTGCACCTGATCCGGCGTGATACCGGCCTGGGCCAGCGCCAGAGTCATCGCCCGCCGAGCGCCACTGCCGTCCTCCGGCCCGGCGGTCAGGTGATAGGCGTCAGCGCTGGTGCCGTAGCCGACCAGTTCGACCAACGGCTGCGCGCCACGGGCCAGTGCGTGTTCTAGCGACTCGATCACCAGCAGCCCGGCGCCCTCGCCCATTACGAAACCGTCCCTGCCGCTGTCGAACGGGCGTGAAGCGCGCTCAGGTGTGTCGTTGTAGCCGCTGGACAAGGCCCGCGCCGCCGCAAAGCCGGCGAGGCTGACTCGATCGATAGACGCCTCGGCACCGCCGCACACCGCGATGTCGGCCTCACCGGCACGAATCAGCCGAGCGGCGTCACCAATCGCCTGCACGCCGGCGGCACACGCGGTGACCGGCGCGCCGAGCGGGCCCTTGAGACCGTGCTGGATCGAAACATGCCCCGCCGCAAGGTTGACCAGAAACGATGGAATGGTGAACGGCGACAAGCGTCGCGGGCCACGGCTGTCTGTGGTGCGCACCGCATCGGCGATCGCCCCGAAGCCGCCGACACCGGAGCCGATGATGGTCGCGGTGCGTTCCTGAGCGTGGGATTCGGTCGGGTGCCAGCCGGCCTGTTCAAGCGCCTGCCGCGCAGCCTCCATCGCGAACAGAATGAAACGGTCCATTTTCTTCTGTTCTTTGGGTGGCGTGGCGCGATCCGGATCAAAACCCGCTTCGGCGTCCTCCTCGATCGTCGGCACCACGCCGCCGACCCGGGTCGGCAGATCGGCAATGACTGCTTCCGGCAGGTTTCGCAATCCCGAACGCCCGGCCAACAAGCGCTGCCAGACGACTTCGACGCCGCTTCCCAAGGGCGATACCAGGCCCATACCCGTGACAACTACTCGACGCTGATCCATATCGGGTTGACCTCTCGAGACTCAAAGGACTTTTACTTGTAACGGCTGGCCGCTGAACTGTGGGACAGATTGGGCGCCATCACATGACGGGCGGCAACGAAGGCTTGCCACTCGCCCGCATCGGGCAGCGAAGGAATCGTGACGAGCTCGCCCTGATCCAGACCGGACAGCGCGGCATCGACCATCTCGCCCGCCTCCATGACCATTTCCGCCGGAATGCCGCTGGCATCAAAACCGGAGCGTTCCCAGATTTCGGTGCGGGTCACACCGGGCAATACCGCTTGTACCTTGACCCCGGTGCCTTCGAGTTCGGTATTGAGCGATTGAGTCAGGCTCAGCACGTAAGCCTTGCTGGCGCTGTAGGTGGCGTTGAAACGCTCGGGGAACAAGGCGACCACCGACGCAATGTTGATGATCGTGCCACGCCCGGCGCGGGTGAACGCCGAGGCTGCTGCGGCTGCCAGCCGGGTCAGGGTTGTGACGTTCAACTGAATCAGTTGCTCCAGCACCTCAGGATCGGCGTTAGCCAGCAAGCCATTGACTGCCACCCCCGCATTGTTGACCAGCAGGCTGATGCTGGAGTCGCTGCGCAGGCGCTGCTCAAGCTTGAGCACTTCTTCCTTTTGCGTCAGATCGGCCTTCAGGACTTCGACCTGAACGCCATGTGCCTCTCGCAGTTTGCTGGCCGCGGACTCCAGGCGCTCCTGATCGCGCGCCACCAGCAACAAGTCAAAACCACGTGCTGCCAATCGCTCGGCGTACACCGCACCGATGCCGGAAGAAGCGCCAGTGACCAGCGCCGTGCCTTGGGATTTCGGGGAATTCATGACGATACTCCTGGAATGCGTGAGGAATGAGCGACCGCTGAAAAGCAGAGGGCTTCAGTGGCGACTGAAATTATTATAGGCATAATCTCAACGCAATATGATAGCCGTAATTTTCTATTTTCCGACGGAAAGGCTGTCGCCCTTCTGCAACGTTTCAAAGAAGCTGGAAGCAAAAAGGGCCGGTCAATGACCGGCCCCTTGGCGTTGAACAATCAGCTTAGTTCACTTCCAGTTTGTCGCGATTGCGATCCAGGATCGCCTTGCCGATCCCCTTCACTTCCAGCAATTCATCCACGGATGCAAACGGCCCGTTTGTTTCACGATAAGCAACAATCGCTTTCGCCTTGGCCTCGCCCACTCCTGCCAGTTCCTTTTGCAAGGTGGCTGCATCGGCATTGTTGAGATCGACTTTCAAGTTTTTCGACGTGGCATTGACGTCAATGACCAGCGGTGTTCCATCCACTTTCGGAGCTACTGCTGGCGCAGCAATCACGGCGATCGAGGTGCTGGTGAGAAGGGCAAATACCAGGGAGTAGAAAAAGCCGGTACGCATAGGTGACGCTCCATGAGATCAAGTTGGGAAAGCAGCTTTTCCGTAGCTGCTCTCCAAACCTAGGTCATCCCTGGCGCATGTCAAAAATGCGTTCGTTACGAGATGTGAAACAATCAGGGTTCCAGACGGCGTTGCTGGTAGATCCAGTCAACAATCTCACCATCCGGTTTGTAACCACTGACGGTTTCACGCAAGAGTTGACGAACCTTCGAGTAATCGTCTTTTTCCACTGCTGCCAGCAATTCGAGCAATCGCGCCGTCAGCACATCCCACGACAAATAATCTTCATTGGCCGTCATGATCATCGGATGCGGCGTCGCCGAAACGTTGTCGCCAATCAGCAATTCTTCATATAGCTTTTCGCCAGGACGCAGCCCGGTGAACTCAATGGAAATATCACCATGCGGATTTTTCTCGGAACGCACACTGAGACCCGACAGGTGAATCATCTTTTCGGCCAGTTCGACGATTTTTACCGGCGCCCCCATATCAAGAACGAAAACGTCACCACCTTGCCCCATGGAACCAGCCTGAATAACCAGTTGAGCGGCCTCAGGGATGGTCATGAAATAGCGCGTGATTTTCGGATGCGTCACCGTCAGCGGGCCACCGAGTTGAATCTGCTTGTGAAAAAGCGGAATCACCGAACCAGACGATCCCAGAACGTTACCGAAACGCACCATGGTGAAACGGGTTTTATTGACTCGCGATACGTTCGAGGTATCACCGAACATCACCGGCGCCAGTTCACGACTCAATGCCTGGAGCGTCATTTCAGCCAGACGCTTTGTGCTTCCCATGACATTGGTCGGCCTGACTGCCTTGTCCGTCGAAATGAGAACGAAGTTGGCAACATTGGCCTGCAATGCAGCTTGAGCGGTGTGCAGCGTACCAATGACGTTATTCAGAACGCCTTCAGCGATATTGTGCTCGACCATCGGTACGTGTTTATACGCTGCAGCGTGATAGACGGTATCGACACGCCAGGTTTTCATGATATCCAGCAGCTTTTCCTGGTTTCGCACCGACCCCAGGAGTGGCAGCAACGTCACCGGCAAGGATTCGCGCACGACGCGCTGTTCCAGCTCGGACATGATGCTGTAAAGGTTGAATTCACTGTGTTCGAAAAGTAAAAGCGTAGTGGGTTTGAGGGAGAGAATCTGCCGGCACAGTTCAGAGCCGATCGAGCCACCCGCACCTGTCACCAACACCACTTTCGCCTGGATACAGTGTTCAAGCAGATCACCTTGAGCAGGCACGGCGTCGCGCCCCAGCAAATCGGCAATATCCACTTCCTGAATATCGTCAACCTTTACACGACCGCTAGCCAGATCCATGAACCCGGGAACACTGCGCACATGCAGTGGAAAATCCTCAAGGTAGCCAAGAATTTCACGACGGCGTCCCCGATTCGCCGACGGAATGGCCAACAGAATTTCCTGCGCCCCGGTCGCATCAATCATTTGCTGAATATGTTTGGGCTTGTAGACATGCAATCCGGAAATAACCCGGTCCGCAATGCTGCTGTCATCATCAATAAACGCGACCGGACGCATGGCGCGCCCCATGCGCAACGCCGCCACCAGTTGATTACCTGCAGCCCCGGCACCGTACACGGCTACTTTCGGCAAACCGTTATCCCGATTAGCAAAAGGAACGTGTTGAGCCGCGGTTAGCCAATCGCCAAGGAAGTACTGACGTATCGCAAGTCGCAGCCCACCAATCATCAGCAGGCTTAGCCACCAATAGTTGAATATGATCGAGCGCGGCACGACGTTCTGATGATTGCTGTACCAGTAGACAACCAGGCCAAGGATAAGCGAGGACAGGCTGACGGCTTTCACGATTTCGATCATCGCGTCATTGCCGAAGTATCGCAACACTGCACGGTACAGACCGAAACGAATGAACAACGGGATCGCAACCACGGGTGCACACAAAAATAGCCATGCATGATCCCGGAGAGGATTTATGGACTCATCAACCCCCAGGCGAACAACAAAAGCCAACCAAAGCGCGGCCCAGACCAGTATCACATCCATTGCGACTTGCATCAGCCTTTTTTGCCGCCTAGGAAGTTGGAGTAGCCATTGGCGAAGCATTTCAATATCCTTTTCAAAAAAGCAGGCGAGAAGAATATAGCCCTCACCGGTTTATCTCAAATAACTTCAATGGATTCTCACCCTCGCAAATCGCGGATTTGCGGGGGTAAAAATCAATCATTTCTCACGCTGACCGGCCTTGAATTTCAAAGCCAGACCGACCAACGGTACGTAAGCGATCAGTACGCCCAGGACACCGTCAAGGGACCCCATTGCAACCAGGGTTGCAATGGGCAACAACCAGACCACATTAATCCCGACGACAGCCAGAGTAATGGGTAAATGCCCACCGAATTGACGACTTGCATATTGATAAGCATGGCTCCGATGGGCTTCGTACACCTTGTCTCCCCGGATCAGCCTGACCATGAGCGTGCAGGTCGCGTCAACGATAAAGACACCCAGGAGGATCACCCATCCCCACAGTAGTGCCGGATTAACCCACGCTGCCTGTAAAGAAAGAGAGCCCAGTATTATCCCTAGAAAACCACTTCCGGCATCGCCCATGAAAATACGCGCGGGTGGGAAATTCCAATAAAGGAATCCTGTGACTGCCAAAGCAAGCGCTATCGGTCCCCAGACGAAGCTGGCTTGCCCGCATACAACATAAAGCAGCGCACCGCCGAGACAGACAAAAATCGCCTCAAGACTTGCCAGACCGTCAATTCCGTCCATGAAGTTATAGAGATTCAACAACCAGACCAAATAAAAACATCCGAATACATAGCCTGCCCAACCCAACTCCAGCGATATGCCGAAAAAGTTTACCGGCGCTAATCCACCCAACAGCAACATACTGACAATAGCTGCGGAGAAGTGGCCCAACAGTCGCCATCTGGCAGGGATATGACCGTGATCATCGAGAAAACCGATAACGGCAATCGCTCCCCCCGGACCAACAATTGCCCACATCAACGACCATTCAATCTGACCTGTCAAGGCAAGCAGAATTGCACTCAAGATGAATGAAATGACGATGGCGACGCCACCACCCCGCGGTGTCGGGAGCACATGCGAACTCCGCGCGTTGGGGATATCAATGAGACTATTGGTGAGCGCGTATCGGCGCAAAACTGCAGTTCCTGCAAGCGCCCCTATCAACGCCAGCGGCAAAATCCAACATAAGCTCATCATTTACGACATTCCAAAAATTCTTTTGCTGTTCTATCCAAAGCGTCTTCTACCGAAACAGGAGGATTCCACTCCAGTAAACGACGTGTTTTTCCGATATCAACCTGCAATGATCCACACAACCGCTGCGACAGCGCCCGTCGCCCGAGGGCAACGGCACAAAATGTCAGAAATCGCTCCGGGATCGGAATCAATCTGCTCTTGACCTTTAAAGCCTTTGCAGTTTTTTCCAATAATTCAGTGGTAGAAAGATCGATTCCATCGCTGACCAAAAATGTCTCACCGGCAGCTTCGGGATGCTCAAGGCAAACCAGAATCAAACTAACAAGATTTTCGAGAGAGACCAGACTGCGCTTATTATGAATTGCGCCGAAAGGCAACGGAATACCTTTTTCAAGCCATCCCATCATGTTTCTAAAGTTAGCCTTGACCCCAGGACCATAGATCAAGGTTGGACGAATTATGACAACTTCCATCCCTGTTTCCAAAGAAACCTGACGCAACGCTTCCTCTGCCTCTTTTTTGGAAACGCCATAAGGATCAGAAGGCGCGGGAGCGTCGTCGGCGGTGTAGGGATGTCCGATAGTCGTACTCTCGCCATTCACCTTGATGGAACTGATAAAGATGAAACGCTTGATCCCTGCTTGCGCTGCTTGACGGGCAAGGTTAACGGTTCCCTCCACATTGACCTTGCGAAACTCGGCTAAAGCGTCGGCCGCGACCTCCTTCATGACATGCACCCGCGCAGCAGCATGTACAACGATAGACGCGTCCTTGAGGCCAGCGCTCCAGTCGGTAGAAGAAGTCAAATCCGAAATGATGAAAGAGTCCAGGTGGACTTTTTTGGTTTGCGTTGTCGAGCGCACGACGGAAACGGGTGTGTAACGTTGATCGGCGGCCAAAGCGTCCACCACCGATGATCCGACAAATCCGCTGGCACCGGTGACTACGACTCGCTGAGAATGGGGATTTGTGTCAATAATCAATTGAAGAACCTCCTGTATTCATTGATCAATAGATCAGAACATCTTTGCGCACCAAACTCGTTGAGCGCACGACGCTGAGCGGCAATCCCCATCTCGGAAATTGATTCCATGTTATTTAAGGTAGATAAAATGGCCGTTTCCAGTGCCGCAGAGTCTTTTGGGGGAACCAGTACTCCGGTAACGCCGTTCACTATTGCATCTGATAAACCGTAAATATCTGTACCTATAGTTGGCGCGCCCATCGCTGCCGCTTCAATAACAACAGTACCGAATCCTTCCCGATAACTTGGTAGGCACAAGAGATCAGCCAAGGCCATATATTTTTCTGGTTCATCGGAATAACCGACGATTTTTATGTTTTTATTGACCTTCGGATCTTCGACTTGCTTGACGATGGTTTCGCCCACCGATTCAAACGGCCCCACCAGCACCAGGAACACATTCTCATCCTGATGAACTATGTTGCTGAAAGCAGTGACCAGTTCACGGATACCTTTATCCGGCGTGATTCTTCCGACAAAAAGCAGAACCTTGCCCGACTCCGGAATATCCAACTCGGCACGCAGGGTTGACAGTGCCTGCGATGAGTAACGAGCGGCATCAAATCGACCTAGATCAATGCCGGCAAGGGATCCTGCGCCAATCACCGAAATTTTATCAGCTTTTATTATTCCGCTTGAAACCAGAAAATCCTTTTGGCTAACACTGTCAGCGTAGCAATGAGTATTCAGTAATCCGATCACTTTATCGCAAAACTTTAGAATCGACCTTTTGACACCACTCATGGTGACCCATGGCTGTCCGGTAAAGGTATGCAATCGAACTTTGGTACCGGAGAAAAGCCCCGCTATTGCACATAGCAACCCGGCTTTGGGTGTCGTCGAGTGAACAATATCAAATTTGTTTTTTTTGAAATTCTGCACCAGCGTGATCAGACTTATTAAATCCTTAACCGGATTTATTTCGCGTTCGATATTCACGGGAATGTAAGTAAAGTCTTTATGCTCTGCCAACTCATCGCTCATTTCGTCCCGACTGGCGATTACCGTCACGGCCATACCCGAAGCACTCAACGCTTCGATTTGAGCTCTGAGCTGCGTGACCACAAAGAACGGGACAGTCGAAACCCGAGCAATTTTTAATACATCAGTTCGCAATGCAAATCTCCCTTTCAAACGTTGGCGGCGACCTTGGCTCGCGCGAAACCGGCAGAATCCTCTAGCCTGTGGCTCACAAGCGCTCCGGATACATTACTGAAATCCTGAGGCAAACAAATTGATAAAACAATTGATAAGCCATTGATCAGACTGACGGGTTGCCGGTAAATAATTCGCTAATCGCAACAGGCACTTGCCGTCGCGGTGTAAAGCCCAATACGTCATGCAGCTTGGTAGACGGATAAGTCGTCCGAGCGACGAGCGCGTCGATTCTTCCTTGCGTAATTTGCAAACGGATAAAGCGCTTGGCAATCTCAATGAAAAAACGCAAGGGCGCTTCAGGTACGCTTCTCTTGGGTCTATTGACTTGCAGAGCGTCGGCCATTCCGTCGATCAGGTCTGACAACGCACAATCATTGGACAGATTGAATACCTGTCCCTTGGCTCTGGAGTCAAATCCACATAGCATCAAAGCACTGACAACATCTTCGACGTGGATATAGGTCGCAATTGCATCTTTTTTGGCGCTACCGATATAGACAAATACTCCCTTTCCAACAATTCGTCCCAACTGCCGAAGCGAATTATTCGTCATACTCGGGCCAAACACATTGGAAGGCCTCAAAATGGAGTAGCTGAAATAATCGTTATTTCTACTCTCCAGCACCAATGCGTCGCCTTCCGTTTTGGTTACTTCATAAGTACCCTGCGGATTGACCGCCGTTTGCTCAGTCACAACACGGGAGACACCCTTGGCAGGCCCATAGGCTCCCACACTGCTCAGCTGGACAAAATGAATAGGCTGTTCTTCACATGCGACACGATTGGCCGCCTGTATCAAACGACCCGTGGCCTCAACGTGAAGCGCACGCATGAGATTTTCATTGTGAATTTCGCCCGCACAATTCAAGACGACACTACAGCCGGCTAGCAGAGAATCATAATTGGTATCTGGTCTTGTCAAATCAGCATGAACGACTTCCACGTTCTCAAAATCAGTTTCAAAGGTAGAACGTGTAATTACCCTGACGCTGTGCCCACTGTCGCAAAGACGAGCAAGCAACTGCGTCCCGATAAATCCCTTGGCGCCTGTCAACAATACCAACATATTCCCACCTCTAAACAGCTGCAACTTCGTCCTGGATTTTTTTGCGGCGCTTACCGTTAGCTATATTCGCCGCCACTGCCCGAATCACATACGCCATCTCGATCGGATAAAAAATCCAGGCGTAAATACCAAACCGGTCATTATAGGCCACATCAAACATTGCAATATGTAAAATCGCGAGAAAAGCCCCCACATAAAATAGATAGGTCTCACGTTTATTCAACTCGCCACCAATAACTTTCAGAACCACCAGAAAGACTATTGCCAAGGAAGAGAACACCCAAAAGTCCCAGCGGAATCCGGTCAAGTAATCAATGTTGTCTGCATCACTGTAGTTGACAACAAGCCCGTAACCGGACAGCAAATCAAACAACGCATCCACTAACAATTTGAAAAAACTAAAATAGGAGGCCAGCGACACGGCAAACAATAATGCGACGACGCCGCCAACACCGGCTTTAAAGATCAATCGTCGTAACGCAAAAAATGGGAAATAGACAATCGACGACTTATGAAACAAGGTCGCTATCAAAGTAAACAGCGCCCCTCTCTTCCAATAATTTTTCACTCCACAAACCAACGCAATATTAATAAACGACAGCGCGAAACCTTGCCGAATAATATTTGCCGTCAAGGAAATGAAAAATGGATAAAAAATAATGACACCAAAAACATAAAGGACCCATGCAGAGTCGCGCCCCATCACAGCTCTGATCAATAGGTAATACGACCACAAAAACGAGAACGTAATTACATAAAAAAGGCTCTGATAGCCAATTGAAAAATAACCGAACAAACGTACCAAACCAACAAACCCTGGCTCGAAAGTCTCGAAGGGGTTATCTTGCCCAGCGTTCATGGCATTAAAAAAATCGATATAAACGGCTGTATCGCCCTCCATATCATATGGTCGCCAAGAAATATCGAAAGAGGCTATGGCAATTGCAAGAAAAACCAAAAAGACCTCTGCGGTGCGATAAACATCTGTCACTCGACGATCAGGCAGTACTGCCCTTACGGTAGCAACAAAAAATAAGAAAGCACTTACTGTATAAAGCAGCACCCCGTATAGATCAAAATTCGACATCCTAAGCCTCAATCGTTCTTGAAATACAACGCTTACTCATCAACGAACTTTACTTGCTGGACCCACACGTTGCCGAACGCGGGCAGCGTCAAGAAACTTGGAAATCCGAAAGTAACGAAAGTTAGTTATCAAAAACATGAAACTTTTAAATGTGCACTTACGCGTAGACCTGGCCATCGCCAGAAAAGTGACCAGAAAATTTGAGTAGAGATCGGTCCTTAACCGCGGCTCGGTACGAAAATAAAGATATAAATCATTCAAAAATATGGAATACGACTTGATCTTCCCTGCTGTTGTCGACAAATAGGAACCAGCGGAGGGATTGCACCTGTACTTAACCAACGGCTGATTGATATAGGCCGCGCGCCCCTCTGGAGTCAGAGAGTCAATGACAAAAAACCACTCCATGAATTCTCGCTCGATGACTGCCTTACGAGATTTCTTTCGGTAAGCATAGGAACTGTGAACCGCAATAGCCCCCCAACGCGCCATTTGTTCAAGAGAAATAAAGGAAATATTCTCGGCGCCAGGTGCTGGATACTGAGTTTCCGAAGAATAGGAGTTGTCATCGGAAAAATAAATGGCCTTATGAAATACGACATTGACGTCAGCGTTGTCTCTGAAAACCTCATACTGCTGTTGTAACTTACCAGGCAACATAATGTCATCACCATCAAAGTGATAGACAATATCCCCTCCTGCCATCTTGTGGACACCATGGTAGTTCAGCGCCGCACCCACGTTTTTATCCCTCAGCAGGAGCTTGATGCGACCTGGATGGCTTTCAGCGTAGGCCCTGAGTAACTCCGGAGTACGATCGGTCGAGCAGTCGTCCGAAACGATAATTTCGCAATCAAAATCAATTTCTTGCGAAAGTATGCTATCCAGGCACTCCACAATGTAGTGTTCTTGATTATAACAGGATACTACAACGCTCCCGGACAACATCAGACGCTCCTCCTTCTGTAAATCATGAATCCAATGGCGGACACCAGGAAATACAAGATATTCATTATCAAATTAGCAAAAAATACGCCCTTGACACCCAGGCCGCTGTTTAACAACAGAAGACTTACCCCACAAAATATCAAACCTTGCGTAAGTTCGCTGATCAGATAAATGCGCAGGGCAGCCTTGGCCACGATGACAAAACTTATTACATACGTCGTAACGCGAAAAAAATCACCCAACAACTGATATTTAATCAAGCTTTCAAGCTCGAAAAACTCGTTAGATAGCAGTAAAGGAATCAGATATTGTCGTAAAAGGTAGAATAGAGAAGCACCCAATACAAAAATAGCCATTACAAGCTTCATAAACTTGATGACCAAGGGGGTAATCTGCTCTACTCTGGCTTTCTCAGAGACCATCGGCATGAAATAGACGGCTAAAAATATGGTAAAAAACCCCATATAAGCACTGGATAGTTTTATCGATGCCTGCCAGATCCCTGCCGCAACAAAACCTACATGTTCAATGATTTGTTCACGAATAATAATTTCTATCAATGGAACGCTGATGGCTCCCACGGTGGCCATCAAGGTAAAGGCCATTAATCTTTTGAATCCTTCAGACTCATATCTGAAACCGCAGACCAGCTTGTAAAAAATGGACTTTCGGTAAAAGTACAATGCTGGCAGTGCATAAAAAGAAAAAAACAGCACCATCGATACAGCTGCACCGACAAAACTGAAATGTCTGATTAAAAACCAGCTGACGGGCAGCACAATCAAATTTCCCACGATCTGAATGATTGCGTAGGTTTTTGTATCTCTCAAACCATTGGCAACTCCAGTGACCAGATTTGTAAAAGCAAATCCGAACTGGGCAACGGATAGAAAAATAACAATCCAGAAGTATTCAGGAGTTTTAAAGATATACTCCGATAAAGAACTTGAAAAGCCGCATCCAAGTACCGCAACGAGCGTGCAAAAAATCAAAGAATAAGCCTTCGAGACTGCAATCGTTTTCAGCAAATTCTTCGGTTGCTTCTTATATTGGGCTATATATTTTATCAACCCATTTACAATTCCGCCCCCGGCGAGGAGTGAAAGAATAGTTACAGCACTCATAAAGTGCCCCAACTGCCCCATGCCCTCAGCGCCAAGATAAACAGCGACTAGCTTTATAAAAGCGAATCCCACTCCAATTTTGGAAACCTGTGCAGCAGTGGTCAAAGCGGCGCTCAAGAGCGCTCGCTTTTTATCAGACAAGACGACTTTTTCTTTACTGATTTGCGGCATTAACTGCACCAATGACCGCAGCAACAACCTGTTCCATCTCTGAGCGTTGCATGCCGAACCAGATCGGCAGGCGGATCAGGCGCTCACTCTCTACTGTGGTATGAACGTCTTTTCCGTGAAAACGCCCCAAGCGCACTCCAGCCGGTGCAGAATGCAGTGGAATATAATGGAATACGGCGCCGATGCCTTGATTCCTTAACGTCGCTAGCACTTCCGTACGCACGTTAATGTCTTTTACTTTGATATAGAACATGTGCGCGTTAATCACACAGTCTTCAGGAATAGAAGGAAGTTCTACATGGCGACTATCACAAAGTTCTTGCAGGGACTTTTTGTAGTAACCCCAAACTTCTTGGCGAGCTTGATTGATTTGATCAGCTTTTTCCAGCTGTCCAAACAGATAGGCGGCTTGAAGTTCGCCAGGCAGATAACTGCTACCAACATCGACCCAAGTATATTTATCAATCATTCCACGAAAGAAAAGACTCCGATTAGTGCCTTTCTCCCGGATAATTTCGGCTCTGACGACAAACTGTTCATCATTGATCAGAAGTAAGCCACCTTCGCCACCACTGGTGTAGTTTTTTGTTTCATGAAAGCTGTAGGCCGCCATGTGGCCTATCGTTCCCAAAGCTCTTCCTTTGTAAGTCGACATCATCCCTTGGGCAGCATCTTCAATCACGAAAAGGTTATGCCGTTTAGCAATGGACATGATTGTGTCCATCTCGCACGCTACGCCAGCGTAATGAACCGGAACAATTGCTTTCGTCTTGTCGGTAATCGCATCTTCGATTAGCGACTCATCAATATTCATGGTATCAGCACGGATATCAACAAAGACAATCTTTGCCCCGCGCAAGACAAAAGCGTTCGCGGTGCTGACAAATGTATAGCTAGGCATGATGACTTCATCACCTGGCTGTATATCGATCAACAACGCCGCCATCTCAAGAGCCTGAGTGCAGGAGGGTGTCAACAGCGCTTTCTTGCAACCCAATTGCGACTCGAACCATGCCTGGCAACGAAGTGTGAAATCACCGTCACCCGACATTTTGCCGCTTCGCATTGCAGTGATGACATGCTGGTCTTCGTTACCGGTGTACGGCGGCTTGTTGAATGGTACTGTCATTTTGATTCATCCAAAAACTGTTGTTTCAGATCCAAAAGATCCCGATTGCGCTCTTCCACCCTAACGGCCGGTATGCTTGCGTAAATACCCCAAGACTCGGTACTTTTGGTAAGCAGGGCCATCGCACTTACAGAGCAGCCTTTTCTAATAATTACCCTGGGCATGATTATTGCTCCCGGCAGAAAGCATCAACACCCGAAAAGTCACTATTCATCATGTTCTTTGATGAGACTGAGCAGGTATTCCCCGTAGTTATTTTTCTTCAGCTCGTTTGCTGTTTTGTAAAGCTCAGAAGTGCCTAACCATCCGTTTTTAAACGCGATTTCTTCCAAGCAGGCGATTTTAAAACCCTGACGCTTTTCAATGGTTTCGACAAAATGAGAAGCTTCCAGCAAGCTTTCGTGAGTTCCCGTATCCAACCACGCAAAGCCTCGACCAAGAAGCTCGACCTGCAAATCACCACGATCCAGATATGCCTGGTTGATCGAGGTGATCTCCAACTCGCCTCGCTCCGATGGTTTTACTTTTTTAGCGATTTCAATAACATCGTTATCATAGAAATACAGCCCTGTTACTGCGAAACTGGACTTCGGCTTCAAGGGCTTTTCTTCAATGGAGATCGCTTTTCGACTATCGTCAAATTGCACCACACCAAATCGCTCCGGGTCTTTCACCTGATAGCCGAAGACGGTTGCGCCACTCTTGCGGCTAGCGGCGTCTTGAAGCATTGGAGTAAAGCCTTGACCATAGAAAATATTATCGCCAAGAACCAGACATACAGCGTCGTCGCCGATGAACTCTTCGCCGATAAGAAATGCCTGCGCCAAGCCATCGGGACTTGGTTGGACTGCATAACTCAGATTCACACCATATTGAGCGCCGTCAGCCAGCAAGCGCTGGAAACCGGAGAGATCATCTGGAGTGGTAATGATAAGGATTTCGCGAATACCGGCGAGCATTAACACCGAAAGCGGATAAAAAATCATCGGCTTGTCGTAGATCGGAAGCAGCTGCTTGGATACGCCTTTTGTCAGCGGATACAAACGTGTTCCTGAACCGCCCGCCAGAATGATGCCTTTCATTTTCAACCCTCTCGCCTGATCCTAGGCTTTTACTAACATTGGTACATTAATCATCTCATCGGCCACAATTGTACATTTGTTTCAATGAGGATGGCCGGAAGCAGATGTGAAGCATGTCATTAACAGGTTTCTTGATCGGTTTCCACCGACCCGGAAAGCTCGTTTAACCTGATGAGCAATAAATAAAAAAAACCAACCACAAATGGGTGATAGAGGTCATCTATTGCTCGAGATCAGGTCCCTAGCTTGCCAAATTTTTTCTATTGACCAGAAGCGCATTACGCAACAGTGCGACAACAATTCCCAGCATGATGCCGACAATCAATCCGCCAAGAATGATCATGGCAGTTTTTGGCTTTACCGGCTCTCCGGAAACCTCAATACCTCCGTCCATCCGGAATGTATTAACCTTCCGAAACTGCTCAGACAACTGCTTGTAGAAATTGTAATTTGCCTCGAACCCACGCAGCTTATTGATGAACGGATCATCGGAACTTCTCGCTTGCAGATTCTCTATCTCGGCTTCAAGAGCCTTGGTCCCTCGCATGTAAGTAAGTTCGCCATCCATGCTACCTGCGATGTTTAATGACTTGTTTGAATTCCCGCTCACGATAGGCGGCTTTTCCAGACCAATGGCTTTGGCAACGATCAGTGCCTCACGAAGTTTTGCTAGCGAATCTTCTCTGTCTTTCGCACCTTCGTCTCGAAGCACTCTTATTTTCTGTTTAAAATCCAGTGAAGCCACATCAAACTCACTTGCAAGGTTCTTATTAATTTCTTGCAAGGATAGTTCCTGTGCCCGGGCAATGTATTGATCTGCCCACGTCTTCGCGCGCTGCACGTCCGTGTCCTGGATCATAAACTTAAACCGATCCTCCTTACCTACCTGAACGATCAGAAGATCCCTATTCAGCTTTTCATAAAGCTTGCCTCTAGGATCATCTTTCTGCCCCTGGGCAGGCAAGTAAGTATTATCAAAGAACTCGCGACGCAAGGATTCGGCTTGCAGGTTTTTCAAAAAAACCGAATAGACATCCTTGACGGTCAGGAGCGGGATCTGGAGCGCGGCACGACCTGTGTTCAAGCTCTGAATGTCGTTCTGCGTTGGCGGCGTTATAAAGGACCTCGCCTCATAAACTGGCTGCACAATAAATGCATAGGCGGCTGCCATGGCGACTGCCAGCACAGCAAAACATAAAATCACGACTTTCTGGCGCCAAATTGTAACGATGAAGGAATAAATATCGAGTCCTTCATTAGCAACTTCGTTTCCGGAATTGATTTGCATATCCTGATGCCCTTGAATAGAAAATTTCATGACTTTTATATCTTAACTACAGAATTCAAATCACTTCGGATTAATTCAAATCAAATTTGAAAACCGCAACTCTCGTTAGTAGCGCAATTCATTCCTGTAACCACTCAAATTTATAAAAATCATTTTTGTATTGGCACCGATCTCATTTCCAAGAATCTCTCCAAACACTCGATACAGATCAGATTGCCAGGAAGGTAGATGCATGAAAAAACAGCCCCGTAACTTCTTGGTCCCTATACGAGGAAACGAGAGCGCGCTGCAACTCCCAGCCGATTTGGCCATTTTTCCCAAGAAGCAGGATCTTCATGCTTTGGGAGAGCGATCTGAATAGTTCTGATCAATCCACTGCTGATAGCTGCCGCTTTTAACGTGCTCTACCCACTCAGCATTGTTCAGATACCACTCTACGGTCTTGCGGATACCGGTTTCGAAAGTCTCCTCCGGTACCCATCCCAGTTCGCGCTGAATCTTGCTCGCATCGATCGCGTAACGCTGATCGTGACCAGGGCGGTCTTGCACGTAAGTGATCAAACCTGCATGTGGCCGGTGGGGGGAATCCGGACGTAGTTCATCGAGAAGAGCACAGAGAACATGGACCACTTCGATGTTCTGTTTTTCGTTATGTCCACCGATGTTGTAGGTCTCACCGATGCTGCCTTCGGTCACAACCTTGTAAAGTGCGCGGGCATGATCCTCGACATACAGCCAATCGCGAACTTGGTCGCCTTTACCATAGACCGGCAGAGGTTTTCCTTCCAGCGCATTGAGAATGATCAGCGGGATCAGTTTCTCCGGGAAGTGGCATGGGCCGTAATTGTTGGAACAGTTGGTAACCAGTGTCGGAAGACCATAGGTGCGCGCCCAGGCACGCACCAGATGATCGGAACTGGCCTTGCTGGCCGAATAAGGCGAGCTTGGTTGATACGGGGTGGTTTCCGTGAACAGATCTTCAGGACCGTCCAGATCACCATACACTTCGTCGGTGGAAATGTGATGGAAGCGAAAAGTGCCTTTGCGCGCGTCATCGAGCTGGGCCCAATAGTGGCGGGCCGCTTCCAGCAGCGTGTAAGTTCCGATGATATTGGTCTGGATGAACTCTGACGGACCAGAAATCGAACGGTCGACGTGCGACTCGGCTGCCAGGTGCATGATAGCGTCAGGCTGATGCTCACTTAGAGCGCGGTCGATATTGGCACGATCACAGATATCAACACGCTCGAACGCATAGCGTGGGTTCTGACTGACCTCAGCCAGTGACTCAAGGTTACCGGCATATGTCAGCTTATCGACATTAACGACTTCATCGGTCGTATTGGAGATGATGTGACGAATGACTGCGGAGCCAATGAACCCGGCGCCGCCGGTGACAAGAATTTTCACGCTATACCTTACCCTTGAGCTGCAGACAACACCTCAGACGTGCATTGTCGTGATCCATGAATTCAGGAGCCCAAATGATGCGGCTCTTATCAGAGTCAATCCAGAGCGAAGTGGGACAAGGCCACTATCGAACAAGGGCAGCATTTTACAGCTTAATGAACGTTTTACTAATGGATATAAACAACCGGGAATGCAAATTCGATGGAAACACTGCCGGTTAACGTTTGCGCGATGCTCGGGACGACCATCCCCGTAACCAGCTCAACACCGGACCGATCAACATGCCAGCCAGCAATGCCAGAACCGTTACCACCGATACCGGCAACTGGGGTCCAGCCCAGCCGAGAAATATCAATGATACTGATTGCTGATTTTCGAGAACAAAGGCGAGGATCGCCAGCATCAGCAAAAGAGTGGAAAAACCCAAAAGCACGCGCTTGAAGTTACGCATCAACGACTCCTTGAAATGAGGCGACGATCAATCCTCGTCCTCGTTCACCCGATCACGCAACTCCTTGCCCGGTTTGAAATGCGGAACGAATTTCCCGTCAAGACTGACGGATTGGCCGGTCTTCGGATTGCGACCGACTCGCGGCGCACGATAGTGCAGCGAGAAGCTGCCAAAACCACGGATCTCGATCCGATCACCCGTGGCCAGACACTGGGACATTTGCTCAAGCATGGTCTTGATGGCCAGCTCCACATCTTTGGATGAGAGCAGCCCCTGATGGGTGACAATTCGTTCGATCAACTCCGACTTCGTCATATTTTTCCCTTCTTTTTCAAGCAGCTAGATCAGCGCTTGAAAGGTTTTAGCACGCCCGGAAGATTTTGAACAGCCCAGGGCTTGACATATCTTTCCGCTCCCCGAAACGCCCGTTTTCAGGGCATCGGACCGCAAGCCCGTGATCGTTCACTCACCGACAAATCACCAGCATGGTTCGGGTGACGTAGCCAGCCGGATTGAAGCCGAAGGGAAACTCATCTTCATCCCGGGCGTCATCGGAACGCGTGATCACCTTATAACCCGCCCCTTTGCATTCCTTGGCAGCGCGCTTCTGACACCTCTCCCAGCCCGAACCCAAGCCAGAGCAGTCAACCTCGATACCACTGACTCCGCGCACCGCGTGGGTCTTGGCACTGGTAGTACAGCCTGCCAGCACCAGCACGCACACCAGAACTATAAACTTGTTCATTCACTTCCTTATGCCAGGCATCTGCCCGACTACTGCGATCTTCAGACTAAGCCTAGACGCGAATAGACGATTGATCCGATTAAAGAAACAGACCGCCCGGCAAAGGGAATGGTTTCACCCGAACAACCAGAGAGCGATACCCACCAAATCGCAGGCACAAAAAAGGGCGACCGAAGTCGCCCTTTTTTTAATGATCAGACAGAACTCAGTTCTGTTTGGCCATTGCTTGACGCAGCAGTGCCGCCATAGTGGTGTCAGCTGCTTCACCTTCCGGAGCTGCTTTCAGGCTCTGGATGGCTTCTTTCTCTTCAGCATCGTCTTTGGATTTGATCGACAGCTGAATTACGCGGCTCTTACGATCAACGCTGATGATCTTGGCTTCTACTTGCTGGCCTTCCTTCAGAACGTTGCGCGCGTCTTCAACGCGGTCACGGCTGATTTCGGAGGCTTTCAGAGTCGCTTCGATGTCGTCGGCCAGAACGATGATGGCGCCTTTGGCGTCAACTTCTTTCACGGTGCCAGTAACGATTGCGCCTTTGTCGTTAACCGAGACGTACTCGGAGAACGGATCGCTTTCCAGTTGCTTGATACCCAGGGAGATACGCTCACGCTCCGGGTCAACCGACAGGATAACGGTGTCCAGCTCGTCGCCCTTCTTGAAACGACGTACGGCTTCTTCGCCCACTTCGTTCCAGGAGATGTCGGACAGGTGAACCAGACCGTCGATGCCGCCGTCCAGACCAATGAAGATACCGAAATCGGTGATCGACTTGATGGTGCCGGAGATCTTGTCGCCCTTGTTGAACTGGCCAGAGAAGTCTTCCCATGGGTTCGACTTGCACTGCTTGATGCCCAGGGAGATACGACGACGCTCTTCGTCGATGTCCAGAACCATGACTTCCACTTCGTCGCCGACTTGTACGACTTTCGAAGGATGGATGTTCTTGTTGGTCCAGTCCATTTCCGAAACGTGTACCAGACCTTCAACGCCTTCTTCCAGCTCAGCGAAGCAGCCGTAGTCGGTCAGGTTGGTTACACGAGCGGTAACGCGAGTGCTTTCTGGGTAACGGGCTTTGATAGCAACCCACGGATCTTCGCCCAGTTGCTTCAGGCCCAGGGAAACACGATTGCGCTCGCGATCGTATTTCAGAACCTTGACGTCGATCTCGTCGCCAACATTGACGATTTCGGAAGGGTGCTTGATACGCTTCCACGCCATGTCGGTGATGTGCAGCAGGCCGTCCACGCCACCCAGATCGACGAATGCGCCGTAATCGGTGAGGTTTTTGACGATACCTTTGACTTGCTGGCCTTCCTGCAGGGATTCCAGCAGAGCTTCACGCTCGGCGGAGTTCTCGGCTTCCAGGACGCTGCGACGGGAAACGACAACGTTGTTGCGCTTCTGGTCCAGCTTGATGACCTTGAATTCCAGCTCTTTGCCTTCCAGGTGCGTGGTGTCGCGCACTGGACGGACGTCAACCAGGGAACCTGGCAGGAACGCACGGATGCCGTTAACGTCGACAGTGAAGCCGCCTTTAACCTTACCGTTGATAACGCCCTTGACCACTTCCTCAGCTGCGAAGGCTGCTTCCAGAACGATCCAGCATTCAGCGCGCTTGGCTTTTTCACGGGACAGCTTGGTTTCACCGAAACCGTCTTCAACCGAGTCCAGAGCAACGTGAACTTCGTCACCGACGTTGATGTTCAGTTCGCCAGCGTCGTTGTAGAACTGCTCCAGAGGGATCAGTGCTTCGGACTTCAGGCCAGCGTGAACGGTTACCCAGCGAGCTTGGTAATCGATATCAACGATAACACCGGTGATGATGGAGCCTGCCTGAAGGTTCAGGGTCTTTAGGCTTTCTTCAAAGAGTTCCGCAAAGCTTTCGCTCATTTTAATTCCTGTTGATTAGGGCGAAAAATACGCCCGTCTCCACATCCCAGACGATGCGGGTCAGTTTCATTTAAAGGAAGCCACCGCAGGACTATGACTGGTCCCCTGCGGCCTTCCTGGTCACCCGGCGATATCGCGAATGGCGATCTCACTCATGATGCGTTCAAGCACCTGATCGATGGACAACTCCGTGGAATCCAGCTGTATGGCGTCAGCCGCCGGCTTGAGCGGGGCCACCGCTCGCTGGGTATCACGCTCGTCGCGCGCACGGATCTCATCTAGCAGACTCGACAGACTAACACCCTCGACTTTGCCCTTCAACTGCAAATATCGACGGCGCGCCCTCTCCTCGGCGCTGGCGGTCAGGAAAATCTTCAGGGGCGCATTCGGAAAAACTACCGTGCCCATGTCGCGACCATCGGCCACCAGGCCCGGCGATTCCTGGAAAGCGCGCTGGCGCTGCAGCAGCGCCTCGCGCACGGCCGGCAATGCAGCCACCTGAGAAGCGCCGGAACCGACGCTTTCAGTGCGGATGACATCGCTGACCTCATCCCCTTCCAGAATGATGCGTTGCAGCTGACCGTCGGTCGCCGCGATGAACTGCACATCCAGATGAGCGGCCAGCTTCTTCAGCAGCTCTTCATTGGTCAGGTCGACACCATGGTTGTGCGCAGCAAAAGCCAAAAGGCGATACAGCGCACCGGAATCCAGCAGGTTCCAGCCCAGACGCTTGGCCAGAATCCCGGCTACGGTGCCTTTGCCCGAGCCGCTTGGCCCATCGATGGTGATGACCGGAGCAATATTGTTCACGACTGAGCCTCTTGCGCCACACGAATGCCGACCTGCGCGCACAGCGCCAGGAAGTTCGGGAACGATGTCGCGACGTTGGCGCAGTCATGGATGCGGATCGGTGCCGTGGCGCGCAGCGAGGCCACGCTGAAAGCCATTGCGATACGGTGATCGCCATGACCATGCACTTCGCCGCCGCCGATCTGGCCGCCGTCGATGATAATGCCGTCCGGGGTCGGTTCGCACTTGACGCCCAGCGCCAGCAGACCGTCCGCCATGACCTGGATACGATCCGATTCCTTGACGCGCAGCTCTTCGGCGCCGGTCAGCACCGTGCGCCCTTCGGCACAGGCCGCGGCCACGAACAGCACCGGGAACTCGTCGATAGCCAGTGGAACCAGCGCTTCCGGAATCTCGATACCCTTGAGTTTAGCCGCTCGCACGCGCAGGTCGGCAACCGGTTCGCCGCCCACTTCACGCTGGTTTTCCAGAGTGATGTCTGCGCCCATCAGGCGCAGGATGTCGATCACGCCGGTACGGGTCGGGTTAATGCCGACGTGTTCGAGCACCAGCTCCGAACCTTCGGCGATCGACGCCGCCACCAGGAAAAACGCCGACGACGAGATGTCGCCCGGCACTTCGATGTGGGTCGCAGCCAGCTTGCCGCCGGATTCGACGGACGCCGTCGCGCCGTCAACGCTCACCGGATAGCCGAAGCCGCGCAGCATGCGCTCAGTGTGATCGCGAGTCGGGGCTGGCTCGGTGACGGTGGTCTTGCCTTCGGCGTACAGACCGGCCAGCAACAGGCAGGACTTAACCTGGGCACTGGCCATCGGCATGGTGTAGGTCAGGCCTTTGAGCTTGTGACCGCCACGAATGGTCATCGGTGGACGACCTTCGGCAGCGGTTTCGATCACGGCGCCCATTTCCCGCAGCGGGTTGGCGACGCGGTTCATCGGACGCTTGGATAGCGAAGCATCACCGGTCAGGGTGCTGTCGAAATCCTGCGCGGCCAGCAGGCCGGACAGCAGGCGCATCGAAGTGCCGGAGTTGCCCAGATAGATCGGGCCCGGCGCAGGCTTCAGACCGTGCAGGCCGACACCGTGGATGGTCACGCGGCCGTGATGCGGGCCTTCGATGACCACGCCCATGTCACGGAACGCCTGCAAGGTCGCCAGGGCGTCTTCGCCCTCTAGGAAGCCTTCGACTTCGGTAACGCCCTCAGCCAGGGAACCGAGCATGATCGAACGGTGGGAAATCGATTTGTCACCCGGTACGCGAATCCGGCCGGACAGGCGGCCACCAGGTTGAGCCAGGAAAATCAGATCGTTGGAATTCATAGCGTCCACATAGGCCCTGCGGGCCAGGATTTTACTGAAATGCTCGCGGGCAACCCGGGCGCGCGTGAAGACGCCCAACAATTGGTGCCCATCCCCTGCATCGACCGCGTCGCGCAAGGCGTCGAGGTCGCTGCGAAATGTATCGAGTGTGCGCAGGACAGCCTCGCGGTTGGCGAGAAAGATGTCATGCCACATGACCGGGTCGCTTCCGGCGATTCTTGTGAAATCACGGAAACCGCCCGCAGCGTAACGGAAGATCTCAAGGTTTTCATTGCGCTTGGCCAGCGAATCGACCAGACCGAAGGCCAGCAGGTGCGGCAGATGACTGGTCGCGGCCAGCACTTCATCGTGACGCTCGACCTGCATGTGCTCGACGTCGGCGCCCAGCTCGCGCCACAAGCGATCAACCACTGCCAACGCAGCCGGATCGGTCTGCTCCAGCGGGGTCAGAATCACTTTATGACGACGGAACAGCTCCGAGTTGGAGGCTTCCACCCCGCTCTGCTCGGAACCGGCAATCGGATGGCCCGGCACGAATCGCGCCGGCATGCCGCCGAATGCTTCGGTCGCCGCACGCACCACGTTGCCCTTGGCGCTGCCGACATCCGTGAGGATCGCCTGACCCAGATCCATGCTGGCCAGACGGGCCAGCACTTTTTCCATGGCCAGGATCGGCACTGCCAGCTGGATCACGTCCGCGCCCTGGCAAGCCGCCGCCAGGTCATCTTCGCAGCGATCCACCACGCCCAACTCGACCGCCAGCTTGCGCGATTGCGGGTCGAGATCGACCCCGACCACTTCGCGGCACACGCCGCTTTCACGCAAGCCTTTGGCAAACGAACCACCGATCAATCCCAGACCGACCACCACCAGGCGCCCGATCATAGGTGCAGCAGATTGCAGCGCAGTGACATCACCCACGAGCCAGAACCTTGCGCAGCGCTTCGAGGAAGCGGCTGTTTTCCGCCGGCAGACCGATGGTCACCCGCAGATGGTTCGGCATGCCGTAGTTGGCCACCGGACGCACGATCACGCCTTCGCGCAGCAGGCCCTGAAACACCGGGGCCGCCACCTGAGCGAGGTCGACGCAGATGAAGTTGCCCTTGGACGGAATCCAGCTCAGGCCAAGCTCGCGAAAACCCGCTTCCAGCTGTTGCATGCCGGATTCGTTGAGCTGACGGCTTTGCGCCAGATACTCCTCGTCCTTCAATGCTGCACAGGCTGCGGCCAAAGCCAGGCTGTTGACGTTGAACGGCTGGCGTACACGGTTCAGCACGTCCGCCACCACCGGAGTGGACAAGCCGTAACCAACGCGCAGCGCAGCCAGACCGTAGGCCTTGGAGAAGGTGCGCGAGACCAGAAGGTTCGGATAAGCCGCGAGGAAATCCAGACCATCCGGCAGATCGCTGCCTTCGGCGTATTCGATGTAGGCCTCGTCCAGCACCACCAGCACATGCTCCGGCACATCCTGCAGGAACTCGTCCAGGGCTTCGGCGCCGAACCAGGTGCCGGTCGGATTGTTCGGGTTGGCGATGAACACGACGCGGGTGTTGGCGTCGATGGCAGCCAGCATGGCTGGCAGGTCATGCCCCCAATCCTTGGCCGGAACGACCTTGGCCTGAGCGCCGACCGCCTGGGTCGCGATCGGGTAGACCGCGAACGCGTGCTCGCTGAACACTGCATTCAGGCCCGGCGCCAGATAGGCACGCGCCACCAGCTCGAGAATATCGTTGGAGCCGTTGCCCAGGGTCACCTGGTTCAGCTCGACACGGCATTGCTCGGCCAGCAGGGATTTCAGGGCAAAACCGTTGCCGTCCGGATAGCGGGTCAGCTCGTCCAGCGCTTCGCGGATCGCGGCCAGCGCTTTCGGACTGGCGCCCAACGGGTTTTCGTTGCTCGCCAGTTTGACGATGCTTGCCGGATCCAGGTCCAGCTCACGGGCCAGTTCGTCCACGGGCTTGCCCGGCACGTATGGCGAAAGTTGTTGCACGCCCGGCTGTGCCAGAGCGAGGAAGTTGCCACTCATTGCTACCACCCCTTAAAGAACTGCTTTCGGGTAGGAACCCAGCACCTTGAGTGCTACTGCTTCCTGACTGATCTTTTCCAGTACACCTTTGATCAGCGGATCACGGTGATGACCGACGAAGTCGATGAAGAACACGTAGGTCCATTTGCCGCTGCGCGACGGACGGGTTTCGATCCGGGTCAGGTCGATCCCGTTGTCATGGAACGGCACCAGCAGCTCGTGGAGCGCGCCGGGCTTGTTGCTCATGGACACGATGATCGAAGTCTTGTCGTCACCGGTCGGCGGCACTTCCTGGTTACCGATCATCAGGAAGCGCGTGGAGTTGTCCGGACGATCCTCGATCTTCTCGGCCAGACGGGTCAGGCCGTACAGCCCGGCCGCCATGTCGCCGGCGATCGCCGCCGAGTTCCACTCGCCCTTGACCCGCTTGGCCGCTTCGGCGTTGCTGGACACCGCCACCCGCTCGACATTCGGGTAATGGGCATCCAGCCACTTGCGGCACTGGGCCAGCGACTGGGCGTGGGAATAGATGCGGCTGATGCTGTCGGTCTTGGTGTTTTCACCGACCAACAGATGATGGTGAATCCGCAACTCGACTTCGCCGCAGATCACCATGTCATGTTCGAGGAAGCTGTCGAGGGTGTGGTTGACCGCGCCTTCGGTGGAGTTCTCCACCGGCACCACACCGAAATTCACCGCACCGGCCGCCACTTCACGGAACACTTCGTCGATCGCCGCCATCGGCTTGCTGATCACCGCGTGGCCAAAGTGCTTCATGGCCGCCGCCTGGGTGAAAGTGCCTTCCGGACCGAGATAAGCCACTTTCAGCGGGTTCTCGAGAGCCAGGCACGAAGACATGATTTCGCGGAACAAGCGCGCCATCTCTTCGTTGCCCAGTGGCCCCTTGTTGCGCTCCATCACGCGCTTGAGGACCTGCGCCTCACGCTCGGGACGGTAGAACACCGGCTGCTCGCCTTCGGCCAGGCTGGCCATCTTGACCCGGGCAACTTCTTCGGCGCAGCGCGCGCGATCGCTGATCAGCTGGAGGATCTTCTCATCCAGATTATCGATGCGAACGCGCAGCGCCTTGAGCTCCTGCTCGGACATCAGGAATGCTCCTTCTCGAATTCAGCCATGTAGCCAACCAGCGCTTCAACGGCGTCCAGACCCAGGGCGTTGTAGATCGAGGCACGCATGCCGCCAACCGAGCGATGACCCTTGAGGTTGAGCAGGCCACGGGCGTCGGCGCCCGCCAGGAACGCCTTGTCCAGACGCTCGTCAGCCAGACGGAACGGCACGTTCATCCACGAGCGGGCGTTGACGCTGATCGGGTTGGTATAGAAGTCGCTGTTGTCGATAAAGCCGTACAGACGATCTTTCTTCGCCTTGTTGCGCTGCTCCATCGCGGCGACGCCGCCCTGCTCCTTCAGCCACTCGAAAACCAGGCCCGAGAGGTACCAGGAATAGGTGGCCGGGGTGTTGTACATCGAGCCGTTATCGGCGGAGATCTTGTAGTCGAGCATGGTCGGGCACGAACTGCGGGCACGGCCCAGCAGGTCTTCACGGACGATCACCACGACCAGACCGCTCGGGCCGATGTTCTTCTGCGCGCCGGCGTAGATCAGGCCGTACTGCGACACATCGATCGGACGCGAGAGGATATCGGAGGACATGTCGACCACCAGCGGAACGTCACCAGCCTCGGGAACCCAGTCGAACTGCAGGCCGCCGATGGTTTCGTTGGACGCATAGTGCAGATAGGCCGCACCCGGGGTCAGCTTCCACTCGTTCTGGCCAGGGATGGCCAGATAGTCATAAGGCCTGGCGCTGGCAGCAACGTTGATGTTGCCGAAGCGACGCGCTTCCTCGATGGCTTTCTTCGACCAGATGCCGGTTTCGACATAGTCGGCAGTGCCGTTCTCGGGCAGCAGGTTCAGCGGAATCTCGGCGAACTGTTGGCTCGCACCGCCCTGCAGGAACAGCACTTTGTAATTGGAGGGGATGGACAGCAGGTCGCGCAGGTCTTGTTCGGCCTTCTCGGCGATGGCCACGTAGTCATCACTGCGATGGCTCATTTCCATGACCGACAGACCCTTGCCGTGCCAGTCGAGCATCTCGGACTGGGCACGCAACAGGACAGCTTCAGGCAGCGCAGCGGGACCTGCGCAGAAGTTATAGGCTCGTTTGCTCACATCCACTCTCGCTATGCAATCACGGTAGCGGACAGAGCAAACACTCTGCCCTGCTACGATTTGGTTAGTCTTGCGACTCTTCTTCGTCTGCGGCGTCCGCCTGCAGGTTGTCGACCGCATCGTCCGGTTCGGCGCCGATCACGCCTTCTTCCAGCTCGACACCTTCTTCACCTTCAAACTCTTCACCCTCGACTTCCGACGGCTCCTGAACCCGCTCCAGACCAACCAGGGTTTCATCCTTGGCCAGTTTGATCAGGGTCACGCCCTGGGTGTTACGACCCAGGCTGGAGACTTCGTCGACACGGGTACGCACCAGCGTGCCCTGGTCGGAAATCAGCATGATCTCCTCACCGTCGAGCACCTGAACCGCACCGACCAGACGGCCGTTACGCTCGTTGCTGACCATGGCGATCACGCCCTGGCCGCCACGCTTGTACTCAGGGAACTCGGTGATCGCGGTGCGCTTGCCGTAGCCACGCTCGGAAGCGGTGAGGATCTGGCTGCCTTCTTCCGGGATCAGCATCGAAATCAGCTTCTGCCCTTCCGGCAGACGCATGCCGCGCACACCACGGGCGGTACGGCCCATGGCACGAACGTCGGATTCCTTGAAGCGGGTTACCTTGCCGCCGTCGGAGAACAGCATTACTTCACGCTCGCCATCGGTGATGGCCGCGGAGATCAGCACGTCGCCTTCGTCCAGCTCCAGCGCGATCAGACCGACGCTGCGCTGACGGCTGAAGGATTCCAGCGGGGTCTTCTTCACGGTGCCGTTGGCGGTGGCCATGAAGATGTAGTGACCTTCAGTGTATTCCTCGACCGGCAGCATGGTGGTGATGTATTCACCATCATCCAGCGGCAGCAGGTTGACCAGCGGACGACCACGGGCGGCACGGGACGCTTCAGGGATTTCGTAGGTTTTCAGCCAGTACACCTTGCCCTTGCTGGAGAACAGCAGCAGCGTGGTGTGGCTGTTGGCGACCAGCAGGTGAGCGATGTAGTCCTCATCCTTCACGCCGGTAGCCGATTTGCCTTTACCGCCACGACGCTGGGCCTGGTACGCAGCCAGCGGCTGGGTCTTGGCATAACCGCCGTGGGAGATGGTCACGACGCGCTCTTCTTCCGGGATCATGTCGCCCAGGGTCAGGTCAAGACGGGCATCGAGAATTTCGGTGCGGCGCACGTCGCCGTATTCGGCGCGGATCACTTCCAGTTCTTCGCGGATCACTTCCATCAGGCGTACGGCGCTGTTGAGGATGCGGATCAGCTCGCCGATCTGGTTGAGGATCTCTTGATACTCGGCCAGCAGTTTTTCGTGTTCCAGACCGGTCAGACGGTGCAGACGCAGTTCCAGAATGGCTTGCGCCTGCTCTGGCGACAGGAAGTATTTGCCGTCGCGCAGACCGTATTGCGGATCGAGGTTTTCCGGACGGCACGAATCGGCGCCGGCACGCTCGACCATCGCCACCACAGCCGAGGATTCCCACGGCGTGCTGACCAGCGCTTCCTTGGCCTCCGACGGCGTCGGCGAAGCCTTGATCAGGGCGATCACCGGGTCGATGTTCGACAGGGCAACGGCCTGACCTTCGAGGATGTGACCACGCTCGCGGGCCTTGCGCAGTTCGAACACGGTACGGCGGGTCACCACTTCGCGACGGTGACGGACGAAGGCTTCCAGCAGGTCCTTGAGGTTCAGGATCCGCGGACGACCGTCGATCAGCGCAACGATGTTGATGCCGAATACCGATTGCAGTTGGGTCTGGGCGTAGAGGTTGTTGAGGATCACCTCAGGCACTTCGCCGCGACGCAGTTCGATCACGACGCGCATACCGTCCTTGTCGGACTCGTCGCGCAGTTCGGTGATGCCTTCGAGTTTCTTCTCTTTTACCAGCTCGGCGATCTTCTCGATCAGACGCGCCTTGTTCAGCTGGTAAGGGAGTTCGGTGATGACGATCTGCTGACGGCCACCGACCTTGTCGATGTCTTCGATGATCGAGCGGGCGCGCATGTAAATGCGGCCACGGCCGGTGCGGTAGGCTTCGATGATGCCGGCGCGACCGTTGATGATCGCGGCAGTCGGGAAGTCCGGACCGGGAATGTATTGCATCAGCTCATCGACGGTCAGCTCGGGGTTGTCGATGAGGGCCAGGCAACCGTCGATGACTTCACCGAGGTTGTGCGGCGGAATGTTGGTCGCCATGCCCACGGCGATACCGCTGGAACCGTTGACCAGCAGGTTCGGAACGCGGGTCGGCATGACCGCCGGGATCAGTTCGGTGCCGTCATAGTTCGGCACCCAGTCCACGGTTTCCTTGTGCAGGTCGGCCAGCAGCTCGTGCGCCAGCTTGGTCATGCGCACTTCGGTGTATCGCATGGCCGCGGCGTTGTCGCCATCCACCGAACCGAAGTTGCCCTGGCCGTCGACCAGCAGGTAACGCAGGGAGAAAGGCTGCGCCATGCGGACGATGGTGTCGTACACCGCGGTATCACCGTGCGGGTGATACTTACCGATCACGTCACCGACGACACGGGCAGATTTCTTGTACGGCTTGTTGAAGTCGTTGCCCAGCTCGCTCATCGCGAACAGCACGCGACGGTGCACGGGCTTCAAGCCATCGCGCGCATCCGGCAGTGCACGGCCGACGATCACGCTCATCGCGTAGTCGAGATAGGACTGTTTCAGCTCGTCTTCGATATTGACCGGGAGGATTTCTTTGGCCAGTTCGCCCATGAGAAGCCTGATTCCTTTTTCTGGTGAAACTTCGCCATATCCATAGGGGACGCACGAAGCTCGTCGATGCAGGCCGAGTGCCATGCGCCGACTTACGACAAATCGACAAGTTGACCCTGGATTTGCGCAGTGAAGACAACCCCGTGGGACTGCCTCGGAAAACGCCGGATGTTATCACAAGAGCCGCCACGCACCTATCCCCCAGATGCGCATGGAGCATAGTTAGATGACCGATGACAGGCTTAACGGGGACGAGAGAGGCTCAGAGCTTCCCTGAATGCAAATTTCGGGGCGAAATTGCGGATGTTTATTGACTTTCAAGGCCCCATCGCTGGCAAACCAGCTCCCACAGGATCAGTGGCGGGCACAAAACCTGTGGAAGTCCGCCTGCTGGCGATGGCAATTCAGCGGGCGCTGAACACTCTTAATGCAGGCGCTTGCGGCACATCAACTGCGCCATTTTCGCGGTATCCGGGCGCTCGACGATGCCTTTCTCGGTGACGATCGCATCGATCAGGTCCGCCGGGGTCACATCAAACACAGGGTTGAACGCTTCAACGTCGGCCCCGACGCGCTTGCCGCCAACTTCCAGCAATTCGGCGCCGTCGCGCTCTTCGATCGGGATGTCATCACCGCTGGCCAGATTCATGTCGATGGTCGAACTCGGCGCCACCACCATGAAACGCACGCCGTGGTGCATGGCGTTGACCGCCAGTTGATAGGTGCCGATCTTGTTCGCCACGTCGCCGTTGGCGGTGATCCGGTCGGCGCCGACGATAACCCAGGTCACGCCTTTGGTTTTCATGATGTGCGCGGCGGCGGAGTCAGCGTTCAGGGTCACCGGAATGCCTTCGTTGGCCAGTTCCCACGCGGTCAGGCGCGAGCCTTGCAGCCACGGCCGGGTTTCGTCGGCGTAGACGCGCTCGACCATGCCTTCGATGAACGCAGCGCGAATCACTCCGAGCGCCGTACCGAATCCGCCGGTGGCCAGGGCACCGGTGTTGCAGTGCGTCAGAATCGCCTGGGCATTGCCCTGATGCTTGCGGATCAGGTCGACACCGAGCTGGGCCATGGTCAGGTTAGCTTCGCGATCGCTTTCATGGATGGCGATGGCTTCGGCTTCCAGCGCCGCCAGCGGATCGGCGTTTTCCTTCAAACGGTCCAGCCGGTCGTGCATGCGGTTCAACGCCCAGAACAGGTTCACCGCGGTCGGCCGGGAATCGGCCAGCAGCATGAAATCCTCTTCCAGCGACGCATACCAGTCGCCACCTTCGGCAATCCGGGCACGGGCCGCCAGCACGATGCCGTAGGCGGCACTGATACCGATGGCCGGCGCACCGCGCACCACCATCGAACGAATCGCTTCGGCCACGCCGGCGGCGCTGGTGTAGGCGATCCAGTTTTCCTCGAACGGCAAAACGCGCTGATCCAGCAGGTGGAGCGCGCCATCACGCCAATCGATGGCCTTTACTTTCTCCGCAGCCAACAGTCGATCGCGCATCCCTCACCCCGCACTCATGAACAAAAGCCGCCGATTATAGCGATCCCCCCGCGAAGACGCTCGGGTATACTTCGCCATCCTTTACAAAAGCACTGGAACCGACCCTCGATGCCGAAACCTGCCATTGCGCTCGACTTATTATTGCTGCCGACCTGGCTGGTACCCGTCGAACCCGCAGGCGTGGTGCTCAAGGAGCATGGCCTGGGCATCCGCGACGGTCGCATCGTGTTTATCGGCCCGCGTGCCGAAGCGCTGAAGTGTAACGCCGCCGAAGTCCGCGAACTGCCGGACGTTCTTCTCAGCCCCGGCCTGATCAACGCCCACGGCCACGCCGCGATGACGCTTTTCCGTGGCCTGGCCGACGATCTGCCGCTGATGACCTGGCTGGAAAACCACATCTGGCCGGCCGAGGGCAAATGGGTCGATGAAGATTTTGTGCGTGACGGCACCGATCTGGCCATCGCCGAGCAAATAAAAGGTGGCATCACCTGTTTCTCGGACATGTACTTCTTCCCGAAGGTTGCCAGCGAGCGCGTGCACAACAGCGGAATCCGCGCACAGATCGCGATTCCGATCCTCGACTTCCCGATTCCGGGTGCCGCCAGCGCCGATGAAGCCATTCGTCAGGGCGTCGAACTGTTCGGCGACCTGAAGCATCACGAGCGCATCAAGATCACCTTCGGCCCTCATGCACCCTACACCGTGGGCGACGAGAACCTGGAAAAAATCCGCGTGATCGCCGAAGAGCTGGACGCCTCGATCCACATGCACGTCCACGAAACCGCGTTCGAAGTGCAGCAAGCGGTCGAACAGCGCGGCGAACGCCCGCTGGCCCGCCTCGGCCGCCTCGGCCTGCTCGGTCCGCGCTTCCAGGCCGTGCACATGACCCAGATCAGCGATGACGACCTGGCGTTGCTGGTAGAAAGCAACACCAGCGTAATCCATTGCCCGGAGTCGAACCTGAAACTGGCCAGCGGCTTCTGTCCGGTGGAGCGCCTGTGGCAGGCCGGGGTCAATGTCGCGGTCGGCACCGATGGCGCGGCGAGCAACAATGACCTCGACCTGCTAGGCGAAACCCGCACCGCCGCCCTGCTGGCCAAAGCCGTCGCCGGCTCGGCCACCGCACTGGACGCACACCGGGCGTTGCGTATGGCCACGCTGAACGGCGCGCGAGCCTTGGGGATCGAAGCCGAGACCGGCTCGCTGGAACTCGGCAAGGCGGCCGACATCGTCGCCTTCGACCTGTCTGGCCTGGCGCAACAACCGGTCTATGACCCGGTCTCGCAACTTATATACGCCACCGGCCGGGACTGCGTAAAACACCTGTGGGTTGCCGGCAAGCAGTTGCTCGATGACCGCCACCTGACCCGACTGGACGAACAACAGCTCGGCGAAACCGCCCGGGCCTGGGGCCGACGCATCAGCGGCCACACCGAATCGTAAACACCCCGGAGCAAACTCCGGGGCTACAGCCTTTTTCAAGTTTTAGAGGATTGAATCATGAGCAACGTCGACCACGCCGAAATCGCCAAATTCGAAGCCCTGGCCCATCGCTGGTGGGACCGCGAAAGCGAGTTCAAACCGCTGCACGACATCAACCCGCTGCGGGTCAACTGGATTGACGAACGCGTCAATCTGGCCGGCAAGAAGGTCCTCGACGTCGGCTGCGGCGGCGGCATCCTCAGCGAAGCCATGGCCCAGCGCGGCGCGACCGTGACCGGCATCGACATGGGCGAAGCGCCACTGGCGGTCGCGCAACTGCATCAACTGGAATCCGGCGTGAACGTCGAATACCGGCAGATCACCGCCGAAGCCCTGGCCGAAGAAATGCCCGAGCAGTTCGACGTCGTCACCTGCCTGGAAATGCTCGAGCACGTACCAGACCCGTCCTCGGTGATCCGCGCCTGCTTCCGCATGGTCAAGCCCGGCGGCCAGGTGTTCTTCTCCACCATCAACCGCAACCCGAAGGCGTACCTGTTCGCCATCGTCGGCGCCGAATACATCATGAAGCTGCTGCCGCGCGGCACTCACGACTTCAAGAAATTTATCCGCCCGTCCGAGCTGGGCGCCTGGAGCCGCATGGCCGGCCTCACCGTCAAGGACATCATCGGCCTGACCTACAACCCGCTGACCAAGCACTACAAGCTGGCGGCAGACGTTGACGTCAACTACATGATCCAGACCCTGCGCGAGGAGTAAGCCGATGGCCATCAGAGCAGTCCTTTTCGACATGGACGGCACTCTGCTCGACACCGCGCCGGACTTCATCGCCATCTGCCAGGCGATGCGCGCGGATCGTGGCTTGCCGCCGATGAACGACAAACACATCCGCGATGAAATCTCCGGCGGCGCCAAGGCCATGGTCGCGGTGACGTTCTCGATGGATCCGGAGTCGCCGGGCTTCGAGGAATTGCGTCTGGAGTTCCTTGAGCGCTACCTCGTCGGTTGCGCCGTGCACAGCAAGCTGTTCGACGGCATGGGCGAATTGCTGGCCGACATCGAGAAAGCCAATCTGGTCTGGGGCGTGGTCACCAACAAGCCGCTGCGCTTCGCCGAGCCGATCATGCAGCAACTGGGGCTGGCCGAGCGCTCGGCCCTGCTGATCTGCCCGGATCACGTGAAGAACAGCAAGCCGGATCCCGAGATGCTGACCCTTGCCTGCAAGATGCTTGATCTGGATCCGTCGGCCGTTCTGTTTATCGGCGATGATCTGCGCGATATCGAATCGGGCCGTGACGCAGGCACCAAAACCGCTGCCGTGACCTATGGCTACATTCACCCGGACGACAACCCTCGGCACTGGGGCGCGGACGTGGTGGTGGATCATCCGCTGGAGTTGCGCAAGGTGCTCGACAACGCGCTGTGCAGTTGCTGAGTGGTGCTGCAAAGCGACCATCGCTGCATTCCCGCGCAGGACGCGGGAACGATCAGAAGTTAATGGATTAGAGGTTTCTTATGTTTGATTACTCCGCTCGCCCCGAATTGCTCAAGGATCGGGTCATTCTGGTCACCGGTGCCGGTCGCGGCATCGGTGCGGCTGCCGCCAAGACCTACGCCGCCCACGGCGCGACCGTGTTGCTGCTGGGCAAGACCGAAGCCAACCTGACCCAGGTCTACGACGAGATCGAAGCGGCCGGTCATCCACAACCGGCAGTGATCCCGTTCAACCTCGAAACCGCCCTGCCCCATCAATACGATGAGCTGGCGGCGATGATCGAGACCGAGTTCGGCCACCTCGACGGCCTGCTGCACAACGCCTCGATCATCGGCCCGCGCACGCCGATCGAGCAGTTGTCCGGTGAAAACTTCATGCGCGTCATGCAGGTCAACGTCAACGCGATGTTCATGCTGACCAGCACCCTGCTGCCGCTGCTCAAACTGTCGCAGGACGCCTCGGTGGTGTTCACCTCCAGCAGCGTTGGGCGCAAGGGCCGCGCCTATTGGGGCGCCTACGGCGTGTCCAAGTTCGCCACTGAAGGCCTGATGCAAACCCTGGCCGACGAAGTCGAAAACGTCGCCCCGGTGCGCTCCAACAGCATCAACCCGGGCGCCACCCGCACCAGCATGCGCGCCCAGGCATATCCGGGTGAAAACCCTCTGAACAACCCTACACCGGAAGAGATCATGCCGGTCTATCTGTACCTGATGGGCCCCGACAGCACCGGTATCAATGGCCAGGCCTTCAACGCCCAGTAATGCCATACGTCGCATTTGTTGCCGTGGCGGAATACCGTCGCGGCATGCAATTGCCGCTTTGAGCACGCCCGATTCAGTCAAATAACCACCGCTCTTTTCTGGGTAGAAATCTCAAACTATTGATTCACAACGGTTTTCAAAAAATATGAACCGTGTGGCACGACTTTCGCTCTACATTTCCTCAAAGCACGCCGAGTGAAGGCAGTCGGGCAAGGCCTGATTCGATAGCTGACTAATCGTCATCGGGCAGACTAAACTTACGCCAAATGTCCTACGGGACTGATGGATCAGTATGACGCGCAGCCCATAGCCGCTCTCACCCAGCCTGTAAGACAGACTTACTGCTTAGGGGCTCACGCCATATGAAATCACCCTCCCAGACCACTGCAATTGACTTCGACAGTGCCAAATTGCAACGCCTGGGCTTTGGTCAGCAGCCGCCTCTCCTGGCGCGACCTGTCAGCCTGGCGCAATTGCGCCAGCAAATGAGCCTGCAACTGCAAACCAGCCTTGAACCTCAACGCATCCTCGGTCTGTTTTTCCGCGAAGTTCAGCGCCTCGTGCCGCTGGACGCCTTGACCTACGTTCACAACGGCAGCGACCTGCGGCTGGAGTTCGGTGCCCGCGGCCACCATTCGGCCAGCTACAGCCTCAGCCACGAAGGCGAGCACATGGGTGAGCTGGTGTTCCGCCGCAACCAGCGCTTCAGCGAACAGGAACTGGGCAATCTCGAATCGCTGCTGTCGGCCCTGCTGTATCCAATGCGCAATGCGCTGCTGTACCGCGCCGCCACACAAAGCGCCCTGCGTGATCCACTGACCGGCGCCGGCAACCGCATTGCCATGGAGCAGACGCTGCTGCGAGAAATCGAGATGTCACGCCGGCACCTGCAACCGCTGTCGTTGCTGATGCTGGACATCGATCATTTCAAACAGGTCAACGACCTCCATGGTCACAGCGCCGGCGACGACGTGCTCAAAGCCGTGGCGGCATCGATCAAGGGCCAGTTGCGCAACGTCGACATGGTGTTCCGTTATGGCGGGGAAGAGTTTCTGATCCTGCTGTCCAACACCGGTCGCGATGCGGCCGCCATGGTCGGCGAGCGCCTGCGTCAGGCAGCGCAGGCCCAGGATTACTACGCCAATAACCAATTGATCGAACTGACCGTGAGCCTCGGCTGCTCGACCCTGCTGCCGGGCGAATCCGCCGACAGCCTGCTGCGCCGCGCCGACAGCGCGCTGTATGTCGCCAAGCGCGAGGGCCGCAATCGCCTGACCATGGCGGGCTGATTATTCGCCGCCAACAAAAAACGGGAGCCGAGGCTCCCGTTTTTTATGGATGTTGCCGAAATCAGCTCTCGACCAGCGCCCGACGTTCACGCCCGACTAACACCCGCTCCGACAGTTCGAGCTGCATGCAGCGCTCGAGAAACAGGTACATGTAGTCGTAGCTCTTGCAGATCGCCTGTCGCAGCTCAGCCTGCAGGGCTTTGCTCGGGTTCAACCCGGCCAGGGTGCAGATGATCTCCAGCGCCTCCCACGGATGGGCATCATCGTACTGGGCGTGCATCTTCAGCCACTTCATGGCCCGCTTGCGATCCTCTTCAGGGAAGGCCGCGGCATAGACACCCGTCGAACACACCAGCGCCGACCACTCCCCGGTCGCGCCTTCGATGGCGTAGTTGGTGGCCGCGATGGCCACGATCAGTGAATCCGCCGAACTGGTGTGCCAGCACCAGTGGCTCAGGGCATGCAACTCCGGTGGTACTTGCTGCGCTTGCAGGTCTTCCAGGCTCACCCCATGGGCCCGGCTCCAGTGCAGCCAGTAATCGGCATGATTGAGTTCGACGCGAATGTTGCGCATCAACCAGCGCCGCGCCATGTCTTCACCCGGATGACGGGCGAATTTGGTCTTGGTGAGGTTCTGCGCCATGTACAACGCGAATTGCTCAACGACGGGCCAGCCCCCGATCAGGTACTGGCGCATGGTTTTGGCGCTGAGCTTGTTATCACGCATGCGCAGATAAAGTTCATGTTCGACAACCCGGCGTTTGCTCTCGCTGCAATCCTGGATCAACTGTTGCGCCCAGGCGGGATAACTTGCAGCTTCCATGAGTGGTCCGGTTCTGTTGAATGTGTCGATCACTGTTCGGCTCCTTTTGATTTGTGATTGTAAGGATCGGCAAGAGATTTCAACGGAACGTGCCAGGCGCCTTGAATAACAACGGCTGCGGTCTGGCGGGCCGACTTTGCAAACTGTCACAGGTAAACAACTGCGGACGCTCCACAACATAACCCTGAGCGTAATCCACGCCGATTTCAAGCAATGCCTGCTCGATCTGCGCTGTTTCGACAAACTCGGCAATTGTCTGCTTACCCATGACATGCCCGATGTGATTGATCACTTCGACCATTGCACGGTTAATCGGGTCGTCCAGCATATCCTTTACGAAACTCCCGTCGATCTTCAGGAAGTCTACAGGCAAATGTTTCAGATAAGCGAATGAAGACATTCCGGCACAAAAGTCATCCAGCGAGAAATAACAACCCAAGCCTTTGAGTTCATTAATAAATCTGATTGCACTCCCGAGATTTGCAATGGCGCTGGTTTCTGTAATTTCAAAACAAATCATTTCAGGCGGTACGCCGTAGTTATCAAACTGCTCACGTAGAAAGTGCAAAAACGCGTCATCTCCGATAGTAATGCCTGAAAGATTAATCGCACACATTGCCAGAGGGCCTTCGCACTCTTCGTTAATACATTGGGCAATTACCTTAAATACATTCTGCACAACCCAGCGATCCAGCGACGTCATCAAACCGTAACGTTCCGCCGCCGGTATGAAACTGTCCGGCAGGATCATCCGGCCTGCCTCATCGTGCAGGCGCAACAGGATTTCTATGTGCCCGCGGGTGCCACCGGCAACCGAACCCAACGGGGCGATTTCCTGGGCGTAGAGGCAGAAGCGGTTTTCCTCCAGGGCCATGTGCAGGCGTTGCACCCAGGCCATCTCGCCAAAACGCAGGGACAACTCGGAATCGTCGGCGTGATAGACCTGCACCCGGTTGCGGCCCTTTTCCTTGGCCATGTAGCAGGCCATGTCGGCGGCCCGCAGCGAGGCTTCGAGGGTGGTCGGGTTCTGTGCAATGTGCACCAGACCAATGCTGACGGTGGTCAGGAATGGTCGCCCCTTCCATACGAAATGCAGATTTTGCACGGTCTGACGCAGGCTCTCGGCGATCTTCTCGGCCGCCTCCGGCGCGCAGTTCTCCAGCAGGATGCCGAACTCGTCGCCGCCCAGCCGCGCCAGGGTGTCGCCCTCACGCAAGCCCGATTGCAGCAACGCGCAGATATGACGCAGCAACTCATCGCCGGCCGCATGCCCGCAGGTGTCGTTGACCAGTTTGAACTGATCGAGATCGAGGAACATCAGCGCATGCCGCCCGGCCTGCCGCGTCAGGTTATGCAGGGCCTGTTCGAGGCGATATTCGAACTCGCGGCGGTTGGCCAGGCCGGTCAGCGCATCGTGGGTGGCCTGCCACGACAGATTGGCGATGTATTGCCGCTCCTGGGTCATGTCATGCAGCACCAGCACCGTGCCGCTGACCTTGCCGGCATTGCGGATCGGCGCGCCGACCAGGGTCACCGACACGGTGCTGCCGTCCAGTCGCTGGATCAGCTTCGAGTGCTCGCTGCCGCCGGTGAGCTGGCCGCTGAGAATGTGCTCGATCAGGGTCAGCCCTTCGGTCTGGGCGTTGTCATCCAGCAAGTTGAACAACGCCGCCAGCGGCAGACCGGCAGCCTGCTCGGCCTTCCAGTGAGTCAACGCCTCGGCCGCCGGGTTCATGTAGTCGATCGCCCCGCTCACATCGGTGGTGATCACTCCGTCGCCAATCGAATGCAGCGTGACATGCGCGCGATCCTTTTCCAGTTGCAGCGCTTCGGCGAAGGCATGCCGCTGCTTGAGCAGTTTGCGGGTGCGCAGCAGCGCCAGCACGATCAGGCCCAGCGCAGTGGCGAGGTTGGTGAACAGCAGCAGGCGCAGGATCATCCGCGAGCCTTCACCCAAGGCATCGCTGAACGCCTTGGCGGCCGGGGTCACGCCGTCATTGATCGCAAAGATCCGGTCTTTCCAGCGGCGGATATCGGCCTCGGTGGCGGCATTGGCGGTGATGCGTTGATGCATCTCCTGCGCCACGCCGTCGAGCTCCACCAGATAGGCGTCGCCCAGCGTCCAGCGGTCGATGGCGGTTTCCAGATAGCTGAAGTGACGAAAATTCAGGTACAGCCAGATCAGGCTGGAGACATCGTCGGGGTGGTTGCCACCCTTGAGAATGCCCTCACGCGCCGCTTGCAGATCCGGCGGTTGCTTGTCCAGTGCCAGACGCAATTGATGGCCGCCCTGAGGCACGGCAATGGCGTTCTGGTATTTGAGGTAAATCGCCTCGTCACGGCTGTCCGCGTAGAGGTTGAGGTAATAGATCGCGTCTTTCTGGCCCTTGGACCAAAGGCTTTCACCCGCGACGTAGCCGCGAACGGCCGACAGGACGTAAAGACTGACGCCCCCCAGCAAGGCTTGAAACAACACGACGGCGATAAATGGCCAGACGATGCCCAGCAACCGTGGCGTTCCGAGAGTCCGCTTTTGCTTCATTGGATTCCTTGCGTGAGCACTGCCCGCTCGTCTTCCGGACGAAATCGCTACCACGAGACTAGGTGCGGATCGGGGTCTAGGCAAGGGGTATGTAATTGCTCACTTTAATGCCGCAATACATATGCACCACTGCCAGCCCTACTGGAAACGATCTACTTCCAATCGGTCTTCTGCGCATGCGCGACCGGAAGAAAGACAACGCACGAAGTCATCGCCCAAAAGGACAACTCATCATGCCACTCCCTGCGACAGCCGCCAGCGATTCATCTGACACCCTCCCCGGCGAGGCAACCCGGTATCAAGCGTTACTGGAAGAATACAACAGGCTGCTTGAGAAGCTGCAAGAGCAGCCTGCGAGCATCTCGGCGCTGAACGCCAGCTACATCAAGCCACAACCCTTTTCACCTTTGGATCTGCACATCAAAAAACGGTCAGCCCTCCAGACACCGGGGGAGGTATTGCGCCCGGACGGCCACGTGAGTCTCGCCAGAATGGCCTTGTTCTACGGCCTCACTCCGTGGAACTGTGCCAACCCGACCGAACATCAAGCCACCCTGCATGCCCTGGAAGAAAAACGCGCCCGCCATGCATTGCAGCTGGACACCGGCGTTGACATCGACTCTCTGGCTTGCCAACCGAACGATACAGAGCTTGAGTTATTGAATGCCAAACGCAGGGGACCGTCGAAAGAACCCCTGGATGTCCTTCTTGCTCGCCTGACGACCACTAAAATACATGAGGTCATTGGTCAATTCCTCCCGCCTGCGGAAACGTCACTGATTCGCTATCTGGTAAAAAACCTTTCTCCCGACATCACCACCACACAAGTCGACCAGACGCCAAACGCCTATCTGGAGAAAATTTTCCAGTCGGCCGATGCCACCCGACTGGCACAGATGCTTCTGGAAAAGCTGGGCTGGTACGGTGCAAAAAACGCAGAGCCATCGTCGCCGCTTGTGCGTAACAAACTATTGAGCAGAGCCGTACGATCATGGGGGCGACGGGATGGTGATTCAGAGCAGGATATCGCCGGATACCCGTGGCGTCGTCGATCCAATTACGGAAAAAGTTACCAGTCAATCTGGAGCGAGTTCCAGGCTCATCTTCTACAGACTGAACGGGCCTCTTCGTCAACCGAGGCAATCCTGCTGGCCTGCCTGTACAGATGTGAATTTCCCCTCGATTTTCAAAGGGACGATGTTCCTCCAGATGTCCACTACCGAAGTTCTGTCGTTTGGGTAAATTTCGTTCATGGCCTCAATCTTGTCGAGGCTTTCGAGCCTGAGCGATTGCCGCGCATGACCTTCCAGCAATTGGTGGACTTTCCTCTGGAAGAAACCTTGACTGCGACCGAAGAGGAGCTGGAGCTCATCGCCTGGTGCAGGATTCCTCCCGCGGTGGATTGGGCGATCGCCAATGGCCTCGTGCTGGAGGACAAATACAACATCTATAGCGAAGCAACGCAGCAGCGCGCCCTGGAAGAGCTCGATAAACATAATGAGGACCTCAAGGCAGCGTTGATTCAGCTGGATGAACCTTCCCCGGAAAGAAAGGAAATCGCGAATCGGGAAATCGACAAGGCTTTTGGTCCGAACGTATTCACCACATCGGCTTACAAACTGGTCAGGGATCACGGGCCCGATTATGACCGCGGAGTACGCAGCCTGAAGGAACGAAGTTATTCGTTTCGAGACGTCTACATGTGGAAAGGGCACAAGAATCTCCGTTGGCGCCTGGTACGGCACAATGGCGACTACATGAGTACAACCCTCGCCATCAAATCCGATGGCAGCATCGACACAGCAGCCGACTGGATCCGCGAACGCGTAAAGAACAGAAAGCTGCCCGACGTCAACACGCTGTTCGAATCAGAATACAAAGCCTGGCTGGCGACCACCAAAGCGGCTTATCGAACCTTGCTGACCAGCCTGTTCTCCCGCCTTCCCCACGATGATCGTCAAGCGATCGAATACGGTGAGACAAAAATCTACACACTACGACAGTCAACCACAGGCCTGGAGCTCGATCAGGAAACCACCGCCCTGACCCTGCATTTACGGCTGAGGTTTGGATTTATCCTGAAGCTGAACCACAAAAATCAGTCCTCCTGGTATGAATGTCTCCCACGCGCAGGCGTCATTCACAAGCGCACAGACTTGACCATGAGCCTGCTCAACGGCCGTGAAGAGACCGAAGAATGGCGGGGATTGCGTGGCACACATAAGGTAAAAGTGCTTCGCGGCCAGGACGTGCCATTCGATTGGGATGCCTACGAAAAGGGCCAGCCACCGAAAGGCGATACAACCTGCAAAGCCATCATCGAACAACTGGGGGATGCGTTCAGACCTGAAACGCCAATAGGTGATCCCCCCTACATTTCTTCCAATCGTGCTTCAGCAGTGGCCACGTTTATTGCAAACACCTTCTTCTATCAGGATGAGGACAAACTTCATGCCAGTGCCCAAGGACAGACCGAGCTGGAGAAGACCGAGCAACGACGCCACACACTTTTAGAAAAAATCGGCAAATTCGTGCCGTTCTACGGCAACCTCGATGATCTGAACTCAGAGAATCCGAACAAAAATATCTCCGCAGCATTCGGGATATTCATTGACTCGGTTTCGTTTGCCATGCCGCTTGGCAAATTCGTTTCCGGTTCAGCAAAACTGGTATCCCCGGCTCTTAACCTCGGCTTCCGACAGGCACTTCCACGCTTCAATACCCTATCCAGAAAGCTGCTGACTGCAACGCTTCAGAATCTCAATCCGCTGGGTGGCTTGCCCACCCTGGCGAAAGGACTGGTGCATGGACTTTATGTCATGAACCGATTCGCACTGAAGGCTGCCGCCAGGCAAATCGATCGACTGGCTGGAAGATCAGGCCAATACGACTTCCTGAAAGGGTTGCCACAGGTCAAAGATCCCGGTCGCTTCAGACCCCTTGCCGATTCAGATGACCTGATCTCCACACGAGGCGTGAATGACATACCGGCTCGCCAGGTTGCCAGCGCGCAACTACCTGACTATCGAATGATTGAACCGATTACTAACAAAGCCTACGGCCCCCCTATGCTGAACAAGCTCTACCGATCGTCAGTGGGCCGTTCTTTCTACCGCTCTGTTGATACGACCGATCAACATCTTCACATCAAAATTGCCGACAACACCAAAGTTCGCGAAGTGCCCGAAGTGGATGGCCGTACAGCGATTTACATGAACGACGTGCCATATCGAGCCGATGGAGACGTCGTGCGTCGTATCGAAATGATTGACGACGGCAGCCGTCTGAAACGCAATCCCTGTCGCGTCAAGCGTTCACCTGGGGACATGGTATGTATCAACGAATTCGTAGACCGCGGTCCCCATCTTGAAACACCCGCACTCGGGTCGTTTGATGAAGAAAAAGGCTACGCTGCCTGGTTCGGCGAGAGGATATGCGTTCCCAAGGCTCAGGCCGGTCAATCAGGTGAGTTCTTTGTACGCGACGGCCAGCTATATCGCGTCCTTGGCGGCGCCGCCAAACCCTGGAAAGGGTCAATGACTCAACTGGGCTTCCCCACCAGAACCCCCATCCCCAAACAGATCCTCGCCAACCTGCAATTTCGCAAGGGCATCTATACCCGCATCGAGATTCAAGGGGCCTATGAAGGATGCAACGAACTCCACCGGGTCGGGGCCATCCTGGTTCCAGGTATCGATGAGAAAACAATCCACCTTTTCGCCCGCCCCAATTCCAACAAGGGTTATCACGCAACGATAGCGGTGGGAGAACAACTGACCCCACACCAGACCTATTTCATGAAACAGCTCAAGCCGCTCGAGCAAGCCGACGGCACCTTGGGCAGCGAGCTGATACGCGTTTTTGAGGGATCCATGACTGCCAACAACATGGTGGCCATTCACGGTAAAGAAGCAGTAGAGCGCGCGATGAAAACCATGGAGCGGATCGCCATCCCTCTCGGCACCACCGCCAATCCGCCTGCCAACATGAAATGGCTGAAGGTCGATACCAGCCCGGGAGAGGCTCTGATGTTTGATAACGCGACCCGAATGATTGTGACTCGCCTACCAGAAGGCTCAACGACCTGGTCTCGTAGCCGCGAGGCATCGGATACATTGAAACAAAGGACTGCCGAAATTTTCGATACGCTGTTCGAAAGAACAGTGATCGATCAGAGCGTGAACAGCGTTTTCCGTATCAACACCACCATGCAAAAGCTCAATACGTCGTTAGACCGATCATTGCGCAGAGCCAATCCCCGAAATATCGCTTATGCAGAAGTCAAAAAAACCGATGGGGCGCGGGAGGTCTATGTCAGCGTTTCGGGTGGACAGAAAGTGACTAAAAAGCTACCACTATTCAGGAATAACTCCGGTACGGATCGGGTTCGCAGGGGCGACACCACCTACATCAATGTCGATTGGCGAGTTTCACGCCCGACCACATCATTACTGCTGGATGACCAGGACAATCTGTTGGCCATACCCAGAACGCCACTGACACTGCCTGGCATGCCCACATCGCTTGACAGCGAAAGCAAATTGATCAGTACCATCAATCGGATCTACCCCGACAGGCAGTCGATCGTATCGGTCAATATTGCCACCACCATGCGTCCGTGTGAGTCCTGCGCAGTCATCATGAAGGCATTCGGTCACGACGGGACGCAAGATCTCAACGTCCTGTGGTCATGACCTACAACCGCTGCAAATGCCCATACAGCTTGGCGTACAACCCACCATCGGCAATCAGTTGCTGGTGGTCGCCATCCTCGGCCACTTGCCCGCCGTCGAACACCAGCACCCGGTCTGCCTGCTTCACCGCCGACAAGCGGTGAGCAATGATCAGCGTGGTGCGACCATTGAGGAAGCGCGCCATGGCCTGGTGCAGGTTGTATTCGGTGGCGGCGTCGAGGGCTGAGGTCGCCTCGTCGAGGATCACCACTTTGGGTTCGGCGAGGATCATCCGGGCGATGGCCAGCCGTTGGCGCTGGCCGCCGGACAGGCGCACGCCGGAGCGGCCGACGATGCTGTCCAGGCCGTCCGGCAAGGCGCGGATGGTCGGTTCGAGCTGGGCGATTTCCAGTGCCTGCCAGCAGGCTTCGTCACTGCGGGTACGGCCCATGGTCAGGTTGGCACGCACGGTGTCGTTGAACAGCGCCGGATGTTGCAGCACCACCGCGACGTTTTCCCGAACCGTTTCCAGGCCGATTTCCTGCTGGGTCGATCCGCCAAAACGGATCGTGCCGGCCAGCGGCGTGTATAGGCCCAGCAGCAATTGCACGAGTGTGCTTTTTCCGCCGCCACTGGCGCCGACAATCGCCACTTTCTCGCCCGGCGCGATGGACAGGTTCAACTGATCCAGCACCAGTTCGTCGCCGTAACCGAAGCTCAGACCCTGCACCTGAATCCCGACCGTATCGCGGCCCTTGAACGGGTCGACGCCGCCGGGATATTGCGGCTCGTCGGCACGGGCCAGCAGTTCGTTGATCCGCGACAGCGCACCGCCCGCGGCGTAATAGGCGTATTGCAGATTCAGCAGTTGTTCCACCGGGCCGATCATGAACCACAGGTAGCTGAACACCGCGAGCATCTGGCCGATCGACAGGTCGGAGAACAGCACCGTGAGCATCGCCGCTGCGCGGAAAATGTCGATACCGAACTGGAACAGCAAACCACTGGCGCGGTTGGACGCATCGGTCTTCCACTGCGAGTTGACCGCGTAGTTGCGCACTTCCTGAGCCCGCAGACCGAGTCTTCCGAGGAAGAAACCCTGCCGGTTGCCGGCACGCACTTCCTGGATCGCATCGAGGGTTTCGCTCAGCGCCTGGGTGAAGCGCGAGGTGCTGTCGTTCTCCAGTTTCTTCAGGTGCTTGACCCGCTTGCCCAACTGCACGGTGGCGTAGATCACCAGCGGGTTGAATAGCAGGATCAGCAGCGCCAGTTTCCAGTGCATCCACATCAGGATGCTGGCGGTGCCGACCAGCGTCAGCATCGCCACCAGAAAACGGCTGAGGGTTTCGCCGACAAACTTGTCGAGGGTGTCGAGGTCGGTGACCAGGTGCGTGGTAACGGTGCCGCTGCCCAGGCTTTCGTATTCGCCGAGGGAGATCCGTTTGAGTCGTTCAATCAAACGCACGCGAATGCGATAAACGATGTCCTTGGCCAGTCGCGCAAACAACCGTGCCTGCAACACGCCAAAACACAGGGCACTGCAACGCAGGGTCAGCGTCACCACCAGCATCAGGCCGATGTAGCCCGCCGCTTGCTGCCACATCGAGGGCAGCACATGGTTCATGACTTTCAGCGCGGCATCGCCGTGGCCGAGCAGGACTTCGTCCACCAGCAACGGCAACAGCAGCGGAATCGGCACGCTGCACAGCGTCGCCAGTACGGCCACGCCGTTGGCGATCCACAGGGATTTTTTGTGATGAAGTGCCAGTCGCCGGACTTCAGCCCAGCTCAGCCGGTCGACACGCTTGACGGCTGGCGTGTCATCGGCAGGGTCAGACACAGGCCGCGCGCTCCAGCCATCGCCCGAGCAGCGGCGACAGTTCACTGAGCGGCTGGTAACCGTTGGTCAGCAACGCCAGTTGGCCGTTGCGCTCGGCGAGCAGGGTCGGGAATCCGGCGATGCCCAGATCCTGCACCCAACTGAAATCGGCCTGGGTCGCCTTGTGTTGATCGGCATGATCGAACAGGGCAGCAAATTCGATGCGCGGGACGCCGGCCTGCTCTGCCAGTTCCACCAGAACGCTGGCCTGAGTGACATCGCGACCTTCAGCGTAGAACGCGTGCTGGATCAACCCGACCAGTTTCCACGCGCAATCCGGCGCCAGGCTGCGCGCGGTGACGATGGCCCGGCAGGCAGGCTCGGTGTCGTAGACAAAACCGTCCGGCAACGCGCCTTCCAGCTTGAACGGCTGGCCGGTCGCCTCGGTGACCGCCTGCCAGTGTTCGAGAATGTAGCGCCGGGTAGTCGGTTCCAGCGCCGCACCGCTCCCGGTGCGCAACCCGCCGACCACCAGGTGCAGTTCCACCCCGGCTGCCTGCGCCTGCTCCACCAATGCCTTGGCCACCGGGGCAAATCCCCAGCACCACGAACACATCGGATCCATCACATAGAGCAGGCGTGCAGACATGATTAAGCCTCGGTGGATGCTTGCTTATAGTTGTAGCCGATCGGGTGCGGCATGTTGCGCGCTTTTGCCAGTTCGATCTGCTTCTGGCGGTCGATCGCACTGCGGCGGGTCTTCTCGCTCAGGGAGTTCCAGCAGTGCGGGCAACTGATGCCGGCCACGTAATGCTCGGAAGCGCGATCTTCAACGCTGACCGGGGTGCGGCAGGCATGGCACTGATCGTAGTCGCCTTCGCTCAGGTCATGACGCACGGTGACGCGGTTGTCGAAGACGAAGCAGTCGCCCTGCCATTTGGTCTCTTCCTGCGGCACCTCTTCGAGGTACTTCAGGATGCCGCCCTTGAGGTGGTAAACCTCTTCGAAGCCTTCGCCGAGCATGTAGCTCGAGGCTTTTTCGCAGCGAATGCCGCCGGTGCAGAACATCGCGACCTTCTTGTGCACGGCCGGGTCGAAGTGTTCTTTGATGTAGTCGGGGAATTCGCGAAAACTGGTGGTTTTCGGATCGATGGCGCCTTCGAAGGTGCCGATCGAGACTTCGTAATCGTTGCGGGTGTCGATCAGCAGCACTTCCGGGTCGCTGATCAGCGCGTTCCAGTCCTGCGGTTCGACGTAGGTGCCGACCTTCTTGTTCGGGTCGACGCCTTCGACGCCCAGGGTCACGATCTCTTTCTTGAGCTTGACCTTGGTGCGGTAGAACGGCTGCTCGTCGCAGTACGATTCCTTGTGGTCGATATCGACCATGCGCGGATCGTTGCGCAGCCAGGCCAGCAGGCCGTCGATGCCTTCACGGCTGCCGGAAACCGTGCCGTTGATGCCTTCTTCGGCGATCAGCAGGGTGCCTTTGATGCCGTTGTCGACCATCGCTTGCAGCAGAGGCTCGCGCAGGTTGACGTAATCTTCGAGGGTGACGAACTTGTACAGTGCCGCCACGACAATCGGTTGTGTCATGGGTATTTCTCCAGGTGGCTACCCTCGTAAAGGGTGAACCGGATGCGAAAAAAAACGCGCCGGGTGAGCGGCGCGTTGCGGATTCTAGCAAAAAACCTCAGTTCATTGCTGCAAGGCTCAATGCTTGCTGCCGCCGGCACAGGTCGGCGACGCCGGAGCGACGCCTGTCTCTGCCCATTCCTGCGGGGTGTAGGTGTGCAGCGCCAACGCATGGAACTCGCCCATCAGCTCGCCGAGCGTGCCGTAGACTTTCTGGTGGCGCTTGACCCGGTTCAGGCCTTCGAACTGCGCACTGACCACCACTGCCTTGAAGTGGGTCTGCAACCCGCGACTGTGCATGTGGCTTTCGTCCAGCACTTGCAGATGCTCAGGCTGAAGCAGCGCCAGCGTCGATTCGATGCGTTGTTGCATGGTCATCACGAACTCCGCTTACTTCTTCTTGGCCGGAGCCGCGCCTTTCGGAGCCAGCTCGTTGGTCATGTCGTCCAGCAGCTTGTTGACCACCGGTACGGCGCTTTCCAGTTTGGCCTGGGTCATCTGGGCCGATTGCTGGGTCAGCTGCGGCATTTTTTCCAGGACTTTCTTGCCCAGTGGCGACTGGTAGAACGCGACCAGGTCTTTGAGCTCGGATTCGCTGAAATTGGTGGTGTAGAGCTTGACCATGTCCGGTTTCAGCTTGTTCCAGCCAATGGCTTGGTCCAGAGCGGCGTTGGCCTTGGCCTGGTAGGTATCCAGAACGGCTTTCTTGGATTCCGGCGCCTTGGTCTGTTCAAAACGCTGGGCGAACATCTGCTGAACCTGCATGTACACCGGAGTGCCCAGCTTGTCAGCGTGTGCCAGGGTCAGGAAAGCTTCGGCACTGGCGTTGTGGCTGGCGGTATCGGCAAGCACCTGGCCGCTGGCGCAAACCAGGGCAACCGCGGTGCAGATGGCACGAAGACGAGTCATCGAGTTTCCTTTTCAGCTAGGCGAGGTAAAACCCCAAGGGCGACCATTCTGCGCCTGAATAACGCTGCGGCTCAACCCCCGGGCCTTGCCGCGCTTGATTGGCGGGGATTTGCCGGTCAACAATCGGCCGAAGGGAACCACCCGGGCCGGCACCGGCCTAAACTGCGCAAACAGACCAACAGGAGTGTGCACGATGAGCCGTATCGAAACCGACAGCCTGGGCCAGATCGAGGTCCCGGACGACGCTTACTGGGGCGCTCAGACGCAACGCTCGCTGATCAACTTCGCCATCGGCCAGGAACGCATGCCCTTGCCGGTACTGCACGCCCTGGCCCTGATCAAGAAAGCCGCGGCCCGGGTCAACGACCGCAACGGCGACCTGCCCGCCGACATCGCCCGCCTGATCGAACAGGCCGCCGACGAAGTGCTCGACGGCCAGCATGACGACCAATTCCCGCTGGTGGTCTGGCAGACCGGCAGCGGCACCCAAAGCAACATGAACGCCAACGAAGTGATTGCCGGCCGCGCCAACGAACTGGCCGGCAACCCGCGCGGCGGCAAGACGCCGGTGCACCCCAACGATCACGTCAACCGCTCGCAGAGCTCCAACGACTGCTTCCCCACTGCGATGAGCATCGCCACCGCGCAAGCGGTGCAAGGCCAACTGCTGCCGGCCATCGCCGAGCTGTCGGGCGGTCTGGCTGAACTGTCGGCGCGGCACATGAAACTGGTGAAGACCGGCCGCACCCACATGATGGACGCCACGCCGATCACCTTCGGCCAGGAGATCTCCGGTTTCATAGCGCAGCTGGATTACGCCGAACGGGCGATCCGCGCAGCGTTGCCGGCGGTCTGCGAGCTGGCACAGGGCGGCACCGCTGTCGGCACCGGGCTCAACTCGCCCCATGGCTTTGGCGAAGCGATTGCCGCTGAACTGGCGGCGTTGTCCGGTCTGCCGTTCGTCACCGCACCGAACAAATTCGCCGCCCTCGCCGGCCATGAGCCGCTGACCACGCTGTCCGGCGCCCTGAAAACCCTCGCTGTGGCGCTGATGAAAATCGCCAACGATCTGCGTCTGCTGGGTTCCGGTCCGCGTGCCGGTTTTGCCGAAGTGCGCCTGCCGGCCAACGAGCCAGGCAGTTCGATCATGCCCGGCAAGGTCAACCCGACCCAGTGCGAGGCGCTGTCGATGCTCGCTTGCCAAGTGCTGGGCAACGACGTGGCGATCGGTTTTGCCGCCAGCCAGGGCCACCTGCAACTGAACGTGTTCAAACCGGTGATCATCCACAACCTGCTGCAATCGATCCGCCTGCTGGCCGATGGCTGCAGCAACTTCCAGCAGCACTGCATCGCCGGGCTGGAACCGGATGCCGAAGTTATGGCGAAACATCTGGAACGCGGCCTGATGCTGGTGACGGCGCTGAACCCGCACATCGGCTACGACAAGTCGGCGGAAATCGCCAAGAAGGCCTACAGCGAAGGCAAGACCTTGCGCGAAGCGGCGCTGGAGCTGGGCTATCTGACCGATGAAGAGTTCGATGCCTGGGTGCGGCCGGAGAACATGATCGAGGCAGGGGCCAAGGGCTGAGATCATCAGCATCTGTAAGTCAGTCTTCGCGAGCAAGCCCGCTCCAACATTTGACCGCAATCCCATATGAGGAATGCGGTTAAAAGTGGGAGCGGGCTTGCTCGCGAAGAACGATGACTCGGTTAACCTGCTGCTATGCGCATCCGCCGGGCCTTGAGCCCGGCAATCAGCGAAGGCCCCAGCGCCACCAGCGCCGACCCCAGCACCACCAGCACCGCCCCGCCATACCCCAGCAGATTGATTTGCTCGGCATGCACATATTCCGGCCACACCCCCGCAGCCACCGCCACCGCACCGAACGTCACCAACGGCGTGATTGCCAGTGTCGCGCTGACCCGCGAAGCCTCCCAATGCGCCAGCGCCTCGGCAAATGCGCCGTAGGCGATCAGGGTGTTCATGCAGCACGCCAGCAGCAGCCAGCCCTGCAACGGGCTCAGCGACAGTGCTTCGAGCGGATGCACCCAAGGCGTCAGCAACATGGCGCAGAACAGATAGATCACCATCATCACCTGCAACGAATTCCACACTGTCAGCAGTTGCTTCTGCCCCAACGCATAGAACGTCCAGACCGTCGACGCCAGCAGCACCAACAACACGCCAGCGGTGTAATCAGACAAAGACGTGAGCAATTCCGCCAGACGCTGATTGAAGAACAGCGCGAACCCGATCAACAGCACCGCCAGACCAATGCCCTGACCGATACTGAAGCGTTCCTTGAACACGAACAGACTGGCGATCAGCAACATGATCGGCCCCATCTGCACCACCAGTTGCGCGGTGCCGGGGCTGAGCAGGTTCAGGCCCATCAGGTACAGCACGTAGTTGCCCACCAGCCCGAGCACCGCCATCAGCACCAGCCAGCCGCCCTTCGGCCCGAGCACCTTGCGACTCGGCAACCGCTTGGTCGCCGCCAGATAAATGAACAGACAGCCACCGGACACCAGCAGGCGAAACCAGGTCACCGTGACCGGGTCCATCACCACCAGCACCTGCTTGAGCTTGATCGGCAGAATTCCCCACAGAAACGCCGTCAACAACGCCAGGAACATGCCGTACACCCAACGACCCGATGAAACGTGCATGTGAACCCCAAGCGCCAGAGACAGGAGCGCTCATTCTAGGCGCACAGACCCTGCCCGACACAGGGACAGTTACGCTCCAGCCGCAAATGAAACTGTGCAGGTCGCAGCAGAAAATTGACGATGGGCCGTTGATCGGCTGCCCGGGCAAGGTAAGTGGTTCAGGCATAAGCTGATTGGATCCAGCCCGGGACATCACTCACCAAGGAGACCCGTCATGTTAGCCATGCGCGCCCAGGACACCGCCCCCGCCACGCACTTTCGCAGCGACCGCGTGTGCCGGGTCAACGGCGAACTGTATTTCAGCACCCGGGAAAACACCCTCGAAGGGCCGTTCGAAAGCCCCGAGAAAGCCGAGCAGGAAATCCGCGCGTACATCGCGCGGATGCAATTGATGGATTCTGGCAGGCCGGTCTAGCGCACCGCCTCGAACAACCCGGTCGCGCCCATCCCGCCGCCCACGCACATGGTCACGATCCCGTAACGCAGATTGCGCCGCTGCAACTCGCGCACCAGATGCCCGACCTGCCGTGACCCGGTCATGCCGAACGGGTGACCGATGGAAATCGAGCCGCCGTTGACGTTGTACTTCTCGTTGTCGATTTCCAGACGATCACGGGCGTACAGGCACTGCGAGGCGAACGCTTCGTTCAATTCCCACAGATCGATATCCGCCACCTGCAGGCCTTTGGCCTTGAGCAGTTTCGGCACCGAGAACACCGGGCCGATGCCCATTTCGTCCGGCTCGCAACCGGCCACGGTGAACCCACGGAAAAACGCCTTCGGTTTCAGCCCCAGTTGCAGGGCTTTTTCCAGGCTCATCACCAGCGTCATCGAGGCGCCATCGGACAACTGCGACGAGTTGCCGGCGGTCACCGAACCGTCCTCGGCGAACACCGGTTTCAATCCGGCGAGGCTTTCATAGGTGGTGTCCGGGCGGTTGCAGTCGTCGCGATCGACGATGCCGTCGAGGATCTGCACTTCACCACTGTTCTTGTCTTCAACGCGATACTTCACCGCCATCGGCACGATTTCATCGTTGAACAGACCGGCAGCCTGCGCCTGAGCGGTACGGATCTGACTTTGCAGCGAGTAGCGATCCTGCGCCTCGCGGCTGACGCCATAACGGCGCGCCACCACTTCGGCGGTCTGGCCCATCGTGTAGTAGATGCCGGGGGTCTGCTGCTTGAGCAACGGGTTGATCAGGTGATCGGTGTTGACGCTTTTCAGGGTCAGGCTGATCGACTCGACGCCGCCGGCGACAATGATGTCGCTGCAACCCGACGCGATCTGGTTGGCGGCAATCGCAATCGCTTGCAAGCCTGACGAACAGAAACGGTTGAGGGTCATGCCCGCCGTGCCGGTGCCCAATTGCGAAAGCACCGCCACGTTGCGGCCGATGTTGTAGCCCTGGGCGCCTTCGTTGGAACCGGCGCCGACGATGCAGTCCTCGACGCTGGCCGGGTCGATGTCGTTGCGCGAGAGCAACGCATTGACGCAATGGGCCGCCATGTCATCGGGACGGGTCTGGTTGAACTTGCCGCGAAAGGACTTGGCCAGGCCGGTCCGTACGCTGTCGACGATCACCACTTCACGCATGGCATACCTCATTGTTGCAGTCGGTTGAGAGTGGACCGAGCATAAGTCCACCCAATCGCCGACGGCGACAATCATTCACCTCGCGTATGCGGGCCCATCGGTTCAGTCTTTGTGCTTTTTGGCTCGCTTGTCGGACTTCTCGAAAGCCTCTTCCAGTGCCCGGTTGATCGTGCGCAGCACCTTGACCCGGGCCCAGCGCTTGTCATTGGCCTCGACCAGGGTCCACGGCGCGATTTCGGTGCTGGTGCGGTCGACCATGTCGCCCACGGCGGCGCGGTAGGCGTCCCACTTGTCACGGTTGCGCCAGTCGTCTTCGGTGATCTTGAAACGCTTGAACGGGATTTCTTCGCGCTCCTGAAAGCGCTCCATCTGCGTGTCCTTGTCGATGGCCAGCCAGAACTTGACCACGATCACGCCAGCGTCGGCGAGTTGCTCTTCGAAGTCGTTGATTTCGCCGTAGGCGCGCATCCAGTCGGCGGTGCTGCAGAAGCCTTCGACCCGCTCCACCAGCACTCGGCCGTACCAGGAGCGGTCGAACACGGTGAATTTTCCTCGCGCCGGAATGTGCCGCCAGAACCGCCACAGATACGGCTGCGCGCGCTCCTCTTCGGTCGGCGCGGCAATCGGCACGATGCTGTATTGGCGCGGATCGAGCGCCGCCGCCACCCGGCGAATAGAACCGCCCTTGCCCGCCGCATCGTTACCTTCGAACACCGCCACCAGCGCATGCCGGCGCATGCGCTTGTCGCGCATCAGGCCGGACAGCCGCGCCTGTTCGGTGATTAGTTGTTCTTCGTAGTCTTTCTTTTCCAGACGCTGATTCAGGTTGAGGCTGTCGAGCAGGTTCAACTGATCCACCGACGTCCCCAGTGGCTGGGCACTGACAGCCTGCGGATGCACATCGGGACGCTTCAGCGCGTTTTGCAGGCCTTCAAGCAGAATCTTGCCGACCGTCAGGCTGCGGTAGTGCGGGTCGACACCCTCGATGACATGCCATGGCGCGTAATCGCGGCTGGTACGGCGCAACACGCGCTCGCCGTATTTGACGAACTTGTCGTAAGTCTGCGATTGCTGCCAGTCCAGCGGACTGATGCGCCAACTGTGCAGCGGGTCATCGGCCAGGGCCTTGAGCCGCGCTTTCATCTGTTTCTTGGACAAGTGGAACCAGAACTTGAAGATCAGCGCGCCTTCATCACAAAACATCTTTTCCATGCGCTCAGCGCCGGCAATCGCCTGATCCAGTCGCGGATCCTTGAACAGGCCGTGCACCCGGCCCTGCAGCATCTGGCTGTACCAGTTGCCGAAGAAAATCCCCATCCGCCCCTTGGCTGGCAGCATCCGCCAGTAGCGCCAGGCCGGTGGTCGCGCCAACTCTTCATCGGTCTGCTGATCGAAGGTGCGCACCTCAATCAGGCGCGGATCCATCCATTCGTTGAGCAACTTCACCGTCTCGCCCTTGCCGGCGCCTTCGATGCCGTTGATCAAGATGATCACCGGGAAACGCTTCTGCTGCTGCAACTCGAACTGGGCTTCAAGCAACGCTTCACGCAGGGCGGGCACGGCGGCTTCGTAGGTGTCTTTGTCGATGGCGTGACCGATTTCAGCGGATTCGAACATAGGGACGGCTCCTTCCAGGATTCAGCAAGACTAGCGGATTGGGCTCTGACGCGGCACAGAAATTCCAGTCGGCGGCGGATTGTCCTTGAGTGATCGTCGGCAAGGCTTGCCATGGATCAAGCGCCGCCTGCGTGATCGGCTAGAATGGCCGCCTTGTCGTTGCCGAGCCTGCCATGAAACCTGTAATGCCCCACGCCCAACTCGACTGGGATGACCAGGGACGCCCGCGTTCGCGAGTGTTCGACGATGTGTATTTTTCCGACCAGTCGGGGCTGGATGAAACCCGCTACGTGTTCCTCGAACAGAACCGTCTGGCCGAGCGCTTCGCCGCGCTGCCGGCGGGTGGGCGACTGGTGATCGGTGAAACCGGCTTCGGCACCGGGCTGAATTTTCTTTGCGCCTGGCAGTTGTTCGAACAGCATGCGGTGGCCGGTGCGCGGCTGCATTTTGTCAGCGTCGAAAAGTTTCCGTTGAGCCCTGCCGACCTGCAACGGGCGCTGGCGTTGTGGCCCGATCTGAAGCAATTCTCGGATCAGTTGCTCAAGCATTACGTGGCAATTCATCAAGGATTCCAGCGTATTGTTCTGGACAACGGTCGCGTGACCCTGACGCTGTTGATTGGCGACGCGCTGGAGCAGTTGCCGCAACTGGACGGCCAGATCGACGCGTGGTTTCTCGACGGTTTCGCCCCGGCGAAAAATCCGGAGATGTGGACTGCCGAACTGTTCGCCGAACTGGCGAGATTGGCGGCGCCCGGCTCGACTATCAGCACGTTCACCAGCACCGGTTGGGTTCGGCGCCTGCTGAATGCCGCCGGCTTCAAGATGAAGCGCACGCCGGGCATCGGTCACAAGTGGGAGATCCTGCGCGGCGAATTTCTCGGCTGGCCGCAAGATGTTCCGTTGCCCGCAGCGGACAAACCGTGGTTTGCCCGCCCGACTCCGCTTAGCGGTGAGCGTCGCGCCCTGGTGATAGGTGCCGGTCTGGCCGGTTGCGCCACCGCTGCCAGCCTCGCGGCGCGGGGCTGGCAGGTCAGTCTGCTGGAGCGACATGGCTCGGTGGCCCAAGAAGCGTCGGGCAATCCCCAAGGCGTGCTGTACCTGAAACTGTCCGCCCACGGCACCGCACTGTCGCAGTTGATCGTCAGCGGTTTCGGCTACACCCGACGTCTGCTGGAAACCCTGCAACGCGGCACCGACTGGGACGACTGCGGCGTGCTGCAACTGGCGTTCAATGAAAAGGAACGCGAGCGTCAGGCGCAACTGGCGGCCGCGTTTCCCGAAGACCTTTTGCATTGGCTCGATCAACCCGAAGCGCAGGCCCGTGCCGGGATCGGTCTGGCCCACGGCGGTTTGTATTATCCCGAGTGCGGCTGGGTGCATCCGCCGGCGTTGTGTCAGGCGCAATCCGCACAAGCGGGCGTCACGCTGCTCACCCATCAGGAAGCCGTTGAGCTGCGCAAAATCGACGGTCAGTGGCAGGCCTTCGACGGTGAACGATTGATCGCAACTGCGCCCGTCGTGGTGCTGGCCGGTGCAGCCGAAATCAAGCGTTTTGCCCAGAGCGCCGACCTGCCCCTCAAGCGCATTCGCGGGCAGATCACCCGACTGACGCAAACAGCACAAAGCCAGGCGCTGGCCACCGTCGTATGCGCCGAAGGTTACGTCGCACCGGCACGCTCGGGCGAGCACACCCTCGGCGCCAGTTTCGATTTCAACAGCGACGACCTGACCCCGACCGCCGCCGAACACCTGGGCAATCTGGCGATGCTCGAAGAGATCTCCACGGATCTGGTCGCGCGCCTGCACATCAGCGAACTCGACGCCGACAGCCTTGAAGGTCGCGCCGCCTTCCGTTGCACCAGCCCCGATTACCTGCCGATTGTCGGCCCGCTCGCCGATCGCGAAGCCTTTACCGAGGCGTATCGCGCCTTGAGCAAGGATGCCCGGCAAGTGCCGGACATTCCCTGCCCATGGCTGGACGGCCTGTACGTCAACAGTGGTCACGGTTCGCGCGGGTTGATCACTGCGCCATTGTCTGGCGAGTTGCTGGCCGCGTGGCTGGACAACGAACCGCTGCCGCTGCCCAGAGCCGTGGCCGAGGCCTGCCATCCCAACCGCTTTGCCCTGCGCCAGTTGATTCGCGGCAAGTGAACCTGAACACAATCAGTCACCGGGCGAAATGCAAGTCCCCCGCTCGATCAGTTCTGTCACCTGCAAGGTCAACCGATGCAACAAGGCATCTTCGGTCTGCTTCAACCGGCTGGCACAGAGGTTCATTTCACTCAGGTAGTCGGCAGAGCTGAGCTCCTCAGCCTTGTCGAACAACGCCTCAATCTCCGTTTGATGAGGCTCCCGGGCCTTGTCGAACTGTTGCGCAAAGCTGTTTTTCACGTAATCGCTCCAGAACGGCTGACGAACCAGAAAATCCACCCAGGTGGAAGACAGTTCAGCCGTCTGGACTCGACGAATAGCCGCTACCAAATCATCGCCGGTGACCTCCGCGAGCTCACCGTAACGCATGTGCGAAGGCTGCCCGGGCAAGTCGAACGCTCGCGCCAGCCCCGTGCGATAGGCGAGGTTCACTTCCAGAGGATCGGATGATCCCTGGTCCCGGGCGTGCTCCGTCGCGATCAAATCGATTTGTTCAAGCCGGAACAAGCTTCGGGCCAGCTTCATCAGGACTGGTGCTGGAACCTGTCGCCCTCCGGATACCCGCAACACCCTGCGCACGTGGACTGCGACCTCCAGATGGCTGAAGTTCAGCGCGGCGTTATCGGTGCAGTTGATCGGGTTGGCTGCCAGATCGAAGATCTGCTCGCGCAGTTCGGCATCTGCCCGCGTTGCCTCCAGAACCGACCAGACGCGTCTGGACATATCCTCGCGCACGTATTCGGAGTCAGCGGTGTTGCCCAGCTCCGCCAGCAAATGGAACAGGCCTTCAGCCATCGGATCGTCGTTGATGGCGTTCCATGTCTGCTGGCGTCTGGAACCGACGGTTCCCCCGGTTTCGGTCAGCCAGATCGAACGCGCCTGATGCTCGTCGAGTCGCGCGATATCGTTTTCCAGATACCCCATGCCGACACCGACTTTCTTGCGGTAGTTCTCCAGATGAGTACCGCTGAGAGCGGAAATCGGGTTGTTGCGCAGATTGATCGTTTCGCTGAAGCGCCGCGGTGTTTCAAACAGCCACTGCGGCAGGTCACGAATCTCGTTGTCGCGCAGGTCTACCCGGTCCAGAGACGGCAGACGCTGCAAGCCCTTGGGCAACTCAGTGGTTCGGGTATTGCGTACGCTGAGATCAGTCAGCTCAAACATCCCGCTGACATCAACCGTGGCCCCCAGAGGGTTTTCACTGAGATCCAGACTCTGCAAACCGCGCATCCGCGAAAGTTTCACCAGGGCCTGTTCGGTCAACTGAATCCGGTTTTGCCCCAGCCCCAAACGTCTGAGGTTCGGCATCAGGGAGACCATCTCGGGCAACTGTGTTAGTCGGTTGCGCCCGATCTCGAGGGTCTCGAGATTCTTGAAAGCCTTGAGGAAATAAGCGACATCGTTGTCCAGGTGCATGTTTTGCAAAGACAGGTGCCGGACGTGGTCGAAGCTGAGCCCCGGTGGCAGGATCGGCAGCTTGCCGAACCGCATGCCATCGAGTTTCAACCCATACACCGGGCGGTAGAGCTCGTCGGGCAGAAAAACCAGCCGGCGGAAACTGTCTTCGATTTCGTATGCGACAAGATGCCGGCACTCACGCACCTCGCTCAGCACGCCGCCCTGCGCCCTGATGGCCACGGCATCGTCCATCCAGGTATCGAGTGCCGCGCGCAGGCGCTCCAGGTCATCCTGCAATTGCCTGACCCGAAGTGCACGCGTCAGGTGATCGCTGCCCAACTGATCAAGAAACTCCCGGGCCTGTGTGTCGGAAAACAGCGGGTAGAGTTTTTTCACCTTGCGCAACAGACGTTGTGGATGATTCGAGGTCCCGGCGGGTGGGTCGGCAAGCACGCAAGAGGATTCGGGCACCGGTGGCGCAAATTGCTCGCCGTTCAACAAGCGGTTACAGCCCTCGCGTTCATCCAGAGCACTATCGAGTAAGCGACTACGCAAGCGCCAGCCGTCTTCGGGCTTGGCCGCTGCCAGCCCGATCGCCTTGGCCTGGCGAGGAGAGAGACCTTTGAGAATCGCCTGATAGAGGCTGTCCGGTCCCTGCGTTTTGCCGATTGATCGAGCCTGGCTGTCGAACGCCTCATAGCTGCCGTCGAGCCTGACCAGCGTCAGCGAATTTGCGCCAGTGAGCGGCTTCTTGCCAAGGGTCTGAAGCAGGTCTCCCTTGAGGGACCGGGCCCGCAACTCCAGGTAAAGCTGCGGATCCCAACCGTCGAGTTGCGGCAACAGGCCGATGGCCAGTTTTTCGGTATCGGCATTGGCGACTTCAACCAGGTAGAACCCTGTCAGCGCCCGATCCAGGCGAACATGGCTCGTGGCCTCGCCCAACCGTTGCGCAATGCCCATGGGCACTCGTCCGGTGGTGCGCAAAAGCGCGCGTTCGACACTCGAAGCCTGACGGATCAGTTCCTGTGCGTAACGCGTCGGCACCTCGGGATAGGCCGTTCTGGTCTTGAGCACCTCGCTGTCCAGCGTCTGGTCGTAGCGCCGATAGAGATGGTCGAAGGTTGAACGACGATCCGCCTTGACGGCCGCGCCGATGACCTTTGCCAGCTTCACCCCTTGGTCGGTCGGCGCAACGTTCGAACCGACCAGAGCCTCCACCTCCCTGGAATACAAGCCGTCGATGACGGTCTGCAGCAACTCGCCCTTTTCCAGTTGGGCCTTGCTGACAATGACGCTCAGGGTGTCATCTTCAATCGAGCCGGGAGGAAAGGTCTCGGTGATTTTTCCGTTTTCATCCACCACCTCGATATAGCGATCCTGCGGCCAGCCGGAAAGCCTTGGCAGCGTCTGCAACTGCTCCTGGACGTGTCGCGCATCGGCCGCTTCGCCGCGCTCCATGGCGGCAACGAAGTCACCCATTCTGCGTTCCAGACCGAACCGGTCGATCATGTCCCGCAAGCGAGGCGTTATTGGCAAGCTGTCATCGCTCAGGCGTAGCAGCTCATCAAATCGAGTGTCGGTCAGGCGCCGCATCATCTCCAGGCGACTGTCTTCGAAGCGCGCCAGCCGAGGATCGATGCGTTTAAGGGTATAGGCCCCGGACCACTGTGCACTCGACTCCGAGGCATGACGCCAGCCTCCGTGCCGACTGGCCTTGAGGATTGGCGCATAAGCCTGTGCACGGACAGGGTGTTGAATGCGCCAGGTCTTCGAAACCGGATCCAGCGCCACGGCGTAGGTTCTATCGTCGATGCGAGCGAAGCGCTTGCCATCGACCTGATACAAGCCTGTTGCGTCGGGTTCGACTCCCTCCCTTGCCGGTAACGGTTGTTCGTAGGCTTTCAGTTGCGGCTTCCACAATCGGGTCTGGCCACTGCGATCGAGAATGGCGGTGAACGGCTGAAAGAAATCCGGGTGTTTTTGAACGGTCTTGATCGCCAGTGACTTCAGGACCTTGATCCCGGCGCCCACAGCGGCCATCAGCGCGAGGTTTTCCGCGACACTGAGCAAGTGTGAAAAGGCTTCCTGACGATCCCCCCGATTCCAGTCCTCGACTCCTTCGTATACCTCCGCGAGCATTTGTCCAATGGCGACGCCCATCATCAATTGCCCCAGGACCGGGACGACGAACCCCGCCACGTTGGCGATCGTCATGCCGAGCTCCAGATATTCGATCAACCGTTTCTTGCGCGCCTCCTCATCGACATCGGCCGTCGGTACGGCAAGCGCACGGGCATCGAGTTGCAACTTGCCGACATGGCTCTTGAGCATGAAGTCGAACAACGCACCGGTCACTTCCAGTTGTTTGAGGTGCCCCAGGCTGTCGGTGTCGGCAAACGTCTTGAAAAAGTCGACCTTGTCGACCTCGCCAATGCACTGGGTGAAATAACTCTTGTAACTGCCCATCCCCAGTTTGAATTCCAGGTACGCGACGAATGCCGTGAAGCTGGTGTATTCGTACAACGGCTGGTCGGGTTCGCCGGGCATGTAGACCAGGCACCATTGATCGGGGTCCAGCTCTACCGATTTTTCGGAGAACACCACGACACCCCACAGGCAACTGTCGAGCGCTTCAATGCCCTGCATGATCAGCGGCCGCCCTTTGAACTGAAGGCTTTGGGCATCGACGACGCCACCGGCATCAATCAAACGCTGAACGGTCTGAAAACCCTCCTCGGAAACATGTTCCTTCATCCGCGCAAGGTGCAGATCAAGTTGCAGCATCTGCTTTTTCATCACGGTGATATTGCGAACCATCGGACCGGTGGCGACCTTGCTGCCATCAACCTCCTTGACTCCAAACACCTGTTGAAAATGCGTCTGGTACTGCTGCCCCAGATCCAGCTCCCGACAGAGCGCGGCGAACGCCGCCGGGGTAAGGCCGGGAACACCATCAGGTTGGCTGGCAATACGCACTGCACTGCCTTCGGGAAAATGATCGGCTTGCGCCTCGTCTTCGGTGAAATTCTGCATCGCCGCTTCCAGCAGCGTCGGGGTAGCGGGCGGAATGACCTTCTCTGAGCCTCCTGGCGGGGTCACCGCCTCGCAACCGCAATAGCTTCCCGGCAACTCCAGATGGTCTTTCTCGACATCGAACACCGCCGTCCAGCGCTTGGTCAGGGCGCAATTCAGCTGGGCGATGCAAAAGCTCTTGAGTGATTGCAACTGGCTCAGATCTTTCTCGACCCGGGCCTGGGTGACGTGCAGGTCACGGGCGGTCTTGTCCAGTGCCGCCAATGTGTCGGCACTGGTTTTGAGCAGCACGGAGGGGAAGTTTTTCTGCAACGCCGTGGCGGTGTCCAGATCGCCAGTGGCTTCCAGTAAAAAGCTCAGTTTCTGTTTTTCCGTAAGGGCGACCGGTGTGATCGACGTGGGGGTAGTGGACATGGGCAATATTCCTTTATTGCTGTTGAGTCCCTTCACCCTATCGATCCCGCCGCCGAATAAAAAACACGAATAACTGCCCGTTCCGGCAGGGAAACAACCAGCAATCCGTATGTTTCGAATACTTATCTACTACCTCCCCCTTCACCCAGGCTGTTAATGGGCCACCGGTCAGACCAACATGCTTATAACTGATCGTTCTAAAACTCCCACATCCGAGCCGGGTCAGTTTCTGAGTACCGGCCATTTCGGCGCGGTGCAGCGACACCCTCCCCAACGGAAAACCGGTAAGGACTTTATGTGCGGATTAGCTGGCGAGTTACGTTTTGATCAACAACCTGCAGACCTTGCAGCCATCGAGCGAATCACCCATCACCTGGCCCCTCGCGGCCCTGATGCGTGGGGTTTCCATGCCCAAGGGCCGATTGCCCTGGGCCATCGTCGCCTGAAAATCATGGACCTGTCGGACGGCTCGGCGCAGCCGATGATCGACAGTCAATTGGGCTTGTCCCTGGCCTTCAACGGCGCGATCTACAACTTCCCGGAACTGCGTACCGAACTTGAAGCGCTCGGTTACGCGTTCTACTCCGGCGGCGACACCGAAGTGCTGCTCAAGGGTTATCACGCCTGGGGCGAAGCGCTGCTGCCGAAACTCAACGGCATGTTCGCCTTCGCGATCTGGGAGCGCGATGCCCAGCGTCTGTTCATTGCCCGCGACCGTCTCGGTGTGAAGCCGCTGTATCTGTCGCGCACCGGCCAGCGCCTGCGTTTTGCCTCGGCCCTGCCGGCGCTGCTCAAGGGCGGTGACATCAACTCGATCCTCGATCCGGTGGCGCTCAACCATTACCTGAATTTCCACGCCGTGGTGCCTGCGCCGCGCACCTTGCTGGCGGGCATCGAAAAACTGCCGCCAGCGAGCTGGATGCGCATTGAAGCGGACGGCACCACCGAGCAGAAAACCTGGTGGACCCTGCCCTACGGCCCACACGACGACGAGAAAAACCTGACTCTCGAAGACTGGCGCGACCGCGTGCTCGACAGCACCCGCGAAGCCGTGGCGATCCGCCAACGGGCGGCGGTGGATGTCGGCGTGCTGCTTTCCGGCGGCGTCGATTCGAGCATGCTGGTCGGTCTGCTGCGCGAAGTCGGTGTGGAAAACCTGTCGACCTTTTCCATCGGCTTTCAGGACGCCGGCGGCGAACGTGGTGACGAGTTTCAGTATTCCGACCTGATCGCCAAGCACTACGGCACCCAGCACCATCAACTGCGCATCGACGAAAAAGAGATCATCGAACAACTGCCCGCCGCGTTCCGCGCCATGAGCGAGCCGATGGTCAGCCATGACTGCATCGCCTTCTATCTGCTGTCCCGCGAAGTGGCCAAGCATTGCAAGGTGGTGCAGAGCGGTCAGGGCGCCGACGAGCTGTTCGCCGGTTATCACTGGTATCCGCAAGTCGACGGCGCGGCCGATCCGTATGCGGCCTATCGCGAAGCGTTTTTCGACCGCAGCTACGACGATTACGCCGCCACGGTGCAGCCGAAATGGCTGACAGCGAATGACGCCGCCGGCGACTTCGTGAAGGAACATTTCGCACAGCCCGGCGCCGATGCGGCGGTCGACAAGGCCCTGCGCCTGGACAGCACGGTGATGCTGGTAGACGACCCGGTCAAACGCGTCGACAACATGACCATGGCCTGGGGCCTGGAAGCGCGCACGCCGTTTCTCGACTATCGACTGGTGGAATTGTCGGCCCGTGTTCCCGGCAAATTCAAACTGCCGGACGGCGGCAAACAGGTGTTGAAAGAAGCCGCGCGACTGGTCATCCCGAGCGAAGTGATCGACCGCAAGAAAGGTTACTTCCCGGTGCCGGGTCTCAAGCATTTGCAGGGCGATACCCTGAACTGGGTGCGCGAACTGCTGCTCGATCCGAGTCAGGATCGCGGCCTGTTCAACCCCGCCATGCTCGACAAACTGCTGACCGATCCACAAGGCCAGTTGACCCCGCTGCGCGGCTCCAAGCTGTGGCAACTGGCGGCCCTGAACCTGTGGCTCAGCGAACAAGGAATCTGATCGATGAAACCTCACGCCACGGCTTACAGCCAACGGCTGCTGCGCGGTCAGACACCGTCTTACGAGCGCTTGCAGGCGCGTCTGGCCGAGGACGGCAGCGAGCCGGCCGCCGAGCCGATTGCGGTGCATTGCGGCTGGGGCCGGTTACTGATCGGCCACACTTTTCCCGATCCGGCCAGCCTTGCGCGGGAGCTGCTCAACGAGCAGACGGGCGAGCGTGACATTGCCTTGTACGTCGCCGCGCCGCAGCAGATTCTCGGGCTGGAACCGACTCAACTGTTTCTCGATCCGTCCGACACTCTGCGCTTGTGGTTCAGCGATTATCGTCAGGCGACCCGTGTGTTTCGTGGCTTCCGAATCCGCCGTGCGCAAAGTGACGCGGACTGGCAGGCGATCAATCAGCTGTATCAAGCGCGCGGCATGTTGCCGATCGATGCCACCCTGCTCACCCCGCACCATCAAGGCGGCCCGGTGTACTGGCTGGCGGAAGACGACGACAGTGGCGCGGTGATCGGCAGCGTCATGGGCCTCAATCACCAGAAGGCTTACAACGACCCGGAAAACGGCAGCAGCCTGTGGTGCCTGGCGGTCGATCCACAGTGCTCGCGTCCCGGTGTCGGCGAAGTGCTGGTGCGCCATCTGATCGAGCACTTCATGAGCCGGGGTCTGAGCTACCTCGATCTGTCGGTGTTGCACGATAACCGCCTGGCGAAAAACCTCTACGCCAAACTCGGCTTTCGCAACCTGCCGACGTTCGCCATCAAGCGCAAGAACGGCATCAATCAGCCGCTGTTTCTCGGCCCGGGGCCGGAGGCGCAGTTCAACCCTTATGCGCGGATCATCGTCGAGGAAGCTCATCGGCGCGGCATCGACGTGCAGGTGGATGACGCCGATGCCGGGCTGTTCACCCTCAGTCATGGCGGGCGCCGGGTGCGTTGCCGCGAATCCCTGAGCGACCTGACCAGCGCCATCAGTATGAACCTGTGCCAGGACAAGAGCCTGACCCACAACGTGCTGAAAGCTGCCGGGTTGAATGTGCCGTCACAACAGTTGGCGGGGAATGCGGACGACAATTTGGCCTTCCTCGACGAGTACCAGCGAGTAGTCGTCAAACCGCTGGATGGCGAACAGGGCCAGGGCGTGGCGGTGGATCTGCAAACCATCGAGGACGTGCAGCAGGCCATCGAAGCGGCCAGGCAATTCGACACTCGCGTGCTGCTCGAAAGCTTCCATGAAGGCTTCGACCTGCGGATTCTGGTGATCGGTTTCGAGGTGGTGGCCGCTGCAATCCGCCGGCCGGCGGAAGTGGTCGGCGACGGTCATCATTCCATCGGCGCGCTGATCGAAGCCCAGAGCCGGCGCCGGCAAGCGGCTACCAGTGGCGAAAGCAAAATCCCGCTGGACCACGAAACCCAACGCACCTTGCACGCGGCCGGTTACGACTACAGCAGCATCCTGCCGGCCGGCGAGCATCTGTTCGTGCGGCGCACGGCGAACCTGCACACCGGCGGCACACTGGAAGACGTTACGGCGATTCTGCACCCGACCCTGGCCGAGGCCGCCGTGCGCGCGGCCCGGGCGCTGGAGATCCCGATGGTCGGCCTTGACCTGATGGTGCCGGCGGCGGATCAACCGGCGTACGTGTTCATCGAAGCCAACGAGCGGGCGGGTCTTGCCAACCATGAGCCGCAACCGACGGCCGAGCGGTTTGTCGATCTGTTGTTTCCGCACAGTCAGCCGGCCGTTTGATCTCTCTTCAGCGTCATTCCCGCGTTCAACGCGCGAATGACGCCCCGCAACAGGAGTTTCCATGACCACCCAAATTCCCGAACCGGATCTGAACTACCTGCAGAAAGTCCTGCTGGAAATGCTCGCCATTCCCAGCCCTACCGGGTTCACCGACACCATCGTGCGCTACGTCGCCGAGCGTCTGGAGGAACTTGGCATTCCCTTCGAAATGACCCGTCGCGGCACGATCCGCGCCACCCTCAAGGGCAAGAAAAACAGCCCCGACCGCGCAGTGTCGGCGCACCTGGACACCATCGGCGCCGCCGTACGCGCGGTGAAAGATAACGGGCGTCTGACCCTGGCGCCGGTGGGCTGCTGGTCGAGCCGATTTGCCGAGGGCAGCCGCGTCAGCCTGTTCACCGACAACGGTGTAATTCGCGGCAGTGTGTTGCCGCTGATGGCGTCCGGGCATGCCTTCAATACGGCCGTGGACGAGATGCCGATCAGCTGGGATCACGTCGAGCTGCGTCTGGACGCCTACTGCGCGACCCGTGCCGATTGCGATTCGCTGGGCATCAGCGTCGGCGATGTGGTGGCGTTCGATCCGCTGCCGGAGTTCACCGAAAGCGGCCATATCAGCGCCCGCCACTTGGATGACAAGGCCGGCGTCGCCGCGCTGCTGGCCGCTCTGAAAGCAATCGTCGACAGCGGCCAGGAGTTGATGATCGACTGCCATCCGCTGTTCACCATCACCGAGGAAACCGGCAGCGGCGCGGCGGCGGCACTGCCGTGGGACGTCAGCGAATTCGTCGGCATCGACATCGCCCCGGTCGCGCCGGGCCAGCACTCCAGCGAACACGCGGTGAGCGTGGCGATGCAGGATTCCGGCGGGCCGTACGACTATCACCTGTCGCGGCACCTGTTGCGTCTGGCCGGCGAGCACGAACTGCCGGTGCGCCGCGACCTGTTCCGCTATTACTTCAGCGACGCCCACTCGGCGGTCACCGCCGGTCACGACATCCGCACCGCCCTGCTCGCCTTCGGCTGCGACGCAACCCACGGCTACGAACGCACCCACATCGACAGTCTGGCCGCGCTCAGTCGCTTGCTCGGGGCGTACATTCTGAGTCCGCCGGTGTTCGCCAGCGACGCGCAACCGGCCACAGGATCACTGGACCGCTTCAGTCATCAGATCGAACACGAAACGCAGATGGAGAGCGACACCCGTGTGCCGTCGGTGGACAGCCTGGTGGGGCAACGCTCGGACAGTTGAGTCTGGCCCTCGGCGATCATTCGCCGTAGCATCCCGACATTGATTTAGCCGAGGTGCCCATGCTGATTCCCCACGACGCGCTTGAAGTCGACACCCTCACCCGCCTGATCGAGGATTTCGTCACCCGCGACGGTACCGACAACGGTGACGACACGCCGCTGGAAACCCGCGTGCTGCGGGTTCGCCAGGCGCTGACCAAAGGCCAGGCGCTGATTGTCTTCGATCCGGAAAGCGAGCAATGCCAGTTGATGCTCAAGCACGACGTGCCCAAGCACCTGTTCGACTGAAAACGGTCAGCGGCCCTTGCCGCTGGCCTGTTTGCGCTGGATCCGTTCGTAGACCTCGGCGCGATGCACGCCGACCTGCTCCGGCGCTTCGACGCCGAACCGCACGCTGGAGCCGTTGACCGCCAGAACGCGCAGAGTGATGTTGTCGCCGATGGAAATCAGTTCACCGACAACACGGCTGAGTACAAGCATGGGGGGTGTCCTTCAAGGTTTGCGAGCCTTGAAGATGCGCGGGTTTCGACCGCCCTACAATGCACGCCGGGCAATTCAGTCATTCCCTACGCGTCATGGCGCGCAAGCCTTCAGACGTTTCCTTCAGGGCTGCAAGATTCAGCTTGCGGAAAACCGTGGTCCGAACAGGATCACACTCGCCCCGATCACACACAGCGCAACCCCGATCCAGTCCGAACCCAGCGGGCGGATGCGCTCAACCACCGCCAGCCAGCCAATCGAAGCAATGATGTAGATGCCACCGTAAGCGGCGTAGGCGCGACCGGCGTAGGTCGCTTCGACGCGCGTCAACAACAGCGCAAACAGGGTCAGGCTGATCAACGCCGGGATCACCCACAAGGCACTCTTGCCCTGGCGCAGCCACATCCAGAACGCGAAACAGCCGGCGATTTCGAACAGCGCGGCGAGGAAAAACCACAGGTAATTGAGCATGCAAGACATCTCGTCAGGGTGACTGTTGCGGCCACCCTAACGATGCGACGAACCCCGGGCAAGTTCAGCCGTTGTTCTGCTTGGCCTTGGCGCGCATCTTTTCAGCCATCGCGGTCATTTCGTTGTACAGCAATTGCGGATTCTTCTGTTTGAGCGCCCAGGCCATGCGCCCTTGTTCGTGGGGCAGGATCATGAACTCGCCGGCTGCGACTTGCTGGTAGATGTAGTCGGCAATATCGCTGGCGGTGATGGGCGAACTTTCCAGCAACTTGCCGACCTGGGCTTTCATCGCCGGCGTCGGGCCACGGAAAGAATCCAGCAGATTGGTCTGGAAGAACGACGGGCACACCACATGAACCCCGACTTCCTGTTGGGCCAGTTCGATCAGCAGGCTTTCTGAAAGCGCCACCACTCCAGCCTTGGCAACGTTGTAGTTGCTCATCGCAGGGCCCTGCATCAGCGCGGCCATAGAGGCGATGTTGATGATCTTACCCTTGCTCTGTTCCAGCAGCGGCAGGAACGCCTTGCAGCCCTTGACCACACCCATCAGGTTGATCGCGATCTGCCAGTCCCAGTCCTCCAGCGACAGCTCGCTGAAGAAACCACCCGAGGCCACACCGGCGTTGTTGACGATAATGTCGATGCCGCCAAGTTTCACTTCGCAGGCCTGGGCAAATGCGGTGAGCTGGCTGTAATCGCGTACGTCGCAGCGCTGGATGAAGCCGTCGCCGCCGGCCTCGCGAACCAGTTTCAAGGTCTCTTGCAAGCCGGGCTCGCTGACGTCGGACAAGGCCAGTTGCCAGCCTTCACGCGCCCAGCGCAGCGCGATTTCGCGACCCAGGCCTGAGCCCGCGCCAGTGATCATCATGCGATTTTGCATAGCAGACAGCCTTGTTGTTCCGGGGAAGATGCGCGGAGTGTAGCGAAGGATCCGCAGCGACCCACGCTCCATCAGATTGCTGAATGGCGAGGGCAAACCGCGACAGCAAACGAAATAAGCACGCGAGCCAAATACCTTAAAAAAACATTGAATTTTCTTTCATGCGCACCAGTCGGAATTTGTAAGCCGTCTGGATTTAGTTCAACTTCCAGCCGCCCTTGAACACCAAGACTTCACAGACACTATCAACAAGGAAATAGACATGGGCACAATTCTAATCATTATCCTGATCCTGTTGCTGATCGGTGGTCTGCCGGTCTTCCCGCACTCCAGAAGTTGGGGTTATGGCCCTTCGGGCATTATCGGTGTGGTGCTGGTAGTACTGTTGGTGCTGTTGTTACTCGGTCGGATATGACTGTTTGACCGACAAAAAAAAGAGGCCCTTCAAGGGCCTCTTTTTTATTGCACCGAATGATCAGTCCGGCTTGCCGTTAATCACACCGGCGGTGTTATCCATCAGGCTCTTGGTGGCGGTTTGCAGGAACGCTTCGAGCTTGAGTTTCAGCTCGGCAGTGCGCGGCGCGTCCGGGATGATTTCAGCAGAAGGATTCGCGCCCAGTTGGTACTGGTAGATCTTCGGCGCCATTTCCTTCTCTTTCGGCAGCACCAGGATCTGGTCGGCGGTGACGATGGCGGTGGTCTGCTCGCTGCCCGACGGCTTGATCACACCGAAACCGGTGTCACCCTGCGGCAGGTTCAGCAGATCGCGGCCCCAGCACTGATGGCGCACTTCGCCACCGAGGCGACCCATGATGGTCGGCACGATGTCGATCTGGGTGCCCACGGTGTGGTCACGGGTACCGAATTTTTCCTGGATGCCCGGTGCGATCATCAGCATTGGTACGTTGAAGCGGCCCAGGTCCATTTCGGTGATCTGACGCTCGTTGCCGAAACCGTGGTCGCCGACGATGACGAACAGGGTTTCCTTGAAGTACGGCTCCTTGCGGGCCTTCTCGAAGAACTGGCCCAGCGCCCAGTCCGCATAACGCATCGCGGTCAGGTGCTCGTTGAGCGTGCCACGGTCAGTGACACGCTCGACCGGCAACGGCGTCGGCAAGGCGTACGGCGTGTGGTTGGACAGGGTCTGCAGCAGCGCGTAGAACGGTTTGCCGTTTTCCCGCGCCTTGAGCTCCACCAGACCACGGTCGAACATGTCCTGGTCGGACACGCCCCAGGTCGGATCGGAGAACACCGGGTTCACGAAGTCGTTACGGCCGACGAAGTTGGTCATGCCCTGGTTACTGAAGAAACCAGACTGGTTATCCCAGGCAAAGTCGCCGTTGTAGACGTACACGTCGTCATAGTCACGAGCGCTGAGCAACTGCGGCAGGCCGGACAGTTTGTGGCTGCCTTCCGGAGTCTGCATCAGGTATTCGAAACCCGGCAGGTTCGGGAAGCACGCCATGGTGGCGAACATGCCCTGGTGGGTGTGGGTGCCGTTGGAGAAGAAACGGTCGAACAGCAGGCCTTCCTTCGACAGCTTGTCGAGGTACGGCGTGATGTTGCCCGGCGCGCCCAGAGCACCAACCGAGTGACCGGCCATGCTTTCCATCAGGATCACGACGACGTTCTTGATCGGCAGGGTCTTGTCGGCAGGCGGCGTGTATTCACGACGCACGGCGGCAATATCGGCATCCACCAGTTTGTCGTCCGGCATCACCAGCATCTCGCGAACCACTTTCTGCGCCTGATCCTGCGGCAGCGTGGCTTTCCAGATGTTGTCGCGATCCTCGCCCATCCGGTCCTTGGCCGCCGCGATCAGCGACAGCGTGCCGTTGAGGCCGAGCTGGTTGGCGAAGTTGGAATCGGTGGTGTACACGTCACCCCAGCGCAGCGGCGGGCCTTGGCGCAGGGTGCCGCGAGCGGCGACCACGCAGATCAGCAGGCAAACCACGAACACCGCCAGACGCGCATACCATGGCGCCACTTGACGGGTGCCGACGTTGCCACCGCTGAACGGGCCACGCGGACGGGTCAGACGGTCGGCGCCCTTGAACGCCAAGGTCAGGATCAGCGTGCCCACGGCCCACGCCAGCAGATAGCGCACCACCGGGAAACCGTACCAGAGCATGCTCATCACAGTTTTCGGGTCTTCCTTCACGTACTGGAACACCAGGCCGTTGAGGCGCTGGTGGAACTCGCGATAGAAGTCCATCTCCATCAGGCCGAGGAACAGCGCGATGCTCGACGCGACGGTCAGCCACAGACGGAAGAACCCGCGCGCCGCCATGGCCCGGGCACTGAACAGCGCCAGCACCAGCGGAATGCACAGATACACCACCAGGCGAATATCGAAGCGCAGGCCGTTGGCGAAGGCTTCGAGGAAGGTCGAGGCCGGGGTGTCGAGGATCATCTCGCGGTTGTAGACCAGCAGCGCGAGGCGCAGCACGGAAAACATCACCATCATGACCAGCGCGCACAGGAGCGTGTAGGCCAGATGCGATTTGACGGTCGGTTGCAGCAGGCGACTGGATGATCGCTGCTGACTCAGGGCGTCCGGGTTTGCCATGTCGTTTTAGGACCCATTGGAAGTTGAAGTTGCAAAAATTCAGCTGCGCCCTGCCCTCTGTTGGCCATTCCAGGCCCCGGGGCTTGCGCGGAGCGCAAATGTTGCACGATCACCGGCGGCATTGCCATTGATTAGTGCCCGTTGCCGGACGCTTTCATTCAAGGCACAGCGCACCGTGACAGGTGTAAACAGCGCGGGCGAATTGTCTTGGAGACTTTGTGAAAATTTCGTCCAACGCATATCTGGAAACACAATAAACCTGAAAACAAAACGCCCCGAGTTCTTCGGGGCGTTTATAGATGAACGCGACAGTTACTTCTCGGCGCGTTCTTTCAAGGCTTTCAGGGTGTTGAACGGTGCGTCGACCACAAACTTGTTGGCAATCATCGACGGCACGCTGCCGCCTGGCTCGGTGTGAACCTGATAGGTCACTTCAACCTGATCACCCTTTGGTACGAACTTCCAGAAGCCTTTGACCTGCGCGACCCGCACAAAGCCTTTTTCTTCAGGCAGGTACTTCGGCACGCCTTCGAGATTACGGGTCAGGCTGCCATCGGCGCCTTCAACAGTGGTGACGTGCAGGATCGAATCGCGCGGAGTCACCGGCCATGGCGTGTTGAATTGGGTGTAGGTCCAGCTCTGATCGCCTTCGTGCTTGAGCAGTTTCTGGGTCTTGCACTCGTGAATCCACGCGCAGGCACCGGAGACGTCTTCCTGCAAGGCGCGCAGTTTGGCGATGGTGGTCTTCATCACGGTCACGCCCTGATAAGACTTGTAGTCCGAACCCGGCACTTCGCTCAGGGAGACCTTGATGCCGTCCTCGTTCTTGGCGACTTTCCAGTCTTCAGCCTGGGCGGCCGAGGTGGCCAGCACGGCGGTCAAACCACACAACACAGCGATACGATGCAGCGAACCCATAGTCTTATTCCTTATTGTTGAAGTTCCGTTCGTTTGACACATCACGCCGCCGTCATCTGCTCCCACCAGCCGAGCAGTCTGATCGCGTCTTCCTGGCTGCTGCCGCAGACTTCGGGATCGGCCTTGAATCCTGAACAGACCGCCGGACGTTCCGGTCGACCGAAAATGTTGCACAGGTTATCGACCGACAACTGAACGCAGCGTTCACCGGCAGGTTTGCCATCGGGCATGCCTGGAATCGGCGAACTGATGGAAGGGGCAATGCAGCAGGCGCCACAGCCTTCACGGCATTTCATGACGACGCGTTCCTCGCAGCGGGCAATGTGTTAAAGGGACGCGGAACAGGGTAACCGCTTAAACGGCTGTTTTAAATTCCCTGAACCGGGGTTTTTACGCAGAAACGAAAGTGACTGACCAGTCTCCGACAAAGCGTCTGGTTAGCGGGTCACCCATGAGATGAAATTTATTGCTTGAACTCGAAATCCAGCGCTGCGCCCTCAACGTCACGCCGTTCTTCGTTACGCAGCTGCAACTGCATTTCGTTGCTGAGCAAACGGCCGTTGAGCTGAAATCCGGTGTTTTTGTCGCCGAACATCTGCGGCAGGATTGGTTCGCGCTTGGGCAGCGTCACGGAGCCGGGTGGCTTCAGTTCCTGAACCATATCTTTGGGCAGGCTCAAATCGAGCTTCGCGGACGGCAACGGCGTCTTCACCACTTCTTTTGCCGACTTCGACTTGGAGGCAACCGGCGCACGCTTCTTGGCGGGAGCAGCCTTTTTCTGCGGTGTTTTTTTCGCTGGAACGGTTTTCTTGGCCGTGGCCGTTTTTTTCGCGGTGGCAGTAGCCGGCGTCTTTTCCTGAGCCGCGGCCGCCATGGCGCCAGGCACATGACCCATCATCAGCAGGCAGAGCACAACCCAGACGGCAGAAAATTTCGCTTTCATGAACCCAACGAAGCTAACGGCAGAGGGCCATATGCTCGCCTGTTGGACGTCACATGACAAGCTCCGCCATTGTTTCAAAATCCGCCGGTCATCTCCTGGCAGAGCTGTGTTGCCAGCATTCCGAGGGTCATCAGCGCCCGTTCCGCCTCGCGATTCCAAGGGATGCCGCAGTTCAACCGGATACAGTGGTTGAACTGTTCGGTATTGCTGAAGATCAGGCCCGGCGCAATGCTGATGCCCTGTTGCAGCGCCCGCACGTGCAATTCCTGGGTGTTGACCCGCCCCGGCAGACTGACCCACAGAATGAATCCGCCGGTGGGCCGGGTCATCTGTGTGCCTTCGGGAAAGTACTGCTGAACCGCTAGCTGAAACGCGCTGAGATTTTTTCGGTATTCCTGGCGGATGTACCGTAAATGCCGGTCATAGCCACCATTTTCCAGGTACGCCGCGATGGCCATTTGCGTGACGCTGCACGCCGAATGAGTGCTGAAGGTCTGCAAGCGCTGGATTTCCTGCTGGTACTTGCCGGCGATCATCCAGCCGATGCGCACACCGGGCGATAACGTCTTGGAAAAACTCGAGCAGTAGATCACCCGGTCGAGCCGGTCGTAGGCCTTGAGCGACTTGGTGCGACCCTGTTCGAACATCAACTCGCCATAGATGTCGTCTTCGACGATCTGGATGTCGAAGTCCGAGGCCAGTCTCAGCAGTTGTTTCTGCCGCTCTTCGGGCATGGTGCCGCCGAGTGGATTACTCAGGCGAGTGGTCAGTACCAGCGCCTTGATCGACCATTGGTTGGCCGCCAGTTGCAGGGCTTCGAGGCTCATGCCGGTGGCGGGATCGCTGGGGATCTCGATGACTTTCAGGCCCAGCAGATCCGCCAGTTGCAGCAAACCGTAATAGGTGGGTGATTCGGCGGCGATCAGGTCGCCGGGGCGGGTCAGCACTCGCAAGGACATCTGCAACGCATCGACACAGCCGTGGGTGATCACCACTTCCGAAGGGTCGACCACCACGCCTGCATCGCGCATACGAATCGCCACCTGCCGGCGCAACGGCTCGAAACCGGGGCTGAACATGTAACTGAATGCCCGTGGGCTGTGAAAGCGGGTGACCTTGGCCAGCTGCTGATGCAGGGCGCGCACCGGCAGGTAATCGACGCTCGGCACCGCCGCACCCAGTGGGAACACGCCTTCACGACGGGATTCGACCAATACTTGCTGAATAATGCTGCTGCGGGTGACCAGGCCGGGCCGCTCGACCCGGGCAATGTCCGGCGTGGGCGCCGTCAGTGCGGGAGTCTGGTGTACGTAGTAACCGGACTGCGGCCGCGCGCGGATCAGGCCCTGATCCTCGAGGTTTGCGTAAGCCTGCAACACGGTGGCATGGCTGACGTTGAGCTGCGAACTCATCTTGCGCACCGAAGGCACGCGCTCGCCCGGTTGATAGACGCCACGGCGGATATCTTCGGCCAGCTGTTGAGCAATACGTTGGTAGAGCAAGAGATTGGTCATGACGCAGCACTCGATTTCACGGGCGTTTTATTCTTGTGTGAAACAATACCGGAACAGTTTGGAAGTGTACTGGGACAGTTGCCATATTAGTCAACCATACAGTGCTGTGTCGGTTAAATCTGTACTGCTTTGTGAGGTAATCGACAGACGTAAAAAAGCCCGGTGCTGCATGACAGCCCGGGCTTTCCAGTAACGCCACCCTCAGCGGGCGGCGCCGAGCTGGCCTTTTTCGTCGGAGAACACGATTTCCACCCGACGGTTCTGCGCACGCCCGCGCTCGGAAGCGTTGGCGTCCACCGGGTATTCGTCGCCGTAGCCTTCGACCTGAATGCGTTTTTCGTCGATGCCCAGGTCCGTCAGCACGTCCGCTACCGACTGCGCGCGATCGCGGGACAGCTTGAGGTTTTCCTGCTTGCCGCCGGTGCTGTCGGTGTACCCCTCGATGCGCACGATGCGTTTCGGGTTGAGTTGCAGGAACTGCACGATCTTCAGCACCACGCGGTTGGCCGAATTTTTCAGTTCGGCTTCACCGGTATCGAACAGTACGTCACCCAAGGTCATCACCAGACCACGATCGGTCTGGGTGGTGGCCAGCGCAACGATCTGTTCTTCCAGCCATTTGCCCTGCTGTTGCACGCTCAGCAGTTTGGACTCGCGCAGGGCCAGCTGCAGGCGCTGGCGCTCAAGTTCCAGCTTCGCTGCACGCTCTTCGTTGAGTACCTGGTTAGTGTGCTCACGGGCGATTTCGCTGTAGCGCTGACTCAGGTAGGCGTAATGCACCACGTCCGAGCCACTGCCCCAGTACGTCGACAGACGATCGGCACGAGCCAGGGACTCACCGGCGCGGATCACGTCTTTCGGCGCGATACGCAGCACGTTGGAATCTTCCTTGACCTTCTGGAAGTCGGTGCTGGCCTGCTGCAATGCGGATTCGCTGTGCTGACCGGCGCAGCCGTAGAGGCTGGCGCAACTGGCGAGGATCAGAGCGCCGAGGGCGTTGGACTTCAGGCTCATTGGGCATCCCCCAGTTGCTTGCGCAGTCGGACGATGCGGGTATTGAGCACGTTCACTTGCTCTTCGCTCTTCTGGGTCAGCACTTTGGCTTCCGCCAGACGTGCGTCGAGTTCAGCCTGTTCGAATCGCATCCGCGCATTCTTGTAGGACTCACCCGCCATGCTGCCTTTGGCCCGGTTGAACTTGTCTTCTGCCAGTTTCATTTCCGGCACGTCTTCAGCGGTGGCGCCCACGGCTTTGGCTTGCTCCAGGGCCTGCTCTGTCAGGCGCATTTGTTCGTTGGGTGCCGGATCGCTGGCGCAACCGGCCAGGGCCAGAACGGCCATGGCCGCGAAAAGAAGTCGATTACTCACTAAGAATCCCTACTGTTTTGGGGCGCTGACAGGTTGTTGCGGCGGCTGTTGCTGCTGCGCCTTCCAGCGCTCGATGTTGCGTTGCAGCGCGGCTTCCGTCAGGCCGGACGCGGGCAATTCTGTCATCTTTTTGGCCAGCTGTCCGCGCAACCACGGATCGTTGCAGGCCGAGTTGTGCGAAACCGCGAGGAACAGACCGGGCCGGTCGATGGGTTGTTCAAAAGCCAGCAGATCATTGGCCATGCCCAGTGCCTGCGCGGCCGCCATGCCCGAGTAGCGACCGGCGAGTACATATTCCACCTCGCCCAGCAGAAGTTTCTGAAACGCCTGGGTCAGGTTTGCCGTACGGGTCAGGGTCAATTGCTGCTCGGCGAAAGTACCGAATGCCGGGGTCATTCGAGACTTTTCCGACAAGCCGCCGGTATGCCCGTGCAGGTCCTTGGCTTCGGTGTAGACCAGGGTCGAGCCCTTGCGCATCCACACCAGGTAATCGTTTTCCAGCAACGGCGGGTGAATGTAGTCGAGGTTTTCCAGCTCGTTGAAGGTCAGCGGCGCGTCGGCCAGCATGTCCATTCGCCCGCTGCGCACTTCGTCGAGGGCCTGGGAACGCTTGCCGGCGTACAACAGATCGACTTTGATCCCCAGTTCTTTCGCCACCTGTTGCAACAGGTCGGCGCTGGCACCGATCAGTTGTTTGGGGTTCTGCGGATCCTGCCAGAGGTACGGCGGTGCATCCGGGCTGCCGGTGACGACCAGCCGTTCGCACTTGCCCGCCGCCACCGACAGGCCCGGCAACAATGCCAGCCCCAGCAACCACGAGCAGTCCAACCGACGATGCAGATCCATGGCGAAACGCTCCCACTCAAATCCGAGACAAAAAAAAGCCCGACCAAAAGGTCGGGCTCTTTATAAGTGAAGCTGCCGGATTAGACCAGCTTCTCCAGCTCAGGTACGGCTTCGAACAGATCCGCCACCAGGCCGTAATCGGCCACCTGGAAGATCGGCGCTTCTTCGTCCTTGTTGATCGCAACGATCACTTTGGAGTCTTTCATGCCGGCCAGGTGCTGGATCGCGCCGGAGATACCGACGGCGATGTACAGCTGAGGTGCAACGATTTTGCCGGTCTGACCGACCTGCATGTCGTTCGGTACGAAACCTGCGTCGACCGCGGCGCGGGAAGCACCAACAGCAGCGCCCAGCTTGTCGGCCAGGGCGTACAGGTGTTTGAAGTTGTCGCCGTTCTGCATGCCGCGGCCGCCGGAAACGACGATCTTGGCAGCGGTCAGCTCAGGACGATCGGACTTGGCCAGTTCTTCGCTGACGAAGCTGGAAGTGCCGGCGTTGTGAGCAGCGGCAACCGATTCAACGGCAGCCGAACCGCCTTCAGCGGCAACCGGGTCGAAACCGGTGGCACGCACGGTGATCACTTTGATCGCAGCGGTCGATTGCACGGTAGCGATGGCGTTACCGGCGTAGATCGGACGCTTGAAGGTGTCAGCGCTTTCTACCGAGATGATCTCGGAGATCTGGTCAACGTCCAGCTGGGCGGCAACGCGTGGCAGGATGTTTTTACCGTTGGAAGTGGCGGCAGCCAGGATGTGGCTGTAACCAGCGCCCAGTTCTGCTACCAGAGGAGCAACGTTTTCCGGCAGCTGATGCGCGTAGGCAGCATTGTCAGCGTTCAGGACTTTGCTCACGCCAGCGATCTTCGCGGCGGCTTCAGCCACGGCGCCAGCGCCCTGGCCTGCAACCAGAACGTGGATGTCGCCGCCGATTTTGGCAGCGGCAGCCACGGTGTTCAGGGTGGCCGGAGCCAGCACCTTGTTGTCGTGTTCGGCGATTACCAAGATAGTCATGATCAGATTACCTTCGCTTCGTTTTTCAGTTTCTCGACCAGTTCAGCCACCGACTTGACCTTGATGCCCGCGCTGCGTGCAGCCGGCGCTTCGACTTTCAGGGTCTTGTTGGTGGAGGCGGTGGAAACGCCCAAAGCGTCCGGAGTCAGCGTCTCGAGAGGCTTCTTCTTGGCTTTCATGATGTTTGGCAGGGACGCGTAGCGCGGCTCGTTCAAACGCAGGTCGGTGGTGACGATCGCTGGCAGTTTCAGGGAAACGGTCTGCGCGCCGCCGTCGATTTCGCGGGTCACGGCAACGCTGTCGCCGGAGACTTCGACTTTCGAGGCGAAAGTGCCCTGACCGTAGCCGCTCAGTGCAGCAAGCATCTGGCCGGTCTGGTTGTTGTCGCTGTCGATGGCCTGTTTGCCCAGGATCACCAGCTGAGGCTGTTCCTTGTCGACCACGGCCTTGAGCAGCTTGGCCACGGCCAGGGAAGTCAGGTCTTCAGCGGATTCGACGAGGATGGCGCGGTCGGCACCCAGAGCCAGTGCGGTACGCAGCTGTTCCTGAGCGGTGGACGGGCCGATGGAGACGACGACGATTTCAGTCGCAACGCCTTTTTCTTTCAGGCGTACGGCTTCTTCCACTGCGATTTCGCAGAACGGGTTCATCGACATCTTGACGTTGGCGAGGTCTACGCCGGAATTGTCCGCCTTGACGCGAACCTTGACGTTGTAATCCACAACGCGTTTGACAGCTACAAGAACCTTCATGGATTCCTCGTTACTCTCCGGTGAAAAGAAAGTCGCCTAGGCGAACCTGGCGGTTGATGCTCATCGGGCACAAGGGCACCTCTAAAAACGCCGGCTGAGCGCGATGACCGTTCGTCAGTCGTGACCGACGAGTCATGCCGCTTCGCGGTGTGTAAACTGCGCGCCGAACCTGCGCTGCGCATCACCGGTTACCGCCTACGCCCTGTCTTTAGAGGTGCTCTTGAAACCACCATTCAGCCTACGGCGAACGCAAAACCGCCCGTATCTTGACCGGAACGCCCATTCTGGTCAATACGCCAAAATGCCCTGACATAAGCCGCGCTTCTTTGATTTCTCTGGGCTGGAGCCGATTCAAACAAACGTTTGTATTGGACGCTAAGAGTGGTGTAGATATAATGCGCCGCCTAGAGAGAAAGGTGGTTTGCCCATTATTAGCCTTGACGTTAACGTAAAGGCAATAACGGATACGACACCGAACCTCCAAATTAGAAAAAAAACTGTTGAGCCTTGAGTAGGAGATAGCCTGTGGAACGCGAATACATGGAATTCGACGTGGTCATCGTCGGTGCCGGCCCCGCTGGCCTGTCCGCCGCCTGCCGTCTGAAGCAGAAGGCCGCCGAAGCCGGTAAGGAAATCAGCGTCTGCGTGGTCGAAAAAGGCTCCGAAGTCGGCGCACACATCCTGTCCGGTGCCGTATTCGAACCACGGGCCCTGAACGAACTGTTCCCGGACTGGAAAGAACTCGGCGCTCCGCTGAACACGCCTGTCACCCGCGATGACATTTTCGTGCTGAAAAACGCCGAAAGCGCGCAAAAAATTCCTGACTTCTTTGTGCCCAAGACCATGCACAACGAAGGCAACTACATTATCTCCCTCGGCAACCTGTGCCGCTGGCTCGCTCAGCAGGCCGAAAACCTGGGCGTGGAAATCTACCCGGGCTTCGCCGCTCAGGAAGCGCTGATCGACGAAAACGGCGTGGTGCGCGGGATCATCACCGGCGACCTCGGCGTCGACCGCGAAGGTCATCCGAAAGAAGGCCTGTACACCCCGGGCATGGAATTGCGTGGCAAATACACGCTGTTCGCCGAAGGCTGCCGTGGCCACATCGGCAAGCAACTGATCAAGCGCTACAACCTCGACAGCGACGCCGACGCCCAGCACTACGGTATCGGCCTGAAAGAAATCTGGGAAATCGACCCGGCCAAACACCAGCCAGGCCTGGTGGTGCACACCGCCGGTTGGCCGATGGACATCATGGGCACCGAGAACACCGGCGGTTCTTTCCTTTATCACCTGGAAAATAACCAGGTTGTAGTCGGCCTGATCGTCGATCTGTCCTACAGCAACACCTACCTGTCGCCGTTCGACGAATTCCAGCGCCTCAAGCATCACCCGGTACTGAAGCAGTATCTGGAAGGCGGCAAGCGCATCAGCTACGGCGCACGTGCAATCTGCAAAGGCGGCCTGAACTCGCTGCCGAAAATGGTCTTCAAGGGCGGCGCGCTGATCGGTTGCGATCTCGGCACCCTGAACTTCGCCAAGATCAAAGGCAGCCACACCGCGATGAAGTCCGGCATGCTCGCCGCTGAATCCGTGGCCGACGCGCTGTTCGCTGAAAAGGACGGCACCGAAGAGCTGACCACCTACGTCGACGCGTTCAAGAAGAGCTGGCTCTACGAAGAACTGTTCGCCAGCCGCAACTTCGGCCCGGCGATCCACAAGTTCGGCGCCATCGTCGGCGGCGGTTTCAACTGGCTGGACCAGAACATCTTCGGCGGCAAACTGCCGTTCACCCTGCACGACACCAAGCCGGACTACGCCTGCCTCAAACTCGCGGCCGACTGCAAGAAGATCGACTACCCGAAACCCGACGGCAAGATCAGCTTCGACAAGCTGAGCTCGGTGTTCATCTCCGGTACCAACCATGAAGAAGAACAGCCGTGCCACCTGAAACTGACCGACCCGACCATCCCGCTGAGCAAGAACCTGCCGCTGTACGACGAGCCGGCACAGCGCTACTGCCCGGCCGGCGTGTATGAAGTGATCACCAAGGAAGACGGCGAGAAGCGTTTCCAGATCAACGCCCAGAACTGCGTGCACTGCAAGACCTGTGACATCAAGGACCCTTCGCAGAACATCACCTGGGTGACGCCGGAAGGCGCCGGCGGCCCAACCTACCCGAACATGTAAGTCCACCCGCTGAACATCAAGGCTCCCGAAACGGGGGCCTTTTTGTTGCCCGCGATTTGTCGGGAATCAAGCCGCGCGCTCATCCCCCGGACTGCGCTCGAAATAACGTTTGTACTCGCGACTGAACTGCGACGTGCTCTGATACCCCACCCGATGCGCCACCTGCGCCACTCCCAGCCCCTCGGCGATCAACAACGTCTGCGCCTTCAACAAACGTAAACGCTTCAGATACTGCACCGGCGACAGCAACGTGCTGCGTTTGAAATGCTCATGAAAGGTCGACACGCTCATGTTCGCGCAACTGGCCAATGTCTCGACGTTCAACGGTTCGGTGTAGTGCGAGTGCAAATGACTGATCGAAGCCGCCACCCGCGCGAACTGCCCCTGCTGCTCTACCAATGCTCGCAACACATCAGCCTGAGGTCCGCGCAACGCCACGAACAATAACTCGCGCACCCGCGCCGGTCCGAGAATCTGGCATTCCAGCGGATCGTGCAGACAGCGCAGCAGGCGTTCGACACAACCGCGCATGTCATCGTCGAGCACCACCGAAGTCATCGACTCCGGTGTCTGCGCCGGGATATGCCGCCCCGGCGCCAGCCCCATGGCCAGCACCAGTTCACCGAGCAGCACCCGGTCGATCGCCACCGACACGCCGAGCAACGGCGCGTCCGGCAACGCATAGGTCTCGCACTCGAACGGCACCGGCAACGCCTGGATCAGGTAGTGCCCGGCGCCGTACTCCATGGTGCGCGGCCCCAGATACGCCAGTTTGCTGCCCTGAGCGATGATCATCAGGCTCGGTTCATAAATGTGCGGGCCACGGGCGACGTCGCAACTGGCGCGCAACACCTGCACGCCCGGCAGCCCGGTCTGGCTGTAACCATCGCGCAGCGCCAGCGGTTCGATCAGCGAAACCAGGGTGGCGTTGGCATCAAGGTGACGGGTCAATTGCATCGGGTGGCTCTTCAGAAAAAATCACGGAAAAAGGGATGAAAGCATCATCGCAGATCCTTTTGCCAATGCGACCGATCAACCCCGCATGCCGGAGGATTAGGCATGACACCCGGAGGAATCGCCATGGCCGGACGACCGGACGGCGCCCAGAATGCGCCGCCTCACTTGTCACTGCTTTTGCGAGGTTTCACATGTACACCGCCATCGGCTATGCCGCTCAAACGGCCACCACGCCCCTCGCCCCGATGAAATTCGAACGCCGCAGCCCTCGCGCCGACGACGTCGCCATCGACATCCTTTACTGCGGCGTCTGCCACTCCGACATCCACCAGGCGCGCAACGAATGGGGCATTGCCGTTTACCCGTTGATGCCCGGCCACGAGATCGTCGGAAAAGTCACCGCTATCGGTGCGAACGTCACCAAACACAAAGTAGGCGATCTGGTCGGTGTCGGCTGCATGGTCGATTCCTGCCGCACCTGCGAAGCCTGCCAGTCGAACCTTGAGCAATACTGCCTCGAAGGCCCGACCATGACCTATGCCACACCCGACCGGGTCGACGGCAGCAACACCATGGGCGGTTACTCGGACAGCATCGTGGTCAGCGAGCACTTCGTGGTGCGCATCCCCGAGAAGCTGGATCTGGCGGCCGCCGCACCGATTCTCTGCGCCGGCATCACCACCTACTCGCCGCTCAAGCATTACGGCGTGAAGGCTGGCGACAAGGTCGGGATTCTCGGCATGGGCGGCCTCGGTCACATGGGCATCAAATTCGCCAAGGCCATGGGCGCTGAGGTGACGCTGTTTACTCGTTCGGCGAGCAAGGCCGAGGAAGGTCGTCGTCAGGGCGCCGATCACGTGATCGTCTCCACCGACGAAGAACAGATGAAAGCCGCAGCCGGTCGTTTCGACTTCCTACTGGATACCATTCCGGTGCAGCACGATCTCAACCCGTACCTCGACACCCTGCGCTTCGACGGCGTGCACATTCTGGTGGGTCTGATCGAACCGATCGATCCGCCGGTCCACGCCGCGAAACTGGTGCTGGGTCGTCGCGTACTGGCCGGCTCGCTGATCGGTGGCGTCGCCGAAACCCAGGAAGTGCTGGATTTCTGCGCCGAGCACAACATCAGCTGCGACATCGAAATGCTCGACATCCGCCAGATCAATGAAGCCTATGCCCGCATGATCGCCGGGGATGTGAAGTATCGCTTCGTGATCGACATGGCGACTCTGAAGCTCTGATACCTCAGACCTTCAAGCCAAGCTCCGCCGAGAGCCGGGCCGTGACCCCTTTGATCAGGGGAATCAGCTCGGCCATTTTTTCCAGCGGCATGTACGGCACGGTGCTGGCGATGCTGATGGCCGCGACGATGCGCTTGCTCGCGTCGCGGATCGGCGCCGCCACGCAGCGGATCGACGGTTCGTTGTCTTCCAGGTCGAACGCGTAGCCGCCGGCCACGTACTCGGTCATCCGCTGCTCCAGCTGCTCCCATGACTGCTGCGGATGCTGTGGCCAGAACTGACTTTTCCCACCCGCCGGCAGGCTGATGTCGTACAGACGCTGCCAATCCTGCGGCGCGTCATCCAGCATCAAGGCCTTGCCGATCCCTGTCCGCGCCAGCGGCATGCGATGGCCGACCCGCGAGCGCATTTCCGGGCCGTTGCGCCCCGGATTCTTCAACAGGTACAGCACCTCGTCGCCTTCACGAATTCCCAGGTGAACGGTGTCGCCGGTCAGCGCCGACAACTCGTCCAGATACGGCCCCGCCAAGGTCACCAGCGGCAACTCTTCGCGCGCCTGAAAACCCAGTTCGATCAGCTTCGGCCCCAGCAGATAACCGACTTGCGGCACGACGCGCAGATAGCGCTCGTCCACCAGACAACTGGCCAGACGATGGGTGGTGCTGCGCGTGGTGCCGATCAGGCGGGCAATCTCTTTGAGATCGCGGGCGCCACTGGCGACGGCTTGCACCACACCCAACCCGCGAAGCAGGGTCTGGGTGCCGGTCGGCGCGGCGTCCTTGGCGGTTTTTGGGGCGTCTTCCTGCATATCCAGCCTTTAGCGTTGAGCGAGGGAACGGGCGGCATTATGGTCGCCCGACAGGGACGACTACAACTCGATGCGCTCGACCTTGCCCACCAGCAGCACGTAGGACAAAGCACCGATCAATGCCAGAACCGCGATGTAGGTGATCGCCGGAGCGAACGAATCGCCACTGGCCAGGAAGCCGATGACAATCGGCGTGGCAATCGCCGACAGGTTGCCGATGAAGTTGAACACCCCGCCGGTCAAGCCCAGTAACCGCGCCGGCGCCAGTGTCGAGACCAGCGACCAGGTGATCGACGCCAGCCCGTTGCCGAAAAACGCCAGCGCCAGGAAGGCAATCACCAACGGCGTCGACTCGACGAAGTTGGCGCCGATGATCGAGGTGGAAATCAGCAGCCCGCCAATGATCGGCAACTTGCGCGCAAACCCGACGGTGCAGCCACGACGGATCAGGAAGTCGGAAAAGAACCCGGAGCACAACACGCCGATGAACGCGGCGAGAAAAGGCAGCGATGCCAGCAGACCGGACTTGATGAAATCCATGCCGCGGTATTTCACCAGGTAGGTCGGGAACCACGTCAGGAAAAACCACAGCGTCGAATTGAGGCAGAACTGGCCGAGGTAGATCCCCCACAACTTGCGTTTGCTCAGGACGATGCCGAGATCGGTCCAGCTGAATTTCGCCTTCACCTTGGCGGTTTCGGCCGCGATATCCACCAGCCCGCCGCCCTCACGGATCAGATTGATTTCCGCTTCGTTGGCGCCTTTGAAATCACGCGGCTCGCGATACACCGCGTACCAGATCGCCGCCCACACGATGCCCACCGCGCCAGTCGCGACAAACACCATGTGCCAGCCAAATTCATGTTGCAGCCACGCCAGCACCGGGGTCAGGAACGCCAGCCCGACAAACTGCCCGGAGGTATAGAAGCCGATGGCCGTGGCCCGTTCACGCTCGGGGAACCAGGTCGTCACTACACGGCTGTTGATCGGATACGCCGGCGCTTCCAGCGCACCGACCGCCATACGCAGCACGAACAGTGCGATGAAACTGGCGGCGAAACCGAGCATCACCGTGGCCAGTGACCACAACAGCAGCGCGACGCTATAAAGGATGCGCGGCGGCACCCGATCCACCAGCCAGCCGCCGGGGATCTGCATGGCGGCGTAGGTCCAGCCGAAGGCGGAAAAGATCAGCCCGACGTGCACCGGGTCGATGCCCAGATCCGTTGTCAGTGCCGGGGCGGCAATCGACAGGTTGCTGCGGTCGAGGTAGTTGATGACCACGGTGATGAACAGCAACACCATGATGAAAAATCGCTTGCGGCTGGGCGTGACTAATGTCGCTTGCCCGGTGAGGGTTTGCGGTTGCATGGAGAGCGCCTCTTCTTATGTTTATTGAGGTCGAGGGTATGCAGATCTCCGCTCCCTGGAGATCTGACTTACTGGATGCGGCAGAAAGTCAGCGACTCACCACTCGGCAAAACTGCCATCGGCATGACGCCAGATCGGGTTGCGCCAGCGGTGGCCGACCGCCGCGCGTTCGATCACGTATTCCTCGTTGATCTCGATGCCCAGGCCCGGGCCGTTGGGGATTTTCACGAAGCCTTTGTCGTAGTCGAACACCCGCGGATCCTTCACATAATCGAGCAGGTCATTGCTCTCGTTGTAATGGATGCCCAGGCTCTGCTCCTGGATAAACGCGTTGTAACAAGCGGCGTCCAGTTGCAGACACGCCGCCAGCGCAATCGGCCCCAGCGGGCAATGCAGCGCCAGCGCCACGTCGTAGGCTTCAGCCATGTTGGCGATTTTGCGGGTTTCGGTGATGCCGCCGGCGTGGGAGGCGTCCGGCTGGATGATGTCGACGTAACCTTCGCTCAATACCCGTTTAAAGTCCCAGCGCGAAAACAGCCGCTCGCCGAGAGCGATCGGGGTGCTGGTCAGCGGCGCCAGTTCTTTCAGCGCTTCGTAGTTTTCACTGAGCACCGGCTCTTCGATGAACATCAGTTTGTACGGGTCGAGTTCCTTCATCAGCACCTTGGCCATGGGTTTGTGCACCCGGCCATGGAAGTCGACACCGATGCCGACGTTCGGCCCCACCGCATCACGCACGGCGGCAACGTTGGCCAGTGCCAGATCAACCTTTTCGAAGGTATCGAGAAATTGCAGCTCTTCGGTGCCATTCATTTTCACCGCAGTGAAACCACGGCCTACCGCCTCTTTCGCAGCACGCGCGGTGTCTGCCGGACGGTCGCCGCCGATCCACGAATACACACGGATCTTGTCCCGCACCTGACCGCCGAGCAGATCGCTGACCGACACGCCCAGCGCCTTGCCCTTGATGTCCCACAACGCCTGGTCGATGCCGGCCAGTGCGCTCATGTGGATCGCGCCGCCCCGGTAGAAGCCGCCGCGATACAGCACAGTCCAGATGTCTTCGATATTGCGTGGGTCTTTGCCGATCAGGTAGTCGGACAATTCCTCAACCGCTGCAGCAACCGTGTGGGCACGGCCCTCGACCACGGGCTCGCCCCAACCGGTCACGCCCTCGTCGGTTTCGACCTTGAGGAAGCACCAGCGCGGCGGGACGATGAAGGTGGTGAGTTTGGTGATTTTCATCTGCTTGTCTCTCTTGTTAGATGCAGCGCACGCAGCGCCGGAAAAGTCTTAGCGAAGGGCTTTCCAGGCCGCCACGTAGGCCCTGGCATTGGCCGCCACTTGCTCAGTCGTCATGCCCGGCTTGAACAGCCCGGACCCGAGGCCGAAGCCTTTGACGCCAGCGTCGATGAACGCCTGCATGTTGTCCGGCGTGATGCCGCCGACCGGCGCCAGAATCGTCCCGACCGGCAACACCGCCAGCCAGGCTTTCACCACCGCAGGGCCCATCTGCTCGGCAGGGAACAGCTTGAGAATATCCGCGCCCTCCTCCAGTGCCGCAAAGGCTTCGGTCGGTGTGGCAACGCCCGGCGACAGATACAGCCCGGCCGCTTTCGCTGCCCGCAACACCTTGGCATCGCTGTGGGGCATGACGATGACCTGGCCGCCGGCTTCCTTCACCAACTCCACCTGTTCCGGCGTCAGCACCGTGCCGGCACCGATCAGGCAATCGGCGGGCAGAGTCTTACGCAGGATGCGAATGCTTTCGTACGGTGCAGGGGAATTGAGCGGTACTTCGATGACGCGAAATCCGGCCGCATACAGGACTTCTCCGACAGCGGCGGCTTCCTGCGGATGCAGGCCGCGCAGGATCGCGATCAGACCGTTTTGCGCCAGTGCTTGCTTGAGCATGTCAGGCCTCCAGTCAGGGTTAACGGGATGAGGAATCGATCAGTCCGGCGGCGAGCGCCAGTTGCCACAGACCACGCTCGGTGGCTTGCTCGGCCAGCGTCACCCGGACAAAACCGCAGGCGTCGAGGGCCCGGCTGTAGCGGGCGCACAATTGCGCGTTGCCGATGAGGATGATCGAAGGAAGATGTGTGCTGTTGCGCCGGCGTCGTTGCACGGCGGCCAATGCTGTCAGCTCGTGGCCGATCAGCAGGCCGGACAGATAGTCCGGTTGCGCGGTAGCGCCGAGTTCACCGGTCAGGCCCAGGCTGCGGGCGCTGAACAGGGTCGACAGCACGCCGATCTCGCCCTCTGCCGACAACGCCACCTGCACACCGCGATCGAATGCCTCGGCGTCGAACGTCGCGCTGTGCTGTTGGGTACGGCCGAGAATGCTGTGTTCGCTGAGCACGGCGAACACTTCGCCGGTCATGAAGGTGTCGAAACGGGTGATGCAGCCGTCGGCCACTTCCACCCATTTCGAATGACTGCCCGGCAGGCCGATCAGCAGATCATTGCCCGCCTCGACCGGCAGATTCTGCAGGACGCCGAGGACCTGGGTTTCCTCGCCGCGCATCACGTTCGGCAGCGTCGAGCGCTGAATCACACCCGGCACGATGTGCACATCGACACCGCGAAGACTGCGAACGGTTTGCAGGGATTTTCCGAGATCGGCCACGTTGGCCGGCGTATCGCGGTAGGACGCTTCGCGCCAGCCCTGGGCGCTGCCGACCATGCCACAGGCTATCACCGGCAAGCCGGGTTGCGCGTCGAGCCAGTCGCCGCACGCCTCGTCGAACGCCAGCTCAAAACCGTCGGCGCATTCACGACCGTTGATGACCCGCGGCGTCTTCGGCAACTGCATAATCCCGAACGACAGCGACCGCTGCGCCAGCACCTGCCCGCCCGCCCCGAGTTTGTAAGCACGTAGTGAGGTCGTCCCCCAATCGAGCGCGATCAATTGCGCCAGCATCGCTTCACCTGTTTTGTTATTGGCAGTGAGTGAGCTGGACTATAGACCTCTCAGGCGTTAAATCTCAATATGTAATTTTGCATCCCATATTTTGGGACTTGCCAATCAGCTTTGTACTGATCACGTACCTATTGAATGGCACGCACAAGGTCGTTTGCCGGAATCAGCATTGGCTTCGAATAATGCCCTCCGGATGAGTAAGCCGAAGTGAATACTCTGCAAGAGACGGTATCTCGTTCATTCAGTGCCGTCAGTAACTCACCTGGTAACATAAAAACGTTTGACACTCCTTCATCCTCTTTTTTCAAAGCGGACAACTTAGATACGTAAACATGATCCATACCGTGTTCAGAACTTTCGACCTCGACGAGATTACCAACCAGATACTGAGTCAACCGATCAAAATCCTCAAACTCAACACGCCTGTCCAGAGAACAATATAAAGCTTCACCCAACTGGCTTTCACCCGTCGCATTCTGAAAAAAATTCAACACATCCGTTTTCGAAGCAAACTTTATATTCAGAGTTGAGCGATCATCCCTGCCACTGACGGAAATGTAATCCAAATCAATGACGGGGAGAACCGGCCTCTTAGCGCAAGAACAGCACAACAAGAACATCAACACGACAATACATTGCTTCACTTCGTAGCCTCCAGATATTTGGTCAACCGTTCATAAACAATGTCACACGCCGATTTGCCACCTTGAAGTTTTGTGCCGAACATCGTTCTCGCCTTGTAGTGGTTGGCATCGATCGCTTCATTAATGTCCGGACCAGAGGTCATAATCCAACGTTCCCCAATGCTGGCAACGGTATCCGAATCATCCGTGGACTTGGGGGATGCCAATATATTTATCCAATAATCTGCTGCAGGCTTCGGTGTCGTGAAGTATATATCTGACACCATCCAGACACCTGTACCGCCGCCCACAGGATCAAGCGTCACCAATATTTTCACAGTATAACCGCGCTCTTTAAGAATCGAAGTCAAATGGGCTCCATTCCACCCACCCAGACTATGACCAACGATGACAATATAAACCGACTTATCACCCTTTAACGGACGAATTACATATTTCTGAATATCTTTCTCACCACGAACATCCTTATAGCTTACATAAGGAAGATTAACCTCCAGCTTCTGCTCAGGACTAAGACTATCCAGTAGAAGATTCAGTGCATTAACCACATTATGATGAGGAGGCTCATTTTGATAGTACTCCTCCTTATCCCCAGCACCACCGATAAAAAACACCGCTACTTTTCTTACTTTAACCGCAGCTTGTTTGACAGTTTGATCCGTCTTGCAGGTCAAATCATGACCAGCAACTTCGGTTTTGCAATCTTTCAGCGCAGGATTTTCCACTTCCATTTCGGTCACTCTACAAACAGTTTGATTTTTTCGGGTAAATGGGAGCTGACCATATGGGTGAAGCCTCGCTCGTCGGTGATGCCATGCTCAATGCGTCCATCCCCTCGCTGAATCGCATAAGGATGATCGGGGATAGGCTCTCCCGTGGCTTCATTGATCACCTGCATCCGATCATTGAAGTGCACCGGCATCGGCAACAACCCACTAAACGCCGCCCCTCCCCCGCTCTGTCCAATAATCACCGTCCCCGATCCACCGACCACGACATTGCCGTGCCCGCCGGTGCTGTCGAGCATCGCGGCATTCAGGCCGTTGATGAATACCGTGGCGGAAACACCGCCGGTAATCGGGCTGCCGCATGCCGATTTATCGGTCATGCGCGCAGCGGGGAGTCCGTCGAAGAACACGTCCGGCGAACCGGAGACGATCGGGTTGTTGCCGTGGCCAGGCAGTGGGCAGGCGGTTGGGTCGGTGACGCGTGCAGCGGGTTTACCACTCAATTCAAAGCTCCTTGCTTCAGATGTTCCGGGTGAGGCTGATAGAGATCGACGTCGGTCGCAGCGAAACGCCAGCGGTTGTCGACGGAATCAAACAGCGCGTGACAATGCTCGCGGCTGTTCGGGGGTGTGAGGGTTTGCAGTTGTTGCCAGGCTTCGTCGGCAAACCAGTTCAGCTCGGCAGTTGTGGCGTCGTCGAGTTGGTTGAGCCAGGTGTTGTAGCCGGTCAGTCGATGCTGGTCGTAGGTGGTTTGCAGCAGCTCGGCCATTTGCGGGCCGAGTTCAAGATAGCGCTCGGCTGTCCAGCGGCCGGTTTGCGAGTAGACATACCAGCCCATCGGCGACAGCACGCCTTGGTGGAAAATCGATTGCCCGGCGGGCGCGACAAAACCGCAGCACACGTGCAGGGTCAGCCAGCCTTGATGGGCATCGATGAATCCGTTCGGATCGAACGTGCGCAGCGGTATCACCCGGTAGTCGTCGAAGCCCGCACTGCGCGTCATCAGCTCGGCATCGAGGCGCGAGACAAACGCACGGATGGCTGTGCCACCGAGGCGGTTGACGGTGCAGAGGATGTCCACCGGTTGACGGTTCGGGTTATCGCTTGAACCGAGTTTTTTGACCAGACCGTACAGGCGGATCGACGCCCGTAGTCCGCTCATCGCCGGTCACTCGTTGACGCAGCGATGGCTCCACGGGCGTGGAGAAAGAGTGCCAGAGGCATTGCAGGTGTCGTCCGTGAGCGCGCAAAAATGGCGCGTAGAATGCCGGACTAGAGCGGTTTGAACAATCAAATCAGCAGTCAGATTGCCACTATTTGTTCAGCCCTCGGCAAACTCGCGCAACACCTTGCCATCCATGCGGTAGCGCACCCATTCTTCCTGCGGCTGGGCGCCGAGGGATTTGTAGAATTCGATGGCCGGGGTGTTCCAGTCCAGCACGCTCCATTCGAAGCGGCCGCAATCGTTGGCGCAGGCGATTTTCGCGAGGTGGCGCAGCAGGGTTTTGCCGGCGCCGCCGCCCCGTTGTTCCGGGGTGATATAGAGATCTTCGAGGTACAGGCAGTTGCTACCCAGCCAGGTCGAATAGCTGAAGAAGAACACCGCGAAACCGATCGGTACGCCATCGCGCAGGCAGATCAGACCGTGGGCCGTGGCGCCTTCGCTGAACAGGCTGCGCTCGATGTCGGCGACGCTGGCGATGACTTCGTGACGGGCCTTTTCGAAGTCTGCCAATTCGGTGATGAACGCGAGGATTTGCGGAGCATCGCTGGGGGTCGCCGGGCGGATGTCGATCGTCATGGACGGGCCTTGTCGGAAAAAGGAAAACGCCATACTAAGGCGGCGCGCGGCGCTCGTCACATGGCAATCCACAGATTAGGCTAGCGCGGCCGAACATTCGAAAGGACGCCCATGAACAACTTCGCTTTCTCGCCCCTCGCGGAACTCGCCGCCGAACTGCTGCCCCATGCGCTGGAACCGTCGGAAGACGGCGCCCATGACCTGTCGCACCTGCAACGGGTGTGGCACAACGCGCGCACCTTACAGGCCGAGGAAGGAGGCGACCTTGAGCTGCTGCTCGCGGCAGTGCTACTGCACGATTGCGTCGCGGTGGAAAAGAACTCGCCGCTGCGTTCACAGGCATCACGCCTGGCAGCGGAAAAAGCCTCAAAGGTGCTGGCAAACCTGAACTGGCCCGAAGCCAGAATCGACGCCGTCATCCACGCCATCGAAGCCCACAGTTTTTCCGCCAACATAACCCCGCTAACCCTCGAAGCCCGACTGATGCAGGACGCCGACCGCCTCGACTCCCTCGGCATGCTCGGCGTCGCCCGCACCTTTTATATCGCCGGGCGCATGGGCAGCGCGCTGTACGACCCGCACGATCCCGAGGCTCGGGAAAGGGACTACGACGACAAGCGATTCTGCCTCGATCATTTCCAGACCAAACTGCTGCACCTCGCTGACGGTTTCCAGACCGTTGCCGGCCAACGTCTGGCGCAAATCCGTCATCAACGCCTGAAGGGTTTCATGGAGCAATTCAAGGAAGAGATCGGCGTGGTCTGAAGGCGTTACTCCGGTCATTCACGATCCTGAGATCACCAAGCTCAGACCTAAGGCGCAGGCATGACGTGTTAGATAGGTGACGCTCAATTTTTCCGGTCAAGGAACCGCGTCATGCCTCAAGCAACACCCCAGGTCTCGGGCAAACTGTTCGGCCTGTTCTGCCTCGCCAGTTATCTGTTGTCGCTGTCCTATGGCGCGACGTTTTTGCTTTCGCTGCTGATCGGTTCTCGCGGCGGCAACGAGCACGACGCCGGCAGCGTGATCAGTGCGGCGATGCTCAGCACCTTCGTTGCGGTGCTGGTGTCCGGGCACCTGTCCGACTGGCTGGGCGCGGCGCGTTCGATTGCGCTGTTCGGGCTGTTGCTGGTGGCGGCGAGTCTGGGGTTTGCGATGACGCCGGGCTTCGGCCACTGGCTGCTGTTTTTCGGATTGCTGCTCGGTCTGGGCTGGGGCGTGTTCTACACGCTGGGGCCGATCATTGTCGCCAGTCTGGTGAGCCCGGCACAGCGGGCGAAATACTTTGCGCTGCTGTCAGGCAGCATGATGACAGGGATCGGCAGCGGCCCGTTGCTCGGGCGTGCGGCGAGTGCGCTGGGGTTGCCGGTGACGTCGGCGTTCTATCTGGCGGCTGCGGCGAGCCTGATAGGCGTGCTGCTGTTCTGGCGTCTCGGCGCCCGTCTGAAAAGTACACAAGCAACGTCAGCCGCACGAATCTCATGGCAGGCGACTGCTCAGGTGCTCAGTTCCCGAGCGGTTTTTCCGATCATCATGGTCGGCCTCGGCGGCTGCGTGTTCGGCGGGCTGTCGAGTTTCCAGACCAGCTATGCCGCCGCCCGTGCGCTGGACTATTCGCTGTTCTTCCTGGGCTTCATGAGCGCTGCGATCAGCAGCCGGATGTTGATCGCAGGCTATGTGGTCAAGCGTGATCCGCTGCGTGCGTCGTGTCTGTTGTCGGGGTTGATGCTCGGCTCGATCTTGCTGTTCGCGTTCGGCGTGCAGAGCGGTTTCAGCTATCTGCTGGCGGCGGTGATGCTCGGTGTCGGTTACGGCCTCACCTACTCGGTGATCAATGGATTGGCGGCCAACGAAGCGCCGGCTGGCACAACATCGCAGGCGTTGCTGTTGTTCAGTCTGGCGTACTTCATCGGCGTGTTCGGCTTCCCGCTGCTGGCCGGGAAAATCATCGTCGAGCACGGCATGCCGACGCTGTTGCTGACCGTGCTGGTGGTGGCGGCGTTGAACTGGACGATCACCGTCGGCCGCTTGTTGTGGCGGCGAATCACGGTAGAAAACGCACTGACGAACTGAACCGTTCGTCGCTCATCCGGCACCTATGCGACGCGAGGGCGGCCCAAGATCAGGTAAGGATTTCAATCACTGGAGAAACCCCATGATCTCGTCAAGGTTGACTGCTCTCGTTTTCGCCGCCCTGCTCTCTCCCGTGGCCTTCGCTGCGACGGCCACCGGAACCGGCCCCACCGATCCGGTCGAACGCCCGAAAGCTCCGGCCATCCAGAGTGCCCCCGGCATGAACACCGACGGCTCGGGCGTCGAGAACGCCCTGCCGCCCGCCACCGGCACCGACCCGCGCACCCAGGGCAACGATCCGGGACGCCAGGGCGGCACTTCCGGCAATCCGGTTCCGCCGGATAACTCCGGCTCCGGCAATGGCTCGAAAACCACTACCGGTGGTTCGGGCTCCGAGGGTGCCGGTCAGTAGGTGGCAGATTCGCGGATCAGCGCATCGACTTCGGCCGTGCCCGGTGAAGTCGCCGGGCCCCAGCGGGTGACGGCCAATGCAGCGGCAGCGTTGGCGCGCCTTGCGGCTTCGTGAGCGACCAGTCCTAGCGCCAGCCCGGCGACGAACACCCCGGCGTGCGCATCGCCCGCACCGTTGCTGTCCACCGCCTGCACCTTGAAACCCGGCACATGTTGGCGCTCGCCGCGCTGATGAATCCAGCAACCCTGCGGGCCGTCGCGCACGACCATCAGCACATCCTGTGGAAGGTGCATAGCCAACCGGTCCAGCGCGGTTTCGATGTCCGTCGCGTCAGTGAAACGCAGCGCCTCGACACTGTTGCTGGTCCACATATCGATGCGCGGCAGCAACGCCTGCATCATCGGTGAGTCCGGCGATTCCACCAGCGGGCCCGGATCGAACACTACGTTGATCGCCTTCGGCAGCGCCAGCGTCCAGTCCAGTAATGCCTGGGCCTTGCCACTGTGCAGCAGGCTGTAGCCACTGACATAGACGTAGTCCCCCGACTCGGCGGCGACGCTGCTCAACTCCGCTGCCGTAACTTCACCTTCGGCGCCGATGTAGGAAATGAAGCTGCGCTCGGCCGACGCATCGGTCAGCGCCACGCAGATGCCGGTGTCGCGTTCTGCAGGCTGTTCGATGCCGATGCGGATGCCTTCGGCGCTCATCGCCTGGCGCGCCAGATCGCCGAAACGCCCGTTACCGTGGCGGCCTAGATAGACCACCGGCAAGCCGTTTCGCGCGGCGGCAGCCATCACATTGAAGCCACCGCCGGCTTCAAAACTGGCGGATTGCGCCAGCACGTCGCCGCCGATCTGCGGCAGTGCATCCACGGCCATGACCAGGTCGATGATGACCTGGCCGGTGTGCAACATCTTAGGCATGAGCATTCTCGGATTGCGCAGCGCGGCGATCTCTCGCTCCGCCGAGTACGAAGTAAATGCCGCCGGCGACCACGAACGTCACGATCCAGCCGAGGCCGTTGTGGCCCAGCCACGAATCGGACAGGAAGCCCTTGAACCAGACGTTCTCGGCTGTGGTGCCGATGGTGGTGAAACTGAAGCCCAGCACGATCGCGATCGCCCACGCGCCGAACGCGCGCCACTCGATGCCACCGCTGTACCAGTAGGCGCTGCTCGGGCTGACGTCGAGCAGGTCTTTGGGGCTGTAGTAGTGACGGTGAATCAGGTCGACCACGAAGATCCCGACCCACGCGGTGATCGGCACCGCCAGCAGGGAAATGAAGGTGATGAACGGGCCGTAGAAACTGTCGGCAATCAGCATGAAGTAGATCGAACCGGCGAAGATCGCCACGATATCGACCACTACCGCGTAAACGCGTTTGACCTTCAGGCCGAGAGTCAGCGTGGTCAGACCGGCGGAGTACACCGACAGGTTGTTCGACAGCAGCAGGCCGCCGAACGCGGTGATCAGGTACGGCACGGCCATCCAGGTCGGCAGCATGTCGCGGATCGCCACGATCGGGTCAGTCGCCGAAGCGAGGTCGTTGTTGCCCACCGACAAAAGGCCGCCGAGGGTGATCAGTAGCACCAGCGGAATCCCCGCGCCGAATGCTGCCGAAGCGACCAGGCGCACGGCTTTGACGCTGCGATGCTGATAGCGCGACATGTCGGCGCCAGCATTCGCCCAGCCGATCCCGGTGCCGGCGGCCATGGTGCCGATGCCGATGATCATCGCGCTCATCGGCGCCGGCGTGGCGTTGAACACTGCGCTCCAGTCGATGGTCGCGCAAAGGAAGCCGCCGACCAGAATGTTCAGGGCGCCAAACACGTAGGTCGCCCACTTCTGGATCACCAGCAAGGTGGCGTGGCCGAGGCCGGACACCGACAGGGTCAGCAGCACGAAAATCGCGATGAAGATCAGGGTCAGCACTGGCGCGCTTTTGGCTTCCACCGGCGAGCCGAACAGGATCGAGCACAACGACAACAGCACGAATGCGGCCGTGGTGGTGTTGACGGTTTCCCAGCCCAGGCGCGACATCAGCGAGACCAGCGTCGGGCCGATATTGCCACGCACACCGAAGATCGCCCGCGACAGCGTCAGGCTCGGCGCACGACCGCGACGGCCGGCAATCGAGATGATCCCCACCACCGCGAACGAACCGGCAGCGCCGAGGATCGCGACGATGATCGCCTGCCAGATCGCCAGGCCGCGAAACGCAACCAGCGTGGCGCCCAGTGGCAGGCCGAGAATGGAAATATTGGCAGCGAACCAGACCCAGAACAGTTGCAGCGGATGGCCGTTGCACTCGCCTTCCGGCACCGGCTCGATGCCCCGGGTTTCCAGTTGCCCGGCGCTTTGCCCGGCGTTCGATGAACTCATGAAAAATGCTCCTGTTTGCCTTTATTGTGGTTGTGGCAATGACGCAGAACGAAAAGACATCCCGCCCTTCCTGGGCCTGTCTGCGCGATCCATTGCGGGTGAATATTCAAGACTTGTGGTGCGCCCATCGCTGGCAAGCCAGCTCCCACAGGTTCGAAGTGAACCTTGAGATTTGCACCGTCCCTGTGGAAGCTCCCACAGGTTCAAAGTGAACCTTGAGGTCTGCACGGTCCCTGTGGGAGCTGGCTTGCCAGCGATGGCGTCAGTTCAATCAGCGCAAGGCCAACAGCCCCTGCACCAACGGTTCCAGCACCAGACCATTGACGGCCTTCACCGTCTCGATCATCGGCGCCGGCCAGCTCTGCAGGCCCAGGCAGGCCCCGAGCATGGCGCCGAGAATCGCGGCGATGGTGTCGGTGTCGCCACCCAGGCTCGCGGCCATGCACAGCGCGTCGAACGGCGTCATTTCACCGACCGCGACTTGCTGCGCGAGGGCGAACGACAGCACCACCGATTCCTGCGACGCCACCGAGGTGCCGATCACGTCGTACAGCAGATCCGCGAGCAACACCGGGTCGCTCTCGACACTGATGCTGCGCGCCCAACTGATCCGCGAGGCGATGCGCCCGCCGGCCACCCAGTGCCCGTGCGCTTCCGCTTGCTGGGCGATCTGTTGGCCGAGGTTCAGCGCCTCGCCCAGATCCAGACCGTTGATGCCGGCCGAAACCACCGCCGCCACCGCCGCCGCGCTGGAAATCCCCAGCGTGGTGTTGTGAGTGACCTGACAAGCCTGCACCACCGCCGCGATAAAGCGCTCGGGGTCGGCGACATCCGCCGCAATCCCCACCGGGGTGATGCGCATCGCTGCGCCGTTAGTGGTGCCGTAGCGCCCGGCCTCTTCCGGCGAGTGGCCGGCGAGGATCATTTCGATCGCACGTTTGGTCGAGGGGCCGAGCAAGTCCTGCGAGCCCTTGGCCTGCATCTCGGCTTCCCATTCGATCAGCCGTTGCGCGAGCACTGCCGGTTCGATCAGGCCCTTGCCTTCGACCAGCAACTCGCCGACCAGAATCGCCTGTTCAGTGTCATCGGTGATCGAGCCTTTGGGCATGTTCACGGCAATCGGCTGCAAGGGGCCGGCGTCTTGCAGATCGGTGATCTGGCCGAAGCGCTGCTTGATGGTTTCGCGGTTGAGGGATTGGGTCGGCATGCCCAGCGCGTCGCCGAGGGCCAGGCCGTAAAACGCGCCCAGGGCACGGTCGAGGGCGGTCATTTCGATTCTCCAAATTGCAGGTGCAGACGGAAATGCACCGGGTCGAGCAGGCTTTCGACCTGCTCCATGAAACGGTTTTGCCGGTCGTAGGTGGTACGCAATGCCTTGAGGAACACCGTACCTTCCGGACGGCCGAGCAGTTCGGCGTCCACGGCGTTGAGCGGTTCGGCGCCGATCCATTGATCGCCGCGCTCGCCGACGTAACCGTAGGCGGCCAGGGTGATGGTCAGGGAATTGTCGATCAAGCCGACCCGCGGCAGGCTTTCCAGGCCTCCGCTAGCGGGCATCAGAGAACGTTCAAGGGACACCGCCGTGCCGTCGTTGGAGCGTCGGCGACGTTCGAGAAGGATGAACTGATCGGAGCCGAAACGCGGAAGCAGATCCTCGCGGGTCACGGCCTCCAGGCGCAGCACATCGGTATTGATCAGCGCCCCACTGTCGGCCAGAGCCTGGGCCCATCCGCTGCGCTGGTCGAGCACCACCCCGTCAAACGTGACGATGGAACCGACCCCGCTTTGCGTGGCGATGTAATTGCGCCGCTTCAGTTCAGCCAGCGCTTCGCGCAACGTGCCACGGCTGACGTTGAATTCCTGAGCCAACTGGTGCTCTCCGGGCAACAGAAAGCCGTCCTCCATGAGGCCGCTTTCGATGCGTCGGACGAGCTCGTCGACCACCCGTTGTTTCTTGTCAAATCGTACCTGTCTAATCATGTACAAAGTGATAACCGAAACGGGCTGGAGCGGGCAAGGGATATTTTGGGGAAGGAGACAGAAGGCGTGGCGTTGAAAGCACCCTCTCCCGAAGGAGAGGGTCAGAAGAGCTTTGATCTCAGCGCTGTTTCAGACGGTCGATCACCACAGCCAACAGCAGAATCGACCCACGAATCACATACTGATAAAACGTGTCGATATTCTTCAGGTTCATCGCATTCTCGATAATCGCCAGAATCAAAACCCCGGCAATCACATGCCGGATCATCCCGATCCCGCCGCTCAGCGACACCCCGCCCAGCACGCAAGCCGAAATCACCGTCAGCTCAAAACCCTGGCCGATCATCGGCTGACCCGAAGTCATCCGCGAAGCCAGAATCACCCCTGCCAGCGCACCGATCACGCCATGCACCGCGAAGATGATGATCTTCGTGCGATCAACATTCACCCCTGCCAGCAACGCCGCTTCCTGGTTGCCGCCGATGGCCATGGTGTTGCGCCCGTAGGTCGTGTAGTTCAGCAACCAGCCGAAAAACAGGAAGCAGACGATGGTGATCAGGATCGGCACCGGCACGCCGAACAGCTGGCCGTTGCCGAACACGAAGAACGATTCCTGGGACACGCCCACCGCTTTGCCGTTGGCAAAAATGTAGGCCAGGCCACGGACGATCTGCATGGTTGCCAGCGTCGTGATCAGCGCATTGACCCGCAACTTGGCGATCACGATGCCGTTGATCAGGCCGACGATCAGGCCCATCACCAGCGCCGCGCTGACACCGAGAAACACGCTGTTGGTGTCTCGCATCACCACCGCCGCAACCACCCCGGCGCAGGCAATTACCGAACCCACCGACAGGTCGAAATGCCCCGACGCCAGGCAATACAACATGGTGCACGCGGCGATCCCGGTGGTGGAAATCGCCAGGCCCAAGCCACGCATGTTCAGCGGCGAGAGGAAGTTGTCGATCAGCAAGGTGCAGGCGACAAAAATGCCCACTGCCGCCAGCAGCATCACCCAGTCATCGAGGAAGCGCCGCATATCCAGAGGTTTGCGCGCGGTCGGCAGGGTTTCGTTTTGGGTTGTCATCATAGTCACCTCTCAGTTCGCCACGCCGTCAGCGCGGTGGCGCGGCAAAGCCAGTTGCAGCAGGTTGGATTCGTTGGCCTGGTCGCGGCTGACTTCGCCACGCAGGGCGCCCTCGCACAGCACCAGAATGCGGTCGGAAATGCCCATCACTTCCATCAGATCGCTGGACACCACGATCACCGAAATGCCGTCGGCGGCCAGGTTATGGATGATCTGGTAGATCTCGGCCTTGGCGCCGATGTCGATGCCCCGGGTCGGCTCGTCGAGCAGCAGGACTTTCATCGGCATCGACAGCCAACGACCGAGAATGGCTTTCTGCTGATTGCCGCCGGACAGGAACTTGATCTGTTGCCCGGCGTGGGGCGTTTTCACTTTCAGGGCCTTGATCTGTTTGTCGGCGTTGCCCTTTTCCCAGATCCCGCGCAGCAGGCAACCGAGCCCTGAGTTCGCGCCGCGCGCACTGATGTTGATGTTCTCGGCGACGCTGGCGAGCGGGATGATGCCTTCCTTCTTGCGATCCTCCGGGCACAGCAGAATCCCGGCTGCAATCGCATCGCGGGGCGAACGCAGCTTCAGTTCATGGCCACGCAATTCCAGGCGCCCGGCGGTGTTGCGTTCCAGACCGCTGAGCAATCGAAACAGCTCGGTACGCCCTGCCCCGACCAGTCCGAACAGGCCAAGAATCTCGCCTTTGTGCGCATCGAAACTGATCGGCTCGCGCAGGCCCGGGCCGAGCAAGCCATCAACTCTTAACGCCACGGCACCGCGCGGACGACCGCGATAATCGTAGATGTCCTGAATGTCGCGCCCGACCATGCAGGTCACCAGTTGATCGTGGGTCAACTGGCTCATGTCGTCGAAGGTGCGCACGTAGCGACCGTCCTTGAACACCGTCACCGCGTCGCAGATGCGGAACACTTCTTCCATGCGATGGGAGACGTAAAGCACGACTTTGCCTTCGTCGCGCAGCCGGCCGATGATCGCCATCAAGCGGTCGATTTCCCGCGCCGAGAGGCTGCTGGTCGGTTCGTCGAACGCGATCACATGCGCGCCACGGGACAATGCCTTGGCGATTTCCACCAGTTGCCGCTGGCCGAGGGACAGGCGTCCGACCTTGGTCTGCGGGTCGATTTCATCGGCCAGACCTTTGAGGCAAGCCAAGGCTTGCTGGCGCAGCGCGCCGCGATTGATCAGGCCGAAACTGGCCGGCAGGTGACCGAGAAACAGGTTCTCGGCCACGGTCATTTCCGGCACCAGATGCAGCTCCTGGTGAATCACCGCCACACCGCTGCCGATGCTGTCGGCGGTCGACTTGAACGCCATCGTCCGCTCGCCGATCTGCAGCTCGCCGCTGCTCGGAATGTAGGCGCCGCCGAGGATTTTCAGCAGGGTCGATTTGCCGGCGCCGTTCTCGCCCATCAAGGCGTGAACCTGCCCGGGATGGGCGACGAAACTGATGCCGTCCAGCGCCTTCACGCCCGGGAAGGTCTTGCCGATCCCGTTGAAACGCAGGCTGCCGCTGGCGCTGTGTTCTTGTGTCTGTACTTGCGCGTGCATTTAAGCCACCTCATCACACCGTTCAAACGGCCCGGCTGCCCGGGCCGTCGCTGCCGTCAGTTCCACAGGCCGATCTTCTCCAGCTCCTGCTTGAAGTTGTCGCGGGTGATCAGGGTGACGTCGTCCATCGCGGTGTACTTCGGCGGTTCTTTGCCGGTGGTGACCCACTCGTACATCATGCTCGCGGTGTTGTAGCCCTCGATGTGCGGGCTCGGCAGCATCGAACCGTAGAAGCCGCTATTGGGCTTTTTCAGCTCGCCGATCGCATCGGTGCCGTTGATGCCGATACCGATCACGTTGACCGCGGCAAACCCGGCGGCTTCGGTGGCGCGCACGCCGCCGAGCACGGTGTTGTCGTTCATGCCGCCGATGATCAGGTTCTTCGCCGCGCCCGGCAGCTTGACCAGCGCCGAGTTGGTGGCGTCCATGCTGCCCGGTACGTCGAGGGTTTTCAGGGCGGCGGTCAGAATGTGATCCTTTGGCATGCCCGCGTCTTCGAGGGCCTTCATCGAACCGTCGGTGCGCTTCTTGCCGGTGTCGAGTTCGTTGTAGGTGTTGACCACCGCGTAGGTGTCTTTCCAGTCCCAGTTTCGCTTTTTCGCCTCGGCGGCCATGGCGGCGCCCTGCTTCTGGCCGACTTCGAACGCGGCCATGCCGAGGTACGGCACGTCCTCCATGAACTTGCCATTGGCGTCGACGAAGCGGTCGTCGACGGCGATGACTTTCAGGTCATTGAGTTTGGCCTTGGCCATGATCGCAGGGCCGAGGGACACGTCCGGCGGGCAGATGACGAAGCCCTTGGCGCCGTTGGCCGCGAGGCTATCGATGGCCGAGAGGGTTTTCTCGCCGTCCGGCACGGCGATCTTGATCAGCTCGAAGCCTTTGTCCTTGGCAGCTTTCTCGGCGAAGGCCCATTCAGTCTGGAACCACGGCTCTTCGGCCTGCTTGACCAGAAAACCGATCTTCACCGGATCGGCGGCCAGCAGCGAACTGCTCAGGCTGAACGCAGTGACCGCCAGCGCGGTACTGCACAGGGTACGAATCCCGAAACGACGTTTCATAAGCAGACTCCTTGTTATTTTTCTTGAGCGTTATTTGAAAAGCGTTACAGCGGTCGAAGCGTTTCCCGCGAATCATGACGACAATAGTCATATCGTATGATGATTGGATTTCAGGCGGAGCTTGCCACCTGAAATCCGGATTTTCAGTCGTGGTACATCACCGAGCGACCACCATCGATGGTGATGCACGAGGCGTTGATGAACGGCGCTTCATCACTGGCCAGGAACACGGCGGTCATCGCCACTTCAATCGGCTGACCAATGCGTTTCGGTGGATGCAGATCAAAGGCGCGCTGACGTTCTGCATGCGGATCGGCGAAGCCGTTCCAGTAATCGACGTTGAGCTGGGTTTCGATGTAGCCCGGGGCGATGGCGTTGACGCGAATGCCCTTCGGCGCGTACTCGATGCCCAGCGCGCGGGTCAGCCCGAGCAAGCCGTGCTTGGCCACCGGGTATGGGAAGCAGCCGGGAATAATGTTGGTGGAATGGGTCGAGGCAATGTTGATGATGCTACCGATGCCTTGCTCGATCATCTGCGGCAACACGGCTTTGCAGCCGTACCAGGCGCCGTCGAGGTCGATGGCGAAGCAGCGTTTCCAGTCTTCTTCAGTCATTTCCAGCGGATCACGGAACACATTGACCCCGGCGCAGTTGACCAGCACGTCGATGCGACCGTGCAGCTCGATGGCCAGTTTGGCCATGGCATGCAGATCCTGCTGACGCGAGACGTCGGCCTTGATCGCTTGCACATCGGCGCCCTGCTCGCGCCAGTGCGCGGCGACTTTCTCGACCTTTTCAGCCTGGATATCGCTGATCACCAGTTTGGCCTGCTGCGAGGCGAAGGTCGCGACGATTGCTTCGCCGATGCCTTGGGCGGCGCCGGTCAGCAATACGACCTTGTTTTTAAGGCGCTCACCTTTCGGTGGCTCGGGCACCGGTGGCAGGGACAGAGGTTCAGCCATGAATCAGGACTCCTGTTCGAAAGCATAAAAAAACCGGGCATCTGACGATGTCCGGTCTGGAAGGCTTCTGGAACAAAACAGGCGAGCGCACGCATCAGTACCGAAACGGCCCGAAGTGCTGACTCCGCTGTGGAGTGCGATGGAAATTCGCTGCATCACTTCACCTGTTTTGTTCTTTTTAAGTGTGAGTGCGTGTTACTGCTGGAGCCGACTATAAACCCGACCGCCGAATAATCTCAATATATAATTTTGCATCCCATATTTTGGGATTCAACCGGCGAATCGAGTACAGAGCTTTCCGGCAGCATCCACCTGCAGCGACAGCACCGCCCCGTCCAGCGGGTGGTTCAGCGGACTTTTGGCGCTGGTGATGTACAGGGTTTTCAGGTCTTCGCCGCCGAACACGCAACTGGTGGGACGGCTGATCGGCAGGTCGATCTTGCGGTCAATCTGGCCATCCGGTGTCAGGCGCAGCAGGCAGCTGCCGTCCCAGCGGGCGTTCCAGATGTAGCCCTCGGCGTCCATCGCCGAGCCGTCCGGGCCGCCGTGCTGATCGGCGCTGTACCAAGGCTGGGCGGTGTCGAGGTTGCCGTCGGTGTGAATGAAATAGCGGTACAAAGTGCTGTCGAGGCTGTCGCCGAACAACAGCGTGGTGCCGTCGTCGCTCCAGAGCAACGTGTTGGGAATGCCCAGGCCGCGCAGCAATGGCGTGACGCGTTTATCCGGATCAACCCGGAACAGCCCGCCGGAGCGACGCGTGATCGACAGATCTTCACCCTGTTCGCCGATGTTGTTTTGCATCGTCCCGAGCCACAAGCGGCCCTGGCCATCGCAACGTGCTTCGTTGGCGCGGTTGCCCGGTTGCGGATCGGCGACGCAGAACAGTGTCAGTCGCGGCTCAAGTCCGGGGGAATCCAGATCGAGCCGGTAGACGCCGCTGCTCAGAGTCACCAGCGCGTCGCCGCTGGCGCAGGGAATGAACGCCGAGACGTGCTCCGGCATCTGCCAGATCTGTACGTTCTGCCCGATCAGGCGTAGCGCCTGCTTGCCGGCGATGTCCACCCAGTACAGCGCCTGGGTTGGTGCGTCCCAGAACGGGCCTTCGCCCAGTTGCGCCCGATGCTCTGTCACCGCAGTCCACGTCATGCAACCTCCTGTCTTGTTGTTTTTGTCAGCTGGCTTTTTTGTCGGCCATCACCTGCGGGTAGAACCGCTTGATGGCCAGGTCGGCATTGTCGATCAGGGTCATGCAGGCCCACACGCCACGCGCGGCATCCCGGGCGGCGATGGCGTCGGCCATGTCTTTGTGGATGGGCAGTGTGCGGCGCAATTCGTCGGGATCGGCCGCCGAGACTTCGAAGGACACGGCAAGCAGGGCGCCGAGGGCCGGCACCATTTGCTCGATGAATTGATTGTGGCTGGCGGCGAGAATGCATTCGTGGAAGAACTGGTCGGCGCGGTTGTAATCGATGCCGCTGTGCGCGGCCCTCTCCAGGGCGTTGTAGGCTTGCTGAATGGCTTGCACCTGTTCGACAGTGGCCCGCTCGCAGGCCCAGCGCACCGCCATCGGTTCGATGGTGCGGCGCAGGTCGAGCAGGTCATCGACGAAGTTTTCCGGCAGACCGCTGCGTGACAGCCAGCCCACGACTTGCGGATCGAACAGGTTCCAGCGCTTGATCGGCAACACCCGCGTGCCGACTTTCGGCCCGACTTCAAGCATGCCTTTGGCGACGAGGGTCTTGATGGCTTCGCGGATCACCGTGCGACTGACCCCGAGCTGCTCGCCCAGATCGGCCTCGACCTTGATCGCCTGTCCGGGTTTGACCTGGCCGGCGGCAATCCAGGCGCCCAGCCAGTCAACCGTTGATGCGTGAAAACTGCTCGACATGGACACCCCGAAGCCGTTCGCTGTGGGTGTCCACGCTAATCATCATATGATTAAGAGTCAACGACAAAAAACCGCAGCCTGTTTTTACAGACTGCGGTTTTTTTAAGGTTCGAGACCGATGCGGAAGAACTCGCCGCCGCTCCAGACGCCAAGCCAGCGCTGACCATCGATTTCACGGCTGACTGCCAGCTCGACCAATTGGTAGAACACGTTGCGGTGGATCAGCGCTTCGAGGTTGGTGCGCACATGCACGTAGGGCGCAGGTTCTTGCGTGGTCGGATCGATCTCGACGCGGATCGGATGTTCCGCGCCGGCCTCGGTGGTTTCATCGACATTGGTGGTAAAGCGCAGTAACTGCGCCTCACCCTCGCCTTCCACCTCGACGGCAATCGCCACGAATGGCACGTCGTCGACCTTGATCCCGACTTTCTCAACCGGAGTAATCAGGAAATAGTCATCGCCGTCGCGGCGGATGATGGTGGAGAACAGCTTGACCATCGGCTTGCGCCCGATCGGCGTGCCCAGGTAGTACCAGGTGCCGTCCCGGGCGATGCGCATGTCGATGTCGCCGCAGAAATCCGGGTTCCACAAGTGCACCGGCGGCAAGCCTTTGGTTTTGGGGATTTGCCCCAGCAGGTCATTGGCTTTTTGCGGGCCACTCATGGCGTACTCCTTGAATTACTGGTCCCCGACGCCCAGCAGGCTGCGCGCGTACTGCGCAAGCGGTGGGCCGATCAGGTCTTCGGGCTTGTTGTCGTGGAACGTCAGTAAACCGCCACGACTCTTGATCCGTGCAGTATCAATCAAATACTGGGTGCTGGTCTCGATCAACATGATCTGAATCACCCCGTCGTCGATACCGAGGCGATCCACGGCTTCCTGATCCAGCCACTCATCGGAGTTGCCGATGCGGTCGTCGGCCTTGGCAAAACGGGTGTACAGCAGGTAGTGGGCACCGGCGTCGCGGGCTTCGCCCATCGCCTGGTCGAGGCCTTCCGGCGCACGGGCGCGGCGGACCATCGGGAAGTATTCGACGAAGCCTTTGAAGGCCTCCTCAGCGACGACGTTGGGACGCGGGTAAGAACCACCCGGCGGCGCGAACGAGCCTTGCGCGATGTAGATGAACGAATCCGGCTGAATGCGGAAATTGTTTACGCGACGGCTGTCGCTGTGATCCAGCAGCCCAGCGTCGCTCATCTGGTAGCGAGTCCCTTCGGCCATGTCACTGACAGTCATACAGCCGCCCAGCGCCAAAACGGCCAGCAGCAAAACCAGGCTACGCATCCTAATCCTCCAGAAGCCGGTGACGGAAAACCGGCGAATGGCCGTAGGATGCAGCTTTTGCGCCATTTCCAGATCTTCGTCGATTGTTCGATCGTAATCGCGAGCAGGCTCGCTCCCACAGGAGTCAGCATTCCTGTGGGAGCGAGCCTGCTCGCGATGAGGATTTTCAGCCGCCGATGATCTTCATGACGGTCGCGCCGCCGGAGAACGCGACTTCCTGCTTGTCGCCCAGCGCCTTGACCAGCAGTCGCTGCAACGCTGGCAGCGCCTTATGACGCGGCTTGTCGAGCAGGTCACCGACGTAGTGGCGGTTGCTCGACGACAGGCAGCCATGCAGCCATCCGGTGGACGACAGACGCAGGCGCGAGCAGGTTCGGCAGAACGGCACACTTTCGTTGGCGATCACGCCGAAGTTACCCCGACCGGGAATCGCATAGCGAACCGCCGTGGCGTCCACCGGCGCGTCGGTTTGCGCGTACTCGTAGTGCTCGCCGATCAGGCTCAGCAGCTGTTGCAGGCTGACGAACTGTTGCAGGAAGGCGTTGGAATCGGTGGCCAGGTGGCCCATGCGCATCAGCTCGATGAAGCGCAGCTCAAAACCGCGCTCGAGGCAGTAATCGAGCAGCGGCATCACCTGGTCGAGGTTCTGTCCGCGTAATGGCACCATGTTGACCTTGATCTTCATCCCCGCCGCGGCCGCCTGATCCATGCCATCCAGCACGGTGGCCAGATCGCCGCCACGGGCAATGCTGCGGAACGCGCCGGCGTCCAGGGTATCGAGGGAAACGTTGATGCGTCGCAGGCCGGCATCGACCAGCAGCGGGAGTTTTTTCGCCAGGAGCTGGCCGTTGGTGGTCAGGCTGATGTCTTCCAGGCCCATCTTGCCGACGGCGTTCATGAAAGATTCGAGCTTGGGGCTGACCAGCGGCTCGCCACCGGTGATGCGCAGGCGCTCGATGCCGGCGGCTTCGATCAGATAAGCCACGCCGCGTGCCATGGCCTCGGCCGACAGTTCATCCTGCGCAGCCACCAGCCGCTTGCCGTTAGGCACGCAGTAGGTACAGGCGTAATTGCAGGCTGAAGTCAGACTGATCCGCAAATTGCGAAAACGCCTGCCTTGACGGTCAACGATCATGAAGCACTCCGGCGATGGAAAATCGAGCGACTAAAACTTGACTCACAATTCAAGTTTTAGCAAGCCCTATGCCTGAGTATATTCCTGCGGTACTGCGCCATGTAGCGAAAAACACGGCGCATAAGGCGACTGAATGATTCAGCTGCTCGGTGTTTCAGGGTCGCGCTTGCGCTTGTTGCCCATGCGCACGCCGATGTCCATCAGGAACTGGAAGAAACCTTCCTGATCTTCCAGCACATTGCTCCAGAACGGCGAGTGATACAGCGCCACCGCGCCGTGCACCAGCGCCCAGGATGCGCAGTAGTGGAAGTACGGCGGCACGTCTTCGAGCTTGCCTTCGCTGATGCGGCCCTTGATGAGCAGCGTCAGGCGTTCGAAGTTCGAGGCACGGATCTTGTGCAGCTCCTCGACCATCTCGGGCACCTGATTGCCCTTGACCACCTTCTCTTCCAGGCGATCGAACAGGCGATAGCGCTGCGGGTCGCGCATGCGGAATTCAAAGTAGGCACGGGACAGCGCTTCCTTGTCCTTGTCGACATCGGCCGAATGCAACAGCTCGTTCAAGTCGCGCTCGTAATCGAGCATCAGGCGCAGATAGATTTCGGCCTTGGACTTGAAGTGCTTGTAGATCGTGCCTTTGCCGATACCCACGGCATCAGCAATCATCTCGACGGTGACACTGTCTTCACCTTGTTCGAGGAACAGCTTGAGCGCGGTATCGAGAATTTCTTGCTCGCGGCGACGAAACTCACGGACCTTACGAGGTTCTTTGTGCATAAGAAAAGGTCTGTAGGGGTCAAAATTCGAAGCCGCGTATTATGCCTAACTTGCGCAAAAATGCACGGATCATCCGACCATATCTGTGTTTCTTGTTCATTTCACGAACGTTTCGGGGGGAATGAGAACATAACCGAAGCGAACGTATTCCAAATTTGTTTAAAAACCCCGGTTGGCCAACTGGACTCGGCGCCAGACTGATCAATACTTGAACTGTCGGGCGACATCTCCCCCAAGTGTCGCGCCGGTAAAGGTACCAAGGGACCGCGTGCCTTTGTTTTACTCCTAATGGTCTTAACCCGGATTCACCCCCCAGAACCCGGGTTTTTTTTGCCTGCGATTCAGGCTTTTACATTCGCCAGCGGAAACAGTCGCTGGAAGTTCTCGGTGGTCTGCTCGGCAAAGCGCTCGTAGTTCTCCCCGCGCAGCATCGCCAGAAACTCTGCCACTTCCCGCACGTATTGCGGCAGGTTCGGTTTGCCGCGATACGGGATCGGCGCCAGGTACGGCGAATCGGTCTCCACCAGCAGGCGATCGGCCGGAACCTTGCTCGCCACATCGCGCAGCGCATCAGCATTGCGGAAGGTGACGATGCCCGACAGGGAAATGTAATAACCCATGTCCAGCGCCGCCTTGGCCATGTCCCAGTCTTCGGTGAAGCAATGCAACACACCGGCCTGGGGCAACGCGGCTTCGCGCAGCAATTCGAGCGTGTCGGCGCGGGCGCCACGGGTGTGGATGATCACCGGTTTGCCGGTCTGTTGCGCGGCTTGCAGGTGCAGACGGAACGATTCCTGCTGCAGCTCCGCCGCCTCTGGTTCGTAGTGATAGTCCAGACCGGTTTCGCCGATCGCCACCACTTTCGGGTGATTGAGCTCGTGCAGCAGCCAGTCCAGCGCTGGCGCCGCGCCCGGCTGCACATCCAGCGGATGTACGCCGACCGAGCAATCGACGTCGTCGTAACGCTCGGCCAGGGCTTTGACGTCGGCCGCGTTGTCGGCGCTGACGCCGATGCACAGGAAGTGTCCGACCCCGCGCTGACGGGCCGCATCCAGCGCGGCATCCAGGGAACCGTCGTGAGCGGCGAGATCGAGGCGATCAAGGTGACAATGGGAATCTACGAGCATAAAAAGGACTGCAACTTACATCGTATGAGTGGGACGGTCGGACTTCAGGGCTCCGGCCAGATGAGTTTCGATGCGACTGCGCGCGGTGTTGTCGCCATCGTTGAATTGCACGCCGACGCCGGCTGCGCGGTTGCCTTGGGCGCCTTTGGGGGTGATCCAGGCCACTTTGCCGGCCACCGGAATCTTCTCCGCCTCGTCCATCAGGTTCAGCAGCATGAACACCTCGTCGCCCAACTTGTAGCTCTTGTTGGTCGGGATGAACAGGCCACCGTTCTTGATGAACGGCATGTAGGCGGCGTAAAGGACCGACTTGTCCTTGATGGTCAGAGACAAGATGCCGTTACGCGGCCCCGGGCTCACAGGTTCATTCATGTTGACCTCCACTACTGATGTTCAGAGTCTAGGTACACATTCTTATCTTTGGCCAGGCAAGCTCGCCCATTGCACCAGCAACGCTTCCAGCAGCAATGCCGCATTGAGGTTGGCCTTGCTCAGGACTTTCTGGCGCTGGGCGAGGATCCAGTCCTGAATATCCAGCACTTTAGCCTGGGCACTTTTCTGCGCCAGGTACTGCACGACCTTGCGCATGTCGGTCAGGCCGAGACCCGCTTCGTCCTGGGTCAATTGATAGCGCAGGATCAGGCTCGACCAGTCGCAGAACCAGTCGAACAGCCGCAGCATCGGAATGTTTTTCCACTCCTCGGCCAGTTGCGTCGGTGATTGCTGCTGCTTGAGCAGCTTCTTCACGCCTTCGACAACCTGCGCGCGCTGGTCACGCACGCCCTGCCCCTGCAACGTGACGGCGGCCAACGGCGAGCCGGCGGCCAGAGTCAGCAGTTCGACCCGTTCGTCTTCGGAACATTCCGGCAATGCCTGAGCCAGCCATTGCAGGCTCATGGATTCGCTCGGCAGCGGACAGGCCTGCTGCACGCAGCGGCTCTTGATGGTCGGCAGCAAACGGCTCGGCTGGTGGCTGACCAGCAACAACACGGTATCGCCGGACGGCTCTTCAAGGCTCTTGAGCAAGGCGTTGGCGGCGTTGATGTTCATCGACTCCACCGGCTCGATCAGCACCACCTTGCGCCCGCCCAGTTGCGCGGTCTGCACCACGAAACTGACCAGATCGCGCACCTGATCGACTTTGATCGCCTTGTCCGCTTCCTCCGGTTCGAGGATGTAATTGTCCGGGTGGCTGCCGGCCCTGAGCAGCAGGCAGGATTTGCACTCGCCGCAGGCTTCAGGTGTCGGACGCTGGCACAGCAGGCTGGCCATCAGCCGCTCGGCCAGCGCGCGCTTGCCGATCCCGGCCGGACCGTGCAGCAGATACGCGTGAGCGTGCTGAGTGCGACCGGCCAGTTGCTGCCAGAGGCTGTCCTGCCACGGATAGGCCTCAGCCACGGCTCAGCTCCAGCAAGTTCGGAATCAGGGTATCCAGCGATTGTTGAACCTTGACCAACGGCTGACCGGCGTCGATCCGCACGTAACGCGCCGGATCAGCTTCGGCACGCTTGAGGAACGCACTGCGCACGGCCTCGAAAAACTCACGGCCTTCCAGCTCGAAACGATCCAGACGACCGCGGGCGCTGGCCCGGGCCAGGCCGATTTCCACCGGAAGATCGAAAATCAGCGTCAGGTCAGGGCGCAGGTCGCCCTGCACGAAAGTTTCCAGCGCCGCGATGCGCTCCAGCGACAAGCCGCGACCGCCGCCCTGATAGGCGTAAGTCGAATCGGTGAAACGATCGCACAGCACCACCGCGCCACGGGCCAGCGCCGGGCGAATGACTCCAGCCAGATGCTGGGCACGGGCGGCGAACACCAGCAACAGCTCGGTGTCCGGATTCATCACTTCGTCGACCGGGGCCAGCAACACCTCACGAATACGCTCGGCCAGCGGCGTACCGCCGGGCTCGCGGGTCAGCACCACTTCAATACCGGCGGCGCGCAGGCGCTCGGCGAGGTATTCGCGGTTGGTGCTTTTGCCGGCGCCTTCCGGGCCTTCCAGGGTAATAAACAAGCCAGTCACAGGCAGTCCTTAATCAAAGTCATTGCGTGTTTTGGGGAGCGGAGGCTTCCGGTTCCGGCGTCGGTGCAGGCTCTTGAGCAGGCGGCTGCGGCAACGATTCCGGTGCGGTATCAGGTGAGGCGGCAGGAATCGCCTCCTCGGCTGCCGGAGCGGCCTCGGGCGCGGTCGTCGGCGCCGGGCTCGAGCGGTAATCCGCGCGCCGCTTGAGCTGGTACTCGCGCACCGCGTTGTTGTGAGCGTCCAGATCATCGGAGAACACGTGGCTGCCATCGCCACGGGCAACAAAGTAGAGGCTGGTGCCATCCACCGGGTTGAGTGCGGCGTGAATGGCTTCACGTCCGACCATGGCGATCGGCGTCGGCGGCAGACCCGGAATCATGTACGTGTTGTACGGTGTGGCTTCCTTGAGATGAGCACGGGTCAGCTTGCCGTTATAGCGATCACCCAGGCCGTAGATCACCGTCGGGTCGGTCTGCAGCTGCATGCCCAGCGCCATGCGCCGCACGAAGACGCCGGCAATCTGGCCACGCTCCTGAGGCACGCCGGTTTCCTTCTCCACCAGCGACGCCATGATCAGCGCCTGATAGGGTTCGGTGTAGGGTACGTCGGCGGAGCGTTTTTCCCACTCCTTGGCCAGCACTTCGTCGAGGCGGTCGAAGGCCTTTTTCAGCAGTTCGGTATCGGTCACACCGCGCACGAAGCGGTAGGTGTCGGGGAAGAAGCGGCCTTCAGGGAACAGGCCCTTGTGACCGATTTTGGCCATCACATCACTGTCGCTCAGACCGTTGAGGGTCTGCTCGATCTTTTCATCTTTGGCCAGCGCGGCACGCACTTGATGGAAGTTCCAGCCCTCGACCAGGGTCAGGCTGTACTGAACCACATCGCCGCGCTTCCACAGGTCGATCAGGCCGTTGACGGTCATGCCCGGCTGCATGCGGTATTCACCGCTGTGAATCGGCGTGCCGGCGAGGTTGAAGCGCCAATAGACCCGCAGCCAGAAGGCGTCCTTGATGACGCCATCGGCTTCGAGTCCAAGAAAAGTACGGGTCGGGGTGGATCCCTTGGGAACATCCAGCAGTTCTTCCTGCGTGATGTTCAGGGGCTGTTCCAGTGCCGAATGAATCTTCCAGGCGCTGGCGCCCAACAGCAGCCCTGCCAGAACCAGTCCGGTTTCCAGCAGCAGCAAAAGTTTACGTCTCACGAATCAGGCATCCAGTAGCGCGCGGGCAATGGTTTGCAGTTTACGGGTGAGCGGGCCAACCGGCCAGCTCAGAGCAGCACAGGCACGTACCGGCCAGACGCCATACACGCTGTTGCAGACAAAGACTTCATCGGCCCATTGCAGCTGTTCGAGGGGGATGTCGGTGATTTGCACGGGAATGCCCAGGGACTCGGCCTGAAACAATATTTCTGCGCGCATCACACCGGCCACACCGCAGCGTTTCAGGTCCGCCGTGATCAGCACACCGTCACGCACAAGGAACAGGTTGCTGAACACACCTTCGATCACCCGACCGGCCTGATCAAGCATTAAACCTTCGGCATGCTCACTGTCCTGCCATTCGGCGCGGGCAATGACCTGTTCCAGTCGATTGAGGTGTTTGAGCCCGGCGAGCAACGGCTGCCTGGACAGGCGCGTGCTGCACGGAAACAGGCGAACGCCCTGCTCGGCGTGGGCCGCTGGATAAGCCGCGGGTGGATTGCCTTGCAGAATGCGCCGGCCCTGCGCCGAAGGATCCGGCGCATAACCGCGCAATCCGTCGCCACGGGTAAGGATGAGCTTGAGCACGCCCTCGCCCATCGCGGCAGCATAGGATTGCAGCTCATGACGAACCCGCTCGATGTCGGCAGCAATGGCCAGACGCGCACAGCCATCGGCCAGACGCGTCAGATGCCGATCCAGCAGCAACGGCTGGCCGCCACGCACGGCGATGGTCTCGAACAGACCGTCGCCGTAAGCCAGGCCGCGATCTTTCAGCGACAGAGCGTCAGCCGGCAGACCGTCGACCCAGCAGTCCATCAGCCGGCGAACCGACGGAACGCCAACGTGCCGTTGGTGCCGCCAAACCCGAACGAGTTGGACAGCACGACATCGATGTCCATGTTGCGCGCGGTGTGCGGCACGAAATCGAGGTCGCAGCCTTCGTCCGGCTCATCGAGGTTGATGGTTGGCGGCGCCACCTGGCTGTTGATCGCCAGCACGCTGAAGATCGCCTCGACCGCGCCCGCCGCACCCAGCAGGTGACCGGTCATGGACTTGGTGGAGCTGACCGCCAGCTTGTAAGCGTGCTCACCGAACACCGACTTGATCGCGTTGGCTTCAGCGAGGTCGCCGGCCGGCGTCGAAGTGCCGTGGGCGTTGATGTATTGCACTTGATCGACGTTGATCTTCGCATCGCGCAGCGCATTGGTGATGCAGCGTGCAGCACCGGCGCCGTCGGCGGGTGGCGAAGTCATGTGGAAGGCGTCGCCACTGGTGCCGAAACCGATCAGCTCGGCGTAGATGGTCGCGCCACGGGCCTTGGCGTGCTCGAGCTCTTCGAGCACCAAGGCACCGGCGCCGTCGGACAGCACGAAGCCGTCACGGCCCTTGTCCCACGGACGGCTGGCACGGGTCGGCTCGTCGTTGCGGGTCGACAGCGCACGGGAAGCACCAAAGCCGCCCATGCCCAGACCGCACGCGGCCATCTCGGCACCGCCGGCAATCATCACGTCGGCTTCGTCGTACATGATGTTGCGCGCCGCCATGCCGATGCAGTGCGTACCGGTGGTACACGCTGTGGCGATGGCGTAGTTAGGCCCCTGTGCACCCAGGTGGATGGACAGGAAACCGGAAATCATATTGATGATCGAGCCAGGCACAAAGAACGGAGAAATCCGGCGCGGGCCAGTCTCGTGCAGGGTGCGGCTGGTTTCTTCGATGTTGGTCAGACCGCCGATACCCGAACCCATGGCCACGCCAATGCGTTCACGGTTGGCATCGGTGACTTCCAGACCGGCATTGCGCACGGCTTGAAAGCCGGCCGCCAGACCGTACTGAATGAACAGGTCGAGCTTGCGCGCTTCCTTGACCGACAGGTATTCCTCGACATTGAAGCCCTTTACCGAGCCGCCAAAGCGGGTGGAATAGGCAGAAAGGTCGGTGTGTTCGATCAGACCAATGCCACTGCGGCCAGCCAGAATGCCCTGCCAACTGCTCGGCACATCCGTGCCCAGTGGCGACAACATACCCATACCGGTGACTACGACGCGTCTACGCGACACAGCACTCTCCTTTTTCAAATGACGACTTTGCATCAGGCCTAAAGAAAAAACCGCACGCCATGATGGCAGTGCGGTTTTTCCATGACAGCAAGCAACGATTACAAACTATTACGCCTGGTGGCTAGTAACGTAGTCGATTGCAGCTTGTACAGTAGTGATCTTCTCAGCTTCTTCGTCAGGGATTTCGGTCTCGAATTCCTCTTCCAGAGCCATCACCAGCTCAACGGTGTCAAGGGAGTCGGCACCCAGGTCTTCTACGAAGGAAGCGGTGTTGACCACTTCTTCTTCTTTAACACCCAGTTGCTCGGCAACGATTTTCTTGACGCGCTCTTCGATGGTGCTCATACCTTGTTTTCACTCCTAATGGACAAATTCAGGCAGCTGGCCAGTGGGTAAGTGTATAGAAAGACTTTTCAGCTTTTCAACTGAAAGCTTCACTCCTCAAACCCTGCGGCCCTCTGCCTATAAATAGATTTCAGCTTTATAACGGATTTTAGACAGCTCGTATGACATTTTTTTGAAGCAATCCGTCACATTTGAATTACATGTACATCCCGCCGTTAACCGGGATTGTAGCCCCGGTCACGTATGCCGCACCGTCGGATGCAAGAAAAGCGACCACGGACGCGATCTCTTGAGCTTGTCCCAGACGGCCCAGCGGAATCTGCGTCTGCAAGGCTTCACGCTGTGCTTCAGGCAGCTCGCGAGTCATATCGGTGTCGATGAACCCTGGGGTTACCGAGTTGACCGTAATCGAACGCGAACCGACTTCACGCGCCATGGCACGGCTGAAACCTTCCAGACCGGCCTTGGCGGCTGCATAGTTTACTTGGCCAGCGTTGCCCATGGCACCCACCACCGAGCCAATACTGATAATTCGGCCCCAACGCGCCTTGGTCATGCCGCGCAGAACGCCCTTGGACAGGCGATACAGACTGTTCAGGTTGGTATCGATCACGTCGTACCACTCGTCGTCTTTCATGCGCATCATCAGGTTATCGCGGGTGATGCCGGCATTGTTGACCAGAATCGCCACCGGCGCACCAAACTGCTCCTGAATGCTCGCCAGCACCTTGGTAACCGATTCGTCGCTGGTGACGTTCAGTTCGAAACCTGCGCCCTGAATGCCGTTTTCCTTCAGGGTCGCAGCAATACGCTCGGCGCCCGAAGCGGAAGTCGCGGTGCCAACAACAATGGCGCCCTGACGACCCAGTTCCAGTGCGATAGCCTGGCCGATGCCACGGCTTGCGCCGGTGACCAGTGCAACTTTACCTTGCAGACTCATGCAAGCTTCTCCTGATTCAGACAGCCGCTGCACGGGCGGCAGCGAAAGCGTCTGGGGTATTGAGGTTGGAAGTCGAAACGCCTTCGGCGCAACGTTTGTTCAGACCGGCCAGCACCTTGCCAGGACCGCACTCGACCAGGTTGGTCGCGCCTTTGGCGGCCAGAGTCTGTACGGATTCGACCCAGCGAACCGGCTTGTAGAGTTGCTCCAGCAGATCACGCTTGAGGGTTTCCAGATCCGCCGGCACCTGGGCGCTGACGTTCTGTACCACAGGGATCTGCGGCGCCTGCCAGTCGATGGCAGCGATGGACTCGGCGAAGCGCTCGGCAGCCGGGCGCATCAGTTCGCAGTGCGATGGCACGCTGACCGGCAGCGGCATGGCACGCTTGGCGCCACGGGCCTTGCAGCCTTCAATGGCACGCTCAACGGCAGCCTTGGCACCAGCGATCACCACTTGGCCCGGGGAGTTGAAGTTCACAGCGCTGACCACTTCGCCTTGCGCCGCTTCGGCACAGGCCGCCAGCACGTCGGCATCTTCCAGACCGAGGATGGCAGCCATGCCGCCCTGCCCGGCCGGAACGGCTTCCTGCATCAGTTGGCCACGGCGCTCAACGAGCTTTACCGCATCCGCCAGGCTCAGGCTGCCGGCAGCGACCAGCGCGCTGTACTCACCCAGGCTGTGACCGGCAACGAAGGCCGGACGCGCACCACCTTCCGCCAGCCACAGACGCCACAGGGCGATGGAAGCGGTCAGAATGGCCGGTTGGGTTTTATCGGTTTGATTGAGCAGCTCTTCCGGACCCTGCTGGGTCAGCGCCCACAGGTCATAGCCCAGAGCATCGGATGCTTCTTTGAAAGTTTCGAGGATCAGTGGATGTTGCGCGCCCAGCTCGGCCAGCATGCCGAGGGACTGCGAACCCTGTCCTGGAAAGACGAATGCGAGGGAAGCAGACATGTAACAAGCCCCTAATGATCTTGTCGTCGGAAAAATGGCATCCCGCTAGAGGGACGCAAGAAACTGACAGTTGGATGGCCCTTTGAACCGGGCGGTCACATTTAAGCATTGTCCGACGAAAACGCCTAAGACAACAAATCCTCCAGACGGCCGTGCAGGCGTTCGGGAAGATTCTCCTGAATCTCGATCAGCGCTCGCTGAATGGCACTCTGAAACCCCTGAACCCCGGCCGAACCGTGACTTTTCACGACAATGCCCTGCAAACCGAGGAAGCTTGCGCCGTTGTGTCGCGCCGGCGCCAGATCAGCCTGCAGACGCTTCATCAATGGCAGCGCCAGTGCACCGACAGCGCGGGAGGCGAGGCTTTTCTTGAATAAGGCTTCGATGCGCGCGGCGATCATCGTCGCCAGGCCTTCGCTGGACTTGAGCAGGATGTTGCCGACAAAACCGTCGCAAACCACCACATCCGCCTCGCCGCGATACAAGCCATCACCTTCGATGAAACCGATGTAATTGATGCCCCGGGCAGCCTGCAGCAACGTCGCAGCCAGCTTGACCTGCTGATTGCCCTTGATGTCTTCGGTACCGATATTCAGCAGCGCGACACGCGGACGGGCAATGCCCAGGGTTTGCGCCGCCACCGACCCCATCACGGCAAACTGCAACAGATGCTCAGCACTGCAATCGACGTTGGCGCCCAGATCGAGCAACTGGCAATAGCCCTTCTGGGTAGGGATCGCGGCGACCATGGCCGGACGATCAATCCCCGGCAGGGTCTTGAGCACAAATCGCGACAGGGCCATCAAGGCACCGGTATTGCCGGCACTGACACAGGCCTGAACCTTGCCGTCACGCAGCAATTCGAGGGCGACACGCATCGACGAGTCCGGCTTGCCACGCAGGGCCTGAGCAGGTTTTTCGTCCATGGTGATGACTTCGGACGCCGGAACAATCGTCAGGCGCGCGCGATCGGCAGCCGATTGGCCGGTGATCAGTTCTTCAAGAAGGGAGGGTTGACCGACGAGGGTCAGGTGCAGCGAGGGTGTAGCAGAAAGGCAAGCAAGGCTGGCCTGAACAATGCTGCGGGGACCGAAGTCCCCGCCCATTGCGTCAATCGCGATGACTTGAGCGGACAAGTGATTACTCGTCAGCGCCCTTGTCGATCACTTTACGGCCACGGTATACGCCTTCTGGCGATACGTGGTGACGCAGGTGAACTTCACCAGTGGTTTTTTCTACAGACAGGGTGCTAGCCTCGAGAGCGTCGTGCGAACGGCGCATGTCACGGGCAGAGCGGGATTTTTTGTTCTGCTGAACAGCCATAATTGATTAACTCCTAAACGTTTGGGTCACGCTTTAACTGCGCCAATACACTGAACGGGTTGGACCGCGTTACCTCGTCCTCGCTCGGTTCGGGCTCATCTGCTCCCGCCGGCTGCTGGCATTCTTCCGGATGATGAGCAGGCACAATGGGCAAGGCGAGCAGAAGCTCCTCCTCGATCAGTGACTGCAGATCCAATGGATCTTCGCCCAGTTCCAGCACGTCATAACCTTTCGGTAACGACTGGGTATTCGCACCCTCCTTCACTACAGCGTAACTGCATTCGCTGTGGATCGGCAGGGTGACCAGCTCAAGACAACGCTGGCAAACCATTTTGACTTCGGTGTCGATAAAGCTGTGGATCACCACAGATTTACGTTCATCTCGTTCAAAAACGAATTTTGCCTGCACCGTACCGACATCGTCGGAAAGCGGGTCGCAGAGTCTCTTCAAATCGGCCAGCAGCAGTTCACCTTGAAGGGTGGTGCCACGGTCAGCCAATTTGCGCGGGTCAACGTGAGGTGGAATCGGGTCATTCAACATAGGCGCAGCATTATAGGGATGCACCCACCCATGTCAAAGGAAATTGTGCCCTGTCCGTCACTTGCGCGCCTCCGCTAGAATCTGTCGCCTGCCTCTGGAGATGCGAATGCTGCCTTTATTACTCGCTTCAAGCTCGACCTATCGTCGGGAATTGCTCAGCCGCCTGCGCCTGCCGTTCGTCTGCAGCTCGCCGGATATCGATGAAAGCCATCGCCCGAACGAGTCGGCAATCGAGCTGGTCAAACGCCTCGCCGAACAGAAAGCCCGCGCCCTGGCCGACAGCCACCCTGCTCACCTGATCATCGGTTCCGACCAGGTTGCGGTACTCGGCGAGCGCATCATCGGCAAGCCGCACACCTTCGAAAACGCCCGCGAACAACTGATGGCCGCCAGCGGCGCCAGCGTGACCTTCCTCACCGGCCTGGCCCTGTTCAACAGCCAGACAGGCCACTGCCAGGTCGATTGCGTACCTTTCACCGTGCACATGCGCGTACTGGATCAGGCCCGCGTCGAGCGCTACCTGCACGCCGAGCAACCCTACGACTGCGCCGGCAGCTTCAAGGCCGAAGGCTTGGGTGTAAGCCTGTTCCAATCCACCGAAGGCCCCGACGCCACCAGCCTGATCGGCCTGCCACTGATTCGCCTGATCGACATGCTGTTGACGGAAGGCGTACAGATTCCCTGACCCACAAAAAAACCGGCCCTCAGGCCGGTTTTTCTTGCAGCATTCGATCAGCGCAACGACGGGCCGTTGAAACCCATCCACATTGCCAGTTTCTCGGCAACGCTGGCACCGAGCTTCTTCGAGAAGCGGTCGAACGGCGATTCCTGAACGGTGAAGTCCACCAGTTCCTTTTCGCCAATCACGTCACGCGCCACCGAACTGGCATTGCCCAGACCATCGATCAAACCCAGTGGCAGCGCCTGCTCGCCAGACCAGACCAGCCCGGAGAACAGCTCCGGATGCTCCTTGTCTTTCAGGCGATCGCCACGCCCCTGCTTGACGCTGTTGATGAACTGCTTGTGCGTGGTATCCAGCACACTCTGCCAGAACGCGGTTTCTTCCGGCTTCTGCGGCTGGAACGGATCAAGGAACGACTTGTGCTCGCCGGAGGTGTAAGTGCGACGCTCGACACCGAGCTTTTCCATGGTGCCGACAAACCCGTAACCGGCCGCCGTCACACCAATGGAACCCACGAGACTGGCCTTGTCGGCATAGATCTGATCCGCCGCGCTGGCGATGTAATAGGCACCGGAAGCGCCCAGATCGGAAATCACCGCGTACAGCTTGGTATCGGGATGCAGGCCGCGCAGGCGCTTGATTTCGTCATACACGTAACCCGACTGCACCGGACTGCCGCCCGGACTGTTGATGCGCAGGATTACGCCTTTGACCTTCTTGTCTTCGAACGCCGCCCGCAGACTACCGACAATGTTGTCGGCACTGGCCGGTTCTTTGTCGGCAATCATGCCGGTGACGTCGATCAGCGCGGTGTAGTTCGGGCCACGAGTTGCGCTTTTCTCCATATCCATCAACGGCGTGAACAGGATCAGCGCAACAAACAGATAAACAAAGGTCAGCAACTTGAAGAAGATGCCCCAGCGCCGCGAACGACGCTGTTCCTGCACGCCAGCCAGCAGGGTCTTTTCCAGCAGCTTCCAGCTTTTCGCATCACCGTCGTCGGCAGTTGCCTTGGCCGGTGCTTTCCATTCGTCGGTCATGCCATCCACCCCAGCAAAAACGTATTAAGCCTGCTTCCCCAGCCAGGCGTGCAATTCGGAAAAATGGTCGATCGACAGTCGCGGCTCGAACTGCTGCAGTGATTCGATCGATTGCGCGCCATAACTGACCGCCACCGAATCCATCCCCGCATTGCGCGCCATCAGCAGATCGAAGGACGAGTCACCAACCATCAGCGCCTGTTCGGCACGCACACCGCAATGCGCAAGGATCTGCTCCAGCATCAGAGGGTGCGGCTTGCTTGCAGTTTCATCGGCAGCGCGGGTGATATCGAAATAATCTTCCCAACCATTGGCCCTGAGCACCCGATCCAGCCCGCGACGATTCTTGCCGGTCGCGACAGCCAGGTGATAGCCCTGCTCGCGAAAAGACGCCATCGACTCGACTACACCTTCGAACAACGGCGAAGGCACCGCTTCTGCAGCGATGTAGTGATCCGCGTAATACTCGCGGAACAAGGTCATTTCGGCATCGCTGATTTCCGGATACAAGGTGCGGATCGCCTCGGGCAAGCCCAGCCCGATGATGCCTTTGACGGCAAAATCATCACGCAACTCAAAACCTGAACGTCCGGATGCCGAGTGCATCGCCTCGACAATCCGATGAATGGAATCGGCGAGCGTGCCGTCCCAATCGAAAATCAGCAGTTTGTAATCAGATGGGCGCACTCAATCGCTCCACAGTCTTGGCCCACATCTCATCGACCGGTGCCTGCAACTTGAGTTCACCGCCATCGGGCAGCGGCACGGTCAGCATGTAGGCGTGAAGGAACAGGCGCTTGCCGCCCAGATCACGGATTTCCTTACTGAAATCGTCATCGCCGTATTTGGTGTCACCCGCAATGCAATGCCCGGCGTGCAACGTGTGGACGCGGATCTGGTGCGTACGACCGGTGATCGGTTTGGCTTCGATCAGAGTGGCAAAATCGCCAAAGCGACGCAGGACCTTGAACACGGTCACAGACTCCTTGCCCTCCTCCTCGTCAACCTCGACCATCCGCTCACCGGAGCGCAGATTGCTCTTGCCGAGCGCCGCACGGACCTGCTTGATCGAGGTTGCCCAGTTGCCGCGAACCAGCGCCATGTAGCGTTTATCGACACCGTCACCGCGCAACGCGGCATGCAAGTGGCGCAACATGCTGCGCTTCTTGGCGATCATCAGCAGGCCGGAGGTGTCGCGATCGAGACGGTGAACCAGCTCGAGCTCCTTGGCATCGGGGCGCAACTGACGAAAGGCTTCGATAACGCCGTAATTCAGGCCGCTGCCACCGTGAACCGCAATGCCGGCGGGCTTGTTGATCACGATCAGGGCCTTGTCTTCGTAGACAATCGAGGCTTCCAGGCGCTGCAACAGGCCTTGGGCCAAAGGCACCGGTTCGTCACGCTCAGGCACGCGCACGGGTGGCACGCGCACGATGTCGCCGGCCTGCAGCTTGTATTCGGGCTTGATCCGACCTTTGTTCACACGCACTTCGCCTTTGCGCAAAATGCGGTAAATCAAGGTCTTGGGCACGCCTTTGAGCCGGGCGAGGAGGAAATTGTCGATTCGTTGGCCGGCATATTCCGGCGAGACCTCAAGCAGTTGAACGCCTGGAGTCGAAGGGGCAGTAGTCGTCATGGCGCCGATGATAACAATTTTTTATGGAATTGAAGCACTTAATCATTGCTGCTATAGTCGCGAACGCCGCCAAAAGCGGCCTGGACAGCGGAACCACGGTCAAAAACCGGCCCTGACCAACGCAATTCACCAGGACGCGAGGCCGTCCTACGGGGCTTTTGCTACGTAACGGTGGAGTTTGCAGCTGTAACAAGCGCAGGTGACATGAGGCCTGAATCACGCCGCAAAGCAGAGTTTTGACTCGCCACGCGAGCCATATTCACGGCCAGTTCACAAAGTGCAGTCAGCCGCGGATGACCCCGAGCGAAGACTCCGGAAACACCGCCTGAATTAGCCATGATGCGTGACCTCCCCTTTCGGAGCTCACGGTAAATGCCAACCCGCTGCGGATTCTGCGCGCGGCAGCACCCGAATTATCAGGGATACGTGTAGGGTGGAGATGCACAACCGCTGGACTGTGTAGCAACAGGCTTTCTCAAGACGCTTCATCTCGTCCACAGCCACCGGTTGATTCCTCCTCCTGACTGAGTGCTTAAGTAGCCACAGCAAGCAGGACGCGTACGTCGCGATAACGGCCCAATTGGCCGGACATCGCTGGACACGGGAATGGCCAACCACTCCCGACGCACCTGACACCGACCGTGAGAAGTCGTGTGTGCCGAACGCCGTTTCCGGCAGCCCGGAAACCGACGGTACTACATGAAAAGAATGCTGATTAACGCAACTCAACCCGAAGAGTTGCGTGTTGCACTGGTAGATGGCCAGCGCCTCTACGACCTGGACATCGAATCCGGTGCACGCGAGCAGAAAAAGGCCAACATCTATAAAGGCCGCATCACTCGCATCGAACCAAGCCTTGAGGCTGCCTTTGTCGATTTCGGCTCCGAGCGCCACGGCTTCCTGCCCCTCAAAGAAATCTCCCGCGAATACTTCAAGAAAGCCCCTGAAGGCCGCGTCAACATCAAGGACGTCCTGAGCGAAGGCCAGGAAGTCATCGTTCAGGTCGAAAAAGAAGAACGTGGCAACAAGGGCGCAGCCCTGACCACCTTCATCAGCCTGGCCGGTCGTTACCTCGTTCTGATGCCGAACAACCCGCGTGCCGGCGGCATCTCCCGTCGCATCGAAGGCGAAGAGCGCAACGAACTGCGTGAAGCGCTGAACGGTCTGGTCGCTCCGGCCGACATGGGTCTGATCGTGCGCACTGCCGGCCTTGGCCGCAGCAGCGAAGAAATGCAGTGGGACCTCGATTACCTGCTGCAACTCTGGACCGCCATCAAAGAAGCCTCGCTGGATCGTTCCGCGCCGTTCCTGATCTACCAGGAAAGCAACGTGATCATCCGCGCCATCCGCGATTACCTGCGCCAGGACATCGGCGAAGTGCTGATCGACAGCGTTGAAGCCCAGGACGAAGCCCTGACCTTCATCCGCCAGGTGATGCCGCAGTACGCCAGCAAGATCAAGCTGTACGAAGACAGCGTTCCGCTGTTCAACCGTTTCCAGATCGAAAGCCAGATCGAGACCGCCTTCCAGCGCGTCGTCGAACTGCCGTCCGGCGGCTCCATCGTCATCGATCCGACCGAAGCCCTGGTGTCCATCGACATCAACTCGGCGCGCGCCACCAAAGGCAGCGACATCGAAGAAACCGCCCTGCAGACCAACCTTGAAGCAGCCGAAGAAATCGCCCGTCAGTTGCGCCTGCGCGACATCGGCGGCCTGATCGTCATCGACTTCATCGACATGACCCCTGCCAAGAACCAGCGCGCCGTGGAAGAGAAAGTCCGCGAATGCCTGGAAGCCGACCGCGCTCGCGTGCAGATCGGTCGCATCTCGCGCTTCGGCCTGCTGGAAATGTCCCGTCAGCGCCTGCGTCCTTCGCTGGGCGAAAGCAGCGGCATCGTCTGCCCGCGCTGCAGCGGCACCGGCATCATTCGTGACGTCGAATCGCTGTCCTTGGCGATCCTGCGCCTGATCGAAGAAGAAGCCCTGAAAGACCGCACCGCCGAAGTTCGCGCTCAAGTGCCGATCCCGGTGGCCGCGTTCCTGCTCAACGAAAAACGCAACTCGATCACCAAGATCGAACTGCGCACTCGCGCCCGCATCGTCATCCTGCCGAACGATCACCTCGAAACCCCGCATTTCGAAGTTCAGCGTCTGCGTGATGACAGCCCGGAAGCCGCGACCAACCAGTCCAGCTACGAAATCGCTGCCGCTGCTGCCGATGTCGAAGACGTCCAGCCAGCCGCCGCGACCCGCACCCTGGTTCGCCAGGAAGCCGCGGTCAAGACTGCTCCGGCCCGCGCCAACGCTCCGGTGCCGACCGAAGTCGCCGCGCCAGCCCCGGCACCTGCTCCGGTTGCCGCGCCAGAGCCAAGCCTGTTCAAAGGCCTGGTGAAGTCGCTGGTCAGCCTGTTCGCCACCAAGGAAGAGCCAGTTGCTCCGGTTGTGGTTGAAAAACCTGCCACCGAGCGTCCGGCCCGCAACGAAGAGCGTCGCAACGGTCGTCAGCAGAGCCGCAACCGTAACGGTCGCCGCGATGAAGAACGCAAACCGCGCGAAGAACGTGCACCGCGTGAAGAGCGCGCCCCACGCGAGCCGCGTGAAGAGCGTCAGCCGCGCGAACCACGTGAGGTCCGCGAGCCACGCGAATCCCGTGACGAAGCACCGGTAGCCCGCGAAGAACGCGCACCGCGCGCTCCTCGTGAAGAACGTGCACCACGTGCTCCGCGTGAAGACCGCAAGCCACGTGGCGAGCGTGAAGAACGCGTACGTGAACTGCGCGAGCCTCTGGATGCCGCCCCGGCCGTTGCTGCTGCCGCCACCGCTGAAGAGCGTCCGGCCCGTCAGCCGCGTGAAGAACGTGCGCCACGTCCTCCGCGTGAAGAGCGTCAACCGCGCGCCGAACAGGCCGCTGCTGCCGTCGCTGAAGAAGAAATCACCACCAACGAAGAGCAACTGCCGGAAGACGGTTCGGAGAACGCCGAAGGCGATCGTCCACGCCGCCGCTCCCGTGGTCAGCGTCGTCGCAGCAACCGTCGCGAGCGTCAGCGTGATGCCAACGGCAACGTGATTGAAGGTTCGGAAGAATCCGAGTCCGGCGAAAACGCTCAAGCGCCAAGCACTGCCGATCTGGCCGCTGGTCTGGCTGTGACCGCTGCTGTTGCCAGCACCGTGATCAGCGCCCCAGCCGAAGCTCAGGCCCACGAGCAAGCTGAACGCGCTACCGCTGCCACTCTGGAAACTGCTCCGGTTGAAGCACCGGTTGTTGAAGCAACCACTCCGGTAGAAGCAGTTGCTGCTCCTGAAGTCGAAGTGGCTCCGGTTCGCGAAGCTCAGCCTCAGGTTGAAGCGGCTGCCGAACCAGCAGTGACCTTCGAAGCACCAGTCGTTGTTGAAGAGTCGGTTGTCGAAACCGTCGCTGAAACCGTGAGCGAAACCGTGCGTGAAGTTCGTGAAGAACAGACCGCATTCAACTGGGTCGCCGAGCCGGCTGTCGCTGAAACTCCAGCGCCAGTGGTTGAAGCGCCTGTTGTTGAAGAAGCCAAGGCTGCCGAGCCAGTAGTTGTTGCTGAACCGGCACCGGTTGTTGAGGCCCCTGTGGTTGAAGCGCCAGTAGTAGCCGAAGCACCAGCGCCAGTGGTTGAAGCTGCTCCGGTCAGCGCCCTGACCCCAAGTGGCCGCGCACCGAACGACCCGCGTGAAGTGCGTCGCCGCAAGCGTGAAGAAGAGCGTCTGCAGAAGGAAGCCGAACTGGCTGCCGCTGCGGCTCCAGTCGCTGCCGAGCCAGTGGTTGCCGAAGTGGTCGAAGCAACTCCTGCCCCGGTCGCTGAAGAAGTTGCCGTTGAAGCCGTGATTGCCGAAGCACCACGCTCCGTTCAGGAAGCGGTCGAGCAACACGAAGAGGCCCAGGAAAAAGAACACGAGCCTAAACCCCTCGTCTGATTCCAAACTGTCTAGTCCTGAAACAGGTGTAAACCTTATTCAGGACGAGACAAACGCCAATAAAAAGCCCCGCCTGGTGATCCAGACGGGGCTTTTTTATGCCTCAAGGTTTCATCAGGATGGCGGGAAAACCAGCGCATCCGGCACGTCGATATCCCACGACACACCCGGATCATCCACCGCGACTTCAATCACCCGAGCTTGGGCAAACAACGGTCGCGCGCCCCGGTCACCCGACAAAGCCATCAGCCCGGTTGCGAACGAGCGACCAAACCCGACCGGATGCCCATAGTCACCGTTCAACGTCGGCACGCTGACCGCATCCTCGGCAATCGCCGCCACGACCCGCTCAATACTCGACGGCAGGATGAACGGCATATCCCCAAGCACAATCAGCCAGCCATCGACATCCGGGCAAGCCGCGACACCGGCCGCGATGCTGTCGCCCATTCCCGTGGTCTCGATCGAGACAATGTCACACCCGTAAGCCTGCGCCATGCGCATCGCCTGCGGCCGCGCCTCGGTCGTCACCAGCACTCGCTGATCGAGACTCGCCGGCAAGTTGACCAACACCTGCTCGATCACCGAACGCACCGCGCCATCACGCCCGGTGCAATCGGCCAGCAACTTGTCCTTGTCGGCACCCGCCACTTCGCGAAAGCGACTGCCCTCGCCCGCCGCCAGCACAATCACTCCGATGGATCGGCTCATACACTCTCCACTGTTTTCTTCTGCTTGAGCTCGACACCATTCTTGATCGCGACGATTTCCGCCAACAGCGACAAGGCGATTTCCGCCGGGGAATGGCTGCCGATATGCAAACCGATCGGCCCGTGCAAACGGGCGATAGCCGCTTCTGACAAGCCTAGCTCAGCGAGATTTTCCCGACGCTTGATGCTGTTGACCCGCGAGCCGAGCGCACCGACATAGAACGCTTTGGAATCGAGCGCCGTGAGCAGCGCCATGTCATCCAGCCGTGGATCGTGAGTCAGCGCGACAATCGCCGTGCGCTCATCGGTCTGGATATTCAGCACCGCCTCGTCGGGCATGCCGGGGACAAACCGACCATGCTGCTCTTCCCAGCCATAGACGAACTCGGTACGCGGATCACAGATCAGCACTTCGAAATCCAGCAGCCGCGCCATCTCGGCCACATACCGCGACAACTGCCCGGCGCCGATCAACAGCAGGCGCCAGCGCGGGCCGCAAATGGCACGCAGGGTCTGGCCGTCGAAACTCAAGGTGTCAGTCTTGCTGGCGGGTCGCAACACCACCTCGCCAGTGCCGATGTTCAGCTCACGCGCGACGATTTCATGGGCCTCGCAGCGATCCAGCAACTCGGCGACCCACGCCGGATCGCCGACCCGTTCCTCGGTCAGGCGCAGGGTGCCTCCGCAAGGCAGGCCGAAGCGCGCGGCTTCTTCCTGCGTTACGCCGTAGGTGATCAACTGCACCGGCGGCCCGTTGGCGGAAATCCGCCCATCGTGCAGCCGGGCGATCAGATCGTCCTCGACGCAACCGCCGGACACCGAACCGATCACCACGCCATCTTCGCGCAACGCCAGCATCGCGCCGGGCGCCCGGGGTGCGGTGCCCCAGGTCTGCACCACCGAAAACAACACTACCCGCTGCCCGGCGCGGCGCCATTCGAGCACGCTGCGCAGGACATTGAGATCGGCGCTGTCCATCACGCTTGCGCCTTTTGCCAGCCCTGCAACTGGTAACGCACCGGCAGGTTACGGATGCGCTGACCGGTGGCGGCGAAGATCGCGTTGCACAGTGCCGGCGCAATCGGCGGCACGCCAGGCTCACCGACACCGCCCAGCGGCACCTCGCCCGGCGGCGTCACCAGATGCACCGCGACTTCCTTCGGCGCCAGCGACATGCGCGCCACTTCATACATATGGAAGTTGTCTTGCTGCACCTTGCCGTCCTTGAAGCTGATTTCACCCCACACGGCGTTGCCCAGGCCCATCACACAGGCGCCTTCGAACTGCGAACGGATCCGCTCGGGATTGATCTGCGGGCCGCAATCCACAGCGATATCGGCCTTGTGCACGATCAGCGTACCGTCGTCCTTGACCTCGACTTCGATCACCGCCGCCACGTAGGTGACGAAGCTGTAATGCACGGCCAATCCGAGACCACGGCCCTTGGGCAATTGACGCCCCCACCCCGCCGCCTTGGCTGCCGTTTCCAGCACGGTGCGCATGCGCCCGGTGTCGATCGGATAACGCTCGGGGGATTCGCCATAGTTCCATTCTTCACTGAGCGTACGCGGGTCGATCTGTCGATCAGGGCCGAGCAACTTGATCTGGTACTTGAGCGGATCTTCCTTGGCCTTGTGCGCCAGTTCGTCGACGAAGCTCTGGATCGCAAAACCATGGGGAATGTTCGACACCGAGCGATACCAGCCCACCCGCGTATGCACCGTGGCTTCAGGGTTTTCCAGGCGCACGTTGGGAATCGCGTAGGCCATGTTGGTAAAGCCCATGCCCAGCTCGAACGCAGCTTCGTGATTCATGCCCGGCGCAAACAGCGCCGTGATGCTCGGCGCCACCGTGCGGTGCAACCAGGCGGACGGCAAGCCGTCCTTGCCCACGCCGGCCTTGAGGTATTCGGCGGACACGGTGTGGAAATACGAGTTGTGGATGTCGTCTTCCCGGGTCCACTGCACGCGCACTGCCTTGCCAGGAAATTCCTTGGCGAGAACGGCAGCTTCAACGACGAAGTCCGGTTTGGACTTGCGGCCGAAACCACCGCCCAACAGCGTGACATTGAAGGTCACATTATCGAACGGCAGTCCCAGGCGTTCGGCGATCCGCTCGCGGGTAACCTGCGGCGCCTGGCTCGGTGCCCACGCCTCGCAGGTGCCATCCTTGTAACGGGCGATGGCGACCATCGGCTCCATCGGTGCCTGGGCCAGATGCGGCAAGTAATAAGAGGCTTCCAGCGCGCTGGCTGCACTGCCGATGGCCTTGTCGATATCGCCGGTATTGCGCACGACTTTGCCCGGTTTCAGCGAAGCGGCTTCGATCTCCTTGCGATAGGCGACCGAGTCATAAGTGGCGTTCGGGCCATCGTCCCACTCGATTTTCAGCGCTTCGCGGCCCTTCAATGCCGCCCAGGTGTTGCTGGCCACCACGGCCACGCCACCCAACGGCTGGAATTCCGAAGGCAATGGCCGGGGTTCGATCTGGATGACTTTGAGTACGCCCGGCACTTTCAGCGCGGCGCTGTCGTCCACTGATTTAACCTTGCCGCCGTAAACCGCCGGACGCGCAATGACCGCGAACAGCATGCCGTCGAAATGCACGTCGGCGCCGTACACCGCGCGACCATTGACGATGTCGGCACCGTCGATGGCCTTGGTGCCTTCCTTGCCGATGTAGCGGAATTCCGACGGCTGCTTGAGCCGCAGGCTGTCACGGGCCGGCGCCATCAACGCACTGGCCGCAGCGGCCAGCTCACCGTAACCCAGCTCGCGCCCGGACGGTGTGTGAATGACTTTATGCAGTTGCGCGCGGCATTCGCCGACCGGCACCTTCCACTGCGCAGCAGCGGCCTGCTCCAGCATGGTCCGCGCGGCGGCGCCGCAACGGCGCATCGGTTCGTACCAGTGACGCATGCTGCGCGAGCCGTCGGTGTCCTGGTTGCCGAAGCGCACTTCATCACCCGGCGCCTGCTGAACCTTGACGTGCGCCCAGTCGGCTTCCAGTTCATCGGCGACCACCATGGTCAGGCTGGTGCGCACGCCCTGGCCCATTTCCGAACGGTTGCAGACCACGGTCACCGTGCCGTCAGCGGCAATACTGACGTAGACCTTCGGATCGTCGATCCAGCCGTTGGGCATGCCGTCGGCGCCGAACTGCTTCGGCTTGTCTTCGGCCAGCGCATCCTGCCAGCCCCAGCTCGCCGCCAGCACCAGCGCGCCGGTGGCGCCGACGCCCTTGAGGAAGCCCCGGCGACTCAGGTTGCTCAGGGCGAAATCGTTCGGTAGACGGCTCATGCCTTGGCCTCCTTCAGGTGAGTGGATGCCTGACGGATCGCGGTCTTGATCCGGTTGTAGGTGCCGCAGCGGCAGATGTTGCCGACCATCGCCTCTTCGATCTGCTCATCGCTCGGGTTCGGGTTGGTCTTGAGCAACGCGGTGGCGGACATGATCTGCCCACCCTGGCAGTAACCGCATTGGGCCACAGCCGTGTCGAGCCAGGCTTGCTGGACGATCTGACCGACCGGGTCGGCATGCAGGTTGTCGATGGTGGTCACGTTCTGCCCGACCACCGAACCGATCGGGGTGATGCAACTGCGCGCCGGCGCGCCGTCGATATGAATGGTGCACGCACCGCAGAGGCCCATGCCGCAGCCGAATTTGGTGCCGTTGTAACCGGCGACGTCACGGATCGCCCACAACAGCGGCATGTCCTCGGTGACATCGAGTGGATGGTCTTGACCGTTGAGTTTCAGGGTAATCATGGGCACGCCCGCATATTCATGGAGGTTATGGGGTCGAGCCATCTGCCACCGCAGGGACGGTGGTGGTTCGCGCAGATCGGCTCAGGCTAATCAGGCTCTCTTGTGCCGACGGGAACGTCTGCACCGGGCCTTTGGTGGAGCAAATGACTGGTATCGTTAGCTGGCTACGTTAACCCGCGATTAACAAAAAAGCCCTGCACTTTTTAAATAGTGCAGGGCTTTGGGTTCAGCCTTGAAAGCGTAGCCTCAATAGCGATTGGGCTCCATTTCCAGCTCGACATTGAAACGTTCTGAAATGTCTTTCTGGATGCGCTGGGCCAGATCGAGCAATTGCAGCCCGGTCGCCGCGCCGTAGTTGACCAGCACCAGCGCCTGCAATTTATGCACGCCGGCATCGGCCTCACGGAAACCTTTCCAGCCGGCGCGCTCGATCAACCAGCCGGCCGCCAGCTTCATCTGCCCGTCCGGTTGCGCGTACGCCACAAGATCCGGGTGTTGCGCCTTGATCTGTGCGACCACGTCCGCCGACACCAGCGGGTTCTTGAAGAAACTGCCGGCATTGCCGAGCACCGCCGGATCCGGCAGTTTTTCACTGCGGATGCTGCAAATGGCGCGGCTGACATCCGTCGGCGTCGGCTGCTCGATGCCCTGTTCGGTCAGGCGCTGCCGCACCGGGCCGTATTCAAGGTGCAGATGCGCGACTCGATCCAGTGCGAAGCGCACTCGCAGGATCAGCCAACGACCCGGCTGCTGCTTGAACACGCTGTCGCGGTAGGCGAAGTTGCATTCTTCCAGGCTGAAGTCGCGCAGCTCGCCGGTCTGGCGATCCAGCGCCGTCAGGCCGGCGAACACATCCTTGATCTCAACCCCGTAGGCTCCGATGTTCTGCATCGGCGCCGCGCCGACAGTGCCGGGGATCAGACTGAGATTCTCCAGCCCGGAAAAACCCTGCGCCAGCGTGTGCTGCACGAACGGGTGCCACGGCTCGCCGGCTTCGGCTTCGATCACCACACGATTGCCGTCGTCGCTAAGGACGCGAATGCCACGGGTGGCCATGCGCAGCACCAGCGCCGGGATGTCCGCCGTGAGCAACAGATTGCTGCCGCCACCGATCACCAGCAACGGCACGTCGTGGGAAGTCGCGTAAGCCAGGGCTTCGCGCACATCGGCGTCACTGTGGGCTTCGGCAAACAGCTGCGCGCGAACGTCGACGCCGAAGGTGTTGAAGGGTTTCAGGGAAACCTGCGGCTGTACCTGCAAACTCATAACCGCCCCTTCACTTCAATCAACAGCTGATCGCAGGCACGCTCGATCAGATCCAGCACCTGCTCGAAGCCCTGATCGCCGTCGTTATACGGATCCGGCACCTCGTCGACCACGCCTGCATAGCGGCGCAGGAACAGATCCAGTTCGGCCTTGCCGGTGGACGGTTGCAAGGCCTTGAGGTTGCGCAGGTTGCTGTTGTCCATGGCGAGGATCAGGTCGTAGCTGGCGAAATCGGCGCGGCTGACCTGCTGGGCGCGTTGCGCCGACAGGTCATAACCGCGCAATTTGGCCGCAGCCTGACTGCGCTTGTCCGGCGGATTGCCGACGTGCCAGTCGCCGGTGCCGGCGGAGGCCACTTCGACCTGATCCGCCAGCCCCGCTTCACGCAACTTGTGGCGCAACACACCTTCGGCGGTGGGAGAACGGCAGATGTTGCCCAGGCACACAAACAGAACGCGCATCAGGCCTCCAGCAGGCGACGGACGCGCTCGAGGTCTTCGGCGGTGTCGACTCCGGTCGGCGGCGCGATCAACGCGTCAGCCACGTGAATCCGCACGCCGTGCCACAGGGCACGCAGCTGCTCGAGGGATTCGGTGTTTTCCAGCCAGCACGGCCCCCAGCTCACGAAGTCCTGAAGGAAGCCTGCGCGGTAGGCATAAATGCCGATGTGACGACGATACGGCACGCCTTCCGGCAGCACATCGCGGCTCTTGGCGAACGCATCGCGGGCCCATGGCAGGGTCGCGCGACTGAAGGTCAGCGCCAGACCGTTGAGGTCGCTGACAACCTTGACCACGTTCGGGTTGAACAGGGTTTCCACGTCTTCGATGGGCTCGGCCAAGGTGGCCATGCGCGCTTCGGTGTGGGCCGCGAGGTTGGCGGCGACCTGATCGATCACGCTCGGCGGGATCAGCGGCTCGTCACCCTGCACGTTGACCACGATGGCATCCGGCTCCAGACCCAGCTTCGCAGCCACTTCGGCCAGACGGTCAGTGCCGGAGTTGTGATCTTCACGGGTCAGCACCACTTCGGCGCCGAAGGCCTTGCAGGCCTCGACAATGCGCGCATCGTCGGTCGCCACGACCACACGGCTGGCGCTGCTTTTGCTCGCCTGTTCCCAGACGTGCTGGATCATCGGCTTGCCGGCGATGTCCAGCAGCGGCTTGCCCGGCAGACGGGTCGAGGCGTAGCGCGACGGGATGACAACGGTGAAGGCGGTGGTCATTTATCCAGACGCTCGTCGGTGGTCAGGGTGCGGGCTTCGCTTTCCAGCATGACCGGGATGCCGTCGCGGATCGGGTACGCCAGGCCGGCGCCCTTGCTGATCAGTTCGGTCTTGTCGGCGCTGAGCTTGAGCGGGCCTTTGCAGATCGGGCAGGCGAGGATGTCGAGCAATTTGGTGTCCATGAACATTCCCTGGATAAAAACGGATTAAGGCAAAAGACGATCCGGCAACAGGCGCATCAACTGCGTGTCAAACCAGGCCACGAAGGCCGGCGACGGCACGGCATCGACCGCCAGGTACCACCAGTCATCGGCGGCGAAGTCGCGGCACTTCACCGCGTCCTTCTCAGTCATCACCACTGGCAATGACGGCGTGAAACTCAAGGCCTGCACGCTGTATTCGGCGTGGTCGGCAAACGCGTGGGGCACAGGTCGCCAGTCTAGCGCTTCGAGGGTATTGAAGAAACGTTGCGGGTTGCCGATCCCGGCCACCGCGTGCACGGCCTGACCGGGCGAAAAATGATCGAGCGGCCGGCGTTCGCCGCTGCGCAGATTGACCAGCGCCGACGGTTTGAGGCGGAAAGCGAAACCGCCGTCGCGATCCTCAAGGGCGCCGTTGAACAGCACACCGTCAACGCTTTGCAGGCGCTCGGCCGGTTCGCGCAGGGGGCCAGCAGGCAGGCAACGCTGGTTGCCAAGGCCACGGGCGGCGTCGATCAGCACCAGTTCCAGATCCCGCGCGAGGCGGTAATGCTGCATGCCGTCATCGGACAGGATCAGGTCCAGCGGCTCGCTGTCCAGCAGGGCTCTGACGGCGGCGCTGCGATCGGGGTCGATCATCAGCGGTACGCCGGTGCGCTGCACGATCAGTAAAGGTTCGTCGCCGGCGATGTCGGCAGTCTGGTCAGCTTCGACCCGCCACGGCAATTGCGCCGGTTTGGCGCCATAGCCACGGCTGACCACCCCGACCCGCAGCCCGTGGCGTCGGCAGTGCTCGATCAGCCACAGGATCATCGGCGTCTTGCCGGTGCCACCGACGGTGATGTTGCCAACCACGATCACCGGCACCGGCGACTGATAGATATCACCCTCGCCGTCGAGAAAACGCTGACGCTTGCCGGCCACGACGCGGCGGTACAGCCACTCCAGCGGCCGCAACAGCGTCAGGGCCGGGTGCCCCTGATACCACGCGGCGAGCAGACGATCGGACATGGCCATCAGGATTTGGGCGCCGCCTCGACCGTGGTCATGCGCAGATGGCTGAAACCGAGCTTGCCGGCCGCGTCCATGGCGGTGATCACGGATTGATGCTGAGTCTTGCCGTCAGCACTGATCGACAACGGCATATTGGTGTCGCCGTTGGCTTCTTTCTGCATGGCTTCCATCAGGGTCGCCAGGTCGTTCTTCGGCAGAATCTTGTTGTTCACCGAGAACACGCCTTCGGCGCTGATGGCCACGTCCAGTTGCTTGACCTGCTGGTCCTCGGCCGGCGAGCCGCTGACCGCTTCCGGCAGATCGACGCGCAGCTGGGTTTCGCGGGTGAAGGTGGTGGTCACGACGAAAAACAGCAACAGGATGAACACCACGTCAATCAGCGACGCGAGGTTGATGTCGATGGTTTCCCGGGGTTTGCGACGGAATTTCACGCTTTTTCCCCGGCCAGATCGACGTCACGGTCGCCCTGCACCACTTCCACCAGTTTGATCGCTTCCTGCTCCATGCCCACCACCAGTTCATCGATGCGGCGTTGCAGGAAACGGTGGAAGAACACCGCCGGAATACCGACCATCAGGCCCGCAGCAGTGGTGATCAATGCCTTGGAAATACCGCCGGCCAGCACCGAAGCGTTGGTGGTCATGCCGGAGCCGGTGAAGGCGCTGAAGATGTCGATCATGCCCAGCACCGTACCCAGCAGACCGAGCAACGGCGACATGGCGGCGATGGTGCCCAGCGCGTTGACGTACCGTTCCAGCTCGTGGATGACCCGGGCGGCGGCCTCTTCGATGCACTCCTTCATGATCTCGCGACCATGCTTGGAGTTGGCCAGGCCCGCGGCGAGGATTTCCCCCAGCGGCGAGTTGGCGCGCAATTCCTTGAGTTTTTCCTTGTTGAGCTGCTTGTCCTTGATCCAGACCCAGACCTGACCCAGCAGATGCTCAGGGGTGACGCGACTGGCGCGCAGGGTCCACAGGCGCTCGGCGACGATCGCCATGGCGGCGATGGAACTCAGAATGATCGGCAACATCATCCAGCCGCCGGATTTGACCAATTCCCACACAGTGACAGCCCCCTCGAAAAAGTGCGCCACTTTACCATACCGGTTCGCGATAAAGACCCGTCGCCCCGACGACCGTGCTCAACGGTACTCCGCCCCCGGCAACGGCGGGGCGCGCCAGAAGCGGCGTTGTTGACGCATCGACCGGGCCGGCTGAAACCGCCCCAGTTGCAGATGAATGGCGCCCTGCTCGGCGCTGTCATGGATGTGTATGCCCTGTTTGCGGTAGCGGGCAATGACCGTCGGGTGCGGATGGCCGAACGAATTGCCCTGCCCTCGGGAAATCAGCACGGCCTGAGGCTGCAAAGCCTTGAGCAAGGCCATCGATGAGGAACTGCGGCTGCCGTGATGGGGGGCTTGCAGCCATTGGGTTTGAACTGCCAGCGCGCTGTTGAGCAGGTCCCGTTCGGCGGCGCTGTCGATGTCACCGGTCAGCAGCAACCGCTCGCCGTTGGCTTCGATCTGCAACACACAGGAACGTTGGTTGCTGTCATGGGCGTCGGCCCATTGCCATAGATGAAAGGCAACGCCGTCCCACTGCCATTGCCGGCCACTTTCACAGGCCTCAGCGTTCAGCGCTTCGGGCAGCCCCGGCGGATCGCCGCTGATGACCCGGCGGACCGGCAATCCTTTTGCCACGGCGAGTGCGCCACCCGCGTGATCGGCATCGGCATGGCTGAGCAGCATCAGATCGAGGTGTTCCACGCCCAGCTTGCGTAACGCCGGCAGCACCACTCGCTCACCGAGGTCGAAATCGCCGAAACGCGGGCCGCTGTCGTACAGCAAGGTGTGATGCCGGGTGCGGATCAGAATCGCCAACCCCTGGCCGACATCCAGTTGCCAGACATCGGCCACGCCTTCGGCCAGACGTTCCCGGGGCGGAAATGCCAGCACCAGCAGCAACGGCCAGCCCAAGGGACGCAAGGGAACGCCTCGGGGGAGCAATAACAACAAAGCACCAAGACCTCCCAGCGCCCAGACCCACCACTCCATCGTCGTCGGCACCCACGCTGGCCAACGCCCGGCAATCAGGGCCAGTGCCCGGAACAATCCATCGATCAGTCCACCGGCCAGCCACAGCAGCCCTTCGCCGACATAGGGGATCGGCAGCAGCAATGTCCCCAGCAACGCCGGCGGCAGTACCGCGAAACTGACCCACGGCACCGCCAGCAGATTGGCCAGTGGCCCACTGAGACTGATCGGCAGGCTCAGCGCCACCAGCACCGGGCACAAGCCGATCGCGATCAGCCACTGCGCGCGCGTCCAGGTCTGCCACCAGCGCCACGGCCCCAGACGGCCGCCGAAGGTAAAGATCAGCACGGCGACCGCGATAAAGGACAGCCACAACCCCGGACGCAGACTGGCCAGCGGATCCATTAACAACACGCCGTTGAAGGCCAGCAGCAACGGCCACCACGCACCGAGGTGGCGAAAACGCAAACGCCACAACAACACCAGCGCAACCATCACGCAGGCCCGCCGCACTGGCACGTCGAATCCGGCCAGCAGGCCGTAACCCAGCGCCGCCGCGAACGCCAGACCGCACGCCCAGGGCAGCCAGGGCCAACGCAACGGCCAGATCCCGACCCGCGCCAGCCCGGCGACCAGCGCATACATCAACGCCGCCAACAGCCCGATGTGTTGACCGGAAATCACCAGCAGGTGCACAGTGCCGGTGTCCTGCAAGATCTGCCAGTCTTCGCGACTGAGTCCCGAGCCATCGCCGAGCACCAACGCGGCCAGGGCTCCGTTGCGTCCCTGAGCATCCACCGCCAGCAGGCGCTGACGGATGCTGTCGCGCCAAGCCCAATGAGCCGGCGCCAGGCGCTCGCCATCCTTCACCGTCCCGGTAGCGCCGATGCGTTGCGCCAGCAGCCAGGCTTCGTAATCGAACGCATCCGGATTGAGCAGACCACCGGGGCGCTTGAGCTTGACCGCCAGTCGCCACCGTTCGCCACTTTTGACCTCAGGCCCGGCGTACCACGCCAGACGCATCAGCGATGGCAGTTTCTCGTGACGCGAGCGCGCATCGGCCAGTTCGAAGCGCACGACGCCCTCGGCATTCTGCGGCAAGCCGACGACCCGCCCTTCCACCCAGCGCGTTTCGCCATCCAGCCGGGAAGGCAGTCGATCATTCAACGCCAGCTGCGCGCTGAAACCCGCCCATGTGAATCCAAGCAGTAAAAACGCCAGTGGATAGCTGCGAAACGGCAGCAGCATCAGCGCCACCCACGGCAACACCAGCAATAACCCGACCGGCGGCAAGGCCGGTAAAAAAACCGGAGCCAGCAGACCGACCGCCAGCGCCATCATCCCTGTGCGCATAAGCCCGTCCTTGAGAGTCCCCCCTCAGGCATAGCGGTTGCGGGGCACGTGCGTCGTTATCAATTGTCACAAAGTCTGAATGGGCGGTTCGTAGAATCCAGACATACTTGCCGCCTTAACCGACCGAGAAGCCTTATGCCCCGGCGCTTATTCAAACGTTACATGCCCGACCCGACGAGCATCAGGGAACATAAATCCTTACGCTTTCTCGGCACGTTGCTGCATGACCCGAACCTCTGGCACCTCAACCGGCACTCGGTGGCCCGCGCCATGGCCGTTGGCCTGTTCGCCGCGTTCCTGCCGATTCCCGCGCAAATGCTGGTGGCCGCCGTCCTCGCGATCATGGTGCGCGGCAATATGCCGATTGCCGTCAGTCTGGTCTGGCTGACCAATCCGATCACCATGCCGGCGGTGTTCTTCTGCACCTACCAGGCCGGGGCCTGGCTGATGGATGTGCCCGCCCGCACCCTCCCCGATGAATTGACCTGGGAATGGATCAGCGGTGAGCTCTCGACCTTGTGGCAACCGTTCCTGCTGGGTTCGGTGGTGGTCGGGCTGGCACTGGGCGCCCTCGCCTATTGTCTGGTGATGATGTACTGGCGCTGGTGGGTGGCCCGGCAATGGGCGCGGCGCAAGAAAAGACGTCAGGCGTGAATGCAAAACGGCCTCCACTGTGGGAGGCCGTTTTTCATTGCAGCATTGCAGGGATCAGGTGCGCATGCCGCGCCCGCTTACCAGCAACCGCGAACAACCGATATACAACACCACGGTCGCCACCAGCATGAAGGTGATCGCGATGCCGATACGGATATCCGACACACCGAGGATGCCGTAACGGAAGGCGTTGACCATGTGCAGCACCGGGTTGGCCAGCGACACGGTCTGCCAGAACGGCGGCAGCAAGGTGATCGAATAGAACACGCCACCGAGGTAAGTCAGCGGGGTCAGCACGAAGGTCGGGATGATCGAGATGTCATCGAAGTTACGTGCGAACACGGCGTTGATGAAGCCCAGCAGCGAGAAGATCGTCGCCGTCAGCACCACCACCAGCACCGTCACACCGAGATGGTGTACCTGCAAATGGGTGAAGAACAACGACAGAATCGTCACGATCACACCCACCATCAGGCCTCGCAAGACGCCACCGATCGTGTAACCGATCAGAATGGTGTGCGGCGAAACCGGCGACACCATCAGTTCTTCGATGGAGCGCTGGAACTTGCTGCCGAAGAAGCTCGACACCACGTTGCCGTAGGAGTTGGTGATCACCGACATCATGATCAGACCCGGCACGATGTACTCCATGTAGGTGAAGCCACCCATGTCGCCGATCTGTCGACCGATCAGGTTACCGAAGATCACGAAGTACAGGACCATGGTGATCGCCGGTGGCAGCAGGGTCTGCGGCCAGATCCGGGTGAAGCGTCTGACTTCGCGGTACACGATGGTGTTGAGGGCAACGAGGTTGGGGCGCAGCTCGGAACTCATACCGCCACCTTCGACAGATTTTTCTCCACCAGGGACACGAACAGCTCCTCGAGGCGATTGGTTTTATTGCGCAGGCTCAGCACTTCGATGTTCTGCAGGGCCAGTTGGCCGAACAACGCGGTGATGCCCATGGACTTGTCGACCTGGACTTCCAGGGTATGGCCGTCCAGCAGGCGAGCCGGATAGCCCGCCAGTTGCGGTGCGGCGCTCAGGCCGTTCTTCAGGTCCAGCAGGAAGGTTTCCACATGCAACTGGCCGAGCAACTGGCGCATGCTGGTGTTCTCGACGATGGTGCCGTGGTCGATGATGCCGATGTTGCGGCACAACTGCTCAGCCTCTTCCAGGTAGTGGGTGGTGAGGATGATGGTGATGCCTTTCTGGTTCAGTTCGGTGAGGAACGTCCACATCGAGCGACGCAGTTCGATGTCGACGCCGGCCGTCGGTTCGTCGAGGATCAGCAGACGCGGCTCATGCACCAGCGCTCGGGCGATCATCAAGCGACGCTTCATGCCGCCGGACAGCGAACGCGACGGCACATCGCGCTTGTCCCACAGGCCGAGCTGGGTCAGGTACTGCTCGGCGCGCTCCTTGGCGATCTTCGCCGGAATGCCGTAGTAACCGGCCTGGGTCACGACGATGTCGAACGTCTTTTCGAACTGGTTGAAGTTGAATTCCTGGGGTACCACGCCGATGGAGCGCTTGAGCGCCGCCGGGTTCTTGTCCAGGTCGTGGCCAAAGATATTCACCGTGCCGCTGGTCTTGTTGACCAAGGTCGAGAGAATGCCGATGGTCGTGGATTTGCCGGCGCCGTTGGGGCCGAGCAAGGCGAAGAAGTCACCTTCGGCGACGTCCAGATCGATACCACTCAAGGCCTGGAACCCGTTGCCGTAGGTTTTGGTTAGCTGCCGGATGGACAGAGCGGAACTCATATCGGATTTACGCACCCAGTGAAGAAAAAAGGACTGATAAACGGCCGGCGGCGAGGAAGACAACCGCAGCGCTCGAGCGCAATGGTGCTTGCCGTCGCCGCACAAGTACAGTCAAGTGTGTCGATAGTAGGTATTAAGTCAACGCGGTCATGACAGCTTTCTGATACGCCGGACGCTGCTTCAACCGCGCGTACCAGGCTTCAAGATTCGGCTGTGGCGCGCGCTCGATCGGCATCTCGAACCAGGCATAAATGAAACTGCCGAGCGGGATATCGCCCATGCCGATTTCATTGCCGGACAGATACGGCTGGTGCTTCAGTGCCTGATCGGCCATCGCCAGCAAGCCGTCACATTCCTTGATCGCCGCGTGGATTGCCGGCCAGTCCTGCTTGTCTGCCGGGGTACGCAGGACACCCCAGAACACTGTGCGAAACGGTCCTGCAAAACTGGAAGTCGTCCAGTCCATCCATTTGTCAGCGGTGGCGCGGGTCTGCGGATCCGCCGGATACCACGAGGTATCGGCCGCATGTTTTGCCAGCAGGTAACGCACGATGGCATTCGATTCCCACAACACAAAACCGTCGTCCTGAATTACCGGCACCCGCCCGTTCGGGTTCATCGCCCGGTACTCCGGCGTGTCGACCACACCAAACGCGCCACCGGCATCGATGGCCTCGTAGGCCAGCCCGAGCTCTTCGGCAGCCCACAACGGCTTTCTGACATTCGACGAATTCTTGCGACCCCAGATCTTCAGCATGACCGCCTCTTTTCCAGTAAATGGGCAGGCAGCATACGCCGGATCAGAGGCGGCCGACATCACCGCGCATGTCACCGGCCAGTGGCGTCTGCTGATCGTTGAACAGGTGCGGATAACATTTCTGCAGATGGTCGAAGAAAAAAGATTCCGGTACATCGGCGAACTGGCCGTGATCGACCAGGTACTCCATCAGCAGCGCACCATCGCTGTTGTACGGGTGGAAAACGCTGTCGTTCATGCCGTCGAATTCCAGCGGCGCAACATTGAACATTTCGCAGAGCTTCTGGTTGAACGCGGGTGTGGCTTTCACCCAGCGATCATTGAGAAACAGCTCGGTATAACCATGCATGGCGAACACTTCGCTTCTCAGCAGTTCAAGCAGACGCGGCGTCGACAGATGATTTTTCACATCCGCCAGACCGATGCGTGCGGGGATCCCGCAATGGCGCGCGCAACCGGCGAGCAACGTGGCCTTGGGCACGCAATAACTCTCACCCGCCGCCAGCGCATAGCTGCCGCGCAAGGTCTGCGGGTCGCGGCTAAAGGTATACATGTTGTAACGCACCGCCTCGCGCACAGCGTAATAAAGACTGATCGCCTGCGCGAGCGGATCGCGGCTGGCACCACGGTGCTGCTCGGCGAACTCCACCACCGAGGGGTGGTCACTATCGATGAAGCGGCCGGGGCTCAGATACTCGTGCATGACGACATTCTCCTGGTTGAGCCCCGAGTCTAGCGAGAGGTTCAGCACAGAGATAACGACGTTTCGGCCAAACATGCACGCAAAGACGCGGAAGCGGCGAACGATTTCCCACGCGTGTTGCCCACCGAACCTACAAAAGACATCCGGGGTTTCCCACGATTTCAATCACCTTGCTCTGACCGCCCCGTTTTGCAGATGCCGTCTAAGCTCTGGTGGGTCGGTTCGCCCTGGTTCACGGAGGATTAAATATGCTGTTGTTGTGGATACTGGTTCTGATCGTCGGCGTGGCGTATCTGGCCCACCGGCGCATCGCCCCGCTGCCGGCACTGGGTATCGTTGCCGCTTACCTGTTGGCGATGGGGATTTTCAGCCACGCACCGGGCTGGTTGCTGCTGATTTTCTGGGTGGTGCTGGCGCTGGTGGCCGCCCCGCTGTTGTTGCCTGACCTGCGCCGCAAACACTTCACCGCGCCGCTGTTCAGCTGGTTCCAGAAAACCCTGCCACCGATGTCGCAGACCGAACGCGACGCGATCGACGCCGGCACGGTGTGGTGGGACGGCGAACTGTTCAGCGGCCGTCCGGATTGGGACAAGCTGCTGTCCTATCCCAAGGTGCAACTGAGCGAAGAGGAACAGGCGTTCATCGACGGCCCGACCGAAGAGCTCTGCGCCATGGTCACCGACTGGCAGATCGGCCAGTCGATGGACCTGCCGCCCGAAGCCTGGACCCACATCAAGGAACACGGTTTCTTCGCCCTGATCATTCCCAAGGAATTCGGCGGCAAGGGTTTCTCCGCTTACGCCCACTCCCAGGTGGCGATGAAACTGGCGACCCGCAGCGGCGACCTGGCCTCCACCGTGATGGTACCGAACTCCCTCGGCCCGGCCGAACTGCTGCTGCATTACGGCACCGACGAACAACGCAATCATTACCTGCCACGGCTGGCCCGGGGCGACGACATTCCGTGCTTCGCCTTGACCGGCCCGCTTGCCGGCTCCGATGCTGGCGCCATGCCCGACACCGGGATCATCTGCAAAGGCGAATGGGAAGGTCAGGAAACCCTCGGCCTGCGCCTGAACTGGGAAAAACGCTACATCACCCTCGGCCCGGTCGCGACCCTGCTCGGACTGGCCTTCAAGGCCTATGACCCGGATCACCTGCTCGGTGACAAGGAAGACCTCGGCATCAGCCTCGCGCTGATCCCGACCGACACTCCCGGCGTGGAAATCGGTCGCCGCCACCTGCCACTGGGCGCTGCGTTCATGAACGGCCCGAACTCCGGCAAGGACGTATTCATCCCGCTGGACTTCCTCATCGGCGGCCAGGACATGCTCGGCAAAGGCTGGATGATGCTGATGAACTGCCTGTCGGTCGGGCGTTCGATCTCGCTGCCGGCAGTGGGCACCGGCGCGGCCAAGTTCACCAGTCTGGTGACCGGGCAGTACGCGCAGATTCGCGAGCAGTTCAACGTGCCGCTGTCAGCGTTCGAAGGCATTCAGGAAGCCATGGCACGCATCGGCGGCAACGCCTGGATGATGGACGCCGCGCGGATGCTGACCGCCAATGCGGTGGATCTGGGCGAAAAACCTTCGGTGCTGTCGGCGATTCTCAAGTATCACCTCACCGAACGCGGTCGCGAGTGCATCAGTCACGCGATGGATGTGCACGGCGGCAAGGCGATCATCATGGGCCCGAACAACTACCTGGGCCGCAGCTGGAACGGCGCGCCGATCTTCATCACCGTGGAAGGCGCAAACATTCTTTCGCGCAACCTGATGATCTTCGGCCAGGGCGCGATCCGCTGCCATCCGTTCGTGCTCAAGGAAATGGCCCTCGCCGGTCGCGAGGACAAGGATCAGGCACTCAAGGAATTCGATGGCCTGCTGCTCAAGCACATCGGATTTGCCGTGAGCAACGCCGCCAGCACGCTGGTGCTGAACCTCGGTTTCGGCCATTTCGAACATGCGCCGGGAGACAAGCTCAGCCAGGGTTATTTCCGCGCCCTCAACCGTCAGGCTGCCGCGTTTGCCATGCTCGCCGACCTGAGCATGATGCTGCTGGGTGGCGAGCTGAAACGCCGCGAGCGTCTGTCAGCACGTCTGGGTGATGTGCTGAGCAACCTGTATCTGGCGTCGGCGGCGCTCAAGCGTTATCACGACCTCGATTCCCCGGCGTACATGGAACCGCTGTTCCGATGGGCCATGGAAGAAAGCCTCGGCCAGTCGGAAAAAGCGCTGGATGAACTGCTGACCAACTTCCCGAACCGGGTCTTCGGCTGCCTGCTGCGAGCGATCGTGTTCCCGTTCGGTCGCCGTCACAAAGGCCCGTCGGACAGACTTGGTGCCGAAGTGGCCGCCGTCATCGGCCGCGCCAAGGGCGATCCGGCGCTGGAAGAACTGCTTGCCGGCTGCTATCGCCCGCAATCGGCAGACGATGCGGTCGGCGCGCTGCAGCACGCCTGCGATCAACTGAACGCTGCGCAACCGCTGCACAAAAAACTGCACACTTCGCTCAAGAGCGGTCAGGTCAAACCGGTCGCCGGCGAACACGCCATCGATGCGGCGCTGGAGGCAGGGGTGTTGCAGGCCGTGGAGGCCCTGACCCTGCGAGATGCCGAAGTGGCGCGGCGCAAGGTGATCGATGTCGATGATTTCGACAAGGAGCAACTGAAACCGGCGGACGGCAAAATCCGCTGATCCCTTCAATCAGTGAAAAACGGGCGCAGGGGCTTTATACTCCCGCGCCCGTTTTGCTCTTGAGGACTTATCTCGTGTCCAACGTCGTTGCCGATCATCTGGTTTTGCTCGACCACCTGCGCAGTATCCTGGTCGCCGTAGGTGAGGCCGATCAGGTTCCCGAAGAAAGCCATGCCCTGTTCCTGGAGCGTTTCGACGAACTGCTGGCGTCACTGCCGATCGAGCCGATCGAAAGCCAATACCTGGGCCAGGACATCCTGACTCAAGTGATTACCCGTTACCCGCAAATTGCCCACCTGATCCCGCGGGATCTGCTGTGGTTCTTCGCCGGCGACTGCCTGCACTACCTGTCCGACGAAGAAATCGACATGTATCAGGCGCTGGAAGAACGCCGCTACGAAGCCGAACAGAACGACGAACCGTTCGACTGGAACCAGGAAAAACAGCTGCTGGCAATGTCCGCCCAGGACAGCAAGCACTGATTTTCGCCCGTTAAAAAAGGCCCGCATGGTGATCCATGCGGGCCTTTTTTATCGGGTCAAAGCAACCCCTCACTCTCGGGCAATTCGTACTCGGCCAACGGTTTTGAACCGCCAGACTTTCCCGGCTTGCTCAGGGTCGGCTCTTTCTCCAGACACTCCACCAGATAGTCGATGAACACCCGCAGCTTCGGCGGCAGATAGCGCGTCGGCGAGTGCAGCAACCACAACCCGCCGTGGTAAGACGCCAGGAACGTCCAGTCCGGCAGGACCTGCACGATCAGCCCCTGCTCCAGGGCATAACGCGCGGTGAAATACGGCAGGCTGCCAATGCCGATGTGCTGCAACACGGCGCCCAGGCGCACGCCGGTGTGATTGGCGGCATACCGCCCGCGCACGCCGACGGTGACGGCTTTGGTGCCTTTCTTGAATTTCCAGCGCGCATCACTCGGGGTTTCGCCCAGATAGATGCAACTGTGGTTGAGCAAGTCGTGGGGATGGGTCGGCGTCCCGTGTTCGGCCAGGTATTGCGGTGTCGCGCAGAGCAAATGGTCGATGGTCAGCAGTTGTCGTCCCACCAATCCGGCCGGTGGACGATCCGTGATGCGAATGGCCAGGTCGACATGATCGTCGATCAGATCCACCTGGCGATCTTCCAGCAACAGCTCAACATCGACCTTCGGATAGCGCCGCAGAAACTCCGGCATGTGCGGATGGATCACGAAACGCCCCACCGCTTTCGGCACGCTGACCCGCACCAGCCCCTCGGCTTCGTGGGTGAACTGGCCGCTGATCTCCATCACCGACTTCGCCGCGCTGACCATTTCCTGGCAGCGCTTGAACACCTCTTCCCCGCCATCGCTCAAGCGCAGTTTGCGTGTGGTTCGTTGCAGCAGACGCGTGGCCAGCGCCTTCTCCAGCCGGGAAATGCTGCGGCTGACTGCCGACGGTGATGAGCCCAATTGTCGAGCGGCTTCGGAGAAGCTGCCGGTCTCGACAACCTTGACGAAAATCGCCATTTCACCGAGCAGCGGCAGCGGGAGATTTATGCTCACAGCGCAACAGTCCTTTGATGTTTGAACGGATTATCACGTTATTGCACGATTCATATAATTAAAAAAGAAACTTTAATAAGGGCATGGAATATGACGCTTCGCCTCTTTTTCCATAGTGATGACCTCAAGGCCAATGTGGAAGTCCTCGACTGCACGCCCCACGAGAACGAATTCGCCGTTGTGTTGCGCGCCACGCTTTTTCATCCTCAGGGCGGTGGCCAACCCTGTGATACCGGCTGGATTGGCGACAGCCAGGTTATGCGGGTCGTTCAGGAACCAGACCGGATCATTCATTTCGTCGATCAGTCGGTGCCGTTGGGCATGACCCAGATTCGCGTCGACGAAGAACGCCGCCGCTTCAACACCCGCATGCACTCTGCCGGGCATTTGATCGGCCACTTTGTCCAGGCCATGGGTTGGATGCCGATCAAGGCCCACCACTGGCCAGACGAAGGCCGGGTGCAGTTCAAACCCGGAGATTCGGCCCAGGAAGTCGATGCAAAAATCGTTCAATACGGCATCGGGCAATGGATCGAACACGATCTGCCACGCCTGACGTCCCTGCGCGAAGGCGCGCGGGAAATCGGTTTCGGTGAACTGCCAGCCTATGGCTGCGGTGGCACCCATGTACGCAGCCTGAAGGATCTGGGCACAGTCACGATCGCGTCCCTTTCGCAGAAGAAAGGCACGTTGTCCGTCCACTACAGCGTGGATTGAGGATTTCGGGCGCTGCCAGATGCAGCGTCCGACGCCGGGGGAACCGCGTTCGCCGGTTCCGTTGACTATTCGATAGATGGACCTGAAACCATGATGCTTGACGTCGAGCGTCTCGATGAGACGTGCATAAAAAAACTGGCCAACGAAGAAGTCCTCGCCATCCGCGTCAAGGGCTTTCTGCCCCAGGCGCAGGCGATCCAGATTGGCGACAAGATTCTCGCCCCCGGCTTCGAGGGCTACATCAACGCCCCCAGCATCGGCCGCATCGGCATGGCGTTCTACGAGGCGGAAAACCAGCCGCTGCTGATCGAAGACTACTTCGAGCGCGCCACCAGCAACATTGCCGAACTGCGCAACCGGTGCGCGCCCTACTCGTCCCCGGTCGACACCCTGCGCTGCATGCTCGACGAATCCTGGCCGGCGGGCGCCCATCTGGAAAACCTCTACGGTCGCAAGATGTATGTCGGCCTGTCCCGGGTGGTGAAACCGGGCGTGTGCTTCCTCGCCCATCACGACATCTTCGCCAAGGATGCTCCGGAGAGTTTTCAGGCTCGCAGTCTCGAGGCGCAGTTCGCCTGCAACGTCTACCTCAACATGCCGACCGAGGGCGGCGCGTTGCAGATGTGGGAAGACGACATCTCGCCGGACCGCTTCGACGAAATGCGCGGCGACAGCTACGGCATCGACCCGGCACTGCTCGGCCCGCCCGCACTCGAAGTACGCCCGGAGCCGGGGGATTTCATCATGTTCAATTCGCGTCGCATGCACTCGGTAACGCCGGGTGTGGCCGATCCGCGCTTGAGCCTTTCGTTTTTTGTCGGTTATCGCGGCAATGCTTCACCCCTGACTTTCTGGAGCTGAAATGACATCGAATTACCTGGGCGAGTTTCTGGCGCTGGCCACCATCCACTTTCTGGCCGTGGTCGCTCCCGGACCGGACTTCGCCGTGACCATCCGCCAGAGTGTGCGTTTCGGCCGCTTGGTCGGCATCTGCACGGCACTGGGCATCGGCGCGGGAATTTCCGTGCACGTGCTGTACACCCTGCTGGGCGTCGGCGCCTTGATGCACACCACGCCCTGGCTGCTGACCGTCGCCAAAGTGGTCGGCGGTGCTTACATCCTTTACCTGGGCGTCAGCCTGATCCGCAGCAAACCCAAGACGACACTGGAAGGCGAAAAGACCAGCGACGAACCACTGGTTGAGCAATCGCTGTTCAAGGCATTTACCACCGGCTTCCTGACCAACGCCACCAACCCCAAGGCCACGCTGTTTTTCCTGGCGATCTTCACCACGATCATCAGCGCCAGCACACCGCTGCAAATCCAGGCGCTGTACGGGTTATGGATGTGCGGGGTGAATGCGTTGTGGTTCGTGATCGTCGCGCTGTTCTTTTCCAGCAGCAAAGTGCGCGTGCTGTTCATGCGCATGGGCCACTGGTTCGAGCGCAGCATGGGGGTGATTCTGATCCTGTTTGCCGGGCGTCTGGTGTTGTCGATGTAAACATGCTGATCGGAGAGGCCCGACCCAGACAGATTGGGCGGGCTTTTTCGATTCTGCGCCGCTTTTGCATTTCTGTGCGACGCGTCCCACTTCGGGGGCTCCCCTATCACTCGCTGGTGGTGTTAGTTTGCGAAACCGTCTGACGCTTCGATCAGACACTTCCTACTCACTGCCTGCAAAGGAATGCCCTTAGCAATGGACTTTTCACTCAAGCAACTGGCCGCGTCGACTTTGATTCTGGCCAGCCTTTCGTCCGTCACACTGCCAGCCCACGCCAACCTGACCGAGCAGCAGAGCGCGACCATCCTCAAGACCTTCAATGAGGCAAAGGTCAGCGACTTCAGAGCGTTTCTCGGTGATCTGGCCAAGAACGACCTGAGCAAGACTGACGATCTGCGTCCGGCCATCAGCGCCTTCATCGACAACAAGACGCTGACTGCCGAACAACAGAACGAAATCCATCGCCTGCTCGGTATCTACACCCGCGTGAAGTACGGCAAAGCAGCCCTGGACACCCTGCGCGAACTGGTGGAAATCCCGACCTTCCGCAAGGACGGTGTCGATCAGCACGACAACCCCGAATTCATCAAGATCGCCGCCAAGATCAAGGATCTGGCTGAGTCTTTCGGCCTGAACTACCGCAACATCGACAACCGCGTTTACGAAATCTCCCTCGACGGCAGCGGCAAGGACGTCGTCGGCATTCATGCTCACGCCGACGTGGTACCGGTAACACCGGAGAACTGGGTGCTGAAGGACGGCACCAAACTCGACCCGTTCAAGGTCACGCTGATCGGCGACCGCATGTACGGCCGTGGCACCGAGGACGACAAGAACGGAATAGTGGTGACGCTGTATGCCATGAAAGTCATCAAGGAAGAAAAGCTGCCGCTGGCGCGCAATTTCAAACTGCTGGTGGACACCACCGAAGAAACCACCGGCGACGCGATTCCTTACTACTTCGAACGCAACCCGACGCCGGAGTACAACCTGGCACTGGACGGCGGCTATCCGGTGGTGATTGCCGAGAAAGGTTACGGCACGGTCATGGCCAAGTTCGCCAAGCGCAAGGCTGAGGGCAAAGGCGCGGAAATCACCTCGATGACCGGCGGCCTGGCGACCAACCAGATTCCATCGGTTTCGGTCGTCACGCTGGTGACCGACAAACCCGCCGACCTTGCCGCCAGCCTGCAAAAGGCCGGTGCTGAATACGCCAAGCGCAATGGCGGCGATTTCGAAGTGACCGCCAAGGTCGATGGCAAAGACGTCAAACTCACCGTCACCGGTGTTTCCGCGCATTCGTCCGAACCAGAGTCCGGCGTCAACCCGGTCGCCCGCATGCTCGACTTCATTCACAGCGTGGACGGCAAGATCGCCTTCAAGCACAACCACATCACCGACGCTGCGCACTACGCCGCCGACAACTGGGGTCTGGATTACAAGGGCAGCAAACTGGGCGTCGGTTTCGCCGATGACTTCATGGGCCCGCTGACCACGTCGCTGACCTACGTCGGCATGGACGACAAAACCTTCAAACTCGCGGTCAACCTGCGCGTGCCGAAGGGCAAGTCGCCGGAAGTGCTCAAGACAGAAATCGCCGACAAACTGGCAGCCTGGAGCAAGAAAAACCATGTCGCGGTGAACTTCGACTATTCGATCGCCGAACCGATGTACCGCAACCCTGAAGGCGAGTGGGTCAAGGCGTTGCTGGCCGTGGCCACCGAGAATCTGGGCATGAAACACGAATTCGGCACCTCGGCCGGCGCCACCTCGGTGCATGAACTGCCGAACGGTGTGCAATTCGGCCTGGCACGACCGGAGGTCAAGTACACCGGTCACACCGATGGCGAGTTCAAGACCGTTGACCAGTTCCTGCTGGACCTGCAGATCGTCACCGAAATGATGGGACGCATCGGGCAGCTGCCGAAACTGTGATCCGTACGTCGATGCCACAATGAACAAAAGGCCCGCCGGTTCCCACCGACGGGCCTTTTCAATTCAGTCGGCGACCGCCATGTCCATTCGACTGCGCAGGAAAAACCGCCTCCCCATCAGCAGCATTGCCAACGTCAATGCCGTGATCAGCCCCAACCAGATACCTTGCGGACCCCAGCCCAACCCGAACGCCATCAGGCAACCCAGCGGCAAGCCGACACCCCAGTAACAGAAAATCGCCAGCCACATGGGCACGCGAGTGTCTTGCAAACCACGCAAGGCACCGGCGGACAGCATCTGCAAACCATCGGGAAACTGTAGAGCCGCGGCGTACAGCAAAAGCGTCGAGGCGAGTGCGGTGACCGCCACATCTGCGCTGTACCAACCCGCTATCGTTTCATTGCCCAGCAGCATGACCATTACCGAAAGGCTTTGCACGACCAGGACGATAACGCAGCCTGCCCCGGCGGCCTGCCGGACTCCTTTGGAATCACCTCGCCCTAGCGCATGACCGACCCGAACGGTCGTGGCTTCAGCCACGGCAACCGGGATCATGAAACACAATTGCGCCATATTCACCGCGATCTGATGGGCAGCCAGAAAAGTCGAACCGAGGCGGCCAATCAGCAGCGAGGTGACAATGAACAGACTGCCCTGGGTCAAAATCGCGATGCCGATCGGCATTCCAACCCTCAACAAATCAACGATGCCGGCAAGACGCGGCGGATCGAAGCGGGCGAACAACTGCAAATGCGCCAGACACTTGCCGCGCCAGAGGTACACAGCGAACAGCAGCGCTTGCAGCCACATCATCACTGCCGAAGCAATGCCCAGCCCCTGTGCACCCAGCTCGGTAAAACCCAGCTTGCCATTGGTCAGCACGTAACCCAAAGGCGCCAGCAGCAGGAGCCCGCCAAAACCGAAGACCATGGTCGGACGCATCCAGTGCATCCCTTCGCACAGATAGCGCATGCAGAAAAACAGGGTCAGTGCCGGACTTCCCCAACGCACCGCCTCCAGAAAGGCCTGCGCGCCGGGAATGATCTCCGGCGCAATCCCGGCAGGCGCGAGCAGAAACGGCGCAAGGCTGAGAAAACCGAACATGAGCACTCCCATGAACACCGCGAGCCACAGCGCCTGACGAAAGATCGGCGCGATCTCGCCTGTTCGATTCGCGCCGTGCAAAAGGGCGACTGAAGCGGTCAGCGCAATCAATGTTCCGATCGGCACCAGCATCGGCAGCCACAACAACGCCGTGCCGAGCGTGACGGCAGCCAAGGTATCGGTGCCGTGATTGCCCGCGATGAGGTTGTCCACGAAAGCAATCAGCCCTGCGCACAGGTGCCCTATGACCAACGGAAGCGACAGCCATGCGGTTGCTCGAATCTCGTGCAGATGGCAGGGAGGTCTGATCGTTTGTGACATTAAGGTGAGATCCTCGAAATCGATCACCCCGATTCAACCATCAGGGCTGACGGGGCGGACGTTATCTCAGAATTGATCGATGGCTGGCTGTCAGACGCTTCCGCAAATCACGGATTCACCGTAGGAAAGTTGTAACAGAGCTCAGCAAACACAAAAAACGCACAAACAAAAACGCCGCTCATCACTGAGCGGCGTTTTTGTGAATATGGAGCGGGAAACGAGACTCGAACTCGCGACCCCGACCTTGGCAAGGTCGTGCTCTACCAACTGAGCTATTCCCGCAATGGCGTCCCCTAGGGGACTCGAACCCCTGTTACCGCCGTGAAAGGGCGGTGTCCTAGGCCACTAGACGAAGGGGA
>NZ_JBXAIV010000015.1:0-125665 GCF_058796615.1 Pseudomonas sp. GW823-FHT04A03
TACACGCTGCTGTCAACACCTCTTTTTCTCCGCTTTCGACCGAGAAGATCGAACCGTTGAAAGCGCCAAGTAAACCGACATTTTCAACTCCTTCCAGGCTTCGATGAACTGAAGCGACCCGCCCTCGAAACCTACTTAACTCATTGAATCTCAAGGAGCTTTCCGTTTCGACTGCGCCGGAAGTGGGGCGAATTATAGAGACTCAGAACCTGCCGTCAACCCCTAATTTGCGTTTTCTATCAAGAGAGGGAAAAAGGCCGCTTCTATATAGACGCGAACGCACCGAGTGCGCACTATATTGCCCAACACACCAGCTACCTCTTCGGATGATGCCGCGCAATGAACGACCAACCTCGCAGTCTTGCCTCAACCCTGTTCCCGGTTGGCCTTCTATTAATAGCCATGGCATCAATCCAGTCCGGCGCCTCGCTGGCTAAAAGCATGTTCCCCATCGTTGGCGCTCAAGGCACTACCACCCTGCGCCTGATCTTCGCCAGCTTGATCATGCTGTTATTGCTCAAACCCTGGAGAGCGAAGCTGACAGCCAAGTCGCTGCGCACAGTGATTGTCTACGGGATGGCGCTGGGAGGGATGAACTTCCTCTTCTATATGTCGTTACGCACTGTTCCGCTCGGCATCGCAGTCGCCCTGGAGTTCACCGGACCGCTGGCAGTCGCCATCTATGCCTCGCGTCGCGCGATCGACTTTCTCTGGATCGCCCTGGCTGCCATCGGCTTGTTGCTGTTGATACCGACCGGCGCTACGACAGCGGGTATCGATCTGGTCGGTGCAGGCTATGCACTGGGAGCCGGCGTTTGCTGGGCGCTATACATTCTGTTCGGCCAGAAGGCCGGCGCAGATAACGGCGTGACCACCGCAGCGCTTGGCGTGATGATCGCAGCCCTGTTCGTCGCCCCCATTGGTATCGTCCACGCCGGCAGCGCATTGCTGACTCCGGCACTGATCCCGATCGCTATCGGCGTCGCGATCCTGTCCACCGCCCTCCCCTACACACTGGAGATGGTCGCCCTCACCCGCATGCCAGCCCGCACCTTCGGTACGCTGATGAGCATCGAACCGGCCTTTGGCGCACTGTCGGGCCTGCTATTCCTTCAGGAATACCTTTCTTTGTCACAATGGATGGCGATTCTGTGCATTATTCTGGCCTCCGTCGGTGCAACCATGACCATGGGCAGCACTGCCAAACCCGCCATCGCGGCGGATTGAAAGGGGATTGAACGAAGCTCTGGCATTTGGCGCTCATTTAGGCCATGTTTAGCCTCGCAACCCAATGCCAGACATGGATTTTTTCGGATAGGGACATCGGAACGCGTCAAGCGAGAGCGCATACAGGCAGACCCGAGCGCCAGACTCGAGGCCGCCATAAGGACGGTAATGAAACGAATTTTGGTACTGATCGCCATACTCGCCGTTGCAGGCTGCGCGGCGACGTCGAAGACCCAGGTCAAGCATGGCAAGAAAGGGCTGCACATCAACTGTTCGGGGCTGTCCTCATCTTGGGACAAGTGCTACACCAGCGCCGCGAACTCTTGCGCGCCGAAGGGCTACAAGGTCATCGCAAAATCAGGCGATACCGTGGAAGAACCGGGTGATTACCCCTTCGGTCTCAACCCAGCCGGCTATACCAGCCGCAGCATGATCGTGATCTGCAAATAAACCATCGCCGCTACTGCACTCGCGAAGCGGCGAGCTGGTGTCCGATCTCTTCATGACAGGAGTTCAGCACCCGCTGCTGAATCTTCGGTGACGCCAACATACGCGCCACCACCAATGCCCCGACACATTGCGACAGAATGGCCCAAGCCAGACTGTCGCTCTCCAGAATCTGCGCCCAGCTTTCCTGAAGCTTACAAATCCACAGCTCGGCCTGCTCCCGCACAACAATATCCGACCGCGCTATCTCGGCGCCCAGTGCAGGCAATGCGCAGCCCAGCTCAGGCTGCTCGACATGGGCCATGTTCAGATACAGCTTCAGGCACCGCTCCAGCCGTTCACGATCCTGCGTACCCTGCCCGCCCAAGCGTTCAAGACTCTGGCACAACTCGCGCTCGACGATAGCCGCGAACAAAGCGTCCTTGGACGAGAAATGACTGTAGAACGCCGCCCCGCTCAAGCCGATCGCCTTCATCAGGCCATCGACGCCCATTGATGAAAACCCGGTCTTTTTCGCAGACAGCGAGCTGCTTTGCAGGAGCTTTTCTTTGGTTTCCAGCTTGTGACCGGCGGAGTACCGCATGTATTTGTCCTCACATTGAGTGCCTTGACGCTGATCGAATCCTAGCATAACGTTCGTTCACTTAACGATCGTTTACTAAAGGGATCCACCCATGAATAACAAGAAGGTCGTATTGGTTGTCGGTGCAGGTGATGCCACGGGCGGCGCGATCGCCAAGCGGTTCGCCAAGGAAGGTTTCGTCGCGTGCGTCACGCGGCGCAGCGCCGATAAATTGCAGCCGTTGGTGGAAGCCATTCAGGTGGACGGCGGCGAAGCCCACGGTTTTGCCTGCGACGCACGCAAGGAAGAAGACGTGATAGCGCTGATCGAAGACATTGAAACTCGGCTCGGCCCAATTGAAGCACTCGTTTTCAACATCGGCGCCAATGTGCCCTGCAGCATCCTCGAAGAAACCGCACGCAAGTATTTCAAGATCTGGGAAATGGCCTGCTTCTCCGGATTCCTCAATGCCCGTGAAGTCGCCAAACGGATGGTGACCCGTAGCCGCGGCACGATCCTGTTTACGGGTGCCACCGCTGGATTGCGCGGTGCCTCAGGCTTTGCCGCATTCGCCGGAGCCAAACACGGGATCCGGGCTCTGGCACAGAGCATGGCCAGAGAGCTTGGCCCGATGAATATCCACGTTGCCCACGTCGTGGTCGACGGCGCCATCGATACCGATTTCATCCGCGACAACTTCCCTGACAAATACGCCACCAAGGACCAGGACGGCATTCTCAATCCAGAGCACATCGCCGAGAACTACTGGTATCTGCATAGCCAGCCACGGGACGCCTGGACGTTCGAACTGGATCTGCGTCCGTGGAACGAGCGCTGGTAATCCCCCCAATAACAAAAACAGAGTGCAGCGAACATGAGCAAAACCGTGGAGTTCTATTTCGATCTCGGCAGCCCCGCCACTTATTTGGCGTACACCCAACTACCGAAAATCTGCGCCGAAACCGGCAGCCAGTTGATCTACATTCCGATGTTGCTGGGCGGCGTCTTCAAAGCCACCGGCAACGCGTCGCCCGCAATGATCCCGGCCAAGGGGCGTTACATGTTTCAGGACCTGGACCGCTACGCAAAACGCTACGGCGTGCCCCTTAAATTCAACCCGCATTTCCCGATCAACACCCTGATGTTGATGCGGGCAGTCACCGGCATTCAGCTGCGTCATCCGGATCGCTTTCAGGCGTTCATCGATTGCCTGTTCAAAGCGCTGTGGGTTGAAGGCCGCCCCCTCGATGAGCCGGCAGCGGTTGCCGCCGTGCTGACCGAACATGGCTTCAATCCTGAAGAGGTACTGGCATTGACCAACGATGAAGCAGTCAAGGCTGCGCTCAAGGGCAACACAGAAACCGCCGTGAAGCGTGGCGTCTTCGGTGCACCGAGCATGTTCATCGACAACCAGTTGTTCTTCGGCCAGGACCGGCTCGACTTCGTGGTGGAAGCCCTTCGCTAAATCTCCACGACCAAACGCCCCTGAGCTGCTTTCGTCGCCAGCAGCTCATGGGCCTCCCCGGCGGTTTCCAGCGTGAACCGATGCGGATCAAGCAGCGGTCGCAGCTGGCTGGACTCGATCAGAGCGGCAGCCTGTCGCAAAATCTCGCCATGATGCTCACAGCCTCTGCCGGTCAATAACGGCAACAAGGTGAACACTCCCGAATACGTCGCACCACGAAACGATAACGGCGCAAGGCTGTGCTGGCCCCAACCGAGGCAACTGAGTACATGCCCGCTGTAGATCCGTGCAGCTTTGAACGAGGTGTCCAGCGTCTCGCCCCCGACCGTGTCATAGACAATGTCGAACCCCTTCCCCGCAGTGAACTCGGCGACATAGTCCTCCACCGAGCTCTCTCGATAATCAATGAACGTCGCACCGTAACCCTCGATGATCGAGCGTTGTCCCGCAGAACCCGTTGCATACACTTCAGCGCCGAACGCACGGGCCAGTTGCACAGCCACATGCCCGACGCCGCCCGCGCCGCCGTGAATCAATACTTTATGCCCCACACCCACTCGAGCCCGATCCACCAGGCCTTCCCACGCCGTGATCAATATCAATGGCAGGCTCGCGGCTTCGCGCGGGCTCAGGTTCAACGGCTTTCGTGCCAGCAGTCGCGCGTCCACCACTGCAAACTCGGCCAGCGAACCTTGCGCGCCACCAATGCCCGTGGCCAACGCATACACCTCATCGCCCGGCGCCCAATCCTGCACGCCCTCACCCACCGCTTCGATCACACCCGCCAGATCCAGCCCCAACACCGCCGGCAACGGTTGCCGGGCATGGGCAGCCTGCCCCGCTCGGATTTTCAGATCCAGCGGATTCACACCGCTGGCCTTGATTCGCACCAATACCTGCCCGGCCTCTGCCACGGGGCGCTCCAGGGAAACCAAGCGTAACGGCCCGTTAGCGGTGTCCACTATCAGGGCATTCATGTGCAGTGAGTCAGTCATTTCGGTCATTCCTGTGGGAGAAAGTGAAGCCATGTTCCCGCAGCAGATCCATGCCGATAAGACGTCAAATGACTATAGTGAGCATGCCAAAACGGCATGAATGAGGCGCTTCATGGACAAGCTCAACGCGATGGCCATCTTTGTCCGGGTAGTCGAACGCGGCAGTTTTTCCGCCGTTGCCCGGGAACTGCACACCACCCAGCCGACCATCAGCAAAGTCCTGCGCACCCTTGAGAATGATTTGGGCGGCAAGCTGATTGCCCGCAGCACACGCAAGTTGTCACTGACCGATGAAGGTCAGCGGTACTACAACGAATGTCGAAATATCCTCGCTGCCGTGGATGCCGCCGAGCACAGCTTCCAGTCCGGCAGGGAAACCGTAGCCGGACCTTTGCGGATCGGCTCCTCCGTCAGTTTCGGCCGTTTGCAGATCGCCTCGCGGCTGGCGGAATTTCTGCAGCGCTTCCCACAGGTGCAGGTCGACCTGCAACTGAGCGATCAGAATCTGGATCTGGTCAGCGAAGGCCTTGACGTCAGCCTGCGCATCGGCGAGTTGAACGACAGCGGCATGATCGCCCGGCGCATTGGCACCACCCACCGGCTCACGGTGGCGACGCCCGATTACCTGCAACGGCACGGTCACCCACAATCACCTCAGGATCTTGCGCAGCACAACTGCCTGCAATTCAACTTGCTCAGCACTCAGAACCTGTGGACCTACGAGAAGGATGGCCAACATCACGACGTACGCATCCAAGGCAACGCCCAGAGCAACAACTCCGAAGCGATCCGCGAAATGGTCTTGGGAGGATTGGGGATTTCGCTGTCACCGGTCTGGCTGTTCAGCGAGGATTTGAAGGCCGGTCGAGTGGTCGCCCTGTTGCAGGACTACCAGACTCGATCATTGCCAATACACGCCGTGTCCCCGGCGAACCGTCGCCAGTCCGCCAGGGTCAACGCGTTTGTCGATTTCATGACCCAGGCGCTGGCTGCAGCGCCCGAGCTTCAACCGATCAGATAGCGGCAGTACGCGTGTTCAGCCATTCCAGTGCCGCGCCCTCAAGCAACGGGCTCAGACGCTCACGCACTTCGGCGTGATAGGCGTTGAACCACTGCTTCTCTTCCTGCGTCAGCAACGACGGTTCCAGGCAGCGAGTGTCGATCGGACACAGGGTCAGGGTTTCGAACTTGAGGAACTCGCCGAATTCGCTGCTTCCCGCTTCAACGTTCATCGCCAGGTTTTCGATCCGCACACCCCAGCGGCCCGGACGATAAGTGCCCGGCTCGATGGAAGTGATCATCCCCGGTTGCATGGCGGTTTGAGGCGCCGGCGCCGCCTGATAGGCGATCACCTGCGGACCTTCGTGAACATTGAGGAAGTAACCCACGCCATGGCCGGTGCCATGACCATAGTCGACGTTCTCGGCCCAGATCGGCGCGCGGGCAATCGCATCCAGCAGCGGCGACAGAATGCCTTTCGGGAAATGTGCGCGGGACAAGGCAATCACGCCTTTCAGCACACGAGTGCAATCGCGCTTCTGCTCTTCGGTTGGCGTACCAACAGCCACCATGCGCGTAATGTCGGTAGTGCCGCCCAGGTATTGACCACCGGAATCGATCAACAACAAGCCATCACCCTCGATCACCGCGTGTTCTTCCGGGGTGGCGTGGTAATGCGGCATCGCGCCGTTGGCGTTGTACGCAGCGATGGTGTTGAAACTCAGCGACACATAATCCGGACGACGCTCACGAGCCGCTGTGAGTTTTTCGTCAATGGTCAGTTCGGTAATGCGCTCACGACCCCAGGCCGACTCCAGCCAGGTGAAAAATTCGCACAGCGCCGCGCCATCCTGCTCCATCGCCTGACGGATGTGCCCGGCATCCGCCAGGCTCTTCTGCGACTTGGCCAGTGTGGTCGGGTTCAGGACTTCGACCAGTTTCACGCCAGTGTCGAGGTTATCCAACAGACCGCTGGTGACCCGCGCCGGATCCACCAGAAGACTCGCGCCACTCGGAATCGCACGCAAGGCGTCGGCGACTTCGCTGTAGTCACGCAGGGTCACGCCGTCTTTTTCCAGCACGGCACGCAGCTCAGCATCGACCTTGCTCAAAGCCACGAACAGCGTGGCTTGCTGCTGGCTGATCAGGGCGAAGGAAACGAACACCGGGTTGAACGACACATCGCCGCCGCGCAGGTTGAACAGCCAGGCGATGTCGTCGAGGGTGGCGATGAAGTGCCAGTCGGCACCGCGCTCCTGCAGGGTTTCGCGCAGCTTGGCGAGTTTCTCGCCACGGCTGACAGTCGCCTGCGGCGGCAGGTGCTGGTAGATCGGCGCGTTTGGCAACGCCGGGCGATCGCTCCAGACTTCTTTCAACAAGTCGATGTCGGTACGCAGACTGGCGCCCCGCGCTTCGAGCTTGCCGCCCAGCGTACGCGCCGATGCGACAGCCATCACTGCGCCGTCGACCGCGACCACGCCACCTTCCGGCGTCTGCTCGGCCAGCCAGTCCAGCGGGCTAGGCTGACCCGGTTGCAGTTTCACCAGTTCAATGCCGCTGCCCTTGAGTTCCTTGGTCGCCTGCTCCCAGTAGCGACTGTCGGCCCAGACCCCGGCGAAATCGGTGGTCACAATCAATGTGCCCACCGAGCCATGGAAACCCGACAGCCATTGCCGGCCCTGCCAGTAACCCGGCAAGTATTCCGACAGGTGCGGGTCGGCGGACGGCACCAGCAACGCGTGGATACCTTCGCGACGCATCAGTTCACGGGTGTGCGCGAGGCGCTGGGGAACCGTTCCTTCGGTCAAAGTCTGGGTACTCATCATGTCTCCTGCCAATCACTTCATCGTTATTGTTCGGTGCCGTTCGAAGCCGGCTCGTTAAATCCCTGTCGCCCAGAATGCCGGAGCACTGGCGCAGGCGGTCTTGATCAGTTCTACAGCCTTGTCGATGTCTTCGGCGGTGGTGAAACGGCCGAGGCTCAGGCGAATGGTGCGACCCGCCAGGTGGGCGTCGTGCCCCAGTGCCAGCAACACGTGGGACGGTGTGTTGCTCGCGGAATTGCAGGCCGAGGTCGCGGAAAACGCGATCGAATGGCTCAGCGCCGCCGGGTTGAACTCGCCTTCACTGAAGGTCAGGCTCAAGGTATGCGGGATACGTTGGGTGCTGCTGCCGTTGAGGCGTACACCGGGCAGGCTCAAGAGTTGTTCGAGCAGTCGCTCGCGCAGCGCGACGATGGTTTTCTTCTCGTCATCAAAAGCCTCGGCGGCCAAGGCGAATGCCGAGCCCATGGCAGCAATCTGGTGAGTCGCCAGCGTACCGGAGCGCAAACCGCCCTCGTGGCCACCACCGTGAATCTGCGCCTGCAAGCGCTGCTGCGCACGCGGACCGACGTACAGCGCACCGATGCCTTTGGGGCCGTAGAGCTTGTGCGCCGAGAACGACATCAGGTCCACCGGCCATTGCGCCAGATCGATCGCGACCTTGCCGGCGCCTTGGGCCGCATCGACATGGAACAACGCTCCACGCCCACGCACCACTTCGCCGATGGCCGGGATGTCATTGACGGTGCCGAGTTCGTTGTTGACCAGCATCAGCGACACCAGAAAGGTGTCATCGCGCATCGCTTCGCTGACCGCTTGCGGGGTGATCAGACCTTCGGCGTCCGGCACCAGATAAGTCACGGCGACACCCGCGTCCTGCAATTGCCGGGCGGTGTCGAGGATGGCCTTGTGTTCGATCTGACTGGTGATGATGTGGCCGCCGGACACACCACGGGCCTGGGCCACGCCTTTAAGGGCGAGGTTGTTGGATTCTGTAGCGCCGGAGGTCCAGACGATCTGCTGCGCCTGGGCGCCGACCAGTTCGGCGACTTGCCGGCGAGCGTTCTCGACCGTTTGCCGGGCCTGCTGGCCGAAGGCGTGGGAACTGGAGGCCGGGTTGCCGAAGTTACCGTTGAAACCCAGACACTCGATCATCACCTGGATGACCCGCTCGTCCACCGGGGTGGTGGCGGCGTAATCGAAATACAGCGGACGTGTGTTCATAAAAAGACTCGCAGAGCGTGTTCCGGGATCAGGAAGCTCGTGTCTACAAACGGCACGACGCAGCCTTGTGAGCTGCGTCCGGGTTCGAGAGCGTCATCAATACCTGATCGGATGCCGTTAAAGAAGAACAACTTCATTTAAAAGTGCGTAGGAACGCTCCTGAACGCGACTTTAACAGGCATCGGGCCGGCGGTTGTAGCACTGCGTCAGCTAAAGCTTTCAAGGAGTAACGGATACAGCGAAATCACCAGCAGCGCTGCCATGCCCCAGTTGAACACCCGCAACCAGCGGCGATCCTTGAGCACGTTGCGCAGCAAGGTCCCGCACGCCGCCCAGACGCCGACGCTCGGCAGGTTGATGATGGCGAACACCGCCGCAATCACGATCACGTTGGTGAAATAACCCTGCATCGGCGTATAGGTGCTGATGGCACCGATGGCCATGATCCAGGCCTTGGGATTGACCCACTGAAAAGCAGCAGCGCCGAGATAGCTGATCGGTTTCGCCTCGCCCTGCTCGCTGTCGCCGACCGGGCCGGAATGGGCGATTTTCCACGCCAGGTACAGCAAGTACGCCGCGCCGACGTAACGCAGAACCGTATAAAGCAGCGGATACGTCTGGAACACCGCGCCCAGGCCAAAACCCACCGCCACTACCAGCACGAAGAAACCGCAGGTAATGCCGAGCATATGGGGGATGGTGCGGTTAAAGCCGAAGTTCACGCCCGATGCCAGCAACATGGTGTTGTTCGGCCCCGGTGTGATCGAGGTGACAAGGGCAAACAGGGCAAAGCCCAGCAGCAGGTCGAGCGAGAGGGTCATGGCAGGCAGTCCGTCAGGGTCATTCAGGTGTTGACCCTATCCCACAGCGCCGCGCAAACCCACGGACAGTTAGGTAAAACTTCGAGCAGTACAGTTACGGATCAGCTAGGACGGCCGTGCAGCTGTACGGCCCGCTCAGCGCTCATTTCACCCTTGTTGTCGAAACCGAAAGTCTTCTGTGGCTGGCCGAGCAGTTGGGCTTTCTTCGCGTGGTATTCCTCGAACGATAAGCCGCTGCGGTTCAGGGTTTCCAGCGCCAGTTCGCGGGTTTCTTCCGCCGTGTAAGGGCGCAGTTCCGGGGAAACGTGGCTCGCGCAACCGGCGAGAACGGAGAGAGCGAGCATCAGCGAAACAGTCAGTAAACGATTCATGGGAGCGTCCTGGCGAGCAGTGTGGGTCGATGGAGAAAGGCTACGCCCGGGCACGTTCCGGCAGAAATCAACGCTCTCAATAGTGGCTATCAGAATTCGGGCAGGGTTCGCCCTTTATATTTCCAAAAGACCTATCAATATCAATTAACAGTCTTTTACGGAATAACAGTCAGCCTTTATAAATCCTTCATCGCGTTCGGCACTGTTGCTCCAGCAACTGTTTCCCAGGCAACAGCGGTTCAACAAACCGGCCTGAAAGTCACATGAGTACAGCCACCAAAAACGCTCAAAGCCCCGGAATACGGGCCTTACAGGAATTGGTACAGCGCTTGCTCTGCTCCGGTGACTATTCACTGCTCGCCGAGCAACTGTTGAAAAAGGAACTGATCATGTCGCGTCCACTGAAAGTCGTCGCCCTGTCCGGCGGAACCTGGCGTCCGTCCCGCACCCTGGTGCTGACCCAGGCCCTGCTGGCCGAATTGTCCGGGCACCTGCCGGTCGAGAGTCACCTGATCGAACTCGGTGACATCGCCCGCCCGCTGGGCGCTGCACTGTCCCGTCAGGAACTGCCGGCCGAGATCGAAGCCGAGCTGCAGGCCATCGAACAGGCTGATCTGTTGATCGTCGCCGCGCCGGTGTATCGCGGCTCTTATCCGGGACTGCTCAAGCATTTGTTCGACCTGATCGACCTCAATGCGCTGATCGACACCCCTGTGCTGCTCGCCGCCACCGGCGGCAGTGAGCGCCATGCGTTGGTCCTCGATCATCAGTTGCGCCCACTGTTCAGTTTCTTCCAGGCCGTGACCCTGCCGATCGGCGTATACGCCACCGAAGCCGATTTCGCCGACTACCAGATCACCAGCGAACCGCTAAAAGCGCGCATCCGCCTGGCCGCCGAACGCGCCGCGCCGCTGTTCGGTACTCACATCAAACCATTGCTGAAGATCGCTTAAGGAGCTGTTCATGGATGTTTTCTGGTTCCTGCCGACCCACGGCGACGGTCACTATCTGGGCACCACCCAAGGCGCGCGCCCGGTCACCCTCAATTACCTGAAACAAGTGGCGCAAGCTGCCGACAGCCTCGGCTACCACGGCGTGCTGATTCCCACCGGGCGTTCCTGCGAAGATTCGTGGGTGATTGCCTCGGCCCTGGTGCCGCTGACCGAACGCCTGCGTTATCTGGTGGCGATCCGTCCGGGGATCATTTCGCCGACCGTCTCGGCGCGTATGGCCGCGACCCTGGATCGACTGTCCAATGGCCGCCTGTTGATCAACGTCGTGACCGGCGGTGATCCCGACGAAAACCGTGGCGACGGCAGTTTCCTCAGCCACAGCGAGCGCTACGAAGTCACCGACGAATTCCTCAAGATCTGGCGCCGCGTGTTGCAAGGCGAAGCAGTGGATTTCGAAGGCAAACACCTGAAGGTGCAGAACGCCAAGGCCCTGTATCCGCCGGTGCAGAAACCCTATCCGCCACTGTACTTCGGCGGGTCCTCCGACGCGGCCCACGATCTGGCCGCCGAGCAGGTCGACGTGTACCTGACCTGGGGCGAACCACCCGCCGCCGTCGCTGAGAAACTCGCCGATGTACGCGAACGCGCCGCGCGTCACGGGCGCAAGGTGAAGTTCGGCATTCGTCTGCACGTGATCGTGCGCGAGACCGCCGAAGAAGCCTGGAAAGCCGCCGACAAACTGATCGAGCACATCAGCGACGAAACCATCGAGGCCGCGCAGAAATCCTTTTCCCGTTTCGACTCCGAAGGCCAGCGGCGCATGGCCGCCCTGCACGACGGGCGCCGCGACAACCTGGAAATCGCCCCCAACCTGTGGGCCGGCGTCGGCCTGGTGCGCGGCGGTGCCGGTACTGCACTGGTCGGCGATCCGCAGCAGGTCGCGGCGCGGATCAAGGAGTACGCGGATCTGGGCATCGAGAGCTTCATCTTCTCCGGCTACCCGCATCTGGAAGAGGCCTACCGCTTTGCCGAGCTGGTGTTCCCGCTGTTGCCCGAGCCGTATGCGAGCCTGGCCGGACGCGGCGTGACCAACCTCACCGGGCCGTTCGGCGAAATGATCGCCAACGATGTACCGCCCGCCAAAGCCAACGCCTGAGGAAGACCGAGTGACTGCCAAACCGCAAAGCACCCTGCTCTCCCCCTTGCAGACCGCCCGACAACTGGCCGCCGAATTCGCCCTGACCGCCGTCGAGCGCGACGAACGCGGCGGTACGCCGAAAGCCGAACGCGACGCCCTGCGCGACAGCGGGCTGCTGGCCCTGAGCATTCCCACCCGTTACGGCGGCCTCGGCGCGCGCTGGAGCGAAACCCTGGAAGTCGTGCGCGAGTTCGCCAAGGTCGACAGCTCGATCGCCCACGTCTTCGGTTTTCATCATTTGATGCTCGCCACCGTCCGGTTGTTTTCCCGCCCGGAACAATGGCAGCCGTGGTTCGAACAGACCGCGCGGCAGAACTGGTTCTGGGGCAACGCGCTCAATCCGCTGGACACCCGCACCGTGGTCAAGGATCTGGGCGGCTGGCGCGAGTTTTCCGGCAAGAAGAGCTTCTGCTCCGGCGCCAGCGATTCGCAGATGCTGATTGCCTCGGCCGTGGATGAAAGCAACGGCGGCAAACTGCTGATCGCGGCGATCCCCAGCGGTCGCAGCGGCATCACCCTGCACAACGACTGGAACAACATCGGCCAGCGCCAGACCGACAGCGGCAGCGCGACGTTCGAACGCGTGCGGGTCGAAGAATCGGAACTGCTGCTGGATCCGGGGCCGCTGAGCACACCGTTCGCCTGCTTGCGCCCGTTGATTGCACAACTGACGTTCACCCACATGTTCCTCGGCATCGCCGAAGGGGCCTTTGAAGAGGCGCGGCAATACACCCTGAGCGAAACCCGTGTCTGGCACAAATCCTCGGTGCGCGAGGTGCGTGAAGATCCTTATGTGCTGGCCCACTACGGCGAGTTCTGGGTCGCCCTCGAAGGCATCCGATTGCTGGTGGAACGCGCCGCTGCGTTGCTCGACGAGGCCTGGGCCAAAGGCCCGAACCTAAGCGCCGAAGAACGCGGTCACCTGGCCACGGCGATTGCCACGGCCAAGGTCGCCGCCAGTCGCCAGGGGCTGGAGATTTGTAGCCGACTGTTCGAAGTCACCGGCGCCCGTTCGACCCATGCGTCGCTGCGCCTCGACCGACACTGGCGCAACCTGCGCACGCAAACCCTGCACGACCCGCTGGATTACAAACTCCACGAGCTGGGCGACTGGGCGCTGAACCAGTCCCTGCCGGTGCCGACGTTCTATTCCTGATTTCCTTTCGTGGAGCGAGACCCATGCAACTGCTGACCCTGCCGCCCTCACCCGCCCTGGCCACGTCGATCCGCGCTACCGCCCAGGTGTTCGAAGACCCGAAATCCCAGGCCCTGCTCGCGCATCTGCAACAAGTCGCGCCGAGCGAAGCCAGCGTGCTGATCATCGGCGAAACCGGCACTGGCAAGGAGCTGGTGGCGCGGCACATCCACAACCTGAGCAACCGGCGCAACCGGCCGTTCATTGCGGTGAACTGCGGCGCGTTTTCCGAATCGCTGGTGGAAGCCGAACTGTTCGGCCACGAAAAAGGCGCCTTCACCGGCGCCCTCAGCGCCAAGGCCGGGTGGTTCGAAGAGGCGGACGGCGGCACTTTGTTCCTCGATGAAATCGGCGATCTGCCGATGGCCATCCAGGTCAAATTGCTGCGGGTGTTGCAGGAACGTGAAGTGGTGCGCCTGGGTTCGCGCAAGAGCATCCCCATCGATGTGCGAGTGCTGGCGGCGACCAACGTGCAACTGGAGAAAGCCATCAACGCCGGGCACTTTCGTGAGGATCTGTATTACCGGCTGAACGTGGTCAATCTGGAGCTGAGCCCGTTGCGCGATCGGCCCGGCGACATCCTGCCGCTGACCCGGCACTTCATCGAGGCCTACAGTCAGCGCCTGGGCTACGGACGCATCACCATCAGCCCCGGCGCCGAACACAAGCTGCGCGGCTACAGTTGGCCGGGCAACATCCGCGAACTGGAAAACGTCATCCATCACACGCTGTTGATCTGCCGTAACGGCGTGATCGAACGCGACGATCTGCGCCTGTCGAACCTGCGCATTGATCGTCCCGACGATCAGCACGCGACCGCCGACGACTCACCGGAAGCGCTGCTGGAACGCGCCTTCCAGAAACTCTTCGAGCAACAGGCTGGCGCCCTGCATGAAAAAGTCGAAGACGCGTTACTGCGCGCGGCCTATCGCTTCTGCCATTACAACCAGGTGCACACCGCGTCCCTGCTCGGCCTGAGCCGCAACGTCACCCGCACGCGGCTGATAAAGATCGGCGAACTGGCAGTGAACAAGCGCCGGCCCACGGAAAACCTGCAAGGCGAGCGCTTGATTCAGCTGTCGATCTAGCCGACCAGTTGGCAGTGCAAGCCGTCGTCGTGACTGCGGGCGATGCTGTTCAGTACCTGGAATGAACCGAAGGTCACGGTGCGCGCCTGGTGGGTGCGGATCAGTTGCCAGAAATCCTGCTCACCGGTTTCGAAACTCTGGAACGCCGCCTCCCCCGCCTCGCGGGACTGCCATTGCAGAAAGCTCAACACTCGCCGGCCATCGTCGCTGGCCTGGACGCTCGCGCTGACGAAACCGGCGTAACGCTGGGCCAGACGTTCGGTCTGCACCGCCAGCGCAGAGACCAGCGCCGGTTGCTGGCCGGGTTCGATTTCAAATTCGATCAATTGGGTAAAGCTGCGGTTTTTCGCTGGTGCTTGCATGACATCCCCACTCTGTCAGACGAATCTTGCGATTCGAAGGCCTGCAGGGTAAAACCTCGACTTAACTAGAGGTCAAGGGGCAATTTGCAAATGATCACTGCGGAAAATGTGCACAAGCAACTGACCGTCGGCGAAGTCGCGGCCCGCAGCGGCGTGGCAGTCACCGCCCTGCACTTTTATGAATCCAAGGGTTTGATCAAGAGCCAGCGCAATGCCGGCAACCAGCGGCGTTATCCACGGGAAGTGCTGCGGCGGGTCGCGTTGATCAAGGTGGCGCAACGGCTGGGCATTCCGCTGGCAGAAATCGGCGAGGCGTTGAAACAGCTACCGGACAACCGCGCGCCAACGACAGCGGACTGGAAAGTGTTGTCGGAGCAGTGGCGGCGTGAGCTGGACGAGCGGATCAATCAGTTGATGCTGCTGCGGGATCGACTGACCGGTTGCATCGGTTGCGGATGCCTGTCGATGGAAGCCTGCCCGCTGCGCAATCAGGGCGATGTGCTGGGCGAGCAAGGGCCGGGAGCGCACTTTCTCGACGTACCCAAGTGAGGGCTCCCATCCCACGGGAACCCTCAGTTCGATCCATCAGAAGCCCGGCGCAATCTGCCCTTTGTAGCGAGTCAGAATGAACTGACGCACTTCATCGGAATTCAACGCCTTGGCCAGTTTCTGCAGGCCCGGGTCATTGATGTTGTCGGGACGCGCGACCAGAAACTCGATGTACAGGCTCTTGCCCTTCTCGACGATCAACGCACTTTTGGTGTCGATTCCGGCTTCCAGCGCGTAGTTGGCGAACACGAACGCCAGATCCACCTGACTCACTGAACGTGCCAGCAACGCGCCTTCCAGTTCACGGATTTTCAGGTGTTTGGGGTTTTCGACGATGTCGCGCTGGGTCGCCAGTGTGTTGCTCGGATCCTTGAGCTTGATCAGCCCAGCTTCGTGCAGCAGCACCAGGGCGCGACCGGTGTTTACCGGGTCATTCGGGATCGACACGCTGGCGCCGTCCTTCAGCTCCGAGATGTTTTTGATCTTGGTCGAGTAAGCACCGAACGGTTCGATGTGCACGCCGACCACCGGCACCAGATCGGTGTGGCGAGTCTTGTTGAAATCATCGAGAAACGGCCGGTACTGGTAATAGTTGGCGTCGAGGTTTTTCAGCGCCAGTTGCTGGTTGGGCTGGATGAAGTCGGTGAAGACCTTGATGTCCAGATCCACGCCTTCCTTGGCCAGGGTCGGTTTGACGAACTCGAGGATTTCCGCGTGCGGCACCGGGGTGGCTCCGACGATCAGTTTTTCGTTGGCGTGAGCGCCGAACGACAGAACGGCAGCCAGTACGGCCAGGGTCTTTTTCATGCTGTGCTCCAAGGCAGATTTGAGTGGCCGTCGTGGGGTGAACGTGGGGCCTTTATGGGTTGAACTTGTTTTTTCAGCGTCGGCTGTAGTGCGCCACCAGACGATCGCCGGTCATTTGCAGGGCCTGCACCAGAATCAGCAACAACACCACGGTGACCACCATCACGTCAGTCTGAAAGCGCTGATAGCCGTAGCGGATCGCCAGATCGCCGAGCCCGCCGCCACCGATCACGCCGGCCATCGCCGTGTAATCCACCAGCACGATGGCGGTGACCGTCACCGCCGCCAGCAACCCGCCACGGGCTTCCGGCAGCAGGGTGTGGCGGATAATTTGCCAGGTGTTGGCGCCCATCGCCTGGGTCGCCTCGACCACGCCGCGATCGACTTCGCGCAATGCGGTTTCCACCAGCCGCGCAAAGAACGGTGTGCAACCGACCACCAGCGGCGGAATGGTCCCGGGCACGCCCAGCGATGTGCCCACCAGCAACGTGGTCAGCGGAATCAGCACGATCAGCAAAATGATGAACGGCAGCGAACGCAGCATGTTCACGATCACCGACAGCACCCGGTACAGGCCGACCGTTTCATGCAACTGGCGCTTGCCGGTGAGAAACAACAGCAGCCCCAGCGGCAAGCCCAGCAACACCGTGAACAGCAGCGCCGCGCCGAGCATGCTCAGGGTGTCGAGACAGGCCTGGGCGATGTCGGCCCAGTAAATGTGTTTGAACCACTCGGCCATGATCAGGACCAGTCGTGGCGCGGTGGTTTGACGCCGTTGAGCAGCCAGTTGCCGACCACGTGGTATTTCCAGCGCACCGGGTCATGCAGGGTGTGAACCCGGGCGTTGCGCCAGTGGCGATCGAAGTTGTGCTTCTTCAGGGTCGAACGAGTGCCACCGAGTTCGAACAGTTTGTTGCTGGCCTCGATGGCAATTTCGGTGGTCAGCACTTTGGCCTTGGCCACGGCCAGGGACGCCAGCGCGACGTTGTCTTCATCGGGCGCCGGACGTGCGGCGTCGAGCGCCCAACCCGCGCGTTCGAGCAAGGCTTCGGCGGCTTCCAGACGGATTTCCAGCGCGCCGATCTGAATGATCGTCAACGGATCTTCGCTGGCCTTTTCCACACCCGCATCGATCCATGGCCGGGCAAACTGGCGGACGAATTCCACGGTATCGCGCAAGGCTGCCCGGGCGATGCCGGCGTCGATTGCAGCGGTGGTCAACTGAGCGAACGGCCCGGCCAGGGTCGGGCTCTCGTAGGAACGGTACGTCGGAAACAGATTGAAAGGTGCCACCTGTAAATCCTGCGCCAGCACCGTGCCGCTGGACGTGGTGCGCTGGCCGATGCTGTCCCAGTCATCGACGATCACCAGCCCTTTCGTGCCGCGCTCGACGAACGCCAACTGCCCCTTCTGTTCTTCATCCAGTGCCAGCACCGCCAGCCAGTGGGCGTAGAGCGAACCGGTGCAGTAGCCCTTGCGACCGTTGATCATGAAACCGTCGCCATAACGGCGGATGGTCGCCTGAATATCCTGCACGTTCTTGCCGCCGGTTTCCGACAGCGCGTTGGCGAAACGATGACCTTGCAGCGCCAGCTCAAAGAAATGCGCCTGCTGCGCCGGGGTGCCTTGCAGGCGGATGTCTTCGAGCAGGCAGTAATGGTTTTGCGGGATCTGCCCGAGGGACGGATCGGCGGCGGAAATGATCGCGATCACCTGCGCCAGCACCGCGTAGGACACCTGCGCGCCGCCGAACTCCTTCGGCACGGTGATGCCCCACAGGCCACTGTTGGAATACAGATCGACGATCTCGGCGGGCACTTCGCGGCTGCGGTCACGCTCGGCGGCGTGTTCCTGCAAGACGGCGGCGACCTGTGCAGCCACGCGCAAGGCTTCGGCGTCGTCGGCGATCCGGTGGGCGGCCGGCGGGTTGATCGGATAAACGGCAGATTCAGACATGGATGACTCTCGGTATCGGTGTTGTACCGGGTCATTGCAGCTTCTGTGCCTGACTGACAGGCCTTGTTTTTCGGGGGTTGCAGCGGATATCCAGGGTTTGCGGCGATGAAAACCCGCGCATTCTGTTGCTTCACTGTCGATGGCTGAACAGTGCGGTGGCTGCTCGTCGGCTACTCGGCCATGGCGGCGGCACGGATCTATAGTTGAGCGACCGGCAAACCCGGCGAAGGCACACCTTCAACCTCTAATAAAAACCAGGCAACAAAAAACAGGGAGTACCGCCATGAGCGTCAAACCCATTCCCGAGGGGTATCACAGCATTACCCCGTACCTCGGCATTCACAAAGCTGCCGAAGCCATCGACTTCTATAAAAAGGCGTTCGGTGCCACCGAAGTCATGCGCCTGAGCATGCCCGACGGCGGCATCGGCCACGCCGAACTGCGCATCGGCGACAGCGCGATCATGCTCGGCTCGCCATGCGATCAAGGGCCGTTGAGCAATCCGGACAAAGCGGTGTCGGTCGGTCTGCATCTGTATGTGACCGATGTCGACAAATCCTTTCAACGCGCACTGGAGGCCGGCGCCACCTCGGTGTCCGAGGTCAAGGATCAGTTCTACGGCGACCGCAGCGGGACATTGAAAGATCCGTACGGGCATCTGTGGTTCCTGGCCACGCGCAAGGAAGACCTGACCCAGGAACAGATCGAGCAGCGGGCGAAGGAGATGTTTCAGCAGGGTTAGCAATGCCGGGTTGTCCATTCCCGCGCAGCGCGCGGGGATGGGCGAACACGATTCATGAACCGTCGAACCACGCTTCACGTCTTGTCATGAACGCCCGGCGATTTCAGGATGCAGGCCACTCGCCTGAATAAAGGATCACCCGATGTTTGCCGGATTCGTCAAAGACCAGCGCCACGTCAACGGTGTGGACATCAGCTACCGCCTCAAAGGCAGCGGCCCGGGCCTGCTGCTGTTGCACGGGCACCCGCAGACCCACGTCATCTGGCACAAGATCGCCGAGCAACTGGCGGAGCACTTCACGGTGATCGCCGCCGACCTGCGCGGTTATGGCGACAGCAGTCGTCCGCCGGCCGATGAGGCTCATCTCAATTACTCCAAGCGCGAGATGGCCCGCGACGGCGTGCAATTGATGAAGGCGTTGGGTTTCGAGCAGTTCTCGATCCTTGCCCACGACCGTGGTGCGCGGGTCGCCCATCGCCTGGCGCTCGATCATCCCGAGGTTGTGCAGCGCATGGTCCTGCTCGACATCGCACCGACCCTGGCGATGTACAGCCAGACCAATGAAGCCTTTGCCCGCGCCTACTGGCACTGGTTCTTCCTGATCCGCCCGGCGCCATTGCCGGAAACCCTGATCGAAGCCGATCCCGAAGGTTATCTGCGCAGTGTCATGGGCAGCCGCAGCGCCGGGCTCGCGCCCTTCACCGATGAGGCCTTCAGCGAATACCGGCGTTGCCTGGAACGTCCCGGCAGTGCTCGGGGGATCTGCGAGGATTACCGCGCCAGTGCCGGCATCGACCTGGAACATGATCGCGCCGATCTCGCGGCCGGTCGCCACCTGAACCTGCCGTTGCTGGTGCTGTGGGGCGCCGAGGGCACTGTCGGTCGCTGCTTCGATCCGCTCAAGGAATGGCAACAGGTTGCCACCGACGTACGGGGCAAGGCCCTGCCAGCCGGGCATTACCTTGCCGAAGAGGTCCCCGAACTGTTGCTGGCCGAAGCGCTCGACTTTCTCCGCTGATTCCCTTCCTTCAATCCGGCGGCATGCGCCGTCGGACTGCTTCGCTCCCCCGCAGAAATCCGACCACGCGACGGCAACATGCAATCGCGAAACATTTACTTTCATATCGTTTATCGGGATTTGCTTCGGTCATCCGTCTTATAGAGATGCGGGCCGGTCGCGTAGGCAAAAGCCACGACCGGCCTTTCAGGGGACTGCCGTGCTGCGAAGCCCGTAGTACCGCTCCCTCTCACCGAATCAAGACCCGTCATCATGTCGAAGAAATCCCGCTCGAAACTGTGGTTCCTGGTACACAGCTGGCTGGCATTGCCGATCTGGTTTTTCGTTCTGATCGTCTGCGTCACCGGCACCCTGGCGGTGGTCAGTCAGGAAATCGTCTGGCTGGCCAACCCGCAGATGCGCGCCAGCGCGCCATCGGACGATGCACCGCGCCTGAGTTACGACCAGATCCTCGCCGAAATCAAAAAAGCCGAACCGCAGACGGTGGTGCAAAGCATCAATCGTCCGGACGAGTCGCACTTTGCCCTCGACGTCGACGTCAGCTACCCCGACGGTCGCTCGTTGACGGTCTACGTCAACCCGTACACCGGCGTGATCCAGGGCACGGCGCCGAGCTTCAACTTCAAGGCGTTCACCCGCGCACTGCATGGCTGGTGGCTGGTGCCGTTCACCAACGGTTTCAGCTGGGGCTGGTACCTGGTGTCGTTTCTCGGCCTGCCGATGCTGGCTTCGCTGGTGACCGGGCTGGTGGTGTACAAGCGCTTCTGGAAAGGCTTTTTCCGCCCGACCCTGCGCATTCGCCACGGTGCGCGGATTTTCTGGGGCGACTTTCACCGCCTCAGCGGCATCTGGTCGATCTGGTTCATCGCGGTGATTTCGATCACCGGCACCTGGTTCCTGATTCAGGCGCTGCTGTTCGACAACCAGATTTCCATTTCCAGCGAGCCGATCATTCCGGCCATGTCCCGCGAAGCCGTGCCGCAGTCGAACGATGGTTCGCCACCGCCGCGTATCAGCCTGGATCGCGCCATCGAAATCGCCCAGACAAAAATCCCCGGCTTCGAAGCCAGCTTCATCAGCCTGCCGGGCAATGCCTACGCGCACCTGGATATCGGCGGGCGCGGCTGGTATCCGCTGATGTACCAGACCGCCACGCTCAACCCCTACAGCGGTGACGTGGCAGCTTCGCGTTTATTGTCCGATCGCACGTCGCTGGAGTTCGTCACCGAATCCATGCGCCCGCTGCACACCGGTGATTTCGGCGGTCTGTGGATCAAGCTGATCTGGTTCTTCTTCGGCCTGCTGCTGAGCATGATGGTCCTCAGCGGCCTGCTGATCTGGACCAAGCGCACCGCGCTGGCCACCGCCAACGCTCTCAAGCGCGAGCACAAGAAACAGCGCGTGCAGGCGCAACCGGCCCTGCACCGTGAAACGTCGGAGGCCAACCTGTGAGCAAGTCCACTACCGTGGCTCAGCCTTCACGGCTGAGCGTGATCTGGCACAAATGGCGCTTCCACATCAACGTGCTGTTGCTGCTGATCCCATTGGGCTTCATGCCCAAATACTTCGCCGACGCCTCGCTGTTTCGCGGCGACAGCGGACTGGGTGAACGGGAGATCGGCGAAATCCAGGTCGGTCCCTGGAGCCTGCGACTGGCCGAACTGCGCAATGAGGCACCGATCCTGAGCGGCCCCGCCGGCTACATGAAAGATTTCAACGCCGCCCTTTGCGATGCCTGTGTCGACCACGTCAAGGCGACGTACCTGCGCATCGGCAAACCTCGCAGCCTGCGCGCGGCCGGGGTGATTTTCTTCGGCACGCCGTACCGCATGGGCACCCAGTTGTCGGTGCCGGAAAAGACCGCCGCCGACGCCGAACTGTGGATCACCATGGAAGGCTGGGACGGCAGCATGCACCAGGCCTCGATCCCGCTGAGCCAGGCCTCGCCTGCCACCCTCGCCTGGCTGAACAAACAAGGAGCCAAACCATGAGCCATGCCCAACGCCCCTTTCGCCTGCACCTGAGCGCTGCTTTGCTGATGCTGTCTGCCGGTTTCAGCGCCGGCGCCCTGGCCCACAACCCGATGTGCGAGTGCAAGGCCATCGATGCCGAGCAGATCAAATGCACCGGCGGCTTCTCCGACGGCAGCGGCGCGCCGGGGGTGACCCTCGATGTGATCGGCTACGACGAAACCATTCTGGTGCCGGGCAAGCTCGGCGCCGATTCGACCCTGACCTTCAAGAAACCCGGCGCCGAGTTCTACGTGCTGTTCGACGCCGGCCCAGGCCACGTGGTCGAAATCGACCAAGCGGATATCGAAGCCCCATGACCACGCCGACCACCCAGGTTGTACGCCCGGCCGGTGCCGGGCACGAAACCCTCAATGTGCTGCTGATATGCCTGTTGATCCTTGCAGTCGCCGGATCAGTAGTCGCATGGCGCGGCGTCTCCCACGAGCCGGAGCCGGTTTCCAGCCATCAGTTGGATGCCCGTCGCGATCTCGGCGCCAGCGAGCAAGGCATCTACGCCGACTTGCGAGTGACCCTCGACGAGATCCACCTGTTGCGCGAAGAACAACAGGCACTGCCAACCCCGCAGAATCTGGCCGATGAAGGCTTTGCTCCGTTTGCCCAGGATGCCAGTTCGGTCAGTCGTGGCGGTCACGTCTGGCAGTTGCTGGCCGACCGCGCCTACTTCGGCCACAGCCAGGCACCGGCAGTGGCCGGTTCGTTTCTGATGCGCCTGAACGACGCCGCACCGGACATCTGGCTCAACCGCGCCACCGACCTGCAAGCGCCGGCAGACCTGTCCGACGCAGCGCTGTCCGCCGCTGGCTGGAAACAGATCGTCGCGCAATTCGATGCCGGGGTGACCCGCGAACATCGTCATTGAACCCTCGCCTTCATTCGAGAGAAGACCGCTTGCCCATGCCTAGTTCATCTCAACGCCGTCCTTTCCTGCGCCTGCTGCTGATCGGCCTGTGCGCCTGCCTGCTGAGCCCGCTGGCCAGCGCCGATCAGGCCAAGCGCCTGCGCATCGGCATCACCCTGCATCCGTATTACAGCTATGTGGCGAACATCGTCGGCGACAAGGCCGAGGTCGTGCCGCTGATTCCCGCCGGCTTCAACCCGCACGCCTACGAGCCGCGCGCCGAAGACATCAAACGCATCAGCGGGCTGGACGTGATCGTGCTCAACGGCGTCGGCCATGACGACTTCGCCGACCGCATGATCGCCGCCAGCGAAACGCCGAACATCAAGACCATCGAAGCCAACGAAAACGTACCGTTGCTGGCCGCCACCGGGGTTGCCGCGCGTGGTGCCGGCAAAGTGGTGAACCCGCACACGTTCCTGTCGATCAGCGCCTCGATTGCTCAGGTCAACAACATCGCCCGGGAACTGGGCAAGCTCGATCCGGATAACGCCAAGACCTACACCCAGAACGCCCGCGCCTACGGCAAACGCCTGCGGCAGATGCGCGCCGACGCCCTGGCCAAACTGACCCAGGCGCCGAACGCCGAACTGCGGGTGGCCACGGTGCACGCCGCTTACGACTATCTGCTGCGTGAGTTCGGTCTGGAAGTCACCGCCGTGGTCGAACCCGCCCACGGCATCGAGCCGAGCCCGAGCCAGTTGAAGAAAACCATCGACCAACTGCGCGAGCTGGACGTGAAAGTGATCTTCTCCGAGATGGATTTCCCCTCCACCTACGTCGAAACCATCCAGCGTGAATCCGGTGTGAAGCTGTACCCGCTGTCGCACATTTCCTACGGCGAATACACCGCCGACAAATACGAAAAGGAAATGACCGGCAACCTCAACACCGTGGTTCGGGCGATTCAGGAGTCCGGCGCATGACGGTTCAGGAAAACCTCTCAATCACCCATAACGGCCCGACCCTGGATTTCGCCGACGTCAGCCTGACCCTCGGCCGCACGACGATTCTGGACAAGGTCACCTTTCAAGTTCAGCCCGGAAGCGTACATGCGCTGGTCGGCCCCAACGGCGGCGGCAAGAGCTCGCTGATCAAGACCCTGCTCGGGCAGATGCCTCATCAGGGCCGGCTCAGTCTGCAATGGCCCGGCGAGCCTGGCACCATCGGCTACGTGCCGCAGGCGCTGGAGTTCGATCGTGGTCTGCCAATGACCGTCGACGACTTCATGGCTGCCATGTGTCAGCGTCGCCCGGCGTTTCTCGGCTTGAGCAAACATTACGCCGGCGCCATCGGGGAAGCGCTGGAGCGGGTCGGCATGCAGGACAAGCGCAAGCGCCGGATGGGTGCGCTGTCCGGTGGCGAACGCCAGCGGGTACTGCTTGCCCAGGGCCTGATTCCGGCCCCGCAATTGCTGGTGCTGGATGAGCCGATGTCGGCCCTTGACGAAGCCGGGATCCAGGTGTTCGAGCGCCTGCTCGGCGACTGGCGTGCGGCAGGCATCACGGTGCTGTGGATCGAGCACGATCTGGAAGCGGTCGGGCGTCTGGCCAATCGCGTCACCGGCCTCAACCGCCGCGTGCTGTTCGACGCCACGCCGCAACAGGCCCTGACCCCGGAACGTCTGCTGACCCTGTTCTCGACCCATCCACGGAGCGCTGCCTGATGAGTTACGAAGCCTTTCGTTTGATGGTGCAAGGCTGGGCCTCCTCCGGTTATCTGCCGGAAGCCCTGGCCTATGGGTTTGTGGTCAACGCCCTGCTGGCCGGTCTGTTGATCGGCCCGGTACTCGGTGGCCTCGGCACGCTGGTGGTGGTCAAGCGCTTCGCGTTTTTCTCCGAGGCGGTGGGCCACGCGGCGTTGACCGGCGTGGCCATCGGCATTCTGCTCGGCGAACCCTACACCGGCCCGTACGGCAGCCTGTTCGGCTACTGCCTGCTGTTCGGCATTTTGCTCAACTACTTGCGCAACCGCACCGGCCTGGCTCCGGACACATTGATTGGCGTTTTCCTGTCGGTGTCCCTCGCCTTGGGCGCCAGCCTGCTGCTGATTCTGGCGGGCAAGATCAACGTGCACATTCTGGAAAACGTGCTGTTCGGCTCGGTGCTGACGGTCAACGGTAACGACCTGCTGGTGCTGGCGATTGTCGGCTCGCTGGTCATGGCTCTGGCCCTGCCGCTGTACAACCGGATCATGCTGGCCAGCTTCAACCCGCAGCTGGCGGCGGTTCGCGGCGTCGCGGTGAAGACCCTGGATTACCTGTTCGTGATTCTGGTGACGCTGATTACGGTTGCTGCAGTGAAAGTCATCGGTGCGATTCTGGTCGGTGCGCTGCTGGTGATTCCGGCGGCGGCAGCGCGTCTGCTCAGCCAGTCGCTCAAGGGCTTTTTCTGGTGTTCGGTGCTGATTGCCACGATCAGTACGCTGTGCGGGATTCTCGCGCCGATCGTGTTCGACCTGCCGATTCCGTCCGGCGCCGCGATCATTCTGGTCGCCGGTATCGCCTTCGCCCTCGCCGCGATTGCCCGGGGCGTCGTCCCCAGTCTGAAAGGGAACCTTGGATAAATGGCTTTTTCATTGCGACAACTGACCCTGGCCATCGCCCTGAGTGGTGCGGTTTCGAGCCCTCTGCTGGCTGCCGAGAAACCGTTGCGAGTGCTGGCCTCGTTGCCCATCACTTATGGCCTGGGCGAAGTCCTGCTCAAGGGCACCGACATCAGCCTCGAACGTGCAGCGCCGGCGAATCTGCCGGGCAGCCGCCAGACCGCCTACTTCACCGGTCGCGGCGCCCCGGCGCTGAGCAAACTGGCCACTGGCGCCGATGCGGTGATCGGCGTGCGCTCGCTGTGGGCCGATGATCCGCTGTATCCAATCGCACGGCGCAGCAACATCCGCATCGTCGAGGTCGACGCGGCCCGTCCGGTGGACGGCGCCCTGCCCGGCATTGCCGTGCAACCGGGGCTCAATGTCGACGGCCTCAACAGTCAACCGTGGCTGGCGAGCAACAACATGGGACGCATGGCCGACGTGATGGCGGCGGATCTGGTGCGCCTGGCGCCGAAGGACAAACCGAAGATCGAAGCCAATCTGGCGGCACTGAAGCAGCGCCTGCTGAAACTCAGTGCCGACAGCGAGGCGCGTCTGGCCAGTGCCGACAACCTGAGCGTGATGAGCCTGAGCGATCACTTCGGTTACCTGATCGGCAGCCTTAATCTGGATTTGATCGGACAGGATGCCCGCGCGGATGCCGAATGGACGCCGGAGGATCTGAAAAAACTCACCGCCACCCTGAAAGACAATGACGTGGCAGTGGTGCTGCACCATCGGCAGCCGTCGGATGCGGTAAAAGCGGCGATTGCCGAATCGGGCAGTCATCTGCTGGTGCTGAGCACCGATGCGGCGGATCCGGTGGCAGAGCTGGAAGGCAATGTGGATGTGCTGCTCAAGGGCCTGAGCGGCGCGTAACACCAACTGCCCCCCCGTTGATCGTTCCCACGCTCCGCGTGGGAATGCAGCCCAGGACGCTCCGCGTCCCTTCCGAAGCGGACGCGGAGCGTCCAATGAGGCATTCCCACGCAGAGCGTGGGAGCGATCATCAAGGCCGATCTTCCAGACATGAAGAAACCCGCAGACTGTTTCCAGTCCAGCGGGTTTCTTTTTGCCTGAAGACTTACTGGGCAGCCGCTTGCGCTTCCATCTTCTGGCGCAGGCTCAGCGGGCGCATGTCGGTCCAGACTTCTTCGATGTAGGCCAGGCATTCCTTTTTCAGGCCACTCTTGCCGACGGTGCGCCAGCCTTCCGGCACGGCCTTGTAGTCCGGCCAGATCGAGTACTGCTCTTCGTGGTTGACCACGACTTGAAAGAGGATGTCCTCGCGGTCGAATACTGACGTCATGCTGTGTCTCCATCGCTGTAAGGGTGGGCTGCACGACGGGTGCAGCCGGGTATATAGAAAGAACGTTCGACGCGGCGAAAAATTTACAGGCCGGCGGTCGCGGCGCTCAACGCACGGCCGAAGATCTCGGCGACGCGATCGACTTCGGCGGCGGTGATCACCAGTGGCGGCAGGAATCGCACCACCGCGCCATGCCGACCGCCCAACTCCAGAATCAGCCCGCGCTTGAGGCATTCGCGCTGAACCAGCGGCGCCAGACGTGCGAAGGCCGGCGGATGGCCCAAGGCATCCGGCGTGCCGTTCGGATCGACCAGCTCGACACCGAGCATCAGGCCACGACCACGAATGTCGCCCAGTTGCGGGAAATCACGCTGCAGAATGTGCAAGTGCTCGCTCAGGCGCTCGCCCATGGCGGCGGCGTGTTCGCAGACCTTGTGCTCGACCAGATAACGCATCACCGCAGAACCGGCGGCCATCGCCATCTGGTTGCCACGGAACGTACCGGCGTGGGCGCCCGGCTGCCAGGTGTCGAGCCAGTCGCGATAGACCACCACCGCCAGCGGCAGGCTACCGCCGATGGCTTTGGACAGCACCACCACGTCCGGAGTGATGCCGGCGTGTTCGAAGGCAAACATCTTGCCGGTACGGGCGAAACCGCTCTGGATTTCGTCGATGATCAGCGCCACGCCGGCCTTTTCGGTGATGCGGCGCAGACCGCGCAGCCATTCGATGTCAGCCGGAATCACACCGCCCTCGCCCTGCACCGCCTCGACGATGACTGCGGCCGGCAATTGCACGCCGGCCTCGGGATCATTGAGCAGGTTTTCCAGATAACTCAGGTTGGCCTTCACACCCGCCGCGCCACCGAGGCCGAACGGGCAACGGTAGTCGTACGGGAACGGCATGAATTGCACGCCGTTGCTGAGCAATGCGCCCAACGGTTTCTTCGGACCGAGGCTGCCCATCAGGCTCAAGGCCCCCTGGCTCATGCCGTGGTAACCGCCGGTAAACGACAGCACGGTGCTGCGCCCGGTGGCGGTGCGCACCAGTTTCAGCGCAGCTTCCACCGCGTCGGTGCCGGTCGGGCCGCAGAACTGGATTTTCGCTTCCTTCGCCAATGCCGGCGGTAGCAGGCCGAACAGGTCCTGAACGAACTGATCCTTAACCGGCGTGGTCAGGTCCAGGGTGTGCAGTGGCAGTTCATCGGCCAGCACCTGCTGGATCGCTTCGATCACCACCGGGTGGTTATGCCCCAACGCCAAGGTGCCGGCACCCGCCAGGCAATCGATGAAGGTACGACCTTCGACGTCTTCGACGTACAGACCTTTGGCACGTTTGAGTGCCAGCGGAATCCGGCGCGGGTAGCTGCGGGCATTGGATTCCTGCTGGCTCTGCCGGGCCAGCAACGGTGATTCATTGAACTGATACAGCGTTTCAGCCGGCGCGGAGGCGATCCGGGCCGACGACTCTTCGATAAGGCTGGTGGCGACTGACATCTCTCGACCCCTCAATACGCTATGGATAGTGACCAAAACTGCACACCGGGCAGGTGCGCGTTCCGGTCGCGGGGCGCACATGCAGGTTTTCCTGTTCTGGAAACGCACCAGCGTGTCGAGGATTTACACCCTTGATCGAATGTCAGGCCGACAATGCCAGCGGCTTGTGCATCGGCAGGCTCAAAACGCCGTGATGTGTGAAGGCAGACGCCGCTTCGCGATAACCCAGGCGCCGGTAGAACGCCTCGCCGGTTCGCGTGCTGGCGAGCGTGACGCAAGGCTGGCCACGAATCCTCAACCAGCCCTCGAGATCGCCCATCAACGCGCGGCCCGCACCTCGGCGAAACCACTCCGGCTGCACATGACAGAACGTAATCTCGCCATTGGCTGCGGCCATGCCGACCCCGACCGGTTTGTCCTGCAGCAGCGCGATATTCAGATAGAGATACGGATCAGCGATCCAGCCGCTGATGTGTTCCGCCGATTGTCGGCGGACCCAGCGATCGACCAGTTGGGGATCGTTGCGATGGTCGAGCGCGCAACCGACGCGGATCGAGCGTTCGAGGATCCGGCTGATGATGCCGGCGTCGGCGGGTGTGGCGGGACAGATGTGGATGGGTGCTTCCATGGCGCTGTTTCCCTCAATCCATTGAGTCAAAGGCTGGGGCGACAATAACGTCGCGGCCGGCGGATGACTAATGGAGAGAGGTTACATTTGATGTGCCTGGCAAATGTCAGACCGGTTGCAGCGGCATGGTCAGCTCGACCCGCAAACCATCCGGGCGGCTGTCGAAATGCAGGGTGCAGGCGCAGCGCTGAACGATGGCCTGAACAATCGCCAGCCCCAGTCCGCAGCCGGTGCTCTGGCCGTTGCGCCAGAAGCGCTGGGTCAGATGTTGCAGATCGTCCGGGGCAATCCCCGGCCCGTGATCGCGGACCACAAAACGCACGTGAGTGGCGGAGGTTTCCAGGCTCAGCTCCACCGCGCCGTCGGTTGGTGTATGACGCAGGGCATTGTCCAACAGATTGCGCAAGGCTGCGATCGACAGGACCGCCGGCATTTGCAGGGGTGCACCGGACAAGCGCTCAGGCAGGTGCAGCCTGATGCGCTGGCGCTGGTCGCTGGCCGAGTCCTGAATCGCCAGTTTCGCCACCTGTTCGGCACTGCATTGCACACCGTCGTCGAACGACAGACTGCCCTCGACCCGGGCCAGCAACAGCAATTGCTCGAGGGTCCGGTGCAGGCGATCGGCGCCCTCCTCGGCCCGAGCCAGGGACTGATCGCGGGCGTTGCCTTCGGTCATGCGCGCCACTTGCAGGTGGGTCTTGATCGCCGTCAGCGGGCTGCGCAATTCATGGGCGGCATCGCCGGTCAGGCGACGTTCGCGTTCGATGGTCTTGCCGATGCGCTGGAACAGCTGGTTCTGGGTTTCGAGCAGCGGTTTCAGTTCACTGGGGAATGACTGCAACTGCAACGGCTCCAGCGAGTCGGCGTTGCGGCGCATCAAGGCTTCACGCAAGCGGTTGAGCGGCGCCAGGCCCTGGCCGATCCCCAGCCACAACAGGCACAGGCAGCCGAGCAGTGCCACGCCCACCGGCACCGAAGCCGCCAGCAGGATCGACATGTTCAGGGCTTCGCGTTCGATCACCCGGTCGGCGGTGGTGATCCGAACATCGCCCCGGGCCAGGGTGAACGTACGCCATGGCGCGCCATCGATCATCTGATCGTGGAAGCCCATCTTCTGGGCTTCCAGCGCCTGTTCCGGATTGTTGTGGCTGCGGGCGAGAATTTCCCCGCGCAACGAGCTGACCTGACAGGCCATGCCGCCGGGAATGTTCAGTTGTTCGGCGCTGAAGTGAGTGCCTTCGCCTTTGCTCGGGATGGCCGGCAATTGCTCCAGCAACCCGGCGACCATCCGCGCCGACGCCACCAGGCGCTGGTCGAGGGAAAACATCATCTGGTTGCGCAAGTCGCTGAGCATCCAGGCAGCCGCCAGTGCCCAGATCAGCGCGAACGCGGCGCCGAGGGTCAGGCTCAGGCGCAGGCGCAGACTCATCACTTCTCAGGTTCTCCACCATCGGCCGGGCCCAGGCGATAGCCCAGACCGCGCACGGTTTCGACGATGCCTTTACCCAGTTTGCTGCGCAGGTGATGGATGTGCACGTTCAGCGCGTTGCTCTCCAGCTCATCGTTGAAACCGTAGACGCTGTCCTTCAACTGCTCGGTGGACAGCACCCGGCCACGGTTGTGCAGCAAGGCCTGCAGCAGGGATTGTTCGCGACGGGACAGGTCTACCGAACGGCCCGCGAGCGTGGTTTCCCGACTGCTCGGGTCGTAGGTCAGCGCGCCATGCTCGATCAGGTTGACGCTGCGCCCGGCTACCCGGCGCAACAGGGTTTGCAGACGGGCGAACAATTCGCGCAGGTCGAAAGGCTTGAGCAGATAGTCGTCGGCACCGGACTGCAAACCGTCGACACGGTCGGTGACCGAGTCCCGCGCAGTGAGGATCAGCACCGGAATTTCCAGCCCCTGCTGGCGCAGTTGCTGCAGCAGTTTGAGGCCATCTTCGTCCGGCAAGCCGAGATCGAGCACCATCACGTCGAATTCGGCAACCTTGAGGATCGCCCGCGCCTTGGAGGCGGTGTTGACGTGCTCGACCGTCAGGCCTTGTGCCGTCAGCCCGGCGACGATCCCGCTGGCGATCAACTCATCGTCTTCGCAAACCAGTACGTGCATGGGAGCTCCATGAGAAAAAACGCGATTCAAGCAGGAGAGGATTAAGCGGCAATTATGGACACTGCCCGCGCCAAGGAAAAGCACGATCCCGATGTATACGACTGCGGGCGATGACGTTTACAACGCCGACAGTTGTAACGACAACTAAAAAGTTAGCAAGCAGCAATTCAGAAAGTTCCATTCGACACAAACAGCAATCACAAAACCAGTGCGAAAAAGTTACTCGCCGCGATAGTCTCAAATCGCAAAACATACAACTACCAAACAAAACAAACAACTACGTCTTACAAAAGGAAAAACCCATGTCCAAACTCAACAACTTTGTCGCTATCGACTGGCGCTCCGGCCCTGACCGGATTTACTTTTTCTTCAAAGATACCGACACCTTTTCCCGCTACAACAATGGCGACGAAAAGGTACCGGATGATTATCCAAAACCAATCAAGGGGTACTGGGAAGGGTTCGATGCCTATGCCAGGCACCTGCGCTTCGGATTCACCCAAACAAGGGCAGCCGACAAGGACATTGCCTGGTTGTTCTTTTACAACGGCGATCGCCCGTGGGTTTGCGCCTACAACCAGGACACTGACAAGGCTGACGCCTTTTACGATCTTTCCAACTCTCTCTGGGCGCCGATCCTGCCCTACTTCGACAGAATCATTGCCGGCACCTGGCTGGAAGCAATCGGACACAAATACCTGTTTCGTTTCCTGTTGAATGACGGAACTCATCTGACATTCCATACTGCAACGCAACAAATAAACCACCAACCCAATGCAGTATTGCCAGGACTTGCACCTTATAAGCATCGCCTTGTTACTGCCGCTCAAATCGATCCCACTTTCAGCGATAACCTCTGGTGCATCTTCCTGACCGATGATCAGTTCGTGATTTACAACATGCAAAAAGGCCGAGTCGAGGGAGGCGTGCGCAATGTCAGTGGCACATTCGCCGGGTTGACCCGGGCTCTCTGACTCCCCCACTCACTTGCAAGCTGCAGCGTCTCGCAGGTTCGACGCCTGGATATGTCCGGTTAATCATCGGTTAATCACTGCCCGCCATTGTGCCCCTCAATTGCACAGGGACAAGGCTCCTCCATGCGTCATTTTTTTCTGTTTTTTGCATTGTTGATTTCGAGTCTGGCCCAGGCGGGGAATGATCCCTTTGCGTCAAAACCGGAGTTCCTGCCGGTCGACAAGGCATTCGTGCTGACCTCGGAGCGTCTGGAATCCGGCGAAACCCAACTGTTCTGGCAAATCGCCGACGGCTACTACCTGTACCAGAAGCGTTTGAAGTTCGACGGGCTCGCGCCGCAAAACATCCCGGCCCTGCCCGACGGCGAGTCCCACAGCGACGAGTATTTCGGCGAACAACCGGTTTATCGCCAAGGCCTCGAGCTGAAAATCCCGGCAGCCGCACAGGGCCAGATCAAGGTCAGTTATCAGGGCTGCGCCGACGCCGGCCTTTGCTATCCGCCACAAACCCGAGTGATCGACCTCGGCGGCAAAGCCGCAGCAACGACGGATGAAGCGCCGGATCAGGCACTGGCCAGCGGTCTGCAACAGCATTCGCTGGGCTGGAGTCTGCTGGTGTTCTTCGGCCTCGGTCTGTTGCTGGCGTTTGCGCCGTGTTCGTTGCCGATGCTGCCGATTCTGGCGGGCATGGTGGTCGGCAGCGGCGCCACGCCGCGTCGCGGTTTCGCGCTGGCCGGCAGTTATGTGGTTTGCATGGCGCTGGTGTATGCGGCGATGGGCGTCATCGCTGCGCTGCTGGGGGCGAATCTCCAGGCGTGGTTGCAGAACCCGTGGTTGCTCGGGACGTTCGCGGCGGTATTTGTGGTTCTGGCGCTGCCGATGTTCGGCTTCTTCGAGCTGCAATTGCCGGTGGCCTTGCGGGATCGACTGGAACACGCCTCGCGCAGTCAGCGCGGTGGCAGTCTGGTCGGCGCGGGCGTATTGGGCGCGCTATCCGGTTTACTGGTCGGCCCGTGCATGACCGCACCGCTGGCCGGCGCCCTGCTCTACATCGCACAAAGCGGCAACGCACTGCACGGTGGACTGATCTTGTTTGCCCTAGGCATCGGCATCGGCGTGCCGCTGCTGTTGCTGGTGACGGTCGGCAATCGCTTCCTGCCCAAGCCCGGCGCGTGGATGAACCTGCTCAAGGGCGTATTCGGTTTCCTGTTTCTCGCCACGGCGCTGCTGATGCTGCGACCGGTGCTGGATCCGTCGCTGTGGCTGGGTCTGTGCGGCGCGCTGCTGTTGATCGCCGCTTACAGTGCCTGGAAACAGTCCGAAGGTTTTGGTCGCGTGGCGCAGTTGTTCGGTGCCGGTTCGCTGTTGCTGGGCTTGTGGGGCAGTCTGCTGGTGGTCGGTGCGGCGGGCGGCAGTGACGATCCGTATCAGCCGTTGCAGGTGTACAGCGCCGGCCGCGTCGGATCTACGGCGCCCAGCGGCCACGAAGCCTTCACGACGATCAAGGATCCGGGCGCCCTGCAACGCGAGCTCGACGCCGCCAAAGCGCAAGGGCAATGGGTATTACTCGATTACTACGCCGACTGGTGCACGTCGTGCAAAGTCATGGAGAAACAGGTGTTCGGCCAGGCGCGGGTGATGCAGGCCCTGAGCGATGTGCGCTTGCTCCGACTCGACGTCACCGCCGACAATGCCGCCAGCCGCGAACTGCTCGGCCGTTATAAAGTGCCGGGGCCACCGAGTTTCGTGTGGATCGGCGCCGACGGTGAAGAGCGCCGCAGCCAGCGCATCACCGGCGAGGTCGATGCCGATACTTTCCTGCAACGCTGGACCACCACCCGAGACGCCCGTTAATGCTGACCTTCACCCTCGGCACCTTTGCCATCGCACTCAACCACCTGCTGCTGATCAGCGCGCTGGCGCTGGCGACCTTCGTCGGCTGGCGGGTGGCCAAGCGCGGCGGTGACAACCCCGAGTCGGCGCTGTTCAGCCTGTTTCTGCTCGGCATGCTGGCGGCGCGCATTGCGTTTGTCGCTGTGTACTGGGGCCACTATCGCAACGATCTGTGGCAGATCATCGACCTGCGCGACGGTGGTTTTCTCGCCTGGCCGGGGGTGATCGTGCTGTTGCTCGCGGCGCTGTATCGCGGCTGGCGCCGGCCGGGTTTGCGTCGACCGCTGGGGTTCGGCGTGGTCAGCGGCGTGGCGTTCTGGGTGCTGGCGACCCTGTCGCTGAACATCTATGAACAAGGCACGCGCCTGCCGGACATCACCTTGCGCAACGCCGCCGGGGAAACCGTGAAACTCACCGACTATCAGGGCGGGCCGCTGGTGATCAACCTGTGGGCCACCTGGTGCCCGCCATGCCGCCGGGAAATGCCGGTGCTGGAAAACGCCCAGCAACAACGTCCGGACCTGACGTTCCTGTTCGTCAACCAGGCCGAAAGCATGCAAAGCGTCGCCACGTTTCTCGAAACCCAGGGCTTGAGCCTGAACAACGTGCTGTTCGATCGCAGCGGACGCCTCGGCCAGGCCGTGGGTTCCATGGCCCTGCCGACTACGCTGTTCTATAGCCCGGACGGTCGCCTGCTGGGCAGCCATCTGGGCGAGTTGTCGAACGCCAGCCTGGCCCGCGCCCTGGAAAACTTCGACACCCCGGCTTCCAGCCCGAATCCGGCCACCTCTTCTTCAAGGAAACTGCCATGCCCCGCCTCCGCCACCTGCTGACGCTGACCATGAGCGCAGCCCTGCTGCACTTGCCGTCGGTCCAGGCCGCCGAAGAACTGCCTGAAGCGATCAAGAAGATCGAAGCCAAGGGCGCCAAGATCGTCGGCCAGTTCGACGCGCCGGACGGCTTGCGCGGTTACGCCGCGCAATACCAGAACCGCGGCATGGCGCTGTACCTGACGCCGGACGGCAAGCACGTGCTGCTGGGCAATCTGTACGACGCCGACGGCAACGACCTGAGCAGCGCGCCGCTGCAAAAACTGGTCTACGCGCCGATGGCCAAGGAAGTCTGGGCCAAGTTCGAGGCCAGCAACTGGATTCAGGACGGCAACAAGGAAGCACCACGCACCGTGTACCTGTTCAGCGACCCGAATTGCCCGTACTGCAACATGTTCTGGGAGCAGGCCCGCCCATGGGTCAAGGCCGGTAAGGTGCAACTGCGGCACATCATGGTCGGCATCATCCGCGAAGACAGCCCGGCCAAATCCGCCGCCCTGCTCGCCGCCAAGGACCCGAGCAAAGCCCTGGAAGATCACGAGAAAGCCGGCAAGGCCAGCACCCTCAAGGCCTTGAAGGACATTCCGGTCGCCGTGCAGACCAAACTCGCGGCAAACATGCAGTTGATGGAAGACCTGGACTTGCAGGCCACCCCGGCGATCTTCTACATGGACGACAAAGGCGAGCTGCAACAACAGCAAGGCGCGCCGACGCCGGACAAGCTGGCGAAGATTCTCGGCCCGAAATAAAAAACGCCCACGCAATGCGTGGGCGTTTTCGTTACTTCAGCTCAGCCAGAAACTTCAGCAGCGTGTCGGTCACAAACGGCGGATTCTCCAGATTGGAGATATGCCCCGCCTCCGGCACCAGCACACACGGGCAGCCAATCAGCTCAGCCATTTCCCGTGCTTCCGACGGCGGGCGTGGTTTGTCTTGATCGCCGCAGACTACCAGCGTGGTCGCCGCGTTCAACTCGCGCAGACGCGGCAACAGATCGTCACGGCCAAAGGTGATCCGCCCCATCGGCACGATGCTCTCGCGCAGGCGGTCAGCTGAATAGCCGGCCAGTTTTGCGCGGAAGTCCTGATACAGCGCCGACTCTCGATCAATGCCCGGGCGGAAGAAGATCGGCACCACGATATCCAGCAATTGCTCGGAGATCCCGCCGCTTTCCTCGATTTGTTTGAACAGCGAGAAATAGTACTGGCGGGTTGGATCCGGCTCGACGCCGACGTAAGTGTCCATCAGCACCAGACCGTTGAGCCGCTGCGGCGCCGACAACGCCAGACGCACGCCCCACATGCCGCCGACCGACAACCCGACCAGCGTTACCCGATCGATATCCAGATGATCGAGCAAGGCCAGTGCCTGACGGGCGATGTCGTCCAGCGAAGCGGTGCCTTCAGGCAAGCGCCCGGATTCGCCATGGCCCCACAGATCCAGTGCAATCACCCGATAGTGCGGCGACAGCGCAGCGATCTGCGGCGCCCACATGGCCTGGTCCCACAGGTAGCTGCCGGCCAGCAACACCGCCGGGCCCGTGCCTTGATCAATGTAGTGAAGCGCCTGTCCGTCAACCGTGAAAAAAGGCATCGATAACCCCCGTGGCAAAGAAACTGGAGCCCGAAGACTGAGCGGGCCGGCCTCGGCAGTCAATGATATGAAAGGATTACAAACCCCGAACTGCGACAACGACTACAGAGAAAAACATGTTTTCTGTAGCCGTTGTCGCGGACCGTTTTTTACAGACCCTCCAGCTCCGCCATCAGATCATTGAGACGATCAACCTTCTCCTCGGTAATGTCACTGGCCGCCAGTCCTTCGATGTACCCGGCCAGTTCCTCCACCGTGCTGCACTCGAACATCGCTCGCAGCGGCACGTCCCGTTGCAGAGATTTCTGCACCCGCGAGGCGATCTGCGTGGCGAGCAGGGAGTGGCCGCCGAGTTCGAAGAAGTTGTCACGTACCCCGACCTTCTCGACCTTCAGCACCTGGGCCCAGATATCGGCCAGGGTTTGCTCCAGCTCGTTGCGCGGCGCCAGGTAATCCTGGCTTTGCAACTGGCCGATCTCCAGCGCCGGCAAGGCCTTGCGATCGAGTTTGCCGTTGGCGTTGAGCGGCAACCGGTCGAGCCACAACCAGTGCAGCGGCACCATGTATTCCGGCAGCTCGGCGCGCAGGCGCTGCTTGATCCGCTCCAGACGCTCGCTCTGATTCAGTGCGGAATCTGCGGCCACCAGGTAGCCCACCAGATGCTTGCCGTTGACACCTTCCTGCACACCCACCGCCCCGTCACGGACTTCCGGCTGCTCGTGCAGACGTGCCTCGATTTCACCCAACTCGATCCGGTAACCGCGAATCTTCACCTGATGGTCGACCCGGCCGACGTACTCCAGCACCCCGTCACTGCGGCGGCGCGCCAGGTCACCGGTGCGGTACAGACGCTCGCCCGGTGCACCGAACGGATTCGGCACAAACACCGGCGCGGTGCGCAGCGGATCGCTGACATAACCACGACCGACCCCGGTGCCCGCCACACACAACTCGCCCACCGCACCCAACGGCACCAGATCCAGCGCGCCATCGAGCAAGTACAGCAAGTTGTTGTCGGTCGGCGTACCGATCGGCAGGTAACTGCCGCGAGTCGAGGCCAGGTCGACGCGGAAGAACGCCACGTCGTCCGAGCATTCCGCCGGGCCATAGGCGTTGACCAGACCGATCTCCGGATAACGCAGCAGCCACTGGTGCGCCAGTTCCGGCGGCATTGCTTCACCGGTCGGCAGCATCCAGCGCAGCCCGTCGAGGCTCAGACGATCCGAGGCGAGCATGCCCTGAATCAGCGACGGCACACTCTCCAGCACGGTGATGCCCTGTTGTTGCACATGCACCAGCAAACCTTGCGGATCGTGGGCGATGGTGTTCGGCACGATGTCCACCCGCGCCCCGAACAACGGCGCGGCGAGGAACTGCCAGACCGAAATGTCGAAGCTTTGCGAAGCGGTCTGGGCGATCACATCGGCGTCGCTCAGGTTCAGGTACGGCACCTTGCTCAACTGGTTGTTGAGCATGCCGCGCTGCTCGACCATCACGCCTTTCGGCAACCCGGTGGAGCCCGAGGTGTAGATCACGTAGGCCAGGTTGTCCGGGCCGCTGAAGATGCCCGGATTCGCCGACGACACCGCGCCGGCCTGCACCTCTTCCCACACCAGCAAGCGTGGACGATTGGCGCAGCTGAACTCATCCAGCAAGGTCGTCGCCTGTTCACGGCAAGCTTCGGTGCACACCAGCACCGGCGTGCGACTGAGCTCGATAATGTGTTGCAGACGCTGGCTCGGCAGGCCCGGATCCAGCGGCAGGTAACCGGCACCGGCCTTGAAGCTGCCGATGATTATGCCCAGCAGATCCAGATTACGTTCGCCCAGCAGCGCCACCGGTTGATCCATCTGCACCCCGGCCGCGACCAGTGCATGGCCGAGACGGTTGGCGTTCTGGTTCAGCTCGGCATAGCTCAACTGCTGATCAAGGCAACTGGCGGCAATGCGTTGCGGATGTTGTGCGACCTGCGCTTCGAACAGTTCGACGTAGCTCTGCTCCAGCGGATAGTCGTGCTCACTCTGGTTGCAGCCGTGGAGCAGGAAGTCCTGTTCCTCTTGGCCCAGCAGCGGCAGGTCGGCCATGTCGCCATGGAAGCCATCGACCAACGCCAGCAACAGACGCTTGAACTCGCCGAGCATGCGCTCGATGGTCGACTCGTCGAAGTAACGCTGGTCGTAAGACAGGTGCAGACCGAGGTCGTCGCCCGGGTAGCACACGGCTGTCAGCGGGAAGTTGGTGTGGGTACGGCCCGAGTCCGAGGTCGCGTTGAGGCTCTGCGCACGGTCCAGTACCGAGACTTCCACCGGGGCGTTTTCGAACACGAACAGGCTGTCGAACAGTGGCTGGCCTTTCGGCAGTTCGCTTTGTTCCTGAATGTTCACCAGAGGCAGGTATTCGTACTCGCGCAGTTGCATGTTGCTGTCGAGCAGACCGCTCAGCCACTGACGCACGCTGGCGCGCTGATCGTCCGCCGGGATCTGCACCCGCAACGCAATACTGTTGATGAAAAGGCCGACGGTGCGCTGCATCTCCGGCATTTCCACCGGACGCCCGGCCACGGTCACGCCGAACAGCACGTCGCGATCACCGCTCATGCGGCGCAGCACCAGTGCCCACGCCGCTTGGGCGAAGGTGTTGATGGTCAGTTGATGGGCCTGGGCCAGTTCGCGCAGACGAGCGCCATCCTCGACATTCAGTCGGGTGTAACGGTCGCCGACGATCATGCCGCCGCTTTCGCCGGCGTGTTCACGCAGGAACGGGCGGTCGCTCGGGATCGGCGTGGTGCGCTCGAAGCCTTGCAGATTCTGCTGCCACCACTGGCGCGCTTCGGCCAGGCTCTGGCGTTGCAGCCAGCCGATGTAATCGCGGTAACGCGGCGGCACTGCCAATTGTGCTTCGCGACCTTCGCCCAGCGCGGTGTAGATCTCGAAGAAATCATTCATCAGCAGCGAGCGGCACCAGGCATCGATCAGGATGTGGTGGTTGCTCATCATGAACCAGTAACGCGCCGCACCGACCTTGATCAGGCGCAGGTGGAACGGTGCCTGATTGAGCAGATCGAACCCGGCCTCGCGTTCGGCTTTGAGCAGCGCTTGCAGCTTCGGCTCCTGCTCGGCGTCAGCGATGGCGCTCCAGTCCAGGTACTCGATCGGCGTGCGACCCGGTGTGTGGATCACTTGCAGCATGTCTTCGCCGACGTTCCAGCAGAACGACGCACGCAGCGCTTCATGTCGGGCGACCACCGCTTGCCACGCCTGGGCGAAACGCTCGGGATCGAGTTCGCTGTTGATGCGGTAGCGATCCTGCATGTAGTACAGACCGGTGCCCGGTTCGAGCAAGGTGTGCAGCAGCATGCCTTCCTGCATCGGGGTCAGCGGGTACACGTCTTCGATGTGCGCCGCCGGCACCGGCAGTGCGTCAAGTTGCGCCTGGGTCAGTTTCGCCAGCGGGAAGTCCGACGGCGTCAGACCACCGGCCTCGTCCTGCAGGCAATGTTCGATCAGGCTCTGCAACTCGCCGACATAGGCGTATGCCAGCTCGTTGATGGTCTGCGCGTCGTACCGTTCGGCGCTGAAGGTCCAGCGCAGCAGCAGTTCCCCGCCGTACACCTGACTGTCGACGCTCAACTCGTTCGGCAGCGGTGCGTGCGGATCGTGGGCCGCGCCGACCGATTCATCCAGCGGACGGAACAGCGCGTCACTGCCGAAGCTCTGGTCGAACTGGCCGAGGTAGTTGAAGGTAATCGGTGCGTTCGGCAACGCCGCCATGCTTTGACGGCTGGCGTCATCGGCGAGATAACGCAGCACGCCATAGCCCAGACCTTTGTGCGGCACGGCGCGCAGTTGTTCCTTGATCGCCTTGATCGAAGCGCCCTGCCCGGCAGCCTCTTCGATATTGTGCGGGGTCAGGCGCAGCGGATAAGCGCTGGTGAACCAGCCGACGGTGCGGGTCAGGTCGATCTCGTCGAACAGGGTTTCGCGGCCGTGGCCTTCCAGTTGAATCAGTGCCGACGGCTGACCGCTCCAGCGGCACAGCACGCGGGCCAACGCGGTCAGCAACAGATCGTTGACCTGCGTGCGATAGGCGCTCGGTGCCTGTTGCAGCAGTTGCCTGGTGCGCTCGGCATCCAGACGCACGCTGACGGTTTGCGCATGGCGATTCTCGCGACCGCCCTCAGGACGTTCGCACGGCAAATCAGCAGTCGGGCCGGCCAGTTGCGCTTGCCACCAGCTCAGTTCTTCACGCAGGGATTCGCTGCCGGCGTAAGCCTGCAAACGCGCCGCCCAGTCCTTGAAGGCGCTGGTTTTCGCCGGCAGTTTCACCGACTGATCGGCGTCGAGTTGGCGATACACGGTTTGCAGATCGTCGAGCAGAACCCGCCACGACACACCGTCCACCACCAGGTGATGGATCGCGATGAACAGTCGTTGCTGAGCGTCCGGCCCATCGACCAGTACGGCGCGCAGCAGCGGGCCTTGGGCTAGGTCGAGGCTGCGCTGGGCATCGGCGAACAGCGCGGCGCACTTGTCCATCGACGGCACGCGAACCTGCCACAGCACGGCGGCATCGGTGACCGGTTGATGGGTCGCCTGCCATGCGCCATTGGACTCGGTGAAGCGCAGACGCAGGGCGTCATGCTGCTCGATCACCGCCAACAGAGCTTGCTCCAGACGATGAGGTTCCAGCGCAACCGTCGGCTCCAGTAGTAACGCCTGGTTCCAGTGCTGACGCTCGGGAATCTCGGTGTCGAAGAACCAGTGCTGGATCGGTGTCAGACGCGATTCGCCCGTCACCAGACCTTGCTCGGCGGTCACGGTTTCACTGCGGCTGGCGACAGCGGCCAGGGTCTGCACGGTCTGGTGCTGGAACAGATCGCGCGGACTGAAGTGAATGCCCTGCTGCCGCGCCCGGCTGACCACTTGAATCGACAGGATCGAGTCGCCGCCCAGTTCGAAGAAGTTGTCGTTCAGACCCACCTGCTCGACGTTGAGCACTTCGCACCAGATCTGCGCCAGGGTCTGCTCCAGCTCGTTGCTTGGCGCCACGTAATCCTGACGATTGAGCTCCGGATCCGGCGCCGGCAAGGCGCGGCGATCGAGCTTGCCGTTGGCGGTCAGCGGCATGCTCGCCAGCAGGATCAGATGGGTCGGCACCATGTAGTCCGGCAGTTGCGTCTTCAGGTGCGCCTTGAGAGCTTCGCGCAGTTCGGCTTGCTCGGCTTCGCTTCGCGAAGCGACCTCGGTCACCAGATAGCCGACCAGTTGCTTGCCGCTTGGCGCATCCAGCGCCAGCACCACCGCTTCGCGGATCGAGTCGTGATCGAGCAGGCGGGTTTCGATCTCGCCCAGTTCGATGCGGAAACCACGGATCTTCACCTGATGGTCGATCCGCCCGAGGTATTCCACCAGACCATCGGCGCGCTGGCGCACCAGGTCGCCGGTGCGGTACATGCGCCCGCCATCGGCGGCAAACGGGTCGGCGATGAAACGTTCGGCAGTGATGCCTGCACGCTCGTGATACCCCACCGCCAGACCGGCGCCGCCGACGAACAATTCACCGGTCGCGCCTTGCGGCACCAGCGCCAGATCAGCGTCGAGGATGTACGCCACGCGATCACCGATCACGCTGCCGATCGGCACACTGCCGGCGCCCTCCTCCAATACTTCCGGCGCGAGACTGGCCAGCGGCATGACCACGGTTTCGGTCGGGCCGTAGGCGTTGAAAAACAGGCTCGGTTTGAACGCTGCGCGAATCCGTTGCAGGTGTTCGCCGGTCAGCGCTTCGCCGCCGGTGATGATCATGCGCACCGGCAGGATGTCGTTTTGCGTCGCGAGGAACTGCGCCAACTGGCTGCCGTAGCTCGGGGTGAAACCGAGAATATTGATGTGATGCTCGCGGATCAGGCCGCAGATTTCCTCCGCGTCCCACTGACCCTGCGCACGCAACACCACCTGCGCACCGCTGAGAAGCGGCACCAGCAGACGCTCGGTGGCGGCGTCGAAGTTGATCGAATAGAAGTGCAGTTCGCAGTCGTCCGGACGCATGCCGAAGCGTTCGATCACAGCCTGGCAGTGCATGGCGATTTCACCGTGGGACACCACCACACCTTTCGGCTTGCCGGTGGACCCCGAGGTATAGATCAGGTACGCCTGATGCTGCGGCAGGCTGATGAACGGCAGCTCGGTGGCCGGGTAATCGGCCAGCGCGGCGCTGTCGTCTTCCAGGCACCAGCGCGCCACGTTCGACGGCAGTTCGCCGAGGGCTTTGAACATCGCCCGGTCGCTGAGCAGCAGGCCGACGCCGCTGTCTTCGATCATGTAATGCAGGCGGTCGAGCGGATATTCCGGGTCCAGCGGCACGTAGGCGCCGCCGGCCTTGAGAATCGCCAGCAGGCCGACGACCATTTCCAGCGAGCGCTCCAGCGCCAGACCGACCCGCACTTGCGGGCCGACACCGCGTTCACGCAGAGCCCAGGCCAGACGGTTGGCGCGGGCATCGAGTTCGGCGTAGCTCAGGGTCTGCCCGGCGAAGGTCAGGGCCGGTGCGTCTTTGCGCGCCAGCGCCTGCTCGGCGAACAGGTGATGAATGCACTGGTCGAGACGACGCTCGCCCGGCTCGACGCCAAGGCTGTCGAGCAATTGCTGTTGCTCAGGCGCATCGAGCAGCGGCAGTTCGCTGAGGCGTTGCTGCGGGTTGGCGATCAGCGCTTCCAAAAGGTTGCGCCAGTGCTTGGCCATACGCGCAATCGTCGGCTCGTCGAACAGATCAGTGCTGTAGGTCAGGCAGCAACCAAGGCGATGGTCGAGGTCGGTGACTTCCAGGTTGAGGTCGAACTTGGTCGCCCGCGCATCGTTGGCCAGGTACTCGACAGTCATGCCGGCGAGCATGCGGCTCTGCTGGAATTCCCAGCGCTGCACGTTGCACATCACCTGGAACAACGGGTTGTAAGCGGCACTGCGCGGTGGTTGCAGCGCTTCAACCAGATGATCGAACGGCAGATCCTGATGGGACTGGCCTTCAATCACGGTGTGGCGCACCTGCTCGAACAACTCGCCGACCGACATTTGGCCTTCGAGCTGGCAACGCAGCACTTGGGTATTAAGGAACGCACCGATCAGCCCTTCGCTTTCCGGACGGATACGGTTGGCCACCGGCGCGCCGATGCGCAGATCGGTCTGGCCGCTGTAGCGGTAAAGCAAGGTCGCGAGGGCGGCGGTCATGGTCATGAACAGGGTCAGACCGTTCTGCGCGTTGAACGCCCGGACCCGTGCGGCAAGGTCATCGCTCAGGTCGAAACGGAACAGCTCGCCCTGGTGACTTTGCACCGGTGGACGCGGACGGTCGCCCGGCAGTTCCAGCAGCGGATGTTCGCGGCCCAGTTGCGCGGTCCAGTAGTCGAGCTGACGCTGACGCTCGCCGGACTCCAGCCAGTTGCGCTGCCACACGCTGTAGTCGAGGTACTGCACCGGCAGCGGTTCCAGCGGCGACTCACGATCGTCGACGAACGCTTCATACAGCGCGCTGAGTTCACGGGCGAAGATGTCCATCGCCCAGCCTTCGGTGACGATGTGATGCAGGGTCAGAACAAAGTAGTGCTCCTGCTCGGCGGTCTTGACCAGGCAGGCGCGCAGCAGCGGGCCGGTCTCCAGATCGAACGGCAGGTGCGCTTCGTCGTCAGCCAGTTGCTGGACTTTCTGCTCGCGCACATCGGCGGCGAGTTTCGAGAAATCCTTCCAGTCCATGCGCACGCCGGTCTCGGCATGCACCTGCTGACGGGCCACGCCGTCGACACTCGGGAACGTGGTGCGCAGGGTTTCATGGCGCAGGATCAGCGCTTGCAGCGCCGCCTCGAAACGCCCGACATCCAGCACGCCCCGCAGGCGCGCCATGCCGCCGACGTTGTACGCCGGGCTGTCCGGCTCCATCTGCCAGAGGAACCACATGCGCTGCTGCGAGTAGGACAGCGGCACCGGTTTGCTGCGATCAACCTTGTCGATCGGCGGCTGTTTGTTGGTGCGGCCGCTGGCCTGGATCTGGCGGATCTGTTCGGCGAAATCACCGAGCTCGCTGTGTTCGAACAAGGCACGCAGCGGCAACTCGACGTCACAGGCCTGACGGGTGCGGGAAATGATTTGCGTGGCCAGCAGCGAGTGACCGCCGAGGGCGAAGAAATCGTCGCGCAGGCCGACCTGTTTCAGGCCCAGCACTTCGCGCCAGATTGCAGCGATCTGTTGTTCCAGTTCAGTCACTGGTTCGACGTGTTCACGCACCTGCCATTGCGGCTCGGGCAAGGCGCGGCGGTCGAGTTTGCCGCTCGGGCTCAGGGGCATTGCGTCCAGGCGCATCAGTTGCGCCGGGACCATGTATTCCGGCAGCTCGGCAGCCAGTGCGGTTTTCAGGCGCGAGATCTGCGCGTCCTGATCTTCACTGGCATCAGTGGCGGTGAAGTAGCCGATCAGTTGCGGACCAGCGACGGTTTCGCGCACCAGCACGGCGGCCTGCGCCACGCCGTCCTGAGCCAGCAGACGCGCTTCGATTTCTTCCGGCTCGACGCGGAAGCCGCGCAGTTTGACCTGCTGATCGAGACGGCCGAGGTATTCGATCACGCCATCATTCGTCCAGCGTGCGCGGTCACCGGTGCGGTACAGACGCGCGCCCTGCTCGCCCAGCGGATCGACCACGAAACGCTCGGCGGTCAGCGCCGGACGGCCGAGGTAACCACGAGCCAGACCGATGCCGCTGATGCACAGTTCACCCGGCACACCGGCCGGCACTGGGTTGAGATCGCTGTCGAGCACGCGGCAGACCACGTTGCCCAGCGGACGGCCAATCGGCGAACGCTCGCCATCCGCCACGCTGCAATGCCAGTGAGTGACGTTGATCGCGGTTTCGGTCGGGCCATAACGGTTGTGCAACTGCACCGCCGGCAGTTGCGCCAGTACGCGGTTACGCAATTCCGCCGGCAGCGCTTCACCGCCGGAGAACACGCGCCGCAGGCTGGTGCATTCGGCGCTCAAAGGCTCGTCGATAAACAGCGAAAGCAGCGGCGGCACGAAGTGCAGCGTGGTCACGCCGTACTGCTGAACCAGCTGCGCGATGCGGTGCGGATCGCGGTGTTCGCCGGGGCCGGCGATCAGCAGGCGCGCACCGGTGATCAGCGGCCAGAAGCATTCCCACACCGACACGTCGAAACTGATCGGTGCCTTTTGCATCAGCACGTCGGTGTCGTTCAGGCGGTAGGTGTTCTGCATCCATTGCAGACGTTCGGCCAGTGCCGCGTGAGTGTTGCCCACGCCTTTCGGCTGGCCGGTGGAGCCGGAGGTGTAAATCACGTAGGCGAGATTGTCGCCGTGCAGGTGCAGGCCCGGTGCCTGGCTCGGCCAGTTCTCCAGGTGCAGGGTGTCCATGGCGATCACGCTGACGCCTTCGCTGGCCGGCAGACGATCCAGCAATGCAGTCTCGGTCAGCAGCAGTTCGACGCCGCTGTCGTTGAGCATGTAGGCCAGACGATCGGCCGGGTAATCCGGGTCCAGCGGCACGTAGGCGCCACCGGCCTTGATGATCGCCAGCAGACCGATCAGCAGTTGCGGCGAACGCTCGGCGGCGATGGCCACGCACACGTCCGGGCCGACGCCTTTGTCGCGCAGGTAATGGGCGAGACGGTTGGCCTGGGCGTGCAGTTCGGCGAAGTCGAGGCTGCCGCCGTCCCACACCAGCGCGGTGCGATCAGGGGGCTGTCGTGCTTGTTCATTCAGCAGTTCCGGCAGCCATTGTTGCGCCGGTGTGCACGGGGCGACGCTCCATTCGTTTTGCTGAGTGTGTTCGGCGGCGGTCAGCAGTTGCAGGTCGCCGATGGTTTGCTCCGGGCACTCGCAGACTGCACGCAGCAGGTTGCTGAAATGCTCGGCGAGGCGCTCGATGGTCGCGGCGTCGAACAGCTCATCGGCGTAGTCGAAGGACAGCGTCAGGCGACCGTTTCGGTCTTCCTCACTGTGCAGTTGCAGATCGAACTTGGCCTCGCGGCTGTGCCACGGCAGTTCTTCGGCGAGCAGACCCGGCAGACGTTTGAGTGCGCTCAAGTCACGCTGCTGGTGGTTGAACATGACCTGGAACAGACCTTGTTCGCGGGCCTGCGGGAAGGCTTCGAGCAGTTGTTCGAACGGCAGGTCCTGATTCGCCTGGGCACCGAGTGCCGCCTGACGGGTTTGCGCCAGCAGCTCGGTGAACGGCAGACGCGAATCGACGTCGGCGCGCAGCACCTGGGTGTTGATGAAGAAGCCGATCAGGCCTTGGGTTTCCAGACGCGGACGGTTGGCGTTCGGCACACCGATGCGGATGTCGCGCTGGCCGCTGTAGCGATGCAGCAAACTCTGGAAGGCCGAGAGCAACAGCATGAACGGCGTGGATTGATAGGCCTGGGCCGTCTGGCGAATGGCATCGCTGAGGCTGATACCCAGGCGAACGCTGTGGCGGGCGGCACTGTGTTTTTGCTTGGCAGAACGCGGATGGTCAGTCGCCAGTTCCAGGGTGGGATGCTCATCACCCAACTGCGCTTTCCAGTAAGCCAGTTGCCGTTCGCCCTCGCCTTGCGCCAGCCATTGGCGCTGCCAGCTGCCGTAGTCGGCGTATTGGGTTGGCAGCGGCGCCAGTTCCGCGCGCTGGCCTTGGGAAGCGGCGGCGTACAGGCGCGAGAACTCGTCGATCAGCACGTTCAGCGACCAGCCGTCGGCGATGATGTGGTGCATGGTCACCAGCAACTGGTGGTCTTCGTCGTCGAGGCGAATCAGCGTCACCCACAGCAGCGGACCTTTCTCCAGATCGAACTGGGTGCGGGCTTCGTCTTCGCGGATCTGTTGTGCGCGGGCTTCACGTTCGCTGGCCGGCAGGTCGCTGATGTCGATCAGTTGCAGGTTGAACTCACCCGCCGCTTCGACCTGTTGCAGCGCCACGCCGTTGCGTTCGAAGAAGCGCGTACGCAGGGATTCGTGGCGCTCGATCAGTTGCTGGAAACTGGCGCGCAGGGCGTCTTCGTCCAGTTCGCCACGCAGACGCAGGGCGCCGGGAATGTTGTAGGCGCTGCTCTGTGGGTCGAGCTGCCAGGTGATCCACAGACGGTTTTGCGCCAGGGATTGCGGTAGTGCTTCGTTGCGCGACAGTGCGGTGATTTCGCCTTGGGCGCTGCCGCCGTCCTGTTGCTGTTGCGCCACGGCGGCGGCGAATGCGGACAGGGTCGGTGCTTCGAACAGCAGACGCAGGTTCAGCTCCAGGCTCAGCTCTTCGCGAACCTTGGCAATCACTTGGGCGGCGGCAATCGAGTTGCCACCTAGCAGGAAGAAATGGTCGTCGGCGTTGACCTGTTTGACGTTGAGTTGCTCGGCCCAGATCTTGCCGATCAACGCTTCCAGTTCGGAGGCGGACGCGGTCGACTCGCTGGTTTCAGCGGTGGCCGAAGGGAACACCGCGTAGCTGTCGAGGCTGCCGTCGGCCAGACGATTGCGGCAGGCCGAACGCTGCAACTTGCCGCTGGAGGTCTTCGGCAGCGCGCCCGGATTGAGCAACACAACCACGCTCGGTGCTTCCTGATACGCCTCGGCCACGGCCTGGCGAATGGCTTTGATCAATGCTTCAGGCGGGAGGATTTTCTGCACGCTGCGGCTGATTTCCGCAGCGATGCCGATGCCTTCTTCGCCATTCTGATTGACCGCGAACGCGGCGACGCGGCCCTTGCGCACCACCTCAACTTCGTTCTCGACCGTTTTCTCGAGATCCTGCGGATAGAGGTTGTGGCCGCGCACGATCAGCATGTCTTTCAGGCGACCGGTGATGAACAGTTCACCGTCGCGGATGAAGCCCAGGTCACCGGTGCGCAGCCAGGTCTGGCCGGCGTGCTGGACGAAGGTCTTGGCGCTGGCCTCGGGGTTGCGCCAGTAGCCGAGGGCGATGCTCGGGCCGGTGGCCCAGACTTCACCGACGGCGTTGTCGGCCAGTTCTTCGAGGGTGTTCGGCTCGACGACCAGCACCGCATGATCGGGCTGGCTGATACCGCAGCTCATGATCGAGCTGCCCTCGCCCGCTTCGGCGCGATTCTGTGCCAGGGCCTGATCGTCGACGCGCAGTGCTGGAATCCCTTTGCCACGCGGTGTACCGGCGACGAACAGGGTCGCTTCGGCCAGACCGTAGGACGCCATGAAACTGCTTTCGCTGAAACCGCACGCGGTGAACTTCTCGGCGAAGCGCTCCAGGGTGTCGAGACGGATCGGTTCGGAGCCGGAATAGGCGACGCGCCAGCGGCTCAGGTCGAGACGCTCCAGCGCCGACTCGCTGACCCGCTCGCTGCACAGACGGTAGGCAAAGTCAGGCCCACCGCTGATGGTGCCGCCGTACTGGCTGATCGCTTCAAGCCAGCGCAACGGCCGGCCGAGGAAGTACGCCGGCGACATCAGGATGCACGGCACGCCGCTGAAGATCGGTTGCAGCAGACCGCCGATCAGGCCCATGTCGTGGTACAGCGGCAGCCAGCTGACGATCACGTCGTCCGGGTTCACGTCGATGCCGAAGCCGTGACGGATCAGCAGTTCGTTGGCCACCAGATTGCCGTGGCTGACCTGCACGCCCTTGGGCAGCGCGGTGGAGCCGGAGGTGTATTGCAGGAAGGCGATGTGGTCTTGCGGCAAGGTCGGTTCGACCCAGCGTTCGGCCAGCGAAGCGTCGAGGGTATCGACGCACAACAGCGGCGGCGCGCCTTCGATTTGCTGCAAGGCGTCGCGCAGGTCGGCGCTGGTCAGCAGCAGACGCGGCTCGGCGTCGGCGATAATCGACAGCAGGCGTTCCTGATGGTGACGCTTGGCGGATTCCGGCGGGTAAGCCGGCACCGCGATCACGCCCGCGTACAGGCAACCGAAGAAGGCCGCGACGTAATCCGGGCCACTCGGGAACAGCAATACCGCGCGATCACCGAATCCGGCCTCGGCCTGCAACGCAGCGGCAATCATGCGCGCGCGCTGATCGAGTTCGCGATAACTGAGCACCACAGCCTGTTCCTCGGTTTCGGCGAGAAAGCGCAAGGCCAGCCGATCCGGCGTCAGGGCCGCGCGGCGCTGGAGGGCTTGGACCAGAGTGCTGGGGAGTTCGAACGCGTCGGTCATGAGGTTTCCTGCCTGAATTCGGCTTGCTGGTGGAATCGGGTTGGCTGCGGCATGCCCGTGCAAGGCATGCGGGACACGGTCTTCGCCGACCGTGCAAGGCATTGGAATGCGGTAGGTCCGGGGCTGCGTACCCGGATCCATTCACCAATGAGAACGGATGACGTCTTGAAATAATTAGTCGGCAGGCTGGATCGCCAACGGGGCTGGGCGCTTGGGCGAGTGCGGCGGCGTGTCGCAGTTCTCAGATCGCACTGTTATGGATCATTAGTTCTCTTTCTCAATTGACAATCATTATCATTCAACATAATTTGTCGCTCGATGTGTAGGACGGCCCCGTCCCCAGGCGTCCCACTAACCTATTGGCAGCAAGGTGATTTCCATGACGGAACAAGTATCCACAAGCAGGTGCGATTCACCGCTACTTCAGGCATTCGTCGACAATCGACTGATTCTGGTCAAGATTGCAGCCCGCATTACCGGCTGCCGGTCACGCGCCGAAGATGTGGTGCAGGATGCGTTCTTCCGACTGCAATCGGCCCCGCCGATCACGTCGTCGATCAAGGCCCAGCTGAGTTATCTGTTCCAGATCGTGCGTAATCTGGCGATCGATCACTACCGCAAACAGGCGCTGGAGCAGAAGTACGCCGGCCCCGAGGAGGAAGGGTTGAACGTGGTCATTCAGGGCGCTTCGCCGGAAACCTCGCACATCAACTTCTCGACCCTGGAACACATCGCCGATGCGCTGACCGAGCTACCGGTCCGCACCCGCTATGCGTTCGAGATGTACCGTCTGCACGGCGTGCCGCAGAAAGACATCGCCAAGGAGCTCGGCGTTTCGCCAACGCTGGTCAACTTCATGATTCGTGATGCGCTGGTGCACTGCCGCAAGGTATCCGGCAGCCGCGCTGATTCCGTGTCCGCGAACCGTCGCTGAACCAAAACAGGGCTTAAGCAGAACCAAAAAAAAGATCGCAGCCTTCGTTGAAGGGCTGCGATCTTTTTTGTTTTCAGCGAAATATCACACCAGCGTGCAGTGATCGAAGAAGCGCTCGCGCCCGAGGATCATCAGCGCCGCGCGCTTGTGCGGGAAGTCGAATTCCTTCTCGCAGTGGAAGCACTGGTTGTGCATGTGGCCGATCATCTTCGCGTTATCGGCACGCGGTTCGGCGACCACACGTTGAGTACGCGGATCATCCAGGAACAGGTAGTGCACCAGCGCCGACAACCAGCTCGCCACCTTGTGCGGGCCGCGATGGTCTTCTTCCCCGACCAGCATGTGAATGCCGCGATCGTAATTGTCGGCATCGTAGAACGGTGCGATGCGATCTTCCTTGGCCCAGTAGGCTTCGAAATAGGCGAACGGCTGATCGTCAAAACAGCCAATCAACGTCAGGGTGTGCGGATCGGTGTCGAGCTTGCTCAGGTATTCGCGATGCTGTTCGAGGCTGCCCTCTTCCTGCCAGAAACTGGCGACGCGCGGGCTGTTCTGCCAGCGATTGAAACGCGCCAGATCCTGTTCGATTTCCACCGTGCGCAGGGAAATCCAGGCACCGAGACGCGCATCGAAACGGCGATAAACCTCACCGCGAGGTTTCACCGGTCGCAGCGGGTGGCGCTTGCCGTTGCTGATGACCATCTGCTGCGGATAACTGCCCGTCAGCGAGGTCCCGAGCCACGGTTGCGGCAGTTGCCAGAACAGCGTGCGCTCGCAGCGGTATTCACCCGCCACTTCAGTGGCCACCAGCAAACCGCTCAGCAAGGCTTCGGTTGGCGATTGGTCCAGTTGCCAGATCAATTGCTGACGCGCCGGATCACGGGCAAACAGCCAATAACAGGCCGCCCACAGCGCCTGGCCTGGCGGTAGTGCATAGCGTTCATCGATCTGGATCGGCCCCTGGCCTTCACGATCAAGACGCAGGCGAATCAGCGGTTGCCCGTCCAGGCTCAGGCTCAGACGGCTTTCGGTGGCATCGGCTAGCAGTTGGCTGCCCGAAGGCAGGGCCAGGGCAGTCAGGTCATTCAGATTGGACATGGGTCGGGCTCACGATAATCGTCGACAGTTCAACGATGGGACGTGAGCCGGGGCGGGAAATTTAGGCCATTCGGCAAAAACCGCCGGTCACTGATGCGGCACCGGCACCACTGCAATCTTGTACGGATCGAAGATCTTCAGCATCTGCCCGCTGTCGCGCAGGCCTTGCAGCAACTTGCCGAACGCTTCGCCGGTGATCGGCGCCTTCGGACTGAGAATCGCGTAGTGGTGGTAGATCTGGTCGATGCGCTGGGACACCAGCAACTCGTCGCGCACCTTTTCGTTGCGCAGCAGGTAATCGAACAGGTACGAGCGGGTTACCAACGCAATGTCTGCGCGCCCGCGCAAGACCATCAGCAGGTTGCTGTCGTGGGAATAAGTCAGCGTGGCGCTGTAGGTTTCAGCGAGGTACTTGGGATCGGCGTTGAAGTTGGCGAATTCGTAGTGATAGCCGCTGTACAGCGCCAGCCGTTTGCCCTTGAGATCGGCGAAGTAGTTCTGCTGGCGACCGGGCTTGTTCTGCGCGACGAAAATCTCCGCGTCCTCCAGGCCCATGTCGACGGTGACGTGGGGAATGTCTTTCCAGCCCCACTCCGGGTTTTCGAAGATCGCCATGTCGGTGCGGCCGTCCTTGAAATCGCCGAACCGGCGAGGAATCGAGGTGGGCACCAGTTCGAAACGATAGTCGCTCTGGGCGCTGTTCAGGGCCGCGACCAGCTCCGGCAGCAGGCCGGTGTCGGCGCCGTTTTCCGGGCGAATGGTGTAGGGCGGAAAATGCGCCGCGCCCACCCGAACCACTTGCGCCGCCGGAGCAGGCAATACCCATAATGCAGCCAGCGCTGCGAGCATCAGCCCGGCGGCCGTCCGAATTGGCGAAGACTTCAAAACACCCCACTCCCCGAAAAAGTACCGATCATTGCATTCAAGCTAGGCGGTTTCGCCCAGTTAGCCAGTTTCCCGAACTGATAGAAAGCGCCTAGCGCTCTTCGAGCACCAGAATCAGCGCTTCTTCGGCCAGTTGATCCAGGCTCAGGCTGCCGCCGGCACGGAACCAGGTGGTGGTCCAGGACAACGCGCCCGTGAGAAAACGTCGGGTAATGAACACGTCGCCACGGATGAATCCCGCCTCTTTGGCTTCGCCCAGCACTTGCAGCCAGAGGTCTTCGTAGATGTCGCGCAGCGCCAGCACCTTGGCCTGACCGTCTTCGGACAGCGAGCGCCATTCATACACCAGCACCGCCATCGCCTCGCCGCTGCCGCCCATGATCGACTGCAATTCGCAGCGGATCAGCGCCAGCACCCGCTCGCGCACATCGGCCGCATCGGCCAGGGCTGCGCGCATCAGCGCAGTGTTGTAGCAGATGGTTTCTTCCATCACCGCCCGCAGGATTTCATCCTTGCTCTTGAAGTGATGAAAGATGCTGCCCGACTGAATCCCCACGGCACCGGCCAGATCGCGAACCGTGGTGCGCTCGTAGCCTTTGTTGCGGAACAGGTGGGCCGCCACTTGCAGCAGTTTGCCGCGAGCGCTGTCCGGATCGGTCAACTGGCCGGCATCGACCAGTTCACGCATGACCCTCAGGGCTTTTTGCTCGTCCACCCGTTCTCTCCTACAGTCGATCAGTCAAATGCGCCGTACGCCGCAGAAACGGCGGGGTTGCGCGGGCAATTTAAGCCGCCGGCGGTGACCAAGCAAGCGCTTGGGCAGAAGATAATTCCAGGCGTTTACAAACCAAGCGCTTGCTTGGTAGTCTCGATGCACTTCTGTCACAGGTTCCTGAGTCGGAGATCAAAATGCCCACCACGGTTCGCATCGGATGCGCCAGCGCATTCTGGGGAGACACCTCGACCGCCGCCGCGCAGCTTGTGGCCGGAGGACAGCTGGATTATCTGGTCTTCGACTACCTCGCCGAAATCACCATGTCGATCATGGCCGGCGCACGCATGAAGGACCCGCAGGCCGGGTTCGCAGGAGACTTCATTGAAGTCCTCGCACCCCTGCTGCCGCATCTGGCCGAACAGAACATTCGCGTCATCAGCAATGCCGGCGGAGTCAATCCAAAAGCCTGCGCCGCTGCGCTGCAAGCGGCCTGCGACAAGGCCGGCGTGGCACTGAAAATCGCCGTGCTGTCGGGCGATGACCTGCAACCCCACTTCAAACAACTCGCCTCCCAAGGCATCACGGAAATGTTCAGCGGCGCCCCGCTGCCGCCGATGTGCGTGTCGACCAACGCCTACCTCGGCGCGCCGGGCATCGTCGAAGCACTGCGTCTGGGCGCCGACATCGTGATCACCGGCCGGGTGGTCGACAGCGCAGTGGTCAGCGCTGCGCTGGTGCATGAATTCGGTTGGTCGTGGCACGACTACGACAAACTCGCGCAAGCGGCCCTGGCCGGGCACATCATCGAATGCGGTGCGCAGTGCACCGGCGGCAACTTCACCGACTGGCGCGACGTGCCGGATTACGAACACATCGGTTTCCCGATCGTCGAAGTCAGCGCCGACGGCCGGTTCATCGTCAGCAAAACCGAAGGCTCCGGCGGACTGGTCACACCGCTGACGGTCGGCGAGCAGATGCTCTACGAAATCGGCGATCCACAGGCCTATCTGTTGCCCGATGTGGTCTGCGATTTCAGCCAGGTCAAGCTTCAGCAGCAAGGCAAAAACGCAGTCCGGGTCCACGGTGCCAAAGGCCTGCCGCCCAGCGACCAATACAAGGTAAGCGCAACGTATCCGGACGGTTTCCGTTGCACCGCCAGTTGCCTGATCGCCGGCATCGATGCCGTGGACAAAGCCCGGCGCGTCAGCCAGGCGATCCTCGACAAAACCTCGGAGATGCTCGACCAGAAAGGTCTCGGCCCCTACACCGAAACCCACGTCGAACTGCTCGGCAGCGAAGCCACCTACGGCCCTCACGGCCAGCGCCGCGACAGCCGCGAAGTGGTGATCAAACTCGCCGTGCGCCACCCAAACAAACAAGCGTTGATCCTGTTCTCCCGGGAGATCGCCCAGGCCGCCACCGGCATGGCGCCAGGGCTGACCGGGATCGTTGGCGGGCGGCCGACGGTGTATCCGCTGATCCGGCTGTTCTCGTTCCTGATCGACAAAAGCGCCTGCACATTGCAGATCGACATCGCTGGCGAATCTCACCCGTTCGCCCTGCCCGCCCCCGCCACCCTCGACAGCCAGGATCTGCCCCTGCCCCACGAAACACCCAAACCCCAAGGCCGCGCCGACGCCAGCGTGCCGCTGGTGAAATTGGCCGTGGCGCGCTCCGGCGACAAAGGCAATCACAGCAACATTGGCGTGATGCCGCGTCGTCCGGAATACCTGCCGTGGATCGCCGAAGCGCTGACTCCGGCGGTAGTCGTTGACTGGATGAGCCATGTCCTCGACCCGATACACGGCCGGGTCGAACGTTGGTATCTGCCCGGCACCCACAGCCTCAACTTCCTGCTGGAAAACGCCCTCGGTGGCGGCGGCGTGGCGAGCCTGCGCATCGACCCGCAAGGCAAGGCCTTCGCCCAACAACTACTGGAAATCCAGATCCCGGTGCCGCAGAGCATCGCCGAACAGTTCGACTAGAGGATTGGCACCATGGCGTTCGAATCGATTTTCAGGGCTGATCTGTTCAGCGGCCAGACCGTCATCGTCACCGGAGGCGGCAGTGGCATCGGGCGTTGCACCGCCCATGAACTGGCGGCGCTCGGGGCCACCGTGGTGCTGGTCGGGCGCAAACCGGAAAAGCTGCAAACCGTCGCCGCCGAAATTGCCGAGGACAGCGGTCGCGTTCACTGGAAGGCCTGCGATATCCGTGACGAAGAGGCGGTGAAGGCGCTGGTCAGCGAACTGATCCGCGAACACGGGCCGATCCACGGGCTGGTCAACAATGCCGGTGGCCAGTACCCGTCGCCCCTGGCCTCGATCAATCAGAAAGGTTTCGAAACCGTACTGCGCACCAATCTGGTCGGCGGTTTCCTGATGGCCCGGGAAGTGTTCAACCAGTCGATGAGCAAACACGGCGGCAACATCGTCAACATGCTCGCCGACATGTGGGGCGGCATGCCCGGCATGGGCCACTCCGGCGCTGCGCGTTCGGGCATGGACAACTTCACTAAAACAGCGGCGTTCGAATGGGGTTATGCCGGGGTGCGGGTGAATGCGGTAGCTCCGGGATGGATCGCTTCCAGCGGCATGGACACTTATGAAGGCGCGTTCAAGGCCGTGATCCCGACCTTGCGCGAACACGTGCCGCTCAAGCGCATCGGCACCGAATCCGAGGTCAGCGCGGCGATCGTGTTTCTGCTCAGCCCGGCTGCCGCGTTCATCAGCGGCAGCACCTTGCGCATCGACGGCGCAGCCAGCCTGGGCAGTCGCGCCTGGCCGTTGCACAAGGCGACCCACAGCGAATCGTTCAACGGTTTTCACCGGGCCTACATGCCGGACGTCTTGAAGGACAAGGAGTAAGCCATGCCGGTCATTCAATCCCAACTCGACCCGCACAGCGAAGCCTTCGCCCGCAACCGAGCGACCATGCTCGCCGCCATCGAGCAAGTCCAGCAACTCGAACAAAACCTGCTGAACAAGGCTGCCGAGGCCAAACCGAAATTCGACAAACGCGGACAATTGCTGCCCCGTGAGCGTCTGAATCTGCTGCTCGACCCCGGCGCGCCATTTCTCGAACTGGCGAGCCTGGCCGGCTACAAACTGCACGACGACAAGGACGGCAGCTCGGCCGGTGGCGGCTTGATCGCCGGCATTGGTTACGTGTCCGGCGTGCGCGCCTTGATCGTGGCGAACAACAGCGCGATCAAGGGCGGGACGATTTCCCCGTCGGGTCTGAAAAAATCCCTGCGCCTGCAACAGATCGCCCAGGAGAACAAACTGCCGGTTATCACCCTCGCCGAAAGTGGCGGCGCCAACCTCAATTACGCGGCGGAGATTTTCGTCGAAGGCGCACGCAGCTTTGCCAATCAGGCGCGGATGTCGGCCATGGGGCTGCCGCAGATCACCGTGGTGCACGGTTCGGCCACGGCCGGCGGCGCGTATCAGCCGGGGCTGTCGGATTACGTGGTGGTGGTGCGCGGCAAAGCCAAGCTGTTTCTTGCCGGCCCGCCGTTGCTTAAAGCAGCGACCGGCGAAGTCGCCACCGACGAAGAATTGGGCGGCGCCGAGATGCACGCGCAAGTCGCCGGCACCGCCGAATACCTGGCCGAAAACGATGCCGACGGCGTGCGTCAGGCGCGGGAAATTGTCAGTCTGCTGAACTGGAACGAGCAAATTCCGTGGCTGCCCCAACCACAATTCAAAGAGCCGTTGTACCCCATCGACGAACTGCTGGGCCTGATCCCGGACGACCCGAAAAAACCCTACGACGTGCGCGAGATCATTGCGCGGATCGCCGACGAATCGCGCTTCCTGGAGTTCAAGGGCGAGTTCGATCAGCAGACCATTTGTGGCCACCTGAAAATTCAGGGGCGCGCCTGCGGTTTCATCGGCAACAACGGCCCGATCACGCCCAACGGCGCGAGCAAAGCGGCGCAGTTCATTCAGCTCTGCGATCAGAGCCAGACGCCGCTGCTGTTTTTCCACAACACCACCGGGTTCATGGTCGGCACCGAATCGGAACAGCACGGCGTGATCAAGCACGGCTCGAAACTGATCCAGGCCGTGGCCAATGCGCGGGTGCCGAAACTGACGATCGTGGTCGGCGGCTCCTACGGCGCAGGCAACTACGCGATGTGCGGACGCGGGCTCGATCCGCGCTTCATTTTCGCCTGGCCCAACAGCCGCACCGCCGTGATGGGTGGCGCCCAGGCCGGCAAGGTGTTGCGCATCGTCACCGAAGCCAAACAGCTCAAGGACGGCCTGGTGCCCGACCCGAAAATGCTCGACATGCTGGAGCAGGTCACCGCGCAGAAACTCGACAGCCAGTCCACCGCGCTCTACGGCAGCGCCAACCTGTGGGACGACGGGCTGATCGATCCGCGCGACACCCGCACCCTGCTCGGTTACCTGCTGGACATCTGCCACGAAGCCGACATCCGCACGTTGCAACCCAACAGCTTCGGCGTCAGCCGGTTCTGATCGCCACGGATTAAAGGAGAACAATAAAAATGATTTTCACCCCGGAACACGAAGCACTGCGCCGTACCGTCCGCCAGTTCGTCGAGCACGAGATCAACCCGCACGTCGATGAATGGGAAAAGGCCGGGCGCTTTCCGATCCACGAGATTTTCCGCAAGGCCGGCGACCTCGGATTGCTGGGGATTTCCAAGCCGGAAAAATTCGGCGGCATGGGCCTGGATTACAGCTATTCGATCGTCGCCGCCGAAGAGTTCGGCACCATCCACTGCGGCGGTATTCCGATGTCGATCGGCGTGCAGACCGACATGTGCACCCCGGCCCTCGCCCGCTTCGGCTCCGATGAATTGCGCGAAGAGTTTCTGCGCCCGGCCATCACCGGCGAGCAGGTCGGCTGCATCGGCGTCTCGGAAGTCGGCGCCGGCTCCGATGTCGCCGGGCTCAAGACCACCGCGCGCAAGGACGGCGACGACTACGTGATCAACGGCAGCAAGATGTGGATCACCAACTCGCCGAGCGCCGACTTCATCTGCCTGCTGGCCAACACCTCGGACGACAAGCCGCACGTCAACAAGTCGCTGATCATGGTGCCGATGAACACGCCGGGCATCAGCCTCAGTTCGCATCTGGACAAGCTCGGCATGCGCAGTTCGGAAACCGCCCAGGTGTTTTTCGACAACGTGCGCGTGCCCCAACGCAATCGCATCGGCCACGAAGGCGCCGGGTTCATGATGCAGATGCTGCAGTTCCAGGAGGAACGCCTGTTCGGCGCGGCCAACATGATCAAGGGCCTGGAATACTGCGTCGACAGCACCATCGAGTACTGCAAGGAACGCAAAACCTTCGGCAACGCGCTGATCGACAATCAGGTGATCCACTTCCGCCTCGCCGAACTACAGACCGAAATCGAATGCCTGCGGGCGCTGGTCTATCAGGCCACCGAGCAATACGTGAAAGGCCAGGACGTGACTCGACTGGCCTCGATGGCCAAGCTCAAGGCCGGTCGCCTCGGCCGCGAAGTCAGCGACAGTTGCCTGCAATATTGGGGCGGCATGGGCTTCATGTGGGACAACCCGGTGGCCCGCGCTTACCGCGACGTGCGCCTGGTATCGATTGGCGGTGGTGCCGACGAAATCATGCTGGGGATCATCTGCAAACTGATGGGCATCCTGCCGGGGAAAAAGAAATGAGCGCCCTGCCCGATTGCCAGACGCTGCTGCTGGAACGGCACAACGGCGTGTTGCACATCACCCTCAATCGCCCGGAAAGCCGCAACGCCATGAGCCTGCAAATGGTCGCCGAGTTGCGCGCCGTGCTGACAGAGGTGCGCGATGACCGCAGCGTTCGCGCGCTGGTGCTCAGCGGTGCCGGCGGGCATTTCTGCGCCGGCGGCGACATCAAGGACATGGCCAACGCCCGCGCTCAGGGCAGCGATGCCTATAGCGAGTTGAACCGTGCCTTCGGGTCGTTGCTGGAAGAAGCGCAGCACACGCCGCAAGTGCTGATCACCGTGTTGCAGGGCGCGGTGCTCGGGGGCGGGTTCGGGCTGGCCTGTGTCAGCGATATCGCCATCGCCGATCATCAAGCGCAATTTGGCTTGCCGGAAACCAGCCTCGGCCTGCTGCCGGCGCAGATCGCGCCGTTTGTGGTGCAGCGCATCGGGCTCACTGAAACCCGTCGCCTCGCGCTGACTGCTGCCCGTTTCGATGGTCATCAGGCCCGGCGCCTGGGGCTGGTGCATTTTGTCGAGCAGGATCCACAGGCGCTCGCCGAGCGACTGGATGAGGTGCTCGACCATGTCTTGTGTTGCGCCCCCGAGGCGAATGCGGTGACGAAAAAACTGCTGCTGGCCAGCGCCGGCCAGCCGTCGAGTGAATTGCTGGACGAAGCCGCGCAGTGGTTCAGCGCAGCGGTGACGGGTTCCGAAGGGATCGAAGGCACGATGGCGTTTGTGCAAAAGCGCAAACCCGGATGGAGCACCTGACCCTGTGGGAGCGGGCTTGCCCGCGATGAGGCCCTTCAATCCACCGCCAACATTCAGGAAAAACACCATGCCCGCCCTTCACAAAATCCTGATCGCCAACCGCGGTGAAATCGCCTGCCGCATCCAGCGCACCGCCCAGGCCCTCGGCTATCGCACGGTCGCCATCTTCAGCGACGCCGACGCCGATGCACTGCACGTGCAAATGGCCGATCAAGCGGTGAACATCGGCCCGGCGCCGGTGCAGCAGTCCTACCTGAACATCACGGCGATCCTCGACGCCGCCCGGCGCAGCGGTGCCGACGCGATCCATCCCGGCTACGGCTTCCTTTCGGAAAATGCCGAATTCGCCCGCGCCTGCGAACAGGCCGGCCTGACGTTTATCGGCCCCAGCGTCGAAGCCATCGAACTGATGGGCAGCAAACGCCAATCGAAAATCGCCATGCTCACCGCCGGCGTCCCGTGCATCGCCGGCTATCAGGGCGCCGAGCAGGGCGACGCAACCCTGACCCGTGAAGCCGAGCGCATTGGTTACCCGTTGATGATCAAGGCCAGCGCCGGCGGCGGCGGACGCGGCATGCGGTTGGTACACAGCGCCGAGGAACTGCCGGCGCAATTGCGCACGGCGCGCTCCGAAGCCTTGAACGGTTTCGGCAGCGATGAACTGATCCTCGAACAGGCGCTGATCGAACCGCGCCATGTCGAAGTGCAGCTGTTCGGCGATCACCATGGCAACCTGATCTACCTCGGCGAGCGCGACTGTTCGATTCAGCGCCGCCACCAGAAAGTCATCGAGGAAGCGCCGTGCCCGGTGATGACCGAAGAACTGCGTCAGGCGATGGGCGAAGCGGCGCTCAAGGCCGGGCGTGCGGTGAACTATGTCGGCGCCGGCACCGTGGAGTTTTTGCTTGAGGCCGATGGTCGGTTCTACTTTCTGGAGATGAACACCCGGTTGCAGGTCGAGCATCCGGTGACTGAACTGATTACCGGGCTGGATCTGGTGGCGTGGCAACTGGCGGTCGCCGAGGGCCAGCCGCTACCGCTGACCCAGGCGCAGGTGAAACTAGATGGCCACGCGATGGAAGTACGCCTCTACGCCGAAGATCCGGCCCAGGGTTTTCTTCCGCAGACCGGGCGTGTCGAAGCCTGGGCGCCGGCACTGGATCGCGGTGCGCGGATCGATCACGGCCTGATCGAAGGGCAATCGATCTCACCGTTCTACGACCCGATGCTCGGCAAACTGATCGCCCACGGCGCAACCCGCGAGGAGGCCCGGCGCAAACTGCTGTGCGCGGTGCAGGACAGCGTGTTGCTGGGCGTGCAGAGCAATCAACGGTTGCTCGCCAGCCTGTTGCAGCATCCGCAGTTCATCAGCGGGGAGTTCGGCACTGGCTTTATCCCTCAACACTTCGCTGATCACGATTGCCTACACGCCTATTCGCCCGGTGCCGAAGAGCTGGCCATCGCGGCGCTGCTGTTTTACCAATCCGCCGCACAGCGACACCGCGCCCCGTTGTCCGGATGGCGCAACAATGCCGGTGCGCCGTTGCTTTATCGCATCGGCCTCGACGCCCGCGACTGGAACGTACAACTGCGCGTCAGCCCGGACAACACATTTGAAGTGCAGGTCGCGGAGCGCGTCATCGAACTCAAACTCATCGAACACACCACCGCGGCCGTGACGCTGGAAATCGATGGCCTGCGCCAGCGCCATGCCTATCGCCTGCGCGACGAGCAGCTCTGGCTGTTCACCCACCCCGGCAGCCTGCACCTGGTGGATCGAACTCACGCGGTGATCGACAGTCAGACCAGCGTCAGTTCCGGCACGTTGAAAGCCCCGATGGATGGCGCCATCATCGATGTGCTTGTCAGCGAAGGCAGCCCGGTCAGCAAGGGCCAACTGCTGGTGGTGCTGGAAGCGATGAAAATGGAGCACCCGCTCAAGGCCGGCATCGACGGCGTGCTCAAGCGGGTGCAGGTCAAGGTCGGCGATCAGGTAAAAAATCGTCAGGTTCTGTTGCAGGTCGAGTAGTCGCCGCGCGCATCCGCAAGGTTTGACTACGCTCTGAATAATCAGGACGCGGAAATCAGGAACCCTGCGATGCCCCATTGGCTGGTCATAGATCTGGAAGCCACCACCGATGAGGGTGGCTGGCCGGTTACGGAAATGGAGATCATCGAGATCGGCGCGACCCTGGTGGATCGCGCCGGTCGCGAGCAGGATCACTTTCAGCGCTTCGTCAAACCGACGCGGCGCCCCTTGTTGACGGCTTTTTGCCGCGAACTCACGCACATCACCCAGGCCAACATCGACGCGGCACAGCCGCTGAGCGAAGTGTGGCCTGCGTTCGAGCGCTGGCTCGGTCAGCACCAGACACGCCTTGAAGGCTGGGCCAGCTGGGGCGACTACGACCGCAAGCAGTTGCTTCAGGAATGGCAGCGCCTGCAACTCGACAGCGCCCTGAGCCGGGTGCCGCACATGAACCTCAAACAGCGCTTTGCCAAGGCCCGGCGCCTCGAACGCCCGCTGGGCCTCAATGGCGCGCTGCAACTGGCGGGCATGCAATTCACCGGTCAACAACACCGGGCGCTGGAAGATGCGCGCAATACCGCCCGATTATTGCCATTGGTGCTGCCGCTCTAGCGCAGGTGACGGCGCCATGAGCCTTGTGCATACTGGCCGACCTTTTTGACCCTTTTTAAGCCCTTTTCGAGAGGAATCGCCCATGTTTAAAGTCAACGAGTACTTCGACGGCACCGTCAAGTCGATCGCTTTTGGCACCGCTGAAGGCCCTGCGACCATCGGCGTCATGGCCCCGGGCGAGTACGAATTCGGCACCAGCCAGCGCGAAATCATGCACGTGGTTTCGGGCGCCCTGACCGTCAAACTGCCGGACAGCAGCGACTGGGAAACCTTCGCCGCCGGCAGCCAGTTCAACGTGCCAGCCAACAGCAAGTTCCAGCTGAAAGTGGCCGTCGACACCGCTTACCTGTGCGAATACCGCGGCTGAAACCCCGGTTTCCTACGGCAATAAAAAATGCCCGTGTCCAAGGACACGGGCATTTTTCGTTTCAGGGCGGGTTATTCGAGAATTTCCACCGGCATGCCGACTTCAAGCCGGCCGTTGCCGTCGTTGACCAGGTTCTGGCCAAACATCGCGCCGTCGGCCTGGGCGCGAGTCTTCTGCAAGGTCGCCAGCGGTTCACGGTCAGCGCTGCGCTCTCCGGTCTGCGGATCGATCGTGGTGAGAATGCACCGCGAGCAGGACTTGACCACGCGGAACTCGACATCGCCGATTCGAATCCGCTTCCAGCCATCCTCGGCGTAAGCATCACTGCCTTCGATCACCAGATTCGGCCGGAACCGCAGCATTTCCAGCGGACGCCCGACTTCCTGCGACAGGTGTTGCAGCGAGGCCTCACCAATCAGCAGCAGCGGGAAACCATCGGCGAACGCCACTTGGTCGTCATCGTTGCCGTACCCGGCCTGGGTCGTCCGGGCGCGATCCAGCGGCACTTGCACCAGTCGGGTGGGCTTGCCGATGAATTCGCTGACCCAGCGGGCCGCCTCCTCACCGGCATCCGGCACACGCAGGGTGTCACGCCAGATCGTCACACCACGCAGGTCGTCGTCGCTGCCGGGCAAGGCGACATCGATTGCCGAATGCCCCGGCGCGCTGAGCGTCAGACCACCGCTGACATTCCACAACGCCGACAGCTGGCTCATCTTGGCTTCGGCACGCTGGGTCAGGAATCGCCCGCTGGCCTCGTCCACCAGCATCCAGCGTCGGTCGCCCTCAAGCCCCAGTTTGTCCAGGCCGATCCCTTGCAGGACCTCACCCTTGGCGGATTTCAACGGGTAACGATAAAGCGCGCTCAGACGCAGCATGGCCAGCTCCCTGGTGGGTCAAAAACGCCACCCTATACGAGCTTTGTCAGCGAATCAAAGGCTGACGCAGGGTCAGCCTCGACAGCTTGATCAGGCCGGCACTTCGTCGAGCATCAGACGCTGGCGCACCACATCGACCAGTTTGTCCGGCTGGAACTTGGAGAGGAAGTTGTCGCAACCGACCTTCTTCACCATCGAGTCGTTGAAACTGCCGGACAGCGAAGTGTGCAACACCACGTACAGGCCACGCAGGCGCGGGTCGTTGCGGATTTCGGTGGTCAGGCGATAGCCGTCCATTTCCGGCATTTCAGCGTCGGTGAAGATCATCAACAGCTTGTCGGTCATGTTCACCCCGGTGTCCGCCCAGGCCTTGAGCATGTTCAGGGCTTTCAGGCCGTCACTGGCGATGTGCATCTTCACGCCCAACTGGCCGAGGGTGTCGCGCAATTGCGAGAGCGCCACGTTGGAGTCGTCTACCAGCAATACTTCGCGGCCACGGGCGCGTTCGAGCACCGGATCGTCCAGTTTGTCGCGCGAAACCTTGGCGTTGTACGGAACGATTTCGGCGAGGACTTTCTCGACGTCGATGATTTCCACCAGTTGATCGTCAACCTTGCTGATGGCGGTCAGGTAATGCTGGCGACCGGCGCTGGTCGGCGGCGGCAGGATGGCTTCCCAGTTCATGTTGACGATGCGGTCCACGCCGCCAACGAGGAACGCCTGCACCGAACGGTTGTACTCGGTGACGATGATCGTGCTGTTCGGGCCCGGCACCAGCGGGCGCATGCCGATCGCCTGGGACAGGTCGATCACCGGCAGCGTCTGCCCGCGCAGGTTGACCACACCGCAGACAAACGGGTGACGCTGGGGCATCAGGGTCAGTTTCGGCAACTGCAGGACTTCCTGAACCTTGAACACGTTGATCGCGAACAATTGGCGCCCGGCCAGTCGAAACATGAGAATTTCCAGGCGATTCTCACCCACCAGTTGCGTGCGTTGGTCTACCGTGTCGAGAATGCCGGCCATCAATGACTCCTGGGCTTGTTCTGATGAATTCACTATTGGGGGTTATCGGCTGAATCTGGCGGATCTTGATCCCGTCACAAATCACCAACAAAATGCCATGAGCAGGCATTGATGTCACATTAACATCATGCTTTACTGGCCCGGTGAAATCATCTGCTACATTCTCTTCGGCGCGACCTCGATTTGCGCGACAGGTTCCCGTGCCTAAGGGAATCCCCTAGTAACAATCAGGCCCAACCTGATATTCGCGATATCCAATAGCCATTAATGTGACGCCATTCTCATTGCATGAACGGAGTCAGGCTATTGTGTGCGATCGCAGTTCAGTGGAAACACATCCTCTTGAAACCCCAGGTCTGTGCCAATGCACACCGGGGCGCGGTCTCGCGACGGTTCATGATCGTCGACACACACGGCATTCCCTCATCAGACATGACGTGGTGGAGATAAGCATGCCGAACGACCGTAGTGACTGGGCGCAGCGGTTCCCCGAATTCCTTGTCGAGGCTGAAACGCTCCTGGCCAAGTCTGAAGAATGCCTCAGCCACTTGCAGCTGATCAGCAATGACAAGGACGCCATCGACTGCATGCTCAGTACCCTCCTCAAGCTGGCGAACAAGGCTGATGCCCTGGCGCTGGGGGCAGTGTCCGAATTCTCCCTGCACCTGCATGGCCTGCTCACTCAGGTTCAGGATCACGTGGATTTGCATGCGCAGGCCCTGGAAGCACTGAAAGACTGCTTCACCCTGATGGCCTGGCAACTGGAGCTGGTTGACCCAAGCACCGGCCAATTGGGCCTCGATGAAAGCGAGCAGGTGTCGCTGATCGAAGCCTTTGCCTGCCAGGTCGGACAGAATCACTTTCAAATGCCGCTCAATGGCAAGCCGATGTCCCTCGTCTCCTGGTCGGAGCGCCAAGCGTAACCGGGCACACAGTGGGCTGTTCGGGCCCGTCAGTTCTCGCCCTCGAATGTCGCAATTGAATAGTTCATGCCTGCCTGCGACACCTTCCAATAAATAATTACGAGCGATGAATGCAGACTATCCTCTGCGGATGTCAGGGTTTTCCTGTGTAAAAGAAAACTTGCGGTTGCATCGATAATTATCGAGTCAGGTACTTCAACTTTTCCATTATGGAACCCTCGTCCAACATGGTCTGTTTCCTGACTCTTTGGACATATAGGGCAAACGCGACCAACGGTATGTTAAGTGGTATTATGCCGCCCGTTAGTTGTTTCAGTTAATGGCATTGTGACTTCTATGAGCAGTCACCACCGAAGTTGGCGCTCAATTATCGATCACTGAACCGTTTTGAAATCAACAACCTGAATGACAGTTTTCCAGACAGAGACCGCCAGCCCTTCTGACCGGTCTGCCCGCAGCGAACATCCATTGGCTCCATCCGCTATGTACGCCAGCCTCAAGTCAATTACCACATGGCCTCCCTCCCGAGAAAATGCCCGCAGGTTCACACTCCTGCTGTGCACGGCTTCGGCTTTGGGCAGTCTGTTGAGCTATGGGGTCTCCGCGCCGTTGTCGCTCGGCCTGCTGCTGATCAACGTGGCGGCTGCCGGTTGCGTCTGGACACAACATCGTCTGTCGCGCAAATCCATCAAGTTCCAGCCTCAGGAACTCGCCGACCGTTTGCTGGAAGTCCAGGAAAACGAGCGCCATCGCCTGAGTCGTGAGCTGCATGACGATATCGGCCAACTGCTGACCGCCGCCAAGCTGCAAAGCGAATGGCTCAAGCGTCGCTTGCCCGCGGACATGCAGGAACACTGTTCAGTACTTTGCGAGACCCTCGAAGAAACCCTCAACAAGGTTCGCGACGTTTCGGCCATTCTCAACCCGCGGCAACTGACCAGCCTTGGCCTGGAAGCGAGCCTGCGTGCACATTTGCTCAAGGTATTGACCAATACTTCGGTGCACTGGAGTCTGGACTGCCAGCAGCGCCTGAACGGAATCCCCGAAGAAATGGCCGTCGCTGCCTTTCGTATCACTCAGGAAGCGGTGACCAACATCCTTCGCCATGCGCAGGCCAAAAACCTGTTGATTCGCGTACAACGCCTGCCGCAGGGCCTGACTCTGCTGATCAGCGATGATGGGCTGGGTTTTTCCCCGGCGGCGAATCCGGGTCGCGAAGGACAGCGGGGCATGGCCGGGATGGCCGAACGCATCGAGCAACTGGGCGGCACACTGAGCGTGACCAGCGAGCCGGGCAAAGGTACTCAAATCGAAGCACTATTCCCCTGGGCGCCCCGTGCACTCGAGCGGGCCAGTACGAATAAGGTTATGCGTTGACTTGTAACTTACTTCTGGTGGATGACCACTCGCTGATCAGGGCCGGCGTGCGCGCCCTGGTGCTGGATATTCCCGGTTATGCGGTTATCGGCGAGGCCAATGACGGCTCGCAGTTGCTCGAGATGGTCGAGCTGCTGTCTCCCGATATCGTATTGCTGGACATTTCCATGAAAGAAACCGGCGGTCTGGAAGCCCTGCAGCGGCTCAGACGCGTACGCCCGCACGCCAAAGTGCTGATTCTGTCGATGCACACCGATCCCGCGCTGATCATGCAGGCGCTGGAGTCCGGTGCGCACGGTTACCTGCTCAAGGACACCACGGCCACCGAGCTCGAACATGCACTGGAAGCGCTGCGCAACAACGAACGCTATCTGAGCCCTGCCATCGCCCATACCGTGATCAATCAGGCGCTGACCCGCAACCTCAAGCAGCAGCCGGAAATCGCCGAGTCGCACAACCTGACGGCACGCCAGCTGGAAATCCTGCGCCTGATCGTGCGTGGCAAATCCACGCGGGAAATCGCCAATGGTCTGGGCTTGAGCATCAAGACGGTCGAAACCCACCGGTCGCAGATCATGAAACGCCTGCAGATCTACGATGTGGCGGGCCTGGTGCTGTTTGCCGTGCGGGAACAGATCATCAGTCTGGACGACTGAGCCGGGGCGTTGTGCTCAACAACGGCGAGTCCTTGGGCAAATGCACACGCAAGGCTCCGGGGCGCGCCGCAAACCGCAGACTGTCGCCTTCCAGTGGCTCACCATCAAGATTGATGCAAAGCCCTTCGGCAACCTTGATTTCAACCCACGGCAAACGCGTGCGCACGAACATGTTGTCGATGCCGAACCCGTCGCTGAGCAGATTTTTCAGCGTGCCAACCAGCTCCTGCGGGGCTGGCAGAATACTGATATCCAGAAGACCGTCGTCCACCAGCGCTTCCGGGCACAACACGTGCCCGCCACCAGCCTGACGGCCATTGCCGATCCCCAGCGCCAGCAGCTCGCCCCGCCAGTGAAAATCCGGCCCCTGCAATTCGCCATAGGCGGCATGTAGCTCGCTGAAGCGCGATAAACCGGTGAACAGATAGGCCGCGCCGCCCAGCACTTTTTTCAAATCTTCCGATGTGTTGGCGGTCACTTGGCTGCCGAATCCCCCGGTGGCCATGTTCAGGAAGATCTGCCCGCCGACTTCCCCCAGATCAATGTCATGGGCGGGCGCTTCGAGCAACTCAAGCGCCTCGGCCGGCTCCAGCGGAATAACCGCCGCGCGGGAAAAATCGTTGGCTGTTCCCAGCGGCAACAGCACCAGACTGGCCTTGCCCGGATGCGCCGCCAGTGCTTCGGCGATGTCGCGCAGGGTGCCATCTCCACCACCGGCGATGATCTTACGGTATCCCGCCGCCAGCGCCTCCTCCACCAGCCGCTGCGCATCCCCGGCCTCCCAGGTCAGGCGCACAGCCAGTTCCCAGCCCTGCTTGCGTTTGTTCTCGACAGCGGCACGAACCGCCTCGTTGAGTGCCTGCTTGCCATGCAGAATCAACAATGCCTTGCGTTCACTCATTGCGGCTACTCCCGGAATTGAATCAGTACGGGACATCTTGACCCTCAAGACCGGCAAAAAAGTCGCACGTCTTCTGATTAATTCCTGTTGCCCGTCTGGCCCATCCTACATATCGGTAATTTTTCGTACAGAACGTAAGGAATCGGCTCAATTGACCCAGCCCCGCCGTTGGTACAACGTGTGTCGGCGTTAGCGATCTTCAATTCAATTACACAAGGATGTGCATGTAATGAGTGGATACAGTTTCAGGACTTTCGATACTTTGCATACCGGCATTTGCCAACTGCCCCCAATGACCGCAGGCGGGCGTTTCCATGCAAAGCCATGAAGCAAGAGTATCCGTGAGTCCGGTTGCCTCTCTTTCCGAAAGTCGCGCCAGTCTTAAAGACGAATTCAAATGCAGCGCCAGAAACACTGGAGAAAACGATATGGAACCGCGTGTCACCGAGCTGGAAACCCATCTCAAGTACATTCGACGCGATATGGACGAGGTCAGAGGGGACGTCAAAGCCATCAAGCATCGCCTTGCCTATTCGGCAGGGGCGACAGCGATGGTGCTCGGACTGTTGGGCTGGATTGCCAACAGCCGGTTCGATCAGCTCGTCACACTGCTCAGCCGTTGACCCGCTGAAAGGCAGGCATCGTGTAGCGACTGTGCCTGCCTTTCAATGCCTGCAATCAACCGAGCAGCTCGCTGAGTGGAATGAATGGCACCTGATCACCCTCTGCCAAGACTCGCCCCTCCTGCACTTCCACCAGCCCCTCGGCCCAGGCAGCGCTGCGCAGTACGCCCGAACTCTGGTTACGGTAGATAATCGCTTGCCCCTGCTCCAGACGTCCGCGCAGAAATTCACGACGGTTACCGGCCTGAGGCCAGACAAATCCTGCGGGCACCGAAAACTTCAGCGGCTCGACATCCTGAACGCCCTGGCGACGCAACAGATAAGGTCGGGTCAACAAGGCAAAAGTCACCAGTGTCGAGGCAGGATTCCCCGGCAATCCAATCACCGGGACACCACGGAAATGCCCGACCGTCAGCGGCTTGCCGGGTTTGATTGCGAGCTTCCAGAGTGTCAGCTCGCCTTCTTCCCTCAATGCGATTCCGAGGAAATCCGCTTCCCCGACCGATACACCACCGGTTGAAAGAATCAGGTCTACATCCTGAAGCTCCCCAAGTCGCGTACGGGTGGTAGGCAGGTCATCAGGCAGAATACCGGCATCCACCACTTCACATCCGAGGCGCTGCAACCAGCTGCACAACAACACCCGGTTGCTGTTGTAGATCTGTCCCGGTCCCAATGCTGTTCCCGGCTCGACCAGTTCATCCCCCGTGGACAGCACCGCCACACGAACGCGGCGAATCACCTCAAGCCCTGCGCAACCCAGCGATGCGGCCAGTCCCTGCTCGATCGGACCGAGCCGGGTTCCGGCGGCCAGGACCAACTCACCGACTGTCGTTTCCTGGCCTTGCGGGCGAATGTTCTGCCCGGCCACCATCGCCTCGATGAAGCTCACGCGCTCACCGGCATGAATCTCGGCGTTTTCCTGCATCTCGACACAATCGGCACCTGCAGGTACCGGCGCACCGGTAAAGATCCGTGCACAGGTGCCCGGTTTCAAAGGTTCCGGTGCCTGTCCGGCGAAGATTTTCTGACTGACCGGCAACGGTTCGCCGGTCCAGTCGGCCAGATTCAAGGCATAACCGTCCATGGCACTGTTCGGCCACGGCGGCAGATCCAGCGTCGAAATCAGATCCTGCGCCAGCACCCGCCCCTGAACCTGGGCCAGTGGCAAAAACTCGCACTCGACAATCCGCGAGGCCTCGGCCATTTCCAGCAAACGCGCCAATGCCTCTTCGACGGGCATCAGGCTGCCGGTCTTGCCCGGCTTACCCACGGGATTCACAAGGCGCCGCCTGTTTCAAATGAGTGACGAAATTGCACGGGCGGTGGCGTGAGTCCAGTTGCTCGGCGAGGATGCCATCCCAACCGGTGCGCACCGCGTTGGTCGAGCCTGGCAGGCAGCAGACCAGCGTTCCATTGGCCAGCCCCGCCAAAGCCCGGGATTGCACGGTGGAGGTGCCGATGTCGGCGACCGAGATCTGGCGAAACAGCTCGCCAAAACCATCGACCTGCTTGTCCAGCAGGCAAGCGACGGCTTCCGGGGTGCTATCGCGGCCGGTAAAACCGGTGCCGCCGGTAATCAGCACGACTTGCACGACGTCTTCGGCGATCCAGTGGGCGACTTGCGCACGGATCTTGTACAAGTCATCTTTGAGCAGCACTCGCTGCGCCAGATGGTGACCCGCGGCCGTCAGCCGGTCGACGAAGACCTGGCCGGAGGTATCGGTTTCCAGGGTTCGGGTGTCGCTGACCGTCAGCACCGCGATATTGAGCGGCACGAAAGGTACATCAGCCTTGGCTTTCATAGGCTCGTCCAGTTGTAGGAGAAACAGCCCGGTGTTATATCACAGCGCCCCCTTTTTTCGCCGCCCCTGCGGAGAGCTGCCATGACTTCGAACACGCCATTACCACCCTGCTCCATTCTGTTGCTGGCCGGTGGACGCGGCCAGCGGATGGGCGGCCAGGACAAGGGACTTGTGGAATGGCACGGTGAACCACTGATCGCACATCTGCATCGCAAGGTTCGGCCGTTGACGGATGATTTGATCATCTCCTGCAACCGCAATCGTGAACGCTATGCGCCGTTCGCCGACCAATTGGTGAGCGATGACGAGGAGGATTTTCCCGGCCCGTTGGCTGGTATTCGTGCCGGCTTGAAAGCCGCGCGCCACACCCATCTGGTGGTATTGCCCTGTGATGTTCCGCGCATCGATCTTGCATTGCTGCACAGCATGCGTGAGGCGGCCGGTCTGAATTCTGAAAAACCTTTAATGTTGCGTCATGACGATCACTGGGAACCGCTGCTTTGCGTGATCCCGGTGGCACTCCTGCCGGCATTCGAAAACGCCTGGAGCGCAGGAGAACGCAGCCCCGGCCGGGTGATGCGCAACCTTGATGCCCAGGCCCTGGTTTGCCCTGACAACGATCCACGTCTGGCCAATCTCAACACCCCTGAACTGTTGAGTTCGCACAACACTGTGTCAGACTGACAGCATTCAAGGAACTTGCACGCCTTGTATACGTCTCAAGCTCAGTAACCAAAAGAATTCCCCTTCGGAGACACACTCATGACTCAACGGACCCTCGCCACTTTCATGCTCGCACTGGGCCTTGCCACCCTCGCCGGTTGCGCTTCGCCAACAGTGATCACCTTGAATGACGGTCGCGAAATCCAGGCTGTCGACGCCCCCAAGTATGATGAAGATTCGGGCTTCTACGAGTTCGAACAACTGGACGGCAAACACACCCGTATCAACAAGGATCAGATCCGCACTGTCAAAGAGCTGTAAGTCTTCAGTTCGACAGCGGATACAGAAAAGCCCGCAATATGCGGGCTTTTTCGTGTCTGACAGAAAAGGGTCGATACACGGGATCACCAGTCCAGCGTGATCCGGCTTTCAAATTCGCGCACCTGCCCTGTGACCGGATCGATGAATCGCAACCCCTGCGCCAGCAGCTTGAGCGGATTGGCGTAATCATCCTCAACGTCTTTGAGCACTTCAGGGTAGAACGGATCATTGCAGATGCTCGCCCCCAGCGCCGTCATGTGTACCCGCAGCTGATGCTTCTTGCCGGTCACCGGATACAAGCCGTAGCGCCAGAGTTCGCCGTTCTTTTCACGAACCTCAACCGCCGTTTCGGTGTTGCTTACACCCGGACCTTCCTGCATGCGAAAAAAGGGTTCACCGTCGATCATGCGACTCTTGTGCACCAACGGAAAGTCCAGCCCGGGCAGCGCGGCAGCAATGGCTTCATAGCGTTTTTCGATTTGCCGTGTCGGGAACAGCGACTGATACGCCGACCGAGTCTGTGGATTGGCAGAGAAAATCACCAGCCCGGCCGTGTGCCGGTCAATCCGGTGCAACGGCACCAGATGGGGATTGTCCAGGCGCCGGATCAATCGGCGAAGCAGCGTCTGTTCGACGTACTCGCCTGCCGGGGTCACCGGAAGGAAATGCGGCTTGTCCGCCACCACCAGATGCTCGTCCGCATACAGGATCGACTCGACCACAGGGATCGGCTTTTCATCCGGCACTTCACGAAAATAGTGAATGCGCAGCCCTTCCTTGTAGGGTAAGTCCAGCGCAATCGGCTGACCCTGGCCATCCAGCACGCGGCCCCGGGCGATTCGATCCAGCCATTGATCGCGCCCGATGGCACTGAAATGCTCACACAGGCAGTCGAGCACTGTCCGCCAGCTACCGGGGGGCAGATACAGCGTGCTGGCCTGATTCTGTGCGGCGGAAAACGTTGATGTGCTGGACATACGGAAACTCTAACCTTCAAAGCAGAGCGGCATTATCCAACACCGGGCGCAGCAGACCTAGCGCGGAATCAGGCGGGGATCGATTTGAGCGCCGCCGCCTCGGTGAACTCCTTGAGCCAGCGCAACACATCCACGGCGTCCCAACGGCCCGGATCGTACAAGGCGTACAACAATCCCTGATAACCGACCACATCCAGTTGCTTGTGATAGCCGGCGCGCTGGAACAAGGCCTCGATCTCGGCAAAGCACGTATTGAAATGCAGCTTGTTGAAGGGGGTCTTGCCTTCCGTGACCAGACCGTCCAGGCGCAATTCGTGGACGGCCTCGCGCACCACGTCAACCGACATCCCGTTCACGCTGCTTTTCAACTGTTCGACATTGACCACGGTGGCTCCCTCTGACATCCGGCTTGCCCTGACGAATGCCCGGAAACGGCATGGCAGGCCAACCCAATTACTGTATGCGCATACAGTAACCGAATAACCCGAAAAGTGCCAAGCCGTGATTGAGCGAAGGTGACGAGCGCCATCAACGCAGAAGGGAAAAGACCGCTAACGCAGGAATGCCACCACCTGATCGGCGCTGAAGGGCCACCCCAGTTCCGCGCCGGTATCGACTCTGCGCAGGACAGGGATCCGCAGGCTGTAGGCCTCGAACCACGATTCGTCGTCAGCAATATCCACCAGTTCCACCAGCAGACCATGCTCGACAAACGGCATCAGTTCGGCCTCCGCGACTTCACACAAATGGCACCCCAGGGTGCCGAACAACTGGCATTCAGGAAGCATGTGCGCTCAACCCCAAAAATCGAGTGATCATTCTAGGCCTGCCCGCAAAGCCCGTCGACCCACCCACCGGGTTCGAACCCGCGCCTCGTAAAACCCTGATGTAAATCAGCCCACAAAATCGCCTTTTACGCGATGCTCCGGTGTTTTTTACCTCTACGCTTGAAGAGCCTGACCTGTCCCGGAGTGTCTTGTGTTTGCCAATCTGCTGATCATTCTGGCGTCGTCCCTGGTGATGATTGCCCTGTTCCGTCGCCTGCGCCTGCCGCCTGTGCTGGGCTACTTGTGCGTGGGCTTGATGGTCGGGCCGAAGGCATTCGACTGGATCAATGAAAGCGAACATCTGCCGGATCTTGCCGAATTGGGCGTGGTGTTTCTGCTGTTTTCCCTGGGGCTGGAATTCTCCCTGTCAAAAATGATTGCCCTGCGCCAGGTGGTTTTCCGTCTGGGCAGCCAGCAGGTGCTGATCACCACATTCCTGCTGGGAGGTGTGCTGATGTTGCTGGGCATGCCCGTCACACCGGCCTTGCTGCTGGGTGCCGGACTGTCGCTCTCATCCACGGCGATTGTGACCAAAGAGCTGGGCAGTCTCGGCGAAATCTTCAGCAGCCACGGCCAGAACGCGGTAGGCGTCCTGTTGTTTCAGGACGTGGTGGCCGTGTTGCTGCTGACGCTGGTGCCGGTGTTCGCCGGCAGCAGTGATCAGGCCTGGTACTGGGCGCTGCCCCTGACCTTGTTGAAGACCGTATTGCTGTTCTTCGGTTTGTTGCTGGCCAGCCGCTGGCTGCTGCCCCGCCTGTTCCAGGAAGTCGCGGCGTCCCGCTCGGCGGAGTTGTTCGTGCTGCTGGCGCTGGTGATCGTGTTGCTGACAGCCTGGCTCACTCATTTGCTGGGCCTGTCTCCGGCCCTCGGCGCCTTCCTCGCGGGCATGCTGCTCGGCGAGAGCCATTACCGGCATCAGATCGAGGCCGATATCCGGCCGTTTCGAGACATTCTGCTGGGACTGTTTTTCGTCAGCATCGGCATGCTGATCGACCTGCAGCTGTTCGCCAGCCACAGCCTGCTGATTATCGGCATGACCCTGGGTTTATTGGTGATCAAAGGGCTGGTGGTGGCGCTGCTGGTGAAATGGCGCGGTAGCGACAGTGAAACGGCCTGGCGCAGCGGTCTCGCCCTCGCCCAGGGCGGTGAATTCTGCTTCGCCCTGATGGCGCAGATGCAGCAGAGCCGGTTGCTCCCCGCCGAGCTCGGCGCCCTGTTGCTCGCCGCCACCTTCTGCTCGATGCTGCTGACACCCCTGCTGTTACGCGCCGCACCGCGCATCGCCGCCGCCCTGCACCGCAAACCCAATCAGGAAGCGCAGATCGAGGAAATCAGCGCCCTCAATGCCGGGCTCGACGGGCATGTGGTGATCTGTGGCTACGGCCGTGTCGGTCAGTCGATCGGGCGCTTCATGCGCAATGCCGGGCAATCCTACATCGCGCTGGACAACGACCCGGTGCGGATTCAGGAAGCCGCCACCGCCGAACGCGACGTCCATTACGGCGATTCAACCCGTGGCGATCTGCTGACCGCCGTCGGTTTGCTGCGCGCCAGGCTGCTGGTGATTGCCGTGGATCAAGCCGATGTAGCCTTGCGGGTTCTCAAGGAGGCCCGACGCCTCAATCCGACGGTGCCGATCCTGGTGCGCACCCGGGACGACAGCCAGTCGGCCGAGCTGAAGGCAGCCGGCGCCAGCGAAGTGGTACCGGAACTGCTGGAGTCGAGCCTGATGCTCGGCTCCCATGCCCTGATCCTGCTGGGGTTTCCTGCGCACCGGGTGCAGGAGAAAGTCGATCAGGTGCGCATCGATCGTTATCGCCTGCTTCACGGCTTTTACCCCGGAGCCGACGATGAGGAGACCTAGTCCTGGCTCACCGCGCCGATCTTGTGCAGCGACAGGTCAGCGCCGTAGTACTCCTGTTCCTGGCTCAGGCGCAGACCATGCAGCGCCTTGATCGATCCATACACAGCGAAACCGCCGATCAGCGCCACCGCCACACCGAGGGCGGTGCCGATCAACTGGCTGATCAGGCTGACGCCACCGAGTCCGCCCAACGCGGTCGAGCCGAAGATCCCGCAGGCAATGCCGCCCCACACGCCACACAGACCGTGCAACGGCCAGACACCCAGCACGTCGTCGATGCGCCATTTGACCTGCGCCGCCGTGAAGCACCAGACAAACAGGGCTCCGGCAATCGCGCCGGTCACCAGCGCGCCGACCGGATGCATCAGGTCGGAACCGGCACACACCGCCACCAGTCCGGCCAAAGGACCGTTGTGCAGAAAGCCCGGGTCGTTGCGCCCGACAATCAACGCCGCCACCGTGCCGCCAACCATCGCCATCAGCGAGTTGACTGCGACCAGTCCGCTGACCCCTTGCAGGGTTTGCGCGCTCATTACGTTGAAGCCAAACCAGCCGACGATCAGGATCCACGAACCCAACGCAAGAAAAGGAATGCTCGACGGCGCGAACGCCACCAGCTTGCCATCGCGATAGCGCCCATTGCGCGGCCCGAGCAGCAACACCGCCGCCAGCGCCAGCCAGCCGCCCATGGCATGCACTACCACCGAACCGGCAAAGTCATGGAAAGGGGCACCGAACTGTGCCGTCAGCCAGGCTTGCAGACCGTAGTTGCCGTTCCAGATCATGCCTTCGAAAAACGGGTAGATGAACGCCACGATCAGCGCCGTGGCGCACAGTTGCGGCACAAACCGCGCCCGCTCGGCGATGCCGCCGGAGATGATCGCCGGGATCGCCGCCGCAAAGGTCAGCAGGAAGAAAAACTTCACCAGTCCATAACCATGATCGGCACTGAGCACCGCCGCCGGTTGCAGGAAGGTCACTCCATACGAAAGCCAGTAGCCTATAAAGAAATAGGCCAGTGTCGACACCGCAAAGTCGCTGAGAATCTTCGACAGCGCATTGACCTGGTTTTTCTGGCGAACCGTTCCGACCTCCAGAAACGCGAACCCGGCGTGCATGGCCAGCACCATGACCGCACCGATCAGAATGAACAACGTGTTGGAACTGTGAACCAGCGTGTCCACAGCGCTTTGCAGATTTTCCATGAGGAGGCAGACCCAAGGCTGAAAAAGGCACCAAAGCGGTTCATGCGCACATTTCATGCACCAAGTTGCGACTGTGCGGTCACTGATCCGGTGGTCCGGTGAACCGCTTTGGCGCACAAGGTCGATGGGCTGACATGAACCCTCATCATCCGGGCCTTGCTTTGCCCGGTTTCGCGCCCGGCAACAGCGCACTGCCACCGATCGACGCACCACGACACAGCAAAAGTTGTACCAGCCATTTGCACTGAACCTTCACACTTGGCTCATACTCGAACGCTTCAGAACACCGCTTCAGAACGCCACTTACGGAGATCCCCCATGGCCAGCATCAAGGCAAAGACTGCTCAAGAAATCCTGATGAACGACTTCCAGACTCTGGTCAGCGACACTGAACGCTTGCTGGAACACACCGCCACGCTGGCCGGTGATCAGGCTGACGAGCTGCGCGAACAGATCCACGAAAGCCTGCTGCGCGCACGGGAAACCCTGAAGCTGACCGAGGACACCCTGCGCGAGCGCGGTCAGGCTGCGGTCACCGCCACCGAGGAATATGTATCGGCCAACCCGTGGCAATCGGTGGGTATCGCCGCCGGCGTCGGCTTTCTGATCGGCCTGCTGGCCACGCGGCGCTGATCATGTCGATCGGTGAATCCGGCCCGGACTCGGGCACCGCCTCCTCCACGCGTCGTCTGGGTGCTGCCGTTCTCGGTTTGCTGCACAGCCACGTCGAACTGTTCGGCATCGAACTGCAGGAACAAAAAGCACGCACCGTCAGCCTGTTGCTGTTCGCCGGCCTGGCGCTGGTGTTTGCGCTGCTGTTGCTGGTCGGCCTGTCGACCCTCGTACTGATCGTGTTCTGGGACACCTATCGCCTCGCCGCAATCATTGGGCTGTGCGTGTTCTACACCCTGGCGGCAATCTTTTGCGCGCTGCGTCTCAAGGCCGCGATCTTCGATGAATCCTCGCCCTTCCACGGCACGCTGGAAGAACTGGCCAATGACCGGGAGCGCCTGCTGCCATGAGCCTGCCTGAACTTCCGCACAACAGCTCACGCCGGGAAATGCGCAAGGCACTGATCCGTCTGCGCATGGAAATGCATCGTCAGGAAATCCGCCACGAAACCGGCCAGGTCCTGCAACCTCTGCAACGCATGCGTGGCATGACGCAAAACCTGCAGGGCGGTTTCGGCATCAAGCACGCGCCGTTGTGGGGCGTAGCCGCCGTGACACTGCTGGGTTTCATCACAGGTAAAGGGGCCAAGAGCGGTGGCGTCGGCGGCGTGACCCGACTGATCCGCCTGGGCACCAGCCTTGCTCCGCTGATCAAGCTGGTCATGCAGAGTTCGAGCAAGCGCTGATCCCTCGCATCTGGCTGCATTCTTGCAATACCGGCGGGATTGAATCTCTTATCCGGAGGTTCAATCCCGCTTGCCTATCCGGCCGGCAGAATTCGCCAGAACAAAAACGACAAGGAGGCCCCGTGATCGACGGGCAACCGCTCGCCTGCTTTCAACCTTTCATCGATACCGCCACCGGACGCATTGCAGGGGTCGAGGCACTGGGCCGTCTGCGCCAGGCCGATGGCCAACTGGCGTCGGTCGGACCGTTGTTCGCCGATCCGCGCACCCCGGCCATCGCGCTGCGCCGAATGGACCGGCAGATTCGCGACAACGCGCTAAGTCGACTGCACGAAGCACCGCCGGACTGGTTTCTCAGCCTGAACATGTCACCGCGCTGGATCAGTCGATTACGTGCCGACCAGGCACTGCCGAGCCTGAAACAACTCGCCCGGCATGGCATCGACCCGCAACGGATTGTTTTCGAAATCACCGAGCTTGGCGGTAACAGCCAGCGCCTGACCGAAGTCGTGGCGCGCTATCGCGATGCCGGCGCCCGGATCGCCATCGACGATTTCGGCGCCGGTTATTCGCAGCTTGATCGCGTGCTGGCCCTGCAACCGGACATTCTCAAACTCGATATGCGCCTGTTCCAGGCCGCCGCACTGGGCGGGCCGAGCAGTGACGTGGTCAAGGCCCTCGCGCAAATGGCCGAAAAGACCGGCTGCTGGATCATTGCCGAAGGCGTGGAAACCGCGGCGCAACTGAATTTCGCGCTGGAATGTGGATCGCGTTACGTGCAGGGTTTTCTGTTCGCCCGCGCACAGGAGGCGCTTTTCGGTACGGATGACTTCGTCGAGCGTTTTGCCGAGCTGCGCCAATCCTACGTACGTCAGAAACTGGCCGAACGCAGCAAGCTGATGTTTATGCGCCAGCAGCTCAGCGAACTCATGACCATCCTGCAAACCTGGGCCCAGGCCCGCGCTCCACTCAGCGCTCTGCCACAGCTCGACGCCTTCCCGTGGCTGCTGCGCTTTTACCAATGCGACCGTCACGGCACTCAGCTGACGCCGAACCTGGAATGGCGACAAAGCGGCTGGGTGGCCGACAACCGCTACCTGGGCCACAACTGGTCGTGGCGTCCGTACTTCTATCACCTGCTGGCCGAAGGCTGGGAGGAACGGCGCCTGACCCTTTCCAATACCTATCGCGACGCCACCAGCAACCAGTATTGCCTGACCGCCGGACAGTTTTTCGATAACGGCGAGCGCCTGCTGTTGATCGACATCGATGCGGCGGGCTTGTAGTTGCGCTTGCAGATGCCAGCCTGAACCGGGAAGCTAGGGAATCAGTCACCAGACGGAGAGAATCAGCCTTGGATTGGCATACCCTGCTCAACCGCGAACGTCTCGGCAAACCGCTGCACAGCCCGCAGGAACTTGGCCGTAGCCCGTTCCATAAAGACCATGACCGCATCATCTTCTCCGGCGCCTTCCGCCGCCTGGGGCGCAAGACCCAGGTGCATCCGGTGTCGAGCAACGACCACATTCACACACGCCTGACCCACTCGCTGGAAGTCAGTTGCGTCGGTCGCTCGCTGGGCATGCGTGTCGGCGAAACCCTGCGCCGCGCTCTGCCCGAATGGTGCGAGCCGAGCGATCTGGGCATGGTGGTTCAATCGGCCTGCCTGGCGCACGATATCGGCAATCCGCCGTTCGGCCACTCCGGCGAAGACGCGATCCGTCATTGGTTCCAGCAGGCTGCCGGGCGCGGCTGGCTGGACGCGATGAGCGACGCCGAACGCGGCGACTTCCTGAACTTCGAAGGCAATGCCCAGGGTTTCCGGGTGCTCACGCAACTGGAGTATCACCAGTTCGACGGCGGCACCCGGCTGACCTACGCCACCCTCGGCACTTACCTGAAGTACCCGTGGACCGCCCGTCACGCCGACTCCCTCGGCTACAAAAAGCACAAGTTCGGTTGCTACCAGAGCGAACTGCCGTTGCTCGAACAGATCGCTCACAAGCTGGGTCTGCCGCAGCTCGAAGAACAGCGCTGGGCGCGCCATCCGCTGGTGTATCTGATGGAGGCGGCGGACGACATCTGTTACGCCTTGATCGATCTGGAGGATGGCCTGGAAATGGAGTTGCTGGAGTACGCCGAAGTCGAGTCGCTGCTGCTCGGTCTGGTCGGTGATGACCTGCCGGAAACCTATCGCCAGCTCGGCCCGCAGGATTCGCGTCGGCGCAAACTGGCGATCCTGCGCGGCAAGGCCATCGAGCACCTGACCAACGCCGCCGCCCGGGCCTTCGTCGAGCAACAAGATGCGCTGCTGGCCGGTACGCTACACGGGGATCTCGTGGAGCACATGCACGGCCCGGCCAAGCGTTGCGTGTTGAACGCCAAGGACATCGCCCGCAAGAAAATCTTCCAGGACAAGCGCAAGACCCTGCACGAGATCGGCGCCTACACGACCCTGGAGATTCTGCTCAACGCCTTCTGCGGTGCTGCCCTGGAACAGCACAACGGCCGCACGCCGTCGTTCAAGAGCCGCCGGATTCTCGATCTGCTAGGCAACAACGCGCCGGATCCGCACGGCCCACTGCACGCATCGTTCCTGCGCATGATCGACTTCATAGCCGGCATGACCGACAGCTACGCCAGTGACATGGCGCTGGAAATGACCGGACGTTCCAGTCATTGACGCCTGCCGCCCGACCGATCTGCAATGGATCGGTCGGGTCTGACGCAGTAACGGTGAAAAGACAAACCCTTCCGTTTGTACAGGCTTGAGAAGGGCAAAAACAAATCGGTAACCAACAACGACAATCATTGCAGCCTTGACCGCATAAACTTTTTATGTGCACCTGCAAACTTAATCTATAACAACCCTTGAACATCTCACGCCTCTACCTACGTCAAACCTAGTTAACACGTAGTCTGATTCTCGTTTGTTTGTAGGACTTCTCCTAGATTGCCGCTGACGCCCTGTCAGTTCATGCGAGTGTTCATTCATCTGAGCTAAGGTTCGCCCTTTATTTGCGCTCGTATGGGATTTGATTATGAACTCCGTTTTTATTGTCGACGATCACCCGGTCATCCGCCTTGCCGTTCGAATGTTGCTGGAACATGAGGGTTATAAAGTCGTCGGAGAAACCGATAACGGTGTCGATGCCATGCAGATGGTTCGCGAATGCATGCCCGACCTGATCATTCTCGACATCAGCATTCCCAAGCTTGATGGCCTGGAAGTGCTGGCCCGCTTCAACGCCATGAGCTCGCCATTCAAGACACTGGTATTGACTGCGCAATGCCCGACCCTGTTCGGTATTCGTTGTATGCAGTCAGGTGCATCGGGTTATGTGTGCAAACAGGAAGATCTGAGTGAACTGGTCAGTGCAATAAAAGCCGTACTGTCCGGTTACAACTATTTCCCCAGCCAGGCTTTGAATCCGGTTCGTCACGATGATGTGCGCTATGCAGAACTTGAACTTTTCAAATCCGTCAATGATCGGGAATTGATGGTACTGCAATTATTTGCCCAAGGCCGAACTAACAAGGAAATTGCCAAAGGCATGTTTCTCAGCAACAAGACCGTCAGCACTTACAAAAAACGCCTGATGCAAAAACTCAAAGCCAAGTCCCTTGTAGAACTTATCGAAATGGCCAAACGTAACGCACTCGTGTGAGAGCCAACATGCCCAGTTGCTTAAAGAGTTTTCTGATTGCATTGAGTGCATGCCTGAGTCTCAGCGCGCCTGTCACGGTTGCATCGCCTGTTTTTCAGGACTTTGCTCTACTCGCGCGCTCGACCGATCGATCGCTACCGGTCTTGTTCGAGCCATCACAAGCGGCGTGGCTGCACACTCGCAATGAGTTGATTCTGGGAGCTTCTGCTCCCGACTATCCGCCCTTCGACATGACCACCAGCGGGCACGACCTTGAGGGATTCACGGCGGACTACGCCGGGCTGGTGGGCCAGGCCACAGGTTTACCGGTCAAGGTCAGGCGCTTCGCTTCGCGAGAAGCCGCGATTCGGGCATTGATCGACGGCAGCATCGACATGCTCGGTACATCCAACGGGTTCGAAGCGGAAAACCCCGACATCGTTCTGTCACGCCCCTATGCGGTCGATCAACCGGTGCTGGTGACACGCGAAGGCGAAACCCGCTCGCTGACCGAAGGCCTGGCCGGTCTGCGGCTGAGCATGCTCTATCACTATCTGCCGCTGGATGAGGTCAAGGCGATGTATCCCAAAGCCCTCATCACGTCCTATCCGTCCTACCAGAACGCAATCAACGCGGTCGCATTCGATCAGGCGGACGTATTTCTCGGCGACACCATCTCCACCCATTACATGATCAGCAAGGGTTACCTGAACAACATCCGCATGGCCAATTTCGGCAAGCACGAGGCCCATGGTTTCAGCTTCGCCGTGCATCGCAACAACACGCAGTTGACCGGCATCATCGACACCGTGCTCAAGGCTGTTCCGGGCAGCGAACGCGAAAACATCGCCAAACGCTGGAGCGTCGGCAGCGACACATTGCTCACCGACCAGAAGCTGCAACTGACCAAGCGTGAAGAACAATGGCTGAAAAGGAATCCGGTGGTGAGCGTGGTCGTCAACGAGGCCTTCGCACCGCTGACGTTCTTCGACAGTGATGGCAATTTTCGCGGCATCAGTGCGGACCTGCTCGAACTCATCCGTTTACGCACCGGTCTGCGTTTCGACATCCGCCGCAGCCGCAGCGATGTCGAGATGATCAGGCAGGTTGAAAACCACCAGGCCGACCTGATCGCCGCCCTGCTGCCCACCATACAACGCGAAGAAAAACTCACCTTCAGCCGTCCTTACCTGGAAAACTCCTACGTGCTGTTGACCCGAAAAGCGGCCGACAGCCCGACACATCTGGGCCAGCTCAAACGCAAACGACTGGCGATCGCCCAAGGCAATCCGATGATCGAATACCTGCGCGCCGAATTTCCACGTATCCAGCTGATCGAAACGCCGGACACCTTCAGCGCCGTGGCGTTGCTCGACGAAGGTCAGGTCGAGGGCGCGGTGAACTCGCTGGTCATCGCCAACTACTTCATCACATCACGCATTTTCGAACAGCCACTGCAGATCACCACCACCATCGGCACGCGTCAGGCGGCTTTCTCGCTGGCAACCGCCCGGGACAACACGGAACTGGGCTCGATCATCGACAAGACACTGATGAGCATCACCCCCGAAGAACTGGGCATCATCAATGGGCGCTGGCGGGGTTACTCGAGCGTTTCGCAAGGTACCTGGCGTCAATACCAACGCTTTTTCTATCAGGTGATCGGCGGCGCCTGCCTGCTGTTGCTGCTGTCGCTGTTCTGGAACGCCTACATGCGTCGCCAGATCAAACAGCGCAAGGCGGCCGAACGGGCCTTGAACGACCAGCTGGAATTCATGGGTTCACTGGTCAACGGCACGCCCCACCCGATCTACGTACGTGACCGACAGGGTCTTCTGCAAAGCTGCAATGACAGCTATCTCCAGGCGTTCAATGCCCGGCGTGAAGACGTCATTGGCAAAAGCGTGATGCAGGGTGCATTGAACAATGCTTTCGAGGCCCAGACCTATCAGGCCGACTATCAGCGGGTGGTGGCCGAGGGCAGACCGCTGGTGCTCGACCGGCCGCTGCAGATCGGCAACCGGCGCCTGACGATCTATCACTGGATCCTGCCGTACCGGGACTCCAGTGGTGAAGTGCGGGGGATCATCGGCGGCTGGATCGACATCAGTGAGCGTCGCGAGCTGCTCGACGAACTGCGCTCGGCCAAGGAGCGGGCGGACGATGCAAACCGGGCCAAAAGTACGTTTCTGGCGACCATGAGCCACGAGATCCGCACCCCGATGAACGCAGTGATCGGCATGCTCGAATTGACACTCAAGCGCATGGATCAGGCTCACCCGGATCGCTCCGGAATCGAAACGGCCTACCATTCCGCCAAGGATCTGTTGGGTCTGATCGGCGATATTCTGGACATTGCACGCATCGAATCCGGACGATTGAGCCTGAACCCCGAGCGCATCAACCTGATCGATACCGTGGGCTCTGTGGTCAGAATCTTCGAAGGTCTCGCCCGGCAGAAACAGCTGTCACTGACAGTGACCCTCTCTCCCCCTGAATTGAATGTCGATGTGCACCTCGATCCTCTGCGCTTCAAGCAGGTGCTGTCGAACCTGATCAGCAATGCCATCAAGTTCACCGATGCAGGACACATCAGAATCACGCTGGATGTTCTACCCACCGATGATCCCGATCGCTCGATGGTGCAGTTGACCGTACAGGACAGCGGCATCGGGATCTCGACGCAGGATCAGTTGCGGCTGTTCGAACCTTTTGCCCAGGCAGACAACGGCGGACATAGAACCGTCAGCGGCGCAGGCCTTGGACTGGTCATCAGCCGCAACCTGTGCGAGATGATGGGTGGAAAACTGCGGTTGAGCAGCCTGGCCGGAATCGGCACCCAGGTCAGTCTGTTGCTGCCGCTGGCCATCTTGCCTGCGCAAGTGACAAGAACTGAAGACGAGCCACAAGTTCAGGTGTCTCTTACCCCGCTGACAGTTCTGGTGGTCGATGACCATCCGGCCAATCGGCTGCTGATGTGCCAGCAGCTGGAATACCTCGGCCATCGATTCTCTATCGCCGAAGATGGCCTGCGCGGGCTGGAACAATGGAAGAACGGCGAATTCGATCTGGTCATCGCCGATTGCAACATGCCCGTCATGAACGGTTACGAGCTGACCCGGGCCATTCGTCAGCACGAAAAACTCATCTGTCGCCCGGCGTGCACGGTGCTCGGGTTCACCGCCAATGCCCAGCCGGAAGAAATCCTGCGCTGCAAACAGGCAGGCATGAACGACTGCCTGTTCAAGCCACTGAGTCTGAACAGCCTGAGTCAATGGGTCGACAGTGTTCAGCCGTTGTTCCGTGCGCCGGTGTTCAATCTGCAGGGGCTGACGCTGCTGACCGGCGGCAACGCTTCCCAGACTCACCGTCTGCTGGCAGAACTGCTCAACAGCAGTCGCCTTGACCGGCAGGAATTGCAGGCACTCTCCCTCACCCGGGATCCTCCTGCGCTGGCCGTCATCGCACACAAGATCAAGGGCGCCGCGCGCATTGCCCAAGCCTCGCGCCTGATCGACAGTTGCGATGCGCTTGAGCAGGCATGCCTGCAAGCGCTGCCGGGGGATGAGATCGAGCGTTGCTGCCAGGCCAGCCGCCTCGCCATCCTGGAGCTGGAGCAAGCACTGGAACAGCAACTGGCCCGAATCGCTCAGAGCAAAGTGATCGGGGCTTAACTATGCTTGGACGCTGAGCAGTGTGCTTACCTACACGGAGAGTCCGCAATGCCCAGCCCACTGCGCCCGGAACAACGCCGGTTTCCGCTGCATGTGCACATCAGCGTCATGTTCACCTTTTTGCTGTTGCTCACCGGGGTAGTGCTGGGGCTGTTCAACTATCGACAGACCACACAGATCATCCTGTCGAGCAGCGAAAAACTGTTCAACCGCATCGAGCAGGATGTGCGCCTCGATCTGCAGGCCACTTATGCACCGATCCGGCACTTGCTGAGCCTGCTGGCGGACACCCCCGCCGCCCGGTCTTCCGGCCTCGAACAGCGTCTGGCGCTGCTCAAGCCGTTCAGTCAGTCCCTGACGGACAATCCGGATCTGGCCTCGCTGTACCTGGGTTATGGCAACGGCGATTTCTTCATGGTTCGTCCCTTGCGCACGCCGGCGCTGAAAACCCTGCTCAAGGCACCGGACGCAGCGGCATTTCAGGTCTGGAGCATCGAACGCGACGCCGCCGGTCAGGCGCATTCGCAGTCGCTGTTCTTCGACCAGGCCCTGTCCCCGGCCGGTCGGCAGGACAACCCCGACGATCCTTATGATCCCCGCAGCCGGGCGTGGTACATCAACGCGCGGCAACAGACCGAACAGATCACCACCGAACCCTACATCTTTTTCTCCACTCACAACGTCGGCACAACGCTGGCCCGGCGCAGCGGTGAAGACGCCGTGATCGGCGCCGACCTGACCCTCGACGCACTCTCCGCAACCCTGATCAAACACGTGGTGACACCGGCCACGGAAATCGTCCTGTTCGACGCCGAAGGCAACGCCGTGGCCTATCCCGACAGCAGCCGGCTGATCGTCGATGACCGAACGGCGCGTCTGGCCAAGGCTGCCGACTTGAGCCCTGCCCTGCATGCCTTGTTGTCCGGTCACCAGGGCAACCGGCTCAAGGCCGACGGCCGGCAATGGATTGTCGCCCGCAGCCAGTTGCAGGAAGGCGGGCCGAAAGGTTTGCACATGGCGCTGCTGGTGCCTGAGGACGAGTTGCTGGTCGACGCCTATCGCATGCGCTGGCAAGGCGCTCTGATTACCTTGGCCACCCTGCTTTTGTGCCTGCCGCTCGGCTGGCTGATCTCGCGAATTCTGGTCAAGCCGCTGCATGCGCTCGTCAAGGAAGCCGATGCGATTCGCAGTTTCGATTTCAATTTTCCCGTGACCCGCCGCTCACCGGTGCTGGAGGTCGACCAGTTGAGTCTGTCGATGGCCCGCATGAAAGACACCCTGGCCAGTTTCTTCCGAATCACCGACAGCCTGACCGCCGAAACCCGCTTCGCCCCGCTGCTGCAACGGGTGCTGTTCGAGACCGTGCAGATCGCGCAGGCCCAGGCGGGCCTGATTTATCTGCGCGAAAATGATGGCAATCGCATGGAGCCCTACGGACTGGTGGTCGACGGCGCGTCACAAGCCCTGGCCGCGTTCGATATTCAGGGGCGCAATCTTGACGCCACTCAGGGCCCTGAATGGTTCCGGCAGCTGGCGAACGCCAACACGGTGGTGAGCAATCTGGGTTTCGAACAGGCCACCGACCTGCAGAAAGTGCTGCTGGCCATGGAGTCGCCGAGGGTGCATCTGATCGGTATCCGCCTGCATAACCGGCACAACGAAACTGTCGGCCTGCTGGTGCTGCTGATCAATGACAGCGGCACGGCGGGTGATCTGGAGAGACTTCGGCCCGATCGCATTGCTTTTCTGCAAGCAGTGTCCGGGGCCGCAGCGGTGAGTATCGAGAGCCAGCGCCTGCAAGCCCGACAGAAACAACTGCTGGATGCTTTCATTCAACTGCTGGCCGGCGCCATCGATGCCAAGAGCCCTTATACCGGCGGGCATTGCCAGCGGGTGCCGGAGCTGACCCTGATGCTCGCCCATGCTGCCGCGGCCAGTGAGGCGCCGGCCTTCAGCGATTACCAGCCGAACGAAGACGAATGGGAGGCCCTGCACATCGCCGCCTGGCTGCACGATTGCGGCAAGGTCACGACCCCGGAATACGTGGTCGACAAAGCCACCAAACTGGAAACCCTGAACGATCGCCTGCACGAAATCCGCACCCGCTTCGAAGTCCTCAAGCGCGATGCCTGGGTCAGCTACTGGCAAGCCCTGGCCATGGGCGGCGAAGAACGGCAACTGGCCGAGCTGCGCGACTCGACCCTGACAGCACTGGATGATGATTTTGCATTCGTCGCCCACTGCAATCTGGGCAGTGAAGCGATGGCCGAGGCCGACCTGCAACGTCTGCAAGGCATCGCGCAACGCACCTGGACACGTACGCTGGATGACCGGCTGGGCCTGTCATGGGAAGAGAACCGGCGTCAGTCACGCACCCCGGCACCGACCTTGCCGGTCACCGAACCGTTGCTGGCAGACAAGCCGGAGCATCTGCTGGAACGCGCCGAAAGCGAGTTGATTCCAGAGGACAACCCGTGGGGCTTCAAGCTCGATGTGCCACCCTACAAATACAACCGCGGCGAGCTGTACAACCTCAGCATTCCCCGGGGCACGCTGACCCGCGAGGAACGCTACATCATCAACCACCACATGGTGCAGACGATCCTGATGCTCAGCCACCTGCCCTTCCCCGGGCATTTGAACAGCGTCGCGGAAATCGCCGGCGGGCATCACGAAAAGATGGATGGCACCGGTTATCCCAAGCGCCTGAAGCGCGAAGACATGAGCCTGCCGGCGCGCATGATGGCGATTGCCGATATTTTCGAAGCCCTGACCGCCGCCGACCGCCCGTACAAAAAGGCCAAGAGTCTCAGCGAAGCCTTGGGAATCATGGCCACCATGTGCCGCGAGGCGCACATCGATGCCGAGCTGTTCGGGCTGTTCATCCGCGATGGCGTGTATTTGCAGTACGCCACGCGGTTTCTCGATCCACGGCAGATCGATGCCGTGGACCCGGCGGCCGTGCTGCTCAAGGCAGGCCTTACGGCGTGATCAGCAGTCGGTCAGACGCAGGAAGATCGACGCCAGTTGTTCGATCCCGGCCTGATCGTCGGCACCGAAACGCGCGAGCTTCGGGCTGTCGAGGTCGAGCACGCCGATCAGGCGACCGTCCTTGACCAACGGCACGACCAGCTCGCTGTTCGACGCGCTGTCGCAGGCGATATGGCCGGGAAATGCGTGAACGTCCTCGACCCGTTGCGTCTGCAGGCTGGCAGCCGCCGCGCCGCACACACCGCGACCGAACGGAATGCGCACGCAGGCGATCTGGCCCTGGAACGGGCCGAGCACCAGCTCTTCGTTGCGATTGAGGTAGAAACCGGCCCAGTTCAGGTCATCGAGCTGGTTGAACAGGAACGCCGAAAACTGCGCGGCGTTGGCGATGAAATCGCGCTCGTCCGCCAGCAGCGATTCCAGTTGCGCGGCCAACATGCCGTAGCCTTCGAGGCCCTGGCCGCTCTGTTGCAAATCAATCATGCCTTGTGCTCCAACAATTTCAGTCCCACCCAGTAACGGGCGAATTGGTACGCGCAACGTCCGTTGCGGTTGCCACGGCCGGTCGCCCAGCGCACGGCGAGAATGTCCAGTTGTTCGTCGCGCTCCCAGCTCAGGCCGGCCTTGGCGGCCAATTGGCCGATCCAGTGCTCGACGACGTTGAGGAAATGTTCCTGGGTGAACGGATAGAACGACAGCCACAGGCCGAAGCGATCCGACAGCGCGATCTTGTCTTCTACCGCCTCGCTCGGATGCAGCTCGCCATCGACGCGCTTCCAGTTTTCGTTGTCGCTTTCCTTTTCCGGCACCAGATGGCGACGGTTGGAGGTGGCGTACAACAACACGTTGTCGGGCGCCTGTTCGAGCGAGCCGTCCAGCACGCTTTTCAGCACGCGATAGTCGCCTTCGCCGGACTCGAACGACAGGTCATCGCAGAACAGCACGAAGCGCTGCGGCAGCTTGGCGATCTGCTCTACCACCCGTGGCAGGTCCGCCAGGTGATCGCGCTCGATTTCGATCAGACGCAAACCGGCCTTGGCATGCTCTGCCAGCAGCGCCCGTACCAGCGACGATTTACCGGTGCCACGCGACCCCCACAGCAACGCATGGTTGGCCGGCATGCCGTCGAGGAATTGCTGAGTGTTGCGGCCCAGTTGCTCCAGTTGCCGGTCGACGCCGATCAGGTCCGACAGGCGCATGTCGAGGCTGACTTCCAGCGGCAGCAGATAACCGCTGCGGCCGTCACGCTGCCAGCGTGCGGCCAGGCAAGTGCCCCAGTCGATGACCGGGCGTGGAGCCGGCAGCAGCGGTTCGATTCGCGCCAGAACCGACTCGGCGCGCTCAAGAAAAGCATTCAATCGGGAATCCACGTCTTTTCCTCGGGCTCGTTCACAGTAATGATGGCGATGCAGCGATGACAGACAGCGTCCGAAACCTGTCCCGGGCCTTGTTACAAGGCGCTTCGGGAACCCCGGAATCCGTGCATGATCGACTATGCTTGAGCAGCGAAGGGAAACGGAAGTGGTTCAACACCCCATGGATATCAAATTCACCCACCGGCTGTCGTACAAACAGGCCCGGCTTACCGTGCTGGTCGGGTTCATTCTGGGCACGCTGCTCAGCCTGCTGCAAATCGGCATCGATTATGCCAGTGAAGACGCGTCCATCAACCGTGAAATCCTGTCTTTGCTGGAAATCAGTCACAACCCGGCCTCGCGCATCGCCTACAACATCGATGCCGAACTGGCGCAGGAACTGACCCTGGGGCTGTTGCGGTCGCCGGCGATCATTTCCGCACGACTGACCGACAACAACCAGACGGTGCTGGCCAACGTCAAACGACCGGAGCTGCAAAGCGGCTACCGGATGATCAGCGACTTCCTGTTCGGCGCCAAACGCCAGTTCGAAGATCGCCTCTATCTCGATCACTTGCCCAACGAATCCCTCGGCACCCTGAGCCTGGAAGTCGACACTTACGCGTTCGGCAGCCGCTTCCTGCGCCGGGCCGAGGTCACGCTGCTCAACGGTTTCGCCCGCAGCCTGATTCTCACCGGGATCCTGCTCGCGCTGTTCTACGTGATGCTGACCAAACCGCTGGTGCGGGTGATCCGCGAACTCAGCGGCCGCGATCCGCGCAGTGCCGAGCCGACCACCCTGGAATGTCCGGGCGGGCACGCCAACGACGAGATCGGCGTGCTGGTCAAGGTTGCCAACCAGCAGTTCGAAAACATCGCCACGGAAATCCAGCAGCGGCGCAACGCGGAAAACCGCCTCACCGACTACCTCGCACAACTCGAAGACATCGTGTCGGCGCGGACCGCCGAGCTCAAGGCGATCAACGCGCGGCTCAGCCAGTCCAACCAGGAACTCGAAGTGGCCCGCAGCACCGCACTGGACATGGCCGAAGCGCGTTCGGCCTTTCTCGCCAACATGAGCCACGAGATCCGCACCCCGCTCAACGGCCTGCTGGGGATGATCGCCCTGTCGCTCGACGGCCCGCTCAACGCCGAACAGCAGCAGCAACTGTCGATCGCCCACGACTCGGGCAAGGTATTGGTGGAGCTGCTCAACGATATTCTCGACCTGTCGAAATTCGATGCCGGGCAACTCGAGCTGGAACACATTCCGTTCGATCTCGGCTCGCTGATCGAAGACACCGCCAACCTGCTGTCGCAGAACGCGGCGCCGAGCGTCGAGCTGACCTGCCTGATCGATCCGTACTTCCCGGCGCTGGTGCTCGGCGATCCGACCCGGGTCAGGCAGATCGTCAGCAACCTGTTGTCCAACGCCCTGAAATTCACTCGTTTCGGCCGGGTCGATGTGCGTTTGTCCACCTGGAAGGACGGCGTCCGGATCGAAGTCTGCGACACCGGTATCGGCATCGCCCAGGAAGCGCAGGTGAAGATTTTCCAGCCGTTCACCCAGGCGGGTGCCGGCATCACCCGCCAGTACGGCGGCACCGGGCTCGGGCTGGCATTGACCTACAACCTGTGCGAAGCCATGCAGGGGCGCCTGACCATCAGTTCCGAAGTGGGTTTTGGCAGTCAGTTCTGCGCCGAACTGCCACTGCCCTGCCACACCCGCGCGGTGATTCCGCCACCGTTGCACGGCAAGGTGCTGGCGATCACCAACGCGGTCAGCGGGTTGGCGGAACTGCTGGAAAGTCTGCTGCCGGTCTGGGGGCTCACCTACGAACAGCGAACCCTCGACGACCCGCTGCTCGGTCTGTCCCCCGACGTCATCATCACCGACTGCCCCGAATGCCTGTTCGGCCTGCGCCCAGCGATGACGGCTCCGATTCTGCTGGTGACCGCCTACGGCAGCTTCATGCCGGGTGAGGAAGCTGCCGCCCTCGCCCCTTTGCAGCAGCAGGCACGACCGCTGGCTCGCAACGCGCTGTATCAGAATCTGCGTCGGACGCTGTTGCCGGACCTCACTACCATCGACCGCGCACGCCTCGAAAGCGTACCGTCGCAACGGCGCGGTCGGGTGCTGCTGGTGGAGGACAACCCGGTCAACCAGTTGGTCGCCAAAGGCATGCTGGGCAAACTCGGCTGCGACGTAGTGGTCGCCGCCCATGGCGTGGAAGCGCTGGATCAGCTGGAACACGACGAGTTCGATCTGGTGCTGATGGACTGCAACATGCCGGTGATGGACGGCTACGAAGCCAGCCGTCAAATCCGCCAGAGCGGACGCTGGCCGCACCTGCCGATTGTTGCCCTGACCGCCAACGCCATGTCCGAGGAGCGCGAACGCTGTCGGGCGGCGGGCATGAGCGACTACCTGGCCAAGCCGTTCCGTCGAGAAGAATTGGCAGCGCTGCTGGACCAGTGGATTCCGACTACGACAGTGCTTTGATCTGCCCCAGCAAGTGATCGAGACCGTCGCGCAAGTCATTGAGCCGGTCCAGATCCACCCCGCTGTCGCACAACAGACTCGCCTTCAACGGCCCGACCTGTTCACGCAGCGCCTGCCCCTGCGGCGTGAGGCTCAGATGAACCTCACGCTCGTCCCGGGCCGAGCGCTGACGCTGGACCAGTTGCAGTTGCTCAAGACGCTTGAGCAACGGCGTCAGCGTGCCGGAATCCAGCGCCAGACGTTCACCCAGCGCCTTGACCGTCGGTTGCTCCGGCACGGTTTGCTGCCATTCCCACAACACCAGCATTGCCAGGTATTGCGGGTAGGTCAGGCCCAACTGATCGAGCATCGGTTTGTAGGCACGGATCACCGCCCGCGACGCGGCATACAACTTGAAGCAAAGCTGACTGTCGAGCTTCAGCGAATCGGCGGGCATGCTGTTCATTTGAGCAGGGCTTCGATCTCGCGGCTCAGATCCTGCGGCTTGGTGGCCGGGGCGAAGCGCTTGACCAACTGGCCGTCCTTGCCGATCAGGAACTTGGTGAAATTCCACTTGATGCCCTGGGAGCCCAGCACGCCCGGCGCGCGTTTCTTCAATTGCACGAACAGCGGGTGTGCGCCGTTACCGTTGACATCGATCTTCTTGAACAGCGGGAAGCTGACACCGTAGTTCAGCTCGCAGAACTCGCTGATGGCGCCCTCGTTGCCCGGCTCCTGCTTGCCGAACTGGTTGCACGGAAAGCCCAGCACCACCAGGCCCTGATCCTTGTAGGTCTGCCACAGCTCCTCAAGGCCTTTGTACTGCGGCGTGAAACCGCATTTGCTGGCGGTATTGACCACCAGCACTGCCTTGCCGGCGAAATCGGCGAGGGTCTTTTGCTCGCCTTTGATGGTGGTGCACGGAATGTTCAGCAGGTTATCGCTCATGGTGCGCACTCTTGAAAAATGGGTAGACGGCAAAAATAGCGAGCAATTGAATTGTGTGCAATTTAATTATTCGAAAGGCGACCCGTGGATCGCCCGTATCAGTTACTCGCGCGGCACCAGGTCCAGGCACACCGAGTTGATGCAGTAACGCAGGCCGGTCGGCGGCGGACCGTCAGGGAATACGTGGCCCAGGTGCGCATCGCACTTGGCGCATTTCACTTCGGTGCGGATCATGCCGTGGCTGGTGTCACGGATTTCGGTCATGGCGTTGTCGCCGATCGGCGCGTAGAAACTCGGCCAGCCGCAGCCGGAGTCGAATTTGGTCTTGGAATCAAACAACGGCTCATTGCAGCAGATGCAGTGGTAGACGCCATCGGTCTTGGTGGCGTTGTACTTGCCAGAGAACGGCCGCTCGGTGGCGCTCAGGCGGCACACGTTGAACTGCTCGGGGTCGAGCATCGCCCGCCATTCTTCCAGGGTCTTTTCAATCTTTTCCATCATCACACCTCAGCGGCTGAAAAAGCCCGATCTGTACCTTTTCCACGGATCGGGCGGCACGTATGATTGCGCCTCGTCACACGCCAGTCTGGCAGCGGGTTCCTGCGCATTCAAACGGATTGTTGGAAACCGCCGCTCGAGACACTTGCCTGTGTGAAGACGCAGGATTCCCAGCACGGTTGTCCACCCGCCGCCTGGATCGTTCATTTTCGGGATCACATCGCCATGCAGTTCAGCAAATCGAACAAGCTCGCCAACGTCTGCTACGACATTCGCGGCCCGGTGCTCAAGCACGCCAAACGCCTGGAAGAGGAAGGCCATCGCATCCTCAAGCTGAACATCGGCAACCCGGCGCCCTTTGGTTTCGAAGCGCCGGACGAAATTCTTCAGGATGTGATCCGCAACCTGCCGACCGCCCAGGGCTACAGCGATTCCAAAGGCCTGTTCAGCGCGCGCAAGGCGGTGATGCAGTACTACCAGCAGAAGCAGGTCGAAGGTGTCGGCATCGAAGACATCTACCTGGGCAACGGCGTGTCCGAGCTGATCGTGATGTCGCTGCAGGCGCTGCTCAACAACGGCGACGAAGTGCTGGTGCCGGCGCCGGACTACCCGCTGTGGACCGCAGCCGTGAGCCTGGCCGGCGGTAACGCGGTGCATTACCTGTGCGACGAGGGCGCCGACTGGTTCCCGGACCTGGCCGACATCAAGGCCAAGATCACCCCGAACACCAAGGCGATGGTGATCATCAACCCGAACAACCCGACCGGCGCGGTGTATTCGAAGGAAGTATTGCTGGGCATGCTCGAGCTGGCCCGCCAGCACAACCTGGTGGTGTTCTCCGACGAAATCTACGACAAGATCCTCTACGACGACGCCGTGCACATCTGCACCGCTTCGCTGGCCCCGGATCTGCTGTGCCTGACCTTCAACGGTCTGTCGAAGTCGTATCGCGTGGCCGGTTTCCGTTCCGGCTGGATCGCCATTTCCGGGCCGAAACACAACGCCCACAGCTACATCGAAGGCATCGACATGCTGGCCAACATGCGCCTGTGCGCCAACGTGCCGAGCCAGCATGCGATCCAGACCGCTCTGGGTGGCTATCAGAGCATCAATGATCTGGTGCTGCCGCAAGGTCGCTTGCTGGAACAACGCAACCGCACATGGGAGCTGCTTAACGACATTCCCGGCGTGAGCTGCGTGAAGCCGATGGGCGCGCTGTACGCGTTCCCGAAGATCGACCCGAAAGTCTGCCCGATCCACAACGACGAGAAGTTCGTGCTCGACCTGCTGCTCTCCGAGAAGCTGCTGGTGGTGCAAGGCACGGCGTTCAACTGGCCGTGGCCTGACCACTTCCGCGTGGTCACCCTGCCGCGGGTCGACGACCTGGACATGGCCATCGGTCGCATCGGCAACTTCCTCAAGTCCTACCGCCAGTAACCGGCGCTCAGTGCGCAACGGCCCGAACGTTGCGCACTGTCTGATTCAGCAACACTTCTGCTCCGCCCCTCCTCCAGCACCTTCTACACTTTCGACTCATACCAATCATGCGTGCCTGACGCAATGAGACCGGGTGCCGTGTGCCTGTCATCCATACCGGATTCGGCAGTGGGAAATCTCCCATGTCCGACGAATCCGGTGTAGGACACAGTTTGAAATAGTCACTCGGTTGAATCGCCAGGTGCAGCACCTTATATACCCCGCAGTACGCTACATCTTTAGCTTGAGGAGACTTCTACAACCATGATGCGCATCCTGCTGTTTTTGGCCACTAACCTGGCGGTCGTGCTGATAGCCAGCATCACCCTGAGCCTTTTCGGCTTCAACGGGTTCATGGCGGCCAACGGGGTTGATCTCAACCTCAGTCAGCTGCTGGTTTTCTGTGCCGTCTTTGGTTTCGCCGGTTCCCTGTTCTCGCTGTTCATCTCCAAGTGGATGGCGAAGATGAGCACCAGCACCCAGATCATCACCCAGCCACGCACTCGCCACGAGCAATGGCTGCTGCAAACCGTCGAGCAACTGTCCCGGGAAGCCGGGATCAAGATGCCCGAAGTCGGGATTTTCCCGGCCTACGAAGCGAACGCCTTCGCCACTGGCTGGAACAAGAACGACGCACTGGTCGCGGTCAGCCAGGGCTTGCTCGAGCGTTTCAAGGAAGATGAAGTGCGGGCCGTGCTGGCCCACGAGATCGGCCACGTAGCCAACGGCGACATGGTCACCCTGGCGCTGATACAGGGCGTGGTGAACACCTTCGTGATGTTCTTCGCACGGATCATCGGCAACTTCGTCGACAAGGTGATCTTCAAGAACGAAGAAGGCCAGGGCATGGCCTACTACATCGCGACCATCTTCGCCGAACTGGTGCTGGGCATTCTGGCCAGCGCTATCGTGATGTGGTTCTCGCGCAAACGCGAGTTCCGTGCCGACGATGCCGGTGCCCGCCTGGCCGGTACCGGCGCGATGATCAACGCCTTGCAACGCCTGCGCGCCGAACAGGGCCTGCCGGTGCACATGCCGGACACCCTGAACGCCTTCGGCATCAACGGTGGCATCAAACAAGGGTTCGCCCGTATGTTCATGAGCCACCCGCCGCTGGAAGAGCGTATCGACGCCCTGCGTCGTCGCGGTTGATCAAACCGGCGCACCAACGAAAAGGCCCGCAGTGATGCGGGCCTTTTTTTGCCTGTCGATTACTCCACGGAAATCCGGTACACCCGCTCTTCCAGCCGAGTTACGCCGGCCTGCACGAACTTCCAGCTGTCACCGAGTACATCCTGCACTTCCAGCATCTCGACGCGCCAGGTACTGCCCAGTAATCGCTGCACTTCGGCATCGTCTACGGAAAATGGCGGCCCGGGCATCTGCGACTGGTCATAATCCAGCGTCACCAACAGCCCTCGGCATATCGGCAAAAGTCCCTGCAAGTGCGCCGCATAACACTCGCGCATTGCTGGCGGCAAGGCAATCACTGCCGCCCGGTCGTACAGCGCGGTGCAACCCGCCACGTCAGCCGCCGTCAGCGAGAAGAAATCCCCGCACCACAACTCGATCACCCCGGCGCGATACACCTTGAAGTCGCCCTGCTCGCTCACCTGCGGCTGTAATTGCTGCTCGAGGAAGAAATCTTCCACAGCCTTCTCCGACAGCTCGACGCCGAGCACCTGATGACCACGGCCGGCGAGCCACAGCAGATCCAGGCTTTTCCCGCACAATGGCACCAGTACACGCGCCTGCGCCGGGATGGCCAGATCGGGCCAATGCCGCTGCAAATACGGGTTCACCTCAGGCTGGTGAAAGCCGATCTGGTTCGATTCCCACTTCTTGTGCCAAAACTCCGGCTGCATGCATCCTCCTAAGAATTCGATCAAAAGGCGTTAAAACTTATATTGGAATTAGATCAATGAACTGACTGAAGATGAGCCATCTTAACGCTCAGGAACCCTTCCATGTTTCCCAGCCTGTTTATCTCTCACGGCTCGCCCATGCTGGCGCTGGAGCCCGGCGCCAGTGGCCCGGCACTGGCGCGACTGGCAGCCGAACTGCCACGCCCGAAAGCCATCGTCATCGTTTCCGCCCACTGGGAAAGCCATGAGCTGCTGGTCAGCAGCCATGCGCAACCGGAAACCTGGCACGACTTCGGCGGTTTCCCGCGCGCGCTGTTTGAAGTGCAGTATCCGGCACCGGGCAATCCACAACTGGCCCACGAGGTTGCCGACCTGTTGACCGCCAACAACCTGCCGGCGCGTCTTGATCCGCAACGACCGTTCGATCACGGCGTTTGGGTGCCGTTGTCGCTGATGTACCCGCAGGCCGATATCCCGGTGGTTCAGGTTTCCCTGCCCAGCCGTGGCGGCCCGGCGTTGCAGAACCGCGTCGGCCAGGCGTTGGCCAGTTTGCGCGAACAGGGCATTCTGTTGATCGGCTCCGGCAGCATCACCCACAACCTGCGGGAACTGGACTGGCACGCCGGCCCGGAAAGCGTCGAGCCGTGGGCCCGGGATTTCCGCGACTGGATAGTCGACAAACTCGCTGCCAACGACGAAACCGCCTTGCACGATTACCGCCAGCAGGCACCGAACGCCGTGCGCAGCCATCCAAGTGACGAGCATCTGTTGCCGCTGTACTTTGCCCGCGGCGCTGGCGGTGACTTCAGCATTGCGCATCAAGGTTTCACCATGGGTGCGCTGGGCATGGACATCTACCGTTTCGGCTGATGCCCAAATCGCAGGCAAAAAAAATCCCCGAACAAGTCGGGGATTTTTTATGTTCGATCAATCAGCCCAAGGGCGGATCAATCTTCGCGGTAGCGACGCAGCTTCAACTGCTTACCGGCAACGCGAGTGTCCTTCAGCTTGGTCAGGAGTTTGTCCAGACCATCTTCCGGCAGCTCGACGAGGCTGAAGCTGTCACGCACCTGGATGCGACCAATGGCCTCACGTGCCAGACCACCTTCGTTGAGGATGGCGCCCAGCAGGTTTTTCGCCGCGATACCGTCACGCGCGCCCAGCGCGGTACGGCAACGGGCACGGCCTTCGCCCAAAGGCATTGGCGCACGACGCTCGCGGTCACCACGGTCCGGACGATCACCGGAACGCTCAGGACGGTCGCCACGTGGAGCGCTGTTCGGCACCAGTGGACGTTCCTTCTCGATCGCTGCCAGGTTCAGCGCCTGACCATTGGTGGCCTTGCGCAGCAGTGCGGCAGCCAGGGCGCGTGGGGTGCAACCGATGTCGGCAGTCAGGCGATCCAGCAGATCACCATGAGTCGATTCGGCGTCAGCCACCAGCGGCGACAGGCTGTTAGTCAGCTTCTTGATGCGGGCATCGAGAACGGCCTGGGCGTCCGGCAGACGTACTTCGGCAACTTTCTGACCGGTCACACGCTCGATTACCTGCAGCATGCGGCGCTCACGCGGAGTCACCAGCAGCAGCGCGCGGCCTTCGCGACCGGCACGGCCGGTACGACCGATACGGTGCACGTAGGATTCCGGATCGTACGGCATGTCCACGTTGAATACGTGGGTGATGCGCGGAACGTCCAGACCACGGGCGGCAACGTCGGTCGCTACAACGATGTCCAGACGGCCATCTTTCAGCGAGTCGATCACGCGCTCACGCTGGTTCTGGGCGATGTCGCCGTTCAACGCGGCGGCTTTGTAGCCTTTGGCGTCGAGGGCGCTGGCCAGATCCAGGGTCGCTTGCTTGGTGCGCACGAACATGATCAGAGCGTCGAAATCTTCCACTTCCAGCAAGCTGAGAACGGCAGAGGTCTTCTGGTCAGCGTGAACCAACAGGTGAGCCTGTTCGATCGCGGTAACGGTCTGGGTCTTGCTCTGGATCTTCACGTGCTTTGGATCGCGCAGGTGACGCTCGGCGATGGCACGGATCGATTGCGGCAGGGTCGCCGAGAACAATACGGTCTGACGGGTTTCCGGCATGGCCTTGAAGATGACTTCGAGGTCGTCCATGAAGCCCAGTTTGAGCATTTCGTCTGCTTCGTCGAGAACCAGGTGGTTCACGGTCTGCAGTACTTTTTCGTCGCGACGCAGGTGGTCGCACAGACGGCCCGGAGTGGCGACAACGATCTGTGCGCCATTACGGATTGCTTTCAATTGTGGGCCCATCGGCGCGCCGCCGTAGACAGCCACAACAGTCACGCCCGGCATTTGCTTGGCGTAGGTTTCGAAAGCGGTTGCAACTTGCAGCGCCAACTCACGAGTTGGGGCCAGGATCAGAGCTTGCGGCTCGCGCTTGGACGGATCAATGCGGTGCAGGATAGGCAGGGCAAAGGCAGCGGTTTTACCGGTACCGGTTTGCGCCTGGCCAATCATATCGTGACCGGCGAGGATGATCGGGATCGACTGCTGCTGAATGGCCGAAGGCTCTTCATAGCCGGTAGCGACTACTGCAGCGACAATATTGGGATGAAGTTCAAGAGCGGCGAAGCCGCCGATTTCCTGGGTCATGGGTCTGCCTCTAAGTGCATCCGCAAAGACCCATGCTCCAAAGCTGCACATGCCGTGTTGAGACTCAAGAGTCGCCCTGGCAGCTTTGTCGGCGGGGATTTGCGAAAACGAATGAATGAAAAAGAATCGTCAAGGAAGAGCCCGCAGTGCGGACGTGCAGCCGAAGCTGACTTCGGGGAATTGCGCTACCTAAACGCGGCCCGGTTAAAGGCCGGCGCGCACTATACCGGAATTTGCCCAAAAAGGGAGCTTTTTTTATCGGCGAAATACAGTTGTCACCGCTGTGTAACGGGGTTTTGCGGATAATCGGGCAAAGGTCTATTTTTCAAAGACCCCGGCCCTGCGGGCGATGGCGCTTAAACGATTCACCGACGTGCGGCATCTGGTCGCTGCACCCTTTCTTCCCCTGCGAGGAAACACCCATGAATCAGCCCTGCCCCGGCCGCGTGAGCCGTGCGCGCCACGGTCATGTGCATTTGATCGGCCTGGACCGCGCCGCCAAGCGCAATGCCTTCGACCTCGAACTGCTCAACGACCTGGCCCTGGCCTACGGTGAATTCGAGGCCGACAGCGACGCGCGGGTAGCGGTGGTGTTCGGGCATGGCGAGCATTTCACCGCCGGGCTTGATCTGGTGAATGCCAGTTCCGCCCTCGCCCAAGGCTGGCAGGTGCCGCCCGGCGGTTGCGATCCATGGGGCGTGTTCGTCGGGCCACGGGTCAGCAAACCGGTGATTGTGGCCGCGCAGGGTTATTGCCTGACCATCGGTATCGAGCTGATGCTCGCGGCCGACATCAACCTGTGCGCGAGCAACACCCGCTTCGCGCAGATGGAAGTGCAGCGCGGGATCTTTCCGTTCGGCGGTGCGACGTTGCGCTTTCATCAGATTGCCGGCTGGGGCAATGCGATGCGCTGGTTGCTGACCGGTGACGAGTTCGATGCTCATGATGCGTTACGCCTGGGCCTGGTACAGGAAGTCATGGCCAGTGAAGATTTGCTGCCGCGCGCCATCGAACTGGCCGAGCGCATCGCCCGGCAGGCACCGCTTGGCGTGCAGGCGACGCTGATGTCGGCGCGTCAGGCGCGCTATGAAGGAGAAACTGCGGCGGCTAAGAGCTTGCCGCCACTGGTGAAGAAGTTGCTGGCCACTGAAGACGCCAAGGAAGGTGTGCGCTCGCTGGTGGAGCGGCGACCTGGCGTTTTCAAAGGCCTTTGAAGATCAGGTCGCCGGACGGATGCAGTTGATCAACGACTGCAACGAGTACCCCAGCTTCGGCGCCAGCGCTTCAGCCCGTGCAGTCAGCGCCTGCATGTCCAGCACCTGATCAAGATCCGCCGGTACGATCAGAATCACGTTGCCCTCCTTCACCGGCAGTTCCCAGTAATGCCGGTGATAGAGCCCGCGCAGCAGCGCCGCGCCCAAGGGTTTGCCGTCATCGGTGGCCCATTGGTTGATCACCAGCCAGCCGCCAGGATTCAGACGTTTCTGACAGTCACCGAGGAAATTCCACGCAAGGTGTCCGGCGCCGGGGCCGACATCGGTATAGAGGTCGACGAAGATCAGATCCGCAGGTTCTGCCGTCGGCAACAGTTCGAGGGCATCGCCGACGCGGATGTACAGCCGTGGATCGTCATCCAGCCCGAGGTATTCGATGGCCAGACGCGGCACGTCCGGGCGCAGCTCGATGGCTTCGACATCTTCCAGCGGCAGGAACTTGAGGCAGGCCTGGGTCAGCGTCCCAGCGCCCAGCCCGAGGAACAGCGCACTCTCCGGTTGCTCATGGCACAGCGCGCCGATCAGCATCGCCCGGGTGTAGTCGTACTCCAGCCAGCTCGGGTCGGCAGTAAACACGCAGCTTTGCTCGATCGCATCGCCGAACTCCAGAAAGCGGTAGTCGGCCACTTCCAGCACGCGAATCACGCCGAACTCATCCTGTACCTCGGCGAGCAACAGCTCGACGCGCTCCTCAGTCATTTCGTCTCCTGGTGGTCACCGGGCGCGGTGACGCGATGGCACCGCTGTGGTGCCGTGGCAAAGCGGCGATTGTCGGCGAAGCGGCGGGAGCAGGTCACGCACTAATTGCTGCTAACATGGCCGTCCGTGCGTAGAACCTTAGAGACCGTGATGAGCCAACCCTGGAGCCCTGACAGCTGGCGCGCCCTGCCGATCCAGCAACAACCCCAATACCCCGACGCCGCGCATCTGCGCCAGGTCGAGCAGACGCTGGCCAGCTACCCGCCGCTGGTGTTTGCCGGCGAAGCGCGCGAGCTGCGTCGTCAGTTTGCCGAAGTCACTCAGGGCCGGGCGTTCCTGCTGCAAGGCGGTGACTGCGCCGAAAGCTTCGCCGAGTTCTCCGCCGCGAAGATCCGCGACACCTTTAAAGTGTTGCTGCAAATGGCGATCGTCATGACCTTCGCCGCCGGTTGCCCGGTGGTCAAGGTCGGGCGCATGGCCGGCCAGTTCGCCAAGCCGCGCTCGGCCAACGACGAGACCATCGACGGCGTGACCCTGCCGGCCTACCGGGGCGACATCGTCAACGGCATCGGTTTCGACTCGGCCAGCCGCGTACCGGATCCGGAGCGTCTGCTGCAGTCGTATCACCAGTCCACCGCCACCCTCAACCTGCTGCGCGCCTTCGCCCAGGGCGGTTTTGCCGACCTGCATCAGGTGCACAAGTGGAACCTGGACTTCATCGCCAACTCGGCGCTGGCGGAGAAGTACAGCCACCTCGCCGACCGCATCGATGAAACCCTGGCGTTCATGCGTGCCTGCGGCATGGACAGCTCGCCGCAACTGCGTGAGACCAGCTTCTTCACCGCCCACGAAGCGCTGCTGCTGAACTACGAAGAAGCCTTCGTGCGCCGCGACAGCCTGACCAACGATTACTACGATTGCTCGGCGCACATGCTGTGGATCGGCGACCGCACCCGTCAGCTCGACGGCGCCCACGTTGAGTTCCTGCGTGGCGTGAACAATCCGATCGGGGTGAAAGTCGGCCCGAGCATGAACCCCGACGACCTGATCCGCCTGATCGACGTGCTCAACCCGGACAACGATCCGGGCCGCCTCAACCTGATCGCGCGAATGGGCGCGAACAAGGTCGGCGATCACCTGCCGGCGCTGATCCGTGCGGTGCAGCGCGAAGGCAAGCAGGTGCTGTGGAGCTCCGACCCGATGCACGGCAACACGATCAAGGCCAGCAGCGGCTACAAGACCCGCGACTTCGCGCAGATTCTTGGCGAGGTGAAGCAGTTCTTCCAGGTCCACGAAGCGGAAGGCAGCTACGCCGGCGGCATCCACATCGAGATGACCGGGCAGAACGTCACCGAATGCATCGGTGGCGCGCGGCCGATCACTGAAGATGGCCTGTCGGATCGCTATCACACCCACTGCGACCCGCGGATGAATGCCGATCAGTCGCTGGAACTGGCGTTCTTGATTGCCGAGACGCTGAAACAGGTCAAACGCTAAATCGCGAGGGCGCTGGCTCAGTCAATTTGAGCCAGCGCCATCCGCAACCTCCCTGCACTTTCCCGCTGACAATTGAGCTGCACCTGCTCAAGCCCCAACCAGTCCGCCATGCGCCGCAAATTCAGCGCCAGCGCCAGCATCCCCGCGTCATCCAGTCCGGTTTCTTCCTCGTGCACCGCATGCACGGCCAGTCGCCCCGCCGCTCGTTCGGCGCGCAGGTCAACTCGCGCAGCGATCCGTTCATTGTGCAGGAACGGCAACACGTAATAGCCGTAGACCCGTTTATCCTGCGGCGTGTAGATCTCCAGCCGATAGCGGAAATCGAACAGCCGCTCGGTTCGGCTGCGCTCCCAGATCAGTGAGTCGAACGGCGACAGCAATGCACTGGCCTCGACCTTGCGCGGAATTTTCTGCTCGGGCTGGCAATAAGCGATCTGGCGCCAACCGGCGACTTCGCAGGTCAGCAGTTGCCCGTCCTCGACCAGTTCCGCCAGACGCGGGCGGGCATCGGAAGGATTCAGGCGGAAGTAATCACGCAGGTCTTTTTCCGTGCCGACGCCCAGTGCCTGCGCTGCATGCAGCAGCAAACCGCGCTGTGCCTCGGCTTCATCGGGCAATGGCTGTTGCAGCACGGAAGCCGGAATCACCCGCTCGGGCAAGTCATACAAACGCTCGAAACCACGGCGTCCGGCCACGGTCACTTCGCCAGCGGCGAACAACCATTCCAGCGCGTGCTTTTCCGCACTCCAGTCCCACCACGGCCCGGCCTTTTCCTCGCGGGTCGACAGGCTGCCGGCGCCCAGCGCGCCCTGCTCTTCGACCGACGCCAGCACTCGGCGAATGGTGTCCTGTTGCTCGCGACCGAACCGCGCCAGTTGCTGATAAATGTCTTCACCGCGCCTGGCCCGCTGCATGCGCCAGCCCATCAACGGGTACATCGACAGCGGCAGCAACGACGCCTCATGGCCCCAGTATTCGAACAGCGAACGGCGTCGCCCCGAACTCCAGGCAGCCTGGTCGAGCAAATCGGAAGAATAGGAACCGAGACGGGAGAACAGCGGCAGGTAGTGCGAGCGCACCACGGCGTTGACGGAGTCGATCTGCAACAGGCCGAGACGTTCGATCAGCCGGTTGAGGTGCATCGCCTTGACAGCCGGCGGCTGGCGCCCGTGAAACCCTTGGGCAGCCAGTGCCAGACGTCGAGCCTGTTTAAGGGAAAAGGACAATGTCGCGGGCATGTGTACCTCCATGTCTGCTCGCAACCTACCTCACTACAAAGGGGTTTGTGTAGCGATGGCCTCATCATTTATGCATCGGATCGTCCCAGAACGGCCGCACCGATTCATGTTCGACGTCGGCACGGCTGACCCCGATGTCCTTCAACGCTTCGTCGCTCAGACTGGCAAGCAACTCGCGTTCGCGGTGAAGTTCGTACCAGCGGCTAAACTTGTGCAGCAGATCGGAAATCAGATGGACCGGCACTCTGTCATCGCTCACATACACTTTTTGACCTTTCATCGTATTGCCCTCCTTTAGGGATGGCTCAAGTCTCGCGCCGGCGCTACGATCAATCCAACGAATGTTTCTGATGGCATGCATCACGGAGATTCATCAATTGTCGGCGTACCCGAGTATCGATACTGATGTCCTGCGCACCTTTGTCGCGATTGCCGATCAGGGCGGCTTCACCCGCGCCGGCGAAATGGTCAACCGCACCCAATCGGCGGTGAGCATGCAGATGAAGCGTCTGGAAGAGGACGTGTTGCAGCGCCAGTTGTTCGAGCGCGACGGGCGTCAGGTGCGCCTGACTGCCGAGGGCCAGGTGTTGCTTGGCTACGCGCGGCGCATCCTGAAACTGCACAGCGAAGTGTTCAATACCCTGCGCGAGCCGCACATGGTCGGCACGGTGCGGATCGGCACGCCGGACGATTACGTAATGCGGTTCTTGCCGGGGATCCTGTCACGCTTTGCCCAGTTCTATCCGCTGATCCAGATCGAAGTGCATTGCGAGTCGACCAAACAATTGCTGCAACGCACGGATCTGGATCTGTCGATCGTCACCCGCGAGCCGGGCAACGAAATTGGCCAGTTGCTGCGCAAGGAGCGCTTCGTCTGGGCCGAGGCGCAGAATTTCAGCGCCCACGAACAGACGCCGTTGCCGCTGGCGATGTTCAACAGTGATTGCTTCTGCCGCCTGTGGGCCTGCAACGCGCTCGACGCGATGGGCCGCGAATACCGGATCGCCTACAACAGCACCAGCCTGTCGGCGTTGATGGCTGTGGTGAGCGCAGGCCTGGCGATCACCGCGCAGCTGGAAAGCCTGATCACCCCGGATCTGCGGATTCTCGGCGCCGCCGAAGATCTGCCGCTATTGCCCGAGGCCAGCATCATGCTGATCCGCAACCTCAACAATCCGTCGCCGATCACTGAATGCCTGGCCGAGCACATCGTCGAAGGCTTCAAACTTTAAAGGCGAGCATCACTGCGCACAGCACCAAAAACCCGCAGAACAGCCCGCGCAGGAGTTTTTCCGGCATCGCGTGGGCCACTTTCACGCCCCAACTGATGCTGGCCAGACCGCCGATGGCCAGCGGCAGGCCAATCATCCAGTCCACTTCGTGGTGTACCGCATACGTCACCAGCGTGACGCCGGTGCTCGGCAATGCCAGCGCCAGCGACAGGCCCTGAGCGACCACTTGAGTAGTGCCGAACAGACTGGTCAGCACCGGCGTCGCCACCACCGCCCCGCCGACTCCGAACAAGCCGCCCATGGTGCCCGACGCCGCGCCGAGCACGCCCAGCCATGGCCATGAATAACGCATCTCGGATGTCGCTGCCGGACGCGCGCCAAACATGCGCACCAGGTTGTAGGCCGACAATGCCACGAGGAACGCGACAAAACCGATGCGCATGGTTTGCGCGTCGATACCCACGGCCCAGATCGAGCCGATCCACGCAAAGCAGAATCCCATCACCGCCAGCGGCAACGCATGGCGGAGTTCGATGCGATTGCGCTGGTGATAACGCCACAACGCCAGCATCACGTTCGGTACCACCATCACCAGCGCCGTGCCTTGAGCGATCTGCTGATCGAGCCCGAACCACACGCCCAGCAGCGGAATGGCGATCAGCCCGCCGCCGATGCCGAAGATCCCACCCAATGTGCCGAGGGCAGCGCCAAACAGCAGGTACAGCAAAAACTCGATCACAGCAGAATTCCTCATACGTCAGGTGACTCATCCTACGCAGTCGGCGCTGGCACGGAAACGCACAGCAACGCACAATGGCTATGCCAAATCCGCATAGGCGCTGAGCCGACTCATGAATCCCAATCAATTGACCGAACAACTCGGGCTGTTTCTCGATGTACTGGAGAGCGGCAGTTTTTCTGCGGCTTCACGCCGACATCCGCTGACGCCCTCCGCCGTTGCCCGGCGCATCGACAGTCTGGAAAGCGCTGTCGGCAGCCAGTTGTTTATCCGCAGTACTCACGCGGTGCGCGCCACGCCGGCCGGCCTGGCGTTTGCCGAACGGGCGCGACGGATCGTTGCCGAGCTGCAACTGGCCCGGGCGGAAGCGGTGTCCCTGAGCAGCGCGCCGGAGGGTCTGATTCGGGTGGATGCGCCGGCGGCCTTCGGGCGGCGGCATCTGGCGCCGGTGATTGCCGATTTTCTGGTGCTGTATCCGGGACTGGACGTGCAATTGCATCTGATCGACAGCTTCGTCGACATGGACGGTTCAAACCTGGGCAAGGTCGATCTGGTGTTGCGCGCCGGGCAAATGGCCGACACCCGACTGGTCGCCACACCATTGGCGAGCATGGTGCGCATCGCCTGCGCCAGCCCCGACTATCTCAAGCGCCGGGGCGTGCCGAGCGAGCCAGCTCAACTGGGCGAACACGACGGCCTCGATTGGGACGGCCTCGCCCCGCCCTTCGCCTGGCGCTTCGAACAGAACGGGCAGATGCAATTGCACCGCCCGGCGCGGGTGCGCATGAGCGCCAACAACGCCGAGGCTCTGGTTTGCGGTGCGCTTGCGGGACTAGGGATCGCGCATCTGCCGACCTGGCTGGCCAGCGAATACCTGTTGCGCGGCGAGTTGCTGCCGCTGTTCTGTGAAAACGGCCTGCCAAAACCGGAGAGCACCGGCATCTATGCGCTGCGACTGGAGCAACAGGCCAGCTCCCGCAGCCGCCTGCTGCTGGAATACCTCAAGACCCGGTTCAGCCCCGTGCCGCCGTGGGATCTGGCCCTGCAACGTGAGTTGGGCCGGCATTGACCGACCTGCCACCGGGCACAATTGTCTGGCGCATTAAAGATTCGAGCGCTAGATTCATCTGCATCACCGTTCAAGGCACCGACATGACCACCGACCGCGACACCACCGATCACTGCGAAGACCTGCTGCTCGACAATCAGGCCTGCTTCGCCCTGCATTCCACTTCGCTGATGATGACCAAGGTCTACAAGCCGCTGCTGCAAGCGCTCGGCCTGACGTATCCGCAATACTTGGCGATGATGGTGCTGTGGGAAAAGGATGGTTTGACCGTCGGAGAAATCAGCACGCGTCTGCTGACCGATCCGGGCTCGCTGACTCCGCTGCTCAAGCGCCTGGAAGGTGAAGGTTTGCTCAGCCGAACCCGCAGCCGTGAGGATGAGCGTGTGGTGATCGTCGAATTGACCGCGCAGGGCCGCGCCTTGAAAGACAAGGCTCGAACCGTTCCACAGTGCATCCTGGGGGCCAGTGGCTTCACCCTGGAACGTCTGCAAAATCTGCAAGCTGAGTTGCAGGCCTTGCGCGGTCATTTGCAGGACAGCCTCGCTTAACACTTCCCCCTTCCCTGTGGGCGCAGCCTTGCGCCTGCGGGCGAATCGCACCGTCACCGCTGATCCCCGAAAAAATTTTCCTCTCGTCTTACATTAAAAAAACCTTCTATATCAAAAGCTTGAGATCACGACCCTGCCCGATTCAAGTGCCGATTCGCGCTTTCTTCAAAAATTTATCTTGCGCGCTAAATATTAGCGAAGTACATTTACTTCGCACTTAGTTAGCGCGCAAACAATTAGCGCAACCAACCACACTCAATGAGGCTCACACCATGCAAACTCTCTACACCGCAATCGCAACCTCCACTGGCGGCCGTGACGGTCGTGCGATCTCCAGCGACAACATCCTCGACGTCAAACTGGCCACCCCGAAAGAACTCGGCGGTGCCGGCGGCGCGGCTACCAACCCTGAGCAACTGTTTGCCGCCGGCTACTCGGCCTGCTTCATCGGCGCCCTGAAATTCGTCGCCAGCCAGACCAAACGCAAAATCCCGGACGACGCTTCGATCACCGCTCACGTCGGCATCGGCCAGATTCCTGGCGGTTTCGGTCTGGACATCGACCTGCACATCAGCCTGCCGGGCCTGGAACAGGCTGACGCACAAAGCCTGGTCGACGCTGCCCACCAGGTCTGCCCGTACTCCAACGCCACTCGCGGCAACGTCGATGTGCGTCTGCACGTCACCGTGTAATCACTGACACTCAGGCCCGTACAGGAAATGAACATGAACACTTTCAGCAAAGTCTTGACCGGTACCCTTCTCGCCCTGTCCATCCACAGCGCATTTGCCGGGGAGGTTGAACACAACACCCAGGCGTTTCTCGATGTGCTGAATGCCGGCACCGGCAAACCGATGGAACAGCTGACACCCAAGGATGCCCGCGCCGTTCTGACCGGCGCGCAGTCCGGGGTCAAACTGACGCTGCCCAAGGCAGACGTCAGCGAGAAGACCATCCAGGTCGATGGCCAACCGTTGAGCCTGACCATCGTCCGGCCGGCCGGGGTCAAGGGCGAGCTGCCGGTGTTCATGTTCTTCCACGGCGGCGGCTGGGTGCTGGGAGATTTCCCGACCCACGAACGTCTGGTGCGGGATCTGGTGGTCGGCTCGGGTGCGGCGGCGGTGTTCGTCAACTACACCCCTTCGCCGGAAGCGCATTACCCGGTGGCGATCAACCAGGCTTACGTCGCGACCAAATGGGTGGCCGAACACGGCAAAGAGATCAACGTCGACGGCAAGCGTCTGGCGGTGGCGGGCAACAGCGTCGGCGGCAACATGGCGGCAGTCGTCGCCTTGATGGCCAAAGACAAAGGCACCCCGGCGATCAAGTTCCAGGTACTGCTGTGGCCGGTGACCGATGCCAATTTCGACACCGGTTCGTATAACCAGTACGCCGAGGGGCACTTCCTCACCCGCAACATGATGAAGTGGTTCTGGGACAACTACACCACCGACGCCAACCAGCGGAACGAGATCTACGCCTCGCCGCTGCGGGCCACGACCGCGCAGTTGAAAGGTCTGCCGCCTGCACTGGTGCAGACCGCCGGGGCCGACGTACTGCGTGACGAAGGTGAAGCCTACGCCCGCAAACTCGACGAAGCCGGCGTGCCGGTGACCTCGGTGCGCTACAACGGCATGATCCACGACTACGGTTTGCTCAACGTGGTCAGCCAGGTGCCGGCAGTGCGTTCGGCGATGCTGCAGGCCTCGGAAGAACTGAAGCAGCACCTGAAGAAGTAATTTTCATCAAGCACAAAAAAGCCCGACTCAATGGTCGGGCTTTTTCTTTCCGCAAAAAGCAGTGCTTATTTGGCACGGCCTTTGTAGGAACCGCCTTCGCGGGTATCGATCTCGATCATGTCGCCGATTTCGATGAAGTCAGCAACCGACAGCTCGGTACCGTTCTTCAGTTTGGCAGGCTTCATCACCTTGCCGGAAGTGTCGCCGCGAGCGGAACCTTCGGTGTAGTCAACCTGACGCACGATGGTGGTCGGCAGCTCTACGGAAACCAGACGGCCTTCGAAGAATACGGCTTCGCAAACGTCGGTCATGCCTTCTTCCACGAATGGCAGAACGCTTTCGATGTCTTCGGCGTTCAGCTCGTACATGGTGTAGTCGGTGGTGTCCATGAACGTGTAGGAGTCACCGCTGATGAAGGACAGAGTCGCTTCTTTGCGATCCAGGATCACGTCGTCCAGCTTGTCGTCCGCACCGTAAACGGTTTCGGTCTTGTAACCGGTCAGCAGGTTCTTCAGCTTGGTCTTCATGATCGCGCTGTTACGGCCCGATTTGGTGAATTCAGCTTTCTGAACCAGCCAAGGATCGTTGTCGATACGGATCACGGTACCGGGTTTGAGTTCTTTACCAGTTTTCATTGCGAATATCCGAATTTGGATGGGATTTACAAAAATCTAGGCCGCGTATCATATCCAATTTCGGTAAAACTGTACCAGCGCCGTCGCAAGATCCGCCTGCAAGGCCTGTTCCAGACACCACGCGCGGGCATTTTCCTGCAGTTCGGGCCAGTGTTTGCGGGCCTCAAGCCAGTGGTCGCCGATAGGCTGCCCGGCACTCCAGGCACGCCAGAGACCGTTCATCGCCTCGGCGGCAGCCGGCGAGAGGCGTTTTGTATAGAGCGCAAGGAAGGCGTCGAGCTTGTCGAGATGGATGTCTTCGTCCTGCTGATAGATGTGCCACAGCATCGGCCGCCCCGCCCATTGCGCCCGGACAAACGAGTCCTCGCCGCGCACCGCGTTGAAATCGCAGCACCAGAGCAATTGATCGTATTGATCCTGACGGACGAACGGCAGCACCTGTACGGTTAGCGCCTGACGATCATGTGTGTCCCCGACCGCCAGCGACTCGACCCCGAGCCAACGAGCGACATCGCCGAGAATCCGTCCTTCCGGCACCAGCAGATGAGTGGGTGTCGAGTCCGCCGCCAGCACATCCAGCCAGCTGGCGAGTCCGGCATTCTCGTAGGCAAACAGCGAAATCAGCTGCGCATCGGGTGCAGGAACGATCCCCAGACCGTGCAGGAATTGTCGCTGAGCCTCGGGATCCTGCTGAAATTGCTGACGCCGCTCCAGCAAACCGCGTTCACGCAACAAGCCACCGGTCCCCGGCTGAAATCCCGGAAAGAAAAAGTACTTCTGCACCGACTTGTACTTCACCGAAGGCAACCCGTGGCAGCCGACCACCCAGTCTTCCGCGCTGAGGTAGTCGAGGTTCATCCACAACGGCAGTTTCTCCCGCGCGGCCATGGCGTCCATGTAGACGCTCGGCAACTGGCAGGCAAACGCAGCGATCACCACATCGGCCGCGTCTGCCTCCGGCCATTCGGTCGGCCAGTGCCGGACTTCGACGCCCTGCTGCCATTGCTGATCGAAGCCGATGTCGATTTCGGGGCAAAGTCGCTCGAAGGCGCGCAGGTCATCGACCCACAGCCGCACCGTCATCGCATGCTCGCTGACCAGTTGCCGGGCCAGACGCCAGGTCACGCCAATGTCGCCGTAGTTGTCGACGACCGTACAAAAAATGTCCCAGCGGGTGTTCAGTGGCGGCATTCAAGGCTCCCGTTGGCAAAAGCGCCAATTGTCCGCATAAATGTCTCCATGCAGAAGAGCCGACGGCAATTAATCTTCGTGCGACAATCGCCACTCGCCCGCATTCATCCGCCAGGAGGCACCCATGCCCTATCGTCCCAACCCGCGTCGCCCCTTGCCTGTTCAGCTTAGCGCGCTGCAATTGACCGGTAGCATTGCCTTGGGTCTGTGGCTGGGTTTCCTGGCCATTGCGCTGACGTGCTGGCTCGCTTCACGCTTTTACTTCAATGAACAACTGGCGCCGGTTGCCCAGGCCGTGCAGCAACTGGCCAATCCACCCGCCGTCCGAGTGGTGCCGGACATTCCGCCGCAGAGTCCGTTGTTCGAGCAGTACGAAGAAAACCTGCGCAAGAACGAGCAACAGGCACGCCTGGATCAGGCCCGTGGCAGCACACGTAATCTGTCGAACCCCAAATGCCAGTTCTGGCTGCAACAGGATCAGACGGCCCCGAGCGAAAAAAGCCGCGCCAACGTCCTGCAATTCTGCGATTGATCATGAATAAACAGACGGTTCACCAACTGATTCTCGACAAGTTGCGCGTCGACCTCGACATCGCCGAACGCGCGGCGCAAACCGCTTACGAAACCGCGACCCACGAAGAGAACATCGCCGAAAACAAGTACGACACTCTGGGTCTTGAGGCGTCGTATCTGGCGGCGGGCCAGGCGAAACGGGTCGAGGAAATTCGTCAGTCACTGGCGCTGTGCCAGAACCTGACGCTGCGCGCCTATGACGATCAGCGGGGGATTGAAATCGGCGCCCTGCTCGGTCTGGAAGACGAAAAGGGTCGCGAACAATGGCTGTTTCTGGCGCCGGATGCGGCGGGTCTGAAAGTCGACGTGGTGGGTCAGCCGATTACCGTCATCACCCCGCGCTCGCCGCTGGGCAAAAGCCTGCTGGGCAAGTTCGAGGGTGACGAGGTGGAGATTCTGGTGGCGGGCACCCGGCAACAGTTTGCTGTCACCGAGGTGCTGTAGACAGGGGCTTAGTGAACCGGCAGTTCGACGCCTTCGAACAGCTCTTCCAGTTCCTGCTTGTTGTGGCACTGAATGGCCTTGGCCATGACTTCGCGGGTCAGGTGCGGCGCGAACTTCTCGATGAAGTCGCACATGAAGCCGCGCAGGAAGGTGCCGCGACGGAAACCGATCTTGGTCACGCTGGACTCGAACAGCTCGCTGGCGTCGAGCACCACCAGATCGTTATCCAGTTTGGTGTCGACCGCCATTTTCGCCACGATGCCAACACCCAGACCCAGACGCACGTAGGTTTTGATCACGTCGGCGTCGGCAGCGGTGAACACCACTTTCGGCGTCAGGCCGCGATGGCTGAAGGCTTCGTCGAGTTTCGAACGGCCGGTGAAACCGAACACGTAAGTCACGATCGGGTATTCGGCCAGCGCTTCGAGGGTCAGCTTCGGCAGCTTGGTCAGCGGGTGGCCCTGAGGCACGACCACGCAACGGTTCCAGCGGTAGCACGGCATCATTACCAGATCGCCGAACAGCTCCAGCGCTTCGGTGGCGATGGCGAAATCGACGGTGCCGTCAGCGGCCATCTCGGCGATCTGCATCGGCGAACCCTGGTGCATGTGCAGCGCCACGTCAGGGTATTGCTTGATGAAGTTGCTGATCACCGGCGGCAGTGCATAACGTGCCTGGGTGTGGGTGGTGGCGATCGACAGGGTGCCCTTCTTCTCGTTGGAGAACTCCTGGGCGATCTGCTTGATGCTTTCGACCTTGCGCAGAATCTCACCGGCAGTGGTGATGATGCGCTCGCCGGCCGGAGTGACGCGGGTCAGGTGCTTGCCGCTGCGGGCGAACACTTCGACGCCCAGTTCGTCTTCCAGCAGGCGGATCTGTTTACTGATGCCCGGTTGCGAGGTGTAGAGGCTTTGGGCTGTAGCGGAAACGTTGAGGTCGTGGTGCGCCACTTCCCAGATGTAGCGCAATTGTTGAAGCTTCATATGAATCCCTCAAAGCAGGTAGACGCCACGGGCATCAGCGACGGTATATAACTATATTAATGGTTTGAAGAATAAATCTAGAACTTTTTTATCAAAGTGCCATTATTCCTGCCTCAGCGATCCTCCCGACGCCGACGCTCCACCAGCGGCACCAGATAAACCGGCACCTTGGACAATTGCAGCAGCCGGGCTGCCGTTCGCCCCAAAGGTGTTTCCGCCCCGACCCCGTGGCTGTGACTTCCTACGATCAGCAAATCGACAGAGAGTTTCTGTACCTGATCGAGAATCACCTGTGACGGATCGCCCTGCAGCACCCGCACCGCGCGTATCCGCTGCAGGTCCTGCTCGCCCTCGTCCCCCAGCTCTTCACGAAAACTGTCGAGCACCCGCTGCTCGATATTGGCGATGACGGTTTTCAGACCCTGACTGTGAAATTCGTTCAACGCCTGTTCGTCGAGATAGCTCTGCAACACCGATTCGGCAAACAGCCCCATGGGTTCCACCGCGTGCACCACGTACAGATCGGCATTGAACGTTCGCGCCATCGCCAGGGCATGCTGCATCACTAACGGTGCGTACAGACCGAGGTCAGTGGCATACAGCATCGAACGAATCATGTGACCTCCTCGCGCTCCAACATGGCGGAGATTTGATTCAGCTTAGCAGTGCCTTGGCGAGTACGACGTGCGACGCAACGTCTTGAACCACGTGGGCTTTAGACCGCCGGTTCGTTGCTGATGCCGTGGGGCACGTGACCGGTCGCCACGACTTCCCGGGCCAGCTCGCAGTGGCCGGCCTGATCGTCGAAAAACACGTCGGCGGCGAAGGCTTCGAGGAACGCCGATTTGGTCAGGCCACCGAGAAACAGCGATTCGTCCAGACGAATGTCCCACTCGCGCAAGGTGCGGATCACCCGCTCGTGAGCCGGGGCCGAACGCGCGGTGACCAATGCGGTGCGGATCGGGCACTCCTCATCGGAGAACTCGCGCTGCAACAGATTGAGCGCCGCCAGAAAGCCCTTGAACGGCCCGCCGCGCAACGGTTCGCGCGCGGACTCACGCTCCTTGGCCTGAAAGGCTTCGAGGCCACCGGATTGATAGACCCGCTCCGACTCGTCGGAGAACAGCACGGCGTCACCGTCGAAGGCGATGCGCAATTCATCGCTGGCCGCACGACTGGCGCCGCCGGACAGAATGGTCGCCGCCGCGAAACCGGCATCCAGCGCAGCGCGCACATCTTCGGCGTGGGTGGAGAGAAACAGGTCGCAACCAAAAGCCTTCAGGTACGGATAAGGACTGCGCCCGCCGACGAACGCCGCGCGGGAAATCGCCAGGCCGTAATGACCAATGGAGTTGAAAACGCGCAGGCCGGTATCAGCACTGTTGCGCGACACCAGAATCACCTCGACCCGGGCGCGGCCAAGGCGACTGTTGAGGTTGAGGAGTTTTTCCACCAGCGGAAAGGCATCGCCCGGCGCAAGGATTTCGTCTTCGTGATCGATCTGATATTGCCGATAGGCTTCGACGCCACTCGACTCATACACCTTGTGGCTTTCGCTCAGGTCGAACAGGGCACGGGACGAGATCGCCAGCACCAGTTTGTCATCGATGTTCTTGGCCATGCCTTACCCCCAGTGCGACCGGTTTAAACGTTACGCCGGTCGATAAAGCTCAATGTGCGGTACAACGATTCGATACGCGGCAACTCGCAGCCTGCCGCTTTTGCCGCCGCCAAAGGACGAGCGTAGATCGCCTCCAGCTCCAGCGGTCGCTTGTGCAAAAAGTCGTGGTACATGCTCGGCCAATAGTCGGGCATTTTCTCGGTCATCATGAACAGGTATTCGGCGTAACCGGGCGGCATGTCGTGACCGCAGGCCTTGGCGCCCTGCACCACTTCGGCCATCAGTGCCTGAATCAAGGCGCGGCTGTCCGTGTCGGCCATCAACGGCGTGGTGCTGGCACCGAGCAACACCGAAAGCCCGTTGTAGGGAATGTTCCACACCAGTTTCTGCCAGCGCGCCTGATGCAGGTTCGGCATCGCCTGGGAGTCGAGGCCAGCGGCGCGGAACAGGCCGGCGCCCTCCTCGACGATTGCCATGCGCGCCGCGTCATCCGGTGCCGGACCGCTGTGGTAACCGACGTTCACCGCCCCCAGCGCCTGATGGGTGATCTGCCCAGGCCCTTCGCGGTGGACGCAGATCAGGCACAAACCGCCGAGCAAGTGCAGGGAGTCGGGCAACAACGCACGCAAGCTGTCTTCGACGTCGAGGCCGTTTTGCAGTACCAGCACTTTCGCGTCGGGTTTCGCCGCCTGAATGATCGACGGCGCCAGTCCGGCATTGCTGGTGGTCTTGGCGCCGACCAGCAGCCAGTCGCAGGGCGGCATGTCTTCAGCCGACGAATAGGCCTGCACCGGGTTCAGCGTCAAGGCGCCATGCACGGCACTGTCCACCTGCAAGCCGCGCTCGGCGACGGCGGAAAATTCACTGCGCAACAGAAAATGCACATCGAACCCGGCCCGGGCCAGCATCACCCCGTAAAACCCTCCGATGGCGCCGGTGCCGATAATCCCCACCACCGGTTTGTTCACTGCTCCCATCACGGCAACTCCTCTGCAATTCGACCCAGCGCCTGCGCCACGGCTGCGTTCAGCTCATCGACATTCAGGCGCGTGTGCACTGCCCCAAAGAACTCGCCGTCGCGCACCACAAACAGCGCCGGCAAATGAAAGACCTGATAACGCTCGACCAGTCCGCCGTTGTCACCGGCATCGATCCAGCACAGGCGATCGACGGCCAGATCGAGCCCCGGCAACACTTCGCGGGCATAGCGGCAACTGGCGCAGCCGACGCTGGTGAAGATCACCAGCGAAACGCCGTTCATCGCCAGCAGCCGTTGGTCGGCGTCAAAATCGGTCAGCTGCGATTCGACCACTATACTGGGGGAAACAATGTCAAATGGCCGACACAGGGAGTCTGTGCTCATGGGACGGTTTATTCCTCATCCGGATGATGTGCCCGTTGAATTGACCTTGCTCACACCGGAGTGTATTTCGCGTCAACGGCTGCACACTATCAGCCTCGGCGGCATCGCTTGCAATTACCACCGTGCCTGGCGCCATGGCACAGCGCTGCAAGTGCGCATGCCGACCATCAATGCCGATTTCGCCTATCCGGGCTATGTGGCCTGGTGCCTGCGTCGTAAAAAAGGTTATCTGGTGGGCATTGCGTTCACTGATGAGCAGACGCTGTTCAGCGCGCGAATGGGTGAGCAGGTGTGTCAGATCGAGCGCTATTGCCGAATCAACGATGCCCACGATGATCTGCAGGATATCCAGGCGCGCGCCCTGCAATGGGTCGAGCAACACGCCGAAGAGTTCTCCCACGACAGCGTTCGCAAGGCTTTTGCGTAAGCAGAGCTGGACTGAACAGTTACTTGCCCATTGTCTAGCAGGCGTCTAACGCGATAAGGTTCGGCTCCCCGACGCGCTTAAATCCGCTGTGCTCCGCCGCGCGGGGATCGCTGGCGGCCGGCACCCGTGACCTGACGAGTAAACGATGGCTGATTTACCGATCAACGACCTGAACGTCGCTTCCAACGAGACCCTGATCACTCCCGATCAGCTCAAGCGTGATATCCCTCTGAGCGACGCTGCCCTGCGCACCGTCACCAAGGGTCGCGAGGTCATCCGCAACATTCTCGATGGCACCGACCATCGTCTGTTCGTGGTGATCGGCCCCTGCTCGATCCACGACATCAAGGCTGCCCACGAATATGCCGATCGCCTGAAGGTGCTGGCGGCAGAAGTCTCGGACACCCTGTATCTGGTCATGCGCGTGTATTTCGAAAAGCCACGGACCACCGTCGGCTGGAAAGGCCTGATCAACGACCCGTATCTGGATGACTCGTTCAAGATCCAGGACGGTCTGCACATCGGTCGCCAGTTGCTGCTGGACCTGGCCGAGAAAGGCCTGCCGACCGCCACCGAAGCCCTCGACCCGATCTCCCCGCAGTATCTGCAGGACCTGATCAGCTGGTCGGCCATCGGCGCACGGACCACCGAATCCCAGACCCACCGCGAGATGGCTTCCGGCCTGTCCTCGGCGGTCGGCTTCAAGAACGGCACCGACGGCGGCCTGACCGTGGCGATCAACGCCCTGCAGTCGGTTTCCAGCCCGCACCGCTTCCTGGGCATCAACCAGGAAGGTGGCGTGTCGATCGTCACCACCAAGGGCAACGCCTACGGTCACGTGGTGCTGCGCGGCGGTAACGGCAAGCCGAACTACGATTCGGTCAGCGTCGCCCTGTGCGAGCAGGCGCTGAACAAGGCCAAGATCAAGCCGAACATCATGGTCGATTGCAGCCACGCCAACTCCAACAAGGATCCGGCCCTGCAACCGCTGGTGATGGAGAACGTTGCCAACCAGATCCTCGAAGGCAACCAGTCGATCATCGGCCTGATGGTCGAGAGTCACCTGAACTGGGGCTGCCAGGCGATCCCGAAAGACCTCGCCGACCTGCAATACGGCGTGTCGATCACCGATGCCTGCATCGACTGGTCCGCTACCGAAAACACCTTGCGCAGCATGCACGCCAAGCTCAAGGACGTACTGCCGAAACGTCAGCGCAGCTGACAGCCGTTTCGCAGGCATAAAAAAACGCCGGGCATTGCCCGGCGTTTTTGTGTGTGCGGTGAGGTCAGTCAGATCTTGGCGGTGCGCCGCTGATGACGCTCCATGTAACGCTCCACATAGGAGCACGATGGAATGACCGTGTAGCCCATTTCATCGGCGTACTGCAACGCCCGTTCGGTCAGGGCTGCCGCGATGCCTCGGCCACGCAAGGCGTTGGGCACGAAGGTGCGGTAGATATCCAGGGTCTGTTTCCCCAGATCCATATAGGTCAGGTAGGCACGATGACCGTCCACATTGGTCTCGAACTGATGACCAGCCTGGTCATGGTGGATGGACAACGCCTCGCTCATCACTACTCCTCGCGGGTCTCGAATTCTGACCCCTACCTTACCGATGTTTTCCCGGCGAAGGAACATCTACGCCACCCCGTGCCTGATGGACACCGAGAAGAACTGCACCGATCTCGCGCAACCCGAGCACGTATCAAATAGTAGGCACCATTGGCGAAAATGCTCAAGGTACGCTCGTCATCATGCAGATTGACGGGGCAGTTCCGGTGGACTCAGGGCCGGTTCGGGAGACGATCTTCCCGAGCCGAAAGGCTGAACATCGCCGGATGTTGAGACTTAAGACGAGCCCCCTGTTTTAAAGTCACCTCAACATAGACAAAGATATGCGAGGCGCTGCGCAAATTCGCAACAAAAGTGTGGACGAATCCATATAGGCAGACTTTAGCCACTACCTGCAAAACAACCCGCAGCAACGGGAACTTTTTCTCATTAACTCGCTCAGCTCGCGGCTTCCAGCTGGATATTTTTTATACAGCGCAGTTAAAAGTTGCTCGAAAAAGAATCAACGCCTACAATTTTTTTTGCTTCTTGCCTCACGTCAGTTTACTTACTACAAGTAATGGGTAGTATGTACGCCGGCTATTTCCTCAATCGGAGGAGACAGCCACTTAATTGAAAGTCCTTGAAGGGGAACACGATGAACAACGTTCTGAAATTCTCTGCTCTGGCTCTGGCCGCAGTTCTGGCTACCGGTTGCAGCAGCGCATCGAAAGAAACCGAAGCACGTCTGACCGCTACTGAAGACGCAGCTGCTCGCTCCCAGGCTCGTGCAGACGAAGCTTACCGTAAAGCTGATGAAGCTCTGGCTGCTGCTCAAAAAGCACAACAGACTGCTGACGAAGCTAACGAGCGTGCTCTGCGCATGCTGGAAAAAGCTAGCCGCAAGTAATAGTCCTTCGGGATTGTTATCAAGCCGACCCATTTTTTGGGTCGGCTTTTTTGTGCCTGCAGTTTTCTGCGGGCAATAAAAAACCCGCCGCTGCGCAAGCCTCGGCGGGTTTTGTCTTTCAGCTTATTGCTGCAGGTCGATCGGTGCGCTGGAAACCATCGGCGCCGAGGTGTTCGGCGTGCCGATTTCGGTTGGCAGACCATCTTCGGCTGCCACCACATCACGCACCACATCCCAGTCCATGCGCAGGTTGTTGGTGATGTCTTCACGCTTGAGCATCGCGTTGATCACGGCGGTGTGCTTGTCGACCACCGACGGGTTGCCCTTGTCGTCGATCGGCGTGTGCGCTTCGAGGTAGATCTTGCCGCCACTGCGACCGAACTTGTACGCGTCGTTGAGGATTCGTACCGAAGTCCCCACTGGCACCATGCCCGCCATTTCCAGCACGTTGTTGTTGAACATGCGGAAGCAGCCGTGGCTGGTGCGCATGCCGATGCCGAACTTCTTGTTCGAGCCGTGGATCAGGTAGCCCGGCGTGCCCAGGGTGAACTTGAACGGGCCCAGCGGGTTGTCCGGACCGGCCGGCACCACGTTCGGCAGCGGATCACCATCGGCGGCGTGTTCAGCCTTGATCGAGGCAGGCGGCGTCCAGGTCGGGTTCGGGGTCTTGGCGGTGATCGTGGTGTGCGCGATCGGAGAGCCCCAGCCTTCACGACCGATACCCAGCGGGAAGGTGTACACCACGTTCCGGCCTTTCGGGAAATAGTAGAGGCGGTATTCGGCAAGGTTGATCACGATACCTTCACGCGGGCCCGGCGGCAGGATGAAGCGGGTCGGCAGAACGATTTCGGTGCCTGCGCCCGGCAACCAGGCATCGACGCCCGGGTTGGCCGCGACCATTTCCGAATAACCCAGATCGTAGGTGGTGCCCAGATCGGCAAAGGTGTCTTCGTACTTGGCCTTGATCACCTGCACCTGGCCGATGATGTCCTCACCGGGTGGTGGCAGTGGAAACTCCAGGGCGGCAACGGGACCGGCCACACACAGGGCGGCAAGAGACAGGCAGCGGGTGACGGCAGGAAAACGCGGCAACATCCGGAGAATCCTTCGCAAGATCGACAAGGTAATAAGAACGCGATTGTACACCGCGCCCAGGGAATTCGGGGAGATGCGCCGATGGGCTGGCATCACTCTTCATGATTGAAGCTGCCGCAAGCTCCGACTGCGTTCGGAAGAATGGTTGCGTTTAAAGCTCGAAACGCAACTCGGGCCAGATCGGCGAGGTGCCGCGCTTCTGCGATTCGAGGATCGCCCGGCACAGCGAGCACAGGCGCTGATCCTGAAACACCCGGCGATCCACGCTCGACCAGCGCGGTTGCGCCGGCAGCAGACTGCCGCACAGGGTGCGGTCCGCCGAGCCACCGAGTTCCAGTTGACGGGTCACCAGATGCACCCGCACTTCCTGGCAGGCGAACAGATCCAGCTGTTCGTCAGGCTCGATCAGTTGGTAGGCAAACAGGGACCAGGCAGAACGCGGCATCGGGGGCTCCAAATTAGGGGGCGCCACATTAGCCGAAAGCCTGCCGCTAGAAAAGCCTCATAGCAGCGGTTTTAGCGTCGGCCAGACATTTTCCAGCAACTTGCCCTGAGCCCCGGCCGCCGGGTGCAGACCGTCGGCCTGCATCAAGTCCGGATGCCCGCCCACACCGTCGAGGAAAAACGGCACCAGCGGGATTTTTTTCTCCTCGGCGAGTTTGCCGTAGACCTCGGCAAAGGCATCGGTGTAGCGCTTGCCGTAGTTGGGCGGCAATTGCATGCCGAGCAACAACACCTTGGCACCGCTTTGACGCGAGCTGTCGATCATCGAAGCAAGATTTTGTTGCAATTGCGTCGGCGGCATTCCGCGCAGGCCATCGTTGCCGCCCAATTCGAGGATCACCAGTTCCGGCTTGTGCTCTGCAAGCAGCGCCGGCAGCCGTGCCTGGCCTCCGGCACTGGTGTCGCCACTGATGGACGCATTGACCACTTTGTCGTCAAAACCTTCGGTCTTGAGCCGCTGTTCGAGCAACGACACCCACCCCAGCCGGGTATCCAGTCCGAAACCGGCGCTGATACTATCGCCAACGATCAGGACTGTACCCGCCGCTGCGTTCTGGGCCATGCACATCAAGGCCAGGCCAGCACTCAAAAACCACACACGCATCGGATTCTCCATGGGCGCAAGCATTCTCACCGCGAAGAACCTTAGCAAAGTGGTTCCCAGCGCGGAAGGTGAACTGACCATCCTGCACGAACTCAGCCTGGAACTGAACAAGGGCGACAGCCTGGCCATCGTTGGCGCGTCCGGTTCCGGCAAATCCACCCTGCTCGGCCTGCTCGCCGGCCTTGACCTGCCAAGCAGCGGCGAAGTGACGCTTGCCGGGCAAGGCCTGAGCAATCTCGACGAAGACCAGCGCGCGCGCATTCGCGCCGAACACGTGGGTTTCGTCTTTCAATCTTTCCAGCTGCTCGACAGCCTCAACGCGCTGGAAAACGTCATGCTGCCGCTGGAGCTCGACGGCCGCAAAGACGCGCGAAGCCGCGCCACCGAACTGCTGCAACGGGTCGGCCTCGGCCAGCGCCTGACTCACTCGCCGCGCCAGCTCTCCGGTGGCGAACAACAGCGCGTGGCGATTGCCCGGGCCTTTGCCGCCGAGCCGGACGTGCTGTTCGCCGACGAACCCACCGGCAACCTCGACAGCCACACCGGCGAGCGCATCAGCGACTTGCTGTTCGAATTGAACAAGGAACGCGGCACCACCTTGGTGCTGGTGACCCACGACGAACGTCTGGCCCATCGGTGCCGGCGTCTGATCCGTCTTGAAGCCGGCCTGTTGGTCGCACCTCTGGAGCCTTGATGGCACGTCTGCCGCTGTTGCGTCTGTTCAGTCTCGCCCTGCGCCAACTGATGCGCGATGCCCGCGCCGGTGAGCTGCGGGTGCTGTTTTTCGCCTTGGTCGTGGCGGTGGCGGCGAGTACCGCCATCGGCTATTTCGGCGCCCGCCTCAACGGCGCGATGATGCTGCGCGCTACCGAGTTTCTCGGCGCCGACCTGTCGCTCGAAGGCAGCTCGCCGGCCCGTCCGGAACAGATCAGGAGCGGCACCGAGCTGCGTCTGGATCATGCGCAGGTGGTGGAGTTTTCCAGCGTCATCGCCACGGACAACGGCATTCAGCTCTCCAGTATCAAGGCTGTCGACCGGGCTTATCCGCTACGCGGCGAACTGAAAAGCGCCCCCGCCCCCTACGCGACAGAGGAAACCGGAGGCGAGCCTCAGCCCGGTGAAGCCTGGGTCGAAGCACGCCTGCTGACGGCGCTGGACCTGAAGATCGGCGACAGCATCGACGTCGGCATGAAGACGCTGAAACTGACGCGAGTGCTGACTTACGAACCGGATCGCGCCGGCAACTTTTACAGCCTCACGCCACGAGTACTGATCAACCTCGACGACCTCGCTGCGACCGGCGTGGTGCAACCCGGCAGCCGGGTGAATTACCGCGAACTGTGGCGCGGTGAGCCTCAGGCGCTGGAAACCTATCGCCAACTTATAAAACCGGGCCTCGCCGCCAACCAGCGGATTCAGGATGCCCGCGATGGCAACCGACAAATTGGCGGTGCACTGGGCAAGGCCGAACGTTATCTGAACATGGCCAGTCTGGTCGCCGTGCTTCTGGCCGGTGTCGCGGTGGCGCTATCGGCCAACCGCTTCGCCAGTCGGCGTTTCGATGCCAGCGCCCTGCTGCGTTGCCTGGGTCTGTCGCGCCGGGAAACCCTGGTGCTGTTCAGTCTGCAACTGACGGTGCTCGGCCTGCTCGCCAGCCTCAGCGGCGCCCTGCTCGGCTGGCTCGCGCAATTGGGATTGTTCGCGCTGCTGCATGATCTGCTGCCGACCGACGTACCGCCGGGTGGCTTGCTGCCGGCACTGGCCGGCATCGGCACCGGGCTGGTGGCGCTGGCCGGTTTCGCCCTGCCACCGCTCGCCGCACTGGGCCGCGTGCCGCCGTTGCGGGTCTTGCGCCGGGACATGCTGCCGATTCCGTCGAGTACCTGGATGGTCTATGGCGCGGCACTCGGTGCGCTCGGGCTGATCATGTGGCGTCTGAGTCTGGACCTGCTGCTGACATTCGCCCTGCTCGGCGGCGGTGTGGTCGCCGCGCTGGTGCTCGGCGGCTTGCTCCTGTTGCTGCTGCAAAGCCTGCGTCGCCTGCTCGCCCGTGCATCCCTGCCGTGGCGTCTCGGTTTGGGTCAGTTGTTGCGCCATCCTTTGGCGGCCGCCGGCCAGTCATTGGCTTTCGGGCTTATCCTGCTGTCCATGGCTTTGATTGCACTGCTGCGCGGTGAACTGCTCGACACCTGGCAGAACCAGTTGCCGAAAAACGCACCCAACTATTTCGCCCTGAACATCCTGCCGGCCGACAAACAAGCCTTCACCGATCACCTGATCAATGTCTCGGCCCAGGCCGCGCCGTTGTATCCGGTGGTGCCGGGACGGCTGATCAGCATCAATGGAGAAGCGGTGCAGCAGATTGTCAGCAAGGATTCGGCCGGCGACCGCGCGATCCAGCGCGACCTGAGCCTGACCTGGGCGGCCGACCTGCCGGCGGGCAACAAGATCACCGCCGGTTCGTGGTGGACCGGCCAACCTTCGGATGACGTTCCGGGCGTTTCGGTGGAAGGCAAGGTGGCCGAGAGTCTCAAGCTCAAGCTGGGCGATCACATGGTGTTCAACGTCGGCGGGGTCAATCGCGAAGCGAAGGTCACCAGCCTGCGGGAGATCAACTGGGACAACTTCCAGCCGAACTTCTTCATGATCTTCCAGCCCGGCACCCTGAAGGATCTGCCGGCGACCTACCTGACCAGCTTCTATCTGGCACCCGGTCACGATCAGCAGATTGTCGAGCTGTCGCGAGCATTCCCGGCGGTAACCATCCTGCAGGTCGAAGCCTTGCTCGAACAGCTGCGCAGCATCCTCGCCCAGGTCACCCTGGCGGTGGAGTATGTGCTGTTGTTTGTGCTGGCGGCGGGGATGGCCGTGCTGTTTTCCGGGCTGCAGGCAACCCTGGATGAACGTATTCGCCAAGGGGCGCTGTTGCGTGCGCTGGGGGCCGAGCGGCAATTGCTGATCAAGGCGCGACGGATCGAGTTCGGTTTGCTCGGCGCGGTCAGCGGATTGCTCGCGGCGATCGGTTCGGAAGTGGTGAGTCTGGTGCTGTATCGCTTCGCCTTCGACCTGCCGTGGCATCCCCATCCGTGGTTGCTGCTGTTGCCGTTGATCGGCGCGGCGCTGATCGGTGGCGCCGGCGTGTTCGGCACGCGGCGTGCGCTGAACGCCAGCCCGCTGACAGTGTTGCGCGAGGGTTGATAGACTCCAGCCGTCTTAATCAAAAGAAGTAACCATGAGCCGTTATCGCCCTCCCCGCACCGCCGGCACCGCGCTGATCACCCCCGAAGGTGAAGCGCGGATGCGCGCCGAATTCCATGAGCTGTGGCATGTGCGGCGCCCACAGGTGACGCAGTCGGTCAGCGAGGCGGCGGCTCAGGGAGATCGTTCGGAAAATGCCGAGTACACCTACGGCAAGAAAATGCTGCGCGAGATCGACAGTCGCGTGCGTTTTCTCACTAAACGCCTCGAAGCGTTGAAAGTGGTCAGCGAAAAACCGAGCGATCCGAACAAGGTCTACTTCGGCGCCTGGGTGACCATCGAAGACGAGGACGGCAAACAGTCGCGCTATCGCATCGTCGGCCCGGACGAACTGGACCTGAAACTCGGCCTGATCAGCATCGACTCACCGCTGGCCCGCGCCCTGATCGGCAAGGCGCTGGATGCTGAAGTGCGGGTACAGGCGCCGACCGGCGAACAGTTCGTCTACATCGTGGCGATCGAATATCCCTGACGCTCAGCGCCGGGTGATCAGGCCCTGGCGTGCGACGCGGGTCAGTTGACGAATCATTTCGGGCGCCTCTTCAAGGCTCGGCGCCTGAATGACGGCCAGATCAAAACTGTCATCGGCAAAACGCGCCAGCGACTCACCGTCTTCGACGAACTGGATCAGGAATGCGGCAGGACCGCCGCTGCGGCGTGGCCAGCCATCGAGATAACGCAACAGCGTTGGCTGATGTTTGCCGCCAAGCAGGATTTTCGGATTGCGCTGGGTGATGTGTGCCGTGATCGGCGCGGGACGTGCTGGAGGGCGTAGTGCATTCATCGTGTCGTGTCTCTGCCTCAAAAGTCTGCATGGCAGGTGAGAGGCAACACCGAACCAGCGCTTTAGCGGTATTTCGAAGCCCTGTTCCGGCTTCTGACGGCAACTGAAGAATAGTCACCTGGCGCCCCGCAAGTAGCTGTTTAAATCGGCGCATGAGCGGCATCCTAGAGAACGTGACCGGCCAGTGTCAAGAATCAGCCGCAACAAAAAAGGCCCGCACAATGCGGGCCTTTTGCTTGAGCCTGTCTCGTCCTGAATAAGGTTTACACCTTCTGGCTTCTTATCAGGAGGGTGCAATGGATTCGGGCACAAAACGCAGT
>NZ_JBXAIV010000016.1:0-76654 GCF_058796615.1 Pseudomonas sp. GW823-FHT04A03
GACAGCCAGCACCGCCTGATCGGCCTGACCCGCCCCGACGGCAGCAGCGCCACCTACCAATACGACGCCTTCGGCCGGCGCATCCGCAAAACCGTCGAGGGCCAGACCACCGAGTTCTTCTGGCAAGGCGACCACCTGATCGCCGAAAGCAGCCCGACGCAGCACCGCAGCTTCATCTACGAACCCGGCACCTTCCGCCCACTGGCGATGCTCGACGGCAAAGGCCCGAAACGCGCCTGCCCGTTCTACTACCAGCTCGACCACCTCGGCACCCCGCAGGAGCTGACCGACTACAGCGGCGACATCGTCTGGTCCGCCAAATACAGCGCATACGGCAAGGTCACCTCGCTGGAGCTGGCGACCGAGGACTACCTGAACCAGCCGCTGCGCTTTCAGGGGCAGTACTTCGATGATGAAAGCGGGCTGCATTACAACCGGCACCGGTATTACGACCCGGACGTGGGCCGGTACCTGACGCCGGATCCGGTGAAGCTGGCGGGTGGGCTGAATCAGTACCGGTATGTGCCGAATCCGACGGGTTGGGTGGATCCGTTGGGGTTGACGTCCAATTGTCCGCCGCCGAATAAGCCGGGATGTCCGGTGTCGGACAACGTTAGTGGAAGTATGGCAATCGAGGGCAACCCACCGTTGCCTATCGTTAATCACAGTGTTGACCCAAAATCTTTGAAGCGGACGCATGCGATTTCAGGAAAAACCTCAACTAAAGAAGTCGAGAAAATGGTGAATACAATGCGAGGCACAGGCTACGACAATCGATACCCCATAGACGTAGCGGAGCACCAAGGCGAACTCTACATTTTGGATGGCCACCACCGCGCCGCCGCCGCTAGACAAACCTCCACCAACGTCAGTATTAAGCTAATAACAAATATTAGAGAGCACCACGGCACTCTAAACACCATTGAAGAGGTGTTGGAGTCAGCACAAAGTATCGGGAACGACAGACTAGAGCACCGTAGAAGAAAATGACCAGACCTGAAATCACACTTGAAGATCTGATAACCGACTTCCTATCTAAAGTAGATATCGGCACGAAGCTATTAGAGGAAAAATTCGGCACCCGCAATATTCTGAGACTATGGCGTTCCAAACAAATAGAACGATGCGGAGAAATAAAGGATGGCGTTCAGTATGAGCTCCACGGCATTGGGTGCTTCATAATTTTCGCCACAGAGTCCGTGAATTTTGACTACGGGTCAGGCGATAGAGTTGATGGATTTGATATTTGGCGCCTCTACTCGTATGCCACCGACCGACCCTTGAGATACAAAAAGTACTGTGACAAACAAACTCTCGAAAACGAGTTTAGAGAATATTTGTCCTCAAAAAAAATAGAAAAAATGTCTCCAGTGGATGATCTGTATGTCCTAACAAATACTAACCAAACTTAATAAAAACGTGGGTGCGACAAGCACGCACCCATTCACTCATCATCATCAAAATCCTCATACTCAAGCTCCTCCTCACCCTCCAAAAGCGGAACCGTCGCATCATCCATCAACGACCCCGGATCTTCATTCCCCGGATCATTGATAAACGGCAATCCGCTCGGGCCTTTTTCTTCCTTGCCTTCGGTTTCGGGAGTCATGGCGCACCTCGTCAATCGCATTCGTATAGAACGTTCGAAAAGTATGGTCGCCATTCGTTCCTGCGCATGACGCGCAGGCAGAAAAAACCCGGCATAAAGCCGGGCTTTCGTAGAACCGGTCACTCAACGATGACGGTTCTTGTGTTTGTTCTTGTGCTTGTGGCCGCCCCCGGAGTGCGACTTGCCGCCATCGTCACCCAGGTTATTGCCGACCGCACCACCCGCTGCGCCGCCCAATCCTGCGCCGATAGTCGAACCGGTGGAGCCGCCGAGGCTGTTGCCGACCACGGACCCGCCTGCGGCGCCGAGGCCACCGCCAATGGCGGCTTCCGTGCGATTGCGTTTGTTCGCGCCGACGGCGCTGCCAGCTGCACCGCCAACACCAGCACCCACCGCAGCACCGGTGCTGCCACCGAGCTGGCCGCCGACCACATTGCCCAACGCGCCACCCAATCCGCCACCCACTGCAGCCGTGCCGTCACCGGCGGCCATCGCGCCTTGGGCCACGAGCAATCCCAAAACCAATGCGGATAATGTCAATCGCATACAGACCTCACAGGTCCCGAGTCGGGACGGTACGCCCGCGGAGGGGGCTATGTGGCATTGGAGGCGTATCCGGGAAAAACGTTCAGCAACGAAAAGGCCCGGCATAAAACCGGGCCTTTTCAGTCACGCGTTGGCAATCAGTGACGCTTGTGACCCTTGGACAGATTGCTGCCCACTGCGCCACCGGCTGCGCCGCCCAAGCCAGCACCGATGGTGGCGCCAGTTTTGCCGCCCAGGCTGTTGCCGATCACCGAACCACCTGCCGCGCCGACGCCACCACCGATGGCCGCTTTGGTACGAGCACCTTTCTTGGCAGCCAATGCGCTACCGGCCGCGCCAGCTACACCAGCACCAATCGCTGCACCGGTGCTGCCGCCCATTTTCTGGCCAACCACGTTACCCAGCGCGCCGCCCAGACCGCCACCCAGTGCGGCGGTACCGTCGCCAGCCATTGCACCTTGAGCAACCAGAAGCCCCAGAACCAGAGCAGGCAGAGTTAAACGCATGACGAAAACCTCAACAGAAGGGATAAAAAAAGGGCGCAGATTGAATGCTCTTGCCGCGGCAATGTCCAGCATCGCAGCGCACTTGGCGCCGATTGGACAGCGAATACGGAAAAGGTTTTATGGCAGGCAAAAAAAAGCCCGCTGGGGAGACGGGCTGGAGACTTGCTTTCTAACGGATGGCTTCACCCTACTCAGGCGGGTGTGAAAAGTTTGTGAAAGAAACCAGACGAATCCGCAATTTCTGTAGGACGCTTCTCAAAAAATAGAAACAAAAAACCCCGCTCAATGGCGGGGCTCTATGGCATCCGGATTACTTCCTGGAACGTGTCGTCACCCTGGGCAGAAATTTTGCTTTAGGCCCCTTGGGTGCTGCCGACTTGATCTTGCCGGTCTGCACCGGATCCTCGCCAAACCCGGCCTGATACTCCGTCTGGCCACAGCGCACGCAATTGTTGAATGGAAATTCAGCCCCGTCGTCTTCGATGTACGGATCAGTCATCTCTTCACCCCTTTTCAAATGCGGGCCGACACCGGCAAACCCTTTTGCCTGAAAAAATATCGACCTCCAAGGCTTTTGAGACTAGCCGGTCATTCCTGGACTTGTGATTCATATCACCCGAAGCCCGACGAATGGCTTACGGAAATTAAACACAACGACGAACCGTTGGTCCCGCACCACTAAAGATTCCCGGCTACCAGCCGCTGCCCTTTTTCCTGCGCAATGAATCTCAAGGAGAGAACATGGAAATCAAAGGATTCCCGACACTGCCCGTTGTAAAGCTCACGGACGAACAGATCGCCGCCGGCAAAGCAGGGGCGGAGAAACTCAAGGAAAAGATCGCTTCGGGTGAAATCGTCATCAAGCAGCCGACCGGACCGAGTCCGTTGCAGCCTGGCGTCATCTACCATCCAGACCCGGTTCAGCCAGTTCAACCAGGCAATACTCCGCCACTCGTCGCGATCGACACCCCACTGACCTACGACTCGAAAGGCACCATCCTGCTCAAACCGCAGGGCTGACTGTCAGTAACGAGCCCATTCCGTTGAATGGGCTCACAAGCGGAAACAATGCTCAGCGCAACTTGACCGCCGTACCGGTCGCAAACACCACAACCATGCCACCCTTCCCTGCCGGCATGCTGATCTCGAAATCCACCCCGACCACCGCATCCGCCTGCAAGGCCCGCGCGCGCTCCCTGATCTCGTCAGTCGCCTGAACACGCGCCTCCTTCAACGCCCGCTCCAGCGTCTGCGAACGCCCACCGAAAAAGTCCCGCATACCGGCGAACATATCGCGAATCACATTCACGCCCTGCACCGACTCGGCACTGACGATGTCCAGATACGCCGTAATCTGCCGGCCTTCGATGGATTGGGTGGTGGAAATGATCATGGAGGTCGTCCTTTTACATGCCGGATAAAACCGCGATTGTAATGCCCTGGCAAAAGGAAGCCGAACCGATCTCTGTGACCAAAAAAATCCGGACGCCAGAATGCACAAAACCCCTGGCTTCTTTCGAAACCAAGGGTTTTGTTTACATCGAATTTGGCGGTGAAGGAGAGATTCGAACTCTCGATACAGTTTCCTGTATACACACTTTCCAGGCGTGCTCCTTAAGCCACTCGGACACTTCACCGTATCTCTTCAAACATGTTCTGTCTGTCGAGGCGCGCTAATGTAGTCGAAAGCTTTTCTGATGGCAAACTTTTTTTCAGAATTTTCATGCGGTTAAGAGAAAAAGTCGCTTCAGCAGTCGATGGGCCATGGCAATCCGGCCAATCTCGGGTGGGCGCAGCCCTTCTATATAGATGCGCAGGCGTCAGGCGCGGGGCGTGTTGCAGCGCATCTGCCGGTAAACGGTGACTGGCGGGTCAGTCACAGTGCTTTACCTGACCGGCGACGGTGGGTAACGTCTGCCCATCTTTCTTATAAGGAATTGCGCCATGAGCGACCTGATTGCCTACCACCTCGAAGACGGTATCGCGACCCTGACCCTGAGCAACGGCAAGGTCAACGCCATTTCCCCGGACGTGATCGCGGCCTTCAACGCGGCGCTGGATCAGGCGGTGGCGGATCGCGCCATTGTGATCATCACCGGTCAGCCGGGCATTCTCTCTGGCGGCTACGATCTGAAAGTGATGACCGCCGGCCCTAAAGAAGCCGTGTCGCTGGTGACTGCCGGTTCTACCTTGGCCCGTCGCCTATTGTCGCACCCGTTCCCGGTGATCGTTGCTTGCCCGGGACATGCCGTGGCCAAGGGCGCGTTCATTCTGTTGTCCGCCGACTATCGGATCGGTGTCGACGGCCCGTTCAGCATTGGTCTGAACGAAGTGCAGATCGGCATGACCATGCACCACGCCGGCATCGAGCTGGCTCGTGATCGTCTGCGTCGCTCGGCGTTTCATCGCTCGGTGATCAACGGCGAAATGTTTGATCCGCAAAGTGCTGTGGATGCCGGTTTCCTCGACAAGGTTGTTTCGGCCGAAGAGCTGCAAGGTGCCGCTCTCGCCGCTGCACGTCAGTTGAAGAAGATCAACATGACCGCGCACAAGAACACCAAGTTGAAAGTGCGCAAAGCGCTGCTGGAAACCCTGGACAACGCGATCATTCAGGATCAGGAACACCTGGGCTGACCCCCGGCTCATACCGATTCAGAAAAGCCCGACCGTCGTGTCGGGCTTTTTATTACGCGGCCTGTTGAAAACTCCGCAGCAGCTCTAGGACGCCTCTGACCAACAAGTCGGAAACATGCGCTTAAACATCGCCCATCTCCGGACTCTATAGCGGCAATTGCCGAAAACAGTGCACATCCGTACACTGCGCCACCTTTTGTCCCGATGGGCCTGAAAATGCTGTTTGTGTTTCGTATGTTATTGATGGGCCTGCACTTTATTCTGGCGGGGATCCTCGGAGTGATCCTCGGGCTGTGCCGGCCATTCAACCCGGACAACAGTCGTCTGTGTGCTCGTCTCTATGCATTGCCAGCGATGTGCATTTTGCGTCTGCGAGTGAAGGCCGAAGTCGGCCCGTTGATGAACAAACCCGACAGCTGCGTGATCATCGCCAACCATCAGTCCAACTACGACCTGTTCGTGTTCGGCAACGTGGTGCCGCGTCGGACGGTGTGCATCGGCAAAAAGAGCCTGAAGTGGGTGCCGCTGTTCGGACAGTTGTTCTGGCTGGCGGGCAATGTGTTGATCGATCGTGGGAACGCGCACAAGGCGCGCCAGTCGATGCTGACGACCACCGACACCTTGCAGCATAAAGACACCTCGATCTGGGTGTTCCCGGAAGGCACCCGCAACCTGGGTGAAGAATTGCTGCCGTTCAAGAAGGGCGCGTTCCAGATGGCCATTGCCGCCGGGGTGCCGATCGTTCCGGTGTGTGTCAGCAGCTACATCAAGCACATGCGCCTGAACCGCTGGCACAGCGGGAAAATTCTCATACGCTCGCTGCCGGCAATTCCTACCGCCGGCCTGACCATGGACGACATGCCCATGCTCATCACCCAATGCCGCGAGCAGATGCGCGAGTGCATCGATGCGATGGATCGGCAGCTGCAAGCCGCGTGAAAAAGAAGCCCGACCTGTGCGGGTTTTCTTTTGCCCGGTGAACTGTGCAGATTTCACTGACTCTCAAGCAGCGACACGGCTAAGCTGAAGCCATGTCTCCCCTGCCATCTGCCAAGAAGAAGTGAATCACCACCATGGGTCGAGTTGTTGCTGCTGCGGTTTACAGCGCCGGTAAGAAAGTCACCAATATTTCCCTCGACGAAGGCGCGGCCTGGGCCGCCAAGACCGGCCACTTCGTCTGGATCGGCCTCGAAGAGCCGAATGCCCAGGAACTCTCCAACCTGCAACGCCAGTTCAACCTGCACGAACTGGCCATCGAAGACGCCCTGGAAAAGCACAGCCGGCCGAAGTTGGAAACCTTTGGCGACGCGCTGTTCATCGTCACCTACTCGCCGGTGCGCGAACACGGGATTCTGCAGTTCATCGAAACCCACATCTTTGCCGGCAAGGGCTACATCATCACTGCCCGCAACGGCCACTCGGCGTCCTACGCCCACGTCCGCCAACGCTGTGAGGCGCGACCGCTGTTGCTGGAGCACGGGGAAGATTTCGTACTGTATGCGCTGCTGGATTTCGTGATCGAAAACTATCAGCCGGTGGGCGAAGCGATTCACGCCGAGATCGATGAACTGGAACGCAACGTGTTGTGCAGCGCTTTGAATGAATACGACATCCAGAAGCTGCACGGCCTGCGTCGCGACGTCCTGCGCCTGCGCCGTTACGCCGCGCCGATGGTGGAAATCGGCGAGGAGCTGCAGAAGCTGAGCTTCCCCTTCATCGACAAGAACATGCGCCCGTACTTCCGCGATGTGCAGATCCATGTCACGCGGCAGATGGAAGATCTGACGACCCTGGCCGACATCGCCAGCCAGACCATCGAAATCGGCGTTCTGCTGGAGGCGTCACGCCAGAGCGTGGTGCAACGTAAATTCGCTGCATGGGCGGCGATTCTGGCGTTCCCGACGGCGGTGGCGGGGATCTATGGGATGAACTTCCAGAACATGCCGGAGCTGAGCTGGCACTACGGCTATTTCGGCGTACTGGGCTTTATCACGGTCGGCTGCGTGAGCCTGTGGGCGAGCTTCAAGAAATCGGGCTGGCTATAAGAAAAAACGCCCCCGTGCAAAACACGGGGGCGTCTACATTCAAGCGGCGGTCGGCTTGTGCGCCACGAAACGCATCATCCATTCCGCAACGGTGGTGCCGTGGTGCTGATGCTCCAGGCTGGCCACACCCTTGCTGTACACCTGCTCACCCAGCGCTTCCTGACGCAGATCCAGCAGCGCCCGCGAGTAGTCGTGAATGAATTCCGGATGCCCCTGGAAGCACAGCACCTGATCGTTGATGTGGTACGCGGCGAACGGGCAGAAATCGCTGGAAGCAATCACTGTGGCGTTCTCCGGCAACGCCGTGACTTGATCCTGGTGACTGATCAACAAAGTCAGCTCTTCACGCACCGGGCTCATCCACGGTGCCTTGGCCGCCAGTTTGTAATTGTGAATGCCGACGCCCCAACCCTGTGTAGCACGCTCGCTCTTGCCACCCAGCAGCAGCGCCAGCAGTTGATGGCCAAAGCACACGCCGAGCAGTTTGTCGCCGCGCTCATAGCGGGTCAGCAGGTATTGCTTGAGGGTCTGGATCCACGGGTCGGTGCCGAACGAGTCGGCCTTGCTGCCGGTGACCAAATACGCATCAAAGGTCAGGTCATCACTCGGATAATCGCCCTGCATCACGTTGTACACCGTGAACTCGGCGGCGATCGGCTGTTGCGAGAACAGGCGCTGGAACATCTGCCCGTAACCCTGATATTCATCGACCAGTTCCGGACGCAGGATGTCGGTTTCCAGAATGCAGATGCGTAGCGACATAAAAAATACCTGACACGTGATGGGAATAATGCACACCCCAGAGCCTGCCTTGAAACCATCCGGCAAGGCAAGCCCCGAAATGCGTCCCCGCCCCCGTTAGAACAACTCGCCTTTCGCGGCTTTTTCCAGCAGCAGCGCAGGCGGCGCGAAACGCTCGCCGTACTGCTCCGCCAGGTACTGCGCCCGGGCGACAAAGTCCTTCACGCCATATTGGTTGATGAACTGCAACGCGCCGCCCGTCCAGGCCGCGAATCCGATGCCGAAAATCGAGCCGACGTTGGCGTCCGCAGTCGACGTCAGCACGCCCTCTTCCACGCAACGCACGGTTTCGATGGCCTGCACGAACAGCAACCGGTCACGCACATCTTTCGGCGAAATCTGCCCGTCGGCTTTCTCGAAACGGGTTTTCAGCTCGGGCCACAGATGTTTCTGCCCACCCGCCGGGTACTCATAAAAACCGCCTCCCGCTGCTTTGCCCGGCCGCTTGTATTCGTTGAGCAGCAAGTCAATCACGGCGAACGCCGGGTGCTCAATCAGCGGTTTCCCTTCTGCTTGAAGGTCTTTGGCCGTTTGCTGACGGATATGGCTCATCAGGCTGAGGGAAACTTCGTCGGAGATCGCCAGAGGTCCGACAGGCATGCCGGCCTTGCGCGCTTCGGTCTCGATCATCGGCGCGCTGACGCCCTCACCCAGCATCGCAATGCCTTCATTGGTAAAGGTGCCGAACACCCGCGAAGTGAAGAAGCCGCGACTGTCGTTGACCACAATCGGAGTTTTCTTGATTTGCAGTACGAAATCGAACCCGCGTGCGAGGGTTTCGTCGCTGGTTTGCGCGCCCTTGATGATTTCCACCAGCGGCATCTTTTCCACCGGGCTGAAGAAGTGCAGGCCGATGAACTTGCTTTGATCCGGTACTGCGGTCGCCAAGCCAGTGATTGGCAAGGTCGATGTGTTGGAAGCAATCACAGCGTCGGCGCCAACCACCTGTTGCGCTGCTGCCGAGACCTTGGCCTTGAGTTGACGATCCTCGAACACCGCCTCGATGATCAGATCGCAACCTGCCAGATCGGTATCGCTTTCGGTCGGGTGAATACGCGCCAGCACCGCTTCACGCTGCTGCGCAGACATTTGCCCGCGAGCGACTTTCTTGTCCAGCAGCGCCGCCGAATGCGCCTTGCCCTTTTCCGCGGCAGCAAGGTTGATGTCCTTGAGCACCACGTCGATCCCGGCCGATGCGCTGACATAGGCGATCCCGGCGCCCATCATGCCTGCGCCGAGTACGCCCACACGCTTCGTCACATAAGGTGCAAAACCCTGCGGCCGCGAACCGCCGGCATTGATTTCATTGAGCTGGAACCAGAAGGTGCCGATCAGGTTTTTCGAGATCTGGCCGGTGGTCAGCTCGGTGAAGTAGCGGGTTTCGATCAGGTGCGCCGTGTCGAAATCCACCTGCGCGCCTTCCACCGCCGCGCACAGAATCTTCTCCGGCGCCGGCAACGTGCCCTGGGTTTTGGTGCGCAGGATCGACGGCGCAATCGCCAGCATCTGCGCGACTTTCGGATTGGATGGCGTGCCGCCGGGAATCTGATAACCCTTCACATCCCAACGCTGCACGGCCGCAGGATTGGCCAGAACCCAGGCCCGTGCCTTGGACAGCAATTCATCGCGATCTGCCGCCAGCTCATCGATCAAACCTGCCTGCAACGCCTGCTGCGGACGGACTTTCTTGCCTTCGAGCAGATACGGCAAAGCCTTTTCGATGCCAAGCATGCGCACCATCCGCACCACGCCACCACCGCCCGGCAACAGGCCGAGAGTCACTTCCGGCAAACCGAGTTGCACCGACGCATCGTCCAGCGCCACGCGGTGGTGACAGGCCAGGCAGATTTCCCAGCCGCCGCCGAGCGCCGCGCCGTTGATCGCCGCGACCACCGGTTTGCCGAGGGTTTCCAGGGTGCGCAACTGGCCCTTGAGGGTCAGCACCATGTCGTAGAAAGCCTTGGCTTCAGGCTTGCCGACTTTGATCAGTTCATTCAGGTCGCCGCCGGCGAAGAAGGTTTTCTTGGCCGAGGTGATGATCACCCCGGCGATGTCCTCTTTTTCCGCCTGCAAACGGGCGACGCTTTCGGCCATGGCCTCGCGGTACACCGCGTTCATGGTGTTGGCGCTCTGGCCCGGCATGTCGATGGTCAGGAGGACGATGCCGTCCTGGCCTTTTTCGTAACGAATGGCTTGGGTCATGACAGGATTCCTTGGGGTCAGAGGCGTTCGATGATGGTGGCGATGCCCATGCCGCCGCCGACGCACAGCGTCGCGAGGCCGTAACGCAGGCGTCGGGCTTCCAGTTCATCGAGCAAGGTGCCGAGGATCGCGCAACCGGTGGCGCCCAACGGATGGCCCATGGCGATCGAGCCGCCATTGACGTTGACCTTGTCCGGGTCGACGGCCATGTCCTTGATGAATTTGAGCACCACCGAGGCGAACGCCTCGTTGACCTCGAACAGGTCAATGTCCTCCACCCGCAGCCCGGCCTTGGCCAGCGCCTTGCGAGTGGCCGGCGCCGGGCCGGTGAGCATGATGGTCGGATCGGTGCTGGTGACCGCCGTGGCGACAATCCGCGCCCGGGGTTGCAGGCCCAACGCACGCCCCTTGGCTTCGGAGCCGATCAACATCAGCGCCGCACCGTCGACGATCCCCGAACTGTTGCCCGGCGTGTGCACATGATTGATTCGCTCGACATGGCTGTAGACCCGCAATGCCGTGGCGTCGAAACCCATCTGGCCGATCATCTCGAAACTCGGCTTGAGCTTGCCCAGACCTTCGAGGGTTGACTCGGCGCGAATGAACTCATCGTGATCGAGCAGGATGATGCCGTTCTGGTCCTGCACCGGCACCAGCGACTTGCTGAACGAGCCGTCGGCCCGGGCGCGAGCGGCTTTCTGCTGCGAGTGCAGCGCGTAGGCATCGACGTCCTGACGGCTGAAACCTTCAAGGGTGGCGATCAGGTCGGCGCCGACGCCTTGTGGTGTGAAGTGGCTGTGCAAATTGGTCTGCGGATCCAGCGCCCAGGCGCCGCCGTCGCTGCCCATCGGTACGCGGGACATGGATTCGACGCCACCAACCACCACCAGGTCTTCGAAACCGGAGCGCACTTTCATCGCCCCCAGGTTCACCGCTTCCAGCCCCGAGGCGCAGAAGCGGTTGATCTGCACGCCCGCGACGCTGACGTCCCAATCGGCCACCTGCACAGCGGTCTTGGCGATGTCCGAGCCCTGATCGCCAATCGGCGTGACGCAACCGAGCACCACGTCATCGACCTGGCTGGTGTCCAGCGCCGTACGTGCCTGCAAAGCGGTCAGCAGCCCTGCCACCAGGTTCACCGGTTTGACGCTGTGCAGCGATCCGTCGGCCTTGCCCTTGCCGCGGGGCGTGCGTAACGCGTCGAAAATCAAAGCTTGGGTCATGACGTCCTCGAACCTGTGCGGTGAGTGAAATTCGTGTTGTCACTGTTGTCTTCGCGGGCCACGGATTCAATGACCACAGCGCTCAATGACGTTGACGCGCACGCTCAGACGGACGGTCATCCGTGGCTTGATTAACCGGTTCAGGTGCGCGAGCTGTCTAGCAAACGGGCGGCAAAGAAGCTGGCAATGGGCCTCATGCCTTTTTAATCGCGACAGGTAGCAAATACATACGAAATGGATCTAAGCGAAGCGTGACGCGGGCCCTAAGGTGAAGATGTACGTCGTTGTCGTCGGGTTTTGCCGAGACAGGCGTTCGCTACAGGAAGTGCAGCGCTTGCCGTCATGGATATGCAGGCAGGTATCAGGAAATAACAAAAAAGGCGGTCAAGCCATGTTCAAACAACCGAAAGTACGGCAAGCAGGGCTCATTCTTTTCGCCACGACGCTGTTGTTGATTCTGCCGAACCTGACCAAGGTCATTGGCTGATTCAAGCGGCAGGTATTGTTTATCGCCACTGAAAATGTGACTGGCCCGCTACCCGGGCCAGCGTGGCTGTGCCAACCTTTGCGCACTTCCACGACACGGACGGCGATCACTTGAAAACGCTCATTCTGTTCGGGGCCATGCTGCTGAGCATGCCCCTGTCTGCCGCGCAGCTGAATCTGGAGCTGGGCGCGAACAGCCGCACCTGGCAGACCGAGGAGTTGCTCAAGCATCCTCAGGTACAAACCCTCACGGTCAAGAATGATGTGTCCTACAAGAAGGACATGACTTATCGCGCCGTACCGATGGCCGCGCTGCTGACCGGCATCAAACCCGAAGATCACCTGCAAGCCGTAGCGCTGGATGGTTTTGCCGCAGAGCTGTCCGCCGCGCCTCTACTGAACAACAAGGGTTCACGCTCCTGGCTGGCTATCGAAGATCCGGCGCAGCCCTGGCCGCCGCTGTCGGAAGGCAAGCACAGCGCCGGGCCGTTCTATCTGGTGTGGACCGATCCGCAGGCCGGCAATATCAGCCCGGAACAATGGCCGTTCGAAGTGGCGAGCATCAAGCGCATGGCGCTGGTGGCCGAGCGCTTCCCTGCGCTGCTGCCGGATCCTGCGTTGAAGGCCGATGACCCGGTGAATCAGGGTTTTGCGCTGTTCCAAAAGAACTGTCTGGCCTGCCACCGCCTGAATGGCGCGGGCGATGCGCAGTTCGGGCCGGACCTGAACATTCCATACAACCCGACCGAGTACTTCGGCGCGGACTTCCTCAAGCGCTACATCCGCGATCCGCAGAGCCTGCGCCAGTGGCCGCAGGCGAAGATGCCGGGGTTTACCGCCGAGGTGTTGCCGGATGCGGATCTGCAGAAACTGATCGGGTATTTGCAGCACATGGCCGGGCGCAAGGTCGCGCCCGCCAAGTAAACCGACAACTTCGTTTACTGCTGCTGCACCGAGATGATTGGCGCTGGTGTCGGCGACACCAGCACTTTCGCGTGCATCTGCTCTGAACCGCCGCCCCGGCGCATGCCGCGCACCGGGCAGGCGTCGAGGTAGTCCAGACCCACCGCCAGTTTCAAATGCCGCTCGGGCCGGGCCAGCTCATTGGTCACGTCAAAGCTGTACCAGGCGTCATCGATCCAGGCTTCGGCCCAGGCGTGACTGGCCAGATGTTCGCAATCCTCGCTGTACAGATAACCCGACACATAGCGTGACGGCACCCCGAGGCTGCGCGCGCAGGCCAGAAACGCGTGAGCGTGATCCTGGCAAACACCCGCCCGCCCGGCAAACGCCTCGGCGGCGCTGGTGTCGACTTCGGTGGCGCCCGGTTTGTAAGTCATGTGCTGGTTAAGCCCATGCATCAGGTCGATCAGTGCATTGCGGTCGCGGCGCTGTTTGCAGGACTTCTCGGCAAACGCTCGCAGCGCCTCGTCAGCTTCGGTGAGCCGGGTGAAACGCAGGAACGGCAACGCCGACTGACTCTCGTGCTCCGCCTCGCGCAACTCGTCGATATCCACCTGCCCCCGGGCGCCGATTATGATCGCTTCATGGGGCTCGTCCATGGTCAGCACATGCAGGATGTTGCCGAACGGATCAAGCTGGGCGCGCACCGGGCGCGGCAGGTCGAGCTGCCAGCTCAGCACATGCTGACGCTCGCTGTCATGGGGCGTCAGGCGCAGGTACTGGATGCTCGCGCGCACCTGATCTTCGTAGTGATAGGTGGTCTCGTGGCTGATGGAAAGTCTCATGCGGCCTCCAGGTAGGAACTGTGAATGGCGTTGCCCAGCTGGCGCACCAGCGGGATGAATTCGGTAAGCCAGGCGTGCAGCCCTTCCTCGAGAATTTCTTGAATGCCGGTGTAGCGCAGGCGCGCGTCCATTTCCGCCGCCAGTCGTTGTGCAGGGCGACCGTTGGCCCCCGGCAGTTGCGCGAGAATCTGGTCAATCTCTTCGGTGCAGGCCCGCAGCGAACGCGGCACGTCGGCGCGCAATAGCAGCAGCTCGGCCACATGCCGGGCGCCGGGCGCATCGCGATAGATCTCGGTGTAGGCCTCGAACGATGACAGCGCCCGCAACAGCGCACTCCACTGATAATAGGCGTGAGCGGTGCCGTCGCTGACTGCTTCGGCCTGATCGCCGGCCATCTCGTAACGGGCATCAAGCAGGCGCAAGGTGTTGTCCGCCCGCTCGATGAACGTACCCAGTCGAATGAAACGAAACGCGTCGTTGCGCATGATGGTGCCGTAGGACGCGCCCCGGAATAGGTGCGAACGTTCCTTGATCCACTCGCAGAAGCGGCTCATGCCGTAGCGGCTAAGACCCTGATTGGCGATCCCGCGAATCTCCAGCCAGGTGGCGTTGATGTTCTCCCACATGTCGGCAGTGATTCGCCCGCGCACCGCATGAGCGCTGGCCCGCGCCGCGCCGAGGCAGCTGTAGATGCTTGCCGGGTTGGCCGCGTCGAGGGCGAAGAAATGCAGCAGTCGCTCGGCATGCAGCTCGCCGTGACGTTCCAGGTAATCGTCCAGCGTGCCGGTGATCAGCAGCGGCATCGCCAGTTCGTGCAGACCGTCGCCACGGCCGTCCTGCGGCATCAGCGACAGCGAATAGCTGACATCGAGCATCCGTGCGAGGTTTTCCGCCCGCTCCAGGTAACGCGACATCCAGTACAGATCCGAGGCAGTTCTACTTAACATGGCAGGCTTCCTTCAATCCTCGACCACCCAGGTGTCCTTGGTTCCGCCGCCCTGGGATGAATTCACCACCAGAGAGCCTTCACGCAGGGCGACACGGGTCAAACCGCCGGGCACGACCCGGGTTTCGCGGCCGGACAATACGAACGGGCGCAGGTCGATATGGCGCGGCGCAATGCCGTTTTCGACAAAGGTCGGACAGGTCGACAGCGACAGCGTCGGTTGCGCGATGTACGCGTGGGGCTTGGCCTTGATCCGCTCGCGGAACGCATCGATTTCCGCGGTTGTCGCCGCCGGCCCCACAAGCATTCCGTAACCGCCGGAGCCCTGGGTTTCCTTGACCACCAGATCCGGAAGATTGGCCAGTACATGGGAAAGTTCAGACGGATTGCGGCATTGCCAGGTCGGCACGTTCTTCAGGATCGGCTCTTCGTCGAGGTAGAAACGGATCATCTCGGTGACGAATGGATACACCGATTTGTCGTCCGCCACGCCGGTGCCGATCGCATTGGCCAGCACCACGTTGCCGGAGCGATACGACGACAGCAGCCCCGGCACGCCGAGCATCGAATCCGGGCGGAAGGCCAGCGGATCGAGGAACGCGTCGTCGAGCCGGCGGTAGATCACGTCCACCGCTTTCGGGCCGTCAGTGGTGCGCATGAAGACTTTGTCGTCACGCACAAACAGATCCGCGCCTTCAACCAGTTCCACGCCCATTTCCCGGGCGAGAAACGCATGCTCGAAAAACGCGCTGTTGAACCGTCCCGGTGTCAGCACCACCACACTTGGGTCGTCGATGGGGCTAGAGCTTTTCAGGGTGTCGAGCAACAGGTTCGGGTAATGGTCGATCGGGGCGATTCGCTGGGCCGCGAACAGTTCGGGGAACAGGCGCATCATCATCTTGCGATCTTCGAGCATGTAGCTCACGCCGCTCGGCGTGCGCAGGTTGTCCTCGAGCACGTAATACGTGCCGTCGCCGTCGCGCACCAGATCGACGCCGGAGATGTGCGAATAGATATCGCGGTGCAGATCCAGCCCCTGCATCGCCAACTGGTATTGCTCGTTGGCCAGCACCTGTTCGGCGGGAATGATCCCGGCCTTGATGATGCGCTGCTCGTGGTAAAGGTCGGCGAGGAACATGTTCAACGCCTTGACCCGCTGGATGCAGCCGCGCTCGACGATCCGCCACTCGCTGGCGGGAATGCTGCGCGGAATGGTGTCGAAGGGAATCAGGCGTTCTGTCCCTTGCTCGTCCCCGTAGAGCGTGAAAGTGATCCCGGCACGATGGAACAGCAGATCGGCCTCGCGTCGCCGCTGGGCCAGCAGTTCGTCAGGCGTTTCGGCCAGCCAGCGGGCAAACTCCCGGTAATGCGGGCGGACCTGGCCGCCGGCATCGTACATTTCATCAAAATAGGTGCGGATCATGCCGTACTCCTTGTCACCCCGGACATACAGGCCTTCGCAAGGCCCGTGCCATCGGCATAAACGCTTTGATTTCAATCGGTTGGATATTCACGCCACATGCACCGCACCATTCCTGTGCGGCAAATGCCCCAACCTGATCGCCCCCGCTTCATTGCGACGCAGTCCCGTCGCCTATCACCAGCATAGTCAGAGTTGATTTCACTGCCCGCCGGCGGCTGCGGATAATCCGCGCATCCGCTGCAAAAACGTCGCTGACGAAGTACGCAGCTCCACTGATCCGGCTTGCCTCGGCAGCCCTCCCGGCCGTAACCCTGACCGGTTTCCTCTCCTTCCGGTCTTCCCTTTCAGCCACCTTTTCAGGTGGCTTTTTTTTGCGCCGGTTTCTTGTTTCAGGGTTTTGCCATGGGGCGTTCAGGGGGGCAGAAACGACAACGGCCGACCCGAAGGTCAGCCGTAGCTCGACATGTTGCGAGAGTGATCAGTTCAAACGGTGCCGGTTGCGGATCTCCTGTTTCACGCCCCAGCCTTCGATGATGCCGCCCAAGGGCTCGACCACCGCCGAAAAGCCCTGCTCGAAATCGCCAATGTCGTCGTAGGTTGCGTACATCACCTTGCTCAATTCCAGAGACCAGGCGCCGTCGTCGCGCGCACTGACCTGGGCATTGATGGATTCACCGCGAAATTTGCCTGCCGCCCTGCGCGCCCGCTCCTCGTCCGGGAAAATGGCGTAGAACTCGATGGGATGGAATCGGGAAAAATCGAAACCGCCTTCTTTCATGCGGCGCAGCACGCTGCTGCTGATGTCTTCTTGATAGGCTGTGCTCATGAATCGTCCCCCTCGCATAGATGGATAGACTTTCCGTATTCCCTGCACTGGCCCAAAGGGCCCGGGTGCTTACGGCAACCGCGTTGCCGGCGGGAAACAAGCATGTAGCTGACAAGACCAGACCTTAGCGATCCGTTCGCTGATCTCGCTTGCAGAGTAGCCCCAAGATAGAGCCGCTGCCAAGGTCTGGTAAGCAATGTAAAGGAAGATTCAGATTGGGGTGATGCTGCGGATTTCGATGCTGTTCTGGGTTTTCAGGCTTTTCACGCCGGCATCGGCGGTGCGCCCTTCCAGATCGTTCAGGTCAAGCTCGGCGGCGACTGGCAAGAGTCGTTCCTTGATGAGGCGTGCTGCCCGCTCATGGCTGGGGCATTCCTCGCACTCGAAGACTTCGTCGATCGTTTCACCATGATCGTCCACGAAAGTGACTTTCCACTTTGACATCGGAGCCTCCTCGATCAAACCCGCAAATGGGCTTACACCTATCTCGACTTTTGTCAGGATTGATCGTTCAAAAGGTTTACACCGATGCAACATGAAAAAAGCCGAGGCCGGTGTGTTTTCGCACACCGGCCTCGGCTTTTTCTTACCCGCGAACAATCAGTCGTTGCTTGGCTTGTTCACCGCTTGCAGCACGTATTGCGGCAAGGCGAAAGCACCGATGTGGATTTCCGGGTTGTAGTAGCGGGTGACGATGCCGCTGCCGATGAAGCGCTGTTGCAGCACCTCGCGGCTCAGCTTGCGGTAGGCCGGGTTGGTCGAGCCCCAGGCGAAGGTCATCGAACCGCCGATGTAGGTCGGCACGGCCGCCTGATAGAAGTGCCAGTCCGGGAACAAGCTGCGCAGGCGGCCGGCGGTGGTTTTCACTTCTTCGATCTGCATGAACGGCGTGCCGTTCTGGGTCACGAGGATGCCGCCCTCGTTCAGGCAGCGGTGGCAGGCCTGGTAGAAGTTTTCCGAGAACAGCACTTCGCCCGGGCCGATCGGGTCGGTGGAGTCGGAAATGATCACGTCGAACTTTTCGGTGGTAGTGGCGACGAAACGCATGCCGTCGTCGATTACCAGGTTCAGGCGTGGATCGTCGTAGGCGCCCTTGGAGTGGTTTGGCAGGAATTCCTTGCACATGTCGACCACGGTGCCGTCGATCTCGACCATGGTGATGTGCTCGACGCTGGCGTGTTTGGTCACTTCGCGCAGCATGCCGCCGTCGCCGCCGCCGATGATCAGCACGCGCTTGGCGGTGCCGTGGGCAAGGATCGGCACGTGGGTGAGCATTTCGTGGTAGATGAATTCATCGGCTTCGGTGGTCTGGATCACGCCGTCCAGCGCCATCACCCGGCCCATGCGCGGGTTCTGGAAAATCACCAGGTGCTGGTGCTCGGTGCGCACTTCGTGCAGCAGTTTTTCCATGCGAAAACGCTGGCCGTAGCCTTCGTAGAGGGTTTCCAGGTATTCGCTGGTCTTGGTGACGGTCATGGTGAAGTGCTCCGATGAATGCGCGGGCGCCAATCGTCAGGTTCGATTGCCCGGGAAAGGCGCGCATTCTACGTTGCCGAAGATGACAGGTCGAACCTCAGTTCATCGGCCCGACCCAATCAGGCTGCGAACGGTCAGATCCGCACATTGCCCCGCGGCCCGGCAATCGCCCAGATGATCAGGCCCAGCACCGGCAGGAGGATGATCAGCAGCACCCAGAGGATTTTCATCCCGGTCTCAGCGCCGCTTTTCAGCACATTGATGATCGCCCAGATGTCGAGCGCAAGAATGATCAGGCCGACCAGGCCGTTGAACGTGGAACCCATGGTGTCGCTCCAGAATAGTGGCATGCACTTTTAGGATAGACGGTCGCGCACAGGGTTCCCTTTTATTGCATTCAGACGTGAACGGCGACCTTCAGGGCTTCCAGCGACGGCGCGGCGGCAATGCCGACTTCGGCGCACAGTTCCAGCACGCGCGGCACGTCGTTGCCGTAGACCAGCACCACTTGCAACTCGTCGTCGAGCAACTGGCTGAAGTTCATCAGCATGTAACCGCCGTTTTCCTTGTTCAGGCTGCTCATCTGCACCTGGATGCGGTTGAGCGCGGTCAGCGCTTCGGTCTTGGCCAGTTGCTTGGGCTTGAGGTTGAAGTCGACGCCCGGGCCGAACGAAGCAACGATCTGCGCGAACAGGTCGGCGTAAGTATCCGCCTGGAACAGCACGGTCTCCGGCAGGCTGCCGACCACGACCCACTCGCCCAGCGGAATCGGGAAAGTGTCGTCGTAGTTGATGTCCGGGTTGGCGGTCAGAAAAGCGTCGGCATCGGCGTAGGCCTGTGCCGCTTCGTCAGCGACCTTCTGAATCTCGTCGTCGCCCATGCAGCCGGAGCTGATTTTGCTGATGAGTTCGGCGAGTGCGGCTTTCATGGGGGCGGATCCTGTGGCGAAGAGAATTTTGAGGGCGCGAAGGATAGCGCATTCTCGCCTTCGCCACAGAGCGGGTTCCGGCCAGCGGCTTCAGCCCAGCAGTTTTTCCAGCTGCGCGGTGGTGTCCACAGCGCCCATGGTGCGGGCCGCGTCCAGCGCGGTGATGCCGTTGGCGTCCTTGGCTTTCGGATCGGCGCCCTGGTCGATCAGGAAGTCGACGATTTCAACGCGGTTGAACATCGCCGCCATCATCAGCGCCGTGCGACCGTCGAACGAGGCGCCTTCGATCTGCGCGCCACCGGCAACCAATGCCTTGACCACCGCCAGGTCACCCTTGAACGCGGCGCCGGCAATCGGGCTCTGGCCGTTGCCGTTGCGTTGTTCCGGATCGGCCTTGTGCTTGAGCAGCACTTGCACCGCGTCCACGTGACCGTAGTAACTGGCGAGCATCAGCAGGGTGTCACCCTTGCTGTTGGTCAGGTTCACCGGCAGACCGGCAGTGATTAGGCGATCCAGCATCACCGCATCGCCCTCGCGCGCCTTGTTGAATACTTGCTCGGTGAATTCGGCAGCTTCTTCGGGGGTCATCTGGCGGCTTTGGTCGGACATGGGGCAACTCCACTTTCGGTCAATCGGAAAGCCGATAGTTTCCCGAGCGCGGCGATAGCTGTCATCCCCTTTTTTCAAAGACTGCCGATAGCCAATATCAATAACGGAACCTGCCTGCCCGGATGTCCGCAAGAATTTCATCCGTGACCTGCACGTAGGTTTCAGTCCCCGGCAGCCAAGCATAAATCGGGTCATCGCCCCTCTGGCCGGGGTCGAAGCCTTCGGTTTTCAGGCGGGTCTTCTGGTATTTGAAGGTGCCGGTGGTTTCCATTTTTACCTTGACCCGCAGGAACAGCGGCACCGCGTATGCCGGCATGCGCTGGCGGGCGAAGGCCAGCAGTTCGGCGAAATCCAGGGTCGCCAAAGACTCGGCTGGGGTGATCGCCGCCATCCCGGCGCGGCCATTGGTGTTGGGGATTTCCACGCCATAGGCCACGGCTTCTGAAATGTGCGGATGCTGGAGCAGCAGATTTTCGACCTCGGTGGTCGAGACGTTCTCGCCCTTCCAGCGGTAGGTGTCGCCGAGGCGGTCGACAAACTGTGCGTGGCCGAAACCGATGTTGCGCAGCAGATCGCCGGTGTTGAAGAAGCGGTCGCCCTTGGTGAACACGTCCAGCAATACAACCTTGGCGGTTTTCTGCGGATCGGTGTAGCCGTCCAGCGGCGCCTTGTCGTCGATCCGCGCCAGCAGCAGGCCTCGCTCGCCCCGACCGACCTTGCGCATGAATCCGTCAGTGCCACGAATCGGTTCGCCGCTGTCCTGGTCGTAGGCAACCAGCTCCCAGGCCATCAGCGAAAAACCGATGGTGTTGTCGAAATTGAGGATGTTGGTGAAGCCGATATTGCCGTCGCTGGCCGCGTACAGCTCACAGATGTGATCCACGCCGAAGCGGGTCTTGAACTCGGCCCACGCGCCGGGCCGCAGACCGTTGCCGATCATCTTGCGCACATCGTGACGGCTGTCGTCGGCGCTGAGCGGCTGATCCACCAGATAGCGGCACAACTCGCCGACGTAACCGATGGTGGTTGCGCGATAGCGGCGCACATCGCTCCAGAACTGCCGGGCGCTGAACTTGCGGCGAATCGCGAAACCCGACGCGCCATTGACCGCCGAACCCCAGCACACGCAAAGCCCGGTGGCGTGGTACAGCGGCAAGGTGCAATAGACGATGTCGTCCGGGCGCATGTCGAGGGCGATCATGCCGAAGCTCGCCGAACTGCGCATCCAGCGGCCGTGCTTGAACACCCCGGCTTTCGGCAAACCGGTGGTGCCGGAGGTGTAGATATAGAAACAGGGATCGTCGAAGAAAATCTGCCGGCTGCTGGCCGGGTTGTCGCCCGGGGCGTCGGCACTGGCGCTGATCAGGTTGATGTAGCCCTCGGGCGCGATGCCCGGATGGCTGAAGGTATCCTGATCGGCGACGAACCAGGCGCGCGCTGCCGGGATCGACACTTGCTCGCGCACCGCCGCAAACGCCGGCAGCAATTCTTCACCGACGACAATCGCCGCCGGTGTCACCAGATTGATGCTGTGGATCAGCGTATCGCGGGTCTGCGAGGTATTGAGCAGCGCGCTGACGGCGCCGACTTTGGCCAGCGCCAAAATCGTCACCAGCAGTTCCGGGCGGTTCTCGATGAACACCGCCACCACATCGCCCTTGCCGATCCCTTGCCCGATCAAATAGTGGGCGATGCGATTGGCCCACTGGTTGACCTGTGAATAACTCAGCACCACCTCGCCCGACAGCAGCGCGGGGCCTTCGGGATTGCGCAGGGTCGCTTGCTCGAACGTCCAGCCCAGGCCACAGGTTTGGGTCGGATCCTTGACGTTGGCCACCTTCATGCCTTTCACCACCCGAGGGATGGCTTTGGCAATCATCGGCAGTTTGCGGAGCATCATGCTCCAGGTAATCGTGTCGCTCGGCGCTTGGCGCATGGCAGCTCCCGTTCGACCTTGACGTGCAGGCCGGATTTTTATTGTCGGGCAATCGGGTGAGGCAACCGGCGCTTCTCAAGCGAGGGTCGAGGCCGAAAATACGTCAGGGCTTCGCGGGCTGTACACGCGGTTTTTGCAATGTTTTGTATCCGCCAGCGCTACAAGGCGAAGCGGGATTGCGGCTCGCTGGAATGGTTCCATCGGATCGACAACGATCCCGCAAAATGCAGGATGCACGATGGCCATTCATGCAGATTGCACGACGACCGAAAGATTCATAATTTATAACTTGTTGATTTATAACGATTTTTAAAAACAGAAATACTGGCACAATCGCTGCAACTCCCTACGCATGCTTGCCATTCAAGTGCATACGGAGCTGAAAGACATGAGCCTGATCCAAGAAAAATTTACCTCCCTGTTCTCCAACTTCAACGTCACCACTGCGCCACGTCCCGATGGCGGGATTCTTCTGACGCTGAAGAGTGCCGACGGCAAAGTGTTCAAACGTGCGCTGACCTATCAGCAATTGCATGCCGGCGACCAACTGTCGTGGGCAATCAGCGCGATCCGTCGTGATCTGGCGGAACAAGCCAGCGAGCTGCCGCAGATCGGCATGCTGCAAAGTCAGCAGCGTTTTGCCCTGCCAACCTATCACTCGATGTAATTCGAACACCGTATAAACAGACAGGCCGTGGAGCTTTCGCTTCACGGCCTGTTTTTTGCGCGTCGATTGTGTGAACTCAGAACGCTTCCGGTTCGATTCCGGTGAAGCTGTCGACGGTCACATGCCCTGCCAGCTCCCCGCCTTCACGGGCCAGGCCGCAGGTTTGCAGGCCGGCTGACTGGGCGGCGTCGAGTTCCTGGACGATGTCGGACAGGAACAGGATTTCCTGCGGTTCGACCCCGATGGCCTGCTGGATGTTGCTGTACGACTGCGCTTCGCGCTTGGGACCCGACGTGGTGTCGAAATAACCGCTGAACAGCGGCGTCAGATCCCCTGCTTCCGAGCAGCCGAAAATCAGCTTCTGCGCCTGGATCGAACCGGACGAATAAACGAACAGTTGATAACCGGCCTGATGCCAGCGCTGGAGCGCTTCAACGGCGTCCGGATAAACATGACCTTTCAACTGCCCGGCCTGATAACCCTGCTCCCAGACCATGCCTTGCAACGCTTTCAGCGGCGTGGCCTTGCGGTCTTCGGCGATCCACGCCAGCAGAATTTCCACGACCCGCTCGACGTCAGCCTGCGGTTCGTTGCTGTCGCGGCGCACGGCGTCCAGTTGCTCGGCAACGTCGGCACGCTGGGCGTTCTGGCGAACGAAGTCCGGCAGGTGTTTGGCGGCATATGGAAACAGCACGTCGAACACAAAACTCACCGCGCTGGTGGTGCCTTCGATGTCGGTAAGAATGACCTTGATCGACATCGGCTCAGTCCTCCAGACGCGGGAAGCGGCCGGCGATGTCTTCGCCGGTGAAGTTGGCGACCCAGCCTTCAGGGTTGTTGAACAGGCGGATCGCCACGAAATGCGGGTTCTCGCCCATGTCGAACCAGTGCTTGGTGCCGGCCGGCACCGAAATCAGGTCGTTCTTTTCGCACAACACCGCGTAGACGTAATCGTCGATGTGCAGGGTAAACAGGCCACGACCGGCGACGAAGAAACGCACTTCGTCTTCGCCATGGCGATGTTCTTCGAGGAACTTGGCGCGGAATTCGGCTTTTTGCGGGTGATCGCTGTTTAGGCTGATCACATCGACCGTGATGTAACCGCGCTCGGTCATCAGTTTGTCGATCTGCTCTTTATAGGCACCGATCACTTCTTCCTGGCTGGCGCCGGGCTGGATCTTCGCGGCGGCTTGCCAGCGGTCGAAGCGCACGCCCTGCTCTGCCAGGGTCGAGGCGATGTCTTCAAAATGGGTCAGCACCTTGTTCGGAATCTCGGGGCTGGAAACGTGATAGACGGACAGGCTGCTCATGGGGGCAATTCCTCGGTATCGGCCTTGCCGTCCGGTTCTTCGAGACCGGTCGGGCACTGCATTCATCAGGCAAATGGGCTGGTTCTGGTGAAGTCAGCCTTGGCGGTTCATGACGCTGCGGGTCTTCAACTCGCATTCAAACAAAAATTCAAAGGCCTCGATCTGGCGCAACGCGTCGCTCATCTGCGCGCCCCAGGTGTAGAGGCCGTGGCCGCGAATCAGATAACCGACGCAATCGGGATGGGCGTCGAGCCAAGGCTGCACTTTGGCGGCGAGGCGCGCAATGTCCTGATCGTTGTCGAAGATCGGCACGCGCACCCGGGACTCGTGGGTCGAGATGCCGCTGAAGGCTTTTTGCAGTTCGTAGTCTTCGAACTCGATGAAGTCTTCCGGCGTCAGGCGCGACAGCACCGTGGCGTTCACCGAGTGGGTGTGCAACACGGCGCCGATTTCCGGACGCCAGCTGTAGAGCTGGGTGTGCAGCAGGGTTTCGGCGGACGGCTTTTTGCCGGGCTCAAGACTGTTGCCGGACAGGTCGGTGGCGAGCACGTCGTCCAGGCCCAACTGGCCCTTGTGCTTGCCGGACACGGTCAGCAGCGCTTCGCTCGGCGACAGGCGCGTGGAGTAATTGCTGCTGGTGGCCGGCGACCAGCCGCGACCATAAAGAAAACGCCCGGCGTCGACAATTTGCTGGGCAAGCTGTTCACGGGTAAGGCTCATGGCCTGTCCTCTTGCATTCGAATGGCAATGATAACGGCAGCGGCGAGCGCTGCGAGACTGGCAATACTAAAGGTCAATGTCGCGCCGAGGGCATTCCAGCTGTAACCGGAATACAACGCGCCGAGCGCACCGCCGGTGCCGGCCAGCGCGGCATACAACGCCTGGCCCTGCCCTTGCTGGCGCGCGCCGAAGCTACGTTGCACGAACGCGATGGCAGCCGCATGAAAGCTGCCGAACGTCGCCGCGTGCAGCACCTGGGCAAACAACAGGACCCACAGGAACTCGGCGAACGAACCTAGCAGCAACCAGCGCAGCGCCGCCAGCAGAAAACTCGCCATTAGCACCCGCCGCAGGGAAAAACGCGCGAGGATCCGGCTCATGGCCATGAACAACAGCACTTCCGCCACCACGCCGACCGCCCAGAGCATGCCGATCACGCCACGGCTGTAGCCCAGTCGCTCAAGGTGCAGGGTCAAAAACGTGTAATACGGCCCGTGGCTCATCTGCATCAGCGCCACGCAACCGTAGAACGCCAGCACCCCGGGATTGCGCAACTGCTTGAGAAAGCCTTCGCCCGTCGGGCGGTTGCCCTGAGGCGGCTGAGCGTTAGGCACCCACAGACTGCTGAGGACGATGCCGGCCATGATCAACACCAGCGCCGCCGGGTAGATGTCGAGGCTGAGCCATTCGAACAGGCGACCGAGGGCGACCACGGTGATGATGAAACCGATCGAGCCCCACAGGCGGATCTGACTGTAGCGGGAGGTCTGGCCCTGCAAATGCGCGAGGGTGATGACTTCGAACTGCGGAAGCACCGCGTGCCAGAAGAACGCATGCAACGCCATGACCATCGCCAGCCAGGCGTAGGTCTTGCTGACGAAAATCAATGAGAACGTCAGCAGCGTACACACCGCGCCGAAGCGCACGATGGCCAGGCGTCTGCCGGTGTAATCGCCGAGCCAGCCCCAGATGTTTGGCGCCACGCAGCGCATCAGCATCGGAATCGCCACCAGCTCGCCGATGCGTGCCGCACTGAATCCGAGGTGATCGAAGTACAGCGCCAGAAACGGCGCCGTCGAACCGAGCAAGGCGAAATAGAACAGATAGAAACTGGACAGCCGCCAGTACGGGAGCGCCGCCACGGTCAGACCGCGGCGGCCTTGAGATCACCCATCAAAGCTGACCCAGCACCGGGGTGCTCACGCGCACATCGGCGTTCTGGCCACGGTGACGCAGCAGGTGGTCCATCAGGACGATGGCCATCATCGCCTCGGCAATCGGCGTGGCGCGGATGCCGACGCATGGGTCGTGACGGCCCTTGGTGATCACTTCGACCGGATTGCCGTCGATGTCGATCGAACGCCCCGGAGTGGTGATGCTCGAGGTCGGCTTCAGCGCCAGGTGCGCGACGATCGGCTGACCGGACGAGATCCCGCCGAGAATGCCGCCCGCGTTGTTGCTGAGGAAACCTTCCGGGGTCAGCTCGTCACGGTGTTCGGTGCCGCGCTGGGCGACACAGGCGAAACCGGCGCCGATTTCCACGCCTTTGACCGCGTTGATGCTCATCAGCGCGTGGGCCAGTTCGGCGTCGAGACGATCGAAGATTGGTTCGCCCAGGCCCGGCATCACGCCTTCGGCGACCACGGTGATCTTCGCGCCGACGGAGTCCTGATCGCGACGCAACTGGTCCATGTAGGCTTCCAGCTCCGGCACTTTGTCCGGGTCAGGGCTGAAGAAAGCGTTCTGCTCGACCGACTCCCAGGTCTTGAACGGGATTTCGATCGGGCCGAGCTGGCTCATGTAGCCGCGAATGACGATGCCCTGGCTGGCCAGGTATTTCTTGGCGATGGCGCCGGCCGCGACGCGCATGGCGGTTTCCCGCGCCGAGCTGCGACCGCCGCCGCGATAATCGCGCTCGCCGTATTTGTGGTGGTAGGTGTAGTCGGCGTGGGCCGGGCGGAACAGATCCTTGATCGCCGAGTAGTCCTTGGACTTCTGGTCGGTGTTGCGGATCAGCAGGCCGATGGAGCAGCCGGTGGTGCGGCCCTCGAACACGCCGGAAAGGATTTCGACTTCGTCGGCTTCCTGGCGCTGGGTGGTGTGGCGGCTGGTGCCCGGCTTGCGGCGATCGAGGTCGCGTTGCAGGTCCTCAAGGGAAATCTCCAGGCCCGGCGGGCAGCCGTCGACAATGGCGACCAACGCCGGACCATGGCTTTCGCCCGCGGTGGTGACAGTGAACAGCTTGCCGTAGGTATTGCCGGACATGCAGGACGCTCCGTGAAATCGAACCCAAATTCGTGATGCGCGCCAGTATACGCAGGCTAACCGAGTAGTTCATCCTCGAACCTTAGCGGTGTGGGTGAGTCCAACCGGCACCTTGGCAAATGATGGCGTGATGATGCTGCGAGTTTTGATCTTGAGCCTTTCCCTGTTTACCGGCTTTGTCCAGGCAACTGTCCTGCAACGTCCGGTCACGTTGACGACTGACAATGGCGAACTTTTCGGCTCGCTGTTGCTGCCGAAATCCGACAACCCCGTGCCGGTTGTCCTGATCCTTTCTGGCTCGGGTCCTACGGATCGTGACGGAAACAACCCCGACGGCGGGCGCAATGACAGCCTCAAGCGACTGGCCTGGGTGCTGGCCAAACACAATGTCGCCAGTGTGCGTTTCGACAAGCGCGGCGTGGCCGCCAGCCTGGCGGCAACTCCGGACGAGCGAAACCTGTCGGTGGAAGCCTACGTGGCGGACGCCGTGGCCTGGGGTCAGAAGCTGAAAGCCGATCCGCGCTTCGGCCCGTTGATCCTGCTCGGCCACAGCGAAGGCGCGCTGATTGCCAGCCTGGCCGCTCCAAAGGTCGATGCGGCGGCGGTTATCTCGCTTTCCGGCACGGCCCGACCGATCGATCAGGTGCTGCGTCGGCAACTGGCCCGCAGCCTCCCTCCTCCGCTGATGCTGCGCAGCAACGAATTGCTCGACAGCCTCAAAGCCGGGCATACCGACGACAATGTGCCGGCGCCATTGCAGGTGATTTTCCGTCCGAGCGTGCAGCCGTATCTGATTTCACTGTTCCGTCAGGATCCGGCTTCCGCCTTCGCTCAACTGAAAATGCCGGCGCTGATCGTCCAAGGCAGCAACGACATCCAGGTTCAGGTCGATGATGCGAAATTGCTCAAGGCCGCCAAACCGGACGCGCAACTGGCGCTGATCGAGGGCATGAACCACGTGTTGCGCATCGTGCCCAACGACGTGAAGCGGCAACTGGCCTCCTACAAGGACCCGAATTTGCCCTTGGCGGCTGAACTGGGGACACGTGTCCTTGAATTTATTGACGGACTTCGCACCCGTTAAGCTCTTTTACCCTCCAGTCTTGAAAAAAACGGCCGATAAGCCTTTGTCGCCAGCGTACTGGCTGGCGGCAAGCAGCTTGGACAGGATCTCGCCGTTATGACTGATACCCAGACTTCACCCGACACCACCGCTGAAAAAGACGCACCGCCAGCGGTCGAGCTGCCATGGGCGGATGTCCACGTCGAGCACCACAAGATGCTCCGCCTGGCGCCGTTGCAGACCGACCGCAATACCGGCGGGCGACCACTGCGCTTCGTTGAATTCGGTTACGCCGAGCGCAACGGCAAAGAACACAGCCTGATGCGCATGGTGATCAAGTTGCCCGCGCAGCGCGTGCGTAAAGAGCAGAATCATCTGGACGTGTGGGTCGACCACACGACCAAACGCGTGCATTTCGGCCCGGACAGCGGTTTGCAGATCGAACCGATGAACCGCGGCATCGGCCGTTTCATGGCCGCCCAAGGCATCAACTGGGCGAAAAAGCGCTGGCCCACCTACACCGTCGACGGCATGGACTTGAACAACAAGGACGCGCTGAACGAAGACACTCGCCTGCGCCGCGATCACTTTCTGCGGGTGCATGGCTTTGATGTGGTTTACGCCGACGCCCAGCATTTGAAGGGCAGCGTCAAGGAAGTGCAGGTCGGCGATTTGCTGGGCGACTGGAACAGCGAAAAGCTGCAGATCGTCGAGATTCTCGAAGCTGCGCAGATGTTGCAACAGGCCGAGCAGAATCTGGCCGAGCAGGAAGTGAAGCTGAAGAAGCAGGAAGACAAGGTCAGCAAGTTCAAGCGTGAAGACGCGGGTTTGCGCTTCACCATTACTTGTCTGGTGGCGTTTGCGGTGTTTCAGGCCGGGTTGCTGATCTGGATTGCAACGCACCGCTAAACCAATGACCGTTCCCACCGAGGTGGGAACGATCGGTTCAGGTCAGACGCGGGAAGCGAACAGTGCCTGATGGGCGCGGCACTGTTCGGCGGTCAGCATGAACACGCCATGCCCGCCGCGCTCGAACTCCAGCCAGGCGAAATCGACTTCCGGGTACAGCGCCTCGACGTGGACCTGGCTGTTGCCCACCTCGACAATCAGCAAACCCTTCTCGGTCAGATGGTCCGCCGCTTCGGCGAGCATCCGGCGCACCAGGTTCAAACCGTCGTCGCCGCAGGCCAGGCCCAGTTCCGGCTCGTGCTGGTATTCGTCCGGCATGTCGGCGAAATCTTCCGCATCGACGTAGGGCGGGTTCGACACGATCAGGTCGAAACGTTGACCCGGCAGACCATCAAAACCATCGCCCTGCACAGTGAACACACGCTCATCGACGCCATGACGCTCGATGTTCTGGTTCGCCACTTCCAGCGCTTCGAACGACAGATCCGCCAGCACCACTTCGGCGTTCTGGAACTCGTAGGCGCACGCGATGCCGATGCAGCCGGAACCGGTGCACAGGTCGAGAATCCGCGCAGGTTCGTCGCCGATCCATGGGGCAAAACGGTTTTCGATCAGCTCGCCAATCGGCGAACGCGGGATCAGCACGCGCTCATCGACGATGAACGACATGCCGCAGAACCAGGCCTCGCCCAGCAGGTAAGCGGTCGGAATGCGTTCCTCAATGCGACGCTTGAGCAGGCGCTGAAGATTGACCAGTTCGTCGTCTTCCAGCGCGCAATCCAGATAGCTGTCAGCGATTTCCCAAGGCAGGTGCAAGGCACCGAGCACCAGCTGTCGGGCTTCGTCCCAGGCATTGTCGGTGCCATGGCCGAAAAACAGATCCTCCCCATGGAAGCGGCTGACGGCCCAACGGATGTGGTCGCGCAGGGTACGAAGTCGGGAAGTGATCACGGGGCAGAACTCCAGAAAAAACGACTGGCGATTCTAGCAGCCAAAACGCGCCGCGACGACGCAGGAAAGATTCCGGGGCGACGGTAGGACGCTTCCGATTTTCCCCTCGGCTATTGAACAGATCGTGTAACTTGACAAGGCTGCAGGCCAGCAACGACGGTGTCTACGATGGTAGCGATTCACAGAACCGCTCAGCCAGAGGACAATGTCGCAAAAGCCCCACCCGAAGGAGCCCCAGAATGTCCGTTCCAAAAACGATGTTTCAACTCAGCGGTCGCGGTTACGCAGCGGCCACGTTGAGCCATGCCACCGTGGTCATCATCGATGCCCAGAAAGAGTACCTCAGCGGCCCGCTGGCCCTGAGCGGCATGGACGCGGCTGTCGCGAACATCAAACAACTGGTTGCCGCCGCCCGCGCAGCCGGCCGGCCGATCGTGCATGTGCGCCACCTCGGCACCGTCGGCGGCCTGTTCGACCCGCAGGGCGAACGCGGCGAGTTCATCCCCGGCCTGGAACCCCAGGGCGATGAAACCATCATCGGCAAACTGCTGCCGAGCGCCTTCCACGGCACCGAACTCTACGATCGTCTGCAAACCATCGGTTCGCTGGACCTGATCGTCTGCGGTTTCATGAGTCACTCCAGCGTCAGCACCACCGTGCGCGCGGCGAAGAACCTGGGTTTCCGCTGCACCCTGGTCGAAGACGCCTGCGCCACCCGCGATCTGCCGTTCAAGGGCCGCGTGCTCAGCGCCGAACAGGTGCAGGAAGCGGAAATGGCGATCATGGCCGACAACTTCGCCACCCTCGCGCTGACCCAAGACCTGATCTGATCGACCGTAAATGAGCGGCTCAACCCGCCGCTCATCTGCAAAAACCTCGCATTTGCTTCAATTACCCTAGCCTCAGGAACAACCCGGTCAACTCCCGGTCGAAGGGCCGATACCCATTGAGGAAGGTCGGAATGAAGTTATCCGATGGATTTGACGCACGCCGCTTGCGGCCCAAAGGCCAAAGCAACTGGCGATTTCGATTCGGCGCGGCGATCGCGGCCATTCTGGCCACGTTCGGCGTGCTGCTGGCGATGGCCGGGGCCGCCAGCCTGCTGGGGCGCCCGCCGGCACTCGGCGACCTGAACGCAACACCGCTTGGCTCGGCGATCATTCTGGCAGTCGGCCTGTTGTTCCTGTATTTCGGCGTGGCCCTGTGGCGTCGTTGCCGGCGTCGCGCACGGCAATCACGGGAGCTGAATATGTCCCCGCACCTGATGAAAAAACACGATTGATCGACGGCCTGGCTTTTTGCCGGGCCGTTTTGTGTCTGTTTGGGTAAACTGGCCGCCCTTCGCGGAGGCTGACATGCAAGACGACGATTTTTCCCTGTTCAAAAGTGCGATCCAAGGCGTCAAGCCGATCAAGCACGACCGCGCCGACACCGGCAAACCCAAGGCTGACCGTGACCGGATCGCCAAGCTGCGCCAGTCCGCCACCGTGCGCACCGATACCACTACCGTTGACGGCCTGTCCGATCAGTTCGTGATCGACGTCGGTCCCGAAGACGAGTTGATGTGGGCCCGCGACGGGGTGCAGGAAAGTCAGATGCGCAAGCTCAAGGTCGGGCAGATCCCGTTCGAAGGCAGCCTCGACCTGCACGGCATGAGTGTGGAAAAGGCTCGCGAAACCCTCTGGGCGTTTCTCGCCGAGGCTACCAAATTCGAAATCCGCTGCGTGCGCGTCACCCACGGCAAGGCCGTGCGTCTGGACGGCAAGCGGCCGATGATCAAAAGCCACGTCAACACCTGGCTGCGCCAGCATCCGCAAGTGCTCGGCTTCACGTCCTGCCAGGCGAAACATGGCGGCGCTGGCGCCGTGTATGTGATGCTCAAACGCACCATGATGGAAGGCCGCGACGAATAATCCCGTCACACCGAACTTGCAGGGTCGTGTCCGCCACCGTACCCTTGCCCTTTGCGAAAATCCCCACAGGTAGTTTCATGTCCCTGGAACAGAATTACACCGCGATTCTCGGCCAACTGGGCGAGGACGTCTCCCGCGAGGGCCTGCTCGACACGCCAAAGCGTGCCGCCAAAGCCATGCAGTACCTCTGCCGCGGTTATGAACAGACGCTCGAAGAGGTCACCAATGGTGCCCTGTTCAGCTCCGACAACAGCGAAATGGTGCTGGTCAAGGACATCGAGCTGTACTCGTTGTGCGAACACCACCTGCTGCCGTTCATCGGCAAGGCCCACGTCGCGTATATCCCGAGCGGCAAAGTGCTGGGCCTGTCGAAGGTCGCGCGGATCGTCGACATGTACGCCCGCCGCCTGCAGATCCAGGAAAACCTCAGCCGCCAGATCGCCGATGCGGTCCAGCAGGTCACCGGCGCGCTGGGCGTGGCCGTGGTGATCGAGGCCAAGCACATGTGCATGATGATGCGCGGTGTGGAGAAACAGAATTCGTCGATGATCACCTCGGTGATGCTCGGTGAGTTCCGCGAAAACGCGGCGACCCGCAGCGAGTTTCTCAGCCTGATCAAGTAATGCGTGACACAAAAAAAAACCGGCGTTGATCGCCGGTTTTTTTCGCCCGTGAAAAATCGGGTAAGCTGCGCGCCTTCTTCAATGTCCCTGTGAGGCTTGTAACGTGTTCGTCAAAGCGCTTCGTGTCGGCCTCGGCCAACTGATCATCTTCGTTGATTTCCTGACCCGCCCGGGCAAGAAACAGCGCCCCGCCGCTGCCCAGGCTCAGGTTGACGCCGCCGCCAGGGACCTGACCCTGTATCAGTTCCACGCCTGCCCGTTCTGCGTGAAGACCCGCCGCAGCCTGCGTCGCCTGAACGTTCCGGTGGCCCTGAAGGATGCGAAAAACAACGAGCAGGATCGTCAGACCCTGCTGGAACAGGGTGGCAAGATCAAGGTGCCGTGCCTGCGCATCGAAGAGAACGGCCAGACCACCTGGATGTACGAGTCCAACACGATCATCGAATATCTGAACAAGCGGTTCGCCGCAGTCTGAATCAAAAAAACCGGCCTGATGGCCGGTTTTTTTATGCCGCCTGCGCGGCCTGGGCCTGGCGTACCACTGTCGCCAGACGCTTGAGCCCTTCGTCCAGTCGCGCCGGATCGATGTGACTGAAGTTCAGGCGCAGATGACCGGGATTGCGGTCCGGCTCGGGGAAGAACGGTTCGCCCGGCATAAACGCCACATCGTTGGCCAGCGCGGTGTTCAGCAACGTACGCGTGTCCAGCGGTTGCTTCAGGGTCAGCCAGAAAAACAGCCCGCCCTGCGGCGTGTTCCAGTCCGCCAGATCGGCGAAATGGGTTTCCAGCGCCGCTTGAAAGGCATCGCGGCGCTGCCGGTAGAAGCCGCGCAATTCACTCAAGTGCTGCTGATATTTCTCACTGCCAACCCACTGCAATGCCTGCCACTGACCGATGCGGTTGGTGTGCAGATCCGCCGACTGCTTGAGTTTGAGCAGATGCGGAAACAGATCAGGGCTGGCGATCAGGTAGCCGACGCGCAGGCCCGGCAACAGGGTTTTCGACACGGTGCCGGTGTAGATCCAGCTGGATTTCTTCAGGCGTCCGGCAATCGGCTGGGCGCTGCCGCCGTCGAAGGTCAGCTCGCGATAGGGTTCGTCTTCGATCAGGGTCACGCCGAATTCGTCGAGCAATGTCGCAACGGCTTCGCGCTTGGCTTCGCTATAGCGCACGGCAGACGGGTTCTGGAAGGTCGGAATCAAATAGATGAACGCCGGGCGATGCTGTTCCAGGCGTTGACGCAACTGCGCGAGGTTCGGGCCGTCAGCTTCCAGCGGCACAGTCAGGCAATCGGCGCCGAACAGCTGGAAGATCTGCAAGGCCGCAAGATAAGTCGGCGCTTCGAGCAGAATTTCGGTGCCCTTGTCGATGTACAGCTTCGCCGCCAGGTCGAGGGTTTGCTGGGAGCCACTGACCACCAGCACCTGACTCGCCTCACACGGCAAACCCAGCGCCCTCGCCTCTGCTGCCAGTGCTTCGCGCAGTGCCGGCTCGCCTTCACTCATGCCGTACTGGCCGAGAGACAGCGGCATGTCGGCCCACTCGACCTTCGGCAGCATCGCTTCAGCCGGCAAACCGCCAGCGAAAGACATGACCTCCGGGCGCTGGGCCGCGGCAAGGATTTCACGGATCAGAGAACTTTTGAGGCGCGAGACACGTTCGGAAAAAGCCATGGAAGTCACCGCTAGCGAGGCATGGGAAAAATGAGTCAAACTTGTTGACTGAAATTACGACACCCTCCCTGGAAACGTCAATATGCTTGACCTTAAAAACTGCGCCAGCCAGCAACAAGCCATGGAAGCGTTTTTCTTCGGTTACCAGGCGTTCACCGCCAAGGCCGATGAAATGCTCGAGCGTCGCGGCTTGTCCCGAGTGCATCAACGCATCGTGTTTTTCATCGCCCGCTACCCGAACCTGAGCGTCAAGGAATTGCTCGCGCTGCTCGGCGTCAGCAAGCAAGCGCTGAACATGCCGTTGCGGCAATTGCAGGAAATGCATCTGGTGGACAGCGTGGCGTCCGAGACTGACAAGCGCAAACGCCTGCTGGAGCTGACCGTTGAAGGCGCGAAATTTGAACAGGCGCTGCGTCGTGAACAGGTGAAATTGCTTGAGCGCGTCTTTGCCGAAGCCGGCGAAACGGCGGTCAACGGCTGGCTGGCGGTGAATCTTGCACTGGGAGAACATAGTCCGAACGAGTGATATAGCTTGATCGCCAGTATTTTCGTCTACAAAACCAAAAACAATATTTGCTTTATTTGTACACAAAAGCATAATCCACAGCGTGCGAGTTCCTGACCGCATGGTCAACAAATTCGCGTATGCCTCAAAGGACTGCTGCCACCCCTCATGGGTCCGGTCCTGGAAATAACAATAAAACTCTTGAGGAGTACTCGCTGTGGAAAGCCGCAAATCCGAAGCATCGACGCTGGAACTCTCGCCGCCGTTACGCAATGGCCTGCTGGAGCGCATCTTTAAACTCAGCTTGCATGGCACCACGGTGAAGACCGAGCTGATTGCCGGTCTGACAACCTTCATCACCATGGCCTACATCATTTTCGTCAACCCGAACATCATGGCCGATGCCGGGATCGATCACGGTGCAGCCTTCGTCGCTACCTGTATCGCCGCCGCGCTGGGCTGCCTGCTGATGGGCCTCTACGCCAACTGGCCGGTGGGCCTGGCGCCGGGCATGGGCCTCAACGCATTCTTCACCTACACCGTGGTCGGCACCATGGGCTACAACTGGGAAACCGCGCTCGGTGCGGTGTTCGTCTCGGGCGTGCTGTTCATGATCCTGACCTTTTCGCGGATTCGCGAATGGCTGCTCAACAGCATTCCGGTCAGCCTGCGCTATGCGATGGGCGCCGGTGTGGGTCTGTTCCTCGGGCTGATCGGCCTGAAAACCGCCGGCATCGTCGTCGATAGCCCGGCCACTTTGATCAAGCTCGGCTCGCTGCGTGAACCCGGCCCACTGCTTGCCGCTATCTGCTTCCTGATGATCGCGATCCTCAGCTACCACAAAGTGTTCGGCGCGATCCTCATCAGCATCATCACCGTGACCCTGGCCGGCTGGGGGATTGGTCTGGTGCACTACGAGGGCATCATGTCCGCCCCGCCAAGCCTGGCGCCGACCTTCATGGCCATGAACGTCGCCGGCGTGTTCAACGTCAGCATGATCAGCGTGGTCCTGGCCTTCCTCTTCGTGCACATGTTCGACACCGCCGGCACCCTGATGGGTGTTGCCCAGCGCGCCAACCTGGTGAACGCTGACGGGCGCATCGAAAACCTCTCCCGCGCCATGAAAGCCGACTCCGCCTCCAGCGTTTTCGGCGCGGTCGTCGGCGTTCCGCCGGTCACCAGCTACGTGGAAAGTGCCGCCGGTGTAGCGGCTGGTGGTCGGACTGGTCTTACCGCAGTCACCGTGGGTGTGCTATTTATAGCCGCGATGTTCTTTGCACCGCTGGCCGGCATGATTCCCGCCTATGCCACCGCTGGCGCGCTGATTTACGTAGCGATGCTGATGATGGGCGGCATGGCGCACATCGAATGGGACGAAGCGACCGACAGTATTCCGGCGATCGTCACCGCGATCATGATGCCGCTGACCTTCTCGGTCGCCGACGGTATCGCGCTGGGCTTCATTACCTATGTCGCGCTGAAGGCCGGCACCGGTAAATACAAAGAGATCTCCGTCAGCCTGTGGGTGCTCTGCGCGATCTTCATCGCCAAGTTCATCTTCCTGTAAGCGCTACGCGGTTCACGCTTCAAAACAGCCTCACCCCACCGGGTGGGGCTTTTGCACATTCTTGATAACGATAAAAAGGAGCAAGTGATGAGTCTGGAAACCTGGCTGCTGTTCAGCGGCGCTGCGCTGGTGGTGATCCTGATTCCGGGGCCGCTGTCGTTGCTGATGATCAGCAACAGTCTGAATTACGGTCTGCGTCGTTCGTACCCGGCGTTTCTCGGTGGCGTGTTCGCCTCGATCTGCCTGCTCAGTGCCTCGGCTCTGGGGCTGGGCGCCCTGCTGCTGGCGTCCGAAAAACTGTTCAGCGCCCTGAAAATCGTCGGTGCGATCTACCTGTTTTACCTCGCTTGGCAGAGCTGGCAGCAATCGCGTCAGCCGTCGGTGGGTGCCGAAGTGCCTCAGGCTGCACCGGTTCCTAAGTTCCGCGCATTGTTCAGCCGGGCCTTCGTGCTGGGCGCGAGCAATCCGAAAGACATTTTGTTTTTCGCCGCGTTTCTGCCGCAATTTCTCAGCGCCGAGCAACCGTTCCTGCCGCAACTGCTGGTGATGATCGCCACCTGGACGCTGCTCGATCTGCTGTGCAAATTGACCTACGGCCTCGGTGCCCACGGCGCCGCGCGTTACCTGCGCAGCGGCAAGGGTCAGAGCTGGTTCAACCGAATCAGCGCCGGACTGTTCGGCGGTGCCGGTGCAGCGTCGCTGCTCAGCGGGCACTGATATCTGCAGACCATGTTCTGAGCTTCAGAAATTTCAAATCCGGCTGCCAGTTTCGACACTCAATTCATGCATCGAAACTGGCAGCAACTTCCGCTTCCAAAACGCAACACAACGCAACACCCCGCCAATGTACTTCGTTTGAACCCTTTTCCTAAGATGACGGCGCAGCACAACCTCATCTCAGAACAAGGATGTTCAAATGGCCACGCTTATTCACCCGTCCTCGATCGAATATAACGACGCAGACATTGCCGACATGCAACTTGTCGCCAATGAACGGCAACCTTCAACGATCGACTATGACGACGACAATTCCCGCCCGCCCTCTCCTGCGCTCAAAAACAAAAGAGCGCAGCTTAAAACCGTGGATCAAGTCTTCGGCCCGCTGCAGTTAGGCGAATATTCCATTACCCGTAGAGCGCTGAACACATTGGGCGCCACGGTCGACGGGCAACCCCTGAATGGCAAGAACACGTTTTTCCGCACACCGGGAAAGCGCTTTATCAACGCACTGCAATTTGACCCGGTCGCCATTGAAGCGCGGATGCAAACAACCACCGGCGCAGACGACTATCTACTTCCCGCCCTGCTCTTCGAACTCGCCAGCCGCCGTCCGCTGACCGCGCCCCCCTTGTTGATTGACCCTCTCGATGCCCACACCGATCCGGGCGCTTATCAGGCCAAGCTGAAACAGCTTCTGAATTCGGCGCAGAAACTCGACATCCGCCATGCTCATATCGAGGAGCCACTTCCGAACTGGGTCAAACGCTCCACCACCCGAAGCATGGCCAGCACCGGTATCGGACTTCAGGCGTTCGGTATCTACAGTGGTCTGCGCGGCCTGCAGGATGCAATAAGAGACAAGGATTCGTATGGCATCGTCTTCAACAGTTCGGCGTTCACCGCCGATGTCGCTTCGATAGCGATCGATCTGGCCGTCGCCCGCAAAGCCACGCAAATGCTCAAAGCCAGCGAGAGTGCCTACAAGGGTTTCGCCAAAACCAGTTTCGCCCTCAAGTTGGGTCGCGGCGGCGGTTTGATCGGCGGTGCCCTGACGCTGCCGTTCGATATCATTTCTGCAGTGGATGGTTTCAAGGCAGCAGCCAGAACAACCGGAAAAGAGTCCATCAATCACTATGTGAACGCCGGGTTGAGTGTCACCAGCGCGACCATGACCGTGCTGCTCGGTGCTGCAGCCCTTGCCGGATTTTCTTCAGCCGGTCCGATCGGGCTGGTCGCTGGTTTACTGCTGGTCGCGGGGTCCCGAGTCTGGGCAGCGATCAATGTGGTCGATGACATTGACGATTACATCACGCTGACCACCGAAGAGCGTCTGCGTACCGGCTGGTTCGCCTTCTGGGGCATCAGCCCGGATGAAAGCATTGAAGATCGTCACCTCATTGCCAGATCGGCTGCCCGACATTCACAACAACTTCAAACCACCGCCCGAAAGTTGCTGGACGAAACGCTGAAAGATCAGACCGAAGCCATCATCAATGGCAGTTTCCAGGTGGATATCGAATCACTCCAGGTCGCGACTTATGAGTGGACTCCGAAAAACCCGAAGTACAAAACCATCAAGCGTCCACGAATCAGCGATAACAACGACAACATCGACGCACATGCAGGCGTCACCCAAGACACACCCTGGGCAGTGTTTGGAACTTCTGCCGACGACAAAGACATCCTATGGTTTATCGGTGGCGGTAACGACACGATTCTGGGGGTAAAGAAAAAACCGAACAGGTTCTATTACGCCGACGGCCATAAATCCCTGAGCGGTGGCGAGAAACCCGATGAGTTCATCTTCGAGGGAGCTGCCGACCTGCTGAAAACAGGCACGCAAGGAACACTGATTTGCGAACTGCAAGGTGACGCGGGTAACGACACGCTGAAACTGGCCGGGCACTTTGCGCAAACCAACGAAGATCGTTACGGTTTCCGAGTTGATTTGCAAAAGGGCGAGATGTCGCTGCTGGTCAAGCCCGTCACGCCAAAAGAGCAGGCCTATCAACTTCACAGCCATCTGCAGAGCATCGAAAACGTCGAGACGCTGGCCGGTGCGACCAATGAAGTGGTTGGTAGCGAGGGGCCGAATATCATCAAGTCCCGTGGTCGCGACAACATTGATGCCGGCCCCGGAGAAGATCAGGTTTATTTACTCGGCAGTTACGCATCGGCCAATGGCGGTGAAGGAAAGGACGCCTACGCTGTCGCTCATGTCCCCGGCACCGTATCGATTATTGAAGACGGCGCAGATGAAAGCATCATCGCGCTGGACTGGCGCTCCGACCTGATCGAAAGCTGGAAGATTGAAAACAGGGAACTGGTCATCACGTCGGGATTCGAACTCGACGACACCAGCAAGAAAGTTGTCCGGATCAAGAATGTTTATCAGCAAACTGCAGACTGCCGAGCGTTACTGAACGGAAAGCTGACATTCATCACCCAGGATGGGTTTCATCTTGCGCCAGATCTTCCGGCCCTTATCGAAACACCGCAGACAGTCGACATCGAGGTGGTGATCCTGCGGCAGGGAACCCGTTATCTGCCGGCCATTGTATTTGATACAGAGTGCGCCATTCCTCACGGCAAGAGCTCGAGCTATTGGGTGTCGCGCAACAAGAGCCAGACCGTTTTCCGGGTAAAGGAAGCCGGCAGGGAAAGTGCCACCTCACTGCACGCCGATTTTGCCAGTAGCGAACTGACTCGCGTCGATGCTCATTACAACGCCGACCTCATATACGGAACGCACTTCAACTACATCATGTACAAGGAATGTGGAATCACCCTGCATTTCGGCAGCAACCAGATATCGATCAAGAATTTCGCCGGCTCTCGCACCACCGGCATGCGCAATCTCAAACCCCGCCTGAAAGCCCCCGAACTGGCAATCAATCACCCGTTCACCCTGACCTTGAACGACGGCGTGTCATACCGGCTCGGCCTGCCTCCCGCCTCCGACAGACTGTTTTTCAACGACACGTTTGAAATCAACGGCCCCATGCAATGGAGCAGCGCAATCCCCCTGCCCCTCCCACGCCGCCAGGGAAGCCACGCCTACCTGAGGCCGCTCGACAACGAAACCCATGCGCTGGGTGGCCAGGACAAGTGCGTCAAGCTCCACGCGGCCACTGTGCAGACTGCCGTGGAAAGCCTCACCGGTGAAGGTTCGAAGTACCTCGTACATCTCAGTCCCGGTATGTCGTTGCGCATTTCCACGCCAGGCGCCTTGGCGACCGCGAGCCAACAGCTGGCCTATTCCTCGACGTGGGAATTCGACGCCTCCAGTCTGGGCGAGGTCGAGATCAGGCTCATCGACAACCAGTTGCAGATCGGGCAGACGATCATTTACTTGCCGCAATACCAGAACACAGGCGACCTGATCGACCAGGTTCGCGTGATAACCACAGAGGGCATTGTCTGGGCGGTCGACCTGATTTTCGAGGCGGTCTATATCGAAGCGATAGACGCACGGTTCCTGGTACCGGCAACCGACGTTTCGACCCCCTTGCCTGCCGGGCTGAAGCAGCATCCGGAAGACCACATACTTGTACGCAACATGGTCATGAAAGATGGCAGCCTCGGTGCACTGCTGTATCACCTGACACAGCGCAAATGGATGCTCGACACAGACAAGTCCCGCACCATTGCCCCCCGGGATCTGCAGACAACCAATCACTGTACCCACCAACTGAAACTGTTCGAAGAGGTGGCACAGATCGGCCTCGCTTACTCTCCTCCACTTGGCGAGCAAGCCTTGAGAGTCCTGCGCGAACAATGCGTCAAACTGATGGGCGATCTCTCGCTGGACTACCCGGCGAAACTGGAAAAGGCGAAACACCTCGCCTGGCTTTTATCCGGACAAACGCACTACAACTGACGCCCTCGGGAGCCACGGACTCAGGTGGAAACGCTTTGCATCAGTCGCTTGCGCCAATTGATATATGTACCACACGCCAGAAGCCTGCTTTGACGATCATTCAGCCCCCTTTAGCCAGCACACTCCATGGCTTTACACCGCTGAATCAGTCGTACACCGGAGCACTTCAAATGGCCAAGCCACCCAAGCAGATTCCTCCCGCGAGTTCGTCGCCTCCCAGACCGGCAACAGGCACGCCCCACCTCAACGTCGATAACGTTTCGAACCTTCGCCCCGGCGTGCGTTTGCATGCCGGTGAGCCGGCTTTTATCGGACATCTGTCGCAACATACATTGCAGCCTGATGGCACTCCCCGACCGCCGTCAGTCGAAGTCAGCGAGATGCTGCCCCTCCAACTGCCCCACACATCGATCAATGCACCTGAAACGCTGGCAAGACCCACATCACCCGTGTTCATTCCCGTGCATCTGGCCCTCAGGCTGACACCGGCAGCCGCTTCCCCGCAAGGTATCCGCCGTGACGGTCGGGAGCGAACCTATGTCGACATGCGCGAAGGCACTGCCATGGTTCATCAACACCCTGACGGTCGCTTCCAACTGACCTCGGCCAGCGAGTTGACGCCATCCGGTTTTCTGGTCGAGCGAATCCATGGCACGAATCTGTGGCAAAAACGCCAAGCCATCTCGGCACGTCGCCCACATGTCGACGAGCCGGACGAGCAAGCCGGTCCGAGCAAGCGCCCGCGACTGAGTGAAGATGAGGCGTCGACCGATCCGGACCCGTTCGCCGACAAGGCTTCGGCAACTACCCATCAGCCGCTCGACCTGTCCAGCAAGCCATGGCGAAGCTGGGGTCAACCGACAAAACCCACCAGCGGTCAATCGATTGAAATAGACGGGCTGCACTACCCGATCGTGGCGCAGATCGTTCGCTCCAATACACCCATCGTCTGCCTCAAGCATCCGCGCTTCAACCCGGAACGCTTCGAAGCTTTCGAACAGATGCTCGTAGACAATCGCACGCTGCAACCACGCTGGGCAGCCCGGGCCCCGGACAACCGGTGGATCGTTGCGGACGATCACCTGCCATTCGAAAAACCGCTGACGCAATACGTCGCCGATGCCTTCGAGTACTTGTCCGGGCAGTCTGCCAGAGCCGTGGCCAAGGCCATGTTCAAAGAGTACCGCGGTACAGAAGTGATCAATGGTGAGGGATTGCAGGCACTGAGCCAGACGTTTCGTTACTAGGAAGACAGGACCGTCCCCGCCCCCCGACACCTCGCAGATCCGCTGATGTTGCTGCCGATCCAGCCCATCATCGATGACGGCACTTTCGGGGGAAGGATCGAGCTGCCCCCGACAAGCGGGCCGAGCCTGCAGCGAGTCGATATTGATCCGCAGAAATTCTCGCAGCAATGGAATGAATATACGGCTGAACCGGGGGCTGCGAGCTTGCAAAAGCTCTTCTACAAAATTCTGGTCAAGAGCGGCTACACGGTCAGTCCGCCAGATCCCCTGCTGCTGGAAAACTCGCTGGTTTTCCGTCGGGAAGGACTGGACTCGCTTTTCGTACTGAAGCTTCCGCTCGTCTCCTCCGACTTCATCCCCCGCTACACCAGACCGGGTTCCGAACTGACCAGTTCGGCAGCGCTTATGACACTCGACGAAACCGGACGGCAACGGCTGAACACCCTGCTGGCACAAGACAAAATCAACTATCTGGTGGGCGGCATTCAACGACCGAGTCCGGACCAACCCACCCTCTTCATTCTTCGCGAAGGCTGATCATCAATGAGCCCCAAACGTCCTATCCGTACGAAAACAGATACACCGGATTCAACGCCTGTTGTACGAGACACCACGCCGGACATTCCAGCGCGCCCGCGCCTGACGCCCGACACCTTGATCGATCCGACCCTCACGCATCCGGCCTGGCAATTGCCTGCGCCGCCCGTGACTCGCCGTCAGATGATCGAAATCTACGATCTCCCTGCCGAGACACAGGTCAGGGACAGCACCGCGCAAAGGCCGATCGGCAGTTATTTTCTTGCACCCGGACTCGTCAACAGGTTGCCGCCTCCCGACTTGCTGAGCGGCATTCGTTCCGCGGGACGCTATGCCTATGTCGATCTTGTCGAGGGTGGCACCGTGCTGATCGGTGCGGATGCACAGAATGGAATGAGGGCCCGTTTATCGAACGAGCTTCTCGCATCCGGTCCATTGCTGGAACGGGTTGAGGGGACGTTGATGTGGCGACCGGTGCCTGTGGAAACCGCGCCGGATACTTCCAGGCTGACCATCACACGCCACCGATTGCCGGATGATGAACCGTCAGCCGTACCGTCAAAACGCCCTCGCCTGGAAGAGACACCGTGGAGCGAATGGGGCATCGACCCGCAACATGCCACCCCGGGTGACATTCGCGTCGACGGTATTCAGTACAAAGTCATTCCGCGAGGCGATGCGAGAGATCCGATCGTCTATATCAAGAACCCGAGTCACCTGATCTACGACTTCGACCTGCTGGAGCGCACACTCCGACTGGACCCGCAGCAACAACCGCGAGGTGCCATTCAGATTCCGCCTGCCCAGCACTGGCAAATCGATCCGACGTTGCCATTCGATCGTCCATTGACGAATTACGTCGCTCGATACTTTCCCGAGTTGTCCGCGAGTTCGCAGGAGAATGTCGCGTTTCACCAGTTTGTGTTGGCAAACGGAACCAATACCGCCACCGGCTCGGGACTGACCTTGCTGCGACAAACCTTCAACGACTGGGAAACCGGAAACGACACTCCACGCCCGCAATTGGCGGATCCGTTGCTGATGCTGCCGATCCTGCCAACGTCGGGCACTGGAACGATCCGTGTGATCGAACTACCGACGCCGGAATCGGGTGGTCCGCTGCAGCGACTGGATTTCGATCCGGCACTGTTTCGTCAGGAATGGCTGTATTCGACCAATACCCAATCGGCGGTGGATCTCAAACGCTTCATGGCGACGCTGCTGACCCGTAACGGTTACGCCGTGTTCGATCCTAGCCCTTCCAACTCGTATCCGGCATTGGTGTTCAAGCGCACCGGGCATGACTATGTATTCTTCATCAGCCTGCATCGCATCCGGGGCCGCAAGATCAACCAGACTCTGAATGTCGATCAGAACAGCGCCAGTCTGCGCCTGCACATTCAGGTGGGCGCACCGGCGGCGGCAGCAGTGATCGCAGCAAATGCCAGAAACAGAGTCGTCTGGCTCAGAGGCGGCCCGCAGACGCTGGCAAACGTCGACGACACGGTATTTATCGTGCGCGATGGCCACCCACGGCTTTGATGACGGGTTGCTGAATGACAGACGAAAAAAAGCCCGCAGTGTGAGCGGGCGAAAGACCAAAGAAGCTATATGCGCAGTCGCTTCCCGGCAGGGGCAGCTGCTTGGGGGTCAGCTGCCCCGATAGGTGGAATAGCTGTAAGGCGAGATCAGCAACGGTACGTGGTAGTGATCCTGTTCGGCAGAAATACCGAACCGCAGCACGACCACGTCCAGGAATGCCGGCTCCGGCAACTGGACGCCACGGGCGCGGTAGTAATCGCCGGCGTGAAACTGAACCTGATAGACACCGGTACGGTAGTCATCGCCTTGCAGCAGCGGCGCATCGACCCGGCCATCGCTGTTGGTAAGCGCACTGGCGACCAATTCCAGGTGCGAACCTTCAACGCGGTACAGCTCGACCTTGATCGAGCTGCCCGGGCAACCGTGTGCAGCGTCCAAAACGTGTGTTGTCAAACGTCCCATTGATTCTGCGCGCCTGCCTGCGTGGAGCAGTCAGACTTCGCGCCTCCCGAAGTCAGTTGAAAAGGAGACCGCACCGTTTCGGAGCACGAAAAGCTGCGGCGAGCGATTGATTAAGACACTTTTCAAAAAAATTGTACACAATAAAAACGACATTTTTCCTCTCACCCCCGCCATCCTTCGATTTCCCGGTGATTTGCCCCATAACCTCGCATTCATTGAACCCCCAATCCATTAGCTGACTGGTCAGGCAGGTTTCTTGCAGGTTCACGCCATTAACAGCAAAAGATGACAGCCGGTGAAAAATGCGAAAATTCAGGCTTACAAATTGAGAATAAAGTTGTATACAATCAGCCCATCGCTGTGACGCCAGCCTGCCATCCAAACTTCAGGGCGCCACACAATCTGTCAACGAATAAGAAGGAAGACTGCAGTGAGCGCTGACTACCCACGCGACCTGATCGGTTACGGCAGTAACCCTCCTCACCCACACTGGCCGGGCAATGCCCGGATCGCCCTGTCGTTCGTACTCAATTACGAAGAAGGCGGCGAGCGCAACATTCTGCATGGCGACAAAGAATCGGAAGCCTTCCTCTCGGAAATGGTCGCGGCCCAGCCTCTGCAAGGCGCGCGCAACATGAGCATGGAATCGCTTTACGAGTATGGCAGCCGTGCCGGCGTCTGGCGGATCCTGAAACTGTTCAAGGAATTCGACATTCCGCTGACCATCTTCGCCGTGGCCATGGCCGCCCAGCGTCACCCGGACGTGATCCGCGCGATGGTCGAAGCCGGTCACGAGATCTGCAGCCACGGCTACCGCTGGATCGACTACCAGTACATGGACGAGGCGCAGGAACGCGAGCACATGCTCGAAGCGATCCGCATCCTCACCGAACTCACCGGCGAGCGCCCGCTGGGCTGGTACACCGGTCGCACCGGTCCGAACACCCGTCGCCTGGTGATGGAAGAAGGCGGTTTCCTCTACGACTGCGACACCTACGACGACGACCTGCCCTACTGGGAACCGAACAACCCGACCGGCAAGCCGCACCTGGTGATCCCGTACACCCTGGACACCAACGACATGCGCTTCACTCAGGTCCAGGGTTTCAACAAGGGCGACGATTTCTTCGAATACCTCAAAGATGCGTTCGACGTGCTTTATGCCGAAGGCGCCGAAGCACCGAAGATGCTGTCGATCGGTCTGCACTGCCGTCTGGTGGGCCGTCCGGCGCGTCTGGCTTCGCTCAAGCGCTTTATCGAATACGCTAAAAGTCATGAACAGGTGTGGTTCAGCCGCCGCGTCGACATCGCGCGTCACTGGCACGAAACCCACCCGTACCAAGGGGCTGCCAAATGAGCACCTTTCAAACCCTGAAACCGTCGACCCTGAGCCGCGACGCCTTCGTCAAAGCCTTCGCCGACATCTACGAACATTCGCCATGGGTGGCCGAGAAGGCCTTCGACCTGGGCCAGGACGCGTCGATCGACCAGATCGAAACCCTGCACCAGCGCATGAGCGACATCCTGTTGAGCGCCGATCACGCCAGTCAGCTGGCACTGATCAACGCTCACCCGGACCTGGCCGGCAAAGCTGCCGTCCAGGGCGAGTTGACCGAAGCCAGCACCAATGAACAGGCTGGCGCCGGTATTCACCAATGCACGGCCGAAGAGTTCCAGCGCTTCACCGAGCTGAACGACGCCTACAAAGCCAAGTTCAAGTTTCCCTTCATCATGGCGGTAAAAGGCAGCAACCGGCATCAGATCCTCGCGGCGTTCGAAACGCGCATTCACAACCCGGTCGACACCGAGTTCAAATGCGCGCTGGCGGAGATCAACAAGATCGCCCTGTTCCGATTACTGACTCTCTAGCAAGCCTGGCCCGAGTGCATCAAACGCGGAGAGCACCCAGGGCCCTGCAAGCATCCCAAGCCACTTATTTAAAGGCAGACAAGAAGAATGAAAGCTTACGCCGTACCTTTCGAGAAGTTCGTCAACCTGGCCGATGCCCGTCTGGGCACCAAAATCATCTCGGTCACCGATGACTGGTTCGCAGACGCCAATCGTCTGTTTCAGCCGACCCCGGCCGTGTGGAAGGAGGGCGTGTTCGATGACAACGGCAAGTGGATGGACGGCTGGGAGTCTCGCCGCAAGCGCTTCGAAGGCTACGACAGCGCGGTGATCCGCCTGGGCGTACCGGGTTCGATCAAAGGCGTGGACATCGACACTTCATTCTTCACCGGCAACTTCCCGCCATCGGCCTCGCTGGAAGCCTGCTTCCTGGCGTCGGGCGAGCCGGACGAAAACACCCAGTGGACTGAAGTGCTGTCGGCCGTCGAGCTGCAGGGCAACAGCCACCACTACCACGAAATCAGCAACGACAAGGCGTTCAGCCACCTGCGCTTCAACATCTACCCGGATGGCGGCGTGGCCCGTCTGCGCGTGTACGGCATTCCGTTCCGCGACTGGTCGGCGGTTGGCGACAACGAGCAAGTCGACCTGGCCGCAGCCCTCAACGGTGGCCGCGCCCTCGCCTGCTCCGACGAACACTTCGGCCGCATGAGCAACATCCTCAACCCGGGCCGTGGCATCAACATGGGCGACGGCTGGGAAACCGCACGTCGTCGCACGCCAGGCAATGACTGGGTGATCGTCGCGCTGGGCCACCCGGGCGAGATCGAAAAAATCATCGTCGACACCCTGCACTTCAAGGGCAACTACCCGGACACCTGCTCGATCCAGGGCGCGTTCGTCAAGGGCGGCACCGACAGCCAGATCGAAACCCAGTCGCTGTTCTGGCGCGAACTGCTGCCAAGCCAGAAGCTGGAAATGCACGCCGAACACACCTTCGTCGAGCAGATCAAGGCACTGGGCCCGATCACCCACATCCGTCTGAACGTGTTCCCGGATGGTGGTGTGAGCCGCCTGCGCGTTCTCGGCAAGGTAGCGAAGTAAGCGGCGCGACCATTCGCGAGCAAGCTCGCTCCCACATTGATCGCAATTCCTGTGGGAGCGAGCTTGCTCGCGAAAGCGTCAGATCAAACAACACAGAATTCGGATAAGAAGAACAGCATGCGCACATTGACGATTGAACCGCTGACCAAAGAAGCCTTCGCCCCTTTCGGTGACGTGATCGAAACCGACGGCAGCGATCACTTCATGATCAACAACGGTTCGACCATGCGCTTCCACAAACTGGCGACGGTCGAAACCGCGACGCCTGAGGACAACGCGATCATCAGCATCTTCCGCGCCGACGCGCAGGACATGCCGCTGACCGTCAGCATGCTGGAACGCCATCCGCTGGGCAGCCAGGCTTTCATTCCGCTGCTCGGCAACCCCTTTCTGATCGTGGTCGCGCCACTTGGCGATGTACCTGTATCAGGCTTGGTCCGCGCCTTCGTCACCAACGGCAGGCAGGGCATCAATTACCATCGCGGCGTCTGGCACCACCCGGTGCTGACGATCGAAAAGCGGGATGACTTCCTGGTGGTTGATCGCAGTGGCACAGGCAATAACTGCGATGAGCATTTTTTCAAAGAGGATGAGCGTTTGATCCTCGCCCCCCACCAATAAGAGAAGGTCTGATCACTCGACAACAAGAGTGACAGGCGAGAGGTAAAGACTGTGGAAGCACATCTGTTGGAATGGCTGAACCTGAGCGTGCGCTGGGTTCACATGATCACTGGCGTGGCCTGGATCGGCGCGTCGTTCTACTTCGTCTGGCTGGAGAACAACCTCAACCGCGTCAACCCGAAAACCGGTCTTGCCGGTGATCTGTGGGCGATCCACGGCGGCGGTATCTATCACCTGGAAAAATACAAACTGGCCCCTCCGTCGATGCCGGAGAACCTGCACTGGTTCAAATGGGAAGCCTATTTCACCTGGATGTCGGGGATCGCGCTGCTGTGCGTGGTGTTCTACTCCAACCCCGTGCTTTACCTCGTGGCACCCGGCAGCGGCCTGACCGGCCCTGAAGGCGTGGCCATCGGCATCGGTTCGCTGATCGCCGGCTGGTTCATCTACGACTTCCTCTGCGATTCGCCTCTGGGCAAGAAACCTGCCCTGCTCGGCTTCATCCTGTTCGTGCTGATCATCGGTGCGGCGTATGGCTTCAGCAAGGTGTTCAGCGGTCGTGGTGCATACCTGCACGTCGGCGCGATCATCGGCACCATCATGGTCGGCAACGTGTTCCGCATCATCATGCCGGCGCAGCGGGCACTGGTTGCCGCGATTGCCGAAAACCGCACGCCGGATCCGGCGCTGCCGGCCAAAGGCCTGCTGCGTTCGCGTCACAACAACTACTTCACCCTGCCGGTGCTGTTCATCATGATCAGCAACCACTTCCCGAGCACTTACGGCAGCCAGTACAACTGGCTGATCCTGGCCGGGATCGCAGTGTTGGCGGTGTTGGTGCGTCACTACTTCAACACCCGTCACGACAGCCACAAGTTTGCCTGGACCCTGCCGGTTGCAGCGGTAGGCATGATCAGTCTGGCGTACGTCACCGGCCCTGCGCCGATGTCGACCGCTCCGGACGTGGCCAAGGCGCCTGCGAAAATCGAGTACCAGCCGCTGCCGGAAACGGCTTTGGGTGGTGGCGCGAAACCGGCTGAAGCGGCACAACCGGCAGCTCCTGCTGCACCGGCCGCTGCTCCGGCTCAGGCGTCCAACGCCGGCCCTGCGTTCGACAAGGTGCACAACGTGATCCAGGAACGCTGCGCGGTCTGCCACTCGGCCAAACCGACCAGCCCGCTGTTCAGCGCTGCACCGGCCGGTGTGATGTTCGACACCCCTGAGCAGATCCGCCAGAACGCGGCGCGGATCCAGGCGCAAGCCATCACCACGCAGATCATGCCACTGGGCAACATCACACAGATGACCCAGCAGGAACGTGACCTGATCGGTGCATGGATCGCCCAGGGAGCCCAGACCAACTAAGCAGTAAAAGCATCGCTGGCAAGCCAGCTCCCACAGGGTTTTGCACTGCCTGTGTGGGAGCTGGCTTGCCAGCGATTAGCCGCAACGCGGTTTACCTGATGCAAAGAAACAGCTGTGAGCAACCCGGCAGCTGTTAATCACAAGAATAAAAAAGATCCGAGGTGTTGCATGTCCGAGCTGTCCAAAGCGCGCATCCCCGACGCACCCGCCATTCAGCGTTTGCCCCTTTTGCAACTGATCCTGGTCGGTTTGCAACATGTACTGCTGATGTACGGCGGCGCCATCGCGGTACCGCTGATCATTGGACAGGCCGCTGGCCTGAGTCGTGAAGAAATCGCCTTCCTGATCAACGCCGACCTGCTGGTCGCCGGCATCGCCACCATTGTGCAGTCCCTGGGGATAGGCCCGATGGGCATTCGCATGCCGGTGATGATGGGCGCCAGTTTTGCCGCCGTCGGCAGCATGGTCGCCATGGCCGGCATGCCCGGCATCGGTCTGCAGGGAATCTTCGGCGCCACCATCGCCGCCGGGTTCTTCGGCATGATCATCGCGCCGTTCATGTCCAAGGTCGTACGCTTCTTCCCGCCTCTGGTGACCGGCACGGTCATCACCTCGATCGGTTTGTCGCTGTTCCCCGTGGCCGTGAACTGGGCCGGTGGCGGCGCTGGCGCCGCTCAATTCGGTTCACCGATTTACCTGGCCATCGCCGCGCTGGTGCTGGCCACCATTCTGTTGATCCACCGCTTCATGCGCGGCTTCTGGGTCAACATTTCCGTGCTGATCGGCATGTGCCTGGGCTACGTGCTCTGCGGCGCCATCGGCATGGTCGACCTGAGCGGCATGGCCAACGCGCCGTGGGTTCAGTTCGTCACCCCGCTGCATTTCGGCATGCCGAAGTTTGAACTGGCACCGATCCTGTCGATGTGCCTGGTGGTGGTGATCATCTTCGTCGAGTCCACCGGGATGTTTCTGGCGCTGGGCAAGATCACCGGCCAGGAAGTCTGCCCGCGCATGCTGCGTCGGGGTTTGCTGTGTGATGCCGGCGCGTCGTTCTTCGCCGGCTTCTTCAACACCTTCACCCACTCCTCTTTCGCGCAGAACATCGGCCTGGTGCAGATGACCGGCGTGCGTTGCCGTTCGGTGACCATCGTCGCTGGCGGTCTGCTGATCGTCCTGAGCCTGCTGCCGAAAGCGGCATTCCTGGTGGCGTCGATTCCACCGGCGGTGCTCGGTGGCGCGGCGATTGCGATGTTCGGCATGGTGGCAGCCACCGGCATCAAGATCCTGCAGGAAGCCGACATCGGCGACCGTCGCAACCAATTGCTGGTAGCCGTGAGCATCGGCATGGGCCTGATCCCGGTGGTGCGTCCGGAGTTCTTCGCCCATCTGCCATTGTGGATGAGCCCGATCACCCACAGCGGGATCGCCATGGCCACCCTCAGCGCGCTGACGCTGAACCTGTTGTTCAACATTCTCGGCGGCGCCGAACGCGCCGCGATCAACGACTGCCACGCACACCCGCACTGATCCGAAGAGTAAAAAAGGGGGCTCGCCCAAGCCTGCCCCCTCGCGACAGCTTTGCCTCAAACAATAAAAACAAGAGGGAGCAACAGATGATCCGGACTCAAACCAACGTGTTGTTGAGCGGCGGCCTGCTGGCCGCATCGCAAGCCATGGCCGGCGATTTATTGCTGTGGCAGACCAACAGCCTGAGCTACCTGTACGGCAGGAACTTCGCGATCAACCCGTCGATCCAGCAGACGGTGACGTTCGAGCACGCCGACAAGTGGAAGTACGGCGACAACTTCCTGTTTGTCGACAAGATCTTCTATAACGGCCAGGAAGACCGCAACAAAGGCCCCCATGCGTTCTACGGCGAATTCAGCCCGCGCCTGTCGTTCGGCAAGATCTTCGACAGGAAGCTGGAGTTCGGCCCGGTCAAGGACGTGCTGCTGGCCATGACCTACGAATACGGCGAAGGCGACAGCGAGGCCTATCTGATCGGCCCCGGCTTCGACCTCAAGGTGCCGGGCTTCAACTATTTCACCCTGAACTTCTATCGCCGCCAGACCGAAGGCCCGCGCCCCGGCGACGGCGTCTGGCAGATCACTCCCGGCTGGTCCTACAGCATTCCCGTGGGCAATTCCGACCTGCTGATCGATGGCTATCTGGACTGGGTGGTCGACAACGATCAGAACTCACGCGGCACCTATCACGCCAACCTGCACATCAACCCGCAGATCAAATACGACCTGGGTAAAGCCCTCGGCTGGGGTGAAAAGCAGGTGTACGTCGGCACCGAATACAGCTACTGGAAAAACAAATACGGGGTCGAAAGCACCCACAGTTTCGACACCAACCAGAACACCGCCAGCCTGCTGGTGAAGGTGCACTTCTAAGATGACCCGCAACCGTGCCCCCTACCTGTCGTCGGTGCTCTGTTGCGGGGCACTTGAGGCCTGGCCGTTGAGTCAGTATTCTCCGCGGCCTCCTGAATTCGGTCTAAAAAAAAGCCCGAATTTAATTCCTGACCGAAAAGCCAACTTATCCCGGCCGCGGTCAGTACCGAGGCATCCCGAAAACACGCTCAATCGACTGTTTTTCAGCAGCCGACGGGCGTTTTTTTGCTTTTCGAAAAGCCTTGGCTCAGCTCTTGCTAACAGCATGAAAGCTGACCGAATGGATGATTTTTGCTGCAACGAAAAAAGGCGCCACACCAGAGCGCCGACTCAAAAAAATAAACGTGGAACACCTACTTTGGGAGCAACCGAATGAAACGTATGTGCACCAGCCTGATGCTTGCGGGATCGCTGCTGGCAGGGGGTCAGGCCATGGCCGACGGCCTGCTGCAATGGCAGAACAACAGCCTGACCTACCTCTACGGCAAAGACTTCAAGGTCAACCCGGCCATCCAGCAGACCGTGACCTTCGAGCACGCCGATGCGTGGAAGTACGGGGACAACTTCTTCTTCCTCGACAAGATCTTCTACAACGGTGACAAGGACTTCAACAACGGTCCGAACACCTACTACGGCGAATTCCAGCCACGCATCTCGCTGGGCAAGGTTCTCGACCAGAAGATCGAGTTCGGCCCGATCAAGGACGTCCTGCTGGCGATGACCTACGAGTTCGGCGAGGGTGACACCGAGTCCTACCTGATCGGCCCGGGCTTCGACCTGGCCATTCCGGGCTTCGACTACTTCCAGCTGAACTTCTACCAGCGCCACACTGAAGGCTCGCGTCCGGGTGACAACGTCTGGCAGATCACACCAGTGTGGTCCTACACCATTCCGGTGGGCGACTCGAACATCCTGATCGACGGCTACATGGACTGGGTGGTCGACAACGACGTCAACAACAAAGGCGAATACCACGCCAACCTGCACTTCAACCCGCAGGTCAAATACGACCTGGGCAAGGCGCTGAATTTCGGCGAGAAGCAGTTGTACGTCGGTGTTGAATACGACTACTGGAAAGACAAGTACGGTATCGACGACACCAAGGCCTTCACCACCAATCAGAACGTGACCAGCTTCCTGGTGAAGTTCCACTTCTGATAGTGCGGCGTCCTCACGGACGCGATCGCGAGCAAGCTCGCTCCCACAGGGTCATGCGTCGTTCACAGCATTTGTGTACGCCAAAGAACCTGTGGGAGCTGGCTTGCCAGCGATTGCTGCACCCCAAATCTCAGGCCGAAACCAGCGCCTCGCCAATCCCGAGAAACCGGCTCAGCTCATCGCGCTTGGCCAGGGCATCGCGTCGCCCAAGGTCGATCAATTCGCTGCAATACCCCGCCTCGAACAGCAAGTAACTCAACACCCCTGCCCCGCTCGTCTTGGTCGCTCCCGGCCCACGCAGAAACAACCGCAACGCCGCCGGCAATTCCTGACGATGCCGCGCCGCGATTTCATCGATCGGCTGACTTGGTGAAATCACCAACACTTCCACCGGCGCCACACCCAACGCGCGGGTCGGCGTGCCTTCGGGCATCAGATGACTGAACTGGTTCAGACGCTGAAGCAGCTCGATGTCGCTTTCCAGGCTATCAATGAAGGTGCTGTTGAGCATGTGCCCGCCGATCTGCGCCAGCGTCGGCTGCTGCCCGGTGTAAGTGCGCTCCAGCGGTTGCGCCGGATCAAAACCGCGCGGATTGCCGCTGACGCCCACCACCAGCACCCGGCTCGCGCCCAGGTGCAGCGCCGGGCTGATCGGCGCCGACTGTCGCACCGCGCCATCACCGAAATATTCATCGCCGATCTTCACCGGCGCGAACAACAGCGGGATCGCCGAACTGGCCAGCAAGTGCTCCACCGACAACTGCGTCGGCACACCGATACGCCGGTGACGCAGCCAGGAATCGATGGTGCCGCCGCCCTGATAGAAGGTCACCGCCTGCCCCGACTCGTAGCCGAACGCCGTCACCGCCACCGCGTGCAATTGCTTGCGGGCGATGGACTCGGCGATGCCGGGCATGTGCAGTTTTTCGTTGAGCAGATGACGCAGCGGCGAGCTGTTGAGCAGCGCCACCGGCATTTGCCGGCCCATGCCCAACAGACTGTGACTGACGAAACGACTGGCCTGGCGGATCACTCCCGGCCAGTCGCTGCGCAACACGCGATGGCTGCGAAAGCCTTGCCAGAACAGCGTCAGGCGTTCGATGGCGGCGCGAAAATCAGTCGCGCCGCTGGCCAGGCTGACCGCGTTGATCGCCCCGGCCGAGGTGCCGACGATCACCGGAAACGGATTGTCCGCCCCCAACGGCAGCAATTCGGCAATCGCCGCCAGCACCCCCACCTGATACGCCGCCCGAGCCCCGCCGCCGGAAAGAATCAAACCTGTGACCGGTTCAGCTGGGCTCATCGCAACGCTCCGTGGTGCTTATGGGGATGGGTCAATCAACCGCGTTTGGCGTACAGCTTCGGCTCGCCCGGTGGCCGGCTCTTGAAGCGCCGGTGTGCCCACAGGTATTGCTCGGGGCACTCACGCAACACGCCTTCGACCCACTGATTGATGCGGATGCAATCTTCTTCTTCGGTCTCGCCCGGGAAACCTTCCAGCGGCGGATGAATCACCAGACGATAACCGCTGCCGTCGGCCAGACGCTCCTGAGTGAACGGCACCACCAGCGCCTTGCCCAGACGGGCGAACTTGCTGGTGGCAGTAACCGTCGCGGCCTGAATGCCGAACAGCGGCACGAAGATGCTTTGCTTGGCGCCGTAGTCCTGATCCGGTGCGTACCAGATCGCCCGACCTGCGCGCAGCAGCTTGAGCATGCCGCGCACGTCGTCACGTTCCACCGCCAGCGAGTCAAGGTTGTGCCGCTCGCGGCCCTGACGCTGGACGAAGTCAAACAGCGGGTTCTTGTGTTCGCGGTACATGCCGTCGATGGTGTGCTGCTGGCCAAGCAGCGCTGCGCCGATTTCCAGGGTGGTGAAATGCACCGCCATCAGAATCACGCCCTTGCCTTCGCGCTGGGCCTTTTGCAGGTGCTCCAGGCCTTCGACGTGGGCCAGTTTCGCCAGGCGCTGACGCGACCACCACCAGCTCATCGCCATTTCAAAGAAGGCGATGCCGGTGGAAGCGAAGTTTTCCTTGAGCAGGCGCTTGCGTTCGGCGGCGGATTTTTCCGGGAAACACAGTTCCAGATTGCGCTTGGCAATGCGCCGCCGGTCGCCGGCGAAGCGATACATCAAGGCACCGAGAAAGCGACCGATGGCCAGCAAGGCCGGATACGGCAGCTGCACGATCAGCCACAACAGCCCGAGGCCGCACCAGAGCGGCCAGAAGCGTGGGGCAAGAAATGCTTTTCGAAAACGCGGGCGATCCATTAAAGCTTCCGTAAATACAGTGGCCGCGCATTCTACATCGTTCGACCCGGCTTGCGGCCTGCGGGCGTTCTCGTTATAAGTCTCGGCACTTTTAGTGACAAGCCGTTGTATGCCGACATGAGCCAAACCGAACCGAAAGACCAAGATCCCGTGTTCCAGCTGAAGGGCAGCATGCTCGCCATTACAGTGCTGGAGCTGTCCCGCAACGACCTGGACAGCCTCGATCGGCAATTGGCCGCCAAAGTCGCCCAGGCACCGAATTTCTTCAGCAACGCGCCGCTGGTTCTGGCGCTGGACAAACTGCCACCAAGCGAGGGCGCTGTCGACCTGCCGGGCCTGATGCGCGTGTGCCGCCAGCACGGCCTGCGCACCCTGGCGATCCGCGCCAGCCGCATCGAAGACATCGCCGCCGCCATCGCCATCGACATCCCGGTGCTGCCGCCGTCCGGCGCCCGCGAACGACCGCTGGAAAGCGCTGAGCCCGTCGCACCGAAGAAGCCGGAAAAGCCGCCGGAGCCAGCCGTCAAACCGACCCGCGTTATCACCACGCCAGTACGTGGTGGCCAACAGATATATGCGCAAGGTGGCGATCTGGTGGTGGTTTCCTCGGTCAGCCCGGGGGCGGAACTTCTCGCCGATGGCAACATCCATGTATACGGCCCGATGCGCGGTCGTGCGCTGGCCGGGGTCAAGGGCGACACCAAGGCGCGGATTTTCTGTCAGCAATTGAGCGCTGAACTGATCTCCATCGCAGGCCATTACAAGGTTTCCGAGGACCTGCGTCGCGATCCGATGTGGGGTTCGGGCGTACAGGTCAGCCTGTCGGGCGACGTGTTGAACATCATTCGGCTTTAACGGATACTGCCGCATTTTCCAAGCATCTCTAAAACGTAGCGAAAACGGCTCAAACGAAGTAGGAAAAAGGCCAAAAGCCGAATTCCAGCCAAGGCTGTCCGACTGCAGTAGTTTTCTAGAGATGTTTTTCAGGGGCTGAACAGTCCTTCTTCCTTAGGGGTGAAACACCTTGGCCAAGATTCTCGTGGTTACATCCGGCAAGGGTGGTGTGGGTAAGACCACCACCAGCGCCGCTATCGGTACCGGCCTCGCTCTGCGCGGCCACAAAACAGTGATCGTCGACTTCGACGTGGGCTTGCGTAACCTTGACCTGATCATGGGTTGCGAGCGCCGCGTGGTGTATGACTTCGTCAACGTCGTGAACGGCGAAGCCAACCTGCAACAGGCCCTGATCAAAGACAAGCGCCTGGAAAACCTCTATGTACTGGCTGCCAGCCAGACCCGCGACAAAGACGCGCTGACCGTCGAAGGCGTGGAAAAAGTCCTGATGGAGCTCAAGGAACAATTCGAGTTCGTCGTCTGCGACTCCCCGGCAGGCATCGAGAAAGGCGCCCACCTGGCCATGTACTTCGCTGACGAAGCGATCGTCGTGACCAACCCGGAAGTATCCTCGGTACGTGACTCGGACCGCATGCTCGGCCTGCTGGCCAGCAAGTCCCGTCGCGCCGAACGTGGCGAAGAGCCGATCCAGGAACACCTGCTGATCACCCGCTACCACCCGGAGCGCGTCGAAAAGGGCGAAATGCTCGGCGTCGAAGACGTCAAGGAAATCCTCGCCGTGCGCCTGCTGGGCGTCATCCCGGAATCCCAGGCCGTACTCAAGGCCTCCAACCAGGGCGTCCCTGTGATCCTCGATGATCAAAGCGACGCCGGCCAGGCCTACAGCGATACCGTTGATCGCCTGCTGGGCAAGGAAAAAGAACACCGGTTCCTGAATGTCGAGAAGAAGGGATTCTTCGAGCGTCTGTTTGGAGGTAGGTAATGAACCTTTTTGACTTCTTTCGTGCCAACAAAAAGCCAAGTACCGCCTCGGTCGCGAAAGAGCGTCTACAGATCATCGTGGCGCATGAACGCGGCCAGCGCAGCACCCCTGACTACCTGCCTTCCTTGCAGAAGGAACTGGTGGAAGTGATCCGCAAGTACGTCAACATCGGCAACGACGACGTACATGTGGCACTGGAGAGCCAGGGCAGCTGCTCGATTCTGGAACTCAACATCACCCTGCCAGACCGCTAAGTCGATCCGGCAGGAACGACGGCGGCTCAGGGCCCTTCCGACACCGGAGGGGCCCTGAGCCGCCGTTGGCATTTGTTACGAGGCTGTTTTAATGCCGTTGTCCAACGTCCAAATCATTCATCAGGACGCCGCCGTTCTGGTGGTGAACAAACCCACCCTGTTGCTCTCCGTCCCTGGCCGGGCCGACGACAACAAGGACTGCCTGATCACCCGCCTGCAGGAAAACGGCTACCCGGAAGCCCGCATCGTCCATCGCCTGGACTGGGAAACGTCGGGGATCATTCTGCTCGCCCGCGACGCCGACACCCATCGCGAACTGTCGCGGCAGTTTCATGACCGTGAAACCGAAAAAGCCTACACCGCGTTGTGCTGGGGCCAGCCGGAACTGGACAGCGGCAGCATTGATCTGCCCTTGCGCTACGACCCGCCGACCAAACCGCGCCACGTGGTCGATCACGAACTCGGCAAACACGCCCTGACCTTCTGGCGCGTGCTGGAGCGCTGCGGCGACTGGTGTCGCGTCGAGCTCACGCCGATCACCGGGCGTTCGCACCAGTTGCGCGTGCACATGCTGTCGATCGGTCATCCACTGCTCGGTGACGGCCTCTACGCTCACGAACAAGCCTTGGCCGCCTGGCCGCGTCTGTGCCTGCACGCGAGCATGCTCAGCTTCACCCATCCCCAGTCCGGCGAACGTATGCGTTTCGAATGCCCGGCACCGTTTTAAAGGATTCTGTTTCGGATGAGTTGTATCGATACTCTGGCAACACCGGTCAAGAAAGCCCGACATCAGCTGCTGTACCTGATTTACGGCAATCAGGATGTCTACCGGCGCGAAGCCAAGTTCAGCATCCTGACCGCCCTGTCCCAGGCCAAAAACGGTAAACGTCCGGCGATCAGGATTCTCACTGACCGGCCGCAAGACTACGAAGGCTGGCCAGTCGACACCGTATTGCTCGACGAAGCGACCCTGACTCGCTGGCAAGGGCAGAATGGCTACCACCATCGGCGCAAGGCCTGCGCGATTGCCGCCGGCATGCAACTGGCCGAGAAAACCCTGTTCGTCGACACGGATACGCTGTTCACCAGCGACCCGAACAGCCTGTTCAAATACATCGATGCGAATCAGTCGGTGATGGACCGCTTCGAATACGACTGGAAAGATGTGTTCGAACGGCCTGACTACCTGAAGCTCGCTCGCGACCTCGGCGTCCACGGTGTTTCCCCGCAGAACGGCTTCAAGCTCTATAACAGCGGCCTGTGTGGCGTCACCGACCGCGACTCTGCGCTGTTCGAAGAGTCGATCCGCCTGATCGATGAGTGGACGGCCGGCGGGTTCGAGATTCACACCATCGAGCAGATTGCCCTGTCCTACGCAATGCGCGAACGGCCGGTGGTGGAAGCGCGCAAACACGTCTACCACTACTTCGCGGAAAAACGCTTCTTCCACGCGATGCAGGCGTTTTTCTTCGCTCAGCACGGCGAGAAATTCAGCCAGCGACTGGTGGACCTGTGCACTGACGTGCCTCGGGTCAAACCCTTTCCGTCCGCCTGGCAGCGCCTGAAGATCAAATGGAAGTTGCGCAATCAGAGCGGTGCCATGCGCAAGGTCGGCCGGGATCTGTTGTACGGCAGCGCCGCACCGGATCACCCTTACTACAGCGCCTGTCGTCATGAATGGTGGGAATGCGCCTCGCGGGAAATCCTGCGCTGGGACGAGAGTCGTCAGAAGAAGCTTCTGGAACAGAGTCGCTGGCCAAAACAGCTGCCTCGCCCGGACAAGCCTGAAGACGAAAAAGCGATCATGAACTACCTGAAAAAACGCGTGGCCGCCGCTCGTTGACGCGAGCGGCACATGTCATGTCCCAAGCATCAGGCCGATGCGTTAAACTCCCGCCCATTGCTGTCTGGAGCTTCTTATGCGCGAAGAGTTGAACCAAGGCCTGATCGACTTCCTCAAGGCCTCCCCTACCCCGTTCCACGCCACCGCCAGCCTTGTTCAACGCCTGGAGGCCGCCGGTTATGTGCGCCTCGACGAGCGCGAAACCTGGCACACCGAAGCCAATGGGCGTTACTACGTCACTCGCAACGATTCCTCGATTGTCGCGATCAAGATGGGCCGCAACTCGCCGCTGCACGACGGCATCCGTCTGGTCGGCGCCCACACCGACAGCCCGTGCCTGCGGGTCAAACCACAACCTGAATTGCAGCGCCAGGGCTTCTGGCAGCTCGGTGTCGAAGTCTACGGCGGCGCACTGCTGGCGCCGTGGTTCGACCGCGACCTGTCGCTGGCCGGCCGCGTCACCTTCCGCCGCGACGGCAAGGTCGAAAGCCAGCTGATCGACTTCAAAGCCCCGATCGCGATCATTCCCAACCTGGCCATTCACCTCAACCGTGAAGCCAATCAGGGCTGGCCGATCAATGCCCAGACCGAACTGCCGCCGATCCTTGCTCAGTTCGCCGGTGACGAGCGCGTGGACTTCCGTGCGGTGCTCACCGATCAACTGGCCCGCGAACACGGCCTCAACGCCGACGTGGTGCTCGATTACGAGCTGAGCTTCTACGACACTCAGAGCGCTGCGGTCATCGGCCTGCACGGCGATTTCATCGCCGGCGCGCGCCTGGACAACCTGCTGTCGTGCTACGCCGGCCTGCAAGCCTTGCTGACCGCCGACACCGAAGAAACCTGCGTGCTGGTGTGCAACGACCACGAAGAAGTCGGCTCCTGCTCGGCGTGCGGCGCTGATGGCCCGATGCTCGAACAGACCCTGCGTCGTCTGCTGCCGGAAGGTGACGAATTCGTACGCACCATCCAGAAATCCCTGCTGGTCTCGGCCGACAACGCCCACGGCGTGCACCCGAACTACGCCGAGAAGCACGACGCCAACCACGGCCCGAAACTCAACGCCGGCCCGGTGATCAAGGTCAACAGCAACCAGCGCTACGCCACCAACAGCGAAACCGCCGGCTTCTTCCGTCATCTGTGCATGGCTGAAGAAGTGCCAGTGCAAAGCTTCGTGGTGCGCAGCGACATGGGTTGCGGCTCGACCATCGGCCCAATCACCGCCAGCCATCTGGGCGTGCGCACCGTCGACATCGGCCTGCCGACCTTCGCCATGCACTCGATCCGCGAACTGTGCGGCAGCCATGACCTGGCTCACCTGGTCAAAGTGCTGAGCGCGTTCTACGCCAGCCGCGAGCTGCCATAAGAAACAGCCGGGATCGCAGCGCGGAGCTGCGATCCCCTGGCCTGTAGAACCGGCTATTTCTGATACACATCAGCACCGTCCATCGAAAACCCACCTAGACTTGAATAATCCCTTTCGACAAGGCTGTCGCCATGATCTCGATGTCTGCGTTCCACTCCATGCTCATTCCCATCCTCTGCGGAATGATTCTGCTGGCCATCGGCTTCAACTTCCGTGACAAGAACGCCGGTGTGTTCGCCATGTGGATCGGCATGCTGATGATCCTGGCCACCGTGGTCTACAAGATCCTCGCCAAACTCAACGAATAAATCCGCGCCCGGCTCGCATTGAATCTGGCGGGCTCGTACACTCGCCCGATCCGCCCCTTGCGAGGTTGACCGCCTAGTGTTCGCTCGTCTTTTTGCCCTGCCCTGCCTGTTCCTCGTCTGCCTGATGACCCTGATGTCGCCGGCACCTGCCGACGCTGCCGGCCTGCCGGGACTGCTCACGGGCTCCGGCAAGGCTCAGCCCGAGGCTCAGGAACCGCTCGGCCAGTCGCTGGACGAAGTCATCAAGTCGCTGGAAAACGACAAGCAACGCGCCCAGTTGCTGACCGACCTGAAAAAACTGCGCGACGCCACGAAAAAAGCCCAGGCCAGCCCCGAAGAAGGCGTGCTGGGACTGATCGGCGGCACCCTCGCCACTTTCGAAAAACAGTTTACCGGCGCCGACAGCCCGCTCAATCGCTGGTCCGCCGAATTCGACATGGCCAAGGACGAATTGAAAGGCCTGATGCTGCCGGCCAGCGAATGGCTGCCGATCATCTTCGCCTTCGCCGTGATCCTCGCGGTCTGGAGCCTGCTCGCCGCCGCGCTGATCTGGCTCGGCCACCGGGTACGCATGCGCTTCGGCCTGACCGAAGAACTGCCGCAAAACCCCCGGGCCCTCGACATGCTGCGCTTCGCCCTGCGCAAGCTCGGGCCCTGGCTGATCGCGTTGGTGATCACGGTCTACATGAGCTACGCACTGCCCTCGTCACTGGGCAAAAGCCTGGCGATGGTGCTGGCTTATGCGCTGGTGGTCGGCACCTGTTTCTCGGCGATCTGCGTGATCGCCTTCTCCGTACTCGACGGCCCGCACCGCCATCGCGCGTTGTACATCCTGCGTCACCAGGCCTTCCGCCCGTTGTGGCTGATCGGCAGCTTCGCCGCCTTCGGTGAAGCCCTGAGCGATCCAAAACTGGTGGCCGCCCTCGGCGTACACCTGGCCCACACCGCCGCCACCGTCGCCAACGTCCTCGCGGCGCTGTCGACCGGCCTGTTCATCCTGCGTTTCCGCCGGCCGATCGCCCACCTGATCCGCAACCAGCCCCTGTCCCGCCGCCTGACCCGCCGCGCTCTCAGCGACACCATCGAAATCCTCGGCACCTTCTGGTACATCCCGGCGCTGGTACTGGTGGGCATTTCGCTGTTCGCCACCTTCGTCTCCGCCGGCGACACCAGCACCGCCCTGCGCCAGTCGCTGATCTGCACCGTGCTGCTGGTGTTGTGCATGGTCATCAACGGCCTCGTCCGCCGCCACGCCCTCAAACCCCAACGCGGGCCGAAACGCCACGCGCTGTATTCCGAGCGCCTGAAAAGCTTCTTCTACACCCTCGCCCATTTGCTGGTGTGGCTGGCGTTCATCGAACTCGGCCTGCGGGTCTGGGGCATGTCCCTGATCGGCTTCACCGAAGGCGAAGGCCACGACGTCAGCGTCAAACTGTTCAGCCTGATCGGCACGCTGATCTTCGCCTGGCTGATCTGGATCCTCAGCGACACCGCCGTGCACCACGCCCTCACCCGCTCACGCAAGGGCCTGGCCAACGCCCGCGCGCAAACCATGATGCCGCTGATCCGCAACGTGCTGTTCGTGGCGATCTTCATCATCGCCCTGATCGTCGCGCTGGCGAACATGGGCATGAACGTCACGCCCCTGCTGGCCGGTGCCGGCGTCATCGGCCTGGCCATCGGCTTCGGCGCCCAGTCACTCGTAGCGGATCTGATCACCGGCCTGTTCATCATCATCGAAGACTCCCTGGCTATCGACGACTACGTCGACGTCGGTGGCCACCTGGGCACCGTCGAAGGCCTGACCATCCGCACCGTCCGCCTGCGAGACATCGACGGCATCGTCCACACCATCCCGTTCAGCGAAATCAAGAGCATCAAAAACTACTCCCGCGAATTCGGCTACGCCATCTTCCGCGTGGCCGTGCCCTTCAACATGAGCATCGACGAAGCCATCAAACTGATGCGCGACGTCGGCCAGAAAATGCGCACCGACCCTCTACAACGACGCAACATCTGGTCGCCACTGGAATTTCAGGGCGTGGAAAGCTTTGAATCCGGCAACGCGATACTGCGCGCAAGATTCAAAACCGCACCGATCAAACAATGGGAAGTTTCACGAGCGTTCAACCTATCGCTCAAACGACATCTGGATGAAGCCGGCCTGGACCTGGCGACGCCGAGGATGAACGTGCAGGTGATCACCGCAGGTGGTGGTGGCCAAACTCAAGAATAGAGCCGCCGTCAAAGCCCTCTTCGCTGGCAAGCCACCACTCACCACGATGAGCGTTAGCTCGAGAAAAGCTTTTGATCTTTTGGCCCCATCGGCAGGCTGAGTGGAGGGATTCATCCGGGGGTGGGAGCGCAGCGACCGTGCGGCGAAGCCGCATGCATCGAGAGGAGGTGCAGCGAAGCAAACCGTAGGCGATGCCCCCGGATGAATCCCGTAACGAAGGAACACCGAGCCCAGGCGAGGTGCCGAACGCAGGGGCCCAGACCTTTTGGTTACTTTTGGGGCGTTTGCCAAAAGTGACCCGCCGTAAGGGCGGAACCATAAGTCGCAACACCCGAAGAAACGGATATTCACACAAAGCGATCAAACCACATCAACCCCAACGTGAATCGCATCATGCCGCCAAAACTCCAGATCACAATCAATCAACCGCCCAAACTGATCATAATTAACCCGAGCAATCCTCAACCCCGGACTCCCCACCGAAACCCGTAACCCCGCCGCCGCCTCCACCGACAACGACGTCGGAACAATCTCGAACCGCACCCGCCCATAATGCAAATCGTAATGCCGCGCATAAAGCTCGGTAATCGACTGATTCAAATCAAACTCCAGAATCCCCGGAAAAAACTGCGGATTCAGATAATGCTCCACATACAACACCAGCCGCCCATCGATCCGCCGCGACCGGCAAATCTGGATCACGCTCGACAACGCCGGCAACTGCAACCACGCACAGACCGCCGCTGAAGCCGGTTGCAACCGCGCCGAAATCACCTCGGTCGACGGCACCCGCCCCTGCGCACTGACCATCGCGTGAAAGTGACTGCGCTGCATCAGGTTGTAGGCCAGACGCGGCGGCGACACGAACCAGCCCCGCCGCTCCTCGCGATAAATCTGCCCTTGCGCCTCCAGCTGCAACAAGGCTTCCCGTACCGTAATCCGCGTCGTGCCGAACAGCTCACTGAGCTTGCGCTCGGCCGGCAACTTGCTCCCCGCCGCCAGCAACCCATGGTCGAGCTGCTCCTGAAGGATCTGGCCAATCGCTGTCACCGCTTTTGTTGCCTCATCGCGCATCAACGTTACCTATCTGGACTAGACCAGCACTGTTTCGGGGCAAAACCGCACAGCGATTGCGCCGTTTGGTGGTGTTGCAAGCCTAGGCAGTGCAGATGACCGAGAGATGACAAAACTACCGAACGGTCGCCCTGACAACTTGCAATACATCGGCCAAGTCCCTTGCCCACCGGGACTTTGCGGGTGGTCTACGCTTAGCGGGCAGCCGTCGATACCGGAGAAATAAAACGCGGGTCGGGTATCCGCCGACATCAAAGTGTCATCCAGCCCCCCTACATTGGCTTAGGTATTGCTGACCTAGACCAACACAAACCGCAATCGCAGCGTTGAACACGACCAAGGAGCTTCGGAATGAAACAGCTTTTCCTGGCAACACTGTTAGGCTCGACCATTGCCATGTGCACCGCCGCCATGGCGGCTGATGATCTGAAAACCCTCGAAGCCGCTGCGAAAGCGGAAGGCGCCGTCAACAGCGTCGGCATGCCCGATGACTGGGCCAACTGGAAAGGCACTTGGGAAGACCTGGCCAAGAACTACGGCCTGAAACACATCGACACCGACATGAGCTCGGCCCAGGAAATCGCCAAGTTCGCCGCCGAGAAAGACAACGCCACCGCCGACATCGGCGACGTCGGCGCAGCCTTCGGCCCAATCGCGGTCAAGCAGGGCGTGGTGCAACCGTACAAGCCGACCACCTGGGATCAAGTGCCTGCATGGGCCAAGGACAAGGACGGCAACTGGGCACTGGCCTACACCGGCACCATCGCCTTCATCGTCAACAAGAAGCTGCTGCACGGTTCCGAAGTACCGACCAAATGGGCTGACCTCAAGGGCGGCAAATACAAGGTTTCCATCGGTGACGTGAGCACCGCTGCACAAGCGGCAAACGGCGTGCTCGCCGCAGCACTGGCCAACGGCGGCGACGAGAAAAACATCCAGCCTGCCCTGCTGCTGTTCGCAGACATCGCCAAGCAGGGTCGCCTGTCGATGGCCAACCCGACCATCGCCACCATGGAAAAAGGCGAGATCGAAGTCGGCGTGGTCTGGGACTTCAACGGCCTGAGCTACAAGGCCAAGATGGCCAACCCGGATGACTACGTGGTGCTGATCCCGTCTGACGGTTCGGTGATTTCCGGCTACACCACCATCATCAACAAATACGCGAAGAACCCGAACGCCGCCAAGCTGACCCGCGAATACATCTTCAGCGACGCCGGCCAGACCAACCTCGCCCGTGGCAACGCCCGCCCGATCCGCGCCGAGCACCTGCAACTGCCGGAAGACGTGAAAGCCAAGCTGCTGCCAAACGAGCAGTACAAGAAGGTCACCCCGATCAAGGACGCCGATGCGTGGGAAAAAACCTCCAAGGCCCTGCCGCAGAAGTGGAACGAAGAAGTCATCGTAGAAATGAAGTAAGCCCGTAAATCCCGCTTCCGGGATTGCTGGAGATCCCTGTGGGAGCGAGCTTGCTCGCGAATGCGGTCTTTCATTCAACATTGATGTTGGCTGACACGACGCCTTCGCGAGCAAGCTCGCTCCTACAGGGGCTCCCGACTGAATCTGAAATTTTCTGTTTCGCGGAGTTTTTGCCCCTATGAAGCACACTGTCATCCTTGTCGTGCTCGACGGCCTCAACTACGAGGTCGCGCGTCACGCCATGGGGCATCTGCAGGCTTACGTTGGCGCAGGACGCGCCGCGCTCTATCAGTTGGAGTGCGAGCTGCCGGCCCTGTCCCGACCGCTTTACGAATGCATCCTCACGGGCATACCGCCGATCGACAGCGGCATCGTCCACAACAACGTCTCGCGCCTGTCCAACCAGCGCAGCATCTATCACTATGCCCGTGATGCCGGTCTGAAAACCGCCGCTGCGGCGTACCACTGGGTCAGCGAGCTCTACAACCGCTCGCCGTTCGTTGCCGCACGGGACCGGCATACCGATGACCCGACACTGCCGATCCAGCACGGCCACTTCTACTGGAACGATCACTACCCGGACTCGCACCTGTTCGCCGACGCCGAAAACCTGCGTCTGCGCCACGCCCCGGACTTTCTGCTGATCCATCCGATGAACATCGACGACGCCGGCCACAAGCACGGCCTCGACACCCCGCAATACCGCAACAGTGCGCGCAGCGCCGACATCATCCTCGCCGACTACCTGCAAGGCTGGCTCGACGCCGGCTGCCAGGTGCTGGTGACCGCCGACCATGGCATGAACAACGACCGCTCGCACAACGGCCTGCTGCCGGAAGAACGTCAGGTGCCGTTGTTCGTACTCGGTGATGCCTTCAGCCTGAACACCGACGCCACGCCGAAGCAGACCGACATCTGCGGCACGGTCTGCGAGCTGCTCGGCGTGCCCCACGACAAACCTGTGTGCCGGGAGTTGCTCAAGTGAACTCAATGACTCGCGGCAAATGGCTGGCAGCCCTGTGCCTGGTGCCTTTCGCGCTGTTCTTTATCGTGTTCGAAATCGCCCCGCTGATCTGGGTGATGATCAACAGCCTGCAGTCGGAAGAGTTCGGCTGGGGGTTCGCCAACTTCAGCAAGATCTTCAGTTCGAAGTTCTATCTGCAGGCGATCCAGTACAGCCTCGAAATCAGTTTCTGGTCGAGTGTGTTCGGCATCATCATCGCGGTGCTGGGTGCGTACTCGCTGCGCCGGGTCGATTCGAAACTGCGCAACTTCGTCAACGCCTTCGCCAACATGACCAGCAACTTCGCCGGCGTGCCGCTGGCGTTTGCATTCATCATCCTGCTCGGCTTCAACGGCAGCATCACCATCATGTTGAAGCAGGCCGGGATCATCGAAGACTTCAACCTGTATTCGAAAACCGGGTTGATCATCCTCTACACCTACTTCCAGATTCCCTTGGGCGTCCTGCTGCTATACCCGGCGTTCGACGCCCTACGCGAAGACTGGCGCGAATCCGCCGCATTGCTCGGTGCCGACGGCTGGCAGTTCTGGCGCCACATCGGCCTGCCGGTACTGACCCCGGCCCTGCTCGGCACCTTCGTGATCCTGCTGGCCAACGCCCTCGGCGCCTACGCCACGGTGTACGCGCTGACCACCGGCAACTTCAACGTACTGCCGATCCGGATTGCGGCGATGGTCTCTGGCGACATTTCTCTCGATCCGAACCTGGCCAGTGCCCTGGCCGTGGTGCTGGTGGCGCTGATGACCCTGGTGACCGTCGTGCATCAACTGCTGCTGAAGAGGAGCTACCATGTCTCGCGCTGAATCCGGTACGGCCGGCGTCTACCACCGCGTCGTGGTCTATCTGTTGTTCGCCATCCTGCTGCTGCCGCTGGTGGGCACGCTGATCTACTCGATCGCCAGCAGTTGGTCGGCCACCATCCTGCCCAGCGGTTTCACCTTCAAGTGGTACATCCAGTTGTGGAGCGATCCGCGTTTTCTGCACGCCTTCGGTCAGTCGTTGCTGGTGTGTGTCGGCGCGCTGATTCTGTCGGTGGTGCTGATCCTGCCGCTGCTGTTCGTGGTGCATTACCACTTCCCGAAGCTCGATGCGCTGATGAACATCCTGATCCTGCTGCCCTTCGCGGTGCCGCCAGTGGTGTCGTCGGTGGGGCTGTTGCAGCTCTACGGTTCCGGGCCGTTTGCGATGGTCGGCACGCCGTGGATTTTGATCGGTTGCTACTTCACCGTGGCGCTGCCGTTCATGTACCGGGCGATCACCAACAACCTGCAAGCGATCAACCTGCGCGACCTGATGGACGCCGCCCAACTGCTCGGCGCCAGCACCTTTCAGGCAGCTTTCCTGGTAGTGCTGCCGAACCTGCGCAAAGGCCTGATGGTCGCGTTGCTGCTGTCGTTCTCGTTCCTGTTCGGTGAGTTCGTGTTCGCCAACATCCTGGTCGGCACCCGCTACGAAACCCTGCAGGTTTATCTGAACAACATGCGCAACAGCAGCGGCCACTTCACCAGTGCGCTGGTGATTTCCTACTTCTTTTTCGTGCTGGTCCTGACCTGGGTCGCCAACATCTTGAACAAGGACAAAAGCGAATGAGCTATGTCAGCGTCCAACACCTGCAAAAAAACTACGCGGGCACTACGGTGTTCAGCGACATCAACTGCGAAATCCAGAAGGGTGAATTCGTCACCCTGCTCGGCCCGTCCGGTTGCGGTAAATCTACCCTGCTGCGCTGCATCGCCGGGCTGACGCCGGTGGATGGCGGCAAGATCTTGCTCGATGGCGTCGACATCGTGCCGCTCACCCCGCAGAAACGCGGGATCGGCATGGTGTTCCAGAGCTACGCGCTGTTCCCCAACATGACCGTCGAACAGAACGTCGCCTTCGGTTTGCGCATGCAAAAGGTCAACGCCGACGACAGCCACAAGCGGGTTGCCGAAGTGTTGAAACTGGTTGAACTCAACGATTTCGCCAGTCGCTATCCGCATCAGCTGTCCGGCGGTCAATGCCAGCGGGTCGCCCTCGCCCGCTCACTGGTGACCCGTCCGCGCCTGTTGCTGCTGGATGAACCGCTGTCGGCCCTCGATGCGCGGATTCGCAAACACCTGCGCGAACAGATCCGTCAGATCCAGCGCGAACTCGGCCTGACCACGATTTTCGTCACACACGATCAGGAAGAAGCCCTGACCATGTCTGACCGGATTTTCCTGATGAATCAGGGAAAGATCGTACAAAGCGGCGATGCCGAAACCCTCTACACCGCGCCGGTCGACGTGTTCGCCGCCGGCTTCATCGGCAACTACAACCTGCTGGATGCCGAGAGTGCGTCGAAGCTGTTGCAGCGGCCGATCAACCACCGCATCGCGATTCGCCCGGAAGCCATTGAACTGAGCCTCAGCGGTGAACCCGATGCGCAAATCCGCAGCCACAGTCTGCTGGGCAACGTGATCCGCTACCGCGTCGAAGCCCGGGGCGTGGAACTGGTAGTGGATGTGCTCAACCGTTCGGCGGCGGATCTGCATCCCGACGGTCAGCGCCTGTCACTTTCCATCGATCCCACCGCCCTGTGTGAGGTAGCCTGATGACTTTGCTGACACCCAAGAGGGAACTGAACTGATGGCCCTGGCAATTTTTGATCTGGACGAAACCCTGATCCACGGCGACTGCGCCACACTCTGGAGCGAGCAGATGGGGCGCCTGGGCTGGGTCGATCCCGAGTCGTTCATGCGCAGGAACAACGAGCTGATGGACGCCTACAGCCATGGCAAGTTGCGCATGGAAGACTACATGGACTTCAGCCTCGAACCGCTGATCGGCCGCACCCCGGAAGAAGTCGAGCATCTGGTCGGCCCGTGGGTTGAAGACTTCATCGAACCGATCATCTTCAGCGACGCCACCAAGACCATCGCCGCCCACCGCAAAGCCGGCGACCGGATTCTGGTGATCTCGGCCTCGGGCACGCACCTGGTCAAACCGATTGCCGAACGGCTGGGCATCGACGAGGTGCTGGGGATCGAACTGGAAGTGGCGCACGGCGTGTACAGCGGCCACACCGTGGGCACCCTGACCTACCGCGAAGGCAAGATCACCCGTTTGCTGGAGTGGCTGGACGCCGAAGAGGAAAACCTTGAAGGCGCGAGTTTCTATTCCGACTCACGCAATGATCTGCCGCTGCTGCTGAAAGTGGATTACCCGCATGTGGTCAATCCGGACCCAGTACTGCTTGCAGAGGCCGAGAAATCCGGCTGGCCGATCCATCTCTGGAAGTAAGCGATTGCCTTGTGGGAGCAGGCCTGCTCCCACAAGCGTCGATGATCAGCTCAGGCTTTCGTCGATCACCAGCACCAGCTTCCCCGCCACCGTGTTGCTCGCCAACTCGGCGAACGCTGCCTCGGCATCCTTGATCGGGAACGCCTTGGCCAGTTGCGGCTTCAGGCGCCCTTCGGAAAACAGTGGCCACACGTGTTGGCTCAGATCGCTGAACAGGTCGGCCTTGAACTGATCGTCACGGCTGCGCAGGGTCGAGCCCAGCAGTTGCACGCGCTTTGCCAATACCTGGGCCAGATCCAGTTTTGCCTCGCGGCCGCCCATCAGGCCGATCAGCACCCAGCGGCCGTCCTGAGCCATCAACTTGAGGTTCAACGCCGAATAGTTGCCGCCCACCGGATCCAGAATCACATCGAACGGTCCGAAATCCCTCAGGCTTTCCAGATCGTCGGTGCGAACAACCCCGCCCTGGGCACCCAGCGATTCGCAGTAGGCCAGCCGCTCAGCCGAACCGACGCTGACCCAGCACGGATTGCCGAAAGCCTTGCACAGTTGAATCGCGGCTGAGCCGATGCCACTGGCTCCGGCGTGCAGAAGAACTTTCTCACCCGGTTTGAGCGCCGCAAGTTGAAACACATTCAGCCAGACGGTCGCGTACACCTCTGGCAAGGCAGCGGCCTCAATCAGCGATACACCTTCCGGAACCGGCAACACATGCCGTCCGTCGACGACCACCTCTTGCGCCATCCCACCCCCGGCCAGCAAGGCGCAGACCCGGTCACCGACCTGCCAGGACGAGCCTGCGCCGACCTCGCTGATCACCCCGGAACACTCAAGACCCAGCACCTGGCTGGCACCTGGAGGGGGTGGATAAAGTCCGGCTTTCTGTAATAAATCCGCGCGATTGAGGCCCGCTGCCGCCACCCGGATGCGAACTTGTCCTACATCACATGTAGGACTTGGTTCATCAACCCATGCCACTTGACCTTCAACGCCTTGCAATGCCTTCACAGTGCCTCCATAGTGAGTCTGGACTGAGCCCGAAGCTGTAGCGCCGGGCTTTTTGCATTATGCGACCGGCCCTGGGGTCTGAACGAACGCTGAACAGCAGTTATCGTACAGAGCGTAGAGGTACCGGCGACTTCAAAGACGGCCTAATATGCGTTATCAATTGTCCCCGCGTCGAATCAGCATGAAGCATCTGCTCCCCAGCACCGCCCTCGCTCTTTTCATCGGTATCGGTCTGTTGCCGGTGTCGGGCACCACATTCGCAGCCAACAGCTGGGACAAGTTGCAGCCTGATCGCGACGAAGTGATCGCCAGTCTGAACGTCGTCGAGTTGCTCAAGCGTCACCACTACAGCAAGCCGCCGCTCGACGATGCGCGCTCGGTGATCATCTACGACAGCTACATCAAGCTGCTCGACCCGTCGCGCAGCTACTTCATGGCCAGCGACATCGCCGAATTCGACAAGTGGAAGACCCAGTTCGACGACTTCCTCAAGAGCGGCGACCTCAACGCCGGGTTCACCATCTACAAGCGCTACCTGGACCGCGTGAAGGCGCGTCTGGACTTCGCCCTTGCCGAGCTGAACAAAGGCGTCGACAAGATGGACTTCACCACCAAGGAAACCTTGCTGATCGATCGCAAGGACGCTCCGTGGCTCAAGTCCACCGCCGAACTCGATGACCTGTGGCGCAAACGCGTCAAGGACGAAGTGCTGCGGCAGAAGATCGCAGGCAAAGAGCCGAAGCAGATCCAGGAAACCCTGACCAAGCGCTACAAGAATCAACTGGCACGTCTGGACCAGACCCGCGCCGAAGACATCTTCCAGGCGTACATCAACACCTTCGCCATGTCTTACGATCCGCACACCAACTATCTGTCGCCGGATAACGCGGAGAACTTCGACATCAACATGAGCCTGTCCCTCGAGGGCATCGGCGCCGTGTTGCAGAGCGACAACGATCAGGTGAAAGTCGTGCGTCTGGTGCCGGCAGGCCCGGCCGACAAGACCAAGCAGGTTGCTCCGGCCGACAAGATCATCGGCGTTGCCCAAGGCAACAAAGAGATGGTCGACGTGGTCGGCTGGCGCCTGGACGAAGTGGTCAAGCTGATCCGTGGCCCGAAAGGCACTGTGGTGCGTCTGGAAGTAATCCCGGCGAGCAATGCGCCGAACGACCAGACCAGCAAGATCGTGCCGATCACCCGCGAAGCGGTGAAGCTTGAAGACCAGGCCGTGAAGAAGTCCGTGCTGAACCTGAAACAGGACGGCCGCGACTACAAGCTCGGCGTGATCGAGATTCCGGCGTTCTACCTCGACTTCAAGGCCTTCCGTGCCGGCGATCCGGACTACAAGAGCACCACGCGCGACGTCAAGAAGCTGCTGACCGAACTGCAGAAAGAGAAAGTCGACGGCGTGGTCATCGACTTGCGCAACAACGGCGGCGGTTCCCTGCAGGAAGCCACCGAGCTGACCAGCCTGTTCATCGACAAGGGCCCTACCGTGCTCGTGCGTAATGCCGATGGCCGGGTCGATGTACTTGAAGATGAAAACCCGGGCGCGTTCTACAAAGGCCCGATGGCGCTGCTGGTCAACCGCCTGTCCGCCTCGGCTTCGGAGATCTTCGCCGGCGCCATGCAGGACTACCACCGTGCGCTGATCATCGGTGGCCAGACCTTCGGCAAAGGCACCGTGCAGACCATTCAGCCGCTGAACCATGGCGAACTGAAACTGACCCTGGCCAAGTTCTACCGGGTTTCCGGTCAGAGCACCCAGCATCAGGGCGTACTGCCGGACATCGATTACCCGTCGATCATCGACACCAAGGAAATCGGCGAAAGCGCCCTGCCGGAAGCCATGCCGTGGGACACCATCCGCGCGGCGATCAAACCGGCGAGCGATCCGTTCAAGCCGTACTTGGCCCAGCTGAAATCCGAGCATGACAGCCGTTCCGCCAAGGACGCGGAGTTCGTGTTCATCCGTGACAAGCTGGCCCTGGCGCAGAAGCTGCTGGAAGAAAAAACCGTCAGCCTCAACGAAGCCGAACGCCGTGCACAGCACGCCGACATCGACGCCAAGCAACTGGCGATGGAGAACATCCGTCGCAAGGCCAAAGGCGAAGAACCGCTCAAAGAGCTGAAGAAAGAAGACGACGACGCCCTGGCAGCCGCCGAGCCGGACAAGGTCAAACCGGAAGACGACGCCTACCTGAGCGAGACCGGGCGCGTACTGCTGGATTACCTGAAGCTGAGCAACCAGGTCGCAAAGAAGTAAGGTGATGGCAATTTAATGCTGACGATCCCCGGATCGTCATCAAACAGTCATCATTCTGTCGTGCAATAAAGGACTGGGAGCGGTTCTCTTCATCGAGAACGCTCCCAGTCCTTTTTTTATCGCCAGAGATTGCCATGACCACGACCGAACAGCTGAGTGCCTTGAGCTCGATCCTGACTCAAAGCGGTTTACACAGCCTGTTCCAGCCGATCATTTGCCTCTCCGAACGGCGCATTCTCGGCTACGAAGCCCTGACCCGCGGCCCGTCCAACAGCCCGCTGCACTCCCCCATCGCCCTGTTCGCCGTGGCCCGACAGGCCGGACGCTTGAGCGAACTGGAAATCGCCTGCCGCCAGAGCGCCTGTCGTCGTTTCAACGAACAGCAGTTGCCGGGCAAGTTGTTTCTCAACGTCTCTCCGGAATCCTTGCTCGAAGCGGCGCACCAACCGGGGCGAACGCTGCAGTTGCTGCAGGATTTTGGTATTCCACCGAGCCAGGTGGTGATCGAACTCACCGAACAGACGCCGATCGATGATTTCCAGTTGCTGCAAACCGCACTGCATCACTATCGAGCCATGGGGTTTTCGATTGCCCTCGACGATCTGGGCGCGGGTTATTCAAGCCTGCGCCTGTGGTCGGAGCTGCGGCCGGATTACGTGAAGATCGACCGGCACTTCATCGACGGCATTCACCAAGACGCATTGAAGCGCGAGTTTGTTGGATCGATCCTGCAAATCGCCAAGGCCTCCCGGGCGCAGGTAATTGCCGAGGGAATCGAGTTGCCGGAAGAACTGGCAGTGCTGACCGAGATGGGTGTGGATCTGGTGCAGGGCTACCTGCTCGGTCGCCCTCAGGAACACCCGCCGCGCGATGCTCGCGCCTTAATGCCCAAGCACGACAGCAGCGCCGTTGCGTTGAACGATGAAGGCAGCGACCTCAGCGCCCTGCTCAACGATCAACCCGCCGTGAATCGCGACACACCGACCGCCACCGTACTGGAAGCCTTCCGCCGTCAGGCCAACCTGAATTCGCTGGCAGTACTCGACGAACAGGGTCAGCCGTGCGGCATCGTTCATCGTCACTCGTTGTCCGATGCGCTGCTCAAACCGTTCGCCACCGACCTGTTCGCCCGCAAACCGATCAGCCGCCTGATGAACGATGACTTCCTCGCCGTCGAAATGAGCCAGTCGCTGCAACAGGTCAGCCGCCTGATCACGAGCCGCGCCCGACAACGCATCGAAGAAGACTTCATCATCACCCTCAGCGGCAGCTACCTCGGCCTGGGCCGGGTGATTGACGTGCTCAAACTGATTACCGAACTGAAGATCCAGCAGGCGCGCTATGCCAATCCGCTGACGTTGCTGCCGGGGAATGTGCCGATTCAGCAATGCCTCACCCGACTACTACAACAAGGGCGCGAGTCAGTCATTTGTTATGTCGACATCGACAGCTTCAAACCCTTTAACGATATCTATGGGTATGGGCGTGGGGATGAGGTGTTGCTGTGTCTGGCGCAATGCCTCAACGAACGCGTCGACCCGTCCCGCGATTTCGTCGGGCATATCGGGGGGGATGATTTCCTGTTGGTGCTCGGCCCGGAGGATTGGCGCAAACGGCTGAACCAATTGCTTGATGATTTCCAGAGTCAATGTCGACGATTCTACCGCCCGGAACATCTGGAGGCCGGTTGTTTTGTTGCGCCGAATCGTCAGGGCATTCGTCAGGAGTTTCCTTTGCTGTCATTGTCCATTGGCGTGGTGCATTTGCATCCTGAAGCGTGTGCGCAACTGGATGCGAGTCAGTTGGCAGAGATGGCTTCGCAGGCGAAGCATCATGCGAAGAATGTTCCGGGGTATAGCGTGCATGTTATCGATAGCATAAGCGCGCTACCTTTTAACGAGGCGCTCGTTTCAGGTCATCGCTGATGTAAAGGCTCGATAACTACCATGTGGACCGATCCTCTCCGGCGGCTTTCGCAAGATCCTCCCCCCAAGCTTCCTTCGCAAGCTTATAAAGATCTTGGAAGAAGCCACGCGGATCTTCTAGAGAGTACCATTCTCCCCGCGGCCAACTTGCAGCTTCGTATTCATCGACCTCGAATAGTTCTTGAAAGTCATAATTTTGCTCCAAGAGCAGCAATTCCAAATTCTCAAATAGCACTAGCTTATGCCTATAGGAAAGGTATGGCAGGTTAAGACAATACTTCCTGATAAGAAGCTCTCTATCAGCGGAATCATTAGGATTGTAAACCTCGAGTTCCGCACCTCGAGTTTCCTCCCGATCATAAACGTCGAAAACGCCTATAAACCACATTAAATCCGGTTCAAACTCTTCATTTAAATATGGATCTTTCAACATCACTTCACCTCGGTCGGAAATGCTGTAAACGGGTTTTGCGTATTCACCTGATCAAACTTAACTTCAAACCAATTCAAGTTTTCATTCAAGCTAGGATTTTGAACGTCTTTTTTATTCGGCCTGTACCCACGCCCTGCACCAGGTAGTTCCAATCTCACTATTGGATTTTTGTTTTGATCTTTTCCGGTGTGCATAATCAAGCCATTCTTATCCTTCGTCATCGCCTTGTTTAGCGCGCCCAAATGCATGCGCCAATTATGAAATTGAGAGCTCCGGTTGCCCTTTGCACCTTTTGGGATTAATCCAGTGTGAGGATTCGCACCATTGATTGCTCTCTGTTCAAGAGCTTTATCAGAAATTTCTGAACTGTGTTTTTCGACAGTGTGCATTCCATAACGTTTTTCATATTCCCACACACGTCTCTTCGCATTCGCCTCCGCCAACTCATCAATTCTCTCCCTCCGCTCTTGCGCCGTCATCTTCGGCAGCGCTGGCTCACCCTCATCAACAATCGAACCACCCACCCCATCCGGCACCGGACATCCCGGCTTGTTCGGCGGCGGACAATTGGACGTCAACCCCAACGGATCCACCCACCCCGTCGGATTCGGCACGTACCGGTACTGATTCAGCCCACCTGCCAGCTTCACCGGATCCGGCGTCAGGTACCGTCCCACGTCCGGGTCGTAGTACCGATGCCGGTTGTAATGCAGCCCGCTTTCGTCATCGAAGTACTGCCCCTGAAAGCGCAGCGGCTGGTTCAGGTAGTCCTCGGTCGCGAGCTCCAGCGAGATGACCTTGCCGTAGGCGCTGTATTTGGCTGACCAGACGATGTCGCCGCTGTAGTCGGTCAGCTCTTGCGGGGTGCCGAGGTGGTCGAGCTGGTAGTAGAACGGGCAGGCGCGTTTCGGGCCTTTGCCGTCGAGCATTGCCAGCGGGCGGAAGGTGCCGGGTTCGTAGATGAAGCTGCGGTGCTGTTCCTTGCTGCTTTCGGCGATCAGGTGGTCGCCTTGCCAGAAGAACTCGGTGGTCTGGCCGTCGACGGTTTTGCGGATGCGGCGGCCGAAGGCGTCGTATTGGTAGGTGGCGCTGCTGCCGTCGGGGCGGGTCAGGCCGATCAGGCGGTGCTGGCTGTC
>NZ_JBXAIV010000017.1:0-57628 GCF_058796615.1 Pseudomonas sp. GW823-FHT04A03
ATCGTTCCCACGCTCTGCGTGGGAATGCCTCAAGGGACGCTCCGCGTTCCAGCTCTGGAAGGGACGCGGAGCGTCCCTTCCAGAGCTGGAACGCGGAGCGTGGGAACGATCAGTGAACAAACTTAAGCGGGGTAGTTCGCGCGCAGTGCCTCGAGCCCACCCTGATAGATCCCGCTGAACAGCGCCACCACTTCCTCATCGCTCACGCCCTTGGCCGTAAAGCGTCCCGACCACGTCACCTTCGCGCCCTGCCCTTGGGCCTCAACACGAATCGTCGCCAGATAATCGGTGGCCGGAAACGGTGCCTGCAGAATCGAATAGCTGTAGGTTTTGCCCGCGTTATCGAACGTTTCCAGACGCTCGACCACCACTGCGCCGTCAGCGGTTTGCAAAGTGCGAACGCGCCCGCCTTCGCTCAGTTCGCTGTTGGGAATGAACGGCAGCCAGTCCGGCAAGGTGTTGAAGCCGCCAATCAATTGCCAGACCTGATCGGCCGAAGCCGGAATGTCGATCGTTGCTGATGCTGTTGCCATAAATAAAAAGTCTCTCTCGATGAATTCAGATAGTCAGGCTGTCGACCACGCCGCCATCGACTCGCAAAGCGGCGCCGGTGGTGGCCGAAGACAGCGGTGAAGCGATATAGGTGACCAGGTGCGCGACTTCTTCGACATCCGCCACGCGCTGGATGATCGAGCTCGGACGGGCCCGGCGCACAAAGGCGTCGGCTTCGTCCCGCAGGCTGCGGCCAGATTCGGCGGCGGCATCCTTGAGCATTTCCTCGACACCGTCGGTGAAGGTCGGCCCCGGCAGGATCGCATTGACCGTAACCCCGGTGCCCGCCAGGCGTTTGGCCAGGCCATGGGACACCGCGAGGTTGGCGCTTTTGGTCACGCCGTAGTTGATCATGTCGGCCGGGGTGGCCACGCCGGATTCCGAAGACAGGAAGATCACCCGGCCCCAGCCCTGCTCGACCATCGCCGGCACGTAATGCCGCGACAGGCGCACGCCGGAGATCACGTTGATTTCATAAAAGCGCGTCCACTCATCGTCCGGCGCGTCGAAGAAATCCACGGCGTTGTAGATGCCGAGGTTGTTCACCAGGATGTCGGCTTTCGGTTCGGCGGCGAACAGTTTCTGCGCGCCTTCGGCCGTGCCCAGATCCGCCGTCAGACCGCGCAGTTGCGCGCCCGGCACCTTGTCGCGAATGCTCGCCAACGCCTGTTCGACCTTGGCCGCGTCGCGACCGATCACCACCACCGTGGCGCCCGCCTCGGCCAGCGACTGGCTGATGCCCAAACCGATGCCCGCCGTGCTGCCGCTGACAATCGCCAGTTTTCCGCTCAGATCGATCTTCATGCTTTCACCTCGTCGATGGGTAATGGTGCACGTTCGGACACCAGTTTCGCTTCACGCATGGCCTGCCAGAAACCGGCCGGAATGACCGCCGACAGCGCCGCCACATCTTCAGCGATGCGCCCCGGTTTGCTCGCGCCGGGAATCACTGCCGCCACGGCCGGATTGGCCAGCGAGAATTGTAGTGCAGCCGCTTTGACATCGACGCCGTGAGTCGCGGCGATGCGTTTGATCTGCTCGACCCTGGCAACGATTTCAGGGCTGGCCTTCTGGTATTCGAAGTGCGCGCCACCGGCCAGGATCCCCGAGCTGTAAGGGCCGCCGACAACGATTTCAACGTTCTGTGCCCGCGCCGAATCCATCAAGCGCTGCAGGGCGCGGTCGTGGTCAAGCAAGGTGTAGCGGCCAGCCAGCAGAAAGCCGTCAGGCTGCGCCTCGGTCAGGTCCAGCGTCAACTCGCACGGCTCAACCTTGTTCACACCCAGGCCCCAACCCTTGATCACGCCTTCTTCGCGCAGGCGGGTCAGGACTTTGAAGGCGCCGGTGCGGGCCTGATTGAAATACTCCAGCCATTGGTCGCCGTAGAAATCCTGAGCGATGTCGTGGACCCAGACGATGTCGAGGCGATCGGTTTTCAGACGCTTGAGGCTGTCTTCGATCGAACGCAAGGTGGCGTCGGCGCTGTAGTCGTTGACGATCTTGTTCGGGCGACCATGTTCGAACACCCCGCTTTTCTCGCCCAGATCCCGGGCGGCGGCGTCTTCGACTTCATCGAGAATCACCCGGCCAACCTTGGTGCTGAGCACATAGTCGTCGCGCTTGTAGCGGGACAGCGCTTCGCCGAGGCGGATTTCCGAGAGGCCCGAGCCGTAGAACGGCGCGGTGTCGAAGTAACGCACGCCGGCATCCCACGCCGCATGCACGGTGGCCTGGGCTTCGTCTTCAGGAATGGCGCGGAACATGTTGCCCAGTGGCGCGGTGCCGAAGCCGAGTTGGCCGGGGAGTTTGTCTTTCAAGCTCATGATGCTGTCCTCGTAGTTCGTGGTCGGTGTTGACCATTGAGCAGATCCTAGATTGCGCCACTCAGACCGTCCAAGACATAATCCGAAGCACTTGAGTCCCTGAAGGTCTGACATGATCGACATCCGCCAATTGCGCTACTTCGTCGCCGTCGCCGAGGAAGAACACGTCGGCCGCGCCGCCGAGCGCCTGCACATTTCCCAGTCGCCCCTGAGCCGGCAGATCGCCCAGCTCGAAGAACGCCTGGGCCTGACCCTGTTCGAACGCAGCCAGCAGCGCATCCGCCTGACCCGCGACGGCCAGACCTTTCTCGCCGAAACCCGAGCCCTGCTGACCCACGCCAATCGCCTGGAATCCCTCGGCAAACGCCTGGGCCGTGGCGAAGAAGGCGGCCTGTGCATCGGCTACATCGAGAACGCGATGCACGCCGGGGTCTTGCCCAATGCCTTGCGCGTACTGCGGGTGGATCGGCCCAACGTGCACGTTGCGCTGTACAACCTGAGTTCCGCCGAACAACTGGAAGGCCTGCGTCAGCGTAGCCTCGATATCGCGCTGGTCAGTGAGCCGCCGACGATCGACGACCCTGACCTGCTGGGCTTTCAGGTACTGGACGACCCGATGCTGTTGGCATTGCCCGAACATCACCCTCTGAATCAACTGGCATCGCTGACACCGGCGGATCTGGCCGATCAGGAATGGATCGGCGTGCAGCCTCGCCAGGGGGCAGACGATGAGTTCGTCAGCGCCTGCATCCGCGCAGGTTTTACCCCGGATGTGCGAATGCAGGCCACCGAGCCGTTTACCGCGTTGGGGCTGGTCGCCTCGGGCCTGGGGATCGCGATGATCCAGAAAGGCCTGAGCCATAACGCACCGCCGGGCGTGGTGCTGCGGGAAGTGCCGTGGCTGGCGTTCACCACACCGTTATGGGCGGCGTGGCACCGGATCAACCTGCGGCCGCTGGTGGAAACGTTTCGCAAGGTATTGACCGGAGTCGATCCCGCCCGGTGACCCGACAGCCCAAGACTTTGCTGCTTTACTGAGAAGACTCAAAAAACCAGTGAGTCTCCCGGCATGAACCGCAATGACCTGCGTCGCGTGGACATGAACCTGTTGGTGATTTTCGAAACCCTGATGTTCGAAAAGAACCTGACCCGCGCCGGGGAAAAGCTGTTCCTCGGCCAGCCCGCCGTCAGTGCTTCACTGGCCAAACTGCGCGACCTGTTCGACGACCCGTTGCTGGTGCGCAATGGCCGCGTGCTGGAACCAACCCAGCGGGCGCTGGCGATCCTCAAGGAATTGCAGCCGGCGATGGACACCATTTCCGGGGCGGTCAGCCGGGCCAAGGATTTCGATCCGCTGAGCAGCCGTGACGTGTTTCGCATCGGCCTCTCGGACGACGCCGAGTTCGGCCTGCTGCCGCCGTTGCTCAAGCAATTGCGCGAGGAAGCGCCGGACGTGGTGGTAGTGATCCGCCGGGTAAATTTCCTGCTGATGTCGTCGATGCTGGCGTCCGGGGAGATTTCCGTCGGCGTTAGCTACACCACGGAACTGCCGGCCAATGCCAAACGCAAGAAACTGCGGGACCTGCGCTGCAAAATCCTGCGCGGCGACGACCGTCCCGGCGAACTGACCCTCGACGAATACTGCGAACGGCCCCATGCGCTGGTGTCGTTTTCCGGGGATCTGGGCGGTGCCATCGATAACGATCTGGCGCGGATCAATCGATCGCGTCGCGTGGTATTGGCGGTGCCGCAATTCGCTCCGCTGCGGGCGATTCTGGCCGGCACCGATATGCTCGCCACCGTGCCCGACTTCGCCGCCTGCGCATTGGTCGAAGGCAGCAGCGTGTTGCGCGCCGACGACCCGCCGTTCGACATCGTGCCTTCGGAGCTGTCAATGGTCTGGAACGGGGTCAACGACAACGATCCGGCGGAACGCTGGCTGCGCTCGCTGATTGCCCATCACATGTCGGCGCCTCTTCCACCGCAGGCGCACTGATCGGCTTGAATCCCGGATCGACCTCGCGCAGGTACACCGGCAGGTCGGTCATCGGCGGCATCTGCGGGATCTCGAAATACATCTGCACCACCCAGCCACGGTGGTAGTTGTTGTGGTTGATCACGTGCATCAGGATCGCGCCGGCATTCATGGTGCCGCCATCGCCGGAGACGAATTTGAAGTCGATCGAGCGGTTCAGCGAGGCTTCGGTCTGCTGTGCGCTCCAGGTGCGATACCAGCCGTCGACTTCCTGCTGGGCCTGACGCAACTCGCCGAGGTCGGCGTGCACCAGATCATGAGACGTCGTGAAACCGTGCTCGCGCCCTTCAAGGTGCGCCTGCCAGATCCGGTCGACCACGTAGATGTGGTTCAACGTACCGATCATGTTCTTGAAAACCGTCTTGCGCTCCCTCGTCGTCTCCCCCGCCGGCAGCGCTTGCAGGCTGTCGAACAGACGCTGATTGGCCCAGGTCTTGTAGTCCGTGAGCAGATGGGCCGTGGCCAGATTGATCATCGCGGGTCACCGTAGGCACGAAAAAGGGCTCCGCCTAGGATAGACCTCTCCTGTGGGAATGGCGGTAGTGCTGACTATTGGTCGAAGGGAAATACCTTCCGCTTTCGCTCAAGCCCCCAACCGCGCCCACCCCGCCACCAGCTGCGCACTGATACTCACCCCACCACAAACGATGACCACCACATCCCGAGCCCCCGCCAGCACCGGATGGTCGAGATACGCCACCGCCAGCGAAACCCCGCACGCCGGCTCCACCAATTGCCGCAAATCACTGGCATATCGCACCACCCCCATGATCGCGTCGTCATCCGACAGCACCAGACACTCATGATCAAACTCGCCGATATGTTCAACCGGCCAAGCTGCCACTTGCGCGGCGCCGAGGGAGGTGGCGACTGTGTCGATGCGGCTCAGGCGCACCAGATGGCCGGCCTGGACGGCCGCGGCGAACGAGGCGGCGCCTGTGGTTTCGCACGTGATGATGCGGCAGTCGCAGCGGTCGTGGCGCTGCAGCCCGGTAAGGATGCCCGCCAGCAAACCACCGCCGCCGACCGACGTGACCACAGTATCGACCTGCGGGCAGTCGTCGAGGATTTCGTCGACCATCGTGCTGTGCCCTTCCCACAACACCGGGTGATCGAAGGCCGGCACGTATTCGGTGTCTGCCGCGCTGGCCAGTTCCCGCGCTCGCTGGTTGGCTTCGTCCCAGACTTTGCCGTGGACGACGACCTCCGCGCCGGTGCGGCGAATACGCGCGCGGGTCGCTTCGGGCGTTGTGTGCGGCACCACGATGCAGGCTTGCAGGCCCAGGCTGACCGCTGCAACCGCCGTGGCCAGTCCGGCATTACCGCCGGACGGGCACACGACCTTGCGCTTGCCCTGCGCCGCTGCCTGACTGCACAACAAGCCCATCCCGCGCAGCTTGAACGAGCCGCACGGTTGCAGGTTTTCCAGCTTCAGCCAGATGCGCCGGGACGCGGTCGACAGGGTCGGATGGAGGATCAGCGGCGTGCGGATGTGCAGCATGGCGGACTCCCGAAGCGGCGGATCGGATGATCGGAACGTCTCTGCCTGAAGTTTAGTCCACGCCCCTGCCGACGGTTAAACGCCGGGGATCCTGCCGGGATCTACACTGAACGGAACAGCCGTGAGGTGCCTATGAAAATGTCTGCGCAAATGACCGTGGTCGCCGTGCTCGCCACCCTCGCCTATCTGGGTCTGGCGATGTGGGGCATCGGTGGCGTGGCGGTGTTTTTTTCTCACGGCGCGTTGGTCGTGGTGGCGCTGGCCACGCTGGCCATGGTGGTGGCGTCGTTGTTCACGGAGGTGAACCTGAGCACCGGCGAACGCGAAGATCGGGCCAATCGCTGGGTGATTCCGGCGTTCGCCGTGATCGGATTGGTCAGTGCCTTTCTGCCGGCCTACTGCGACCGCATCGGTTTCTGGACCATCGGCCGCGAAGGCACTCGATGGCTGGGAGCGCTGCTGTTTATCGTCGGGGGCGGATTACGGTTGTGGCCGGTGTTTGTGCTGGGCCATCGGTTCAGCGGGCTGGTGGCGATTCAGCCGGGGCATCGGCTAGTGACCGAGGGCATCTACCGGCATCTGCGCAACCCCAGTTATCTGGGGCTGGTGATCAATGCGATCGGTTGGGCGCTGGCCTTTCGCTCGGTGGTCGGCCTGTTGCTGGCGGCGCTGACGCTGATCCCGCTGATCGCCCGCATCCACTCCGAAGAGGCCCTGCTGCGCACGCAGTTCGGCGCCGAATATGACGCCTATTGCGCCCGCAGCTGGCGATTGGTGCCCGGGGTTTTTTGAGGTTGCAGGCGCAACTGGCCGTCGCTGTCGATGCTCAGCGCAACATCGCGGTAACTGGCGATGGTCGCGTGCTCGGTTTCAAGCGGATGTTGGTGAGTCGTGGTGATGATCATCAACGGCGCGCCGGCGGCTTCAGCGGCCTGAATGCCGACGGTGGCGTCTTCGAAAATCAGGCAGTCCGCAGGCTCCAGGCCCAAGCGTTTGGCGGCCAGTCGATAACCGGCCGGATCCGGTTTGCCGGCGGTCACGTCTTCAGCGGTGATCATCACCGCAGGCTCCGGAATCCCTGCCGCCGCCATCCGCCGCAACGCCAGATCCCGTGGCGCCGAGGTCACCATGGCCCAACAATCCGCCGGCAACGATTTGAGAAACGCTGCCGCGCCGGGGATCTCGACAATGCCTTCGACGTCTTCGATTTCCGCTTCGGTGATGAACGCGGCTTGCGCCTCGGCGTCCACGCCCGGCAGATTCAAACGCATGATGGTGTCGATGGCGCGCACGCCGTGGATGGTCGGCAGGAACGTCTCGACGTTCACCCCGTGGCGCACGGCCCAGGCGGACCAGATCCGCTCGGCGGCGGCGATGGAGTTGAGGACGGTGCCGTCCATGTCGAACAGGAACGCGCCGAACGCGCGGTTGAAAACAGCATCGTGAGCAGACAAAAGATCACTTCCTCGCAAGGGGCCGGGCAACGATGCCCGGCAATGTAGCACTTGCGGGACGCTTCAGTGCAGACGCGGCGCCTTGGATTTGAACGCACCGTCCACGCAATCAAGCAACTGACCGATGGCCCACGGCTTCTTGATGAACGCCACCGGATGCTTCACGCCCGAGGTTTCCGGTGTTTCATAACCGGACATGACCATCACCGGTTTGTCCGGCCAGCGCTCGCCGACCAGATTGGCCAGGTCCGCGCCGTTAAGGGTGCCGGGCATGGTGATGTCGGTGAGCAGCAGCGCGACTTCCGGCGCGTGCTTCTCCAGATATTGCGAAGCCGCATCGGCGCTGGTCTGCGGCTCGACCTTGAAACCTTCCTCCTGAAGAATTTCGCACAGAAACTCCAGAATCAACGGATCATCCTCGACTACCAGAATCAACCCGCCAGGAAGGTGCGCGCTCGACGTCGGAATTGGACACATGAACTGGCACTCCCTGAATTGCATGAACGATTTAGCGGCTTGATCCCGCTGCTTATCTGGTATGAGCAGCACCTTCTACAGAAATTCATTTTTGATACAGGTCTTTTCGATAACAGCCGTTCGACGGGCAGTCGCCGGCGCGTAATTGCGGTTAAAATGCGCGCCCTTTTGCTGGCCGATCCCGATTGATGAACCCTCAAGCCCTCGCCGTCCTCCATGCCCACCTGCTTACCGCGCTGACTTCGGCACCGGCCGAAACCCGGCGCCTGTTCCATGGGCGCGGGCGTTGCTGGCCGGGGCTGGAGCAAGTCACCGTGGACTGGCTGCAAGGTGTGGTGCTGGTGTCGTTGTTCAAGGAGCCCGAGGCTTCGCAGCTGGAAGACCTCAAGCGTCTGTTGCTGGAGATCACCGGCTCGGCTCCATGGCAGCAGTCCGGCGCTCACACTTTGCTGATCCAGCACCGTTACCTGCCGCAAAGCACCGCCGAATGGCTGCTCGGTGAAGAAATCGACGAAATGACCATCGTCGAGGGCGGGCTGAAATACCGCGTGGATCTGGGCCGCAAACAGAACGCCGGGCTGTTCCTCGACATGCGTTATGGGCGCAACTGGGTGCGCGAACAGGCGGCGGGCAAACGGGTGCTGAACCTGTTCGCCTACACCTGCGGCTTTTCGGTGGCGGCCATCGAGGGTGGCGCCAGCCATGTGGTCAACCTCGACATGTCCCGCGCCGCGCTGAGCCGGGGCCGTGACAATCACCGGTTGAACGGGCATGACCTGAGCAAGGTGAGTTTCCTCGGCCATGACCTGTTCAAATCCTGGGGCAAGGTGATCAACAGCGGCCCTTACGACCTGGTGATCATCGACCCGCCGTCGTTCCAGAAAGGCAGTTTTCTGCTGACCAAGGATTACCAGCGCGTGCTGCGTCGCCTGCCGGAATTGCTCACGGCGCAGGGCACGGTGCTGGCCTGCATGAACGATCCTTCGTTCGGTTCGGATTTCCTGATCGATGGCGTGACCCAGGAAGCGCCGAGCCTGCGTTTCGAACAACGGCTGGAGAACCCGCCGGAGTTTCCGGATATCGATCCGGAAAGCGGTCTGAAGGCGCTGCTGTTCAAGCAGATCGGCTGATTCCGGTCAGCGCGGGCGCAGCACCAACGCAAACAGCTCACCATGCCCGGTGACGTTGAGCTTGTGATAGAGATTGCGCCGGTGCACCTTCACGGTCTCCGGCGAAATGTTCATGTGCTGAGCGATGGCCTTGCTGGAAAAACCCTGGAGAATCAGGCGCGCCGTGTCGATCTCGCGCGCTGTCAGGCGGGCGTCGAAACGGTCCAGCAATGCGGCCAGATCACCGACCGGCGCCTCAACGACTGCGCCTTGCGGCGGCATCAACTGCACATGCCGGCGCATCGCTGACAGCACCCAATCCCGCACGCAGACCAAACGCCCCTGCTCCTGCAAACTGAACGCCGTCGAACGGCCCATCGACAATCCCAGCACGCCGCCGTCGATGTTGACCAGAAATTGCAGCTCATCCGCACCGACCACAGAACGGAAGTAGCTCAGGTAGTACTCGCTGTGCAGAAACTGGTCCGGGGCCACGGACGCGAGACTGTGCAAACCGTCGGCGATCCCGGCGCAGGCGGCCTGATAGAACGGATCAAGCAGGTACATGCCGGCGCAGTAACCGGCCAGTTCTTCCTGCTCGTCGGCGCGCCCCTGACTGTCGAAGTCGATCAACAATTGCGGCGGCCGCCCCGTCTGCATCACCGCCACCAGCGCATTGTCCAGCGGTACCAGCAATCGCAGCGTATCGACCAGCGCCCGCCAGAAACCGTCCTGACCGACCGTAGCGAACACTCGCGACAGGCTCTGATGCACCGGCAATTCCTGCAGCAACGCGTCCACGCACTACCCCTTTTGAGTAACCCATGATGGGAATGGGTGCGGCGCAGCCCGCCCGATAGGCTGACCACTCCTGTTCATCACCGGCCTGCCAACAGGCCAGGAGTGCCGCATCATGCGTGGTCATCGTGGGTATATCAACCTGGGTCTGATGGGCGTTTTGTCCGCTGCGCTGAGTGCGCAGGCGGCCGATGCACCGAGCGTGCATGTCTACAACTGGTACGACTACATCGGCCCGAACACCCTGCATGATTTCAAGCGTGACAGCGGTATCGAACCGGTCTACGACACCTTCGACAGCGCCGAAGTGGTGGAAGGTAAACTGATGACCAGCCGCAGCGGCTACGACGTGGTGGTGGCGAGCAACTTCAGCTTGCCGACCTTGATCAAGGCCGGCGCCCTCGCCCCGCTGCCCCGCGATCAACTGCCGGGCTGGAAGAATCTCGACAACGATCTGCTGAGCAAACTGGCCAACAACGACCCCGGCAACCAGTACGCCGTGCCGTATCTGTGGGGCACCAACGGCATCGGCTACAACGTCGACAAGGTGCGCACCGTGCTGGGAGACAAGGCCCCGGTGGATTCCTGGGATCTGGTGTTCAAGGAAGAGAACCTGGCCAAACTTGGCGAATGCGGCGTGGCGATGCTCGATTCGCCGTCGGAAATGCTCCCGGTCGCGCTGCATTATCTCGGCCTGCCGCCCAACAGCACCAAGGCCGAGGATTATCAGAAGGCCGAAGCGCTGCTGTTGAAACTGCGCCCGCACATCGCCTACTTCAACTCCTCGAAATTCATCAGCGATCTGTCCAACGGCAACATCTGCGTGGCGGTCGGCTGGTCCGGCGCGATGCTCGAAGCCAAGACCAATGCCGAGCAGGCCGGCAACGGCGTGAAGATTCAGTACAGCCTGCCGAAGGAAGGCGCGCCGGTGTGGTTCGACACGCTGGTCTTGCTCAAGGACGCACCGCATCCGGCTCAGGGTCTCGCGTTCATCGACTACCTGCTGCGGCCCGATGTGATTGCGCCGGTCAGCGATCACCTGTCCTACCCCAACGGCAACCGCGCCGCCACGGCGCTGGTTGCCCAGACCACCCGCGACAACCCGGCGGTGTACCCGTCAGCCACCGCGATGGCCACGTTGTACACCCTCGAGCCCTTGCCCAAAGCCACCGAACGGGTGCGCACGCGGGTGTGGAGCAAGGTCAAGAACGGTCAGTAACAGCCCTTCAAATCACTGCCTTCAACAGAGAGAACATCAATGAAACCACGTGCCCGCGATCTCCATATCCGCATCGGTCAACTGCAACCCGGCCCGCTCAACGCCATCACCGACGTACCCGGCGTACGGGTCGGCCACAGCAACGTGCGCGGCCGCAGCGCCAGCGGTCGTGACATTTGCAGTGGCGTCACTCTGATCGAACCACGTGCCGGATCGACCAATGCCCAGCCGTGCTTCGCCGGCGTCCACGTGCTCAATGGCAATGGCGATGCCACCGGGCTGGAATGGATTCGCGAGGCCGGCCTGCTGACCAGCCCAATCGCTTTCACCAACACCCACAGCCTCGGCGTGGTGCGCGATGCCTTGATCGAACTGGATCGCGCGCAGCAACCGGACGACGGTCGGCTCTACTGGAACATGCCGGTGGTGCTGGAAACCTTCGATGGCTTGCTCAACGACATCAACGGCTTTCATGTGAAGCCCAAGCATGTGGCCGAAGCGATGAGCAATGCCGTTGACGGCCCGGTGCAGGAAGGCGCGGTGGGCGGTGGCAGCGGCATGATCTGCCATGAATTCAAGGGCGGGATCGGCACCGCGTCGCGCCGCTTGAGCAAGGCTCAGGGCGGCTGGACAGTGGGCGCCATCGTGCAGGCCAACCACGGGATTCGCAGCGAGTTGCGGGTCGACGGCTACCCGGTCGGGCGCTACATGGAACAAGCGGATTCACCATTTCTGCGCGCTTCGTTGCCGCATCCAGGCATGGGTTCGATCGTGGTGTGCCTGGCCACTGATGCGCCGCTGCTGCCACATCAATGCACACGACTGGCGCAACGGGCGAGTCTCGGTCTGGCGCGCACCGGCGGCGGCAACGAGGATCACAGCGGTGACATCTTCATCGCCTTCGCCACCGGCAACGGTCATATCCCGCCCGCTGCTTACGAAGGCAAAGGCGCATCGACTTGCGATGGCTTGCGAATGGTCAACAACGATCACATCAGCGAGCTGTTCCTAGCGGCGACCGAAGCGGTAGAAGAAGCGATCATCAACGCCTTGCTGGCCAGCGACAGCACCGAAGGCAACGGGCATTCGGTGCCGGGGCTGGATGCTGCGACCCTGCTCGCAGCCCTCGAAAAGGCTGGCTGGCCGGGTGCTCGCTGAGACTGTTCCCAAAAAGTTTTAGCGAAACAGCCCTTGTCCGAGTTTGCGCGCCGCCTGCAACTGCATCGCCGGATCGCTCGACTCGGACTCCAGCAACAATGCCGAGCCCGCCACCGTCGCCCCGCAGTAATCGAAAATCCCGTGATCGATCTGCGTTTTCATCGCCGCGCCGTACCCGTGGCGCTCGTAAGTGCGCACATCCGCCCCGCCGAGTCCGACGAGGTGTACGCGCAGTCGTCCAAGCTTCTTCAGCGTCTTGTCACCGTCGAAATCGTACGCCCAGCCATTGCTGAACACCCGGTCGACCCAGCCCTTTAGCAGCGCCGGCATCGACCACCAGAACACCGGATAGACCAGCACCAGCGCGTCGGCGCGATCGATGCGTGCCTGCTCGGCCAGCACGTCCGCCGGTGGTGCGGATTCGCGGTGATGCACCGCCCAGTCGGCCACGCCAAAGCGCGGATCGAATTCTTCGGCGTGCAGGTCGGCGATTTCGAAGGTGTTGGATGGATCGCTCTCCGACAGACCTTTGGCAATCTGCTGCGCCAACGCGTGGGTCAGCGAACGTGGATCATCGTGATCTACAACAATCAATGCGTGCATGGGGAAATCTCCGGTTGGTGTTTGCTGACCAAGGGCTTATCCTTTCGATAAGCTACTATTGGTAAGTTACCATCAGTAAGTTACGTTTGGTATATAAGCAATGTCAACCACTGAAACCCCAGAATCCGCACAACCCCGTCGCCGCCTGTCCCGGGAAGACCGCCAGCGCCAGTTGCTCGACATGGCCTGGCAGCTGATTCGCGAAGAAGGCACCGATGCCCTGACCCTCGGTTATCTGGCGGAAAAGGCCGGCGTGACCAAACCGGTGGTCTACGACCATTTCACCACCCGCGCCGGTTTGCTCGCGGCGCTGTATCAGGATTTCGACAAGCGCCAGACGGCGCTGATGGACGCGGCGCTGGCCAATGCCGAAGCGACCTTGAGCGGCACCGCGACGGTGATTGCCACGGCGTATGTCGATTGCGTGCTGACTCAGGGCAACGAGATTCCGGGGGTGATTGCGGCTCTGGCGAGTACGCCGGAACTGGAGAGGATCAAGCGCGAATACGAGGCGATTTTCCTGGAGAAGTGCCGCAGCGTCCTCTCGCCTTTTGCTGACGGCGCAGAGATCGGACAGCCAGGACTACGCGCCATGCTCGGCGCCGCCGAAGCCCTGTCGCAAGCCGCCGCCACCAACGAAATCAGCGCCGAACAGGCCCGCAACGAGCTGTTGGCAACCATCATTGCGATGGTCGAAAGAGCCGCCGCCCGCGCCGCCAAAGCAGGTGACTGACGGTACTTGAGCGCATCCCCTCACCTTCCTACGATGGAACTACGCAGTCGTCTGGTCCGCCAGGCCGTTGCGTAGGTGCGGGTGCTCTGAACCCCAATCAAGCCCGCACCTGGCTTCATGCGCATCTTGAGCCTCGCGGGCTCTACTTCCTCCCCATCAAAGAGTCTTGAGGCTCTTTTTTTGTCTCTGAAAATCAGCGTTCGGGTTCTCGACGGATCGAACGCCACGTGGCCTGGGCCAGCAATTCACGATAAGCCTTCGGACTGCCCTGCACTCGTCCGGACAACCACGCGCGGCAATAGCTGTCGGCCTGCCCGACGATCAGCGACGGCAACAGCTCGGCCGGGCATTCGTTGAGTTCAGCCGCGCGCCCGGACTCGGCCAGCCAGGTGCGCAGGCCGAGGTTGCGGGTCTTGTTGCGCTCGGCCAGTTCATCCTTGTGCGGGCCCCGGGTCACGGCATAACGCGCGTGATACTGGAACCGCGCCCATTCCGGTTGATTCTCGACCCAATCCACGTAGCTGTAGACCAGCGCCTGCACGCCCTCTTCGGTGGTCGTCGCGCCAGCCAGATAGGCGTCGCGCAGGCGCGCCTGATCCTCCAGCGCGGTGAAGAACAGCGCGGCCACCAGCCCTTCCTTGTTGCCGAAATGATGGTAGATCGCCCCGACGCTGGTGTCGCATTCGGCACGGATCATTTCGATGGTGGTGGCCTCGATGCCCTGCTCGTTGAACAGACGCAGGGCCTTGCGAAAGATGTCGCGCTTGAGTTCGGCGCGGCGACCGGGGTAGCTGCGTTCGAGTAGATCTGCGGTGTCCATGGGCATTGAAAATCCGGGTAAAGGGCACGTCCGTGCCGGTGATCGAAACGCGCACAGGTTGACAGATTTCCCGCGGACAGAATACCGTTCCGTTACAGAACAATGTTCTGTTACGGAACATGATTCTGTAAATCCCCTAACCGCGAGGCTTCACCCATGAGTCAGTTTCTCAGCATGTTCAACAGCGTCGGTTCCCAGGCGTTCAGCCAGATGGCCTGCCAGGTCGCACCGTACTTCAGCACCATCAATCCACTGGTGACCGAGTTGCGGGCAGGTTCCGCGCAGGTGCAGGTTCCGTTTCGCCGCGAGATCACCAACCACCTCGGCACCGTCCACGCCATCGCCCTGTGTAATGCCGCCGAACTGGCAGCCGGGATGATGACCGACGTGTCGATTCCCGCCGGCGCGCGCTGGATTCCAAAAGGCATGATCGTCGAATACCTTGCAAAGGCCAAGACCGACGTAACCGCCGTGGCCAATGGCAAAGGACTGGACTGGCAGACCGAAGGCGACAAGATCGTGCCGGTGGATGTCCACGACGCCGAAGGCAGGAAAGTGTTCACGGCGCGCATCACCATGAACGTGAAACTGTCCTGAAATCACCGGCACAAAAAAGCCCTTGCTGCGCTGATCGCAACAAGGGCTTTCGTCGTTTCAAAGAGAAGGGATCAGTGAACGGTCAGGCGTTGGCGGACAAATTCTTCGGTGCGCCGAGTGACCTGATCCAGATGCCGGTCGCGCTGTTTCTCGGCGTCGAGCATTGCGCGCTTGCCATGTTTTTGCAGCAGGTAGGTGTGGATCTGCTGCACTTCCAGCGAACGGTAGATCGGTGTCGTGTCGATAAAACCGCGCAGCCCGTTGCTGCGGTAGTGCCGGGTGCTCATCAGCACCTGCGTCTCCAGTTGGCCCAGTACTTCAAAGCCCAGCGCCTCGAAATACGGCACCTTGCCGATGCTGCAGGTCAGCTCGGTATGGGGATAGCGCGCCACCATGTCCGCGATCAACGAACGGGCCACGCCCTGACGCCGATGCCCCTCGCGCACCGCCAGATAGGCCACGTTGCACGCCTCCCAGTCGCCCTGCACCGGCAGGTACAACAGGAAACCGATCACTTGCTCCGGGTCATCGTCATCGGTGGCCACCAGCAATTCCACCTCGGTGCCCTTCTCGCCGTTCAACGCCTCCAGATACAGATGCACCTCGTAGCCGACCGCGTACTGATAGACGTTGTACAGCAGGTTGCTCGGGCCAAGGCCGATGGCACTGATGTCGGTCAGGTTGTCGACGACCATCTGCAGGATCTGGCTGTTGACGCCTTCGGGGCATGGGGATTTGTAGTGGGTGATGCGGGGCATGGCGGGCGGACTCCGGCGGAAAACGCCGCCATCATACCGCGCCAGCGCGCTTGCGGCCGAACACCGTCACTGCTGCGGCGCCACCACCTTGAACTTGATGTCGATGTCCTTCGACACCACGGTATCGGCCCACTCCCCCGCGCCGAGGCCGAACTCATCGCGCTTGAGCACCAGTTCACCGTCGAAGATGCCGATTCTGCTGTCGGGTTTGAGTTGCACCGGGACTTGCACCTCACGTGTGATGCCTTTGAGGGTGAGGTGGCCGTCGACCAGATAACGGTTGTCGCCGGCCGGCCGGAAACGGGTCGATTCGAAAACCGCCACCGGGAATTTATCGGTGTCGAACCATGCCGGTTTCACCAGCTCGGTGTTGGCGTCTTCGCTGCCGGCGTCGATGCTGGTGAGGTCGATGTGCAGCGTGGTGCGGGCACTGGCGAGGTTGTCGGTGTCGAAGTCCAGCGTCGCGTCGAACTTGCCGAACGTGCCGTACATCCGCGAGCCCATCTGGTTGTAGGTGAAACTGATCTGGCTGGCGGTGGTGTTGACCCGGGTGTACTCCACCGCCTGCGCAGCAGGGACGACAATCAGGCAACACGCGGCAGCCAACAACAATCGAATCGACATGGAATGCTCCGGCGCCCGATGGGTCTCGAATGACTTAAGCAAACATCCGGCGGTTACGCCACCTCGTCGGCCATGCGCGCCTTCAAGTAGCCGATCAGCGCCGTCACCTTGGGCGATGGCAAATGCTCGCGGGCCGTCACCGCGTTGAGATCCTGCGGCGGGCCGATCCACTGCGGCAGCACTCGGATCAGACGTCCGGCCTGCACATCGGCCTTCATGCTCTGCTCCATTCCCAGGCTCAGCCCTTCACCCGCGAGCAACGCGTCATGCAGCAGCGCCGGATCGTTGGCCAGGATGGAAGGCTCGACGCGATAGTCTTTCAGGCGCGCGCCTTCGCGACGCAACGGCCAGACATAACCGACATCGCGCCGGGCCTGATGCAGCGTCAGCGTCTGATGATGAATAAGCTCGTCAGGATTGTCCGGCGTACCGTGGCGCGCCAGATAATCCGGGGCCGCGTAGATGCCCGTGGGAAAACTCGCCAGCCGACGGGCAATCAGGCTCGAATCCGGCAACGCACCGAGACGCAGCGCTACATCGATTTCCTCCCCCACTAGGTCCAGCGGCACATGGGAGGCCAGAACCTCCAGACGAATTTCCGGGTACGCCTGACGAAATCCCGCCAGCAACGGCGCAAACCAGCTGACCCCGAATGAAAACGGCACCGTCACCCGCAACCAGCCGCGTGGCCCGTCACGCAACTGATGCACCGCGCGCTCGGCGTGCTCAAGGGTATCGGCGAGGGCCTTGCAGTGTTCGTAATACACCGCGCCCGCTTCGGTCAGGCTCAACTGGCGCGTGGTGCGCCGCAGCAGCTGCACGCCGATGGCCTGTTCCAGCTCGCGCACCCGACGACTGACCGTGGTCTTCGGAATCTGCAACGCATGAGCGGCCGCGGTGAAACTGCCGAGGCGCACCACGCGCACGAAAACCAGCGTGTCGTTCAGGTCACGGATCATTTGCAGGCCTTCCGTCAATCAATGAATTGTGCCAATCACGGCACATTGCATGCCGCGATTATGGGCTAATCACAATAAGACCTGCGACCTAAGATCGTTGCTCCTTTCCTGGAGTGCCTCTGATGAACCTCAACGAATACGCCGAACATGACGCCATCGGGCTGGCACAACTGGTCGCGTCGGGCGACATACGCGCCGAAGAACTGGCGGCGCTGGCCATCGAAGCCGTGCAGCAGGTCAACCCGTCGATCAACGCGGTCATCGAACACTGGACGCCAACGGTGACCACCGGCAGCGGCCCTTTGGCCGGGGTGCCGTTCCTGATCAAGGATCTGGCGATCACCGCTGCCGGGCGAGGCAACGAACTGGGCAGCCGACTCGCCCAAGGTGTGGTTGCGCAGAGTGATTCTCACCTGATGCAACGCTTCAACGCCGGCGGATTGATGACGCTGGGCCGCACCACCACCCCGGAAATGGCGTTCAGCACCGAAACCGATTCCGTCCTGCAAGGGCCGACCCGCAACCCCTGGGATCCGCAACGCTCGGCCGGCGGCTCCAGTGGCGGCGCCGGGGCTGCCGTCGCCGCCGGCATTGTGCCGATCGCCCACGCCACCGATGCGGCAGGCTCGATCCGCGTGCCGGCGGCGTTCAACGGTCTGGTCGGGCTCAAGCCGACGCGCGGGCGCAGCTCTCACGGGCCGGTGATGGATGAAGTATTCGCCGGGCTGGGCGTGCAACTGGGTCTGTCGCGGACCGTGCGTGACAGCGCGGCGTTGATGGATGTGGTGCAAGGCTGCGCGCCGGGGGACCCGTACCACACGCCCGCACCGGCTGACGGCTTTCTGGCCCAGGTCGGCCGAGATCCGGGACGGCTGCGAATCGGTGTGCTCGACACGCCATGGAACGGCGGCGCCGTCGACAGTGAAATCCGTGACGCCACCCACCGCGTCGCTCGCGAGCTCGAAGCGCTCGGCCATCAAGTGGACGTCGTGCAAGCCCCGCTCGGTCTGTCATGGGAGGCCTTCGTCGACGCCAACGCACACATCTGGTGTGCCAGCCTGGTGCGCTGGATCGACCATCTCGCCAGCAGCACCGGCCGCCCCATCGACCAACGCACGCTCGAACCGGCCACGCTGGCCTGCTACGCGTTCGGCGAGCAATCCCGTGGCGTGGACTTCGCTGGCGCGCTGGAGGTGCGAAACAGCATCGCCCGGCAAGTCGCGAACTGGTTCGAATCCATCGACATCCTGCTGACCCCGACCCTGCCGCAATTGCCACAAGCCGTCGGCACCTACAATCGCGACGCCGAGACTCTTGATGGCCGGCAATGGACGGCGCGGGTGTTCGAGCACTCACCGTTCACCCCGGTGTTCAACGTCGCCGGGACGCCCGCCATTTCATTGCCACTGGGAATGTCGCACAGCGGGATGCCGATCGGCGTGCAACTGGCTGCCCGCTTCGCGGCCGACGATGTCTTGCTGCGACTGGCTGCGCAACTTGAAGCGGCAATGTCGTGGCGACATCGGCGTCCGAAGATCTGGACCGGCCACACGGGCTGAAGTCAGTCAGGCAACCGATTCGCTGCCGGATGTCTGCACCACGTTTGAGCGCACGCCGGCCCGCAGCACGTGACGCAGCTTCAGGGCCGGCCGTTCGATGGCATGGTAGGACACGATGCTCATGGCAAATGACAGCACCATCACGGCTTCGACGTACCAGCCGATGTAGGCCAACGGCCAGAGGGCGCGCAGTAAATACATCGCCACAAAGTGATTGAGAAACACGCCATAACTGATGTTGCCGAAGAACTCGTCCAGCGGATGCTGGCGCAGTTTCGTCAGCAGGAACACGGCAGGGATGCCCAGAGCGACGCCCAGTGTGACCTCGGCATTGAAGGGGCGACGTTCGATCCAGCCGGCCATGATCGCGACGAACAACAATGCCGCCCCCACAAAGGTGCTCATGACGATCAGTCGGTCTTTGACATGCGCGTTATACAGATAGCTGCCACAGAGGAACATGAACAACACGCCCGGCAGCAGCCGGTAACCATAGACATCGGTGTTGATGTAGCCCAGGCACGCGACCATGAACACGACGACGGACAGAACAAACGCCACGCCGCGCATTTTGAAGATGAGCAGAAACGGAATCACCAGATAGAAACACAGCTCCAGCCCCAGCGACCACGCTGGCGGCATGAGCTGGTTTCCGGAAAGGCCGAACATGTAGAAATTCAGCGGCACGATCGCCAGGCTCGCGACGATCTGCTTGAGCGTCAGTTCGGCAGCCTCGGGCGTACCGGGCAGCAAGAAATAGACTACAGCGCAGCAAAGGAACAGATAAAACAGGAATTGCGGGTAGAGCCTCAACGCCCGATCCAGGTAAAACAGGCCGACTTTATCCACCGCTTTGTAGTTGCGTTCGATGAGCGAGGTCATGACGAAACCGCTGATGATCAGAAACGAGATCACCGCCACCACACCGGGGTTCAGCCCCGCGAATTTGATCCCCATGTGGGACAAGGCCACCAGCACCGCCAGCAACAATCGATAAACACCCACGAACCCGCTCCAATGTCCTTATCGTTATGGGCGGCTAAGCTACGACGCTTTGCGACAGGAAAACAGTTATTTTTCGTTGCGTCCTACACCAGTCGCTCGATCTTCTGATGCTTCCAGACCCGTGTGTAATACAGCGTCTGCAACACCAGCATCCCCAGATACGCAATCGGAAACGCCATCCACACACCCTGCAGACCGAACTGCCCGTCCAGCCAGTAGGCCGCCGGCAACTGCACGCCGAGCACGCAGATGATCGCCACGCCCACCGGCACCAGCACCGTGCCGCTGGCGCGCATGATGCCGCCGATGATCGCCTGGAAACCGAAGATCAACAGGCTCCACAACATGATGTGCAACAGGTGCTCGGCCATCGCCCGGGTCGAGTCTTCGGTCAGGAACAACCCGAGCAACCAGTGCGATAACAGGTAACCCGCCAGGATCAAACCACCGGTCAGGCACACGTTGATCCACAACCCGGTGCGCAGGATCGGGCCCATCCGCTCCAGCCGTCCGGCACCGATCGCCTGGGCGCCGAGGATCGACGCGGTGATCGCAATCGACAGCGCCGGAAACTGCACGTAGTTGACGATCTGAGTGACCGCGCCGTAAGCCGCCGTCGCCTGCGAACCGTGTTGGTTGACCAGCGCCAGAATCACCAGCTCCGACAGCGACAGCACAATCATCTGCACCCCGGTCGGCAGACCGATGCGCAACACCTTGCCGAGAATCGCGCCGTCCAGACGCAACGCCGCAAAGAACTCGCGATCCGGCGCCAGCGGATGGCCCTTGCGGATCAGGCTCCATGACAGCCACGCCATCGCCGCCAGCGTACCGGCCAGACCGGCGAACGCTGCACTTTGAATGCCCAGTTGCGGCAAACCGAACCAGCCGCGAATGAACGCCGGGGTCAACGCCAGCCCGACCACGGTCGACAGCAGCAGCGCCAGCATCGGCGACAACGTGTCGCTCACCCCGCGCAACAACTGCGTGAACAGCACGTAAACCAGCACAACCGGCAAGGTCCACATCATCACGCGGGCATAGGCCACCGCATCATCCAGCACGTCCGCCGGCGTGCCCAAACCCTGCAAGGCCTGGCGCGCAAACACACTGCCCAACACCGCCGCTACCAGCCCGATCAATACCCCCAGCAACAATGTCGCCCCGGCGATCGCCTTGACCATATGCGACTCACGCGCCCCCCACGCCTGACCGATCAGCACCCCTGCCCCGGCGCCCAGACCGATGACCAGCGCGATAAAGAAAAAGATGATCGGAAACATGCCGGACACCGCCGCCAGCGCCTGCGTGCCGAGCATCTGACCGATGTAGATGCTGTTGACCGTGCCCGACATCGATTGCAGGAAGTTCGACAGCACCATCGGGGCCAGGAACAGCAGGTAGGTTTTCCAGAGGGGGGATTGAGCGGGGGTTTGCATTGAGGGTCCGTCTCGGGTGGGAGCTGATGACAGAGTCTAAGGTATGCAATGGCGTTCAGGTCGTACCCGTTTACATTAAAACTTCGTAATCTGCACCTTGACCAATCTGCATAGCCTTTCCATCACGACAGGAAGTGAATCCCTCCCATGCGCCGTTCCCCGTTTCTGCTGAGTTGCACCTTATTGACCGCTCTGGCGACGACCGTCCACGCCGCCCCCGCGCCCTCGCCCGAGGTGGTGCAAGGATTGGTGAGCACCTTGAACGAACGCCTGAACATCGGCGACCTCGTCGCCCTGACCAAATGGGACAGCGGCAAACCGATCCAGGACAGTCCTCGTGAAGCACAGGTGATCGACAACGCCCGCAAGTTGGCCACCGAACGCAAGCTCGACCCGGAAGATGTCGCGCAATTGATCGCCGCGCAGATGGAGGCCAACAAACTGGTGCAATACGGTTTGCTCGCACAATGGCAAGCGGCCGGTGCCGCGCCGGACACACCACGCCCGGATCTGGGCAAGCAGATTCGCCCGCGTCTGGACGAGTTGCAAACCCGTCTGCTGCAGCAATACGCCGACTTCACACCCTACCGCCACGACCCGAACTGCCCGGCGTGGCTGGCCAAGGCGCGCACCGGTCTGACCCGCGATGCGCTGCATGAACTGGCCCTGACCCGCGCCACCGGAGAGCTGTGCATTCGGCCGCTGGTGCCCTAGAACAAGGGTTTTGGCATTCATTGCTGGCGTCGATAGTCACCATCAGTTCAATGAAGTTCTCATAAAAAATCCGCGGCGTAACATCGGCTCAATACCAAACAAACAACACCCCTGGAGCACACGATCATGAAACGCCAAATCCTTCTCGGCATCGCTTTCTCGGTTCTTGCAGTCAACGCTTTTGCAGCCAAACCCGCCCACACCATGATCGCCGAAGGCGGTTCGGATCGGTTGATTGAAAGTCGTTTGGCTGAGGGTGGTTCGGATCGTTTGATCGAACGTCGTGTGGCTGAAGGTGGCGCTGATCGTCTGATCGAACGCCGCGTTGCTGAAGGTGGTTCCGATCGCTTGATCGAACGCCGCGTCGCTGAAGGTGGTTCCGATCGCTTGATCGAACGCCGCGTCGCCTGAATCTAACGCTCTACCGCTGCACAAACAAAAAGCCCGGCCTGATCAGCCGGGCTTTTTCACGTCCTACCGGTGCTTATTGCACGGTTTTCAGTTTGACCACGTCACCGGAGATCTTGGTGGTGTAACCGGTCAGGACCGCACCGATCAGAGCGGCGCGCACTTTCCCGCAAGTGATGGCGCATTAGTGTCAACCCAGACCATGTTTCATGTTCAGGTGTTGGTTTTAAGCCGCGTCCACAAGCGTGTTGTCAACCGGGCAATCGCCGCCGGCAGTTCTTCCACGGTGAACAACTTCTCCATCACCGCTTTCGGCGGATAGATCGCCTGGTCCTGTCTCACTGCCGGATTCAGAAACTCATCGGCCGCCGCGTTGGGGTTGGCGTAGTGAATGCTGTTGCTGATATTGGCGATCACCTTCGGCTCAAGCAGATAGTTCATGTAGGCGTAGCCGTTCTTTTCGTGGGGTGCGTTTTTCGGCATGACCACCATGTCGAACCACAAAGTCGTGCCTTCGTCGGGAATCGAATAGGCGATGTCGATTCCGTTCTTCGCTTCCCGGGCACTGGCAGCCGCCTGCACGATATCACCGTTGAAGCCGATCACCGCGCAAACATTACCGTTGGCCAGATCGCTGATGTACTTGGACGCATGGAAGTACTGCACGTACGGGCGAATCTTGAACAAGGCGGCTTCGGCCTTTTTGTAATCCGCCGGTTCATGACTGTGCGGCGGCAAGCCCAGATAGTTGAGCGTAATCGGCAGCACTTGGGTCGGGTTGTCGATGATCGCGACACCGCACTGGCTCAACTTCTTGATGTTGTCCTCTTCGAAAAACAGCTTCCACGAACGAGTGACATCGGTGTTGCCGAAGATTGCCTTGATCTTCTCGACGTTGTAGCCGATGCCGGCGGTGCCCCACATGTACGGATAACCGTATTGATTGCCCGGATCGTTGACTTCGAGTTTCTGCATCAACTGCGGATCGAGATTCTTCCAGTTCGGCAGTTGCGACTTGTCGAGTTTCTGAATGGCACCCGCCTTGATCAGCCGCGACAGAAAATGGTTCGACGGGCTGACCACGTCGTAACCGGTATTGCCGGTCATCAACTTCGATTCCAGCACTTCGTTGCTGTCGTGGATGTCGTAAGTGGCCTTGATGCCGGTGTCTTTGGTGAAGTTGGCCAGAGTGTCGTCGGCGATGTAACTGCTCCAGTTGGAGATGTTGACGGTTTCATCCGCCAGGGCGAACCCTGAACCGGTGGCGAGCAAGACCGCCAGGGAAAGTGTGTGGACGCGCATGTTCTGTCACCTGAATTGAGTGGCTTTTGTTCTTGTGGGATGTGCGAATTTTCAGATTTCTGTTCTGGCCCTGACCGCCTCCACGCGCATGCGCAACATGGCGCCGATATCGAAGAAAGGTCGCGGCGGCAGCCAGCCGGGTTCGGCCCGATGCATCACGGATTGCAGCAGTGGCGAATCGACGCCGGATGCCAGTTCGGCCAGCAGTCGTCCCCACAGGGTTCCGCGCGCCACGCCCGAGCCGTTGCAACCGGCGACGGCAAACACGCCCTCTTCCACCTGGTCGAAATACGCCTGACCGCTGCGGGTCGCGCTCAAATGGCCGGTCCAGGTGTATTGGATGTCGTGCTCGCCGAGGAACGGGAAGCGTCGTTGCAAACCCCGGACATGGTGTTGCCGACGCAGCGCAAGTTCGCTGTTGGAGAGGTCCCGCGTGCGATATTCGGCGGTGTTGCGGATCATCACTCGGCGATCCGGCGTCAGTCGAACCGTGGCGCCCAGGGGGCGGGTCGAGAGCACGCCCCACGGTTCAACGGCGCCGATGGCGGCGAACTCCTGATCCGTGAGCGGGCGCGTGAGGCTGGCGCTCAGTTCCATCGGGAACGTGGCGCTGTCATCGATGCCGACCCGTGGAATGAATGCGTTCAGGCAGACCAGAACTTGTTTAGCCTCCACGCTGCCTTTATCCGTATTGGCCCGAATCCGTCCCTGACTCAAACGCTCGAGTCCCTTGATGTCGGTGTTTTCGTACACGCTGACATTGCCCGGAAGCGCATCGAGCAAGCCCCTCACGTATTTAGCCGGTTGCAGCAACGCGTTGCCGTTACCGCACCAGATCGCAGCCTGATAGTGACGGGTGCCAAGTTTGCGGCTCAGTTCTTCGCCTTGCAGAAACTCCGCGCGGGCACCGAGCACCCGCAGCGTGGCCAGTTTGGCGTCGACCTGATTGAGCTTGGCCGGATCATTGACCGCAAAGAAATAGCCGCTGTCCCGAAAGTCGCAATCGATGGCGTGCCGGGCAATCCGTTGTCGGACTTCTTCACTGGCGGCGCGGGAAATCATCGTGTCGACTTCAAATCCGGCAAAGCCCTGCCCACCGATCAATTCGCTGTCCGCCGGATGTTCATGGGCGACGACGAAACCCGAGTTGCGCGCCGAAGCGCCCTGCGCCGCTCGCTGCCGATCAACCACGACAATCCGCGTCTGCGGGTGCATCTCGGCCAGATGATGGGCAGCGCTGAGACCGGTGATCCCGGCGCCGATCACCAGCCAGTCGGCCTTTTGCGCGCCGCTCAGGCGATCACGCTCCGCAGGGTTTGCGGTTTGCGCGATCCAGCCACAGACATTTTCCATGCATCACCTCATTCGACAGTCGTTCGGCGGCTTGCCTTCCAACCGTGGCCATGCGTGAATCGCATGCCTACGTGGTGAAGATCACCGCCAGAGCTAGAATCTATAAGGTCTTCGAACACCTCACCAACGCTAAGAAATCATCGAGGCATTCTGAAAACGCATGGATAAAATTCGCCACGTCCCGTCGCTGCAAGCCATGCAGGCGCTGGTGGAAGTCGCCAACTCCGGCAGCTTCACCCAGGCCGCGCAAAAGCTGTGCCTGACCCAAAGCGCCGTCAGCCGGCAGATCCAGCAGCTGGAAAGCCATTTCAACGTTCCGTTGTTTTTGCGCACCAGCCGCAGCCTGCGCCTGACCCCGGAAGGCGAGCAGGTTCTGGCCAGCGCACGGAGCATTTTCGAGCAACTGAAAACCCTCGAAGAACGCCTGACACCGCAGAAACGCCCGTTCCGGATTCGCATGCATGTGTCGTTGGCGGTGCGCTGGTTGTTGCCGAAACTCAGCGACTTTTATCTGCGTCATCCCGAGGTTTCGCTGGCGATCGAAACCGTCGCCACCGAAATCGTCGAACCGACCAGCGACAGCGACGCCTACATCCTTTACCTGCCGACGGCATCGAGTGATCCAGACTGCCTGACCCTGTTTCAGGAGACCCTGGTGCCGGTCTGCGCCCCGAGCCTTGCCGATGCCCCGCGCTCAGTGGAAGAACTGCTGCGTTTCCCGCTGCTGCATCGCTCGGCGGATCGTCAGGCCTGGATCGAATGGCTGGCGGCGAACGACGGGCAACCGCTGGACGATTACCGACACATCCCGTTCAACCTCGATGAACTGGCTCTGGATGCGGCGGCCCGAGGATTGGGAGTCGCAGTGACGGACATGACGCTGGCGGCGGAATCCATCGAGCGTGGCGTGTTGGTAGTGCCATTCGGGTTACCGCTGAAAACCGGGGGGATTTATTCGTTGTGCTTGCAGCCGTCGGCGGCTGCGCACCCGGCTTGTGCGGTGGTAATGGGGTGGTTTGCCGGGCAGGCTGAGCGCGCGACATGAGTACGATTTTCACGCGGGAGCTGCCTTGAGCAGCTCCCGCACCGGATCTTCATTACTGAGAAAACGTCTGCAAATACGCCAACAGATTATCGATCTTCTCCTCGTCACTCAGCCCCCAAAAGATCATCCGCGTCCCCGGCACCACGCCCTTCGGGTCCTTCAGATAAGCCGTCAGCGTTTCACGATCCCAGGTCACGCCGGAGTTTTTCATCGCGTCGGAGTACACGTAATTCGCCGACGTCCCCGCCGGGCGACCGATGATGCCATTGAGTTCCGGGCCGAATCCGGGGCGGGCGGATTCGCCGACCTGATGGCAGCCACCGCACAGGCGCGGGAAGATTTTGGCGCCGGCCTCGGCGTCACCGGCAGCCAGTGTTGGCGTGCTGAACAGGCCTGCGTTGAGGATCAGGGCGAACGTTAATGCAGCGTTTTTCATCAGGGTTTTCCAGATCTTCGGCGGCGCCAAGGGTAATCGCGCGCGGCCAGTTGCGCTACAGGTAGGCGCCCACGACCTGACGGACTTTGAGCAAGGCTTGACGCAGGACAAGCATGTCCACCGATCCCAACGCCAGACGAATCGCGTGGGGCACATGGGTGGAAACGGTGAAGGGTTCTGCGGTGGTGACGGAAACCTGTTCCTGCATCAACTCGACCACGATGTGGTCGGCCCGAACATCTTCCGGCAGCGGCAGCCAAATGAAATATGAAGAGGGATGGCCGACAGTCGACAAGCCTTCGAGGATCTGCGCAGCCAGAGCTTGCCGGGTCTGGGCGTCGCTGCGCTTTTGTGCTTCGAGCAAAGTGACGGTGCCGTCGTCGAGCCAGCCACAGGCGATGGCGGTCATCACGCCGGGGGTGTTCCAGGTGGTGGCGCGGATGATCCGTTCCAGCGCCGCCACCTGTTCGACCGGCGCGGCGATGAAGCCGACCCGCAGGCCGGTGGCGATGTTTTTCGACAGACCCGACACGTAGACCGTGCGCTCCGGCGCCAGATCGGCCAACGGCGGTGGCGGGTTATCGACCAGAAAGGCGTAGGCCGCGTCCTCAATGATCGTCAGATCATGCCGGCGGGCAATCGCGACCAAATCCTCGCGTTGCTCCAAAGGCATCACCCAGCCCAGTGGATTGTGCAGGGTCGGCATGCTGTAAACCGCACGCACCGGGCGCTGACGGCAGAGTTTGTCGAGGGCCGCCAGATCGGGGCCCTGCTCATTGACGGGAATCGCAACTACTTCCAGATGCAGCGCTTCGGCCAGCACTTTGAATCCCGAATAGGTCAAGGCGTCGGCGGCGATCACGTCACCGGGCTTGAGCAGCGCCATCAGCGTTACCGCCAGCCCTTGCTGGGCGCCGTTGACGATCAGCACCTGCTCGGCCTCGATACTCAAACCCCGCATTTGCAGATGCCGCGCGACCGAGGCCCTTTCGTGATGGCGACCGGCGTGGGGCTGATAGCGCAGCAGCGCTTCTAGATCGCCGGACAGCGCCAGTTGCCGCAACGCGGTGCGCAGCAGCTCGGCCTGCCCCGGCAATGACGGGTAGTTGAAGTTGAGGTCGATCATGCCGACCGCGACGTCTTTCTGGTCGATCCCCTGCCCCGGCAACAACGACGTTTCCCGCACAAACGTGCCGCGCCCGGCTTCGCCGCTGACCAGACCCATGGCTTCAAGCTCGGCGTACACCCGCGAAGCCGTGACCAGCGCCAGCCCTTCACTCGCTGCCAATTGCCGGTGGGTCGGCAAACGGGTGCCGGGCAACAGGCGACCGGCGCGAATGTCGGCGGCATAGGTGTCGACGAGGGTCTTGTAACGAGAGCGCGGCATGTCGGGCTGTATCCATGACAATTCTTTGATTGTGCTGATTCTCGTCCCTAGGATTGCTTCAACGCAACCCACCTTTGAGCGCAACGCGTATGGAACGAACCACTCAACTCGGCACCCCGGCCCTGGAAAAAACCAGCGGCTGGATCAACGGCTTCATCGGCGTCGTGATCTTCAGCGGCTCGCTGCCCGCCACGCGGCTGGCGGTGCTGGAATTTGACCCAGTGTTTCTCACCGTCATCCGCGCGACCATCGCCGGCGCCCTGGCGTTGTGCTTGCTGTGGCTGTTTCGCGAACGGCGTCCGGCGCGGGATCAGTGGTTGTCATTGCTGATCGTTGCGCTGGGCGTGGTCGTGGGTTTTCCGTTGTTGACGGCTTTGGCGCTGCAATACGTGACGTCGGCGCATTCCATTGTGTTTGTAGGATTGCTGCCGCTGGCGACGGCGATTTTCGGCGTGCTGCGCGGCGGTGAACGGCCGCGTCCGGTGTTCTGGATTTTTTCGGTGCTGGGCAGTTCGCTGGTGGTCGGTTTTGCGATCTCACAAGGCCTGACCGCCTCGCCCACCGGTGATCTGCTGATGCTGGCGGCAATTCTTGCCTGCGGCCTCGGTTACGCCGAAGGCGCAAAACTGTCGCGCACCCTCGGCGGCTGGCAGGTGATCTGTTGGGCGCTGGTGCTGTCGTTGCCGGTGATGGCCGTGCTGAGCGTGTGGCTGGCGCCCGCTTCGTTCAGCGGTATCAGCGTGTCGGCGTGGGTGTGCCTGGCGTACGTTTCGCTGTTCAGCATGCTGATCGGCTTCGTGTTCTGGTATCGCGGGCTGGCTCAGGGCGGGATTGCGGCGGTCGGACAGTTGCAATTGCTGCAGCCGTTTTTCGGCCTGGCACTGGCTGCGACTTTGCTGCACGAGCATGTCAGCGTCGGCATGTTGGTGGTCACGCTGGGGGTGATCCTGTGCGTGGCCGGGGCGAAGAAATTCGCTAAATAGTTTTCAGCTCGCACCGGATTTCCATTCTCGCGGGCTGAGCCCGGTCTTGCGCCGAAACGCCCGGGCCAGCGCCGACGGACTTTCATAACCGACCTCTTCGGCGATCAGGGCAATCGGCCGCCCCTCGCGCAGACGTTTCTGCGCGAGGCTGATCCGCCAGCTCACCAGATAATCCACCGGTGTCTGCCCCACCACCCGCCGAAAGTGCTCAGCAAAACCGGCGCGGGACAGGTTGGCGGCGCTCGCCAGTTCGGCGACGCTCCAGGCCTTGGCTGGCTGATCATGCATCAGGTTCAAGGCTCGGGAAATCTTCGGATCGGCCAGCCCCGCCATCATGCCCGGTTGCTGGTTGCGACTGCTGATGAGGTGGCGCAGCAGCAGAATCACCAGCAATTCGAACAGGCGATCCATCACCGCTTCGCGGCCGCAATGGCCGTCGAAAGCTTCCTTGAACAACCACTCCAGGGTGTTGGCCATTTCGGGAAGGTCGGTGAGTTTCAGCACCAGATAATCCGGCAGCGCTGCCGCCAAAGCATTGCCCGCGCCGCCGTCGAACGTCAGCGATGCGCACACCAGTTGCGTGCCCATGGCTTCGTTGGCGAACAAGCGATGGGCCATGGGGCGGGGGAAAAAGATCAGGGTCGGTTCATTGAGCGAGATTTCAGGATCATTGCCCGGTTTGAGCAACAACTCCCCCGCCTGCAACAGGTGCACATGCCCGCACACCTGATCGCCGCCGTAGGCGCTCACCCCGCAGAACGTGCCGCTGTGAAAGGTGCCGGCATTGACGCCGAAATGGCTGAGCAACGTAGAAAGGCGATCCATGATTGATTCTCGCAACGACAGGTTTGGACGATCTGTCGCATATCCTCGACGATTTGCACCCAAAGCACCAGCCGCGCTCCGTAGCATTCACTCCATCCCCGGCGCACTTCGCACCGGACTTTCGGAGAATCACCATGAGCCGCATCGCCCCTCTCAGCCTCGAAACCGCCACCGACGCCACTCGCCCGACACTTGAAGGCGTGCAGAAAAAAATCGGCTTCCTGCCCAACCTGTTCAAGACTCTTGCCACTGCGCCTGTCGCGCTGGATGCCTACGTGCAAATCTCGGCCATACTGGGCAAGACTTCACTGAGCGCCAAGGAAAAAGAGGCGGTGTATCTGGCCACCTCGCAAGTCAACGGTTGCGATTACTGCCTGGCGGCGCACACCCTGTTCGCCAGCAAGGCCGGGCTGGCAGCAGAAGAAATCATCGAAGCGCGTCACGGTCGGCTGAATGCTTTTGCCACCCTCGCCCATCAACTGACCGAAACCCGTGGTCATCTGAGCGATGAACAGATTGCCGCCGCCCGCGCCGCCGGTATCGACGACAAGAAGATCATCGAAGTGATCGCCGTCGTCGCCGCGCAAACCCTCACCAACTACCTGAACAACGTGGCACTGACCGACATCGATTTCCCCGCAATCGATGCCTGATCAGTGATCGGGGTCGATCAGTCGTGATCGACCCCGGCGCGTTTCAGCAGTTTCTTGCAGCGCTCGGACAGATGAAACACCTGCAACTGCTTGCCCGCCTTGGCGTAGCGTTCGCGCAAGGTTTTCAGCGCGGCGATGGCCGAATAATCGACAAAGCTCAAATGCCGGCAATCCAGCGTCACCCGTTGCGGGTCAGTGGCCGGGTCGAATTGATTGAGGAACGGCGTGGTCGAGGCAAAAAATAGCGTGCCGTGCAGGCGATAGAGTTTGCTGCCATCCGCTTCCAGGTGTTCATCGGCGTACAGCTCACGCGCTTGCTGCCAGGCAAAATTCAGCGCGGCAATGATGACACCGCACAGCACTGCCGTGGCCAGATCGGTGAACACGGTGATGGTCGTTACCGCGATGATCACCAGCACATCGTTGAGCGGCACTTTGTTCAGCACCCGCAGCGAAGCCCAGGCAAACGTCTGTTGCGACACCACGAACATCACGCCCACCAGCGCCGCCAGCGGAATCCGCTCGATCAGCGGCGACAGAAACAGAATGAACAGCAGAATCAACACGCCCGCTACCACGCCGGACAAACGCCCGCGCCCACCGGAGCTGAGGTTGATCACGGTCTGGCCGATCATCGCGCAACCGCCCATGCCGCCGAACGCACCGGAAACCACGTTTGCCGCGCCCAGCGCCACGCATTCGCGATCCGGGTAGCCACGGGTTTCGGTGATTTCGTCGGTAAGGTTGAGGGTCAGCAGGGTTTCGAGCAGGCCGACCAGCGCCATCAGAATCGCGTAAGGCGCGATGATGCGCAGGGTGTCCAGCGTCCACGGAATGTCCGGCAGCGCGAACGTCGGCAGGCCGCCGGCGATGTGCGCCATGTCGCCGAGTGTGCGGGTCGGCAGACCGAGCAGATAAACCAGCAAACCGACGCCGAGGATCGCCACCAGCGCCGGCGGCACGGCGCGGGTCAGGCGCGGCAGGATGTAGACGATGGCCATGGTCAGCAGCACCAGCCCGGTCATCAGGTACAGCGGCGTGCCGCTGAGCCACTGCTCACCGCTCTTGAAATGCTCCAGTTGCGCCAGCGCGATGATGATCGCCAGCCCGTTGACGAAACCGAGCATCACCGGGTGCGGCACCATGCGCACCAGTTTGCCCAGCCGTAACAGCCCGAACGCCATCATGATCAAACCGCCGAGCAACACCGTCGCCAACAGATATTGCACGCCGTGTTGCACCACCAGCGCGACGATCACCACCGCCATCGAACCGGCTGCGCCGGAGACCATGCCCGGTCGGCCACCGAACAACGCAGTCAGCGTGCAAATGATGAAGGCGCCGTACAGGCCCATCAGCGGGTTGAGGTGAGCCACCAGCGCAAACGCAATGCATTCGGGCAACAGGGCAAACGAGGTGGTGAGTCCGGCCAGGACATCGGCGCGCAGACGAATCGGTTTCATGGCTTACCTGACAGAGCGGCCAATGGGCGCGGCCGCATGCATTTGCGCAAAAGAGCGCCGCGGAAAAAGAGGGTTGCGGATGTTACGCAAATGCACCGGCGTGGGCCAGTGATCGCTGACATGAACGGGTTGGCGCTCTATGCTTGCGCGCTTCATCGATCAACGGGTTTGAACATGTCACCGCTATCCACTCGTGAGGTCTGTCAGCGCTTGCGCGATGCGGCGCTGGGCGTTTGCGCACTACAGCGTATTGCGCAGGAATCCGGGCCCGGCCAGATCCCGGTCGACATCGACGGCTGGCAGCTGTTGCTCGACTTTGACGGTCAGCGCCTGCACCACTGCCTGCAATGCCGGTGCCCGGAAGATCGGGTGTGGCAACTCGACACGACTCAGCGTTTCGGCACCGACCCGGTCAGCCTGCTCAGCACCTGGGAGCTGGCGCAGATCGAGCGGCTGCTGACCCGGGCCGACTAAACGGATCAGCCCTGCCGCAAGTCCAGCAGGTAGGTGTAATAGCCAGTGTCGCGTACCCAACCGAGTGATTCGTACAAACCCTGGGCTGTGAAATTGTCGGTGGCGGTTTCCAGCACCAGTCCCTTGGCGCCGGTTTCGACGGCGAAGTCGCGGGCGGTGTTCATCAATAGTCGCCCCACTCCACGGCCCCGAGCGGCCGGCGTGGTGAACAGGTCGCTAAGCAGCCAGGTGCGATGGGCATCAATCGAGGAAAACGTCGGATACAGCTGCACGAATCCCAGCGCCTCACCGCTTTCATCCTCAACCAGAAAAATCGCCGATTCATTGCCGGCCATGCGCTCGGCGATGAAGGTCCGTGATTGCTCGAGATTCGATGGCTGGCCATAGAAACCGCGATAGCCGTCGAACAGCTTCGCCACCGCGTCAAGGTGAATCGTCGTGGCGCGCAGTGCCTGAAGGGTCATTGTCACTTTCCTGAGGTTACCGAAATTGAAACCAGCATAGCGCTGGGGAGCGAGTTCGCTGGCTTATTCGCTATATAGTTTTGTATATTGCGAACCCGAAATGGCCAGACCCTCCATGCCGTCCATGAGCAGCATCCGCGAACGCAACCAGCAACTGATCCTGGCCGCCGCCAGTGAAGAATTCGCCGCCAACGGCTTCGACGCGACCCAGACCCGCGACATCGCCGCCCGCGCCGGTGTGCCCAAGGCCAACCTGTATTACTACTTCCAGAGCAAGGAAAACCTCTACGGCAAAGTGCTGCTCGGCTTCGTCGAACCGTTGCTGGAAGCCTCGGCGGTGCTGCGCGAGAGCGACGATCCGCTGATCGGCCTGCGCGCCTACGTCGCCGCCCGCATCCGCATCGCCCGCGAGCATCCGGCGATCGCCAAGGTTTTCAGCGGTGAATTGTTGCTGGGTGGTCGCCAGTTGCCCGACGAATGCCGCGACCTGTTGCACGGTGAGGCCCGGCGTAACGTCGAGTGCCTGCGCAGCTGGATCGACCGCGGGCTGCTGGCGCCGGTCGATCCAGAGCATTTGATGCTGTTTATCTGGTCGGCGACGCGCACCTACACCAACATTGGCTGGCAGATGGGGCGCATCACCGGGCGGGAAGTGCCGCAGGATGAGGATTATGCGGTGGCGGCGGAGACGATTACGCGGTTGGTGTTGAGCGGTGCGGTGTCCGAGCCGGTGAGTGATATTCGCAGGTTGATGTTTGCGACTTGACCGGGAGAGTCAGGGCATCAGGTCCAGAGGTAGTGTCGCCTCTCCCGCCAAGCGTTCACGCCACGCCAGCAACACATCAGGCACCCGCTTTTTCCATTTTGGAACGTTGGTGTAATACCGCGCCCTGACTTTGCGTTGCTCATCGAAAACCAATAGCACCAGCCAAACTCGGCCTCCCGGCGCGCTCATCAGAATCGCCGCGTTGCTGGAAGCCAGGCCTCGCAGCCAGAACTCATTGACCTCACCTTCCGGCACATCACCAGAGGTCTCGCCGGCGGCCATTGAGCCACTATTTTGCAGCAGCGTCTGATAGTCATTTTTGAGCAACGTGCGTAATGCCTGATCTTCTTGCTGCGTACGTACAACGCCAAGGCTCAGCAAGTCGTATTCAATCGCAATCGGTTGGTCAGATGCCACATACCTTCCACCGTAGTAAACGCCCATCCCGCCGCCACAAGCCCCCTCACCTCCATCGGAATCAACATCCAGCAAACCGTTGAGCGCGCTGAACTTCAGGGTGCAGTTGCCTTCAGCGAAATGCGCTACAACACCGTCGATTGTGGCCACACCGTCCATGTCACCAGAGTTGCCACCATTTGACGCAGAAACATCAAAGGCAATATGCGTGGCGTCCACACGCTTGGTTGTGACTTCTGCCGCCGATGAAACGCCCCACGGAATCATCTGCCAGGTGGCATCCCAGCTGAAAGGCTTGACCACGTATTCAAGCGCTTTCAGACGCATCAAATATTCACGGCGCAGGCAGGAGCTATTGGCAGCGCATTGATTGCGCTGTTTCAACCATGAACGCTGATCAGCCTTGAGCGCTTGCGGATCAGCAACCTGCACCACCGCTGTCCGCCAGAGCGCCCCAAGTTTCTCATCGAGACTCGAAGTATACGGATCCGCACAAACGGCTTTTTCAACCGGGCTGGAAGCGCCAGCACAGTCGAAACTGGCAGCGTGGGTGTGGGCAGCGAATACGAAAGACGTCAGCAGCAAGGCGTGACGGAGATTGAAAGCGAGCATCGACAGATTCCATTCCTGAGGCGGCGGCAGTATGCCGGGCCCGGGCTATCGATGCTCTGGATTTTTCACTGGTTGCTCGCGGGCAACCGGGCTCTTGCGCAAGAAAGAGTCAGAATGTGATCCCGGCCGCCGGCTTCACATCGATCCGCGCCACGGAACCGGTCAGGTGCGCCCAGTCCTTGTTGTGTTCGGCAATGATGTCTTCGGCGCTCATGTTGCCGTTGTCGACGGTGGAATGTGCGTCGGCCGCCAGTTCCACGTCGTAGCCCAGTTGATGGGCCTGGCGCACGGTGGCATTGACGCAGTAATCGGTTTGCAGGCCGCAGATCACCAGGCGGTCGAAGTCTTCCCGGGGGATCAGTTTCTGCAGGTTGGTCTGGTAGAACGAGTCGTTGGCGGTCTTGTCGACGCGCAGATCGCCGGGTGTGGTGGCCAGGCCGTCAGCCAGTTGCCAGCCTTCGGCACCGTGGGCGAACGGACTGTCCTTTTCGTTGTGCTGGATCAGCACCACCGGCACACCGGATTGGCGCGCGCGGGTAGAGAGGCCGTTGATGGTATCGATCACCCGTTTGATGTCGTGGCACTCGTATTCGCCTGTGCACAGAGCGCGCTGGACATCGATGATCAGCAATGCGGTGGTCATGGTGAGCCTTCCTTGATCGGTCCTTGAGACAGGGGCGGACGTGTGCCCGCCCCCTTTTTACTCTGCTCAGTAACCCAATGACAACCCGGTGTTGCGCCGTGGATCGTTGGCGCCGTAGAAGCGGTTCTTGCCGACCGGTTTACCACCCAGCGACGGCGCACCGACCAGAATCGCGGCGATGTGGTTGGCGTCCTGCGGACCCGCGAACTTGTGGCCCCAGCTCTCGAGAATCTTCTTCGTGTCGGGGCTGGCGGCGAAGTCTTCGAGGTTGGTTTCCTCCGGCATCCACTGCTGGTGGAAGCGTGGCGCGTCGACCGCTTCCTGCAGGCCCATGCCGTAGTCGATGACGTTGAGCATGGTCAGCAAGGTCGCGGTAATGATGCGGCTGCCCCCCGGCGTACCGACCACCATCACCACCTTGCCATCCTTGGTGACGATGGTCGGGCTCATCGATGACAGCGGCGCCTTGCCCGGAGCGATGGCGTTGGCTTCGCCCTGCACCAGGCCGTACATGTTCGGCACGCCGACCTTGGAGGTGAAGTCGTCCATTTCATCGTTGAGGATCACCCCGGTCTTGCTCGCCATCACGCCCGCACCGAACCAGTCGTTGAGGGTGTAGGTGACAGAGACCGCGTTGCCCCACTTGTCGACGATCGAATAGTGCGTGGTGTTGCTGCCTTCATGGGGCGCGACGCCGGGTTTGAGTTCCGCCGACACACCGGCCTTCTGCGGCTGGATCGCGTTACGCAGCTTGGTCGCGTAGTCCTTGTCCAGCAGGTGTTCGATCGGGTTCTTCACAAAATCCGGGTCGCCCAGATAGCTGTTGCGATCCACGTACGCGTGGCGCATCGCTTCGATCTGGTAGTGCATGCCCTGGGCCGAATGGAAGCCCAGATCCTTCATCGGATAGCCTTCGAGAATGTTCATGATCTGGCAGATCACGACGCCGCCGGAGCTCGGTGGCGGTGCCGATACCACGTGATAGCCGCGATAGTCGCACTCCACCGGGGCCAGTTCGCGGGTCTTGTATTTGTCGAGGTCGGCCTGGGTGATGATGCCCTTGTTGGCTTGGCTGGACGTGACGATGGCGTCGGCCACCCATCCTTTGTAGAAACCGTCGGCGCCTTTTTCGGAAATGGTGCGCAGGGTTTTGCCCAGGTCCTTCTGCACCAATTTCTGCCCGACCTGCATCGGTTCGCCGTTGCTCAGAAAGATCGCACCGGAATCCTTGATGTCCTTCTTGAACACGTCAGTGGCGTATTCCAGCAGCTCGACGTCGCCCTGCTCCAGTTCGAACCCGTCTTCGGCGAGTTTGATGGCTGGAGCGATCATTTCCTTGCGCGGTTTGGTGCCGTACTTGCTCAGCGCCAGCTCCATGCCGGACACGGTGCCCGGAACGCCGACCGCGAGGTGGCCACGGGTACTCAGGTCCGGGATGACATTGCCGTCCTTGTCGAGGTACATGTTGGCCGTCGCGGCCAGCGGGGCTTTTTCGCGGAAGTCGAGGAAGGTCTTGCGTCCGTCCGCCAGCTGAATGGTCATGAAACCACCACCACCGAGGTTGCCCGCAGCCGGGTAAACCACCGCCAGTGCATAACCCACGGCGACTGCCGCATCCACCGCGTTGCCGCCACTTTTCAACACGTCGACACCCACGTGAGTCGCCAGGTGCTGGGCGGTGACCACCATGCCGTTTTCGGCAGCAACCGGGGCAACCGAGGCGGCATGGGCCATGAGGCAGCTGAGCGCCAATGAGGTCGCAATCAGCGATTTGGCAAAAGGTTCGTACTTCATGAGTCGGTCTCTTCTTTTTATAAGGTAGGAAAGCGCTTCAAGAGCATCAGCCAGTATGGTCGCGATTACGGTTTGCGCCTCCCCGATCCGGCAGTATGCTGGGCGCAGCTTTCGCCCCCGTACCGGAGTTTTTCCCATGGCCTACACGTTCATCACCCTGCCCTCGCCTGTCGGCGAGTTGAAGCTGGTCGCGAACGGCTCACGTCTGGCCGCCATCCTCTGGGAAAACGACAAACCGAACCGGGTGCGCCTCGGACCGATGAACGAAGCACCGGCCAATCCGGTGTTGATGAAAACCGCACGACAGCTGGAAGAATATTTTGCAGGAACGCGAAACGCGTTCGATCTGGAGCTGGACTTTGCCGGCACCGAGTTCCAGAAAAAGGTCTGGGCCGCGTTGCTGACCATTCCGTTTGGTGAAACCCGCACCTACAGCCAGATCGCCGAACAGATCGGCCACCCGAGCGCGGTGCGTGCCGTCGGCGCGGCGAACGGGCGCAATCCGATATCGATCATTGCGCCGTGCCATCGAGTCATTGGCGCCTCAGGCAAACTGACCGGTTTTGCCGGAGGCCTGGAAGCCAAGGAGCGTCTGCTGACCCTGGAGGGTGGCCAGTGGTCGGACATCGGTAAAACCGGTGACTTGTTTTAACCGCCAAACAGGTTATTCATCGCTGCGTATTGCAGCAGCATGATGGTCTTGGCATCGCAGATCTCGCCTCGATGGAACGCCGCCAGTGCGTCGTCGAAACGCCACTCCAGCACTTCCAGTTCTTCGGTCTCGTCTTCCAGACCGCCTCCCTCACTGACCTTTGACGAGGCATCGTACTCGGCGATGAAAAAGTGCAGTTTCTCGGTCACCGAGCCGGGGCTCATGTAGGCCTCGAACACCTTCTTCACGTCATGCACGCGGTAACCGGTCTCTTCCTCGGCCTCGTCGCGGATGCGTTGCTCCGGCGCAGCACCTTCAAGCAGTCCGGCCGCCACTTCAATCAGCAAACCGTCGTGACCATTGACGAACACCGGCAGGCGGAACTGTCGAGTCAGCACCACGGTGCGCTGCTCACGGTTGAACAGCAGAATCGCCGCGCCATTGCCACGGTCGTAGACCTCGCGGGTCTGACGCTGCCAGTCACCGTTGTTGCGGTGATAGTCGAAGGTGATTTTCTTCAGCAGATACCAGTCGTGGGACAACACCTGGGAATCGACGATGTTGACCCGCTCGGCTGTGTTGGACATGACGCCTGATCCTTTTTTGTCATCGGAAGATGGCCATGGTAGGTGAAATGATGCGAGCCGCCGACGAAAAAAAGCCCGGCAGCGCTACCGGGCTTTTCATTCATTGACTACTGATGAGCCACGTTCACCGTTGCGGCATCAGCGCCCTGCGCCGCAGACGGCGTCCCGTGAATCAGCGGTCCATAGCGCCGACTGAATTCCCAGTTGTACGGCACGCGATCCTTGCTGGTGCCGTTGTCCCAGTTCACCGACCAGGTCATCAGGCCCTTGATCGGATGCCCTTTGACCGCCAGGCGTTTCATCGCGTTGCCGACCACGGTTTTGTCGATCACGTAACCGGTGGCGGCGGCATCGACGTTGGCCGGCAGGCCGATGACGAACTTGTCCGCCGGAATCTTCGTGAAACCGCGAGTGCCGGTCACCAGGCTCTCGGTCAGGTAATAGAGGAAATCCTCTTTCATCGCGTCGTTGTTCTGGGCGATCCACGCTCCGTTGCCGTTATTGGCCTCTGGCACCCAGACCCCGTCGCCACCCTGGTTGTAGAACTGCGGAGCGATGAAGTCGTAATAGCCTTCCAACGCTTGCAGATAACCGACGTATTTGCCGGAGGTGGTCAGGTACGGAAACTCCGGCGCCATGCTGATGATGAAATGTTTGCCCTGGCCTGCGTAGTGATCCTTGACCAGTTTCAGCGCGGCCGGCAGGACGGTCTTGTTGGCAGCGAAATCAATCGCGCTCTGTTCAAGATCGATATCCAGTCCGTCGAAGCCGTAGGTTTCCACCAGACGGATGATTTCGTTGGCCAGCGGTTGCTCTTGGCCGGCACGCAACTCGATGTGCGCATCGGCACCGCCCAGGGAAATCAGCACGGCCCGTCCCTGACTGTTGAGCACGCCGACCTGACGACGGAACTCGGCATCGGAAACGTTGAACGGCTTGAAGGTCGGTATCCCGCTGCCCTTCATGAAGGCCACCGCGACCACGTTGTATTCCTTCGGCACGTTTTCCAGCGCGATGTTGGCGAACTGGCCGCGCTGGTAACCATCGCTCGGGCCGGCCGGCCAGTTGTGCCAGAAGCCCATGAGGATCTTCTTGCCGGCAAGAGTCGGCATCAGCGACGCCGAGTCGCTGGCCTGGTTTTTCAATAGGGTGAAGTCGATATTTGACATGTTCTAATCCTTCAGAACGTGTGGGTTTGACGTTGCGGGCTTATTTGAAGTCCACATCGAAGGCCTGATAGAAGGCGTTGCCGGTGTTGGCGACGATCCACATCAGGACGATGACGTGATGACCCTGCTTGTTGCCCGGAAGTTTCACGGCGTGGTTGACCTTGGCTTTCAATTCCGCCGAATGACTGTAGTACGGCACTTGCGGATAGAAATCCTCGGCGAAGGGTTGCGCGTCCAGTTGCGCTCGGGTGATGCGTTGTTTCGGGTCCCAGCCATCCTTGGTGATCAGCCAGCGGTAACCGCGGGTGGTGTGCGGCGCGGTGTACTCCCATTTGACCTCAAGGGTCTGGCCGGGAGTGACATTGAGCAGCGGCCAGGAAAACGGACGCCCGAGTTTCTTGCTCATTTCTTCTGCGGTGAAGTTCACACAGTCACGTGCGTCGTTCTTGCCGCCACTGAGAATATAGCCGTCAGCCGGCGGTACGACGCTCGGGTTGTCGCTTTCGAAAGGCGCCGGAAACGGACCGGCCGCGAGTGCCGGGAAGTTCTTGCCGCCTTCCATTTCATTGACCTGCCAGCCGCCGAGCAATCCTTGCTCGATGGCCACCGCGCCGCGGCTTGCAGGGGAAATGACGCGACCGTGTCGCAGTTGGGTCTGAGCTTGTGGTTGGTTCATGTTTTTCACTCCGTTGATTTAAGAACTCTCCTGTCCGAGGAGAGGCCTTCAAGCTAACGGAGGGGGATTTTTTGTCCACCGGCGGTTTTGTCGCAGTCTGCCTTGGCGAAACTCGAAAAACGCCGAGAACACTGTATAAAAACACAGTACATTACGACGATGCTCACCCGACGCATGGCAAAAAGACTACACCGCGTTATTACAAAAACCTGCATTCACCGGTTCAAGGAAGCTGCGCCCTGAACTCCTTTTCATACTGCCCGGCGAGCTGTTCCTTTTGCTTGTCGTCGAGCAACTTGCCGGCCATCTGGAAGAACTTCTGCTCTTCTTCCTGCAGGTGGTGATGGACCTTCTCCGAGAGCTTTTTCGCCGTGGCCAGCCAAGCTGGGCTGGACATCTCGGTCTCGTCGAGTTCTTCCATCATTTCGTCCATCTCATGGTGCTCGGCGATGGCATGGCGACTGAGGTCGACACCGTTGTCGAACTCCATCAGCGGGATATAGAAGTGGCGCTCTTCGGCCGTTTCGTGGGCCTGAAGCTCAGCCTTCAGCTGCTTGTAGGCCTCGACCCTTTCCGGGCTGTCACCGCTGGTCTTGATCAGCGATTTCGCATAGGTCCGCTGACGGTCGTGGCTTTCACGCAGGGCTTCGAAAATGTTCATGGAATCTCCCAGGCAAACGCGTTCCGGATGGACGCCCTAAAGGGCTAGACCCCGGCGCAGGAGCGACGGTTCCAAGCGATTGCTTCAATCGGCTGCGGCGCGATAGGCTGGCGATTCATTACTACAAGGAAGACGACATGACGTTGCGGATCGAGCTGTCACAGGACCCCACCGAAGAACAGCGCGCAGCCATCCTGGCGCCCCTGCGTGCCCATAACATCGCCAAGGCCGGGCCTTCGCTGTACGAACCGGTCGCGTTGCTGGTGCGCGACGATAACGACGCGATCCTCGGTGGCCTTTATGGGCACACGTTCTATCGGTGGCTGTTTATCGAGTTGCTGGCGGTGCCGGAAGAAGGCCGGGGACAGGGAATCGGCTCGAAGCTGATGAACATGGTCGAGGAATTCGCCCGGGAAAAAGACTGCGTAGGGATCTGGCTCGATACCTTTGATTTTCAGGCGCCCGGGTTCTACAAAAAACTGGGGTATACCGAGTGTGGCGAGATTGTGGATTATCCGCTGGGGCACAAGCGGCATTTCTTCCAGAAGCGTTTGATTGATTGAATTCAGCGACCCTCGCCCGCAGGCTGGCGAGGGTCGCAAATTTCAACGCATTCAGCCGCCCGTTACAGACAGGTCGCCAGCGCCGCCAAGCGGCGCTTGGCCACAAAATCATCCTTCTGCGCGTAGTAATTCAGCACGGTGCCGGACGCATCCGTGGTCAGGTCGACAAACGACTCCGCCGAGCGCGTGTAGACCGTCGAACCGCCCTTCTTGCCCGGTTGCAGATAAGCCGCTGCGTCCACGCCGAACACCGCTTCGTCCTGCCAGGCGAATTGCACGCACTGGGCCACGACTTTTTCGGGTTTGTCCGAATTCAGGGTCTTGTAAGGGGTTTGCGTGCGGGCGTCTTCCATCGCCGAACCCGCGCAACCGGCCAGCAGGGTTGCCGCCAGCGCCACCATCAGCATTCGCATTGCATTCGCTCATTCGGAAAAAAACGGACTGTATCACCGCAACGCCAAAAATCGTTCTGCTTTACTGCATTTAGAGCGCGACACATGCCGGCCGCTGCGGCACATTAACGGTCATCAGCCTTACAAGGAAAGCCCATGGCGCCTACTGACCAGCGACACGAACAGGCCCTGAAACTGTTTCTCGATGCGCGTCCGGAACTGCGCGAAGCCCTTGACCACCTCAACCCGCTGCTGGCCCAGGCCAAGGGCGAAACCCAGGCGCAGTACCGCGAAGAACGCCTGCACGAAGCCTTCGAGGCCGAGGCCGAAAGCCAGGGTTTGTTTGCCTGGGAGCTGACGTTGCAGCTCACCGCCGCGACGTCCGAGGAGTATCAGGCGCAACGCCTGGAAGTGCATCGCGAAGTGGCGGAAATGGCCGGGATGGACTGGCTGGAATATTGCGATCTGTATGGCATAGAACCGTAACCCCTGCACAAGGACGCTTGCCTCGATGCTGCCTTCCACCTCGACCCACCGTGCCAGCCCCGGACATCTTCACATACAGAAATGGCGCGGCCGTGTGGGGCTGGCGCTGGTTGCCAGCCTTTCGGTACTGGCCGGCATGACCGACGCCATAGGCTTCATGGCCAGCGGCGATTTCGTTTCCTTCATGAGCGGCAACACCACACGGCTGGCCGTGGCGATCAGTGATGGCGACAGCGCACTGACCGGACGGCTGATCCTGCTCGTCGCGACGTTCATTGTCGGTAATGCCCTCGGGGTTGTGGTCAGCCGACTGGGTGGTCGGCGGGCGCTGCCACTGTTGTTGTCCATCGCCGCCCTGCTCTGTTTGGCAGCCTGGCCCTTTGACACGCAATTGCCGGCCCTGCTGGCGGCAATCATTGCGATGGGCATGCTCAACGCGGCGGTGGAAGAAGTGAACGGTCTGCCGGTCGGGCTGACGTACGTCACCGGCGCGCTGTCACGATTCGGCCGTGGATTGGGCCGGTGGGTGCTCGGCGAACGGCGAAGTGGCTGGCGGGTGCAACTGGTGCCGTGGAGCGGGATGCTGGTCGGGGCCATTTTGGGGGCGGTGCTGGAACATCATCTGGGACTCAAGGCGATGCTGGTCAGCGGTCTGTTCGCCGCTGTACTGGGGCTGCTGACCCTGAAGATTCCGCGGCGCTGGCAGTTGGGCTACATGCCGCGCTGACGGACGCCTGCTCGCATCGAGACGGGCGCAGGAAACATCCACTTCGCCGCCCCGCCGAGAAAGCTTTATCATGGCCGCAGTTTTGCTGATCGAGTCCGTCATGAAGTTCGCCATTGCGCTGTTTTCCGCCGCCCATGCGCCCTCCTCGCGCCGCGCCCTGCTGTTCGCCCAGGCTGCACTGGCCGGCGGGCATGAGATTGTCCGGCTGTTTTTCTATCAGGACGGGGTCCACAACGCGTCCGACGCCGTGGTCACGCCGCAGGACGAGCTGGACCTGCCCAAGCAATGGCGAACCTTTATTACCGAACAAAACCTCGACGGCGTGGTGTGCATCGCCGCCGCCCTGCGCCGTGGCGTGTTGAATGCCGAGGAAGCCGGGCGTTATCAGCGTGATGCCGTGGCTGTCAGCGTACCGTGGGAATTGTCCGGCCTCGGCCAGTTGCATGACGCGGTGCAGGATGCCGACCGCCTGATCTGTTTCGGAGGCGCATGACATGGCCAAGTCCCTTCTGATTATCAGCCGTCAATCGCCGTGGTCCGGCCCCGGCGCCCGCGAAGCGCTGGACATCGTGCTGGCCGGGGGCGCCTTCGATCTGCCGATCGGTCTGCTGTTTCTCGACGACGGCGTGCTGCAACTGGCCGCCGGACAAAACGCCAAGGCCCTGCAACAGAAAGACCTGAGCGCCAACCTGCAAGCGCTGCCGATGTTCGGCGTCGAAGAGCTGTTCTACTGCGCCGACAGCGCCAGTGCTCGCGGCCTCGGCGATCGTTCGCTGGACGAGGCGCAGCCTTTGGCCGCCGAGCAAATCACCGCCCTCATTGACCGTTACGACCAGGTGATCACCCTCTGATGTCGACTTTGCATGTGTTGTCCCACTCCCCGTTTGGCGACGAACGCCTGACCAGTTGCCTGCGCCTGCTTGGTTCTGCCGATGCGCTGTTGCTGTCTGGCGATGCCGCTTATGCACTGCAACCCGGCACCGCGCCGTTCATTGCGCTGGAATCCCGCAAGGTGAAATTGTTCGTGCTGGCCGAAGACGCGCAAGCCCGTGCCGTGCAGGTTCCGGACTGGGCCGAAGCCATTGATTACCCGGCCTTCGTCGAGCTGTCGATCCACCACGACAAGGTCAACTCCTGGCTATGAATGCGCTGACCGTCGGCGCCCGCGCCATCGAACTGGACAAGGACGGCTTCCTGGTCGACCTCAACGATTGGTCGGCCGAAGTCGCCAGCGCCCTCGCCGCTGCCGAAGATATCGAGCTGAGCCCGGAGCACTGGGAAATCCTCGAACTGCTGCGCAGCTTCTACGCCGAATTCCAGTTGTCCCCGGCCACCCGGCCGCTGATCAAGTACACCGCGCTCAAACTCGGCGCGGAGAAAGGCAACAGCCTGCACCTGAACCGACTGTTCAAAGGCACCCCTGCCAAACTCGCCGCGAAACTGGCGGGCCTGCCCAAACCGACGAATTGCCTATGACCGACTATCCAGCGCTGACCCTCGAAACGCCCGCCGAGCACCCGTTCGCCCAGTTCGTGCGCATCCTCGGCAAGGGCAAGCGCGGCGCCCGTGACCTGACCCGCGAGGAAGCCCGGGAAGCCATGGGCATGGTGCTCGACGAAGCGGTCGAAGAAACCCAGCTCGGCGCCTTCCTGATGTTGCTGCGGCACAAGGAAGAAAGCGCCGAGGAAATGGCCGGCTTCACCGAAGCCCTGCGTGAACGCTTGCAGGCGCCGGCGCTGAACGTCGATCTGGACTGGCCGACCTACGCCGGCAAAAAACGTCACCTGCCGTGGTATCTGCTGGCGGCCAAGTGCCTGGCGCAGAACGGCGTGCGTATCTTCATGCACGGCGGCGGCGCGCACACTGCCGGGCGCTTGTATTCCGAACAACTGCTCGGCGAACTGAATATTCCGCTGTGCCGCAACTGGCAACAGGTCGGCACGGCGCTGGACAACGGTGGCCTGGCGTTCATGCCATTGGTGGACTGGGCACCGCAGCTGCAACGGATGATCGACCTGCGCAACACCCTCGGCTTGCGTTCGCCGATCCATTCGCTGGCGCGAATCCTCAATCCATTGGGCGCGCGTTGCGGCTTGCAGAGTATTTTCCACCCCGGCTATCAAGCGGTGCACCGCGATGCCAGCGGCCTGCTCGGCGACACGGCGATCGTGATCAAGGGCGACGGCGGCGAAATTGAGATCAACCCGGATGCCGACAGCCACTTGTACGGCACCACCGGCGGCGAGAGCTGGGACGAGGAATGGCCGCAGCTGTCGGCGCAGCGTCACGTCAAACCGGCATCGCTGGATATCGAGCATTTGAAGGCCGTCTGGCGTGGCGATGTGATCGACAGTTACCCGCAAATGGCGCTGATTTCGACCATGGCGTTGGCGCTGCGCGGCCTCGGTCAGAGCCGTGAACAGGCTTTCGAAACCGCCAGACAGTATTGGGAAAACCGAAACCATTCGGTATGAAGAACATCAATGCTACCAACCCGCTTAACTCAGTAGGAAGAGCCTGTGAGAGACGACTTTAAGGAAGAAGTAAAAAGAACACTTGCATTACGCGCTGGAACAAAATGCTCAAACCCAAACTGCCGGCGCTCTACCTTTGGTCCTCGCACCGAACATAATCAAACTGTGAATATCGGCGTAGCAGCGCATATCCATGCTGCTTCGGAAGGAGGGGCGCGATACGATAAAAATATGCTTAACGAGGATCGTGCGAATATCTCCAATGGCATCTGGCTTTGTCAGAGTTGTGCGAAGCTCATCGATAATGACGAAAAAAGATATTCACCTCAGATGCTGCGCGAATGGAAAGCGAGTGCTGAGGAGTCTGCCATTCGAGCACTCGAATATCGCGAGTCAGCAGTAGAAGGATCGGTGACATTCACACTTGAAAAACCTGTCCCGACGGTACACATCAAGCTGACTCCACATTTTGCTCTGATTACCCCTCCTGATGATTTCAAGCTAATCATCAATCGGCTAGCCGTCGCTGCCGCCAAAGAAGAGTTCCTGAGCCTGCAAGTAGAACTTATCGAACTAGAGGAAATGGTTGCGGCGTTTCCAGATGAAGTCCAACAAATACGATTTCGGGCCGAGCGTATCGGCAAGGCAGCACAAATCGCCGACACTATTCAGTTACTGTGTTCTAAAAAGGTTCAGGATTGGCTGCCATTTGTAGTCACTGACAGCACTGACCGTGTGACCGTCGCGAACGCAATCCTTCATTGGTATACAAGCGGCCATTACGCTCCTGGGACAAAGCTGGATGTATGGCGCGACAGAAACCCTCGCCTGAGTGCACCTGTATATCTCACAAAGCCAGAAGTTGACGCCATGCTATCCAAATTCGAATTCAATTCGATGCAGGATCTGGCTATGGGTGCAGGTTGGAGGGCGGCTGACGAGCTTCCGGCAGACATCATTATCGGGAAGGTATTGCCACGTATCCTCATTGAAACTCAGATCCGGAAAGTCAGCGCCTCGGAGGTGCAGGAAACTCTTGTGCTCGCTAGCTGGCACATTGGCCAAGGATAGTAGAGGTTGTCACCCTTAGTCTGCGGGGTGAGCTCCCTCAAAGTATCGACTTAACCGATCATAAACGCCCGATCTTTGCGCTTTTTGTTCGAACTCATCGGAATAGACTCGGCTCCAACGAATATTGGTTTCTGGAGTCTTGATCATGGGTTTACTCGTCGACGGCCGCTGGCAGGACAAGTGGTACGAAAGCAGCAAGGACGGCGCGTTCCAGCGCGAACAGGCGCAGCGTCGCAACTGGGTCACTCGCAACGGCGAGCCGGGCCCGAGCGGTGAAGGCGGTTTTGCCGCCGAAGCCGGGCGTTATCACCTTTATGTCTCCCTCGCCTGTCCGTGGGCTCATCGCACGCTGATCCTGCGCAAGCTCAAAGGCCTGGAAAGCCTGATCGATGTTTCCGTCGTCAGCTGGCTGATGCTGGAAAACGGCTGGACCTTCGATCAGAACCTCGGTTCGACCGGCGACAAACTCGACCACTTCGATTTCATGCACCAGCGCTACACCGCTGACACCCCCGACTACACCGGGCGCGTCACCGTGCCGGTGCTGTGGGACAAGAAGCTCAAGCGCATCGTCAGCAACGAATCGGCGGAGATCATCCGCATGTTCAACAGTGCCTTCGATGATCTGACCGGCAACGATCTGGACTTCTATCCGGCGCCGTTGCGTGGCGAGATCGATGCGCTGAACGAGCGGATCTACCCTGCCGTGAACAACGGCGTGTACCGCGCCGGTTTCGCGACCTCGCAAAATGCCTATGAAGAAGCGTTCGATGATGTGTTTGCCGAACTGGATCATCTGGAACAGGTGCTGGGCGCCAACCGTTATCTGACGGGCGAATACCTGACCGAGGCGGACGTGCGGTTGTTCACCACACTGATTCGTTTCGACGCGGTTTACCACGGGCACTTCAAATGCAATCTGCGGCGGATCAGCGATTATCCGAATCTGTCGAACTGGCTGCGGGAGATGTACCAGTGGCCGGGCGTTGCCGAGACTGTGGATTTCCAGCACATCAAGAATCACTACTACGGCAGCCACAAGACCATCAACCCGACCGGGGTGGTGCCGAAGGGGCCGGAGCAGGATTTCACTGTTGCCCATGACCGGGGCCGGTTGGGCGGCAAAGGGGTTTGGCGCAGAGGTTGAAAGCAGGATCGTTCCCACCGCGTGGGAACGATCCCTTCAGAGTCGTCAGATTTGACCCTGAGCGCCCTCGAACCACGCCAGTTTCTCGCGCAATTGCACCACTTCGCCGACGATCACCAGCGTCGGCGCATGCACTTCATGCTCCGCCACCAGACGCGGCAGGTCAGCCAGCGTGCCGGTGAAGACCCGCTGATTGACCGTGGTGCCCTGCTGGATCAGCGCGGCCGGGGTTTCCGCTGCACGACCGTGCTTGATCAACTGCTCGCAGATGATCGGCAACCCCACCAGGCCCATGTAGAACACCAACGTCTGCGCCGGCGCGACGAGGTCGGCCCACGGCAGATCGGTGGAACCGTCCTTCAAGTGCCCGGTGACGAAACGCACCGACTGCGCATAATCGCGATGAGTCAGCGGAATCCCCGCATACGCCGCGCAACCGCTGGCCGCCGTGATCCCCGGCACCACCTGGAACGGGATGCCATGGGCCGCCAGTTCCTCGATCTCTTCGCCGCCACGGCCGAAGATGAACGGATCCCCGCCCTTCAACCGCACCACACGCTTGCCGGCCTTGGCCAGATCCACCAGTTGCTGGTTGATCTGATCCTGCGGCACGGCGTGATCGGCGCGACGCTTGCCGACGTAGACACGCTCGGCATCACGGCGGCACAGTTCAAGAATCGCCGGAGCCACCAAGCGGTCGTAAAGCACCACATCGGCTTGCTGCATCAGGCGCAAGGCGCGGAAAGTCAGCAGATCCGGATCGCCCGGCCCTGCGCCCACCAGATAGACCTCACCCGTGGTAACGCTCGCTTCGCCATCGATTTTCGCCTGCAACAGACGCTCGGCCTCGGCGCCCTGCCCAGCCAGTTGACGATCGGCAATCGGCCCCTGAAACACGTCTTCCCAAAAACCGCGACGCTGCTGCACATCGGGAAACAGGCCTTTGACCTGATCGCGAAACCGCGCAGCCAGACCGGCCAGATGACCGTAGGTCGAAGGAATCCAGGTTTCAATCTTGGCGCGGATCAGCCGGGCCAGCACCGGCGCATCGCCGCCACTGGAGACCGCGATGATCAGCGGTGAACGGTCGACGATTGCCGGGAAAATCACGCTGCACAACGCCGGAGCGTCGACTACGTTGACCGGCACGCAACGCCGATGGGCATCGGCGGAAACTTGCGCGTTCAACGCTTCGTCGTCGGTGGCGGCAATGATCAGCCCGCAACCGTCCAGATCCGTTTCGGCGTAGCCACGCAGCAGGCATTCGCCACCGCTGGCGGCAACCAGTTCGCGCAGTTGCGCCTCGATTTCAGGTGCGACCACCCGCAGCAGCGCACCGGCATCGGCCAGCAGGCGGGACTTGCGCAAGGCAATTTCCCCCCCACCGACGACCAACACACGACTGCCGCGCAGGTTGTGAAACAGCGGCAGATATTTCATTTAGCCGATGACCTCAAGGCCACCCATGTACGGCTTCAGCACGTCCGGCACGCGGATCGAACCGTCGGCCTGCTGGTAGTTTTCCAGCACGGCAACCAGCGTACGACCGACCGCCAGGCCGGAACCGTTCAGGGTGTGCACCAGCTCAGGCTTGCCGGTTTCCGGGTTGCGGAAACGCGCCTGCATGCGGCGGGCCTGGAAGTCGCCGCAGTTGGAGCACGACGAGATTTCGCGGTATTTGTCCTGGCTCGGAATCCACACTTCCAGGTCGTAAGTCTTGACCGCGCTGAAGCCCATGTCGCCGGTGCACAGCGCCAGGGTACGGTAAGGCAGCTCCAGCAGTTGCAGGACTTTCTCGGCGTTGGCAGTCAGGCCTTCCAGCGCTTCCATCGACTTCGACGGCTCGACGATCTGGACCATTTCAACTTTGTCGAACTGGTGCTGACGGATCATGCCGCGGGTGTCACGACCCGATGCGCCGGCTTCGCTGCGGAAGCACGGAGTGTGAGCAACGAACTTGATCGGCAGCTGTTTCGAATCGACGATCTCACCGGCCACGATGTTGGTCAGCGATACTTCGGCGGTCGGGATCAGGTACAGATCGGCTTCGCCTTCGCGAGAGATCTTGAACAGGTCTTCTTCGAACTTCGGCAGTTGACCGGTGCCTTGCAGCGCCGGGGCCTGAACCAGATAAGGCGTGTAAGCCTCTTCGTAGCCGTGCTCGGTGACGTGCAGGTTGATCATGAACTGCGCCAGTGCGCGGTGCAGACGGGCTATCGGGCCACGCAGCAGCGCGAAACGTGCGCCGGACAGCTTGGCGGCGGTTTCGAAGTCGAGCCAGCCGAACTTCTCGCCCAGGGCCACGTGATCCTGAACCGGGAAGTCGAAAGCAGTCGGAGTGCCCCAGCGACGGACTTCGACGTTGCCGTCTTCGTCTTCGCCGACCGGCACCGATTCATGCGGCAGGTTCGGGATGCCCAGCAGGATCGAATCCAGTTCGGTCTGGATCGCGTCCAGCTCGACTTTACCGGCGCTCAGTTCGCCCGCCATGCGCTCGACGTCCGCCATCAGCGGCGCGATGTCTTCGCCGCGCTGCTTGGCCTGACCGATGGATTTGGAACGCGCGTTACGCTCAGCCTGCAGTGCTTCGGTGCGGGTCTGGACGGTCTTGCGCTGTTCTTCCAGCGCTTCGATGCGCGCGACATCCAGGGCAAAGCCACGGGAAGCCAGGCGGTCCGCTACGTCCTGAAGGTTGCTACGTAACAGTTTGGAATCGAGCATGTCGGTTTCTCGTTATCAAAGTTTGGTCAGGGACAGGCCGGCCCAGGTCGCGAGCAGCCCGCCGAATACGCTGATGGCCGCATAGCCCAGGGCCAGCGGCACTTGCCCGCTTTCCAGCAGGCGCACCGTATCCAGTGAAAAGGATGAAAAAGTCGTCAGCCCCCCGAGGAAGCCGACCATCAACCCGGCACGTACCTCGATCGGTACTTCCGGGCGTATCAAAAACAGGCCGTACAGCACGCCAATCAGCAGACAGCCCACGATATTAACGGCCAGCGTCGCGGTATAGAAGTGCCGCGGCCAATTGGCGTTGACCCAATTACCGGTGGCGAAGCGCAACAAGGTGCCGGCAATCCCGCCGACGGAGACTGCAACGATCAATGGAACCACTATTTTCTCCGCTGCCGGGGGCTTAAACGATCAAGTTGGGCGAGGTGGTTGAGCTTTTCGCCGATCTTCAACTCCAGGCCACGCGGCACCGGTTGGTAGAACGGAATCGGGTCTAGTTCTTCCGGGAAATAGTCTTCGCCAGCTGCGTAGGCGTCCGGTTCGTCGTGGGCGTAACGGTATTCGTCGCCGTAGCCCAATTGCTTCATCAATTTGGTCGGCGCATTGCGCAGGTGCAGCGGTACTTCCAGCGAACCGTGTTCGGCGGCGGCGCGCAGCGCGGTCTTGAAGCCCATGTACACCGCGTTGCTTTTCGGCGCACACGCCAGATAAGTGATGGCCTGAGCCACTGCCAACTCACCTTCCGGGCTGCCGAGACGTTCCTGCACTTCCCACGCGGCCAGGCACAGGCTCAGGGCGCGGGGGTCGGCGTTGCCGATGTCTTCGCTGGCCATGCGCACCACGCGGCGGGCCAGGTACAGCGGATCGCAGCCGCCGTCGATCATCCGCGCAAACCAGTACAGCGCGCCGTCCGGATTGGAGCCGCGCACCGATTTATGCAGCGCGGAAATCTGGTCGTAGAACGCTTCGCCGCCCTTGTCGAAACGCCGACGGGTGTCGCCGAGCAGGCTTTGCAGCAACTCGGTGCCCATCTCGCTGTGGTCTTCGGCCAGGTCCGAGGCATTTTCCAGCAGGTTCAGCAGGCGCCGGCCATCGCCATCGGCGGCGGACAGCAACATCTGAAAGCCTTCATCGCTGAGGGTCAGGTGACGCTTGCCCAGACCACGCTCTTCGGTGAGCGCGCGGTGCACCAGTTTGCGCAACGCCGCTTCGTCGAGGCTCTTGAGCACGTAGACCCGCGCCCGCGACAGCAATGCGTTGTTCAGTTCGAAAGAAGGGTTTTCGGTGGTGGCGCCAATGAAAATCAGCGTGCCGTCTTCAACGTACGGCAGGAAGGCGTCCTGTTGAGACTTGTTGAAGCGGTGCACTTCATCGACAAACAGGATCGTGCGCTTGCCGTACTGGCCGGCCTGCTGCTTGGCGATTTCCACCGCCTGACGGATCTCCTTGACCCCGGCCAAGACCGCCGAGACCGTTTCGAAGTGCGCATCCGACACTTCCGCCAGCAACCGCGCCAGCGTGGTCTTGCCCACGCCCGGCGGGCCCCAGAAGATCATCGAATGCAGGGCACCCTGCTCCAGCGCTTCGCGCAAAGGCTTGCCGCGAGCGAGTACGTGCTCCTGACCGACGTACTCATCCAGATTGGTCGCCCGCAAACGGGCGGCCAATGGCTGGGCAATCGGTGCACTGCGAAACAGATCCATCACGTACCGTTGAAACCTCTGTGTTTATTCCTGGATCACATCGGCACCCTTGGGGATGTCGAACTTGAACTTCGATGCAGGGACCGCTTCGTTGGCCTTCACACCGGTGAACAGGATGTTGGTGCGCTGGCCGACGCTGTCGATCAGTTGCATGTCATTGACCAGACCGTTGCGGAACGACAGGCGCAGGCTGTCGAACAGGGTGTCCTTGGTTTTCGGCTTCAGGGTGAAGTCGATCACGCCGCCGGCCTCTTTGGCACTGATATCGAAGCTCTGGCTGATCTTCGATACGTCGCCGGACAGCAACAGGGCTGGAGTCTGGGTCAGGCGCTCATCGAGTTTCTTGATGGTGGCCTGTTCCAGATCCGGGTCCCACAGGGTGACTTTCTTGCCGTCGGACACCATGGTCTGCTCGGCGGGCGCATTGGTGTGCCAGTAGAACAGGCCTGGACGCTGCAGCGTCATGTCGCCGGTGGTTTCCTGCAACTGGGTGCCGCTGCCGTCGAGGGTCAGCTGGGAAAAATTGGCGGTCAGGGTCTTGGATGTTTCGAGCAATTGGGTCAGGCGAGCCACATCCTTGTCATCGGCGTGAGCCGTGAGGGTGGTCAGAGCCAGTACCGGCAGCAACATGCGGATAAGACGCATGGGAGTCCTCTTGAATACTCGTGGGAAAGTGGACGGCGCTTCATGCACCGTCCATTGCATTTGGATCAGGGTATCGAATCAGTCGCGTACCGGGCCAGGGGCCAGGACTTCGCGGGAACCGTTGGTGTTCATCGACGTCACGACCCCGGCCATTTCCATGGCTTCGATCATGCGCGCGGCACGGTTGTAGCCGATCTTCAACTTGCGCTGTACAGCGGAGATGGAGGCGCGACGGCTTTCCAGTACGAACTGCACGGCTTCGTCGTACAGCGCGTCGGCTTCCGGATCATCACCGTCACCGCCGCCGCTGCTGCCTTCGAAACCACTGCCCGCCTCTTCGACACCGTTGAGGATGTCGTCGTTGTATTCCGGCGCGCCGCGCAGTTTCCAGGCTTCCACCACCCGGTGAACTTCATCGTCGGACACGAAGGCGCCGTGAACCCGGATCGGCAGGCTGGTGCCCGGCGGCATGTAGAGCATGTCACCGTGGCCGAGCAGTTGTTCGGCGCCGCCCTGGTCGATGATGGTCCGGGAGTCGATCTTGCTCGATACCTGGAACGCCATCCGCGTCGGGATGTTGGCCTTGATCAGACCGGTGATCACGTCCACCGACGGCCGCTGGGTCGCGAGGATCAGGTGGATACCGGCCGCACGCGCCTTCTGGGCGATACGGGCGATCAGCTCTTCTACCTTCTTGCCGACGATCATCATCATGTCGGCGAATTCGTCCACGACCACGACGATGGTCGGCAACTTCTGCAGCAGCGGCGCTTCGTCGTGGATGCTTTCGCGTTTGTACAGCGGATCGCTCAGCGGCTCGCCGGCGTCCTGGGCTTCCTTGACCTTGGCGTTGAAGCCGGATAGGTTCCGCACGCCCATCTTCGCCATCAGCTTGTAGCGACGCTCCATCTCGGCCACGCTCCAGCGCAGGGCGTTGGCGGCGTCCTTCATGTCGGTCACGACCGGGCACAGCAGGTGCGGAATGCCTTCGTAGATCGATAGCTCCAACATTTTCGGGTCGATCATGATCAGCTTGGCGTCGTCCGGACCGGACTTGAACAGGATCGACAGGATCATCGCGTTCACACCCACCGACTTACCGGAACCGGTGGTACCGGCCACCAGCAGGTGAGGCATCTTCGCAAGGTCGGTGATGACCGGCTTGCCGCCGATGTCGTGGCCGAGGGCCAGGGTAACCGGCGATTTGAAGTTGTCGTACTCCGGCGTCGACAGCACTTCGGAGAAGCGCACAATCTGCCGGTCTTCGTTGGGGATCTCGATACCGACCGTGGTCTTGCCCGGAATCACTTCCACCACCCGCACGCTGGTCACGGCCAGCGAACGTGCAAGGTCTTTCGCCAGGTTGGCGATACGGCTGACCTTCACGCCCGCAGCAGGCTGGATTTCGTAACGGGTAATGACCGGACCGGGGTGAATCGAATCCACGGTGACTTCGACGCCGAACTCCTTGAGCTTGATCTCCAGCAAGTGGCCGACCGCCGCGAGGGATTCAGGCGAATAATTGAGTTGTTTCTTTTCAGCCGGGTCGAGAATCGAGATCGGCGGCAAGGTGCCTTCCACGGCGCTGTCGACGAACAACGGCACCTGCTTCTCTTTCTGCACGCGCTTGCTTGGCTCCGGCGCCTTGACCGGGGCCGGCGCGATGACCGGCGGAACCTGTTTCTCGCGCTCGGACATGTGCTTGCTCAGAGCCTGCTCGCGCTCGATCAGACGTTCCTTGACCTTGGCCTGCTCGCGCTTGTCGGTGACCGTCGGTGCAACCACGTCATGCACGCGATCGTCGACTTCACGCAGTTGCGCGACCAGTTGCTTGCGCTCGGTGCGCGCCGACCACCAGCGGTTGACCGCGCCCTGGAACAGTTCGAACAGGTCGAGGGTGATCTTGCCGGTGATGTCCATCACCTTGAACCACGACAGGTCGGTGAACACCGTCAGGCCGAACAGGAACAGTGCAATGAACAGCAACGTGCTGCCCTGAATGTTCAGGGCGTTGCGGGCCAGATCGCCAAGGCTTTCACCCAGCGCACCACCGGCGCCAGCGGGCAAACCAGTGGCCGCATGAAAATGGATGTGCGCCAGCGCGGCGCCGGACAACACCAGAAACACCAGGCCGATCAGGCGCCAAGAGAACAGCCAGCCGCTCCACTGCCACGGCTCGTGACGCTGACGGAAGATCTGATACGCCTTGATCGCCAGCAGCAACGGGAAGATGTAGGCGAAGTAACCCAGCACCATGAACAGGATGTCGGCGCTGTAGGAACCGGCCGGACCACCGAAGTTCTGCACGTCGTCGATCTTGCTGTTGTGGCTCCAGCCCGGATCGTCCTTGCCGTAGGTCAGCAACGCCATCATCAGGAACAGGCACAAGGCGCCGATGGCGATCAATGCACCTTCCTTGAGCCGGTAGTGCAACTGTTGACGCCAGAGCGGAACGACTGTTTTTGGTGCTTCCGTGGATTTCTTCAAAACGCTTCTTTTCCTGCGCCAGAGGCGCGTCCATCTATTGAATGACGATAAAAAACTGCCCAATCCAGGCAGGTAAAAAAATTGACGGGCGCAACGGAGACTACTTTTAACACTGCGTCCCGCCTTTTATAAACACGGTACGCGGCGAATATTCTGTAACAGCCCGGCATTGTACGGGTTTGCGCGTTCGATGCCATGCTTCCAGGCCCCAGGTTCAAGCATAGCCAAACGCACAACACCCGGCGTTCAATTTGAGCATGCATTACCTTTTGTGACAAAGGCTTATGAGGTGTATTTGATGAACGTAGCGAAGCATTCGCGCCTCATATCCCCTGAGTGCCACACATTGGCATCGGCAACCTTGCCCGCACTGGTGCAACGCCCGATTACGACCGCATCCGGATGCTCAAGTTGCAGCTACGCAAAAGCCGCACTGCAACGGAGGACATTCGCGTCATTTCACGGCACACTTTACCGCGGGCCCAGCGCCCACCGCCCTCCCCTTCTGCAAGCCTGGACGCCATGCTGACTTGGTTACAACGCAATTCACTGACTTTCCCGCCACTGGAAAAGGCCATGCGCGATCCCAACGGATTGCTGGCGGCCGGTGGCGACCTGTCCGCCGATCGCTTGATCCAGGCTTATCGCCACGGCTGCTTTCCATGGTTTTCCGAAGGTCAGCCAATTCTCTGGTGGTCGCCGGATCCTCGCACTGTGCTTTTTCCCGACGAACTGCACGTCTCGCGCAGCCTCGGCAAATTGATGCGCAAACAGCGCTATCGAGTGACCTTCAATCAGGATTTCGACGCCGTGATCCACGCCTGCGCCGCTCCCCGGGAATACGCCGACGGCACCTGGATCACCGAAGCGATGCAGGACGCCTATATCGAATTGCATCGACGTGGCTTTGCCCATTCGGTGGAAGTCTGGGATGAGGGCGAACTGGTCGGCGGCCTGTACGGCCTGGCGATGGGGCAACTGTTCTTCGGCGAGTCGATGTTCAGCCGCGCGGACAACGCGTCCAAGTACGGTTTTGCGACGCTGGTGCACCATCTGAAAGAGGCGGGTTTCGTATTGATTGACTGCCAGATGCCTACCGATCATCTGCACAGCCTTGGCGCCCGGGCGATTTCCCGCTCTGCCTTCGCTGAATATCTGGCCCGGCACCTCGATCAACCCAATCATGCCACCTGGGTTTGCTGAGCGACTTTTGCGCGCGTGGCTTACACTTAATTCACCAGCTTACCCTTGAGGGTTGATCATGACCGAGTTGGCGCGGTTGAAGTTTTATGCCACTCAGCCTCACTCTTGCAGTTATCTGCCCGAGGAACAGGCGACGACCCTGTTTCTCGATCCGAGCCAGCCCATGGATGTGCATGTCTACGCAGACCTGTCAGAAATGGGCTTTCGTCGCAGCGGCGATCACCTGTACCGCCCGCATTGCCAGAACTGCAATGCCTGCGTGCCTGCGCGCATTCCGGTGGCGCAGTTCAACCCCAACCGTCAGCAGAAACGCATCTTCAAGCGCAACATCGATTTGCAGGTGCGCCCGGTCAAGCCGGCGTTCAGCGAAGAGTACTTCGACCTCTATCAGCGCTACATCGAACAGCGCCATGCCGACGGCGACATGTACCCGCCGAGCCGCGATCAATTCTCGACTTTTCTGGTACGCGACCTGCCCTTCTCACGCTTTTACGAGTTCCGGCTCGACGGACGGTTACTGGCGGTCGCCGTCACCGATCTGCTGCCCAACGGCCTGTCGGCGGTCTACACCTTTTACGAACCGCAGGAAGAACGCCGCAGCCTCGGGCGCTACGCGATCCTCTGGCAAATCGCCGAAGCCCAGCGGCTGGGACTCGAGGCGGTGTACCTGGGTTACTGGATCAAAAACTGCAAAAAGATGAACTACAAGACCCAATATCGGCCTATCGAACTGCTGATCAATCAGCGCTGGGTCGTCCTGAACTAAACGCAAACCCTAAACCCCTTGGCGTAAACCCCATTTTTCGGGCACAATGCACGCCGCTTTTGCCTGGCGCAGTTGCACCGGGCCATTCATTGGATACCGAGGGCTTTACTGCATGTCGAAAGAAGACAGCTTCGAAATGGAAGGCACTGTCGTCGACACCCTGCCCAACACCATGTTTCGTGTGGAGTTGGAAAATGGGCACGTCGTAACCGCGCATATTTCCGGCAAGATGCGCAAGAACTACATTCGTATTCTTACCGGTGACAAAGTGCGCGTCGAGCTGACGCCCTATGACTTGAGCAAAGGGCGTATTACTTACCGCGCTCGCTAATCAAGTCAATACAAGACGCCCGGCATATGCCGGGCGTTTTTGTATCTGTGTGTTTTTTGGTTTTGGGTGAATATCCGTTGCTGCGGTAACGGCTTCTTAGGGTTCCGCCCTTACGGCGGGTCACTTTTGACAAACGCCTCAAAAGTAACCAAAAAGTCTACGCCCCGGCGTACGGCACTTCGCTTAGGCTCAGTGT
>NZ_JBXAIV010000018.1:0-51920 GCF_058796615.1 Pseudomonas sp. GW823-FHT04A03
TTCCGTTTCGACTGCGCCGGAAGTGGGGCGAATTATAGAGACTCAGAATCTGCCGTCAACCCTTAATTTCGCTTTTCCTGAAAAACCTGCTTTTTACCCATCAAACGCGGGATCCGGCGGGTCAATGGAGGAATACGCAGCGCCAAAAGGAAAACACCTATAAAGGCATAGATTGCCCACTCCTTAAGATCAGCACGCACAATCCACAGCATATGCAGCAATCCCAACCCGAGAATCACATACACAAGCCGGTGCAACTTCTTCCAGCGGGTACCTAAACGGCGCTGACTATATCGGTTGGAAGTAACCGCCAATGCCAACAAACCCAGAAAACCCAGAGCACCCACAATGATGTAGGGACGCTTGCGCAGCTCGACACCCAGTTGCGACCAGTCAAAACCGAGAATGAACGCCATATAGCTGCAAAGATGCAGAACGACATAGGCAAAACACCAGAGCCCCAGCTGGCGACGCACAGCAATCCACCCGGCCCATCCCGTAAGTTTCTGCAGCGGCGTCATACTCAGGGTGATCAACAGCAATACCAACGTCCCAAGCCCCAACCGATCAACCAGAACCTTCCCCGGATCTGGTCCAAGCAGATCCGCAAAAGCCTGATAGAACCAGAACAGCGGCCAGATCGCCGCAGCCAGGAAAACGCCTACGCGCCAAATCGGATATCGCATCAGTAGTTCTTCCGCAGATCGAGCCCTGTATATAAAGAAGCGACCTCATCCGAGTAGCCGTTGAACATCTGCGTATCCCGCACATTCGGCTTGAACAGACTGTTAGGAAGTCGCCGCTCCCGGGCCTGAGTCCAGCGTGGATGGTCGACCGTAGGGTTCACATTCGCATAGAACCCATACTCATCGGCCGCAATGCTTTGCCAGGTTGTCTTCGGCTGCTCGCTGACCAGACTGATCCGCACGATGGATTTGACGCTCTTGAAGCCGTACTTCCAGGGCACCACCAGACGCAACGGCGCACCGTTCTGGTTTGGCAATTCGCGGCCATACATACCCACCGCCAGAATCGCCAAAGGGTTCATCGCCTCATCCAGACGCAAGCCTTCTACATAAGGCCAGTCGATCAGGGCAAATCCAGAACGCTGTCCGGGCATGCTCTTCGGATCCTGCAAGGTTTCGAAGCGAATGTATTTGGCATTGGAAGTAGGTTCTACCTGCTTCAACAGTGCCGAAATGGGAAAACCGATCCAGGGAATCACCATCGACCACGCCTCGACACAGCGCAGGCGATAAATACGCTCTTCCAACTGGTAAGGCTTCATGAAGTCCTCCAGAGCATAACGCCCCGGTTTACCCACCTCCCCGTCCACGACAACACTCCACGGTTCGGTTTTCAACGAACCGGCATTGGCCGCCGGATCCCCCTTGTCGGTGCCGAACTCATAGAAGTTGTTGTAATGGGTCGCGTCTTTGAAAGGTGTGATCGCCTCGTCCTTGACGTTCACAGCGCCCCATTTGACAGAGGGCAGTTTCTCGGCAAACCAGGCGGGCGCCTTTCCGGCCTCGACATCGGCATAGCGGGCAGCCTCTTCGGCACTGGCCCAGCGCGGCAGACTGCTCATGGCCAAACCGGCCGCGGTCGCTCCGAGCAATTGTCGGCGAGAGAGATAAATGGACTCAGGCGTGACGTCCGACTCATGGCAGTCGGACGCTTTGGGGACTTTGATCAGCATGGCAACTCCGCAGCTTTGGAGGACAGATGCACCATAGACTGCGGAGTATGAGGGAAATTACATCACTCGGCGTGTTTGTGACGACGAAGATGCAACAGATACTGCACCGGGCCCGAAGCGGCATAGGCGAGGAACACCAGCAGCAGAATGCGAGGCGGATCGCTGAACACCACGGCGAAGACCAGCACCACGGCAAGGATCGCAACGAAAGGCACGCGCCCCTTCAAATCCAGCTCCTTGAAGCTGTTGTACTTGATGTTGCTGACCATCAGCATGCCGGCAGCAGCTACCATCAGCGCAACCAGGAATGACATCTTCGACCCCTGGATCCCGTAATCGCTGAACGCCCAGACAATTCCCGCAACCACACCGGCAGCAGCCGGGCTGGCCAGGCCAATGAAGTAGCGCTTGTCGGCAGTCCCCACCTGAGTGTTGAAGCGCGCCAAACGCAATGCCGCCCCCGCCACATAGATGAAGGCAACCATCCAGCCGACCTTGCCCATGTCACCCAGCGCCCAGCCGAAAGCCAGCAAAGCCGGAGCAACGCCGAAGGCAACCATATCCGAAAGCGAGTCGTACTCGGCGCCGAATGCACTTTGGGTATTGGTCATGCGCGCTACGCGACCATCGAGGCCGTCGAGCACCATGGCGACGAAAATCGCGATGGCAGCAAAGGCGAAGTACTTGCTCGCATTCGCCGAGTCACCGGCGCTCAACGCAGCCTGGGCACTCATCGAGTTGATGATGGAGTAGAACCCTGCGAACAGGTTCGCAGTGGTGAACAGATTCGGCAGAAGATAGATACCACGATGCCGGACTTTACGGCCTTCTGCGTCATGCCCTTCTTCGATGTGCTCATCGATGGGCAGCAGGCTTTCGGCGTCGGAAGCCTGGTTCGGCTCTTCGGGACGTTCGCTCATGGACATTACCTTGCAACGGATTGGACATTTTCGACAGGTGTCTGGGACGACGGTTCGGCCACAAACGATGCAGCTTTATACCAGAACCGCCCGCCCATACGAAAAAACGCGGCCGAGGCCGCGTTTTTTCATACAAGGTTCGACGACTTAGTTTTTGGCTTTGTCGACGATCTTGTTGGCACCGATCCACGGCATCATGGAGCGCAGTTGCTCGCCGATGATTTCGATACCGTGAGCGGCGTTGTTACGACGCTTGGCGGTCATCGAAGGGTAGCCGGTTGCGCCTTCGCTGATGAACATTTTGGCGTATTCGCCGTCCTGAATACGTTTCAGGGCGTTGCGCATGGCCTGACGGGATTCGGCGTTGATCACTTCCGGGCCGGTCACGTACTCGCCGTATTCAGCGTTGTTGGAGATCGAGTAGTTCATGTTGGCGATACCGCCTTCGTACATGAGGTCAACGATCAGTTTCAGTTCGTGCAGGCACTCGAAGTAGGCCATTTCCGGCGCGTAGCCAGCTTCAACCAGGGTTTCGAATCCGGCTTTTACCAATTCAACGGTACCGCCGCACAGAACGGCTTGTTCGCCGAACAGGTCGGTTTCGGTCTCGTCCTTGAAGGTCGTTTCGATGATGCCGGTACGACCGCCACCAACGCCGGCGGCGTAGGACAGTGCAACGTTCTTGGCGTTGCCCGAGGCGTCCTGGTAGATCGCGATCAGGTCAGGGATACCGCCGCCTTTCACGAACTCGGAACGTACGGTGTGGCCCGGGGCTTTCGGCGCGATCATAATCACGTCGAGGTCGGCACGCGGAACAACCTGGTTGTAGTGGATCGCGAAGCCGTGGGAGAAGGCCAGGGTGGCGCCTTTCTTGATGTTCGGCTCGATTTCGTTCTTGTACAGGGAAGACTGGAACTCGTCCGGGGTCAGGATCATGACCAGGTCGGCAGCAGCAACGGCGGAAGCAACGTCAGTCACTTTCAGGCCGTGGGCTTCAGCCTTGGCAACGGTAGCCGAACCTTTACGCAGACCGACGGTAACGTCGACACCGGAATCTTTCAGGTTGCACGCCTGGGCGTGGCCCTGGGAACCGTAACCGATGATGGCAACTTTCTTGCCCTGGATGATCGACAGGTCGCAGTCTTTATCGTAGAAAACTTTCATGAATTTCCCCTTTATATCCAGGCCGTTCAGGCCATTCGCTAATTTGGTTTAGATGCTGAGTACTTTGTCGCCGCGGGCAATACCGGTGACGCCACTGCGGACGGTCTCCAGAATCGATGCGGTGCCGATGGACTGAATGAAGCTGTCGAGCTTATCGCTGGTACCGGTCAGTTGAACGGTATACACGCTGGCGCTGACGTCGACGATCTGTCCACGGTAAATATCGGTGGTGCGTTTGATCTCGGCGCGCTGGGCGCCAGTGGCCTTGACCTTGACCAGCATCAGTTCGCGCTCGATGTGAGCGCTTTCCGACAGGTCCACCAGCTTGACCACTTCGATCAGCTTGTTCAGGTTTTTGGTGATCTGCTCGATGACTTCATCGTGGCCGACTGTAGTCAGCGTCAGACGCGACAGGGTCGGGTCTTCGGTTGGTGCCACGGTCAGGCTTTCGATGTTGTAGTTGCGCTGCGAGAACAGGCCGACTACGCGAGACAAAGCACCGGGTTCGTTTTCCAGAAGCAAGGAAATAATGTGCCGCATGATTAGGTACGCTCCGTCTTGCTCAGCCACATATCGCGCATGGAGCCGTCTTTGATCTGCATCGGGTAGACGTGCTCGCTGGTGTCGACCGAAATATCGATCACGACCAGGCGATCCTTCAGGGCGAACGCTTCTTCCATCTTCGACTTCAAATCTTTCGATTCGGTGATGCGCACGCCGACGTGGCCATAGGCTTCAGCCAGCTTGACGAAATCAGGCAACGATTCCATGTAGGAGTGCGAGTGACGGCTGCCGTAACTCATGTCCTGCCACTGACGAACCATGCCCAGAACACCGTTATTCAGGATGACGATCTTGACCGGCAAACCATATTGCAGGCAGGTCGACAGTTCCTGGATGTTCATCTGGATGCTGCCTTCACCGGTGACGCACGCAACATCGGTGTCAGGGAAGCTCAGCGCGATACCCATCGCGGCCGGCAGCCCGAAGCCCATCGTGCCCAGGCCACCGGAGTTGATCCAGCGGTTCGGCTTGTTGAACTTGTAGTACTGCGCAGCAAACATCTGGTGCTGACCTACGTCGGAGGTCACAAAGGCATCGCCCTTGGTCACTTCGCACAGGGTTTCGATCACGGTCTGTGGCTTGATCTTGCTGCCGTCGCCCTTGTCGTAAGGGAACAGGCCGCGATCACCGCGCCACTCATCAACCTGCTTCCACCAGCTGGCGACCGCTTCCTTGTTCGGGGTTTCGCCGATTTCCTTGAGGATCGCGACCATTTCGGTCAGGACGCTCTCCACCGGACCAACGATTGGCACGTCAGCCTTGATGGTCTTGGAAATCGAAGCCGGGTCGATGTCGATGTGAATGATCTTGGCGTTCGGGCAGAACTTCGGCGCGCCGTTGATCACGCGATCGTCGAAACGCGCGCCGACTGCCAGGATCACGTCGGCATGGTGCATCGCCAGGTTCGCGGTGTAGCTGCCGTGCATGCCGAGCATGCCGATGAACTGACGATCAGTGCCAGGGTAGCCACCCAGGCCCATCAAGGTATTGGTAACGGGCAGGTTGAGCATTTGCGCCAGTTCGGTCAGCGGCGCGGAGCCGTTGCCGAGGATTACGCCGCCGCCGGAGTACAGCACGGGACGCTTGGCCGCCAGGAGCATTTCTGCCGCCTTGCGGATTTGCCCGGAGTGACCGCGAACGGCCGGGCTGTAGGAACGCAGTTTGGCTTTCTTCGGGAAGATGTATTCGAACTTCTCGGCCGGGTTGGTCATGTCTTTCGGGATATCGACCACGACCGGGCCCGGACGACCGGATTGCGCCAGGTAGAAAGCTTTCTTCATGACTTCCGGGATTTCCGAAGCGTGCTTGATCATGAAGCTGTGCTTCACGATCGGCCGGGAAATACCGATCATGTCGGTTTCCTGGAACGCGTCGGTGCCGACCATGGTGCTTGGCACCTGACCGGAAATGATCACCATTGGAATCGAGTCCATATAGGCAGTGGCGATACCGGTGATGGCGTTTGTGGCGCCTGGACCGGAAGTCACCAACACCACGCCGGCTTTACCGGTGGCACGGGCGTAGCCGTCAGCCATATGGGTAGCCGCTTGTTCGTGACGAACCAGGATGTGGGTCACTTCCGGTTCTTTGAACAGGGCATCGTAAACATGAAGGAGAGCACCACCCGGGTACCCGTAGATATATTTGACGCCTTCGTCACGCAAAAAGCGGACGAGCATCTCACCGCCAGATAAAAGCTCCACGTTGTTCACCTCTAAAACGCCAGAATACCGTCCACAAAAAAGCGAACGGGTCTTAATAGGTTTACTTCTCGGCAGAGCATGAGCGACGGTGGTCGCCGACTACGTCAGCACTGACTGAGCAAGTATTGGGATCGTCCCAAGTGTTGCGGGCCTTTCCCACCCAGCGCGAGGTAACGCGTTGCGGGTGTAACAGGTCGACGCGGATATGCGCCTCATGATCTGCCGAGAGGGTCTGCTTCTGGCAGTCCCTGTACAGCGGACTTTGGATTCTTCTGTTTCGCCCTCTCCAAGTCAAGCCGTCTATGTGCTTAATTGTGGGTAAGCACATGAGAACGCAAGAAAAAACCTGGAAACCGCTACTCTGTTAGCTTCAATTGCGCAGTTTTGCCAAGGAATCAGCATGCGAACGCTTCTCTTAACTCTGCTAATCGGCGCCAGCCCATGGTGTATGGCCGGCCAGATCTACAAATGGGTCGATGCCCAGGGCGTCACCCATTTCGATCAGCAGCCACCACAGGGGCAGTCATCCACCGCCGTGAAGACGCCCTCCTCTCCCGCACCAATACCGGCCGCATTACCTGGCAGCGGCGCGCTGGGCGATCAAAAAGCCATCGATGACAAGGTCAAGAAGCAAGTGGCCGAGCAACAGAGTCAGCTCAAGGCATTTTGCGAACAGGCGCGCACGAATCTCGCGCAACTGCAGAACAATCCGCGATTGAGAGAGGAAGTGGAGGGAGAGTTGCGACGGCTGAGCGACGACCAGCGCCAGCAACGTACTGCGGAGGCACAAAAACAGATTACGGAAAACTGCCAGTAACCACTGGCAGTTTCCGGTTCAGCGCGAAGTAGTGATCAGCAGGTCGAACTCTTTGAGCAACACCTGAAGCTGCCGATCCTTGCCCTGCAGATTGCGCTGGGCAAAAACCATCTCGGCCATTTCCTGAATGCCCGAGGCATTGGGCAATGGCAGATCCTGCTCGAGGATCATCTTCATCCGCGGCAGGAAGATCCATTGCAGCCATTGCTCGAAATCGAGGGTGTCGACCGAAAACGGCTCGACACTGCTCAGGGCTTCGACCGAGGGCTGGACGTCATCCCACCAGCCCTGGGCGCGCAGTTCACGCTCGATCAACAGCAATTGATCGGCGACTTTGGAGAAACGACTGTCCATCACAGCGAAACCTTGGCCTTCTGACGGGCCAGAGTGGCGCCGGCGGAATCACCTTGTTTCTCACGTGCCTGAGCGATCAATTCCCACAGACTGGCCTGCAAGTCCGGACGACCATTGGCCATGGTCAGCGCACGGCGAGCGGTCTGCTCGGCTTGCGGCGCATCGCCCTGGGCCATGCGCACCTGCGCCAGACGGTAAAGCACTTGCGGCTCGCGTGGCGCTACACGTTGTGCACGCTCCAGACTGGAGGATGCGCCGTTGAGGTCGCCACCGGCCTGCTGTTGTTGCGCAGTGCTCAACAGTGCGAGAACCGGACCGTCCAGTTGTTCATCGGCAGACAGACCACCGCCGCTGCTGGCCGAAGGAATGCCGCTCGGCGTCGAAGGCATGCTGTAGCTGCCGGAGCTGATCGGCGCCGACTCGACCGCCGACGGGTTGTATGGCCCCGGCGTGATGCCGCCGGACGCCGGGCCCGGAACGATCGGCGAAGTGCTGATCGGTGCCGAAGCCGCTGCGCCGCCCGGCACCATGACCACCACACCGGTATCGCCTTGCGGTATCGCCTGGGTCTGGGCCTGTGCAGGACGTTTTACCGTCGTTTGACGGAAACCGCCATTGGCCGAAATGCGCTCGCTGTTGGACACGGCGGTGCCGGAGTCCACAACCGGAATCGAACCACGCTGTACGGTGGAGCAGCCGCTGAGCAAAGCCACGGCGGTCACCGCTGGAATCAACCACTTGTTCACTTGAAACCCTCTTTGCTTAATTCATCCAGCCCTTGACCCAATCCATCACCGACTCGCCCGATGCCGGGCTTTCGCCCGCACAGGAGGCGCCGGGTGGCGGTTCGCTGCCGCGAATATACGGCATCTGCACGGCGCCCGGACAGTTGGCATCGGAGCCCTGGCCGGTACGCGAATCGACCCAGGCCTGCACCACGTTATCCGGCTGCGGCATGTCCAGTGGCAGCGGATCGGCCTTGCGCATGAAGCTGGTCCAGACCTGCAACGCACCGGTGGCCCCGGTGAACGGCGTCTTGCCGTTGTCGTCACGGCCGAGCCAGACCACCGCCAGCAGATCCTGGCTGAAACCGGCGAACCAGCTGTCGCGCGAATCGTTACTGGTACCGGTCTTGCCCGCCAGTGTCAGGGTTCTTGGCAACACGTTATAAACCGAACTGCCAGTACCTTCACGCATGACCCGCTGCATGGCGTTCTGGATCAGGTAGATCGAGGCCGGATCGAAACGCTGCTCGATCTGAAACGGATAACGCTTGAGCGGCTCGCCATCGGCAGTCAGCACGCTGCGGATCCCGCGCATCGGCGTATTGAAGCCACCGTTGGCCAGGGTCTGGTACATGGTCGCGACTTCGATCGGCGTCATGCCGCCAGCACCGAGCAGCATCGACGGGAACGCCGGAAACTCGCGGGTTACGCCCAGACGTCCGATAGTCTTGAGGACATTTGGAACACCCACCGCCAACCCGAGACGCGAGGTCGACAGGTTGTAGGAGTGGGCCAGCCCTTGATAAAGGAATACGGTGCCGTGGGAGCGACGGTCATAGTTCTGCGGTTTCCAGACTTGGCCATCCGCGCCCTTGATGGAAAGCGGGTCATCAGACAGCCAACTGGTCAGAGTGTACTGGCTCGGCTTTTCAAGTGCCGTCAAATAAACCGCAGGCTTGACCAGCGAACCAATGGGCCGCACCGCGTCCAGTGCCCGGTTGAACCCGGCAAAACTCGCCTGACGGCTGCCGATCATGGCCTGGACTTCACCGGTTTCCGGGTTGGTCACGACCATCGCCGCTTCCACGTCGTCGGAACCCTTGCGACCGGACAGACGCTTGAAGGTGTCGTTGACCGATGCCTCGGCTTTCATCTGCAGGATCGGATCGAAACTGGTGAAGATTCGCAGGCCTTCTTCGGTCAAGTCTTCGTCGCGGTAGTCTTCACGCAACTGGCGTTTGACCAGATCGATGAAACCCGGGAAAGAACTGTCGGCCAGCTTGCCGCGCGTGGTCACGCCCAGTGGCATTTTTTTCGCGGCGGCCACTTGTTCGGCGGAAGCGACGCCCTGCTGCTCAAGCACGTCGAGCACCAGATTGCGTCGTTCCAGCGCCCGCTCCGGGTTGCGACGCGGGTTGTAATAGGACGGCCCCTTGACCATGCCGACCAACAGCGCGACCTGATGCAGTTTCAACTCGGACAAGGGCTGGGCGAAGAAGAACTGGCTGGCCAGACCGAAACCGTGCACCGCACGCTGGCCGTCCTGACCGACAAAGACTTCGTTGAGGTACGCCTCAAGGATTTCTTTTTTGTCGTAATGCAGCTCGAGCAACATCGCCATCATCGCTTCGGTGAGCTTGCGGGTCAGGCTGCGTTCATTGGTGAGGTAGAAGTTCTTGACCAGTTGCTGGGTCAGCGTACTGCCGCCCTGAGTCATCTTGCCACCCGAGGTGTTGACCCAGACTGCACGGGCAATCGATTTCGGCGACACGCCCCAGTGGCTGTAGAAATCCCGGTCTTCCACAGCAACCAGGGTTTCCAGCAGATACGGCGGCACCTGATCGAGCTTGATCAGAATCCGGTCTTCGAGGTTTTTCGGGTAGATACCGCCGATCATCAGCGGCTCCAGGCGTACCACGGAGAGCTTCGAACCGTTGGTCGCCGAAAGTTCGGCCACGTAATCGCCGGAGAAACGCACGCGTACCGGCTGCGGTTTCTCGAGGCCTTCGTAGAATTGGAAGCCACGGGTATTCAGATCAACCGTGTTGCCATTGACCGCCGCCGCGCCGGGACCGTTGCTCACGGCCTCGCGGCGATAGCCTAGGGCATCGAGTTCGGTGAGGAAATCGTCCTTGCTCAGCTTTTGTCCGACGAACAGCTCGAGCGGGCGCGCGTATACCTTGGCCGGGATGGTCCAGCGCTTGCCGGAGAACTTCTCCTGCACCACCGCATCGAGGTAAACGGCGAAGCCGGCCAGCACCACAAGGCCGACCAGACTGAGTTTAAGGGCCCAGCCCAACCATGGGCGCAGGCCCCGGGAAGCTGGTTTTTTAGGGGTACGGGGGGATCGAGTACGAGTCATGGCGGCGGATTATACGCACTTTATTCATAGTCAACAGGAGCGCTCCGAGGTTTGCGTCGGGCTGGCTAGCGGCCATAATGAGCGCCTTGAATTTCCCCCAGTCTCTGAAGGATCGTCCGTGAGCCAGTCCCTGATCGCTGCCCTGCAAAACCCGGCCCTCTACCCGCATCCCGTCGAAGGGTTCCAGGTCATCGAAACCCATATCTCGTGGGTGCTGCTCACCGGTCCCTACGCCTATAAAGTGAAGAAGCCGGTGAATTTCGGCTTCCTTGATTTCACTGGCCTCGATTCCCGTGAACACTTCTGCGGCGAAGAGCTGCGTCTGAACCAGCGCCTGACCGAAGATTTGTATCTGGAAGTGATTCCAGTGACCGGCAGCACCGAAGCCCCGCAACTGGGCGGCGAAGGTCCGGCCATCGAATACCTGCTGAAAATGCGCCAGTTCCCGCAGAGCGGCCTGCTCAGTACCCTGCAAGCTAACGGCGAGCTGACCACCGCGCACGTCGACGCGATGGCCGAACAGATCGCCCGCTTCCACCTCAACGCGCCGAAAGTCCCGGCCGAGCACGATGCAGGCAAACCTGAAAGCGTGATGGCGCCAGTGCGCCAAAACTTCGAACAGATCCTGCCATTCCTCAGCGACAAGAACGACCTGCTGCAACTCGATGCCCTGCAAGCGTGGGCTGAAAGTAGCTTCGATCGCCTGAAGCCGCTGTTCGCCCAACGCAAGGCTGAAGGCTTCACCCGCGAGTGCCACGGTGATATTCACTTGGGCAACGCCACGCTGATCGACGGAAAAGTCGTGATCTTCGACTGCATCGAATTCAACGAGCCATTCCGCTTCACCGACGTCTGGGCCGACACCGGTTTCCTGGCGATGGACCTGGAAGACCGTGGCCTGAAATCCCTGGCCCGTCGCTTCATCAGCCAGTACCTGGAACTGACCGGCGACTATCAAGGCCTGGAAGTGCTGAACTTCTATAAGGCTTACCGCGCATTGGTACGTGCGAAAGTGGCTCTGTTCAGCATGCCGGCCGATGCCACTCCGGTGCAGCGCGCCACCACCCTGCGCCAGTACCGCAACTACGCCAACCTGGCGGAAAGCTACAGCACCATTCCTTCGCGCTTCATGGCGATTACCCACGGCGTGTCCGCTGTAGGCAAAAGCCATGTAGCGATGCGTCTGGTCGAAGCACTGGGCGCGATCCGTCTGCGTTCCGATGTCGAGCGCAAGCGTCTGTTCGGTGAGCAAACCGTTGCCAATGATGTTCAGGCCGGGATCTACAGCGCCGATGCCAGCACCGCGACTTATGCTCGCCTGCATGAAATCGCCGAAGTGATCCTGCACGCCGGTTTCCCGGTGGTGATCGACGCCACTTACCTCAAGCGCGAACAACGCGACAACGCCGCCAAGGTCGCCGAAGCTACTGGCGCGCCATTCCTGATTCTCGACTGCAATGCTCCGCAGGCAGTGATCGAGAGCTGGCTGGCGATTCGTCAGGCAGACAAGAAGGATCCGTCCGACGCGACCCTCGCCGTGATCGAAGCACAACAGGCCAACCGCGAAGCCCTGACGCCGGAAGAAATCCTGCGCAGCAAACGCGTGCAGACCAATGAATCCGGCACCCTGGATACCGTCGTGGCGCAGATTCGCCAGCGCCTGCCAGGTCTGTAAGAAACTATTTCGGCCGTGAAGCCCTCGCTCGCTTCACGGCCGTCAAATAGTGGCACTATACTGGCGTCATAAAACCAACAGGTGATTTGACATGAGCCAGCCGAAACTTCTCGACACCCCGCTTTATGCCTTGCTGCACAAAGACGACATCACAGGTTTCAACAATGAACGCCCGAAAGACGGCCCGATCGACATGGTCGGTGGTGACTTTCGTGGTCTCGACCTGCGTGAACTGAACGCCGATGGCGTGGATTTCCGGGACGCCTACTTCCGTTCCGCAGATCTGCGCGGCATCGACTTTCGCAACGCTTCGCTGGAAGGCGCAAGCCTGGCTCATGCGCAGATCTCCGGGGCCTACTTCCCTCCGGAGCTGAGTGCCGACGAAATCCTGATGTCGATGAATTTCGGTACGCGCCTGCGCTATCGCACCCGCTGAAGCTTTTAAAAACCCAAACCGTCCAGCGCCCCCGCTTTGCGCTGGACTGCGTGCTATTGGTAATTCTCCCTCGCCCTCTCCATCCTGATTCATCAGCGAAACCTGACGTTTCTTAGAAGCGTTTGCGTTGAATCCGACCAAACAACCACGCTTTTCCTACTGATGGCTACACTCCTGAGAAGCTCGCCCACGCACCATTCGGCCGTCGCAAGGAGGCTTGATGAATGATGAACTGCAACACCTGAAGAATCTTGGCAAGACGTCGGCGCAATGGCTGCATGCAGTGGGCATCCATAGCGCCTCGGATCTGCGTCGCCTCGGTGCGGTGGATGCCTACCGGGCCGTGCGCACTCGCGGGTTTCGGGCGTCGAAGGTGTTGTTGTACGCGATCGAAGGGGCGCTGATGGATGTGCACTGGAACGACATTCCCGCCGAACGCAAGGATGCGCTGAACAAGCAGCTGGAAGCCATTTCCTCTCGCCACAAGAACTAACGGGTACCGACCGCCATGTACCTGCTCGGGGAACAGTCGGCCCAGGCCGATGCATTGATCAACCACTTGCAGAGCTTGCCCGCGCAGTGGCTTGAAGGCCTGCCGCCGTGCGGGCCAGCGCTGGAACTTGAAGCCACGGATGATCTGTTGGCACGTTTGCCGGACGACCAGTTGTTCTTACTCACTCAAGGTGTCGTCACCGGCCGACTCAGTGGTCGCGGCTTGTTCTACTGGCACGAGGGAGATTTGATCGGCCTGCAGCAAGGTCCGGAATGGGCGGATTGCACGTTGCACTCAGACAACCCGCTGACATTATTGCCCTATCGCCGAAGCGATTTGTTTCAATATGTGTACAGCGAAACGTCGCGCTCGGAGCAGTTTCTACGCTACCTGCTCGGGCAAATGGCGCTGCTGGCCCACGCAGTCGCCGAGTTCAAGCCGCGCGAGTTTCGCAGCACCAATGGTTTCAAGCGGGTCGAAGCCGGGGACGTCCTGATTCGCGAGGGCGATGACGCCGATCATGTGTTCGTGATTATCGAAGGACACGCCGAAGCGTTTGTTAACGGGCATAAGGTAGGCGACGTGCCCAAGGATGAAATATTCGGCGCAATGGCGGTGTTCACTGGCGAGCCGCGCAACGCGACGGTCATTGCCCGGGAGGCGAGCACCGTAATGCTGATTCCCGGCGATCAGTTTCTGAGCATGACCCGGACCAATCCGAAAATCGCCCACAGCCTGATCGAAAGCATGGCGCGGCGTATCGACCAGCTCAACAAGCAGCTCACGGGATTTAACAGCCAGAGCTGATGCCCGTATTCACGGGGCGTTTACGCCATTGCCAGGACAAAACAAAAGAAATGAAAAAACAGCAGTTGACTTGGTAATGAGAATCGCTATGATTATCACAACTGGTCGCGAGATCAGTCGATATTCTGAAAAGCCCTTGGTTCGGACTCTCAGATTATCTCCTCATCAGGCTAATCACGGTTATTTGACCCGGTTTTTACCGGGTCTTTTTTTGCCTGTGGAAAAGTCATTTCTTACTGAACTGTTTACGCATCTCGGCGCAATAATCCGGTTTCGGCGTGGCGGGTGTGAACCAGACATAATCAGCCATCGCCACTGTAATCTGACTGCCCTGCTCCGCCAACATCAGCACCGTCGGCGCTTCGGACGCTCCCAGATCCAGCACATGCAGCGGCACACCCACATCCTTGCGCGCGTGATACGCACCCGCCAATAACAACGCAGCCGCAGGCGCCGCCAACAAACGCGAGGCCATGCGCCGATCCCGTTGTTGCTGAACGGCCAGCATCGCCGGCATTTGTGATGACGGCAGCAAGCCGCAGTGAGAATCGCCGATCTGCTCCAACAGCGTCTCTTTCACAGACTTCGCGTTGCTGCGCTCACCGCTCAGAACCGGCGGATCGCGATAGAACGCGCGAATTTCGATGTTATCGAGGTTGGCTGCCAGCAACGGCCAGGATTGCGTCAGGGCGAACCGCACAATCGGTCCGTAGAGATTCCAGTCCCAACCGTCCTGCCAGGCCAATGCAGCGGGAAGATCAGCCGGCGGCGTTGCGGCATGGCGCACGTCATCGACCCGCGACTGTTGATCGGGCGTCAGCATTTCCAGCAGGAGACTGCCCTGGGGGCGCGCTTCTTCGAGGTTCTGCAACAACCATAATTGAAGGGCATGGTGATCGGCGTTGTCATGCTGTTCGCCAATGATCAGTCGCGACGGTCTGCTCAGTTGCGCCAGTAATTGCTGCGCCGTCAGACTCTCGCCACTGCGCAGATCAAGGATTTCGCCCACGACCGGCGGCGCCGCAACATGCTGGCAACCTGCAAGCCACAACACCGCCAACAGCAAAATCCCGCGCATACATTCACCTCGATGACGACATCAGCGGGCGATGATCAGCGGATGCCCGCGCTCCGGGTGCGGCTGCACCAATACTTCCAGACCGAAAACCGCCTTCAGCGATTCCGGGCGCAGCACCTGTTGCGGCGTATCCAGCGCCACCGGGCGCCCGCCCTCCAGCAGCAGGATGCGATCACAATAGCGCGCCGCCAGATTCAGATCATGCAGGATCACCAGCACCGCCGCGCCGCGATCGGCAAATTCGCGCACCGCTTGCAACGTCGTGTGTTGATGCAACGGATCGAGCATCGAGGTCGGCTCATCGAGCAGCAACGTCTGCCCCGCCTGCCCCGGCCAGAGCTGCGCCAGCACCCGCGCCAGATGCACCCGCTGACGCTCGCCGCCGGACAACGCCAGATAACTGCGACCGCTCAGGTGCCCGGCATCCGCCGCCCGTAACGCGGCAGCGACGATCTCGTCATCGCGCACCCGCCCGCTCTGATAAGGCAGACGCCCCATGCCCACCACTTCCTCAACACGAAAGGCGAAATCCAGCGTAGATACCTGCGGCAACACCGCCAACCGCTGGGCGCGCTGAATGCCGCTCCAATGGCTCAAGGCCTCACCATCCAGCAGCACTTCCCCCTCGCTGGCGCTCAACTCACCACAAAGCGCACCCAGCAAGGTACTTTTGCCGGCGCCATTCGGCCCCAACACGCCAAGCACCTCGCCCGGTTCGAGTTGCAGGCTGACATCGGCCAGAACGGTCTTGCGGCCACGGCGGATGTGCAGATTGTGCGCACGCAACATCAGGCACGCCCTCGCAGCAGCAGATAAAGGAAGAACGGCGCACCGATGAACGCGGTGACTATGCCGATCGGCAGCTCCGCCGGCGCCAGCGCCAGCCGCGCCACCAGATCCGCCAGTAGCAACAGACTCGCCCCGGCCAGCACCGATGCCGGCAGCAGCACCCGATGATCCGGCCCCGCGAGCAAGCGCACCAGATGCGGCACCACCAACCCGACAAAACCGATCATGCCCGCCGCTGCCACCGCCGCGCCGACGCCGAGTGCCGTGCAGAACACCAGCTCACGCTTGAGCCGTTCGACATCGATCCCCAGATGCCCGGCTTCCGACTCGCCGAGCAACAACGCATTGAGTGCCTTGGCCCGGCGCGGAAGCCAAAGTGCAACACCGGCGGTGATGATCAGCAACGGCCACAACCGCGCATAGCTCGCGCCGTTAAGGCTGCCCAGGTTCCAGAACGTCAATGTGCGCAATGTCGCGTCGTCGGCGAGATAGGTAAACAGCCCCACCGCCGAACTGGCCAGCGCCGTCAAAGCAATACCCGCCAGCAACATGGTCGCGACATTGGTCTGCCCATTGCGGCGACCGAGGCGATAAACCAGCGCCGTCACACCCAGACCACCAAGAAACGCACACACCGACAGCAGGTAAGGCCCGAACCACTCCGGGAGACCGCCGAAAAAAGAACCGCCGACAATCGCCACCGCCGCGCCCAACGCCGCTCCACTCGAGACGCCCACCAACCCTGGATCGGCCAGCGGATTGCGAAACAGCCCCTGCATCGCCACTCCGGACAGCGCCAGCACACCGCCGACTGCCAGCCCGAGCAGCGTACGCGGCAGACGAATCTGCCCGAGAATCAGTTCAGCCTGTTCCAGCCCGTCCGGCGCCAACGGCACACCGATCATGCGCAGCGCTGCGCGCAAGGTATCGATCAACGGCAAACTGACCGGCCCCAACGCCAGCGACAACCAGATCGCCAGCAGACACAGCAGGATCAGGCCGATGAACAAGCCACGGGGTTTGACCAGCGTGGTCATTGGCCGCTCTGGGCCGGATAGAAACCGTCAGACAGGGTCTTCAGCGCAGCCGGCAAACGCGGCCCGAGTCCGCCCACCAGCAGCGTCGGGTCCAGCTCCAGCACCCGTCCGGTCTTGGCCGCACGGCTGGAATTGAGGATCGGGTTTTCCTTGAACAGCGCCGCTTTCGCCGCTTCGCCGGTCAGCGCACGGTCAGCGAACACCAGCACTTCAGGATCGAGACTGGCCAGGGACTCCACGGAAAACGGTTTGTAACCGGTGTGGGTCGCAAGGTTATGCCCGCCCGCCTGCTGCAGCAGCCAGTCGGCGGCGGTGTCCTTGCCGGCGATCAGCGGTTTGCCGCCGGCATGTCCGAGCAGCAACAGCACACCCGGCGCTTTCTGCTGGGTCTGCGCTTCAGCTACACGCGCCTTCTGAGCATCGAGTTGCTGTTGATAACTTTGCAGCAGCTGAGTCGCCTGAGTTTCGGCGCCCAGCAACTGCCCCAGATGAGTGACGTTTTTCTCCAGCGTCGGCAGATCCGGCTGAGCCGAGAACAATTCCACCTGCACCTTGGCACTGCGAACCTGCGAAATCACTGGTGGCGGGCCCATTTCTTCGGTGCCGATGAGGATGTCCGGGCGCAGGCTGAGAATGCCTTCGGCCGACAGGCTGCGCTGATAGCCGATGCTCGGCAGCGACTTGAGGGATTGCGGATGCTGACTGGTGGTGTCGACGCCCACCAGTTTCGCCTCGCCACCCAGTGCACTCACCCACTCCGACAACGCGCCGCCGGCGCTGACCCAACGTTGTGGCAACTCGGCAGCTGCAGCCTGGTGGCTGACCAAAAGTCCGACACACAGCACGGCAACGCGGGTACTCAGGCGCATAGACAGCTTCCTTGAAAGGTTTTCCCGGGCATCGGAACGGCAGGCCAAGTATCCTCGGCAGCGGTCACCTCGCCACGGGTGAAGGCGGCCATTTGATAATTGTTTGCATTTGAACGTCAAGCTCGGACATATCCAGACACGAGCCGACATTTGAGGATAGCCATGAAGTTTCTTTGCGCGGGCGCCGATCTGGTTGAGGGCGGCAGTCGCGGTTTCGATATCGACGGAAAAAAACTGTTTGCCGTGCGCCGCGCGGGGCAGGCTTACGTCTACTCCAATCGCTGCCCGCATCGGGGCGTTGGCCTGGAATGGCACCCCGACCAGTTTCTCGACCCGAGCAACAGCCTGATCCAGTGCGCCACCCACGGCGCACTGTTTCTGATCGAGGACGGAGAATGCGTCGCCGGCCCCTGCGCAGGGCAATCGCTGACGGCCATCCCTTGCCGTGAAGACGCGCAAGGGCTTTGGATCGACGTTTAACCGTTGAGCACCACGTCCAGGCGCCGGTCGACCACCATCTCTTCATGGCTCAAACGCACGCCGTACGCCAGGACTTCGACCCCGCACGCCACCGCCTCACGTAGCGCAGCGGCGTAGGCCGAGTCGATTTCCTCGGCAGGACGCACCGCTTCGATACCGGTGAGATTGACGCAGTACAACTGCACCGCGCGAATCCCGTCCCTGGCCAGATGCGCCAGCTCACGCAAATGCTTGGCGCCGCGCTCTGTCACTGCATCGGGAAATGCCGCGACCGCCGTGCCGTCGAAACCCAGCGTGACACTTTTCACTTCCACGTACGCCGGGCCCGTCGGATAGTCGAGGCGAAAATCGATCCGACTCTTTTCCTGTCCGTACGCCACTTCGCGCTTGAGCCCGGTAAATCCGTTCAGTTCACTGATGACGCCGGCCTGCAAGGCTTCTTCGACCAGTGCGTTGGCGCGCCCGGTGTTCACGCAAAACAGCCGCCCCTGCGGTGTTTCGCCGACTTCCCAGGTGCCAGGCAGTTTGCGCTTGGGGTCATTGGAGCGGCTGAACCAGACCTGCCCGCCCTCGACCTGACAATTGAGCATCGAGCCGGTGTTCGGGCAATGAATGGTCAGCAACTCGCCACCAACGGTTTCGATATCGGCGAGAAAACGCTTGTATCGGCGGATCAACCGGCCTTCTTCGAGAGGAGGATGAAAGCGCATCAGCCTTGCCAGCTCTTCAAGCCACGGGCGATGCGTTCCACCGCTTCCTGTAAGCGAGGGAGGTTTTGCGTGTAGGCAAAGCGCACATGATGGCCGGCCTGATAGCGACCGAAATCCAGCCCCGGAGTGAAGGCTACATGTTCGGTTTCGAGGAAATGCCGGCAGAACGCGAAGGCATCGCCGCCGAACTGGCTGATATCGGCATACAAATAGAACGCGCCTTCTGGTTCAACAGCGATGTTGAAGCCCAGTTCACGCAATGCCGGCAGCAGGAAGTCGCGACGGCGGCCGAATTCGGCGCGGCGCTCCTCGAGAATCGCAATGGTGTCCGGTTCGAAACAGGCCAGCGCCGCGTGTTGGGCCATGCTCGGCGCACTGATGTAGAGGTTCTGCGCGAGTTTTTCCAGTTCACTGACCGCCGCATCCGGCGCCACCAGCCAGCCGAGACGCCATCCGGTCATGCCGAAATATTTGGAGAAACTGTTGAGGACAAATGCACTGTCGTCGACTTCCAGCACACTGGCCGCGTCAGTGCCATAAGTCAGGCCGTGGTAAATCTCGTCCACCACCAGATGCCCGTGCCGCGCCTTGATGGCTGTGGATAACCCGGCCAGTTCATCGCGGGTCAGAATCGTACCGGTCGGGTTGGCCGGCGAGGCGACCAGCGCACCGACGCTGTCGTGATCCCAATGGCGCGCCACCAGATCCGGCGTCAGTTGATAGCGTACGTCCGGGCCGACCGGTACAAGCTGCGCCGCGCCTTCAACCAACCGCAGAAAATGCCGGTTGCAAGGGTAGCCGGGGTCGGCCAGCAGCCAGTGCTTGCCCGGATCCACCAGCAACGCACTGGCCAGCAGCAACGCGCCGGAACCGCCGGGCGTGATGAGAATCCGTCGTGGATCGATGTTCAGGCCGTAGCGCGTTTGATAGAAACCGGAAATCGCCTCGCGCAGCTCGGGAATGCCACGGGCCGCGGTGTAGCGGGTTTTCCCCGCCGTCAGGGCTTGCTGGCCGGCGCGGATGATCGGCTCGGCGGTGGTGAAGTCCGGTTCGCCGATTTCCAGGTGGATCACGTCGTGGCCGGCGGCCTGCAATTCATTGGCCCGCGCCAGCAACGCCATGACATGGAACGGTTCGATCGCACGACTGCGCGCACTGTAGGGCTGAGCCATTGGCCTTCCTTCAACGAGGGAAAAGAAACGATTCTACCCATCTGCCGGAACGAGCGAGAACCCGCAGCGGTCACAGCCACAAGAACACTGGACTGTAACGACCCGGGCGTACGCTCCAGGATTGACTAAAATCAGTGATTGAGCAGGTCTGCAACATTGCCGGACATGGCTTGGCAAACATTTGCAAGCCCCACCGGCCGCGCGCTCGACATCCGGGAGTAGCGCGGGCCGAATTGATCTGGTAAGTTCGCCCGCTTGCAGCCGCAGGGCCGGCAGGTGTCGGTGATGGAGCAATCCTGCGCAATGGATTACAAGAGTAGAGGCGGTCCATTTCATGCCCACCCAAGCAAAGCAACAGGCAAGTCAGACACTCAGCGGTTTCGAACCCTACGTCCCGAAAGCGGGCGAAGAGTACATGGGCGCTCCAATGCGCGCGCACTTCACCAAGATCCTGACCAAGTGGAAACTGGACTTGATGCAGGAAGTCGACCGCACTGTTGATCACATGAAAGACGAAGCGGCCAACTTTCCTGATCCGGCCGACCGTGCCAGCCAGGAAGAAGAGTTCGCCCTCGAGCTGCGCGCCCGCGACCGCGAGCGCAAACTGATCAAGAAGATCGACAAGACCCTGCAACTGATCGAAGACGAAGAGTACGGCTGGTGCGACTCTTGCGGCATCGAGATCGGCGTCAAGCGCCTCGAGGCCCGTCCGACTGCCGACATGTGCGTCGACTGCAAGAACCTGGCGGAAATCAAGGAAAAGCAGGTCGGCAAGTAATCCCGGCCTGAACGAAAAACGGAGCGTGCGAACGCTCCGTTTTTGTTTCTGCTGTTTTTTGACTCTCAAGTAACATCGCCCTCATGACCGCCAACACCTCCCCCGCCTATATTGGCCGCTTTGCCCCGACCCCCAGTGGACACCTGCACTTTGGCTCGCTGGTAGCGGCGCTCGCTTCTTATCTGGATGCCCGCTCGGTGAATGGCCGCTGGCTGGTGCGCATGGAAGATCTCGATCCGCCCCGCGAAGAGCCCGGCGCGCAAGCGGCGATTCTCAAGGCGCTGGAAAGCTACGGCTTCGAATGGGACGGCGAAATGGTCCGCCAGAGCGACCGGCACGAGGCCTACGCGCAAGTGCTCGACAGCCTGTTCAATCACGGCCTCGCCTACGCCTGCACCTGCTCGCGCAAACAACTGGAGCCGTATCACGGCATTTACCCGGGACTGTGCCGCAATGCCGGCCATGGGCAGGAAGACGCCGCGATCCGCCTGCGCGTGCCGGAGCTGGAATATCACTTCATCGACCGGGTGCAGGGCGAATACCGCCAGCATCTGGGCCGCGACGTGGGAGATTTCGTGATTCGCCGCCGCGACGGTCTCTACGCCTATCAACTGGCGGTGGTACTGGACGACGCGTGGCAGGGCATCACCGACATCGTGCGCGGTGCCGATCTGCTCGACTCCACTCCGCGTCAGCTCTATCTGCAGGAATTGCTGGGCCTGCGCCAACCGCGCTATCTGCATCTGCCACTGATTACCCAGCCGGACGGCAACAAGCTCGGCAAGTCCTATCGCTCGCCACCGCTGGAAGCCGATCAGGCCACACCATTGTTGCTGCGGGCCCTGCGCGCATTGGGGCAAAGCCCGGGGGCCGAACTGGCCCACGCCTCGCCGCAGGAACTGTTGAACTGGGGCTGCGCCCACTGGGATGCCTTGAAAATCCCGCGCACACTGACCCTCCCCGAAGCGCAACTGCTGTGACGACACTTGCAGTGGCGCGCCCATCCGTTACCATCGCCGCACGTTTTCGGGCACGCGCATAAAAAAGAGAGGCCGGGATGTACATCTATCGCTTGGTCCTGCTTCTGGTCGTGGGGATCTACCTGTTTTCTCCCGCCATCATGGATTGGTGGATCGACGCTACGGGCGCCTGGTATCGCCCTTATCTGCTCTGGCTGATCCTGATTGTCGTGACCTTCATCCTGCAGAGCCAAAAAGATGCCGATGAGCTTTAGCCTGACCCAGATGCTGCTGATCAGCGCCGCCTACCTGGCCGCGTTGTTCGGTGTGGCGTGGATCAGTGAACGGGGCATGATCCCGCGGGCGATCATTCGCCATCCGTTGACCTACACCCTGTCGCTGGGGGTCTACGCCAGTGCGTGGGCGTTCTATGGCACGGTCGGTCTGGCTTATCAGTACGGCTACGGCTTTCTGTCCAGTTATCTCGGGGTCTCCGGCGCGTTTCTGCTGGCGCCGGTGCTGCTGTATCCGATTCTGAAGATCACCCGCACTTATCAACTGTCGTCGCTGGCGGACCTCTTCGCCTTCCGCTTCCGCAGCACCTGGGCTGGTGCGCTGACCACGATTTTCATGCTGATCGGCGTATTGCCGCTGCTGGCGTTGCAGATCCAGGCCGTGGCCGACTCCATCGGCATCCTCACCGGCGAACCGGTGCAGAATCGCGTGGCCCTGGCGTTCTGTGCGCTGATCATTCTGTTCACGATCTTCTTCGGTTCCCGTCATATCGCCACCCGTGAAAAGCACGAAGGGCTGGTGTTCGCGATTGCCTTCGAATCGGTGATCAAACTGGCCGCCCTCGGCGGCGTCGGCCTCTACGCGCTGTACGGCGTATTCGACGGCCCGCAACAGCTCGAGCTGTGGCTGCTGCAGAACCAGACCGCCCTCGCCGCCCTGCACACGCCATTGCAGGAAGGCCCGTGGCGCACGTTGCTGCTGGTGTTCTTCGCGTCGGCGATCGTGATGCCGCACATGTATCACATGACCTTCACCGAAAACCTCAACCCGCGTTCGCTGGTCAGCGCGAGCTGGGGCCTGCCGCTGTTCCTGCTGTTGATGAGCCTGGCCGTGCCGCTGATTCTCTGGGCCGGCCTGAAACTCGGCGCCACGACCAATCCGGAATACTTCACCCTCGGCATCGGTATCGCCGCCAACAGCAAGTCGCTGGCGTTGCTGGCGTATGTCGGCGGTCTGTCGGCGGCCAGCGGCCTGATCATCGTCACCACGCTGGCGCTGTCGGGCATGGCGCTGAACCATCTGGTGCTGCCGCTCTACCAGCCACCGGCTGAGGGCAATATCTATCGCTGGTTGAAATGGACCCGCCGGGCGCTGATCGTCGCGATCATCATGGCCGGCTTCTGCTTCTATCTGATGCTGGGCGCCGAGCAGGATCTGGCCAACCTCGGCATCGTCGCTTTCGTTGCGACCCTGCAATTCCTGCCGGGTGTGCTCTCGGTGCTGTACTGGCCGACCGCCAATCGCCGGGGTTTTATCGCCGGTCTGCTGGCGGGGATTGTGGTGTGGGTCGTGACCATGCTGTTGCCGCTGGTCGGTAATCTGCAGGGTTTCTATATTCCTCTGCTGAACATGATCTACGTGCTGGACGACACCAGCTGGCACATGGCGGCCATTGCCTCGCTGGCGGCCAACGTCCTGATGTTCACGCTGATTTCGCTGTTCACCAATGCCAGCCCCGAAGAGGCCAGTGCCGCCGAAGCCTGCGCAGTGGACAACGTACGCCGTCCGCAACGCCGCGAATTGCATGCCGCTTCGCCACAGGAATTCGCCACGCAACTGGCCAAGCCGCTGGGCGCCAAGGCTGCGCAGAAAGAAGTCGAGCAGGCCCTGCGCGACCTTTATCTGCCATTCGACGAGCGCCGCCCTTATGCTTTGCGCCGCCTGCGTGACCGGATCGAAGCCAACCTCTCCGGTCTGATGGGCCCGAGCGTCGCCCAAGACATGGTGGAAACCTTCCTGCCGTACAAGGCCGGCGGCGAAAACTACGTCACCGAAGACATCCACTTTATCGAAAGCCGCCTTGAGGATTACCACTCGCGCCTGACCGGCTTGGCGGCCGAACTCGATGCCCTGCGCCGCTATCACCGCCAGACCTTGCAGGAACTGCCGATGGGCGTCTGCTCGCTGGCCAAGGATCAGGAGATCCTGATGTGGAACAAGGCCATGGAAGAACTGACCGGGATTGCCGCGCAACGGGTGGTCGGCTCGCGCCTGAGCACCATCGCCAATCCTTGGAAAGACCTGCTGCAAGGCTTCATCCACCTGCCCGACGAACACTTGCACAAACAGCACCTGGCCCTCGACGGCCAGACCCGCTGGCTGAACCTGCACAAAGCGGCCATCGACGAGCCGCTGGCACCGGGCAACAGCGGCCTCGTGCTGCTGGTGGAAGACCTGACCGAAACCCAGATGCTCGAAGACAAACTGGTGCATTCCGAGCGTCTGGCCAGCATCGGCCGACTCGCGGCGGGTGTTGCTCACGAAATCGGCAACCCGATCACCGGCATCGCCTGCCTTGCGCAGAACCTGCGGGAAGAGCGCGAAGAAGATGGTGAGCTGACGGAAATCAGCGGACAGATCCTCGAGCAGACCAAACGCGTGTCACGCATCGTCCAATCGTTGATGAGCTTCGCCCATGCCGGCAGCCATCAGCACAGCGACGAGCCCGTTTGTCTGGCGGAAGTGGCCCAGGACGCCATCGGCCTGCTCGCCCTAAACCGGCGCAATTTCGAAGTCCAGTTCTACAACCTGTGCGATCCCGATCACTGGGTCGAAGGTGACCCGCAGCGGCTCGCCCAGGTACTGATCAATCTGCTCTCCAACGCCCGTGACGCCTCGCCTGCCGGCAGTGCGGTGCGGGTCAAGAGCGAAGCCGGCGAACACACGGTCGATCTGATCGTCGAAGACGAAGGCAGCGGTATTCCGTCGAGCATCATGGATCGATTGTTCGAACCCTTCTTCACCACCAAGGATCCTGGCGAAGGCACCGGTCTGGGCCTTGCACTGGTCTATTCCATCGTTGAAGAGCATTATGGACAAATCACCATCGACAGCCCGGCTGATGTTCAGAGCCAGCGCGGCACCCGTATCCGGGTGACATTGCCGCGCCATGTCGAAGCGACGTCCGCTGTGAACTGAGACCGTCGAGAGTATCGAATCAATGCCGCACATTTTGATCGTCGAAGACGAAACCATTATCCGCTCCGCCTTGCGCCGCCTGCTGGAACGCAATCAGTACCAGGTCAGCGAAGCCGGTTCAGTGCAGGAAGCACAAGAACGCTTCAGTATTCCCACATTCGATCTGATCGTCAGCGACCTGCGACTGCCGGGCGCTCCGGGCACCGAGCTGATCAAGCTCGGCCAGGGCACGCCGGTGCTGATCATGACCAGCTACGCCAGCCTGCGCTCGGCGGTCGACTCGATGAAGATGGGCGCGGTGGATTACATCGCCAAGCCTTTCGACCACGATGAAATGCTTCAGGCTGTCGCGCGGATCCTGCGCGATCGCCAGTCGGCGCCTGCCGCCGGAGAAGCAGCTCCCGCCAAATCGGCCAATGGCAGCGGCAAATCCGCCATCGACAACAGCAATGGCGAAATCGGCATCATCGGCTCGTGCCCGCCGATGCAGGACCTTTACGGCAAGATCCGTAAAGTCGCGCCGACCGATTCCAATGTCTTGATCCAGGGCGAATCCGGCACCGGTAAAGAACTGGTGGCCCGCGCCCTGCACAACCTGTCGAAACGCGCCAAGGCACCGATGATCTCGGTGAACTGCGCAGCCATCCCGGAAAGCCTGATCGAGTCCGAACTGTTCGGCCACGAGAAAGGTGCGTTCACCGGTGCCAGCGCCGGTCGCGCAGGTCTGGTGGAAGCGGCAGACGGCGGCACGCTGTTCCTCGACGAAATCGGCGAGTTGCCACTCGAAGCTCAGGCTCGCCTGTTGCGCGTATTGCAGGAAGGCGAGATTCGCCGGGTGGGTTCGGTGCAGTCGCAGAAGGTCGATGTCCGGTTGATCGCTGCGACCCACCGGGACCTCAAGAGTCTGGCGAAAATTGGCCAGTTCCGTGAAGACTTGTATTACCGCCTGCACGTGATCGCGTTGAAACTGCCGGCCTTGCGCGAGCGTGGCGCCGACGTCAACGAAATCGCCAATGCGTTCCTCGCTCGTCAGAGCGCCCGCATCAACCGCACCGACCTGAAATTTGCCGCCGATGCCGAACAGGCCATCCGGCACTATTCCTGGCCGGGTAACGTGCGTGAGCTGGAAAACGCCGTCGAGCGCGCCGTGATTCTGAGCGAAAGCCCGGAAATCTCTGCCGACCTGCTGGGCATCGACATCGAGCTGGGCGACCTGGAGGACGACGAATTCATCGGCCTGCCGGCGCAAACGGCCGGTAACGCCAGCAACAGCAGCCACGAGCCGACCGAAGACCTGTCACTGGAAGACTACTTCCAGCATTTCGTACTCGAGCATCAGGACCACATGACCGAGACCGAACTGGCGCGCAAACTGGGCGTCAGCCGCAAATGCCTGTGGGAACGTCGTCAGCGTCTGGGCATCCCACGGCGCAAGACCGGGGTCGCCAGCGAGAGCTGAACGTTACCTGTCGAGTGTGCGGGTAACGGTTGAGGATGTGAAAAAACTGTTACCTCAGTCTTTTCACGTAACAGAAGCCGGGGTTATCGGTAACGAAACCCCGGCTTTTTTTCGTCCTGCGAAAACGGTTATATCGACCTAACCCCTTGTTTTATTGGGGTTCGCAAAAGTTGGCACGGCACCTGCTATATGTTTGGTACAAGAACAATAACAAGCAATGCACAAGACAATAAAAATAAGACGAATCGACTCACGCACAATAAAAACAAGACGGCGAGAGGCGCAGCTAACTGATTCTTTTGGAGAGGCGTTGTATTTGGGGCTAGCCCCACGACCAGGCCGAGAACAACAAAAACTGTCTTAAGACAGAGCCTGTACTGGTTGGATCGCAAGATCACTGCAACACAGCGACCAAAGCAATCCGTTTGCTCTTGGCTCCCGATTGGGAGGGTCATGAAGGAAAAGCTTCATGGCGAGGGCACTCAACAAAAACAAGAAGCCCGAATCAATAATAAAAAGAGCACGCAACTACTTCTTGGGGAGCTTCGGCTCCCCTTGTAGTTTCTCCTTTACGGCAAATCCCCCCTTCTGACGCATCTTCACCCCCTCTAGCCTGCGGCTTGCAGCGCAAAACGGCAGCGTCCTACACCATCCCTCGACTAAATGCTAGAATCCCGGCCCATCATGCGGTCATTCTCTGGTATGGCCGAACATTCCTTCAAACAGTGCATCCCATGCTGAAGAAGCTGTTCCAGTCATTCCGAACTCCCCTGCGTCGTACGCAACACATCCGTAGCACGCCTGAAGTCCTCAACAGCGGCCAACACTCGCTGCAGAAGGCGCAATTCAGCCGTTACGCGGTCAACATCGTCGAACGTCTGCAGGGCGCCGGCTACCAGGCCTACCTGGTTGGCGGTTGCGTGCGAGACATGCTGCTGGGCATCACGCCCAAAGACTTCGACGTCGCCACCAGCGCCACCCCCGAGCAGGTTCGCGCCGAATTCCGCAATGCGCGGATCATCGGCCGCCGCTTCAAGCTGGTACACATCCATTTCGGTCGCGAAATCATTGAAGTCGCGACCTTCCGCGCCAATCACCCGCAAAACGAAGACGACGAAGACAGCAACCAGTCTTCGCGCAACGAAAGCGGGCGAATTCTGCGTGACAACGTCTACGGCACCCTGGAAGAAGACGCGCAACGCCGCGACTTCACCATCAACGCCCTGTATTACGATCCGGTCAGCGAGCGCATCCTCGATTACGCCAACGGCGTACACGACATCCGCAACCACCTTATCCGCCTGATCGGCGACCCGAAGCAGCGTTACCAGGAAGACCCGGTGCGGATGCTGCGGGCCGTGCGTTTCGCCGCCAAGCTCAATTTCGGTATCGAGAAGCACACCGTCCAGCCGATCCGCGAACTGGCGCCGATGCTGCGCGAGATTCCGTCGGCCCGCCTGTTCGAGGAAGTGCTCAAGCTGTTCCTCTCCGGCCACGGTGCCATCACGTTCGAGATGCTGGTCGACCTGCAACTGTTCGCGCCGCTGTTCCCGGCCAGTGCCGATGCGCTGGAACACAACCCGGAATACACCCACACGCTGATCAGCGAAGCACTGACCAACACCGACCTGCGGATCAAACAGAACAAACCGGTGACCCCGGCGTTCCTGTTCGCCGCGCTGCTGTGGCCTGCCCTGCCGGCCCGCGTGTTGCGTCTGCAAGAGCGCGGCATGCCGCCGATTCCGGCCATGCAGGAAGGTGCTCACGAACTGATCGCCGAACAGTGCCAGCGCATCGCGATTCCAAAACGCTTCACCATGCCGATCCGCGAGATCTGGGACATGCAGGAACGCCTGCCACGCCGCAGCGGCAAACGTGCCGACCTGTTGCTGGACAACCCGCGCTTTCGTGCCGGCTACGATTTCCTGCTGCTGCGTGAGAGCGCCGGTGAGCAGACCGATGGCCTGGGTGAATGGTGGACCGATTATCAGGACGCCAACGACAGCGAACGTCGCGACATGATCCGCGACCTCAGCGGTAAGGGTGATGACGCCAGTGGCGCGCCGCGCAAGCGTCGCCGCAGCAGCGGTTCCAAGCGCAAACGTGCTGGCGCACCGAGCGCCTCGGGCGAATAAGCTATGGAACGCATCTACATCGGCATGGGCAGCAACCTGGCTGACCCGGCCGAACAACTGCGCAGCGCGGTCGACGCGCTGGGGCAATTGCCCGAGACCGAACTGGTTGGCGTGTCGGCCTTCTACCAAAGCGACTCGCTGCTACCGGGCCAACCGCGTTACACCAACGCAGTTGCCGCGCTCGACAGCGCACTCGCCCCGCTGGATCTGCTCGATGCCTTGCAGGCAATCGAAAACGATCAGGGCCGCGAGCGCCTGGAGCGCTGGGGCCCGCGCACGCTGGATCTGGACATCCTGCTGTTCGGCGATCGCCTGATCGACGAGCCGCGCCTGAAAGTCCCGCATTACCACATGCAGGAACGCGCGTTCGTTCTCTATCCCCTGGCCGAACTGGCGCCCGAAGATCTGCGTCTGGCCGATGGCCGTGCTCTTGCCGATCTTCTGAAAGCCTGCCCGTTCGTCGGCCTCGAACGCCTCTCCCACGCCTGATACAAACCGCTGATGCGGGAGCCCATCGGCTCGCGCATTTTGCTTTCTTGTAGGACAAAAACCCCGCAAATCAGGCCCACCGGCCCGCTGAATCGCATCAGTAACGCCGGTAACACTCCCCTCGTAACAATGCGGTAACACATGCAATTGACTTCCTGAGGCCTCATCACGACTATAGGCGTCCCGCTGCCGCCAACCCGGCATACAAGGGCGCAATCCAGGCCTTATAAGCACGACAAAAGAGCGTGCGCCTGAATAGATGACGAATCACGCGCGTTACTCGCAGTAGTTTCCAAAGCGCCTGAACGAGGATTTCTTACATGCCAGCCATCACCCTGACCACGCTCCAGAGCCTCAAGCAGAAAGGTGAAAAGATCACCATGCTGACCTGCTATGACGCGACCTTCGCCCACGCCTGCAACGAGGCCGGTGTCGAAGTGCTGCTGGTGGGCGACTCCCTCGGCATGGTCCTGCAGGGTCACGACAGCACCCTGCCGGTGACCACCGCAGAAATGGCCTACCACGTTGCCAGCGTCAAACGCGGCAACTCTGATGCCTTGATCCTGGCCGACCTGCCGTTCATGGCCAACGCCACCCTTGAGCAAACCATGACCAACAGCGCCCTGCTGATGCAGGCCGGCGCGCACATGGTCAAGGTAGAAGGCGCCTTGTGGCTGGCGGACTCGATCCGCCTGCTGGCCGAACGCGGCGTGCCGGTCTGCGCCCACATGGGCCTGACCCCGCAAGCCGTGAACATTCTCGGCGGCTATAAAGTGCAAGGTCGCAACGAGAACCAGGCACGCCAGATGCGCGCCGACGCGATCTCGCTGGAACAGGCCGGTGCAGCCATGCTGCTGCTCGAATGCGTGCCGAGCGAACTGGCGGCTGAAATCAGCCAGGCTGTAAAAATTCCGGTGATCGGCATTGGCGCCGGTTCGGATACCGACGGTCAGGTCTTGGTGCTGCACGACATGCTCGGCCTGTCGATCAGCGGCCGTGTGCCGAAATTCGTGAAGAACTTCATGCAGGGCCAGGACAGCATCCAGTCCGCGCTGAAGGCTTACGTCAGTGAAGTCAAAGCCACCACTTTCCCCGGGATCGAACACGGATTCTCTGCATGAACACCGTCAAAACCGTACGTGAACTGCGCGCCGCCGTGGCGCGCGCCCGCAGTGAAGGCAAGCGCATCGGCTTCGTGCCGACCATGGGCAACCTGCACAGCGGCCACATTGCCCTGATCACCAAGGCCACCCAGCGCGTGGACTTCGTGGTCGCGAGCATTTTCGTCAACCCGCTGCAGTTCGGCGCCGGCGAAGACCTCGACAAGTACCCGCGCACCCTGGCGGCGGATCAGGAAAAACTGCTGGAAGCCGGGTGCGATCTGCTGTTCGCCCCGACCGTCGAAGAAATGTACCCCGACGGTATGGCCGGGCAGACCCGGGTCAGCGTGCCGCAACTCTCCGAAGGCCTGTGCGGCGCCAGCCGTCCGGGGCACTTCGAAGGCGTGGCGACGGTGGTCAGCAAGCTGTTCAACATGGTCCAGCCGGACCTGGCGATCTTCGGCCAGAAAGACTTCCAGCAACTGGCAGTGATCCGCGCGCTGGTGCACGACCTGAACATGCCGATCCAGATCATTGGCGAGCCGACCGTGCGTGCCGCCGATGGACTGGCGCTATCCTCGCGCAACGGTTTCCTCAGTGAAGAACAGCGCGCCGTGGCGCCGGTGGTCTATCGCACCCTGAGCAGCATTGCCGAGTCGATCAAGCAAGGTGAACGCGACTTCCCTGCCCTGATCCAGGCGCAACGCCAGCAACTGGAAGCCGCCGGTCTGCGTCCGGACTACCTGGAAATCCGCCACGCCCTGACCCTGCGTCCGGCAACGGCAGACGATCGCGATCTGGTGATTCTGGTCGCGGCATTCCTCGGCACCACCCGGTTGATCGACAACCTGCACCTGAATCTCGATACTCCCGCCTGAACACCGGCAAACGCTGTGGGCGCAACCCCGCTCCCACAGCGTCTGCACGCCCTTCCAGACCGTATTGCTGAGCACCTGCCCATCGGGCAAACTGCCGCCGTTCGACTCCACGCGATAAGCAGGGACTTGCTCGCATTACCCGCCGTCTGTCGGCCCCGTCTGTTATCAATGTTAAAAAAGTACCGAAAACAGGTCAGACAAAGCCAAGACAGATCGCGGCGCTGGGTTTACTGTATTCGCCCTGCGCCAAAGTAATCGTGTCGACGCAGTTGCCCCCTCGCCCAAACATGGCGGGGAGGTCTTTTCAGAGTTCAAAAGGCCGTTCAAGTAAAAAGGAAAACCGCAGCGATGGCGTACTACCGCACTCCTCATGACGTTACCGCTCTGCCTGCCTGGCAAGCGTTGAAAGATCACCGCCAAGCCATGCAGGATTTCAGCATGCGCGAAGCCTTCAACGCCGATCCGCAGCGCTTCAATCAGTTCACCCTCAGCAGCTGCGGACTGTTTCTCGACTATTCGAAGAATCTGATCAACGCCGAGACCCGCAACCTGCTGGTGGGTCTGGCCAATGAAGTCGATCTCAAGGGCGCGATCAAGGCCCTGTTCGACGGCGAAATCGTCAACTCCTCCGAAGGCCGCCCGGCGCTGCACACCGCCCTGCGTCGCCCGGTCGGCGACAAGCTGTCGGTCAACGGCGTCAACGTGATGCCTGAAGTACACAAGGTGCTGAACCAGATCACCGATCTCGTGGGCCGCATCCACGACGGTCTGTGGCGCGGTTACACCGAGAAGCCGATCACTGACGTTGTGAACATCGGCATCGGTGGTTCGTTCCTCGGCCCCGAGCTGGTCTCCGAAGCCCTGCTGTCCTACGCCCAGAAAGGCGTGCGTTGCCATTACCTGGCGAACATCGACGGCAGCGAATTCCACGAGCTGACGCAAAAACTGCGCGCCGAGACCACGCTGTTCATCGTTTCCTCGAAGTCGTTCAACACCCTCGAAACCCTGAAAAACGCTCAGGCCGCACGCGCCTGGTACCTGGCTCAGGGTGGTTCGGAAGCCGAGCTGTATCGCCACTTCATCGCCGTATCGAGCAACAATGCCGCCGCCGTGGCCTTCGGTATCCGCGAAGAAAACATCTTCCCGATGTGGGACTGGGTCGGCGGTCGTTACTCGCTGTGGTCGGCCATCGGCCTGCCAATCGCGCTGGCCATCGGCATGTCCAACTTCAAGGAACTGCTGTCCGGTGCCTACACCATGGACCAGCATTTCCAGAGCGCGCCGTTCGAACAGAACATGCCGGTGCTGCTGGCCCTGCTCGGCGTGTGGTACGGCAACTTCTGGGGCGCGCAAAGCCACGCGATCCTGCCGTACGACCACTACCTGCGTAACATCACCAAGCACTTGCAACAGCTGGACATGGAATCCAACGGCAAGAGCGTGCGTCAGGACGGCACCGCAGTGTCGACCGACACTGGCCCGGTGATCTGGGGCGGCGTCGGCTGCAACGGTCAGCATGCTTACCACCAGTTGCTGCACCAAGGCACCCAACTGATTCCGGCCGACTTCATTGTGCCGATCGTCAGCTTCAACCCGGTCTCCGACCACCACCAGTGGCTGTACGCCAACTGCCTGTCCCAGAGCCAGGCGCTGATGCTCGGCAAGACCCTGCCGGAAGCCGAAGCGGAACTGCGCGACAAAGGCATGAGCGAAGACCAGGTGCAGAAACTCGCACCGCACAAGGTGATCCCGGGCAACCGTCCGAGCAACACCATCGTGGTCGAGCGCATCAGCCCGCGTCGTCTCGGCGCACTGGTGGCGATGTACGAACACAAAGTCTTCGTGCAAAGCGTGGTCTGGGGCATCAACGCCTTCGACCAGTGGGGCGTGGAACTGGGCAAGGAACTGGGCAAAGGCGTGTACAACCGCCTGGTCGGCAGCGAAGAAACCGCCGCTGAAGACCCGTCCACCCAAGGCCTGATCAACTACTTCCGCGGCCGTCACCGCGGCTGATCCAGCCCTGAACACACCCCCTCGCCATGAGGGGGTGTTTGTTTACAGGTATTGAACCCTCCCCGCTCTCGGCGCATCTTTATCCTTGTCGCACAACAAGAATAAGGAACCGTCATGTTCGATATCAGCACGTTCCCCAAAGCCGATGCCGTCCGCCGGGCTGCACAGTTGAGTCAGGACGACTACCAGCGCCTGTACCGCGAATCCATTGAACACCCCAGCACCTTCTGGGCCGAACAGGCCACCCGCTTCCTCGACTGGAGCACGCCGTGGCAGACCGTCCAGCGCTATGACCTGAAGACCGGCGAAGCCGCCTGGTTTGCCGGTGGCAAGCTGAACGTCAGCTACAACTGCATCGACCGCCACCTGGAAAAGCGCGGCGATCAGACTGCCATCCTCTGGGAAGGCGACGACCCTGCCGAATCGACGCAAATCACCTACAGCAAACTCCATCACCACGTCTGCCGCCTGGCCAACGTGCTGAAAAGCCGTGGCGTGAAGAAAGGCGACCGGGTGTGCATCTACATGCCGATGATCCCCGAAGCGGCCTACGCCATGCTCGCCTGCGCGCGGATCGGCGCAATTCACTCGGTGGTGTTTGGCGGTTTCTCTCCGGACTCGTTGCGCGACCGTATTCTCGATGCGGACTGCCGCACCGTGATCACCGCCGACGAGGGCGTGCGTGGTGGCAAATTCGTGCCGCTGAAACAGAATGTCGACAAGGCCCTGCAGAGTTGCCCGAATGTCAGCACCGTCGTGGTGGTCGAGCGCACTCAGAACAAAGTTGACTGGGTCGAAGGCCGCGACCTCTGGTATCACCAGGCCGTGCGCGACGTCAGCGACGATTGCCCGCCGGAACCGATGGACGCCGAGGATCCGCTGTTCATCCTCTACACCTCGGGCAGCACCGGCAAACCCAAAGGCGTGCTGCACACCACCGGCGGTTACCTGCTGCAAGCGGCGATGACCTTCAAGTACGTGCTCGACTACCGCGACGGCGAGGTGTTCTGGTGCACCGCCGACGTCGGCTGGGTCACCGGCCACAGTTACATCGTCTACGGCCCGCTGGCCAATGGCGCGACCACGCTGATCTTCGAAGGTGTACCGAGCTATCCGAGCACTTCGCGGTTCTGGCAGGTGATCGACAAACACAAGGTCAACATCTTCTACACCGCCCCCACCGCCCTGCGCGCGTTGATGCGTGAAGGCGCCGGCCCCTTGCAGGAAACTTCGCGACAAAGCCTCAGATTGCTCGGCAGTGTCGGTGAGCCGATCAACCCGGAAGCGTGGGAATGGTATTTCAACGTCGTAGGCGAACAACGTTGCCCGATAGTCGATACGTGGTGGCAGACCGAGACCGGCGGCATCATGCTCAGCCCGCTGGTCAGCGCCCAGCGGATCAAACCGGGTTGCGCCACCCAGCCGATGTTCGGCGTGCAACCGGTGCTGCTCGATGAGCACGGCAAGGAAATCAAGGGCGCCGGCAGCGGCGTGCTGGCGATCAAGTCGAGCTGGCCGGCGCAGATCCGCAGCGTCTACGGCGATCCGCAGCGCATGATGGACACCTACTTCAAGCCCTACCCCGGTTACTACTTCACCGGCGACGGCGCCCGCCGCGACGAGGACGGCGATTACTGGATCACCGGGCGCATCGACGACGTGATCAATGTCTCCGGCCATCGCATCGGCACCGCCGAGGTGGAAAGTGCGCTGGTGCTGCACGACAGCATCGCCGAGGCCGCCGTGGTCGGCTATCCCCACGACGTCAAAGGCCAGGGGATTTATGCGTTCGTCACACCGATGAACGGCACCGAGCCCAACGACGAACTGAAGAAAGAACTGCTGGCCCACGTCAGCAAGGAAATCGGCAGCTTCGCCAAACCGGACCTGATCCAGTGGGCCCCGGCCCTGCCGAAGACCCGCTCGGGCAAGATCATGCGGCGGATCCTGCGCAAGATCGCCTGCAACGAACTCGACAGCCTTGGGGACACCTCGACGCTGGCGGATCCGAGCGTGGTGCAGGGCTTGATCGATAAACGCTTGAACCAGTAAGCGCAGCGGCAAGCGGCGAGCCTCAAGCTTGAAGCTCGCCGCTTGCAGCCGAGTTGCTGCTAAACTCCCGCGCCCCGATTCCCTCCAGCAAGGCGCCCGCATGTCTTCCTTGAACCTGGCGCTGCGCGCCGCCCTCGATCAACGCCAGGATCTGCTCGCCGAGCTGCACCGCCAGGGCACCGATTGCTATCGGCTGTTCCACGGCAGTCAGGAAGGCGCCGGCGGCCTGACCATCGACCGCTACGGCCCGCAACTGATGGTGCAAAGTTTCCACCAGACCCTGGCGCGCGAAGACCTGCTGCAACTGCACGCCATGGTCAACCAGACCCTGGGCCTTGAAACCCTGCTGGTTTACAACGACCGCTCCCGTGGCAACTCGCGGATCGACCGTGAAGACAGCGTCTACCGCGCCGACGACGCGGCACTGGCGGATCTGGTCGGCCACGAATGGGGCCTGAATTACCGTGTGCGCGGACGCCACGCCGGGCAGGATCCGCTGCTGTTCCTCGACCTGCGCAACACCCGCGGCTGGGTCAAGGATCACGCCAAGGGCAAAAGCGTACTCAACCTGTTTGCCTACACCTGCGGCGTCGGTCTCAGCGCAGCAGCCGGCGGAGCGCGCGAAGTGTGTAACCTGGATTTCGCCGAGGGCAATCTGGCGGTGGGACGCGAGAACGGTCAGCTCAATCCGCACCTGCCGACCATGGAATTCATCCAGTCCGACTACTTCCCGGCGATCCGCCAACTGGCCGGCCTGCCGATCAGCCAGCGTCGCGGGCAGAAACTGCCGAGCTATCAGCGTCTCGAACAGCGCCAGTACGATCTGGTGCTGCTCGACCCGCCCGCGTGGGCCAAGAGTGCGTTCGGCACCGTCGACCTGCTGCGCGATTATCAAAGCCTGCTCAAGCCAGCCCTGCTGACCACCGCCGAGAATGGCGTGCTGATCTGCTGCAACAATCTGGCGAAAGTCAGCATGGACGACTGGCGCGAACAAGTGCTGCGCTGCGCCGAAAAAGCCGGGCGGCCGGTGCGTGAATGGAGCGTGATGACGCCAGGTGCCGACTTCCCTTCGCGGGATCAACAACCGCCGTTGAAGACACTGATTCTGCAGCTCTGATCTTTACCCCTGCAGGAGCAGCCTTCGGAAGCTCCTACAGAAATTGCAGACAAATCTGAACAATCCTGTCTCGTGCGATGTACTTCGGAACCGGAATCGCGTGCCATACTCCAAGGCACTCCGATTCAGACAGATGAAGCCGCACATGCCCAAAGGATTGATTCGCGCGATTGGCGCCCTGTTGACTGCCCTGGCCCTCTACAGCCTGCTGGGGTTCCTGATTTTGCCGGGCATTGCGCTCAGGGTGGTGAATCAGCAACTGGCCAACTACGCCACGGTGCCGGCGCATCTGCAGCGCATCGAACTCAACCCGTTCAGCCTTGAACTCACGTTGTGGGGCCTGGTGATCGGCGAGCCGGGCAAGGAACAGGTTGGCTTCGAACGGTTGTACGCCAACCTGCAACTCGACAGCCTGTGGACCAAAGCCCTGCATCTGTCAGACATCGAACTGGAAAAATCCAGGACCGAGATCCTGTTCGCCAAGGACGGCCAGCTCAACCTTCTCAGTCTGTTCAAGCTCCCGGCCAGCGAGCCCACCCCGGCCGATCCCGACGCCAAACCCTTTCCGCTGCGCATCGACCGGATCCAGCTGGCCGGCGGCAACCTGCACTTCGTGGATGCGCGCCCCAGCGAGCCGATCGAATTCGTTTACGACAAACTCGATTTCGAACTGAAAAACCTCAGCACCCTGCCCGAAGATAATGCCGACATGACCCTCGTCGCGATCGGTCCGGCCGGTGGGCAGATCGACTGGAAAGGCAATTTCAGCCTGGTTCCGATCGCCTCCGAAGGCACCCTCAAGATCACCGACGGCAAGATGAAAGCCTTCTGGCCTTACGTGCGCGACGCCGTGCCACTGGTGCTGGAAGAGGGTGTCGTCAGCCTGAGCACCGACTACAAGCTCAACCTGTCCAAGGAAACAGAACTGCTGCTGAGCAACGTCGCGGTCAACATCGCGCCGTTCGCGATCAAGGCGCCGGACGGACGTCAGCTGGCGAAACTCGAGCGTCTCGACGTCAGCGACACCACCGTGGACCTGGCCAAACAGCAAGTGGTGGTCGGCAAGATCCGCAGCCAGAAACTGGAAACCTGGGCAGCCCTGGAAGCGGACGGACAACTGGACTGGCAGAAACTGTTTGCCAGCCAGCCATCGAAACCCGCCGCCAAAGCGGCGGCGGAACCGAAAAGCACTCCGGCCGCCGCCGACTCGCCGAAACCCGAGCCGACCGCGCCGAGCAAGCCATGGCAGGTGCTGCTCAAGGACGTGCAACTGCGTGACTATAAAGTGCATCTGGCCGATCGCTCGGCGAAGCCCGAAGTCACCCTGGATGTCACCCCGCTGAACGTCGATCTGCAGAATTTCGACAGCCTCAACGGCTCGCCTTTCAACCTCAAACTCGACACCGGCCTGGGCAAGCAAGGCAAGATCAGCGCCGACGGCGTGGTCAATCTGGCCCCGGTCACCGCGCAGCTCAACGTGAAAACCCAGGACATCGACCTGCGGGTCGCGCAGTCCTACATCAACCCGTTCATTCGTCTCGAACTGCGCAGCGGCATGCTCGGCAGTGACCTGAAAGTGAACCTCAAAAGCACTGACCCGCTGGCCCTCAGCGTCACCGGTCGTGCCCAGGTCGATCAGTTGCACACCCTCGACACCCTGAAAACCCGCGACTTCCTCAAGTGGCAGCAAGTGGTGGTCGAAGGCTTGAACTATCAGCACGGCGACAGCCTGTCGATCGACAAGGTCAATCTGTTCCAGCCATATGTGCGGTTCATGATCAACGACGACCGCACCACCAACATCGACGACCTGCTGATCCCGCAGCCGGCGGATTCGGGGGCGAAGCCCGCCGCGGCGAAACCGGCGAGCAATGACAAACCGCTGGGCATTCACATCGGTGGCATCGCGATCAACGACGGCTCGGCCAACTTCGCCGACTTCAGCCTGACCCCGAACTTTGCCACTGCGATTCAACAGCTCAACGGCCAGATCGGCACCATCGACAGCCGTCAGGCGAAGCCCGCCAGCGTCGACGTCAAGGGCAAGGTCGACCGCTATGCGCCGGTGACCATCAAGGGCGCGGTCAACCCCTTCGACCCGATGGCCAGCCTCGACATCGCCACCAGTTTCAAACGCGTCGAACTGACCACCCTGACCCCCTACTCCGGCAAGTTCGCCGGCTACCGGATCCGCAAGGGCCGACTCAATCTTGACCTGCATTACCTGATCACCAAGGGACAGCTCAAGGCAGAGAACAAGGTAGTAGTCGAGCAACTGCAACTGGGAGAGAAAGTCGACAGCCCGGATGCCGTGAGCCTGCCGCTGAAACTGGCGATCGCCCTGCTCAAGGACGTCGACGGCAAGATTTCCATCGAGCTGCCGGTCACCGGTGACCTGAACAACCCGCAATTCAGCGTGATGCCGATTGTCTGGCAGACCCTGCGCAATCTGATCGTCAAAGCCGCCGCCGCGCCGTTCAAGCTGATTGGCGGTCTGGTCAGCGGTGGCGGCTCGGAAGACCTCGGCACCGTATCCTTCGCACCGGGCTCCAGCGATCTGAGCAAAGACGCCGAAGCGGCGCTGGTGAAACTGTCGCAAGCGCTGAAGGAGCGTCCGGCCCTGCGCCTGGAAATCGAAGGCACCGCGGCAAAAAGCAGTGACGGCCCGTTGCTCGCCGAACAGCGCCTGGAACGTGAATACCAGTACAACTACTACAAGATGCTCCAGCGCCGGGGCGACAAGGTGCCGGCTCAGGCTTCGCTGATTCAGGTACCGGATAACGAAAAAGGCCCGCTGCTTGAGGGCATCTACCGCACCCGCCTGAAAACCCAGCCACCGGCCGAATGGAAGGATCTGGGCAAAGAAGAACGCACGGCGAAAATGCGCGCCGACGTGATCAAGTTCTGGAGCTCCAGCGACGTGCTGCTGCGCCAGCTCGGTCAGGACCGCGCCAGCAGCATCAAGGATTACCTGGTGGACAAGGGCCAACTGGCCGACGATCGCGTGTACTTCATCGACGCCAATCTCGGCGAAGCGGAAAGCGACGGCCGGGTGGTGACACAGATGCATCTGGATGCCGAGTGATGAACTGCAAATGGCTGGCTGCATTGGGGCTGGCGTTGATCGCCAGCCAGGCTGCGGCGTCCGATACCCTGCGTTGCGGCAGCCAACTGGTGAGCCTTGGCGACCGCGCCAGCGAAGTGCTGCAAAAGTGTGGCGAGCCGGTCAGTCGCGATCTGCTCGGTTACAAGCGCAGCGCCAACCGTCGTGAAGAGTTTCAGGTCGAGGAATGGACCTACGGCCCGAGCAACGGCATGTATCAATACCTGCGTTTTGAAGGCAATCGCCTGAAACAGATCAACAGCAAACGCGGCAACTGACCTCTCCGCTTTTCCCGTCCCTGAAATAGAACAGGCCCCGACATGAATGCCGGGGCCTGTAATGGCCACAATCCTTGTGGCCGTTCGCATGAACTCTAAAGTGCGGCAGACGTATTGCTCGGCCCGCCTGTCGCGTCTTCTCCCGGTTCAGGCGAGAAGTCTTGCCTTACTCGGCTTTCAGGCCGTCAGCGGAGACCGCTTTGACGCCTTTGATTTTCTTGGTGATGTTCACTGCGGTGGTTTTCTGGGCTTCGGTGATGGCGACCTCGGAGGACAGGGAAACCACACCTTTGTTGGTTTCGACTTTGATGTCGGTACCAGGGATGCCTTTTTCGGTTACCAGATCGCTTTTGACTTTGGTAGTGATCCAGGTATCGGAAGTAGCTTCTTTAGCCTTGGTGACTTCACCGGCAGCCAGGGTCATTGGAGCCTGAGTGGTCTGAGTCGATTGAGCAAATGCACCGGAAGCCATGGTCAGGGTCAGCGCGGTAGCAGCAGCGGCAGTGATAGCGAACTTCTTCATACGAGTAACTCCTGTTTTTCTGGAAAGTCTGCTGCGTGTCTTGTCAGCAGGGTTACCGGAGATATTGCGAACGCTGTGCCAACTTTTAAAAACTCAATAAATCGTTATAAATCAATAGCTTAATAATTCTGAAAATTTCCGGAATCATGCAATTTGCATGACCTTGTGCAAAAAGACATGCAAGTTGCGGCTTTTCTGAAAGTTCCTAACTCGCTGAAATTATTGAAGCTTTTATTAAACCGTCAGTCATGAAAAATGCCCCGCAGTGCGGGGCATTCTTTATAGAGCAGCCAGCTTTAAGCGTTGTGGATCAAACGCCCGGGCAACTGGTGGTCGAATAGTCTTTCGAACCCGAGAACTTGCACGACCAACCTGCTGCTGCCGTACGGGTCAGGGTGACGGTTTGCCCCAACACAGGCGCCGGAGCGTTGAGCAAGGTGCAGGTGATGGTCCCTGTGCCGTCGGCAACTTTACCGCTCGCCGCCAGCGTGCAATTTTGTGTCGCAGTCGTACCCGCATTGACGTTGGTAATGCTCGGATCAGTAGAGCCGGCATTGATGACGTCTTCGAAGTTGACCTTAAGCCCCGACGCTTCGGCTATCCCCGCCGTGACCTTGGCCCGCGCCTGATATTTGGAGTACTGGGGCAAGGCAATCGTCGCCAGAATCCCGATGATCGCCACAACGATCAGCAGCTCGATCAGAGTGAAACCTTGTTGTTTCTTCATAGACACGCTCCATGCATGAGTCGGAATCTCATGATCTGAAAAGGACTCAGCACAGCCCGTGCCAAGCGCTTGAAGCCCCGGTCTGCTGGGCGTGATCCGGACGTCGTGCCGATTCCTACAACCCGTAGCCGCACTATCTGACACTTTTTGTCACCTGCACCCCGCGTGTTTGGCGCTGTCACTTGACTAGGCTATAAGTCATGAACGGCAAGCACGTGGAAACCCCATGAATGACATCGCTCTGAGCGGTCTGGCCAAACAACTGGTCCAGGCCGAATTGCTCACGGAAAAGAGTGCCCAGCAAGCCTGGCAGCAGGCGCAGCGCAATCGCCTGTCGCTGGTCAGTTACCTGGTGCAGAACAAACTGGTGAAGAGCTGGCAGGTCGCCGAAATAGCCTCGGAGCATTTCGGCATGGCATTTCTCGACCTCAACTGTCTCGACAAGGAAACCCAGCCCAAGGGCCTGGTCAGTGAAAAACTGGTGCGCCAGCACCACGCCCTGCCCCTCTGGCGGCGCGGCAACAAACTGTTCGTGGGAATTTCCGACCCGAGCAATCATCAGGCGATCAATGACATTCAGTTCAGCACCGGGCTGAGCACCGAAGCCATTCTGGTCGAGGACGACAAACTCACCGACGCCATCGAAAAGTTCTTCGACACCCACGCCACCGGCCTGGAGGAGATGGCCGATGTCGACCTCGACGGTCTGGACATCGAGTCGGCCGACGACGGCAAGCAGGACACGCTCGGCGGAATCGACGCCGACGATGCCCCGGTGGTGCGCTTCGTGCACAAGATGCTGCTGGACGCGATCAAGAGCGGCTCATCCGACCTGCATTTCGAGCCTTACGAAAAGAACTACCGGGTGCGGGTACGTACCGACGGCATTCTGCGGGAGGTGGCCAAGCCGCCGATTCAGCTCGCCGGGCGCATTGCCGCACGCCTGAAGGTCATGGCCAGCCTCGACATTTCAGAACGGCGCAAACCCCAGGACGGGCGGATCAAGATGCGTCTGTCGAAGAGCAAATCGATCGATTTCCGGGTCAACACCCTGCCCACGCTCTGGGGCGAGAAAGTGGTAATGCGGATCCTCGACCCGTCCAGTGCCCAGATCGGCATCGATGCCCTCGGTTACGAGCCGGAGCAGAAAGACCTGTACATGGCCGCCCTCAAACAGCCGCAAGGCATGATTCTGGTAACGGGCCCCACCGGCTCGGGCAAAACCGTGTCGCTGTACACCGGGCTGAACATCCTCAACACCGTCGATATCAACATCTCCACCGCCGAAGATCCGGTAGAGATCAACATGGAAGGCATCAACCAGGTCAACGTCAATCCACGTCAGGGGATGGACTTTGCCCAGGCCCTGCGCTCGTTCCTGCGTCAGGATCCGGACGTGATCATGGTCGGCGAGATCCGCGACATCGAAACCGCCGAAATCGCGATCAAGGCCGCCCAGACCGGGCACCTCGTGCTGTCCACCCTGCATACCAACAGCGCAGCGGAAACCCTCACCCGTTTGCACAACATGGGCATTCCCGGCTTCAACATCGCGACCTCGGTGAGCCTGATCATTGCCCAGCGCCTGGCGCGAAAACTCTGCAGCCACTGCAAGAAACCCATCGAGATCCCCCGCGAAACCCTGATCAAGGAAGGTTTCCCCGAGGAACGCATCGGCCATTTCACGATCTATGAGCCCGTTGGTTGCGATCACTGCAACGGCGGGTACAAGGGTCGCGTGGGGATTTATGAAGTGGTGAAGAACACCCCCGAACTGCAACGACTGATCATGGCCGAGGGCAACTCACTGGAAATCGATATACAGATGCGCCGGGACGGCTTCAACGACCTGCGCACCTCGGGCCTCATCAAGGCCATGCAAGGCATCACCAGCCTTGAAGAAATCAACCGGGTCACCAAGGACTGAACATGGCGGTCAAGGCAGCGAAAATCAGCGTCTACGCCTGGGAAGGCACGGACCGCAAAGGCAGCAAGGTGACCGGCGAGCTGAGCGGCCAGAACCCCGCACTGGTCAAGGCCCAATTGCGCAAGCAGGGCATCAACCCGGGCAAGGTACGCAAGAAATCCGCCTCGTTGCTGAGCTTCGGCAAGCGCATCAAGGCCCAGGACATTGCCCTGTTCACCCGGCAGATGGCGACCATGATGAAGGCCGGCGTGCCACTGTTGCAGTCATTCGACATCATTGGCGAAGGCTTCGAAAACCCGGCCATGCGCAAGCTGGTGGACGAGGTGAAACAGGAGGTCGCGGCTGGTAACAGCTTCGCCGCCGCGCTGCGCAAGAAGCCGCAATATTTCGACGAGTTGTACTGCAACCTGGTGGATGCCGGCGAGCAGTCCGGCGCCCTCGACACCCTGCTGGAGCGGGTCGCGACCTACAAGGAAAAGAGCGAAAGCCTCAAGGCCAAGATCAAGAAGGCCATGACCTACCCGTCCGCCGTGGTGCTGGTGGCGGCGGTGGTTACCGGCATTCTGCTGATCAAGGTGGTGCCGCAGTTCCAGTCGGTGTTCTCTGGCTTCGGTGCCGAATTGCCAGCCTTCACGTTGATGGTGATCAGCCTGTCCGAATTCATGCAGCAATGGTGGTGGGCGATTCTCGGTGTGCTGGTGGCCGGTTTTTTCGGCACCCGCCATGCCCTGAAAAAATCCCAGGCCCTGCGCGACCGGCGTGACGCCTGGTTTCTCAAGCTGCCGCTGGTGGGCACGCTGATGTACAAGTCCGCTGTGGCGCGGTTTGCCCGGACCCTGTCGACCACCTTCGCAGCCGGTGTGCCGTTGGTTGAAGCGCTGGACTCGGTGGCCGGCGCCACCGGCAACGTGGTGTTCAAGCGCGCCGTGATGCGCATCCGCCAGGACGTTTCCACCGGCATGCAGCTGAATTTCTCGATGCGCTCCACCGGCATATTTCCGAACATGGCGGTGCAGATGACTGCCATTGGCGAAGAGTCCGGCGCACTGGACGAGATGCTCGACAAGGTCGCGGGTTTCTATGAGGACGAAGTGGACAACATGGTCGACAACCTCACCAGCCTGATGGAGCCGTTCATCATGGTGGTGCTCGGGGTGATCGTCGGCGGTCTGGTAGTGGCGATGTACCTGCCGATCTTCCAACTCGGCTCAGCGATCTGACATGCCTATCGACGAACTCTTCAGTCTCTACCCACTGGCCTTTGTTTTCACCGCCCTGCTGCTCGGGCTCGTGGTCGGCAGTTTTCTCAACGTGTTGATCTGGCGCCTGCCGAAAATGCTCGAGCGCGAATGGCGCCAGCAGGCTCACGATGTGTTGGGGCTGCCCGGTGAAGCGCCGTTGCCCACCTACAACCTGATGCTGCCGCACTCGCAATGCCCGCACTGTGGCCACCGGATCCGCGCGTGGGAAAACATCCCGGTGTTGAGTTACGTGTTCCTGCGCGGGAGCTGCTCAAGTTGCAGCGCACCGATCAGCAAGCGCTACCCGCTGACCGAACTGGCCTGCGGTCTGCTCTCGGCGTTCATCGCCTGGCACCTGGGTTTCGGCTGGCCGGCGTGCCTGCTGATCGTGCTGACCTGGGGCCTGTTGGCCATGAGCCTGATCGACACCGAGCATCAGTTGCTGCCCGATGTGCTGGTGCTGCCGCTGCTGTGGCTGGGGCTGATCGTCAACAGCTTCGGGCTGTTCGTGCCGCTTCACGATGCCCTGTGGGGCGCGGTGCTGGGCTACATGGCGCTGTGGTCGGTGTTCTGGCTGTTCAAGCTGATCACCGGCAAGGACGGCATCGGTCACGGCGATTTCAAGCTTCTGGCGCTGCTCGGGGCTTGGGGCGGCTGGCAGATTCTGCCGCTGACCATCCTCTTGTCCTCGCTGGTGGGCGCCGTGCTCGGGGTGATTTTGCTCAAGCTGCGCAACCAGAAAACCTCGACGCCGATCCCCTTCGGCCCGTATCTGGCAATTGCCGGCTGGATTGCCTTGCTCTGGGGTGGTCAAATAACCGGCTTCTATTGGCAGTTTGTCGGTTTGAAATGAATACCCCTGTGGAAAAACCCTGGATTCTCGGCCTGACCGGCGGCATCGGCAGCGGCAAAAGCGCTGCCGCCCAGCACTTCATCGATCTTGGTGTCCACGTGGTGGACGCCGATCACGCGGCGCGCTGGGTGGTCGAACCGGGCCGTCCGGCGCTGGCGAAGATCGCCGAACACTTCGGCCCTGATGTGTTGCAGGCCGACGGCACGCTGGATCGTGCGGCACTGCGCAAACTGATCTTTGAGGTGCCGGAGCAACGGCGCTGGCTCGAAGCGCTGCTGCATCCGCTGATCGCCGAGGAAATCGCCCATCACCTGGCGCTGGCACAATCGCCTTACGCGATTCTGGTCTCGCCGCTTTTGATCGAATCCGGGCAATACGCGATGACCCAGCGGATTCTGGTGATCGACGCCCCGCAACAACTGCAGATCGAACGCACCTTGCAGCGTGACCAGACCAGCGAACAGCAGGTTCAGGCGATCCTCAAGGCCCAGTCCAGCCGCGAAGACCGCGTCAGCCGTGCCGACGACGTGGTGGTCAACGACCGCGACCTCGCCTGGCTGCACAGCGAGGTCGAGCGCCTGCATCACTTTTACCTGACTTTATCCGGAGGCCAATCATGAGCCAGACCCCAACCGTCAACTGCCCGACTTGCGGCGCGCCCGTGGAATTCACCCCGGAAAACAAATACCGTCCATTCTGCTCGGACCGCTGCAAACTGATCGACCTCGGCGCCTGGGCGTCAGAAGAGCACAAGATTCCCGTAGCCCCGGATGCCGAGGACGAACTGTTTTCCGGCGATTTCGACCCGCGTCACTGATCCCGTTCAGGGTCGCATGAAGCCGTAGTCCTGATCGTCGTCGAGGTTTTCCGCCAGAAAGCGCAACTCGTCGGCCAGGTCTTCGGCGTTGCGCACCGCCTTGCTCTGCTGCACCACCGCACTGAGCAAGGCGCGCAGGCTTAGGCCCGGATCGAACCCCACCTCCTGCGCCATCTCCATACTCTGCCGGGTTTCCTGTCTCGCCCACTCATACACGCTCATGCCGCTGCTCCTGAAGGGATTTGGCCGAGCATGAAATGCCGTGCGCAGAGCGGATTTGATGTGGATCAAGACTTGGGATCGTCGTCCTTCCACGGCGCCGAAAGGTAGCGAGTTCGGTTGAAAGTCTCCAGCCATTCCGGGCAGAACACCACCAAGGCACTGACCACCATGCCGTTGATGAAGGCTTCGGGAAAAATCAGCAACCACAGGTAACCGACGAAATCTTCCAGCCATTCGGGCATGGCAAAGAGGCCGTCGTACCAGAGCAACGTCAGGCTCAGCGTCAGGCAGAACAGCGCCGACAGCGCCGCAGCGAAAAAGCCGGAACAGAAGATGTACACGAACGGATTGCGCGGTTGGGCGCGCTCGACCAGGATCGCCACGCATTCGGTGATCAGCACCGGCAACAGGATCAGCAAGGCGCCGTTGACCCCGACGGCCACCAGATCCTGACGTCCCAACAGCACCAGTCCCAGCTGCGCCACCAGTCCGCCGACGATCGCCAGCGGCCAGTCCAGCAGCAGCGTCACCGCTGTCATGCCGATGAAGTGGTAAGACACCCCCGTGTCGAAATCCCTGCGCACCAGCCACAGCAGAAACAACGCGAACACCGTGCCGAACAGCAAGTGCTGACGGCGGTTGTCGCTGAACAGTTCGACCCACGGTGCCTGAACAATCGCCCAGAGCAGCACCGGCAGGTAAATCAGCCAGCCTAGGGTCAGACTTGTCGATGACAGCAGTTCTGCACCGATCATGATCCCATCACCTTCATTCGCACCGCAGACTCCTTTGATTGGCGCTCCTGCGGCGAAGTCTACACCTGCACGGCGGGACATCTGCCGATGCAAAGCTTTCTGCTTGTCGCAATTGAACGCTAAGCTTGGGCCTATGGATGACTCAGATTATTTACGCCTGCTGACCATCGCGGCCGAGCAAGCCAACGCCTTCCTGTCCAATGCCCGCAAATGGGAGCGTGAGCGTTGGGTCTGCCAGCGCCTGCTGCAAGGCTTGAATATTCCGTATCGCGCCGACGAATTCGCCCCCGCCGGTGAGCCGCCGGACGTGTTGTTTCGCGACGCCAATTTCGAAGTGTTTTTCGTCCTCGACGAGGGCCGTCGGCTCAACGACGAATGGCGCGATGAGCTGCAACGGCGACGCAGTGCGTTTTCCCTCAGCCAACTGGTGCGCCGTGAAGCCAAGCCGCGGCGGATTCCGGCCAATGAATTTCTGCTGAGACTGGCGCCGACCTTGCGCAAGAAAGCGCACAACTACAAAGAACGCGGGATGGATCTGGGCGAGTTGGACATCATTGCCTTCGCCAGCCTCAAACGCGAAGTGCTCGACCTCAACAGCCACTTTCCGCCGCCCACCGAATACCTGCGTCAGGGCTGGCGCTCGCTGTCGCTGGTCGGGCCGACCTTTGCGCGGGTACTGTTCGCCCATCCCGATGCCCCGGATTTCCTGCGCGGCAACCTGGGGCGCAGCATCGTCTTCGATGTCGGGATCAGCCTGTGACGCCACTTCAACAATTGATTGCCGATGTCCCGCAGACCGGATGCGTACGCTGGATTGGCGTGCGTCCCGAGTCCCGGGGGCCGATGCTCGCGCTCGATGCCGTGGAGGCGCGGCTTGAAGCCGGGCTCACTGGCGATCACGCTCGGCCCGGGGTACGCAATGCGCGGCAGGTGACGCTGATTCAGTGGGAACATCTGGCCGTGATCAGCGGCCTGATGGGCCGCTCGGCCGAACAACCGGTCACGCCTGAAGATCTGCGGCGCAATCTCGTTATAAGCGGGATCAACCTGTTCAGCCTCAAGGGGCGGCGCTTCCGCATTGGTCAGGCGATTTTCGAAACCACGGGCTGGTGCCAGCCGTGCGCGCGCCTGCAAAACAACCTTGGACCCGGAACGTTCCAGGCCGTGCGCGGGCATGGCGGAATCACCGCGCGAGTGTTACAAAGCGGGATCATTCGCCTCGGGGACAGTGTGTCTGTCGAACCGGTCCCGGACAGTGGCTATGCTGCGTTCAATCCCGGTTGAAAACCGCTGTAGCGTGTTCTCATTCAGTAACGTCTACCTGACGAGGCCTTTATGACCAGCCGCCTGAACCCCGAAGACCAGAAGCATGTCGAAGAGTACCTGCAGTTGTCCCAACACCGTGTCGAGCGCCGGCCATTCCGGCCGTGGATGCTCCTGGTGCTGGTGCTGGCAGTGACCATTGGTCTGGGCCTGTTGAGCCGATTTATCAGTTACCTGACGCTATGAGCTGCATCGCGCTCGCTCGGGTTACGACGACAAAGATTTCCTTTAAAAACCTTGCGAGCTATCCCTATGTCCCATCGTATTGTCATTGTCGGCGGCGGCGCCGGCGGTCTGGAGTTGGCTACCCGTCTGGGTAAGACTCTGGGCAAACGCGGCACCGCCAGCATCATGCTGGTCGACGCGAACCTCACGCACATCTGGAAACCGCTGCTGCACGAAGTGGCCGCCGGATCGCTGAACTCTTCCGAAGACGAACTCAACTATGTCGCCCAGGCCAAATGGAACCATTTCGAGTTCCAGCTGGGGCGCATGAGCGGGCTCGATCGTGAGCAGAAGAAGATCCAGCTGGCCGCTACCTACGACGAAAATGGCGTCGAGCTGGTCCCGGCGCGGGAAGTGCCCTACGACTCGCTGGTGATCGCGGTCGGCAGCACCACCAACGATTTCGGCACCCAGGGCGCCGCGCAACACTGCCTGTTCCTCGACACCCGCAAGCAGGCCGAGCGTTTCCACCAGCAACTGCTCAATCACTACCTGCGTGCACACGCCGGGCAGACCGATGCGGTCCAGCAGATCAGCGTGGCCATCGTCGGCGCGGGCGCCACGGGCGTCGAACTGGCGGCCGAGCTGCACAACGCGGCCCATGAACTGGCGGCTTACGGTCTGGACCGGATCAAACCGGAAAACATGCACATCACCCTGATCGAAGCCGGGCCACGGGTGCTGCCAGCCCTGCCGGAACGGATCAGCGGGCCGGTACACAAGACTCTGGAGAAACTCGGGGTCAACGTGATGACCAACGCGTCGGTCAGCCAGGTCACCGCCGACAGCCTGATCACCGCCGATGGCAACGAGATCAAGGCCAGTCTGAAAGTCTGGGCCGCCGGGATCCGCGCCCCGGGCTTCCTCAAGGACATCGACGGTCTGGAAACCAACCGTATCAATCAACTGCAAGTGCTGCCGACGCTACAGACCACCCGCGACGAAAACATTTTCGCCTTCGGTGACTGCGCCGCGTGCCCGCAACCGGGCTCGGATCGTAACGTTCCGCCACGGGCCCAGGCTGCGCACCAACAGGCGTCGTTACTGGCCAAGTCGCTGAAACTGCGGATCGAAGGCAAGACCTTGCCAGAGTACAAATACACCGACTACGGCTCGCTGATTTCGCTGTCGCGTTTTTCGGCTGTAGGTAACTTGATGGGCAACCTGACCGGCAGCGTGATGCTTGAGGGCTGGCTGGCGCGGATGTTTTACGTGTCGCTGTATCGCATGCACCAGATGGCGCTGTACGGGCCGTTCCGCACGGCGATGCTGATGCTGGGCAGCAAGATCGGACGCGGCACCGAGCCACGCCTGAAGCTGCACTGATGTAAAAAACACCGTGGGGGCTGGCTGGCCCCCACGGTGTTTTGTTTTCTACTGTATCTGCCCCCCGCTTTCCCCACCTTCGCTTACAAACGCCCCGCTCCTCGACACAGACGCGATACACCGCCACCGCTTAATGGCCACACCCGAGCACACCTGCTCCGGCTTGATCGCCCTTAACGTGTGGTTGCGCTGTGCAACCGAAGGAGAATGCAATGTCCCGTACTTCGAAAATCGGCAAAAACTCCCTTGGCCTGGTCGGTGCCGTACTGGCCGGCGGCCTGATGCTGTCCGGCTCGGTGTTCGCCGCACAACCGCTGGCCCAGGGCTACATGGTCGCCTCGGCCGAGACCTCGGTGAAAACCCCGGAAGGCAAATGCGGTGAAGGCAAATGCGGCGATGCGTCGATGGCCAAGACCGACACCGATGGTGACGGCAAGGTCTCGCGCGCCGAATTTCTGAAGGTCGCGCCGAAGTCTGACTTCGACAAGATCGACACCAACCACGACGGCTTCATCGACGAGCAAGAGGCGTACAACAACGTCAAAGCCAACTTCGAAGCCAATGGCAAGAAAATGCCGAAAGGTCTGTTCGAACACCTGAAAGACCAGGACGGTGCCTGATTTTTCAGACGCCCGACAAAACAAAGCCGCGCTTTCTCTGACGAGAAGCGCGGCTTTTTCACACCTGCATGATTACAACTGGAAGCGTCGCACCATGCCTTGCAGGGCGTTGGCCAGTTGCGACAGTTCATGGCTCGACGCGCTGGTTTGATCGGCACCCGCCGCCGAGCGCACCGACAGATCGCGAATGTTCACCAGATTGCGATCCACTTCCCGCGCCACCTGCGCCTGTTCTTCGGCGGCGCTGGCGATCACCAGATTGCGTTCCTGGATTTCGTGTACCGAGGCCGTGATCGTCTGCAACGCTTCACCGGCCCGCTCGGCCAGCACCAGCGTGGTGGCAGCGCGCGAGGCACTGGCCTGCATCGACTCCAGCGCCAGGTTTGAGCCGCTGCGCATGCCCTGCACCATCTGCTCGATTTCCTGGGTCGATTGCTGCGTGCGATAAGCCAGTGCCCGGACTTCGTCGGCAACTACCGCAAACCCGCGCCCGCTCTCCCCGGCCCGGGCCGCTTCGATGGCAGCGTTGAGTGCCAGCAGGTTGGTCTGTTCGGCGATCGCTCGAATCACGTCCAGCACTTTGCCGATGTCCTGCGACTGATTGGCCAGTGATTGCACCAGCTCGCCAGTGTGCTCGACTTCGCTGGCCAAGGCGTTGATGGCGCCGGCGGTTTCGCTGACCCGCTCCTGGCCCAACTGCGCGGATTCGCTGGACTGGCGGGTGGCGTCGGACGTCGACACCGCATTGCGTGCGACTTCCTCGACCGCCGTGGTCATCTCGTTGACGGCGGTGGCAGCCTGTTCGATTTCGTTGTTCTGCTGTTGCAGCCCTTGGGTGCTGTCGTGGGTGACCGCGCTCAGTTCGTCGGAAGCGGTCGCCAGTTGCGTGGCCGAGCCGCTGATGCCCTGCAGAGTTTCGCGCAGGTTCTGCTGCATGGTCGCCAACGCCTTGAGCAAGCGGCTGACTTCATCGTTGCCGCGGGTTTCGATCGGACGGGTCAGATCGCCTCTGGCAACGTGTTCAGCAGCGTCGACGGCGGCGCTCAGAGGGCGGACGATGCTGCGGGTCAGCAACATCGCCAGGGCCACGGTTGCCAAGGCCGCCAGAGCGATGAACAAGGTCACGATGGTGCGCGAGGTTTCGTAGTGGGCAGCGGAGGTCTGGCTTTCGGCGGCGACCTGACGGGCAAACAGGTCTGCCAGGTCATTGAGTTGTTTGCCGGAGCCGTCGACCACGGTTTTCATGTCGACCAGCAGCAGCTTGGTCAGCTCATCGCGTTTGCCTTGCTCGGCGAGGGTGAACGACTGGGCGATGCCGGTGCGGTAGGCAGCGAAGGTCTTTTTAAACTGATCGTACAACTGCTGACCTTCCGGGGTGGTCACCAGTCGGTCGTAGGCGGCGATTTTCTCGCTCAGCTCCTTGTCGCGGGTGTCCATCTGGCTGCGGTACGTGGCGATGTTGGCCGGATCCTGATCCAGCGCCATGCGCAGGGAGATGGTGCGAATGCGCAGCATGATCTCGCGAATCTCGTCGCCGCCGCGAATGCTCGGCAGCCATTGCTTCTCCACCGCCACTTCGCTGTCGCGGATGCTCGACATCTGCCCCAGCGCAAACACTCCGAGCAACGCCACGAGTACCGCGATGAGGGCAAAGCCCAGGGCGGCACGGGGAGCAATATTCAACTGACGAAGCAACATGACGAACGCCCTTTTTCTTGTATTGGCCGGATGCAAGGGGCGATCGATGGCAGGCCCCTTTCGTTAGCGGGCTATCGGCAAGTTGTACGATGACTTGAATGAAACATTTCCGGAGGGCAAAAAAAATCCCCGTATCTTTCGATACGAGGATTTTTAATATGGTCGGGGTAAGGGGATTCGAACTCCTGACATCCTGCTCCCAAAGCAGGCGCGCTACCGGACTGCGCTATACCCC
>NZ_JBXAIV010000019.1:0-48954 GCF_058796615.1 Pseudomonas sp. GW823-FHT04A03
TAGGTCATCGTCAAGATTAAATTCCGAAACCCCAATTGCGAAAGCAGTTGGGGTTTTGTTTTGCCCGCAGGAAAGTTCTTACAGCATTCTCAGCCGCCTTGCGGCTGTCCTCGTCGGCTCACTAGCCGTCGCGATCGTAACCATTGGGGAAATCCCTCTGAAATGACCGCCCGGTTTTTGGTATGGTGCAGCTCGTTTTTTAACGGACTGATGTCACGCCCAAGGATCGGCGCTCATTTTTTGTCAAAGAGTGGCTGCAGAAATGCCCGAACCCATCCCTATCAAGGATCACGAAAAAGAGACGCGACTGGTCAACAAACGCCTGATCGCCTGTGCCTTGTTCGTCTTCGCTGTCAGTTGCGCTCTGGTTGTGCGCCTGTACATCCTGCAAGTCGTCGAGTTCGATTACCACTCGACCATCTCCGAAAACAATCGCGTCCATGTCCTGCCGATCCCGCCGACTCGCGGCCTGATCTACGATCGCAACGGCTTATTGCTGGCCGACAACCGTCCCAGTTATAACCTGACGATCACAAGAGAACGCGCGACCGACGTCAACCAGGAGCTGGATGAAGTCATCAACCTCCTGCACCTGCCCGCCGAAGACCGCACAGTCTTCGACAAGGCCATGAAGCAGTCGCGCCACCCGTTTACACCCGTAACGCTGTTCTATGAGCTGACCGAAGAACAGATCGCCGTGCTGGCAGTCAACGAGTTCCGCTTGCCGGGCCTGGATGTCGAGCCACAATTCGTTCGTAACTACCCGCTGGGCGCGCACTTTGCGCACTCGATCGGCTACGTGGGCCGCATCAACGAAAAAGAATCCAAGACCCTCGATTCCGTCGAATACCGCGGCACCCAATCCATCGGCAAGACCGGTATCGAACGCTTCTACGAGCCACAGCTGCACGGCCACGTCGGCTACGAGGAAGTAGAAACCAATGCTCAGGGCCGCGTACTGCGCGTGCTGAAACACACCGATCCGATACCCGGCCAAAACATCGTCCTCAGCCTCGATATCAAGCTCCAGGAAGCCGCCGAAGCCGCACTGGGCGACCGGCGCGGCTCGGTCGTTGCGCTGGACCCCTCGACCGGCGAAGTGCTGGCCATGGTCAGCAACCCAAGTTTCGACCCCAACCTGTTCGTGACCGGTATCAGTTCCAAGGAATACTCCGCGCTACGCGACTCCATCGACCGCCCGCTGTTCAACCGCGTGCTGCGCGGCCTCTACGCACCCGGTTCGACGATCAAGCCGGAAGTGGCCATCGCTGGTCTCGACGCCGGTGTCGTCACGCCACAAACCCGAGTCTTCGATCCGGGCTATTACCAACTGCCGGACTTCGACCACAAGTACCGCAACTGGAACCACAGCGGCGACGGCTGGGTGGACATGGACGCAGCGATCATGCGTTCCAACGACACCTACTTCTACGACCTGGCGCACAAGCTCGGCATCGATCGCCTGCACGATTACATGGCGATGTTCGGCCTCGGCGAGAAAGTCTCGCTGGACATGTTCGAGGAGTCGCCCGGCCTGATGCCGTCTCAGGCCTGGAAGCGCGCTACGCGCCGGCAAGCCTGGTTCCCCGGCGAAACCGTGATTCTTGGTATCGGTCAGGGCTACATGCAGGTCACGCCGCTGCAATTGGCTCAAGCCACCGCACTGATTGCCAACAAGGGCATCTGGAACCGTCCGCACCTGGCCAAGACCGTCGACGGTGTGGCGCCGGTGGACGAACACCCGATGCCGAACATCCTGCTCAAGGATCCGCGTGACTGGGAGCAGGTCAACCACGGCATGCAAATGGTGATGCACGACGCCCGAGGCATTGCCCGTGCGGCGGCGGCCGGTGCGCAGTACCGCATCGCCGGCAAGAGTGGTACGGCGCAGGTGGTGGCGATCAAACAGGGCGAGCGCTACAACCGCGAGAAAACCCTAGAGCGCCATCGTGACAACGCCTTGTTCGTCGGCTTTGCCCCGGCCGAGCATCCGAAGATCGCAATCTCGGTAATGATCGAAAACGGCGAGGCCGGTGGCCGCGTCGCAGGTCCGGTGGTGCGGCAGATCATGGACGCCTGGCTACTCGACCAGGACGGTCACCTCAAGCCGCAATACGCGGCGCCGACCAAAGCGCCGGGCTATCCCCACGTGTAACCCGGTCACAGCTTCACAGCACAGGCTCACGCAAGCTGAGCATGTGCTGGAAGCTGTCGAGGAACACCGTTTCCGCCTGAGTCATCTTCTGCTCGCGATTCCACAGCAACTGGATATCGAAATCCACCACCCCATCCTCCGGCGGTAAGCGCCACAGCAAGCCCTGTTCGACATCCCGTCGTACCAGGTGAGTCGGCAGACAGCCAATCCCGAACCCTGCACAGATCAGACGATAAATCTCTTCGAAACTGGTGGAAGAGGCGATGATCTTGCCGGTAAACCCTTGCTGGTCACGAAACAGCGTCAACGGCGAAAGATTGCCGCCAAGCTGATCGCTAGTGAAGCTGACAAAATTTTCTGCCGCCAGCTGTTCCAGCGTCAGATTCTGCTGTCCGAACAGGCGATGCCGCTGCCCGCAAAAGTACGCATAACGCTCACGAAACAATACCCTTTGCTCCAGTCTCGGCTGCGGAAGACGACACAATCCCACTCCCACCGTAGCCGTCTTTTGCAGCAATGAACTGATGATGTTCGAGCTGCCCATCACCTCGACTTCCAGCTCGATTTTAGGGTGAGTTTCGTGAAAGTCCGCAAGAAACTCGTCGTAATGCCGCGCCTGCACGCCACTCACAGTGAGTATGCGGATCTTGCCCACCACGTCGTCATGGCGGTTCTCGACCACGGTGCCCAGACGGGAAATATCGCCGTAGATATCCGCCGCAATCCGCAGGACTTCTTCCCCGGTTTCTGTCAGATCAAAGCGCCGTCCGCTGCGCGCAATCAACACACAATCCAGTTGTTCCTCGAGACGTTTCAACGCCTGGCTGACCGCCGACTGCGTGATGTGCAATCGCGCAGCAGCGCGACTCATGCTGCCTTCCTGACCGATCACCAGATACGTGCGCAGCAGGTTCCAGTCCAGCCGGTCATTTAGAAAACGCCGGCCGAACCAGGGATTAGCGGAAGAGGTCATGTAGTAGTCACGCTAATAGTAAAGATAAGTTTTTGAAAATTGACTAATCCTGTCACGGAAGCGATAAAGCCCACAAGCGCCACAGAGCGCGACCGTCAGCCGCCTCGACACCTGCCCAAAACTATAAATACACAGGGTTCTTGCATGCACACCACCGCTCAGCCGCGTCGCGCCGCGGCCGCTGCCTTCATTGGCACGACCATCGAGTTCTACGATTTCTACATCTACGCCACCGCCGCCGCACTGGTGCTCGGGCAAGTGTTCTTTCCCAGCAGCGACCCGGTGACCAGCACGCTCGCTGCGTTCGGTAGTTTCGCCGTCGGCTTCATCGCCCGCCCGATGGCCGGGATGGTGTTCGGTCATTTGGGCGATCGTCTCGGCCGTAAGAAAATGCTGCTGGTGACCATGGCGCTGATGGGTCTGGCCACCGCAGGTATCGGTCTGTTGCCGAGCTACGCCAGCGTCGGCATCTGGGCGCCGATCGGGCTGATCGTGTTGCGCCTGATCCAGGGCATCTCCGTTGGTGGCGAGTGGGGCGGGGCAGTGTTGATGGCCAGTGAGCACGCGCCGGCCAAACGCAGAACCTTCTACGCCTCGTTCGCCCAGCTCGGCAGCCCGGCGGGTTTGCTGTTGGCGTTGATCGCGTTCCGTCTGGTTACGTCGCTGTCGCCGGAAGACTTCCTCGCCTGGGGCTGGCGCCTGCCGTTTCTCGCCAGCGGAGTGCTGATGATGGTCGGCTTGATGATCCGCTCCGGTGTGCATGAATCGCCGGAGTTCGCCAAGGCCAGGGACAACAACGAAACCGCCAAATACCCGGTGAAAGACGTGATCCGTCAGTGCTGGCGGCAGATCCTGTTCGCTGCCGCCGCAGTCACCATTGGTTCGGCCGGCTTCTTCTTCACCAATACTTTCATGATTACCTACGTCACCCAATATCAGGGCATCCCGCGGGCGACCATTCTCGACTGCCTGTTCCTGGTGACCGTCATTCAATTGCTCTCGCAACCGCTATCGGCATTGCTCGCCGAACGCATTGGCGAAGGGCGATTCCTGATGCTGGTTGCGTTGCTGTGCATGGTCACGCCGTACCCGATGTTCCTGCTGGTCGGCACTCAAAACATTCTGTTGATGACCCTCGGCATCGCCGTCGCGGTGGTGATTCTCTCGGCCCTGTACGCGGTGATCGCGGGATACATGACCCAAGCCTTCCCGGTGCACCTGCGTTACTCGGGGATCTCCATCGCTTACCAGTTGAGCTGCGCGTTGGCCGGCGGTACCACGCCGCTGATCGGCACGCTGCTGGCCAGCAAGTTCTCCGGGCAGTGGCTGCCATTGGCGGTGTTCTTCACGCTGCTGTCGGCCCTGTCTCTGATCGGTGTGTGTGGCCTCGCGCGTCTGCGGGCCAACCCGGTCGTCCTTCATACCAACAAAGAGGTGTATTCGTGAGTAAGCCCGCCCACATTGACCCGATCGAATGGCAAGCCCGTTGCGAGCTCGCGGCGTTGTACCGCTTGATCGCGCACTTTCGCATGACCGACCTGATCGACACCCACATCACCCTGCGAATTCCGGGGCCGGAGCATCATTTCCTGATCAACCGCTACGGGGTGATTTTCGACCGCATGCGTGCTTCCGATCTGGTGCGCATCGATCAGGACGGACGCATCGTCGATCCTGAATATGCTGGGCATCGGGTCAACACCGCCGGCTTTGTGATCCACTCGGCGATCCACATGGCGCGGCCGGATCTGAACTGCGTGATCCACACCCACACCGCCGCCGGCATGGCTGTCGCCGCGCAGAAACAAGGCCTGCTGCCGATCAGTCAGCACGCGCTGAAGTTCTACGGAAAACTTGCTTACCACACCTACGAAGGCATCGCCTTGTCACTGGATGAGCGCGAGCGCTTGATCGCTGACCTCGGCCCGCACCGGGCGATGATCCTGCGCAATCACGGCCTGCTGGTCGGCGGTTCCGGCGTGGCCCAGGCATTCCAGGAAATCCACTTTCTGGAGCGTGCCTGCCAGGCCCAAGTGCAGGCGTTGGCCGGTGGCTGCGAGCTGCATTTCCCCTCGCCGGAAGTCTGCGCCCACACCGCCGAACAGTTCGACCGCGATGAGCAGGACAACATCATCGACCTGGCCTGGGAGGCCGCACTGACCCTGATCGAATCCCAGCGCGAGTCCTATCTGTCATGAACACCGTTGCACTGATGTCCCGCGACACGCTGTTGCTCAAACAATTGCAGGAAGCCTTTGCCCGCCGTGCACCTCAGCTTTCGGCGGTGCTGGCCGACGATCCCCGGGCGGCGAATGCGCAGATCGCGGCGTGCTGGTTTCCGCTGCCGGACAGCCTCGCCGCGTTGCCCAATCTACAAGTGATTCACTCGGTCGCTGCCGGTATCGATCATCTTGAACACGATCCTTCATGCCCGGATCTGCCGGTGTGCCGGGTGGTCGATCCCGGCCATCGCCAAGGCATGACCGAGTATGTGCGCTGGGCGGTGATTCACTTTCATCGCGGCTTCGATCAAGTGTTGGAGCAACAGCGCCAACAGCATTGGGAGCGACCGCTGCAACGCCCGGCCCATGAGTTTCGGATCGGTGTGATGGGGCTCGGTTCGCTCGGCAGCGCGATTGCCCAAGACCTGGCCAGTTCCGGTTATGACGTACGTGGCTGGGCGCGCAGCAAAAAGGATTTACCGGGCGTGCAGACTTTCGCCGGCATCGATGCTTTCAACCCGTTCCTCGACGGCGTGGAGTTGCTGATCAACCTGTTGCCACTCACCCACGAGACTCGCGGCATCCTCAATCGCCAGACGTTCGAGCACTTGGCCAACGGTGCGGCACTGGTCAACGTCGGGCGCGGCGGTCATCTGAACATCGAGGATCTGCAACAGTCACTGGCCCGTGGAAAACTGCGTGGTGCATTGCTCGATGTCTTCGAACAGGAGCCGCTGCCCGCCGACCATCCGTTGTGGAATACGCCGGGCGTGACCATCACCCCGCACATGGCCTCGGCGGCCTCGCACGACTGCATCGCCGAACAGATCGCCGAGAACTTCCGCCGTCTGAATGCCGGTGAGCCTTTGCTCAACAGCGCGGATCGACTGCTCGGTTACTGATCCGCCAGACAGGCCTGCAAACGTTCGATGAACAGCGTTTCGGCGCGGCTCATGCGCTGGTCGCGGTTCCACAGCAGATGAATGTCGACATCGGCAATCCCCTCGTGGGGCGGCAGGCGCCAGAGCAATCCGGCCTCGACGTCCGCCGCCACCACGTGCTCCGGCAAGCAACCGATTCCGAACCCGGCGATTACCAGTCGCCGCACTTCTTCCAGGCTTGGCGATGACGCAACGATGCGTCCGCTGAAGCCTTGCTGATCGCGAAAAATCGTCAGTGGCGAAAGCATGCCGCCAATCTGGTCGCTGGTGAAACTGACGAAATTCTCCCGCTGCAAATCGCCTTCGCCGATGTCTTGTCGGCCAAACAGCGCGTGGTGCTTGCCGCAGAAAAATGCATAGCGCTGCCGCAGGAACAGGCGCTGTTCCAGACGCGGTTGCGGGCGGCGATTGAGGCTCAGGCCGAGGGTCGCGGTTTTCTCCTGAAGGGCGCTGACGATGTCCGAACTGCGCATCACATCCACCTCCAGATCTACCCGTGGATACTGCCGATGAAAGTCGGCGAGGAAGTCATCGAAACGCTCGGAAAAGATCCGGCTGATGATCAGCAGCCGCACCTTGCCGATCACTTCGTCGGCCGGTTGCTCCAGCAGGCTGCTGACCTGGGACATCTGCCCGTAGATCTCGCCGGCCAGTTCGAAGATCTGCTCGCCGACTTCGGTGAGGGCAAATCGTGGGCCGCGTCGGGCGATCAACTGGCGACCCAATTGTTCCTCCAGACGCTTGAGCGCCTGGCTCACCGCCGGTTGGGTCAGGTGCAGACGCGCAGCGGCGCGGCTGATGCTCAGCTCCTGGCCGATCACCCGGAAGGTGCGTAGCAGGTTCCAGTCGAGGCGGTCGTTGAGCAGGCGTTGCACATCACGTTCGGCCATGGCGGCTCTCGATTATAAGGTGAGGTAATACTCGGAATAATAAATAGAAAATTGACTAATCATAGCCTCGGGACGATAAATCACCCCACGACAGGCGCCGCCAGAGCGCCTCGGATTTACGTTTTCCTCCTGCCAAAAAAACAATCAAAGGAGCCCGACCCCATGAAGCCCCACGCTTCGAACCAGCCGCGCCGTGCGGCGGCCGCAGCCTTCATCGGCACCATGATCGAGTGGTACGACTTTTACATTTACGCCACCGCCGCCGCGCTGGTGTTCGGCGCGCTGTTCTTTCCCTCCGACGATCCACTGTTCAGCACCATGGCCGCATTCGGCACCTTCGCCGTGGGCTTCTTTGCCCGGCCGTTGGGCGGGATCATTTTTGGCCATATCGGCGACCGTATCGGCCGCAAAAAATCCTTGATCATCACGCTGCTGATGATGGGCGTGGTCACGGTGTGCATCGGTCTGTTGCCGACCTACGCGCAGATCGGCGCAACCGCGCCGGTGCTGCTGATTCTGCTGCGCATCGTCCAGGGCATCGCTGTCGGTGGCGAGTGGGGCGGGGCGGTGTTGATGGCCGGCGAGCATGCGCCCAAGGGCCGGCGCAATTTCTTCGCTTCGTTCGCGCAACTGGGCAGCCCGGCGGGTTTGATCCTGTCGCTGCTGGCGTTCAGCGCGGTGACCCGTTTGCCGGAAGAAGACCTGATGAGTTGGGGCTGGCGTCTGCCGTTCCTCGCCAGTGCGCTGTTGCTGCTGGTGGGCCTGGCGATCCGACTGGGCGTGAACGAGTCGCCGGAATTCCTCGCCAGCCGTGAGCAGGCCACTAAACAGATCAAGAAAGAACAGGCACCGGTGATGGAAGTCCTGCGCACCGCATGGCGGCCGCTGTTGTTGTGCATCGGTGCCAACACGCTGGGCATCGCCGGGGTGTATTTCACCAACACCTTCATGATCGCCTACACCACTCAGCAACTGGCGTTGCCGCGTTCACTGATTCTCGAATGCCTGTTCTTCGTTGCGATCATCCAGTTCTGCATTCAACCGCTGGCCGCGTGGACGGCGGAGAAGATCGGCGCGACGCGATTCCTGTGCCTGGTGTCGCTGCTGGCGATGGCCTCGCCGTATCCGATGTTTGTACTGGTCAGTTCGGCCCAGGCGCCGCTGATCATCCTCGGCATTGCGCTGGCGGTGGTGTGCATGGCCTCGTTCTATGCGGTGATCGCCGGTTACGTCAGCGGCATGTTCGAGACCCGCGTGCGCTACACCGCGATCTCGCTGGCCTATCAGATCTGCGGCGCGGTGGCCGGTGGGCTGACGCCGCTGATCGGCACGATGCTGGCGCACAAGTTCACCGGGCAGTGGTGGCCGATGGCGGTGTTCTACAGCCTGATCGCCGGCATTTCGCTGGTCTGCGTGCTGTCCCTTGCCCGTCGTCACGCCAGCGCCCATCGCGCGGAAATGGCCCGTGCCTAACCCGGAATTTCAGGAGAACCTCATGTTGAAGATCAATGGCGAACGCCTGTGGGCGAGCCTGATGGCCATGGCCGAAATCGGTGCGACCGCCAGAGGCGGCAGCTGCCGTCTGGCGCTGAGCGACGAAGACAAGGCCGGTCGCGAACTGTTCGCCCACTGGTGCCGTGAAGCCGGCATGACCCTGAGTGTGGACGCCATCGGCAACCTGTTCGCCCGCCGCGCCGGCACCGATCCGGACGCCGCACCGGTGATGATGGGCAGCCACCTCGACACCCAGCCCGAAGGCGGACGTTTCGATGGCGTCTACGGCGTACTCGCCGGGCTGGAAGTGGTGCGTTGCCTCAACGACCTGAACATCCAGACCCGCAAACCGCTGGAAGTGGCGGTGTGGACCAACGAAGAAGGTGCACGCTTCACCCCGGCCATGTTCGGCTCGGCAGTGTTCACCGGGATCATGGATCTGAACGCCGCGCTGGTGGTGCGTGATGTCGATGGCATCAGCGTCGCAGAAGCTTTGCAGCGGACCGGTTACGCCGGTGAGCGTCCGTTGGGCGGCGCGGTGGACGCGTATTTTGAAGCGCACATCGAGCAAGGCCCGATCCTCGAAGACAACGCCAAAAGCATCGGCGTGGTCACGGGCGGTCAGGCGATCCGCTGGCTCGATGTGCGTGTCGAAGGCATGGCCGCTCACGCCGGCACCACGCCGATGCCGCTGCGCAAAGACGCGCTGTACGGTGTGGCGCGGATGATTCAGGCGATTGAAGGTCTGGCCACGGATTTTGCGCCGGAAGGCCTCACCACGGTCGGCGAGTTGAGCATCAACAAGTCGTCGCGCAACACCATTCCGGGGTTGGTGAATTTCACCGTCGATCTGCGTCATCACCGCGACGAAGCGATTGCTGCCATGGAGCAACAGGTCCGCGCCCGCTTGCAGGCCATCGCCGATGGCCGAGGCCTGAACCTGACGATCACTCCGCACTGGATCAGCCCGGCCACGCCGTTCGACGCCGAATGCGTGGCGGCGGTGCAAGAGGCGGTGGATGCGCTGGGCTACGCTCAGCAGTCGATTGTCAGCGGCGCCGGGCATGACGCGATACATCTCGCGCGCTACTGCCCGACGGCAATGGTGTTCATCCCGTGCGTCGGAGGCCTGAGCCACAACGAAGCCGAAGATGTGTTGCCCGCAGACGTGAAGCAGGGCACCGACGTATTGCTCAACGCCGTGCTGGCCCGCGCCGGTCGAATCGAACAGGGAATCTGAATCATGCGCAGTTTTTTCCATGCCGAACAATTGCTCCACCATCCACGTAGCTATTACTCGCGTGGCCAGATGCGTACTCCGCAGGAAGTGCCCGAGCGTGCGCAACGACTGGTGCAGGCCGCCCACGGTTTGGGCTTCAGCGTCGAGCAGCCCGTCGATGCCGGTCTCGCGCCGTTGCTGGCGGTGCATGGCGCGCCGTATCTGACCTTTCTCCAGGAAGCGCACGCACGCTGGAAAGAAATCCCCGAAGACTGGGGCGATGAGGTGATGTCGAACATCTTCGTCCGCGAGCCGAATGCCTTGCGTGGCATCCTCGCCCAGGCTGCGCGTTACCTCGCAGACGGCAGTTGCCCGGTCGGCGAGCAGACCTGGCGCTCGGCTTACTGGTCGGCGCAAAGCGCGGTGGCCGGGGCTCAGGCGCTGATCGACGGTGAGCCGGCGGCCTACGCCTTGTGCCGTCCGCCGGGGCATCACGCACGGGCCGAGGCAGCGGGCGGTTTCTGCTATGTGAACAACGCGGCGGTGGCGGCGCAGGTATTGCGCGACACGTTTGAAAAAGTCGCGGTGCTCGACACCGACATGCACCACGGCCAGGGCATCCAGGAAATCTTCTACGATCGCGATGACGTGCTCTACGTCTCGGTGCATGGCGATCCGACCAACTTCTATCCGGGCGTCGCCGGGTTCGCCGACGAGCGTGGCAGCGGTGCGGGGGAGGGCTTCAACCTCAACCTGCCGATGGCCCATGGTTCCAGCGAAGCGGACTTCCTCGGGCAACTGGAAGTTGCGTTGGCGGCGGTGCGCGAGTTCGGTGCCGAGGTGCTGGTGCTGTCGCTGGGCTTCGATATCTATGAGCTGGACCCGCAAAGCAAAGTCGCCGTGACTCGTGAAGGTTTTGCAGCATTGGGCGAGCGAATCCGCAGCCTGGGCCTGCCATGCCTGATCGTGCAGGAAGGCGGCTATCACCTGGAAAGTCTCGAAGACAACGCCCGGGCATTTTTCGTGAGTGGCGAGGTGTGGCAGCGCTGAGGCAATCCACCTGCCGGAACACAAGCGCCCTACGGTGCTTGCCATCGCCCTGACGTTAACGTAAACATTGGCGTCAGGGCGCTGAAGTAAAGAAGCGCAAAGCGGACCGCTCCGGAGCGCTTGATGACTCTAATAAAAACAACCGATCCCAAGTCTCACCACGAAGCCCGGCTGGCCCGGGAAAAACTCCATCTCGAAGGGCAGGTCCCGGATGGCGTGTTGCGTGCGGAGATCGATGCTTCGTGGCGGCGCAGCCTGAGCCACGGTGTGCATTTCAATGGCAAGCATGAGCTGGCACTGGAGTCGAGCGCCAGTCTCGATGTGTTGCTGGCGAGCAATCGCCTGCTGATCGATGCGGCGATACCGGCCGTCGATTACCTGGCCGAACGTCAGGGCAAGGAAGGCCTGATCATCCTCGCCAATTCCGACGCCACCATTCTTGCGGTCGAGGGACGTGCCGACCGGCTCAAGGGCAGCGGTTTGCAGGACATCACCCTCGGCGCCTGCTGGAGCGAAGCCGCACGCGGTACCAACGCCCTCGGCACGGCGCTGGTCGAAGCCCGGCCCACCCTGATCGATTGCGGCGAACATTACCTCGACCGCCTCACCGATTTTTCCTGCACCTCGGTGCCGATCCATTGCCCTCAGGGCGAAATTCTTGGCGTCCTTGACCTGACCCGGGAAGGCCCCCTCGGTCGCGTTCACGACAGCACCGCGCTGCTGAGCATGGCGGTCAGCCAGATCGAGAGTCGGGTGTTCAACAACAGTTTTCCCGATCAGATCGTCCTCGCCTTCCACAGTCGCCGGCAGTATCTGGAGTCGCCGTGGCAAGGGCTGCTGGCGGTGAGTCTCGGCGGGCAGATTCTGGCGGTCAGCGCCCAGGCCTGCCAGTTGTTGCGGGCCGAACGTTCGGCGCTGGTCGGGCGGCGTTGCGAAGAGTTCCTTGGCGTCGATGGCGTGCAATTGTTGACCCGTCTGCAACAGGGCGGCGTCGGCAGCGTGCAAACCGCCAAGGGCGAATTTTTCTACAAGACCCTGCGAGCCCCGGCGCGCTCGGTGAACCTCGGTGGCCCACAACGCAGCGTCGCGAAAGCCGCCAAGGCGCAACCGGATCTGGAAGCCCTGGCCGGCAACAACACCCGTTACGCCCGCGCCTTGCGCATGGCCCGCCAAGGTCTCGCCAATGAATTGCCGGTATTGCTGCTTGGCGAAACCGGCACCGGTAAAGAAGTGATCGCCCGCGCCCTGCACCTGGCCGGTAGCCGCAGCGACAAACCCTTTGTGGCCGTGAACTGCGCGGCGATTCCAGAAGGCCTGATCGAGTCGGAACTGTTCGGCTACCGCGAAGGCGCGTTCACCGGATCGCGCCGTGGCGGCATGATCGGGCGCCTGCAACAGGCCCACGGCGGCACACTGTTCCTCGATGAAATCGGCGACATGCCGCTGGCCTTGCAGGCGCGTTTGCTGCGCGTTTTGCAGGATCGAAAAGTCGCGCCGCTGGGTGCCGGGGAAGAACAGGACATTGACGTCGCACTGATCTGCGCCACCCACCGCGACCTCAAACGTCAGGTCGAAGACAAGCAATTTCGCGAGGATCTGTTCTATCGGGTCAACGGTATCAGCGTGATGCTCCCGGCCCTGCGCGAGCGCGATGACTTCAGCGCGCTGGTCACTCGGCTGCTGGGCAAGCTCGACGCGCCGAACGCTGTGCTGCACGACGACCTCAATCGTCTGCTCGGCGCGTATCACTGGCCGGGCAACATCCGCCAACTGGAAATGGTCTTGCGCACCGCTTTGGCCATGTGCGAACCCGGTGAAACCGTGCTGACCCTCGATCATCTGCCCGACAGCATGCTCGACGAACTGTCCGCCACCGAGAAACCCCAGACCGGCAGCATTCGCGAAAACGAACTGGAGATGATCCGCCAGTCCCTCGACACCCATCAGGGCAATGTCTCGGCTGCGGCCGACGCCCTCGGCATCAGCCGCGCGACCCTGTACCGCAAACTCAAACAGTTGCGCTCGTGATGCAGCGCCTGTTCGTGCGGCTGATCGACAGCCAGAACCCTGCGGCGCTGCAAGCGGCATTACGCTGGCTATACGGGTTTGTACGGCCGCAGCGGTTGGCGATTGCCGGCCTGCTCGGCCTATCGGTGTGCGCGTCACTGCTGGTGCTGGTGCAGCCGTGGCTGGTCAAACTGTTGATCGACGATGGCTTGCTGGCGCGCAATTTCCCGATGCTGGTAATGATCGCGGTGTTGATGATCATCGCGGGACTGCTCGGCACGGCGTTGTCGGGGATCAACCGTTATCTGCACACGCGGCTGTCAGGGCGGATTCTGTTTGCCCTGCGTGATGACCTTTACCGGCATTTGCAGAAACTGTCGCCGAGCTTCTACGGGCAGCGGCGGATCGGGGATCTGATGTCGCGGCTCGACGGCGATGTGGCGGAAATTCAGCGCTTCGCCGTGGACTCGTTGTTCTCGGCGGTGTCGAGTGTGATTGGCCTGGTGGTCGCGATTGCGATGCTGTTCACGCTGTCGTGGAAACTGTCATTGCTGGCGCTGGTGCTGATCCCGCTCGACGTGCTGTGGCTGCGCTGGATGCGGCGCAAGGTCGAGCGCGATGTGCGTCAGTTGCGCGAGCGTTCGGCGGACATGTCGTCGTTCATGGTCGAGACCTTGCCGGTGATGAAATTCATCCAGTCCGCCGGCCAGCAGCAGCGTGAAGCGCGGCGTCTCGAAAGTCTCGGGCAGGGCTACATGAACCAGTTGCTGCGCCTGCAAGTCACCGAATTTTTCACCCAGGCTGTGCCCGGCACGCTGACCTCGTTGTCCCGCGCCTGCGCGTTTTTGATCGGCGGTTATTGGGTGGTGCACGGCACCTGGCAACTCGGCGCGCTGATCGCGTTTTCCACCTATCTGGGGATGGCGGTCGGGCCGGTGCAGAGCCTGTTGGGGTTGTACGTGGCGATCCAGCGCATGACCGTCAGCCTGGGGCGAGTCATGGAGTTGCGCGGCGAAGAGCCCACGGTGTTTTCACCGGTCACGCCGAAACTGTTTCCGACCTCGGGCGAGCTGCGATTCGACGCTGTGCACTTCAGCCACCCGGGCCGAGCGAGTACGTTGAGCGGGATCGAGGCGACGATTCCCTACGGTTTGAAAGTCGCCTTGAGCGGCGGCTCCGGCGTCGGCAAATCGACGCTGATCGACCTGCTGCAACGGCATCACGATCCGCAGTCCGGGCGGGTGTTGCTCGGCGAAGTGGATCTGCGTGAGCTGGAGCTGTTCGAACTGCGCCGACGCATCGCCGTGGTCAGTCAGGACATCGTGCTGTTTCGCGGCAGCCTCGCCGACAACCTGGCTTACGCGGAACCGGACGCCAGCCGCGAAGCCATCGCCGAAGTCGCACGGCTGGCGCAACTCGACAGCCTGATCGCGTCGTTGCCCGAAGGCCTCGACAGCCCATTGGGCGAGCGCGGTCAGCAGTTGTCCGGCGGGCAGAAACAGCGGATCGCGATTGCCCGGGCGCTGTTGCAGGATCCGCTGATTCTGGTACTCGACGAAGCCACGTCGGCCGTCGATGAAGCCACAGAGCGCGAGGTGATCGAAGCCATCGACCGGTTGTTTGCCGGGCGCACGCGGATTTTGATCAGCCATCGTCCGTCGACCCTGGCCGATGCCGACCTGCGTTTCGAATTGCTCGACGGTGTGCTCATTTCGAAAACGGTGCTGCATGAAGCCTGAGATGCGGATTGGTGTGGTCGACAGCGGGCACTCGGCGGCGCAACGGGTGCAGGTGATTGCTGGGCGGAGTTTCTCGTTGCTGGAGGACGGTCTGGCCGAATCGGATTTGCGCGAGGATCCCCTCGGGCATGGCAGCGCGGTGATCGAGGCGATCAGTCGTCGGGCACCGGCCGCGCAAATCTGCGTGGCTCAGGTGTTCGATCAGCGCGGCGTCACCAGTGCCTTGCAGATATCTGCAGCCATTGACTGGCTGGTGGCGCAGGACGTGCGGCTGATCAATCTGAGCCTCGGCCTGCGCCAGGATCGCAGCCTGTTGCGCGAAGCGTGTGCAGCGGCGGTGGCCCGTGGTGTGTTGCTGTGTGCATCGAGCCCGGCGCAGGGCGCAGCGGTGTTTCCGGCGAGTTATCCGCAGGTGTTGCGGGTGACCGGCGATGCCCGTTGTACCGATGAGCAATGGTCGTGGCTCAACAGTGCGCAGGCGGATTTTGCCGCGTGTGTTCGCGGCACTTATCCGGGGCAGTCCGGGGCCAGTCTGGGGTGTGCCGCGTTGAGCGGTCACATCGCCGGTTATCTGCTGGAGCATCCGCAAGCGAGCAACACTGAAGTTATCGACTGGCTGAAACAGCACGCTCGTTATCGCGGCCCTGAACGGCGTTTCGGCCCATGACTGCGATCCTGATTCTCGGTGCCGGGCCCGCTGGCGCGGCGGTCGCATTGGGGCTGCGACGACTGGGTTACCCCGTGACGCTGGTCAGCGAATGGCGGCGGTTTGCGGCGCTCGAAGGCGTCTCGCAACGGGTGCTGGAGGCGTTGCGCGGTGCCGGGTTGCATCATGCTTTGGCGAATGCCACGTTGCCGTCCCAAAGGCAGGTTTCGTGGAACGGTCAGCAGCATGCGCAGAACATCGAGTTTCTGCTGGATCGCCCAACCTTTGATCGCGGTTTGCGGGAAGATCTGCGGGTGGCCGGGGTCGAAGTGATTGAAGGGCGAATCCTGAATGTTCAGTCCTCGGCCGACGGCCATCAGGTAGAACTTGATGGCGGGCAGAGGCTGACGGCAGATTTTCTGGTGGAAGCCCGTGGGCGACAGGCACCGGCATCCGGCAAAGGTCTGCGCGGGCCGGAGACGGTCAGCCTGCTTAACCGCTGGCAAGGCGCGCTGGGTGTGACCGCCAGCGCCGTGGAAAGCCTTGAAGACGGGTGGGCGTGGATGGCCCGACGGGACGATGGCCAGTGTTATTGGCAGTGGACGGTGGACGTGGCCAGCGCCCAATTACCGGGCAAGGCACAGCTGCTCGATTACTGTCGTGCGCGGCGTCAGGCCTCGGATTTTGCTCAAACCTTCTTTGCCGGCGGGCAGGAATTGGAGTTGCAACTGCACGCTCGCAGCAGCACTGCGATCCTTGCGCCACAAGTCTGCGGCGATAACTGGATTCGCGTCGGTGATGCCGCGATGGCAGTGGATCCGCTGTCCGGCAACGGGATTTTTCAGTCGTTGTCCTCGGCGTTGCAGGCGCCGGTGGTGATCAACACGCTGTTGCGCAAACCCGAGCGGGCGTCGTTGGCGCAACGTTTTCACCGTCAGCGTGTGGAGCAGTTGTTCCTGCGCTTTGCGCGGATCGGCCGGGATTTTTATGCCGATGAACAGCGCTGGCTCGATCGGCTGTTCTGGCAGGCGCGGCGGCAGTGGCCGGACGCTGAAGTGGCGCACGCGGTGGCGGATTTTGCCGCGTTGCGGATCGAGCGGATGCCGGTGTTGCGTGACGGGTTTGTCGATGAGGCCAAGGTGGTGATTACGGCGGATCAGCCGCTGGGGATCTGGCATGTGCAAGGTGTCGAGCTGGCTCCGCTGGTGCAGCGGTTGCGCGATGAGCCGGCGGATCAGGTGTTGGCGGGATTGACGCTTGAGCAAGGGCGAGCCGTTCGCGGGTGGCTGTTGGCTCAGGGTTTCAAACCCTGAGCCGTAAGCGCAGTCATTACAACTTGATCAACACCGACTTCAATTCGGTGTAATGCTCGATCGCCGCATACCCCATCTCGCGCCCGACTCCGGACATCTTGTAGCCGCCAAATGGCAGCGCCGGGTCCAGCGCACTGTGACAGTTGACCCACACCGACCCTGACTTGATCCGCGGAATCATCCGGTGCACCGCCGCCAGGTCGTTCGACCAGATGCTCGCGCCCAATCCATAAGGGCTGTCATTGGCCATGCGCAGTGCATCGGTCTCGTCATCGAACGGAATCGCCACCAGCACCGGCCCGAAGATCTCTTCCTGAACCAGCGAATGCCGCTGATCGACATCGACAATCACCGTCGGCTTGACGAAGAACCCCGGCCCGAACTGCTCGCCACCGCAGGCGATGGTCGCGCCGCTTTCCCGGCCCATTTCGATGTAGTTGTAGACCCGCTCCTGCTGGCGCGCGGAAATCAGCGGGCCCATATCGATGCTCGGGTCGAGGCCGTTGCCGAGTTTCATCGCATTGGCGATGTCGCTGATGTCGGCCACCACATTGTCGAAATGCTTGCGCTGCACATACAGCCGCGAACCGGCGCAGCAGACCTGGCCCTGGTTGAAGAAAATCGCACTGGCAGCTCCCGCCGCAGCGGTTTTCAGGTCGGCGTCGGCCATGATGATGGTCGGTGATTTGCCGCCCAGTTCCAAGGTGACGCGGGTCATGGAGTCCATGGCGATCTTGCCGATTTGCTTGCCGACGGCAGTGGAGCCGGTGAAGGTCAGTTTGTCGACCAGCGGGTTGTGGGTCAGGGCGGAGCCGGCCGTGATGCCGGTGCCGGTGACTACGTTGAACACGCCTTCCGGGTAACCCGCCTCCAGCACCAGTTCCGCCAGTTTCAGCGCGGTCAGCGGGGTTTCGTCGGCCGGTTTGAGCACTACGGTGCAACCGGTGGCCAGCGCCGGGCCGAGTTTCCAGCAGGCCAGCAGCAACGGGAAGTTCCAGGCGACGATGGCGCCGACCACGCCCACCGCTTCACGACGGATGAAGCTGTGGAACTGATCGCCGGGCATCAGCGGCAACGAGACGTCGACGCTGGAACCTTCGATCTTGGTCGCCCAGCCGGCCATGTAGCGTAGGAAGTCGATGGCCAGTTGCACGTCCATCACCTGTGCCACCGCCGCGCTTTTGCCGTTGTTCAGGCATTCGAGTTGCGCCAGCAGTTCGGCGTCGCGCTGCATCAGGTCGGCGAGTTTCCACAGCAGGTTCTGCCGCTCACGCGGGCGGGTGCGGCTCCAGGCTGAATCATCGAAGGCTTGCCGGGCAGCGAGCACCGCGCGGTCGACATCTTCCGGCGTGGCGCGAGGCACCACACACAGCACTTCACCGGTGGCCGGGTTGTGCAGCGGCATGGTCTGGCCGTCGGCGGCTTCGACCCAGTCGCCGCCGATCAGCATGCGTGGCGGGCGCTGGATAAAGGCCGAGGTGGCAGGGAGTAGATAGGGCAGGGGCATGGCGAAACCTCTTGTTGTTCGATGGGATCGAGAGGGGCTTTCGCAATGGTTGTGCCAAATATTCGAAGGTGGCGTACAGCCCGGGTGCACGGGCGGAAGGAGGAAGAGTTTGAGTGGCGATGAGGGTGAATTTGTCTCAAAACGCGACACCCGTTGAGATGCAGGATACGCGTCCTACAAAGCCAACGCCGCTGTGACGGGGCTTGAGCAAAATCGGGCCGTTTCAGGTGTAGGAAAAGCCGCGCGTCTGACAGTTTTTACCGACTGGTGGAGGCATGAAGTACGAGCTAAGTTGCTTGGTGTATAGGGTTTTTCTGCCATGGATTTGGCGGGTCAGTGTTTTCACAGGGATGTCGATGAACAACTTAACCATTCGATGGCTAACCAATTTCATGATAGGCGTGGGGACTGGATTTCTGGTGACGGGGTTTGCGGCGCTGTTGATCGGCGATCTGACCGATGTGGATACGATTCGGGCAGGTGCCTTGATGGCTACAAGCAGTATTTTCTTGATCGCCACCTCTTTCGCAGTTGCCACGCTCGAGGATAAATCATGACGGCTTTAATTCTGTGCGTTTGGTCTTTGGCCTTTAGTTTGCTGATCACGTATGCGTGTTACCGGGAGCGTCGAATTCAAGCAGCCCGGCGCGATTCCGGTTCATTGGCAGCCAAGGCTGACACGCAAGGTGAATGCTCGATGGTTTGCGAATTCTGTGGGCGTTACAAGGTTCACCCGGACAACTCCGTTCGCTAGGCGCGGGTAAACAAGCCAATACAAGAGCCCCGTCATTGGCGGGGCTTGTTTTCGTGCGCGTTCGGCAGGCGTCGCTCTCCTGGAGGTTTTTCATGGAGGATGCTGTCAGCTCCGGGTCATCTGTCGCGCGACGCAATGTCGCTGACGCCGCAACAACTATGCTTGTCTCAGACTGCAACAGCTGTCGCGAAATTGGACGCTGGCGAACGCCGCCAGCATCACCACTTCGCCTTGATCTTCACGTAACTGCTTGATTGAAAAGCTTATCGGCAAGCTGGCACGCTCCGTGTATTGCTCACGGCAGACGTTTCGCTTGCCTCCGTTCGTGTATCGCCACGAACGGCAGAAACCATAAAAACGATAAGCCACAACAATAAGAAAGCACCGTGCGAGGTTCGACGTTGATGAAGAGAAAACTCCGATCAGGCATGAGCGCCACCCTGCTGGCCGTGGCCGCTTGCGTGGCCCTGCATTCGCCGTACAGCCTGGCAGCCCGCGATGCCCAGACCATCCTCAAGGAAACCTGCCAGGGCTGTCACACCCCTGAAGCCGGCGACCAGTTGAGCCGCATCAGCCACCAGCGCAAGACCCCGGAAGGCTGGCTGATGAGCATCGCCCGGATGCAGACCATGCACGGTTTGCAGATCAGCGATGACGACCGTCGCACGCTGGTCAAATACCTCGCCGACACCCAGGGCCTGGCGCCCAGCGAAACCGATGGCGTGCGTTACGCGCTGGAGCGGCGGTTGAACACGGTCGAGCAGTTCGACGAGAAAACCGCGCAGATGTGCGGTCGCTGCCACTCCGGTGCGCGGATCGCCCTGCAACGGCGTCCGGCTCAGGAATGGGAACGTCTGGTGAATTTCCACCTCGGTCAATGGCCGTCGCTGGAATATCAGGCCATGTCCCGTGATCGTGACTGGTTCGATATCGCCCGCAAGGAAATGGTCCCGCTGCTGGCCAAACGTTATCCGCTGGATAACCCGGCATGGCAGTCCTGGGTCAAAACCGCACCGAAAGCCGAAGCTTTGGTCGGCGACTGGAGTTTCAGCGGTCACCTGCCAGGCAAGGGTGAACTGGCCGGCACCATGAGCGTCACCGCCGATGGCAGTGACACCTTCAAGGTCGCCGTCAAAGGTCAGTACGCCGACGGCAGCCCGTTCAACGGCGACGGCAGTGCGATCCTCTACAGCGGCTACGAATGGCGCGGCAACGTGACCGTCGATGGCGTGACCATGCGTCAGGTGTTCGCCGCACAGGGCAACGCCATGCAGGGCCGGATGTTCGAGGCCGAGCACGATGAGCGCGGTCTGGACTTTATCGCCGCCAAACAGGGTTCGCAGCGCTTGCTGGCGGTGCAGCCAGGTTATGTGAAGGCCGGCAGCGAAACCGAAGTGACCCTGATCGGCAGCGGTCTGAGCGGCAAACCGAACTTCGGCAAAGGCGTGGATGTGGTCGAAGTGGTCGAGCAGAGTGCCGACCGGATCAAGGTCAAAGTCAAAGCGGCAGCCAATGCCCAGCCAGGTCTGCGCGCGGTCAGCGTCGGCAGCCTGAAAGGCCCGAGCCTGTCGGTGTACAGCAAGATCGCCTCGGTCAAAGTGGTGCCGGAATTCTCGGTGGCACGGATCGGCGAGGGTGGCGGTTCGACGCCGAAAGTCCAGGGCCGCTTCGACGCCGAAGCCTGGGGCAAGGGTGCCGACGGCAAGCCGTATCGCATCGGCGTGTTCCCGGCGCAATGGAAAGTCGAAGCCTTCGACGAGCGCGCCAAAGAGGACGAGGACGTCAAGTTCGCCGGCACCATGCAGGCCGACGCGGGCGTCTTTACGCCGGGCGATGCCGGGCCGAATCCGGCACGCAAGATGTCCACCAACAATGCCGGCAACCTCAAGGTGATCGCCGCCGTCGACGACGCAGGGAAATCCCTGACCGGCGAAGGTCACCTGATCGTCACCGTGCAACGCTGGAACAATCCACCCATTCCCTGATGTTGAAACGTGAGTTGTCTTGGGACACAGCGATTCAGACACTTTTCGGAATGACCGCAAGTCCCGCCAGGCGGGGCTTGCACAGGAGGTTTGCAATGGGCGCTATCTTGAATCTGGTCGAACGTAATCTGCACGAAGTGCACGTCGACGCCGACCGCATGCTGTTCCACATCCCCAGCAGTTCGCTTTTCGCCAGCGATGAACTGACCGGCACCATCATCGATGCATTGCGCGGCCCCGGCTGCTCCTCGGAAGACCTGATCCAGCGCCTCGGCGCGCGGTTCAACGGCGAGGAAATCAACGAGACCCTGCGCGAGCTGATTTCGCTGGAGCTGGTCAGCGACGGCTCGCCGCTGACGCCGGACATCGCGGTCAAACGCGTCGAGCGCACCGCGATCAACACCGTGGTGCTCAACGTCAACACCGGCTGCAACCTGAGCTGCACCTACTGCTATAAGGAAGACCTCGACAAGCCGTCCGCCGGCAAGAAGATGGACGTCGAAACCGCCATCGCTTCGGTGGAAATGCTGCTGCGTGAATCCCCCGACGAAGAACGTTTCACCGTGGTGTTTTTCGGCGGCGAGCCGCTGAGCAATCGCAAGCTGATCGAGTACATGGTCGATTACTGCGAGAAGCGGTTTGCCGAGGCCGGCAAGTTCGTCGAATTCGTGATGACCACCAACGCCACGCTGCTCACCGAAGAAACCGTGGACTACCTGAATGCCCACCGCTTCGGCTTGTCAGTGAGCATCGACGGGCCGAAAACCGTGCACGACCGCAACCGCATCACCGTGGGCGGGCAGGGCACCTATGACGTGGTGCGGCGCAAGGCCGAAATGCTGCTGTCGCGCTACAACAGCCGTCCGGTCGGCGCGCGGGTGACCCTGACCACGGGCGTCACCGACGTTGAAACCATCTGGGATCACCTGTTCAACGAGTTGGGGTTTGCCGAAGTCGGATTTGCCCCGGTGACCTCCGGCGACATCAGCAGCTTCAACCTGACCACTGACGAGTTGATCGAAGTGTTCGCCAGCATGAAACGCCTCGGTCGGCGTTATCTGGAGGCTGCGCTGGAACACCGCAATATCGGTTTCTCCAACCTGCATCAACTGATCACCGACATCCACGAAGGCCACAAAAAGGCCCTGCCGTGCGGTGCCGGATTGAAGATGCTGGCGGTCGATCACAAGGGCGAACTGAACCTGTGCCATCGCTTCACCGGCTCGTCGCTGCCGACCTTCGGCAACGTCCACAGCGGCGTTAAACAGGTCGAGTTGAACGACTTTCTGTCCCAACGTCTGGATCGCACCAACACCGGTTGCCATGACTGTCAGATCCGCAACCTGTGTTCCGGCGGTTGCTACCACGAGAGCTACGCCCGCTACGGTGACCCGGCCCACCCGACTTATCACTATTGCGAACTGATGCGTGACTGGGTCGACTTCGGCATCGAGGTCTACACCCGGATCATGGCCAACAACCCTGCGTTCATCAGCAGCTACATCACTCCGCGCAAGGCTCACTGATATGAAACATCTCAAGGCAATCAATAACAAAGCGTTGAAGCTGGATCAGGCCGCGGACGAGAACCGCATCGAAGAAGTGGTAGCAATGAGCTCCGTCGCCGGCTGTGCCTCGACCACCGACCCGGGTTGGGAAATCGATGCGTTCGGCGGAGTCTCGTCGTTGTGCCAGCCGATGGAAGCTGACCTCTACGGTTGCTCCGATCCGTGCTGGTGGCCGGCCCAGGTGCCGGACATGATGAGCACCTACCCGGACTGGAACAAGGATGCCCAGGCGTCCAACGACAACTGGCGCAACCTCGGCACTGTCTTCCCGAAAGACAAGTGATCCCTAAGAAGAAGGATTCCAGCATGCCTAGCCTCAACAAAGCCTGCGGCCTTGCCGCACTCGCGGTTCTGAGCGCCTGTTCGCTCACGGTTCTGGCCGATGAAAATACCGCGCTGCAAGACGGTCACGAGTACATGTTGACCACCAACTACCCGAACAACCTGCACGTCATCGATCTGGCGACCGACAGCCTGTACAAGACCTGCAAGATGCCTGACGCCTTTGGCCCCGGCACCGTGCAGTTGTCGCCGGATCGCAAGACCGCGTACGTGCTGAACAACCATTACGCCGATGTCTACGGTGTCGAACTGGACAGCTGCAAGCAGGTGTTCCACGCCAGCATCACCCAGCAACCGGGAGAGAAAGCGCGGTCGATGTTCGCCTTCACCGTCAGTCATGACGGCAAGGAGCTGTACACCATCGCCAACCCGACCCAGATGCTCAACGACCGCTACGAGGTCAAACAACCGCGTCTGGACGTCTACGCCACCGACGCCGGGATGGACGCTAAACCAGTGCGTAGCTTCCCGGCACCACGGCAGTTGACGATCATGCAGAGCGGCGATGACGGTACGCTGTATGTGGCTGGCGCTGATGTGTACAAGGTCGATGTGAAGAGCGGCAAGTTCGACGTGCTGATCCCCAGCCGTCACTGGAAACGCCCGAACTACAGCGCGCCGGACGTGCTTTACGTGTGGAACCAGCAGACTTACCGCCACGATTTCTCGCTGCTGTACACCGCCGCCAAGTTCAAGGACAAGAAGCAGGATCCGGCCACCGCTGAATATTTGTACGGCTTGTTCAGCGTCGATCTGAAAACCGGCAAGACCGAAACCACCGATTTCGGCCCACTGACCGAGATCTACTTCAGCGGCATGCGCTCGCCGAAGGATCCGAACCTGATGTTCGGCGTGCTCAATCGTCTGGCCAAGTACGACATCAAGCAGAAAAAGCTGATCCAGGCGGCGACGCTGGATCATTCCTACTACTGTATTTCGTTCAATAAGGACGGGAGCAAGATCTATCTGGCCGGGACCTTCAACGACGTGGCGATCTTTGATGCCGAGACCATGAAACAGACCGGCAGCATCAAATTGCCGGGTGGGGATATGGCGATTACTACGGCGCAGATTTTTGTTCGGTAATTAGCGGCGTCAGGGATGACGCCTTCGCGAGCAAGCTCGCTCCCACATTTGAAATGCGGTTCAAATGTGGGAGCGAGCTTGCTCGCGAAGGGGCCCTCTAAACCGCTACAAAAGTCAGGCCCCGGGCACCGGGCAGCTCATGTCACCTTCCTCACACTTCAAGTATTGCTTGAGCGCCTCGGTTCGCGTCTTTGTCACCGAGGCGATGCAATTGTTGTAGATCAACGGATAAACACTCCCGCCTGCCACGCCGGATGCCGAAAACTTGCACTCGGCATCGCGAAAGCCGATCCACGCCCGTTGCGCGCTCACCAGCAGTTTCTTGCCATCAGGGTTGTCCTTCAAGCGGGCGGTGATCTGCTGATAAACCGCATTCAACTCCTTGTCCGCCGCTTTGTTTTCCTGCGCGGCGCACTGATTCATCGTTGCCTGATCGCTGGCATTGGCGCAGTCCACGGCAGCGTGAGCAACAGAAGTGAAAAGAAAGGGTGTCAGGGCCAGAAGCAGGCGTGGGGACATGAGTTATCTCGCTTTGACGAATGAACGTGTCGGGCAGTTTAGCGACTTCGTGGTGCCATCAGGATTTATGCTGCCTCGATGCGTTGAGCAACCGTTCGGCAGTCGCCGCAATTTCCTCTCCGTCATGCAGTTTTTCCAGCCACCCGAACGGGATTCCCTGCACACCATAATGGGCGCCGGCCAACTGGCCGACGATGGCAGCCGTGGTGTCTGCGTCATCACCCAGATTCGCCGCTTGCAGGACGGCCGCGGCAAAACTGTCGGTGTGCTGGAAGCACCATAACGCTGCTTCCAGGGATTCGATGCAGTAGCCACTGCCGCGAATCTCGCGCTCGGTCTTGTGCAGGTACTCGCCCCGGGCAATCGCCGCCACCCTGGGCTGACTGAAGGCTGTTGGCGGCAGGGTGCGCAGTTCCGATTTCGATGCGCCTTCCAGGGCCTTGCAGAGCAGTTCGGCAAATAACCGGCAGCATTCGATGGCCTCGGGGGCCGCGTGCGTGGTGCGTGAACTGTCGGCGGCGAATCGCCTGATTTGCCGGGCATCGGGAAAATAAAACAGAACCACGGGCACCAGGCGCATCAATGAGCCATTGCCGGCGCTGTAGGGGTCAGTGGAGCCGGCAAACGGCTCTCCGGTGTGTTGATAGCGATCCAGCGCCTGACTCACGGTCATGCCGATATCGAAACATTCGCCGGTCGAACTCAGATAACCCCATTGCCACCAGTTCAGGTAGCGGCCCATCTGGTCAGCGGCATCGAAGCCGTTTTTGTTCAGCAGACTTTCCGCCAGGCACAACGCCATCGAGGTGTCGTCGGTCCATTGACCGGGCTTCAGGCGAAACGGCCCGCCACCGACCATGTCGGTCAGGGGCTGGAAGCTGCCGCGCGGCTGGAATTCGACGGTGGTTCCCACGGCATCGCCGCAGGCCAGGCCGAGGAGGGCGCCACGGTAACGTTCGGGGAGAGAGGGCTGCATGATGACGTCCTTGTGTCGTTCAATTCGCTGCGAACGTTATCAGTTTCGCAGCGCAGATCCGTGCGCATTCTGACGAACCGGCGCCCTGAAATACTGCCGGATATTTCAATCAGATCCGACCGTTGCACTGGATTGATACAACTTCGGATTGGACATGTGGTCATACAAGCCTACTGTTCAAAACAGGAGGTGATGTATGAAACCAGTACCCAACAGCTTTGAACGTAAAATCATGCTCAGGTCGCCGCGCTCCCATGTCTGGCGCGCCCTGGTCGATGCCGAGGCGTTCGGCCAGTGGTTCGGCGTTGCGCTGGAGGGCCGGCGGTTTATCGCGGGCGAATGGACGCAGGGGCAGGTGACGTACCCCGGTTATGAACATGTGCTCTGGAACGTGCTGGTGGAGCGAGTCGAGCCCCAGCAGCTGTTCTCCTTCCGCTGGCACCCGTACGCGGTTAACCCGAATATCGACTATTCTCAGGAACCGACCACACTGGTCAAATTCGAACTGCAGGACTACGAGAACGGCACATTGCTGAAAGTCTCCGAGTCAGGTTTCGCGCACATTCCCGACGTGCGCCAGAAAGAGGCCTACTACATGGACAGTCGGGGCTGGGAGGAACAGTTGAGTCGACTTGAACACTTCCTCACGGAAAGCGACCGGGCCCGCGAGCGTGAAGGTGGCTGATCGCGACCTGTTCACGCCGTGGCTGGAACGCTGGGCGCTGGCGCCGGACGGCGAGCCGATCATCACCCCTGGCAGCCGCCTGTTGCCGGTGCGTCAGGGTGATGCACCAGCGATGCTGAAAGTCGCGGTGGATGACGAGGAAAAGTACGGCAACCTGCTGATGACCTGGTGGAGCGGCGATGGCGCCGCCCGTGTGCTCGCTCACCACGATGAAGGCCTGTTGCTGGAGCGGGCCATGGGCCCGCGTTCGTTGATGCACATGGCGCTCAACGGTGAAGACGACGAGGCCACGCGGATCATGTGCCGAGCGCTGGCGCGGCTGCACGCACCGCGACCGACGCCGCCACCGCCGTTGGTGGAACTGGCACCGTGGTTTGCATCATTAAGAATGGCCGCGACCCGATACGGCGGCCAATACGCCGAATGCCTGCAAGCCGCCCAGACCTTGCTCGCCGAACCGCAGGGCGTAGTGGTGCTGCACGGCGACATGCACCACGACAACGTCCTCGATTTCGGCCCACGAGGCTGGCTGGCCATCGATCCCAAGCGGGTGCGGGGCGAGCGCGGTTACGACTACGCCAACCTGATCTGCAACCCGGAATTGCCGACGGCCACTGCTCCCGAGCGCTTTCGGCGACAAGTCGACGTGATCTGTGACGCGGCGGGAATCGAGCGAAAACGCCTTCTGCAATGGGTACTGGCGTTCGCCGGACTGTCTGCCGCATGGTTCATGGAGGATGACGAGCAAACCGCGGCAAAAGGACAGCTGAAAGTCGCGCAATTGGCGGCTTCTGCGCTTGATGCCTGACACGTCTAAGGGTTTTCGGAAGGCCCGCTATGGCGAATGTCTTACACGCGATGGTAGCTATTTCGACTATTGCCGATTGGATCCACAGCGTAATCTACCCTCATCAACTGAAGCACAGGGAGTGTTTCAGGATCACGGATGATCGACCATTAGCAAGGATCGCTGCCGACAGGGAGTCGATAATGGTCTTGGGAAAAACCCGCTTCGGCGGGTTTTTTTTCGCCAGCAGAAAAGTGCCGTGCCCAAACAGAAACACCGCCGATTGGCGGTGTTTCTGCATCTGCAGGTTTTACGAGGCGATCAACTGGCGCAACACGTAATGCAGGATTCCGCCGGACTTGAAGTACTCGACCTCGTTCAAGGTGTCGATGCGGCACAGTACTTCGATTTTCTCCTGACGCCCGTCTTCACGGGTGATGAGCAGGGTCAGGTTCATCCGTGGCGTCAACTCGACACCGCTCAGTCCCTGAATCTGCAGGGTTTCCTTGCCGGTGAGGTTCAGGCTTTTGCGGTTCTGATCGAGCTTGAACTGCAACGGCAATACGCCCATGCCCACCAGATTGGAACGGTGGATGCGCTCGAAGCTTTCGGCGATCACCGCTTTCACGCCCAGCAGATTGGTGCCCTTCGCCGCCCAGTCCCGGCTGGAACCGGTGCCGTATTCTTGCCCGGCAATCACCACCAGCGGCGTGCCCGAGGCTTGATAACGCATGGCCGCGTCGTAGATCGCCAGTTTCTCGCCGGTCGGAATGTAGATCGTGTTGCCACCTTCTTCGCCGCCGAGCATTTCGTTGCGAATGCGGATGTTGGCAAACGTGCCGCGCATCATCACTTCGTGGTTGCCCCGGCGCGAGCCGTAGGAGTTGAAGTCCCGTGGCTCGACGCCTTGCTCGCGCAAGTAACGTCCGGCCGGGCTGTCCGCCTTGATGTTGCCGGCGGGGGAGATGTGGTCGGTGGTCACCGAATCGCCCAACAACGCGAGCACTCGCGCACCTTTCACATCGGCGATCACCGGCAAAGGCCCGGAAATGTCATCGAAGAACGGCGGGTGCTGGATGTAAGTCGAATCCGCCTGCCAGACGTAAGTCGCGGCTTGCGGCACTTCGATGGCTTGCCACTGTTCGTCACCGGCAAACACCTCGGCATATTCCTTGTGGAACATCGCGGTGTTGACCTGATTCACCGCGTCGGCGATTTCCTTGCTGCTCGGCCAGATGTCACGCAGGTAAACCGGGTTGCCCTGCTGGTCATTGCCCAGCGGTTCGCTGCTGATGTCGGTGCGCACACTGCCGGCCAGGGCGTAGGCGACGACCAGCGGCGGTGACGCCAGCCAGTTGGTTTTCACCAGCGGATGCACCCGGCCCTCAAAATTGCGGTTACCGGATAGCACCGAAGCCACGGTCAGGTCGGCTTTCTGGATGGCTTTTTCGATCGGTTCAGGCAGCGGGCCGGAGTTGCCGATGCAGGTGGTGCAACCATAACCGACGAGTGAAAAACCGAGCTGATCGAGGTACTGCGTCAATCCGGCGGCCTTGTAGTAATCGGTGACGACTTTCGAACCCGGCGCCAGCGAACTCTTCACCCACGGCTTGCGGGTCAGGCCCTTTTCCACGGCTTTTTTCGCCAGCAGGCCGGCAGCCATCATCACGCTCGGGTTGGAGGTGTTGGTGCAAGAGGTGATTGCGGCAATCACCACGGCGCCGTTTTTCAGGCGATAGGTGTGGCCGTCGTACTCGTAATCCGTTTCGCCGACCAGATCGGCATTGCCCACCGCCACGCCACCGCCGCCTTCGCTTTCCAGACGCCCTTCGTCCTTGCTGACGGGTTTGAACTGCAAGTCGAGGAAGTCGCTGAACGCCTGGCCGACATTCGGCAGCGAGACGCGGTCCTGCGGGCGTTTCGGCCCCGCGAGGCTGGCTTCGACGCTGCCCATGTCCAGCGCCAGGCTGTCGGTGAACACCGGTTCCTGACCGGGCAGGCGCCACAGGCCCTGAGCCTTGGTGTAGGCCTCGACCAGTTTCACCACTTCGGGCGGACGGCCGGACAGGCGCAGGTAGTCGAGAGTCACGTCATCCACCGGGAAGAAGCCGCAGGTCGCGCCGTATTCCGGGGCCATGTTGGCGATAGTCGCGCGGTCGGCCAGCGGCAGGTCGGCGAGGCCGTCGCCATAGAACTCGACGAATTTACCGACCACGCCTTTCTTGCGCAGCATCTGGGTCACGGTCAGCACCAGGTCGGTGGCGGTGATGCCTTCCTTGAGCTTGCCGGTGAGTTTGAAACCGATTACTTCCGGAATCAGCATCGACACCGGTTGCCCGAGCATCGCCGCTTCCGCCTCGATTCCGCCGACGCCCCAGCCGAGTACGCCGAGGCCGTTGATCATGGTGGTGTGGGAGTCGGTGCCGACCAGCGTGTCGGGGAAGGCATAGGTGCGACCGTCTTCATCCTTGGTCCACACGGTGCGGCCGAGGTATTCGAGGTTGACCTGGTGGCAGATCCCGGTGCCCGGCGGCACCACGCTGAAATTATCGAAAGCGCTCTGACCCCAGCGCAGGAAGGCGTAGCGTTCGCCATTGCGCTGCATTTCGATGTCGACGTTCTGTTCGAAAGCGCTGGCGCTGGCGAATTTGTCGACCATCACCGAGTGGTCGATCACCAGATCCACCGGCGACAGCGGGTTGATCCGCTGCGGATCACCGCCGGCCTTGGCCATGGCGGCGCGCATCGCGGCCAGATCGACCACGGCCGGTACGCCGGTAAAATCCTGCATCAGCACGCGGGCAGGGCGGTACTGGATTTCCCGGTCGGAGCGGCGCTCCTTGAGCCACGCGGCAAGCGCCTTGAGGTCGGCGCCGGTGACGGTTTTTTCATCTTCCCAGCGCAGCAGGTTTTCCAGCAGGACTTTCAGCGACATCGGCAGCTTGTCGAGATCGCCCAAGGTCTTGGCAGCATCTGGCAGGCTGAAATAGTGGTAAGTCTTGTCGTCTATCTTGAGGGTTTTAAGGGTGTTCAGACTATCGAGGGACGGCATTACGATCACTCCTTTGAATCCGCACGGCTACGGATAGAGGGGACGAATAGAGCTTTAAACCTAGCCCTGTTTTAGGTAGCTGGCTAATAACTGGACTCTATGGACAGAACCAAGGTTCCGACATGGGCTATCATGCGCCGGTTTTCGTGACAGGCTTTGCTTCAACGCAGGGTCTGGGCATCGCGCAGGGGATGAATGATCGCCCTCTGCCCAGGAGTAAGAATGAACACCCTATTCATGCATTGCCGGCCAGGCTTCGAAGGCGAAGTCTGCTCGGAGATTTCCGACCTCGCCGCCCAACTCAACGTGGCCGGCTACGCCAAGGCCAAACCGGCCACCGCTTGCGCCGAGTTTGTCTGCACCGAAGAAGACGGCGCCGAGCGCCTGATGCGTGGCCAGCGTTTCGCCGAGCTGATCTTCCCGCGCCAATGGGCTCGCGGGTTTTTCATAGATTTGCCGGAAACCGACCGCATCAGCGTGATTCTCGCGCACATGGCTGAATTCCAGGTCTGTGGCAGCCTGTGGCTGGAAGTCGTCGACACCAACGACGGCAAGGAACTGTCGAACTTCTGCAAGAAGTTCGAAAGCCCGCTGCGCAAGGCGCTGACAGCTGCCGGCAAACTGGTGGAGGACGCCAGCAAGCCGCGTCTGCTGCTGACCTTCAAAAGCGGTCGTGAGGTGTTCCTCGGTCTGGCCGATGCCGGTAACTCGGCGATGTGGCCGATGGGCATTCCGCGCCTGAAGTTCCCGCGCGAGGCGCCGAGCCGTTCGACCCTGAAACTGGAAGAGGCCTGGCACCACTTCATCCCCCGCGATCAGTGGGAAGATCGCCTGCACAGCGACATGACCGGCGTCGACCTCGGCGCGGCGCCGGGCGGCTGGACCTGGCAACTGGTCAACCGCGGCATGCTGGTGACGGCCATCGACAACGGCCCGATGGCCGAGAGCCTGATGGACACCGGACTGGTGCAGCACTTGATGGCTGACGGTTTCACTTTCAAACCGAAGCAACCGGTGGACTGGATGGTCTGCGACATCGTCGAGAAGCCGGCGCGCAACGCCGCGATGCTCGAAGAGTGGATCGGCGAGGGTCATTGCCGGGAAGCGGTGGTCAACCTGAAGCTGCCGATGAAGCAGCGTTACGCCGAAGTGAAGCGTTTGCTCGAACGCATCGCCGACGGTTTCAAGGCACGTGGGATCAAAGTCGATATCGGCTGCAAACAGCTGTATCACGACCGCGAGGAAGTGACCTGCCATTTGCGCCGCCATGACGTGAAGAAAGCCAAAGCCCGCTGAGCGCGCGACAGGTGACCGAACACCCGGCATTGGGCGACAATGCTGGCCAGTTTCAGGAGTGAATCATGAGTGAAATGATTGATACGCCGGTCGACGGCACCCTCGACGCCACGGGCCTCAACTGCCCGGAGCCGGTGATGATGCTGCACCAGCACATTCGTGACCTGGTGCCCGGCGGCCTGCTCAAGGTGATCGCCACCGATCCGTCGACCCGTCGCGACATCCCCAAGTTCTGCGTGTTTCTCGACCATGAACTGGTGGGGCAGCACGAAGAGGCCGGGACCTATCTGTACTGGATTCGCAAGAAGTCCGGTTGATCGGAAGGTAAAAAAAGACCTGCATCTGCAGGTCTTTTTTTATGGCCGATCAGCCCATCGAGCGGCTGATGCGAATGCGTTTGCGTGCGCTGCGCGTCAGGCGGATCGACAGCATCAGCGCCGCACAGCTGAGGCCGACGATCAGGCCTTCCCACAAGCCGCTCGGGCCGCGTGGCTCGCCGAGCCAGTCGGTCAGTCCGAGGGCGTAACCCACCGGCAGGCCGATGCCCCAATAGGCGAACAGGGTCAGGATCATCGTCACCCGGGTGTCCTGATAACCGCGCAGGGCGCCGGCGGCGGTGACCTGGATCGCGTCGGAGAACTGGAACAGCGCCGAATACACGATCAGCATCGCCGCGATGTGAATCACCATCGGATCCGACGTGTAGATCGCCGCAATGTGTTCACGCATCAGAAGCATCATGCTCGCCGACAGGCAGGCGTAAGCCAGCGCAGTGCCCATGCCGACACCCGCCGCGAAACGCGCTTCGCGAGGTTCTTCACGACCCAGAGCCTGGCCGACCCGCACGGTCACGGCCATGCCCAGCGAGTACGGAATCATGAACACCAGCGAGCTGACGTTCAGCGCGATCTGGTGCCCGGCCACCACGGTGGCGCCGAGGCTGCCGATCAGCAGCGCGATCACCGCGAAAATGCTCGACTCGGCAAACACCGCGACACCGATCGGCAGACCGATGGCCAGCAAACGCTTGATTACCGCCCATTGCGGCCAGTCGAAACGGCTGAACAGTTCGCTCGACTTGTAGGCCGGCGCCCAGCGTTCGTAACCGGCCAGACCCAGCGCCATCACCCACATCACAATCGCCGTGGCCCAGCCGCAACCGACGCCGCCCATGGCCGGCACACCGAAGTGACCGTAAATGAACACGTAGTTCAGCGGAATGTTCAGCGCCAGACCGCACAGGCCCAATACCATCGCCGGGCGGGTACGACCGAGGCCGTCACTGGTGCAGCGCAGCACATGGTAGAAGGCCACCGCTGGCAGGCCGCTGGCGATACCGTGCAGGTATTGCATGCACGGGCCGATCAGTTCCGGATCGACTTTCATCAGGTGCAGGATCGGCTCGGCGCTGAACAGCATGGTGGTCGCCATCAGTCCGACTACCAGAGCCAGCCACAGGGCCTGACGCACGATCGGGCCGATTTCGCTGTGTGTGCCGGCGCCGAAGCGTTGGGCGACTTTCGGCGTGGTGGCCAGCAGGGTGCCGGTCATCAGCAGGAACACCGGCACCCAGATCGAGTTGCCCAGCGCCACGGCCGCGAGATCCTTGGGCCCGACGCGCCCGGCCATCACCGCATCGACGAAGCCCATGGCGGTGGTCGCCAGTTGCGCGATCATGATCGGCAGGGCCAGGCCGAGCAGATTCTTCAGCTCCAGGCGAACCCGGGCAGGGCGGTTGAGGGAAACGGCAGCGGGGCGGTCAGTCACGGAATTCACAGGCAAAGCGTCCACAGGGGTTGATGCGCAAGGCCGGGCATTCTACGCCGCTGACGTTATGGTCAGGAAAAATCCTCTGTTGCGTATTTGTAATCGCCGCGCCTTATCAAGAATCAAAGCCTGCTGGCTCATCGCAGTCCCAGCGCCTACACTGCCGATCCGCCCAAGGAGCCCCGCCATGCTGATTGTTGCCGACGAAAATATCCCGCTGCTCGATGCCTTTTTTGCCGGTTTCGGCGAGATTCGCCGGGTACCGGGCCGTTCCATCGACCGGGCCACGGTCGAACAGGCCGATGTGTTGCTGGTGCGCTCGGTGACCAACGTCAACCGCGCACTGCTCGAAGGCAGCAAGGTGCGTTTTGTCGGCACCTGCACCATCGGCACCGATCATCTGGATCTCGATTACTTCAACGAGGCCGGCATCACCTGGTCCAGCGCACCCGGCTGCAATGCCCGGGGTGTGGTCGATTACGTGCTCGGCAGCCTGATGACCCTGGCCGAAATCGAAGGCGTCGATTTGCGTGAACGCACTTACGGTGTGATCGGTGCCGGTGAAGTCGGCGGGCGTCTGATCAAGGTGCTCAAAGGTCTTGGCTGGAACGTGAAAGTCTGCGATCCGCCACGTCAGGCGGCCGAGGGCGGCGACTATGTCAGCCTGGAGCAGGTCATCGCGCAGTGCGACGTGATCAGCCTGCACACCCCGCTGACCCGCAGCGGCGACGGCGCAACCTGGCATTTGTTCGACGAGCAGCGTTTGCAGCAGCTCAAGCCCGGCGCGTGGCTGATCAACGCGGCTCGCGGTCCGGTGGTGGATAACACCGCGTTGCGCGAAGTGCTGCTGGAGCGTGAAGACCTGCAAGCGGTGCTCGATGTCTGGGAAGCCGAACCGCAAGTCGATGTAGCGCTGGCCGAACTCTGCGTACTGGCAACGCCGCATATCGCCGGTTACAGCCTCGATGGCAAACAGCGCGGCACCGCGCAGATCTATCAGGCGTACTGCGAATTTATCGGTGAGCCCGCCAGCATTCAGCTCGGTGATCTGCTGCCGGCGCCGTGGTTGTCGGAAGTTTCCCTGCATGCCGACAGCGATCCGGCCTGGGCGCTGGCGATGTTGTGCCGTGGCGTGTACGACCCGCGCCGGGACGATGCGGATTTCCGTCGCACGTTGCTGGGCAGTGTCGGTGAGCAACGTGCCGCGTTTGATCTACTGCGCAAACAGTATCCGTCGCGACGAGAAATCGAAGGTTTGAAGGTGCGGATCGACGGTGATTCGCCGGCCCTGCGCCAGATCGTGACCGCGCTGGGCGCTGTGGCCGTATAAACAGCGGGCAGAAAAAACCCGGCCTGCAGGGGCCGGGTCAGGAAGACGGTGGCGATATCACTTTTGTTCGGCAGGCTTGACCAATCGCTTCTCCAGTTCGCTGCAAGCTTCCTGGATCATGTCTTCAGTGATCTCAATTTCACGCCCGTTTTCGTCGATGATCGAGCAACCCAGAGGTTGGCCGGGCTTGGTGCGGATCACTTCAATCTTGTCTTCGCTGCTGTTTTGCAAGGACATGGCCTGTCTCCTCATCAGGTTGTGTGCCTAGATTAAAACCGTCAGGTGACCAGGCTGTGACAACTCCCTGCGGTCGGTCCGGAACGGCATCTCCACTCAAACAGAAATGACCGTCTGTCTCAACCCGGACCTTAGACCAATAGCATCTAGAGGGTAGTCGCGCCGGTCATAGTTAACCTGACTCATTGTGATTTACAGAGTTCCACCCCATTTGAGTCTGTAGGCTGGCCCTATCCATCAGCACACGACGTGAATCTGAATGATCCCGATGCTTTCCTCGCGCCACCGCCGGGCCTTGCGCCTGACCAGTCATTTCCTTGCTCCCTATCGCTGGCCGGCCTTCGGTGCACTGCTCGCGCTGATCGTCACGGCCGGCATCACCCTGTCGATGGGGCAGGGCATCAAGCTGCTGGTCGATCAAGGGTTCATGACTCAATCGCCGCACCTGCTCAATCAATCCATAGGCCTGTTCATGCTGTTGGTATTCGGTTTGGCGGTCGGCACGTTTGCGCGGTTTTATCTGGTGTCGTGGATCGGTGAGCGCGTGGTGGCGGACATCCGTCGACAGGTATTCAACCATCTGGTGTACCTGCATCCCGGGTTCTACGAGGACAACCGCAGTTCGGAAATCCAGTCGCGGCTGACCGCTGACACCACGCTGCTGCAATCGGTGATCGGCTCGTCGCTGTCGCTGTTCCTGCGCAATTTGCTGATGGTCATCGGCGGTGTGGTGTTGCTGTTCATTACCAACCCCAAACTCACCAGCATCGTGGTGATCGCACTGCCGCTGGTGATTGCGCCGATCCTGATTTTCGGCCGCCGCGTGCGTAACCTTTCCCGGCTGAGTCAGGACCGGATCGCCGATATTGGCAGCTACGTCTCGGAAACCCTCGGCCAGATCAAGACCGTACAGGCCTACAACCATCAGGTGCAGGACGAACAGCGTTTCGCCAGCACCGTCGAGCAGGCGTTCGAGACTGCGCGTAAGCGGATTTTCCAACGGGCCTGGCTGATTACGCTGGTGATCGTTCTGGTGCTCGGCGCCGTCGCGGTGATGTTGTGGGTCGGCGGCATGGACGTGATTGCCGGGCGGATTTCCGCCGGTGAACTGGCGGCGTTCGTGTTCTACAGCCTGATCGTCGGCAGTGCGTTTGGTACGTTGAGCGAAGTGATAGGCGAGTTGCAGCGAGCGGCCGGCGCCGCCGAACGCATCGCCGAATTGCTGCGTTCGGAGAACATCATCCAGCCACCGACCACTGGATTGGTGACGCTGCCGGAGCGAGTCAAAGGCGAGCTGGAATTGCAGGATGTGCGTTTTTCCTACCCTTCGCGTCCCGAAAGTCTCGCCGTCGATGGCTTGAGTCTGACGATCAACGCCGGCGAAACCCTCGCGCTCGTGGGGCCGTCCGGCGCGGGCAAATCCACGGTGTATGACTTGCTGCTGCGTTTCTACGATCCCCGGGAAGGACGGATCCTGATCGATGGCGTGCCACTGACGAGCCTCGATCCTCTGGATCTGCGTCGCTGCTTCGCGCTGGTCTCGCAAACTCCGGCGCTGTTTTTCGGTAGTGTCGAAGAGAACATCCGCTATGGCTGCCCGACCGCCACGCTGGAGCAGGTGCAAGAAGCTGCGAAAATCGCTTATGCCCACGACTTCATCGAACAGATGCCCGAGGGCTACCAGACCCACCTGGGCGACGGCGGCCTTGGCCTGTCAGGCGGACAACGCCAGCGACTGGCGATCGCCCGGGCGCTGCTGGTCGACGCGCCGATCCTGCTGCTCGACGAAGCCACCAGCGCCCTCGACGCCCAAAGCGAACATCTGATCCAGCAAGCGCTGCCGAGCCTGATGCAAAACCGCACCACACTGGTCATCGCCCACCGGTTGGCCACGGTGAAAAACGCCGACCGGATCGCGGTGATGGATCAGGGCAAACTGGTTGCGATCGGCACGCATAAGGAGTTGATTGCGAGTAATCCGTTGTATGCGCGGTTGGCGGCGTTGCAGTTCAGTGATGGTCATCAGGCTTCGACCGACCAAGTAACCGACTAAGTAACCGACCTGGTAGAACGCCATAAAAAATGCCCGCATCTCTCGATGCGGGCATTTTTGTTTACGTCGATCTATCGGCGAAACACGCCCCGATCACTGATCGTCGAAATACCGCTCATGCCAATCCACCAGTGGTTGCGGCGAGTTGAGTTTCTGGCCGTAGATCACCGAGTAGGACAGCACGTTCTGCACGTACTGGCGGGTTTCGTCGAACGGGATGCTTTCCACCCAGACGTCGAAGCTCAGGTGATCGGCGCCACGCAGCCACTGGCGCACGCGGCCGGGGCCGGCGTTGTACGCGGCGGAGGCGAGCACGCGGTTGCCGTTGAACTGGCTGTGCACCTGGCTCAGGTAAGCGGCGCCGAGCTGGATGTTTTTATCCGGATCGAGCACCTGCTGTGGCGAGGCCAATGGAATGCTGAATTTGCGCGCGGTTTCCTTGGCGGTGCCGGGCATCAGTTGCATCAGGCCGCTGGCGCCGACGCTGGAACGGGCGTCGTCCATGAACGCACTTTCCTGACGGGTGATGGCGAACACCCAGCTCGAATGCAGGCCGCGCACCTTGGCTTCGCGCACGAGGGTGTCACGGTGGGCCATCGGGAAACGGATGTCCAGATCATCCCAGTACTGCGCCTGACTGATGGTGCGGATGGCCGGGAAGTACCATTTCAGGTCGTAGGCCAGTTTGGCCTGGGCGACCATTTCGTCGCGGCTGAAGTGCCGGCTGACGTGATACCACTCACGGCGACCGTCGACGATCTGCCCACGGGCGTGGAACTCCAGCGCACGGCGCACGCCAGGGGTGTTGCGCACCTTGTTGATCAGCGCCTGACTGAGCACCAGCGGCTTGTTGTTCAGCGAGTACGGCGATTGCGAGCGGTCGGCGGCGAGGAAACCGTAGAAATCACGTTCCCGCGACAGGTTCTTGTACAGCGTCTGCGCTTCCGGGTTTTGCGGTTGCGCCAGTTCCAGACTGCGGGCCTGCCAGTAGCGCCAGCGGTTGGTGGTAGCCAGATCCTGCGGCAGGCGGCGGGTCAACTGGTAGGCGTCGTCCCAGCGCGCCAGGCGCAGCAGCAGTCGCAGGCGCCATTCGGACACGGTGTTGTCGCGCAGTTCCGGGTCGTACTTGGTCATCACGTCCAGCGCGCGGCTGTCGAAGCGGCGGGCGAGGGTCAGGCCGATTTCCCGGGCGATCGCGACTTTTTCATCCCGGGAGAAATGCATGCTGCTGGCATAACCGTCGAGCAGGGCCATGGCCTTGTCCGGGTCCTGACGCGCGAGGCGGCGCAGGCCGAGGCTGACCACGTCGGACATCGGTTCATCGGCCGGCGTGAAACGCGACGGCTGGTTGAGCAGTTCCGGTTTCTGCGCCACGTCCACCAGCAGGCGGCCGCGCGGGGCAAGGGTGGTCAGGCCGTTGACCAGGCTGTTGGCCAATGGGTAGTTGCGGTGCTGGGCGGCGAGTTTGGCGCGCTCCCAGCGTTTCTGTTCGGTCAACTGACCTTCGGCGGCCCACATGCCGAACAGCGCATCGCAGGCAGCGGGCTGGGATTTGCCGGTCAGCCACAGCTTCTCGGCGTTGGCGTAGCCCTCGGCCTTCTTGTTGTGGCTGATCTGGTACTGCGCGTTCAGGCAGTCCAGCTCGGTGAAATTCAGTTTGGGGTCGTAATACTTGACGAACGTCGCCCAGTCGCCGCGATCGGCCAGCCAGCGCAGCCAGCGCAACTTCATCCAGTTGGCCTGGGGCAGGTCACCGTGTTCGGCGAGGAATTTTTCGATCTCCGCGTTGCTGGCGGTTTTCAGCCGGGCGGTCAGCTCGTCGTAAGCCAGGTACGGCTCTAGCGGATAATCGGCGAGGGCCTGGCTGTAACGGAAATACGGGCCGGTGTCGCCCTTCGCCAGGGCGCGCTTGGCTTCATCGTAATACTGGCGTTGGGTGGACAGGTCCACCGCCTGGGCGGATTGAACGGCAGCGGCGGAGAGCAGCAAACATGACAAAACACTGAAGAGGCGACTGCGCATGAGACATCCGGGCAGAGAAATCATGACAAGTGCCGGCCCAAAACCCGCACTGAATTGTCTGTAGCTTAGCCTTTTGCCAGCAGGCGGCGAAAGCTTTGCCGGCCTTGCAGCACAAGTTCGCAACAATTGTTGTGCAGAGTGCGTCAGCGGCGAAATTGCCGGCCTGCTCGGGCCCCGATTCAGGTAGAATGCGCGCCCGGTTTTTGGAGAAGCTCATGACCCTGCTCAAATTCAGCGATGTGTCCCTTGCATTCGGCGCGATGCCGTTGTTGGACAAGGTGTCCTGGCAGATCGCCCGTGGTGAGCGGGTGTGCATCATCGGCCGCAACGGCACTGGCAAATCCAGCATGATGAAACTGGTCAAGGGCGACCAGAAGCCTGATGACGGCTCGGTGTGGCGTGCCCCCGGTCTGAAAATCGGTGAATTGCCACAGGAATTGCCGGTGGCCGACGAGCGGACTGTGTTCGACGTGGTTGCCGAAGGTCTCGACGGTGTCGGCGCCTTGCTCGCCGAATACCATCACCTGAGTCAGAACATCGTCACCGATGCCGATCTGGACAAGCTGATGCACGTTCAGCACGACCTCGAAGCGCGCGATGGCTGGCGCTTGCAGACCCTGGTCGACAGCACTCTGAGCCGCCTGCAACTGCCGGCCGACAAGACCCTCGCCGAACTGTCCGGCGGCTGGCGTCGTCGTGTGCTGCTGGCGCAGGCGCTGGTGTCCGAGCCGGATCTGCTGCTGCTCGACGAGCCTACCAACCACCTGGACATCGGTGCGATTGCCTGGCTTGAAGAAGCGCTGAAGGATTTCCAGGGCGCCGTGCTGTTCATCACGCACGACCGTTCTTTCCTGCAAAACCTCGCCACCCGCATCCTCGAACTGGATCGCGGTGGCCTGATCGACTGGAACGGCGACTACGCCAGTTTCCTCGTCCATAAAGAAGCCGCACTGGCCGCCGAAGAAACTGCCAACGCGCTGTTCGACAAGCGTCTGGCTCAGGAAGAAGTGTGGATCCGCCAGGGCATCAAGGCCCGCCGCACCCGTAACGAAGGCCGCGTACGTGCCCTGAAAGCATTGCGTGTGGAGCGCAGCGAGCGTCGTGAGCGCACCGGCAAGGCCAACATCCAGCTCGAAACAGCGGAGAAGTCCGGCAAGCAGGTGATGGTGCTGGATAACGTGAGCTTCGCGCATCCGGGCGGTCCGTTCCTGATCCGCGATTTCTCCATGGTGCTGCAGCGCGGCGACCGGATCGGCCTGCTCGGCGCCAACGGTACCGGCAAGACCACCCTGCTGAAGCTGATGCTCAGCGGTCTGCAACCGACCAGCGGCAAAGTGGAAGAGGGCACCAAGATCGACGTGGCCTACTTCGACCAGTTGCGTCATCAGCTGGATCTGGAAAAGACCGTGATCGACAACGTCGCCGAAGGTCGCGACTTCATCGATATCGACGGCCAGAGCCGCCACGTGCTGAGCTACCTCGGCGACTTCCTGTTCAGCCCGCAGCGTGCCCGCACGCCGGTGAAGGCGTTGTCCGGTGGCGAGCGTGCGCGTCTGTTGCTGGCCAAATTGTTCAGCAAGCCGGCGAACCTGCTGGTACTCGACGAACCGACCAACGACCTCGACGTGGAAACTCTCGAGTTGCTCGAAGAGGTGCTGCTGACCTTCAACGGCACTGTGCTGATGGTCAGCCACGACCGGGCATTCCTCGACAACGTGGTCACCAGCACCCTGGTCTTCGAAGGTGAAGGCAAGGTTCGCGAATATGTTGGTGGTTATCAGGACTGGATCCGACAGGGCGGCTCGCCGCGCCTGTTGGGCGTGACTGAAAGCAAATCCGGCAAGGCCGACCTGAACTCGGCGGTGGTCACTGCCGAACCGGCTCCGGTTGCCGCGCCAGTTGCTGCGGCCCCGGCTGCGAAGAAGAAGCTGAGCTACAAGCTTCAGCGCGAGCTGGAAGCATTGCCGGGCGACATCGACGCTAAAGAGCAGCAGATTGCTGCTGTCGAGGCTGAAATGGCTGAGGCCGGCTTCTATCAGCGCCCGCCGGCCGAGACGGCCAAGGTGATTGCTTCTCTGGAGCAGTTGCAGGCCGAGCTGGATGCACTGGTGGAGCGTTGGGCCGAGCTGGACGCCTGATTGTTTCAAAGCATGAAAAAGCCCGGCGTCCAGTGATGGGCGTCGGGCTTTTTTAGCTTTTCACAAGTGTCTGGGATCAGCGCTTGACCAGATGCACCGCCAGCACATCGCAAGGTGCGCCGTGCAGCACGTCGTTGGCAGTCGAGCCCAGCAACAGCGCCAGACCATGCCGGCCATGGCTGCCGACCACGATCAGGTCGCATTCCTGTTCCTTGGCGAAATGGTGGATTTCCTGACGCGGCTGGCCGTAGGTCAGGTGGCAGTTGGCGCCTTCGAGCTCGGTGTACTTGTGCTTCAGGCGTTCGAGGCGTTCCTTGGCCTGATCGAACTGCTGTTGTTGCAGTTGTGACAGATCCATCGGCACGTCACCGCCGAAGGCCATGGCCATCGGTTCGACGATATGCACCAGCGACAGCTTGGCGCCATTGCTCACCGACAGCTCTCGGGCGCGGTGGATCACAGGGTCGCACTCTTCGGTCAGATCTACGGCGACCAGGATATGGTGGTAGGGCATGAGGTGCTCCTCGTGAGGGATCAATATTGTTAAGTATGGCTGGTTTCAAGCGCATTGGTTCCAAAGTGACGCAATGGGCTCGTTCAAATTCGGGAGTAGAGATATGACGGTCTGGCTGGTGGTGTCAATCCTGCTGGTGGTATTGAGTCCGCTGGCGTGGTTGCGTCCGTCACGTGCACAGAGTGGCCGGATAGCCTTGCGCACGGAGGCCCGGCGCATCGGGCTGGCGATGCAGCTGGCGCCTCAGGAGTGGCCGCACTGGCTGAGCCAGGAGCCGCCAAACCCGTGCGCGCAATACCATCGGCCACGCCGTGGCAAGCAGTCGGCGTGCTGGACGTATTGGCAGAAATCCCCGGGGGTTTGGGTGAATCAGTGGCAGGAAGTCTGTGAGGATTCATTGCTGCTGAATCATTTCGAGAAATTGCCGGGCAACGTTTTCAAAGTCGAGGCGGACAAGCAGATGATCGCTCTCTATTGGGGCGAGAAGGGCGATGCGTCGGTTTTGCTGGAGATTGATGCCACGCTGAAAGCGCTGGCATGACTTGCGGACTTTTCGCGCTGCAACGGTGCGAAACGTCTGGCAGACGCGCAATAAAAAGCCCGACATGATTCATCGGGCGGGGTTGGCCAGGCAGGCCGGAAATTCTTTTTAGCGTTGAACCGGAGTCATCCGGTCAGCAAATCTGCGCCTGTTTTCCTTCGTAGTCCAGCCAGCGTAGCCTGTTAAACAAGGCTTGCGGTGAATTAGGGCGACTTTTCTAACTATTAATCTTATGAATGCCCTCACATGCAAGCGTGTGTGGCCGGGCTGCGTCCTACAGAAATGACCGCAAAGTCGCATTTCAACCCGTATTTAGGGCGATTGACAATTGTCGGAAATTCCGTGAAGGTGGCGTACCCAAATCAAACGGGCGTATGAATTGAGCGTTTGTATTGCAGACTGCTCCTACAGAATCCCGACTATCGCGTTGGCGGGTGTGCCGGGTGGATGAGTGTCAGCATCGACGAAAAAACGTCCTGCCGAGCCATTTGCCTGCGTCCGACGTGTACTGTTCAGCTTCCATATCGTGGAGATCAGTTGATGATTTACGAAGGTAAAGCCATCACGGTTAAAGCTCTTGAAAGTGGCATCGTCGAATTGAAATTCGACCTCAAGGGTGAGTCCGTCAACAAGTTCAACCGTCTTACCCTGAACGAACTGCGTCAGGCCGTAGACACCATCAAGGCAGATGCTTCGATCAAGGGCGTGATCGTCAGCAGTGGCAAGGACGTGTTCATCGTCGGCGCCGACATCACCGAATTTGTCGACAACTTCAAGCTGCCGGATGCCGAGCTGGTTGCTGGCAATCTCGAAGCCAACAAGATCTTCAGCGATTTCGAAGACCTCAACGTTCCGACCGTCGCCGCGATCAACGGCATCGCCCTGGGTGGCGGCCTGGAAATGTGCCTGGCAGCGGACTACCGCGTCATGTCGACCAAGGCCAAGATCGGTCTGCCGGAAGTCAAGCTGGGCATCTACCCGGGCTTCGGCGGTACCGTGCGTCTGCCGCGCCTGATCGGGGCCGACAACGCCATCGAGTGGATTGCCGCCGGCAAGGAAAACCGTCCTGAAGATGCGCTGAAAGTCGGCGCCGTCGATGCCGTGGTTGCCCCTGAAAAACTGCAGGATGCCGCCCTTGAGCTGATCAAGCGCGCCGTCTCCGGCGAGTTCGACTACAAGGCCAAGCGCCAGCCGAAGCTGGAAAAGCTCAAGCTGAACGCCATTGAACAAATGATGGCTTTCGAAACCGCCAAAGGTTTCGTGGCTGGCCAGGCCGGCCCGAACTACCCGGCCCCGGTCGAAGCGATCAAGACCATCCAGAAAGCCGCGAACTTCGGTCGTGACAAGGCGCTGGAAGTCGAAGCAGCAGGTTTCGTGAAGCTGGCCAAGACCTCTGCCGCGCAGAGCTTGATCGGTCTGTTCCTGAACGATCAGGAACTGAAGAAAAAGGCCAAGGCCTACGACGAAATCGCCAAGGACGTGAAGCAGGCTGCCGTACTGGGCGCCGGCATCATGGGTGGCGGTATCGCCTATCAGTCGGCTTCCAAAGGTACGCCGATCCTGATGAAGGACATCAACGAGCACGGCATCGAGCAAGGTCTGGCTGAAGCCGCCAAGCTGCTGGTCGGTCGCGTTGATAAAGGTCGCATGACCGCCGCGAAAATGGCTGAAGTGCTCAACGGCATTCGTCCGACCCTGTCCTACGGCGATTTCGGTCACGTCGACCTGGTCGTTGAAGCCGTGGTCGAGAACCCGAAGGTCAAGCAAGCCGTTCTGGCGGAAGTCGAAGACAAGGTCAAAGAGGACACCATCCTCGCGTCCAACACCTCGACCATTTCCATCAGCCTGCTGGCCAAGGCCCTCAAGCGTCCGGAAAACTTCGTCGGCATGCACTTCTTCAACCCGGTGCACATGATGCCGCTGGTGGAAGTGATCCGAGGCGAGAAGTCCAGCGAGTTGGCCATCGCCACCACCGTTGCCTACGCCAAGAAAATGGGCAAGAACCCGATCGTCGTCAACGACTGCCCGGGCTTCCTGGTCAACCGCGTACTGTTCCCGTACTTCGGCGGTTTCGCCAAACTGGTCAGCGCCGGTGTGGACTTCGTCCGTATCGACAAGATCATGGAAAAATTCGGCTGGCCAATGGGCCCGGCGTACCTGATGGACGTGGTCGGCATCGACACCGGTCACCACGGTCGTGACGTGATGGCTGAAGGCTTCCCGGACCGCATGAAGGACGACCGTCGTTCGGCCATCGACGTGCTTTACGAAGCCAAGCGTCTGGGTCAGAAGAACGGCAAGGGCTTCTATGCCTACGAGGCCGACAAGAAAGGCAAGCAGAAGAAAGTCGCCGATCCGTCGGTACTGGAAGTGCTCAAGCCGATCGTCTACGAGCAGCGTGAAGTCACTGACGAAGACATCATTAACTGGATGATGATCCCGCTGTGCCTGGAAACCGTTCGTTGCCTGGAAGACGGCATCGTCGAAACCGCCGCCGAAGCCGACATGGGTCTGGTCTACGGTATTGGTTTCCCTCCATTCCGTGGCGGTGCGCTGCGCTACATCGACTCGATCGGTGTTGCCGAGTTCGTTGCCCTGGCCGACCAGTACGCTGATTTGGGCGCGCTGTACCACCCGACCGCGAAGCTGCGCGAAATGGCCAAGAACGGCCAGAGCTTCTTCGGTTAAGCGCCCCCAACTAGAGTGAGAGTGAACTTATGAGCTTGAATCCTAGAGACGTCGTGATTGTCGACTTCGGTCGTACTCCGATGGGCCGCTCCAAGGGCGGCATGCACCGCAACACCCGCGCCGAAGACATGTCGGCGCACCTGATCAGCAAACTGCTGGAACGCAACACCAAGGTCGATCCTGCTGAAGTCGAGGACGTGATCTGGGGCTGCGTCAACCAGACCCTGGAGCAAGGCTGGAACATCGCGCGCATGGCGTCGCTGATGACCCAGATCCCTCACACCTCGGCCGGCCAGACCGTCAGCCGTCTGTGCGGCTCGTCGATGAGCGCGCTGCACACTGCTGCGCAAGCGATTATGACCGGTAACGGTGACGTGTTCGTGGTTGGCGGCGTCGAGCATATGGGTCACGTGAGCATGATGCACGGTGTCGATCCGAACCCGCACATGTCTCTGTACGCGGCGAAAGCCTCGGGCATGATGGGCCTGACCGCTGAAATGCTGGGCAAAATGCACGGCATCACTCGCGAACAACAGGACGCCTTTGGCGTGCGTTCCCACCAGTTGGCCCACAAGGCGACTGTGGAAGGCAAGTTCAAGGACGAAATCATCCCGATGCAGGGTTACGACGAGAACGGTTTCCTGAAAACCTTCGACTACGACGAAACCATTCGTCCGGAAACCACCCTGGAAAGTCTGGCGGCTCTGAAGCCGGCATTCAATCCAAAGGGCGGCACCGTGACGGCCGGTACTTCGTCGCAGATCACCGATGGTGCTTCGTGCATGATCGTGATGTCGGCACAGCGTGCGCAGGACCTGGGCATCCAGCCTCTGGCGGTGATTCGCTCGATGGCGGTAGCGGGTGTGGACCCGGCCATCATGGGCTATGGTCCGGTACCGGCTACTCAGAAAGCACTGAAACGTGCCGGCCTGGGTATCAACGATATCGACTTCTTCGAGCTCAACGAAGCGTTCGCCGCACAGGCCCTGCCAGTGCTGAAAGACCTGAAAGTGCTCGACAAGATGAATGAGAAGGTTAACCTGCACGGCGGCGCGATCGCCCTGGGTCACCCGTTCGGTTGCTCTGGTGCCCGTATTTCCGGCACTTTGCTGAACGTGATGAAGCAGAATGGCGGCACCTTCGGGGTGGCCACCATGTGCATTGGCCTCGGCCAAGGCATCTCCACCGTCTTCGAACGCGTTTAAGCGTCTCGTCGATGGAAGCCGGGGCCAAGTGCCCCGGTTTTTGTTTTTGCGGATTTATTTTTGTTTTTATTTTGAAAAAATTTGAGTGAGGGCCGAAGCATGCCGATACAACCTGGGCTCTACCAACATTACAAAGGTCCGCAGTACCGCGTATTCAGTGTCGCGCGGCATTCCGAGACCGAAGAAGAAGTGGTCTTTTACCAAGCCCTGTATGGCGATTACGGCTTCTGGGTACGTCCCTTGAGCATGTTCCTGGAGTCTGTCGAGGTTGACGGGGAGCAGGTCCCACGCTTTGCTTTGGTGCAAGCCGAACCGAGCCTTTTTTCGAAGCCGTAAGGCGAGTGCGCGCAAAACCCTGCGCTTGACCTCACCTTGTAGCCACTATATATAGCGGTGCCGCGTCAGGCGCCAACCGCCTTTCACTTCTAGAATTCAGGAATTTTCTGATCCATGGGCAAATCGCTGGTCATTGTGGAATCCCCGGCTAAGGCCAAGACCATCAACAAGTATCTGGGCAACCAATACGTGGTGAAGTCGAGTATCGGCCATATCCGAGACCTGCCCACCAGCGGTTCGGCTAGCGCCAGCAAGGAGCCTGCCGCCAAGCGCGGCAAGGCTGCTGCGGGCGAAGCGCCAGCGCTGTCGCCGAAAGAGAAGGCGCGCAAGCAGCTGGTCTCGCGCATGGGTGTCGATCCCGAGCATGGCTGGAAAGCCAAGTACGAGATCCTCCCGGGCAAGGAAAAGGTCATCGAAGAGCTGCGCCGGCTCGCCAAGGATGCTGACACCATCTATCTCGCAACCGACTTGGATCGCGAGGGGGAAGCCATTGCCTGGCACCTGCGCGAAGCCATCGGTGGTGACGACAGCCGCTACAAGCGCGTGGTGTTCAACGAAATCACCAAGAAGGCGATTCAGGAAGCCTTCTCGGAGCCGGGCGAACTCGACATCGATCGAGTGAACGCGCAGCAGGCCCGTCGTTTCCTCGACCGCGTCGTGGGTTACATGGTCTCGCCGCTGCTGTGGGCCAAGATCGCCCGTGGCCTGTCCGCCGGTCGCGTGCAATCGGTTGCCGTGAAACTGGTGGTAGAACGTGAGCGTGAGATTCGTGCGTTCAACCCGGAAGAGTACTGGGAAGTGCATGCCGATCTCGGCACCGCCAAAGGCTCGACCGTGCGTTTCGAAGTGGCTCGCGAGAAAGGCGAAGCCTTCAAGCCGCTGAACGAAGCCCAGGCCACCGCTGCCCTGGAAAAGCTCAAGTCCTCCAGCTACAGCATCGTCAAGCGTGAAGACAAACCGACCAGCAGCAAGCCGTCGGCACCGTTCATCACCTCCACACTGCAACAGGCCGCGAGCAACCGCCTGGGCTTCGGTGTGAAGAAAACCATGATGATGGCCCAGCGTCTGTACGAAGCCGGCTACATCACTTATATGCGTACCGACTCGACCAACCTCTCGGCTGATGCCGTGGCGATGGCGCGCGATTACATCGAAACCGAATTCGGCAAGAAGTACCTGCCGGAGTCGCCGAACGTCTACAGCAGCAAAGAAGGCGCACAAGAGGCTCACGAAGCGATTCGTCCTTCCGACGCCAACACCACGCCCGCCAAGCTGGCCGGCATGGAGCGCGACGCTGAGCGCCTCTATGAGCTGATCTGGCGCCAGTTCCTGGCTTGCCAGATGCTGCCGGCGCAATACCTGTCGACCACTGTCAGCGTCGCTGCCGGCGACTTCGAGCTGCGCGCCAAGGGCCGCATCCTGAAGTTCGACGGTTACACCCGCGTGCTGCCGCAAATCACCAAGCCTGGCGACGATGATGTTTTGCCAGACATGGCGCAGGGCGACGTGATGAAGCTGATCAAGCTCGATCCGTCCCAGCACTTCACCAAGCCGCCGGCCCGTTATTCGGAAGCCAGCCTGGTGAAGGAAATGGAAAAACGCGGCATCGGCCGTCCTTCGACCTATGCGGCGATCATCTCGACCATTCAGGATCGCGGCTACGTGACCCTGCACAACCGTCGTTTCTATTCAGAAAAGATGGGCGACATCGTCACCGAGCGTCTGTCGGAAAGCTTCTCGAACCTCATGGACTACGGCTTCACCGCCGGCATGGAAGAGAATCTCGATGACGTGGCCCAGGGCGAACGCGACTGGAAAAATGTGCTTGACGAGTTCTACGGCGACTTCAAGAAAAAGCTCGAAGTGGCGGAGAATCCGGAAGCCGGCATGCGTGCCAACCAGCCGGTAATGACCGATATTCCGTGCACCACTTGCGGTCGTCCGATGCAGATTCGTACTGCATCGACCGGCGTATTCCTCGGCTGCTCGGGCTACAGCCTGCCGCCGAAAGAACGCTGCAAGGCGACCGTCAACCTGGTGCCGGGCGACGAAATCGCGGCGGACGACGAGGGCGAGTCGGAATCCCTGGTACTGCGCGGCAAGCATCGCTGCCCGATCTGCAGCACAGCGATGGACGCCTACCTGCTCGACGAGAAGCGCAAGCTGCACATCTGCGGTAACAACCCGGATTGCGCCGGCTACGAGATCGAAGAGGGCAGCTACCGCATCAAGGGCTACGAAGGTCCGAGCCTGGAGTGCGACAAGTGCGGCAGCGAAATGCAGCTCAAGACCGGCCGTTTCGGCAAGTTCTTCGGTTGCACCAACCCGACGTGCAAGAACACCCGCAAGCTGCTGAAGAGCGGTGACGCGGCGCCGCCGAAGATGGATCCGGTGAAGATGCCTGAGCTGAAATGCGAAAAGGTCAACGACACCTACATCCTGCGTGACGGTGCGTCCGGTCTGTTCCTGGCGGCCAGTCAGTTCCCGAAAAACCGCGAGACCCGTGCTCCGCTGGTGATCGAGATTCTGCCGCACAAGGACGAGATCGATCCGAAGTACCACTTCCTGTGCGAAGCGCCGCAGAAGGATCCGGATGGCCTGCCAGCCGTGATCCGCTACAGCCGCAAGACCAAAGAGCAATACGTTCAGACCGAAGTCGACGGCAAGCCGACTGGCTGGAAAGCGTTCTTTGACGGTGGAAAATGGACGGTCGAAGACAAGCGTCCGGCAAAAGCCAAGGCTTGAGGAAGTGCTGATCTGAAGGTGCCCTGACTGGGCATCTTCAACACAAAAGGCCGCATGACAACCTTCGGGTTTTCATGCGGCCTTTTTGTTTAATGTGTCTCGTCCTGAATAAGGTTTACACCTTCTGGCTTCTTATCAGGAGGGTGCAATGGATTCGGGCACAAAACGCAGT
>NZ_JBXAIV010000020.1:0-31436 GCF_058796615.1 Pseudomonas sp. GW823-FHT04A03
CTGCGTTTTGTGCCCGAATCCATTGCACCCTCCTGATAAGAAGCCAGAAGGTGTAAACCTTATTCAGGACGAGACAGCGGGCACAAAAAAGCCGATCGGGATGATCGGCTTGAGTGTCTGAATTGAGTGAAGAGGAAACTGGATCCCCTGCAAAAGTCACTGCACATGAAAAAGCCCAACTCGCTAAAGTTGGGCTAAGTCATTGAATTATATGGTCGGGACGGAGTGATTCGAACACTCGACCCCTAGCACCCCATGCTAGTGCGCTACCGGACTGCGCTACGCCCCGACTAGGCGTGAAACTCGTTCTCCATCTCGAAGAACGCTCAAGAATATATCGCAAGCTTTTGAAAACTGGAAGTATTTAAAAGCACGAAATTATTTCTTGAGAACCACCAGAACATCTTCGAGCTCGGCGATCATCTGGCGGATCATTTGCTTGTATTGGGTGGTGTCGTCTTTGGCTTCATCGCCGGACAGACGCAGGCGCGCGCCGCCGATGGTGAACCCCTGATCGTAAAGGAGCGCGCGGATCTGCCGGATCATCAGCACGTCCTGGCGCTGATAATACCGGCGGTTTCCGCGGCGTTTGACGGGGTTGAGCTGAGGAAACTCCTGCTCCCAGTAGCGCAGCACGTGCGGTTTAACCGCACACAGCTCGCTGACTTCACCAATGGTGAAGTAGCGTTTGCCCGGGATGACGGGTAGTTCGTCGTTATGACTTGGTTCCAGCATAAGCCTCAACTCGGGCCTTCAACTTCTGCCCTGGACGAAAGGTGACCACACGGCGAGCCGTGATCGGGATTTCTTCCCCCGTTTTCGGGTTGCGGCCAGGCCGCTGGCGTTTGTCCCGAAGGTCGAAATTGCCGAAGCCCGACAATTTGACCTGCTCGTTGTCCTCAAGAGCGTGCCTGATTTCCTCGAAAAACAGTTCAACCAATTCCTTGGCTTCCCGCTTGTTCAGGCCCAGCTCTTCATACAGACGTTCCGCCATCTCAGCTTTCGTCAAAGCCCCCATACGTCACTTCCTTAACGTGGCGTTCAACCTTTGTTCGAGCGAGGTGAGGATATTTTGCGTCGTCGAATTCACCTCATCGTCATTAAGAGTGCGCGATGGATGCTGCCAGGTCAAGCCGACTGCGAGGCTTTTTCTATCAGGATCAATGCCTTTACCCTGATACACGTCAAATAGCCTGAGGTCTGTCAGCCATTCGCCTGCATTTTCACGGATTACGTCCAGTACAGCCGAGGCTGCAACGTCTTTGTGCGCAATCAGTGCCAGGTCACGACGCACTTCAGGAAAGCGCGACAACTCGTGGAATTTCGGCATTTTACCCAGAGCGACTTCAGCCAGAACCAGCTCGAAGACGAAGACCGGACGGTCCAGACCCAGGGATTTCGACAGCTCAGGGTGAATCGCGCCGATAAAGCCGACTTCACGCCCATCCCGCCCGATGCGTGCGGTCTGGCCCGGATGCAGCGCAGGATGCTTGCCCGGTGCAAAAGTGAACTGATCCAGCGCACCGGCAAAGCCCAGCACCGCTTCTACGTCAGCCTTGACGTCGAAGAAGTCCACGGTATCGCGACCTTGCGCCCAGCCTTCCGGCAGACGGCTGCCGCACACCACACCGGCAATCATCGGCTCTTGCTTCAGACCTTCCAGCTGACCGACAAAGCGCAGACCGCTCTCGAACAGACGAACACGATCCTGCTGACGATTGAGGTTGTGCTGCAACGCCTTGACCAGGCCCGGCCACAGCGACGAACGCATGGCGGCCATGTCATTGGAGATCGGGTTCGCCAACAGCAGCGGCTCGACACCCGGATTGAACAGCTCGAACTGCTTCGGATCGATGAAGCTGTAAGTGATCGCTTCCTGATAACCGCGAGCCACCAGCAGACGACGCAGCTCCGGCAGATCGCTGCGCGCTTCGGCCTTGGCCTGTGGCGCCAGACGAGCTTGCGGGTAACGAACCGGCAGGCGGTTGTAACCGTACAGACGTGCCAGCTCTTCGATCAGATCGACTTCCAGGCTGATATCGAAGCGATGGCTCGGCACTTCTACGCGCCACTGCCCTGCCCCGTCAGCGGAAACCTTCAGACCCAAAGCATTGAGCAGACGCTCGACTTCGGCCGAATCCATTTCCATGCCCAGCATCTGGGTGATGCGCTGCGCACGCAGGGTGATCGGCGCGATCGACGGCAAGTGCTGCTCGCTGACGGTCTCGATGATCGGACCGGCTTCACCACCGGTGATTTCCAGCAGCAGGCCAGTGGCGCGCTCCATGGCTTCACGGGCCAATTGCCAGTCAACACCACGCTCGTAGCGGTGCGAAGCATCGGTGTGCAGACCGTAGGAACGAGCCTTGCCCGCCACAGCGATCTGGTCGAAGAACGCACTTTCAAGGAATACGTCGCGAGTGGTCGCTGACACGCCGCTGTGCTCGCCCCCCATCACGCCGGCAATCGCCAGAGCGCGGGTGTGGTCGGCGATCACCAGCGTATCGCTACGCAGGCTGACTTCCTGACCGTCGAGCAGTACGAGCTTCTCGCCCTCTTCCGCCATGCGCACACGGATGCCGCCATTGATTTCGGCAAGATCGAAAGCGTGCAGCGGCTGCCCCAGCTCGAGCATCACGTAGTTGGTGATGTCGACGGCGGCGTCGATGCTGCGGACTTCGGCGCGACGCAGGCGCTCAACCATCCACAGCGGCGTCGGCTTGGACAGGTCAACGTTACGGATGACACGGCCCAGGTAACGCGGGCAGGCAGCAGGTGCCAGGACTTCTACCGAGCGCACTTCATCGTGCACAGCCGGAACGGTCATCACCACCGGGCGAGTGATCGGAGTGTCGTACAGCGCGCCGACTTCACGGGCCAGACCGGCCAGGGACAGGCAGTCGCCGCGGTTCGGAGTCAGATCGACTTCGATGCTGGCGTCTTCCAGGTCCAGATAAACACGGAAATCTTCGCCCACCGGCGCATCGGCCGGCAGCTCCATCAGACCGTCATTGCCTTCACCGACCTGCAGCTCGGATTGCGAGCACAGCATGCCGTTGGACTCGACACCACGCAGCTTGGCCTTCTTGATCTTGAAGTCGCCCGGCAGCTCGGCCCCGATCATCGCGAATGGAATCTTCAGGCCCGGACGCACGTTTGGCGCACCGCACACGACCTGGAAAGTTTCCGCGCCGTTGCTGACCTGGCACACGCGCAATTTGTCGGCATCGGGATGCTGCTCGGTGCTCAGTACCTCGCCCACCACCACGCCACTGAAAACACCGGCGGCCGGCGTAACGCTATCGACCTCAAGACCGGCCATCGACAGACGGGCAACCAGCGCGTCGCGATCTACCTGCGGGCTTACCCAGCCACGCAGCCATTGTTCACTGAATTTCATCCTGCTCTCCTAAGAATTCGTTACGACTAGCGAAATTGCGCGAGGAACCGCAAGTCGTTGTCGAAGAACAGACGCAAGTCGTTCACGCCGTAACGCAGCATGGCCAGACGCTCAACGCCCATGCCGAAGGCAAAGCCCGAGAACTCTTCCGGATCGATCCCGGACATGCGCAACACGTTCGGGTGAACCATGCCGCAGCCCATCACTTCCAGCCAGCCAGTCTGTTTGCAGACGCGGCAGCCTTTACCGCTGCACATCACGCATTCCATGTCGACTTCGGCGGAAGGCTCGGTGAACGGGAAGTACGAAGGACGGAAACGCACGGCCAGTTCTTTTTCGAAGAACACCCGCAGGAACTCTTCGATCGTGCCTTTGAGGTCGGCGAAGTTGATATCGCGATCGACCAGCAGGCCTTCGACCTGATGGAACATCGGCGAGTGGGTGATATCGGAGTCGCTGCGATACACACGGCCCGGGCAGACGATGCGGATCGGCGGCTTTTTCGATTCCATGGTGCGGACCTGTACCGGCGAGGTGTGGGTGCGCAGCAACATGTTGGCGTTGAAATAGAAGGTGTCGTGCATCGACCGGGCCGGGTGATGGCCTGGGATGTTGAGCGCCTCGAAGTTGTGATAGTCGTCTTCGACCTCAGGGCCTTCGGCAATGCCGTAGCCGATATGGGTGAAGAACTGTTCGATACGTTCCAGAGTCCGGGTTACCGGATGCAGACCACCTGAGGTCTGACCACGGCCCGGCAGGGTCACGTCAATGGATTCGGCAGACAGTTTGGCAGCCAGTTCGGCTTCCTCAAACAGAGCCATGCGCGCATTGAGAACGCCTGTGACACGTTCCTTGGCAACGTTGATCAGGGCGCCGACCTGCGGACGCTCCTCTGCCGGCAAATTCCCCAGGGTCTTCATCACCTGAGTCAATTCACCCTTTTTGCCAAGGTATTGAACCCGGATTTGCTCCAGGGCATTGATATCTTCAGCGCTTTGCACAGCCTCTAGTGCTTGAGAGACCAGCGCATCCAGGTTTTCCATGTACAGACTCCAGATACAAAATAGGGGAAGAGCTTGAAGGCTCTTCCCCTATTTAAGACGTTTACCACCTGGCCCCACGGAGGTGAGGCCGGGTGATTGTCGGGGGTACTTAAGCCAAGGTGGCTTTAGCTTTCTCGACAATCGCAGCAAACACCGCTTTTTCGTTCACTGCCAGATCAGCCAGAACCTTACGGTCGATCTCGATGGACGCTTTTTTCAGGCCAGCGATGAAACGGCTGTAGGACAGACCGTTAACACGAGCACCAGCGTTGATACGAGCGATCCACAGAGCGCGGAACTGACGTTTTTTCTGACGACGGTCACGGTAGGCGTATTGGCCTGCCTTGATTACCGCTTGCTTGGCAACACGGAATACGCGGGAGCGTGCGCCGTAGTAGCCTTTAGCAAGTTTCAGAATTTTTTTGTGACGTTTACGGGCAATGACGCCACGCTTTACACGAGCCATGAGTTACTTCCTCTATTCTTGATCCAAAAATTAACGAAGGCGCAGCATGCGCTCGACTTTTGCCACGTCAGACGGATGCAGCAAGCTGCTACCGCGCAGTTGACGCTTACGCTTGGTCGACATTTTGGTCAGGATGTGGCTCTTGAAAGCGTGCTTGTGCTTGATACCGTTAGCAGTTTTCAGAAACCGCTTAGCAGCACCACTTTTGGTTTTCATCTTTGGCATGTTCGGATACTCCGCATTCAGTTGATAAACATAATCAGAAGGCCTGCCGTGCCCTGTTGATTACTTCTTCTTTTTCGGGGCGATGACCATGATCAGCTGGCGTCCTTCCATCTTAGGATGCTGTTCGACCGAACCGTACTCGAGCAGGTCTTGTTCAACCCGCTTGAGGAGTTCCATCCCCAGCTCCTGGTGGGCCATCTCACGGCCGCGGAATCGCAAGGATACCTTGGCCCTGTCCCCGTCACTCAGGAAACGTACCAGGTTGCGCAGTTTTACCTGGTAATCCCCTTCCTCCGTCCCTGGACGAAACTTGATTTCTTTTACCTGAATCTGCTTCTGGTTCTTCTTCGCCGCAGCAATCTGCTTCTTCTTTTCGAAGATCGATTTGCCGTAGTCCATCACCCGGCAAACCGGTGGGACTGCGTCGGCAGAGATTTCTACCAGATCAAGCTTTGCTTCTTCAGCAATACGAAGCGCTTCATCAATCGAGACGATGCCAATCTGCTCGCCATCAGCGCCAATTAACCGAACCTCGCGTGCCGAGATATTCTCGTTGATCGGGGCTTTCGGTGCAGCTCGTTTATCTTGTCTCATTTCACGCTTAATAATAATTACTCCGAATCTGGGCGACCACGCCGGGAAACCGCTTGCGCGAGAAACTCAGCGAACTGGGCGACGGGCATCGAGCCCAGGTCAGCACCTTCACGAGTACGCACAGCGACAGTCTGCATCTCGACTTCCTTATCCCCAATAACCAAGAGATATGGAACCTTGAGCAAAGTATGCTCGCGGATTTTAAAGCCGATCTTTTCATTTCTCAAGTCGGACTTGGCACGAAACCCGCTTTCGTTGAGAGTTTTTTCGACCTGAGCGACGAAATCTGCCTGTTTATCAGTGATATTCATGATCACTGCCTGGGTTGGCGCCAGCCACGCAGGGAATGCACCTTCGTAGTGCTCGATCAGAATCCCGACGAAACGCTCGAACGAACCGAGGATCGCACGATGCAACATCACCGGATGCTTGCGGCTGTTGTCTTCGGAGACGTATTCGGCTCCCAGACGCACAGGCAGGTTGAAATCGAGCTGCAAGGTACCACACTGCCACACGCGGCCGAGGCAATCTTTCAGCGAGAATTCGATCTTCGGACCGTAGAACGCACCCTCACCCGGCTGCAGATCGTACGGCAGGCCAGCGCTATCAAGGGCTGCAGCCAGGGCCGCTTCGGCGCGATCCCACAGCTCGTCGGAACCGACGCGTTTTTCCGGACGAGTGGACAGCTTCATCTCGACATCGGTAAAACCGAAGTCGCGGTAAACGTCCATGGTCAGCTTGATGAACGCAGCGGATTCAGCCTGCATCTGCTCTTCGGTGCAGAAGATATGGGCGTCGTCCTGAGTGAACGCACGCACACGCATGATGCCGTGCAGCGCACCCGACGGCTCGTTGCGGTGGCAGGCACCGAACTCGGCCAGACGCATCGGCAGCTCGCGGTAGCTCTTCAGGCCCTGGTTGAACACCTGCACGTGGCAAGGGCAGTTCATCGGCTTGATGGCGTAGTCGCGGCTTTCCGACTCGGTGGTGAACATGTTGTCGGCGTAGTTGGCCCAGTGCCCGGATTTCTCCCACAGGCTGCGGTCAACGACTTGCGGCGTCTTGATCTCGAGATAGCCGTTGTCGCGCTGCACCTTGCGCATGTACTGCTCGAGTACCTGGTACAGCGTCCAGCCATTCGGGTGCCAGAACACCATGCCCGGCGCTTCCTCCTGGGTGTGGAACAGGCCCAGGCGCTTGCCGATCTTGCGGTGATCGCGCTTTTCAGCTTCTTCGATACGCTGGATGTAAGCCGCCAGTTGCTTCTTGTCAGCCCACGCAGTGCCGTAAACGCGCTGCAATTGCTCGTTCTTGGCATCGCCGCGCCAGTAGGCGCCGGACAGTTTGGTCAGCTTGAAGGATTTCAGGAAGCGGGTGTTCGGCACGTGCGGACCGCGGCACATGTCGACGTATTCTTCGTGATAGTACAGGCCCATGGCCTGCTCGTTCGGCATGTCTTCGACCAGACGCAGCTTGTAGTCTTCGCCACGGGCCTTGAACACTTCGATCACTTCGGCACGCGGAGTGACTTTCTTGATGACGTCATATTCTGTATCGATCAGCTGCTGCATGCGCTGTTCGATGGCTGCCATGTCGTCCGGAGTAAAAGGACGTTCGAAGGCGATGTCGTAATAGAAACCTTCGTCGATGACCGGCCCGATAACCATTTTTGCAGTCGGGTACAGCTGTTTGACCGCATGGCCGACCAGGTGGGCGCAAGAGTGGCGAATGATCTCCAGCCCCTCCTCATCCTTTGGCGTGATGATTTGCAGCGTTGCGTCGCTGTCGATGATGTCGCTGGCGTCGACCAGCTTGCCGTTCACCTTGCCGGCCAGGGTGGCCTTGGCCAGGCCTGCACCAATGGATGCAGCGACCTCGGCTACGGAAACCGGGTGATCGAATGAACGTTGACTGCCGTCGGGAAGAGTAATAGTTGGCATGGCGCCTCCTCTCCTAGTGGTGACCCCTACCAAAGGTCACGTGGGTTGGGATGAGCCAGTACAAGATCCGATCCAGGCCATTCAATGACGAACGCCTGCCTTACAGCGGCAGGAGCCTTGCGGCCAACCGGAAAACCGAACCAGAGTGACTGGGATTCAAATCAGAAAATTCGTACGCTGCCGCTACCGGGACTGAAGGTCATCCGGAGCCTGCGAACGCCCGAGCGGGGCATGCTAGCACAGATGAACGGTCACCGATGCACTCAGGTTTTTACCGAGAGGCAAATCGTCCGTTTTATGCCAGAGTGCTGAACTTGATCGGCCTTTGGGCCCTCAGATAACAAGACATTGACCCACAAGGAGCATCCTCGCATGCGTCTTAACACCCTGCTTGCCGCAGTCGCCCCTCTCGTTTTGCTGCTGCCGCTGAGCGCCCACGCCGACTGGCCAAAGGGCGAGCGTGAGAAATACATGGCTCAGTGCACCCAGGCGGCAACTCCGCAAATCGGTGCCGCTGCCGCAAAATCCCACTGCGCGTGCGGTGCCGATGCCATCAAGTCGTACCCGGCCAGCGACATTCAAGCGCTGATGGACAACAAGGCCAGCCAGGAATTGCAGCAGAAAGCCCTGGGACAAATTGCCAAATGCAAGGCCAATACCCCGGCGAAAAAATGATGAAGCAGGCCTTTTCACTGCCCCCAGCACCGCTGAAAAGCATCTGATTCAGGCCTTTTCGTACGATTTATGCAGGTTTTACAGGTTTTTTTATTGTCTTTATTTTTCGCTGAAAGCCTTTTAAACCGGGGCCTCCAGCCGAAACAGGCAGTAAAGAAAACACGACTGATTGGCAAACAGCACGTCCGGGGGGCTACCAAAGCGAACATTTCGACTATGATACCCCGGTGTGCCCAGTTGGCCTGAGCAGCACAGTACTACTGAAAATATATGTTTCTTGGAGATACACCATGTCTAATCGCCAAACCGGCACCGTTAAATGGTTCAACGATGAAAAAGGCTTCGGCTTCATCACTCCTCAAGGTGGCGGTGACGACCTGTTCGTACACTTCAAAGCTATCGAAACTGACGGTTTCAAAAGCCTGAAAGAAGGCCAAACCGTTTCCTTCGTGGCTGAGAAAGGCCAAAAGGGTATGCAAGCTGCACAAGTTCGCCCAGAGTAATTTCCCGGCGCACTAAAAAAACCCCGTCCATGTGACGGGGTTTTTTATGGGAGAAACAAAAGTCCGAAGGCTCAGCCGCAGTTGACGCGGGTAACCACCAGATTCTGATCGGTATTCAGGTTGAGGCGATCGGAGCGGTACTCCAAAGTAATCATGTCATTCGGCTTGAGGAACCGGGCGTTCTGCGCACCGGCCTTCTTGCGTGCTTGCTCCAACAACTCCGGCGAAGCTTTTTTGCCGAGAGCGAACTCCGCAGCCGATGCTTCACAACGACTATGTCCGGCCTCAGTCGCCACGGGATCCTTCTGCGACTCGCTGGAGGTCGTGGTGCAACCACCCAACAAAGCAACGGCCATCAGTGCACCCAGTGACGCGAACTTCCAAGGCATTGAAGCCTCCTTATTTCAATTTTGAGCAGAGATCGTGCGACCGCCAATACGGCGTTTGGTTTCACGGTGAGTGCCATCACCCTGCCCCACGATCGGAAAAACGCCGAGTGTGCCTGAGCAACGCCTGAAGCTTCACCTTGTAAAACGTCACTGAATATTAATGACGCTCAGTAGACATCAATGTAGTCGTAGGGCGGATTCGGCCAGTTGTCCTTGAGCGCATTGAAAATCTGCATGACCCAGACTTCATCGCTGGCCGCGACATTTCCCACGTATCCCGAGCCTTTTGCCCAAGTTTCCAGACGAAACAGCAGGCCATCGATGTCCTGACCGCCAGTGACACCCGAGGAGATATAGGCGATCCCGCCCTTGGTCACGCGCAGTTGGGTGTGTTCGTCATCACTGGCCGACGCCAGCATCCGACGGACAGCATCAAGGGTCAGGCCGTCGGGGCTATTCAAATCGATCTGCACAGCGCAATCCTTGTTTTTTGCGGAAACGACCAAGTGTCGCATAGCCCTGCGCTCATGCCTAAGTCGCAGTGCTAAACGCTCGGCAAAGTGGTTAACTCAAAACTCCGATCCCGCGACCGAGCCTTGCCATGACCACCGTAAGCATTACCGCCGACATCAAGGCCACCTGGCCACAAGGGCACAGCTCTTACAGTCCGGGCAGTCCGGAGGAATTGGCACTGATCAGCATCGACTTGCTGGTGAAGACGCTGGGAACACAGGGCGCGCAGTCGTTCATCGCCCAGCTGTTCGAGAAGTATCCCGATGACTTCAAAGGAACATCGGACACCGAGAGGGAGTAAACGCCCGCAAGCTGGCACCTGCGGGCATATGGCTTACTTCAGACGTTTCAGACGCTCGGTCAACAGATCGAAGAAGCCCTGGGCATCGCCGTTCTCCACCCAGAAGGCGTTCTTCGGCGCCTTCAAGCCGTCATACCAGTCGACAATGGTCTGGCCGAAGGTCGGGCCTTCACGGCTGTCGACCACCACATTCACCGACCGGCCAGTGAACAGCTCAGGCTTGAGCAGATAAGCCACGACGGTGGCGTCATGCACCGGGCCACCCGGGATACCGTAGTGCTCCATATCGCCTTTGATGTACTCATTGAGGATGTCGCCGACAATCTTGCTCGCATTGTTGTTCAGCGCCGCAATCTGCTTCAGGCGCGCATCGCTGGTCAGGATCTTGTGGGTCACGTCCAGCGGCAGGTAAGTCAGTTTCACGCCGCTTTTGAGCACCACTTCCGCCGCTTGCGGGTCGGCGTACAGGTTGAATTCGGCCACTGGCGTGATGTTGCCGCCATTGAAGTGGGCGCCACCCATGATCACCACTTCCTTGATCCCCTGAACGATCTCCGGCTCCTGAATCAGCGCCAGGGCCAGGTTGGTCTGCGGGCCGAGCATCGCGATGGTGATGCTGTGCGGCTTGGCTTTTTTCAGGGTGTCGATCAGGTAGTTGACCGCATTGCCTTCAGCCAGGCCTTTCTTCGGCTCATGCACCGTGACACCCGACAGGCCTTCCTTGCCATGGATGTTTTCGGCGTAGATCGGCGTGCGCATCAGCGGTTTCGGCGCGCCGGCGTACACCGGAATCTCTTCCCGCCCTGCCCACTCACGGGCCAAACGCGCATTGCGCGAAGTCTTGTCCAGACGCACGTTGCCGGCCACGGTGGTCAACGCGCGAATGTTCAGCTCCTCCGGGGAGGCCAGGGCAAACAACAGGGCGACCACGTCGTCGGCGCCCGGATCGGTGTCGATGATCAGGTCGATCTTTTCCGCCGCCTGGGCGCCGGTCGCGGTTATCACGGACAAAAGCAGCAGACTCCGAATCAGTTGATGCATTTTTTGAGCATAGCGGTGCATGGCGCATTCCTTGTGCAGATGAAATCAAAAGGGGCGAACCCTGTTTAGAACGTAACTCCAGACACCAGCACGATGTTGCAGTACGGCTGGCATTCGCCCGTACGAACAATCGCTCGTGCCTGTCGGCTGAGTACTTTGAATTGCTCGTGACTGAGCAGGTCACGCCGCCCGAGCGAGCCTTCGTCATTCAGCTCGTCCAGCGTGGACAGCGCAGTCGGTTGTTTATCGAAAATCTCCTTGGCCAGTGCATGGCTTTCCACCTGCATTTCGCTGAGCACGACTTTCAGGGTGCTGACGAAATCCGGCACGCCGTGCGTCAACGCCAGGTCGATCAGTTCGACACCCGGCGGCACTGGCAAGCCGGCATCGCCGATCACGACCATATCGCCGTGGCCGAGGGAAGCAATCAGCCGCGACAGGGCGACATTGAGCAAAGGAGTCTTTTTCATGCGGGTTTGAATGCCTGTACGTCGGAGGTGGTGGGAATGGAGGGCTGGGCACCTGCCCGGGTAACCGACAGGGCCGCAGCGACCTGCCCGAAACGAATGGCCTCGACTTCGCTTTTGCCGGCCGCCAGTGCAGCCGCAAATCCACCGACAAAAGTGTCCCCAGCGGCGGTGGTATCGACAGCCTTCACTTTGGGTGCAGGAAAATGCTGGTAGCCCGTACCGTTGGCGAACAAAGAGCCTTGAGCCCCCAGCGTGATGATGACCTTGCCGGCGCCCAGTGAAATCAGGTGCGCTGCGGCTTTTTCAGCGGTCTCCAGCGAGTCCACCGGCAAACCGCTGAGAGCGGCGGCCTCACTCTCGTTGGGAATCAGGTAATCGATGGCCGCAAACCAGTCCGCCGGAAGCGGGCGACTGGCCGGCGCCGGATTGAGGATGACCGTCTTGCCCAGCTCACGCCCGCGTTTCAGCGCATGCCCTACGGTGGAGTCGGGGATTTCCAGCTGGCAGATAATCACGTCGGCCGCTTGCAGCACGGCGTCGAACCGGTCGATGACTGCCGGGGTCATCGAACCGTTGGCACCGGCCACGATGACAATCGCGTTCTGACTGTTGTCATCGACCACGATCAGCGCCACGCCACTGGAATCCTCCACCACGCTGACCGCCTGACAATCGATCTGCTCGGCCAGCAACGCGTCGCGCAATTGCACGCCATAGTCATCGTTGCCGACACAGCCGACCATCGACACCTGTGCACCCAGTCGCGCGGCAGCTACGGCCTGATTGGCGCCCTTGCCACCGGACACGGTCGCGAAGGAATGGCCGATCAGCGTCTCACCGCCCCGGGGCAAGCGCGGCGCCCGGGTGACCAGGTCCATGTTCAGGCTGCCTATTACCACTACATTTGCGGACATACATCACTACTCTTCAATTCGTTTCAGCGGTATTCGGTGAACACGCCGGACAGCGGTGCAGTCGATTCGCGCAGGACAATACTCGGGGTCACGATCCGCTGATCCGTCGCCAGACCCGGGGTGGCAATTCTTCGCAACAAGACTTCCGCGGCCATCTCGCCGAGTTGCAGGATCGACTGCCCCACGGTCGTCAGCGCTGGATATACGTAGCGACTCATCTGGATATCGTCGAAGCCGATCACCGACAGCTCGGCGGGCACGCGCACGTTACGTTCCGCCGCCGCTCGCAGCACACCGATGCCGATCATGTCGTTACCGGCAAAGATCGCGCTCGGCGGGTTGCGCTCAAGCAGGACGGAAGCCGCGTTGTAACCGCCGGTGCTGGTGAAGTCGCTTTCCAGCATGCGCGACGGGGACACTTCAATACCGGCCTCTTTCAACGCTCGAGCAAAACCGGCCTGACGCATTTGCGCGACGCTGGTACTGGCCGGACCACCGATCGTGGCGATGTCGCGATGACCGAGCTCAAGCAGATGGCGCGTCGCGAGGTACGCGCCATATTCGTGATCGATGCGCACCAGATCGGCGTCCACGCCTTCGAGTCCACGGTCGACAATCACCATCGGCGTCTTTACGCCCGCCAGTCCTTGCGCCAGACCGCTGTCACCACCCGCCGAGGCGACGATCAAGCCGTCGATGCGTTTTTCCAGCAAGACCCGCAGGTAGCTGCGCTGTTTGTCCGGGTTGTCGTCGGAGTTGCAGAGAATCACGCAGTAGCCGTTACGCTCGCAGTAATCCTCGATCCCGCGCGCCAGTTCGGCGAAGTACGGGTTGAGGCTGTTGGGCACCAGCAAGCCAATGGTGGCGGTGGTTTTTGCTTTCAGCGAACGGGCCACGGCGCTCGGCACATAGTCGAGACTCTTGATTGCCGCCTCGACCTTGAGCCGCACCTCTTCGCTCACCGGTCGGGTCTTGTTTACTACGTGGGACACGGTCGTGTAGGAAATTCCTGCAAGTGCCGCCACATCCTTGATCGTTGCCATTTATCAGCCCCGTCGGCTTGCGCGTTGACTGCGATAGGTGTCGAGCACCACGGCGATCACGATCACCGCACCGGTGATGATGCGCTTGGTCGGCTCGGTCGCGCCAATCTGCGCCAGACCGGCCGCCAGCACTGAGATGATCAACACGCCGAAAAAGGTGCTGATCACCGAACCTCGGCCGCCCATCAGGCTGGTACCGCCGATCACCACCGCAGCGATCACTTGCAGCTCAAGGCCGGAGCCGGCGTTCGGGTCGGCCGCTTCCAGTCGGGAAATCTGGAACAGCGCTGCGATGCCGGCAAGCAGACCCATGAGGCTGAACACCAGGATCTTGTAGGGCTTTGGATTGATCCCCGCCAGCCGCACCGCTTCTTCGTTGGTACCAATACCGATCAGGTAGCGACCGAACACGGTACGGGTCAGAACGGCCTGGGCAATGAAGATAACCAGCAAGGCAATGATGAAGGAAGGCGAAATGCCGAAGGCAATCGGGTTCGACAGCCAGGCGAACGAGTCACCGATGTAGGCCGTGCGCGAACCGGTCATCTGATAGGCCAGACCACGGGCCATCTCCAGCACACCCAAAGACACGATGAACGACGGAATTCGCCACGCCACGGTAATCGAGCCGGTAACCGTGCCGGCCAACGCCGCGACGGCCATCCCCAACAAGGCAGCCGGCAATACGCTCCAGCCCCAGCCAAGAATCGCCACGCTGACCGTGGAGGCCGCGAGTGCCAGTACCGAGCCTACCGACAGGTCGATTCCGCCGATGATGAGGACGAACGTCATGCCCACCGCCAAAACCATCAGGTCGGGAATCTGGTTGGCCAGGGTACTGAAGGTGTTGTACGACAGGAAATGGCTGCTCATGACCGAGAACAGCGCAATCATTGCCAGCAACGCGCCAGCCAGGCCCAGGTAAGTGCCGAGGCCGTAGAAATTGCCACTGGATTTGCCGGCGGAAGATGCAGTTTTCATGGGAGATCCCTAGGCGCTGCTTCGTTGAGCAGCGCATCACGTTTCTGGTAGCCGGCGAACGCGGCGGCAAGCAAGTCATCCTGGGTCCAGCTGTCGCGCTCGAACGTGTCGATCAGGCGCCCTGCCGACAACACACCGATGCGGTCGCAGATCAGCATCAGCTCGCGCAAATCGCTGGACACCACGACCAACGCCTTGCCCTGACGGGTCAGTTCGCCGAGCAAGGCATAAATATCGAATTTGGCGCCGACATCGATACCGCGAGTCGGCTCGTCGAACAGCAGCACCGAACAGTCGCGCTCGAGCCAGCGACCAATCACCACCTTTTGCTGATTGCCGCCGGACAGTTCCGACACCAGTTGCGTCGGGCTGGAACTGCGGATGCGCATGGCGTCGATCTGCCGCTGCGCGAGCTTGGTTTCATCGCCGTTGTTGACGAACCCGCCGCTGGAAATCTCCGGCATGTTGCCCAAGGCAATGTTGGCGCTGATCGATTGGCTCAGCAGCAGGCCTTCGCCCTTGCGATCCTCGGTGATCAGGGCGATGCCGTTGCGCACCGCGTCGACAGGCGAACGGATGCTCACCGTTTTTGCCGGCGAACCGAGTGCCACAGTGCCGCTGTCCGCGACATCGGCGCCGAAGATCAGCCGCAAAAGTTCGGTGCGCCCTGCCCCGATCAGACCCGAGATGCCAAAAATCTCACCGGCGCGAACCTCAAAGGACACGTCGCGCACCTTGTCGGAGCGGGTCAGACCTTTCACCGTCAGGGCCGGCGCGCCGATATGACGAGCCCCAAGATCGATATGCTCGCCCAGCTCGCGACCAACCATCAGGGTGACCAGTTGCTCGCTGTTGTAATTGGCCATCGGTTCGACGCAAACCAGGTTACCGTCGCGCAATACGGCAATGCGCTGCGCGACCCGGGCCAGCTCTTCGAGGCGGTGGGAGATGTAGATGATCGAGACGCCGCGCGCCTGCAACCGGGTGATTTGCTCGAACAACATCTCGACTTCACGGGCAGTCAGCATCGCAGTCGGTTCGTCGAGGATCAGCACGTGGCAATCGCCGATCAGGTTACGGGCGATCTCGACCATTTGCTGGTGACCGATGCCCAGCTCGCCGACCAGTGTGTCCGGGTCGATGGCATCAAGGCCGACTTGAGCCATGGCTTCGATCGCGGCTTTGCGCAGCTGCTTGCGGCTGATCCAGCCACCGTTGCTCGGCAGGTTGTCGAGGAACAGGTTTTCCGCCACCGAAAGCGTCGGCAGCAGATTGAGCTCTTGCATGACCATGCGCACACCCAGCTCTTCAGCCTGCGTGCGGCTGCCGGGGCGATATTCCTTGCCCTGGAACTGCATCTGACCGGTGGTGGGTGTGACCAGCCCGCCGATGATCTTCGACAGGGTGCTTTTGCCGGCACCGTTCTCACCGGTCAGCGCCAGCACTTCACCGCGCATCAACGTCAGGTCGATGCCGGTCAGAACCGGTTGCGCATAGGTCTTGCCGATACCGCTGACCGAGAGGACAGCGTTCGGAGCGGAAACTGACATAAAAATCTCCATGCGCTCGCCCGGACGGACGAGCGCCGTTGTGTCGCCTAAGGACTTACTGGGTGACCAGCTCGACCGGCGTTTCGATCACGCCGTTCGCACCACTGTCGACTTTCTCGCCCTTGATGATTTTCAGCGCGGTCTCGATGCCAAACACCGCTTGCTTGGCGGCGTACTGGTCGGCAGTCGCCAGAACGCGGCCGTCCTTCAGCATCGGTTTGATGGCATTGATGTTGTCGTAACCGACAACCTTCACCTGACCGGCCTTGCCTGCAGCGCGCACGGCGGAAACGGCGCCCACGGCCATGCTGTCGTTACCGGCCAGCAGCGCCTTGACGTCCGGGTATTCGCTGAGAATCGAAGCGGCCACCTTGTTGCCCTTGTCGATTTCCCAATCGCCGGACTGCAGGGAGACAACCTTGATCTGCGCAGCCTCCATCGCATCCTTGAAGCCAGCGGTACGTTGCTGGGCGTTGGTCGTCGTGGAGACGCCTTCAATGATGCCGACTTCGTCACCGGCCTTCAGTTGCTTGGCCAGATACTCGCCCACCAGACGCGCGCCTTTGCGGTTGTCCGGGCCTACGAACGGCACGCTGATGTTCTTGCTTTTGATCACAGTCGGATCGAGCTGGTTATCGATGTTGATCACGGTGATACCGGCATCGACGGCTTTCTTGATCACCGGCACCATCGCCTTGGAATCAGACGGTGCGATGACCAGCGCGTTAACCTTCGCCAGAATCATCTGCTCGACGATGCGCGTCTGCCCCGCCGTGTCGGTTTCGTCCTTGATGCCGTTGGAGATCAGGTCGAAATCGGCGGAATGTTCTTTCTGGTAGGCCTTGGCGCCGTCTTCCATGGTCAGGAAGAATTCATTGGCCAGGGATTTCATGACCAGGGCGACTTTGGGTTTTTCAGGGGATTCGGCGAAAGCCGAAGAGACAGGCAGTGCGGCGGATGCGGCAGCCAGCATGGCGACAGCAAGAAGACGTCCAGCGAATGGCAGCTTCATGGGTTCACTCCGATCTTATGATTATTGTGAGCAACGCTTGCGCTGGCGTAAGCTCGCTGCACCCCACGACAAATTCAATCCATCGCGAAGGCCGCGCAAACGTTTGCGTAGACCGAACTATGCGAATCACGCCGCCATTTGTCAACAATCAGAAATCGGTATTGCGTTGCGGGGCGAATCCATCGATCCGCCCCTTGAGTGCTCAAGCCGTGGTGTTGACCACGTTACCGGCAGAAGAACCCTTCGACATTTCCTTGACCAGTGCAGCCGAGACTTCCAGCAGCGCACCGCTGGTTTGAGCGATCTGCCCCTGGATGGACATCACCGCTTGCGACTTGGCTTCGGGCGTTGGGTAACTCGCAGCTTGAGCGGCAGCCAGTTGCTGTTGCTGCTCCTGAAGCTGCTTCTGCAGTTCCTGCATCCGTTTCAGCAGCGTCTTGATAGTGACGCTCAGATTGTCACCGCCTTCAGCCTCGCTCGCGCTTGCTTCCTGGGCAGGACCACCGGTTCTGACCTGATTGGTTTCAACCTTCTCGGTACCCAGTGCCTCGGCGGACGCATCGGCCTCAGCTTCATTCATTGCATTGATCGTCGCTGCAGTTTTGCCGCCGATCGTGACCGAACCGGGATTTGAAAAACCGATCGTCAGTGACATGTGAACTCCCTAAATTTCAGTGTCCTTTAGCACGCATCGGCCTGCGTGACGGTTTCTTTAGCAGAAAACTCAAAACCGGCAACCTGATTGCATCGACAGATGCAGTAGTCCTTTTCGGAGAGCCGAACATGAAAGCATCCAGTGTTCGGAATACCGGATAGACGATTCAAACAAGACATCTTTGACTTATAAAATATTGATATAAATCATAAAGTTAAATACTTCTCTCAAGCACAGTACGACTGGTACAGATCCTGCTCCCTCCCTGCACCCCTGGCATTCAGATCGGCCCGGGGCGCATCTAGATGAACCTGCATCAGCACCGTCTCACTACTAGAGAGAAAAATAATGACATCTGCTTTGAAGAGTTTCGTTCCGGGCGCTTTGGCCCTCCTCCTGCTCCTGCCAACCGCCCTCCAGGCAAAAGAAGCTGAAACCCAGGCCAAGCTGGCCAACGTAGTGGTACTGGCCACCGGCGGCACCATTGCCGGCGCGGGCGCAAGCGCAGCCAACAGCGCGACCTATCAGGCTGCGAAAGTGGGCATCGAACAATTGATCGCCGGCATTCCCGAGCTAAGTACGCTGGCCAATGTGCGCGGCGAACAGGTCATGCAAATCGCCTCGGAAAGCATCACCAACGAAAACCTCCTGCAACTGGGTCGTCGTGTTTCCGAACTGGCCGACAGCAAAGACGTCGATGGCATCGTCATCACCCACGGCACCGACACCCTGGAGGAGACCGCGTACTTCCTGAACCTGGTGGAAAAAACCGACAAGCCGATCATCGTCGTCGGCTCCATGCGCCCAGGCACCGCCATGTCGGCGGACGGCATGCTGAACCTGTATAACGCCGTGGCTGTCGCCAGCAGCAAAGAAGCTCGCGGCAAAGGCGTACTGGTGACCCTGAACGATGAAATCCAGTCGGGTCGCGATGTCAGCAAGATGATCAACATCAAGACCGAAGCCTTCAAAAGCGCCTGGGGCCCGCTCGGCATGGTGGTAGAAGGCAAATCCTACTGGTTCCGCCTGCCAGCAAAGCGCCACACCATGGATTCGGAATTCGACATCAAAAACATCAAGAGCCTTCCTGATGTAGAAATCGCCTATTCCTACGGCAATGTCAGCGACACGGCCTACAAGGCCCTCGCCCAGTCCGGCGCCAAGGCGATCATCCATGCCGGTACCGGCAACGGTTCGGTTTCCTCCCGCGTGGTTCCGACCCTGCAAGCACTGCGCAAGGACGGCGTGCAGATCATTCGCTCGTCGCACGTCAATGCCGGTGGTTTCGTTCTGCGCAACGCCGAACAACCTGACGACAAATACGACTGGGTGGTTGCTCACGACCTGAACCCGCAAAAAGCCCGCATCCTGGCCATGGTCGCACTGACCAAGACCAACGACAGCAAAGAGCTGCAACGGATGTTCTGGGAATACTGATTTGCCCTCGCCCGATCTTTTCCTGATCGGGCACTGACTTCCCCCTTCGTCAACTTGACGGAGGGGGAAGGTCCCGCCTCCCCCAAAGAAAAATTTCATCTGCGTGACATCAAAACCGGAAAACCGCTGTCAGAGGATTTTCTTGAATTTTAAGCAGTTGCGAAAATGCCTACAGTTAAATACTGTATGCACGTACAGCTTAATAAGGATAACCTCGTGGCCACTTCCCCTGATGCTCCTGACGCATACGAACGCATGGGCATGCGCGTTCAAAAAATCATCAACTCCCCCACCGCACAAAAAGCCAAAGCCGCACTGATCTTCCGCCTTCCGGACGAGCCGGCGGATGAGTGGGAGCGCTTGCTGGAAGAGATCGACGAGAACGACAACGTCACCCTCGCCTACCGCGACGATGGCGGCGTACAGATTTTCTGGGTTGTGCCGAAGGAAGATTGATTCAATGATTCTGCGTGTTGCTGCTGTGCTGTTGCTGTTTATTTCCCTGGGTGCGCAAGCTGGCGCACCGCGTACGTTCACCGAGGCCAAGAAGGTCGCCTGGAAGCTGTACGCTCCTCAATCCACCGAGTTCTATTGCGGGTGCAAATACACCGGCAACAAGGTTGATCTGGCCGCCTGCGGTTATGTTCCACGCAAGAACGCCAAACGGGCGTCCCGCATCGAATGGGAGCACATCGTTCCGGCCTGGCAGTTCGGCCATCAGCGTCAATGCTGGCAAGAAGGCGGCCGCAAGAATTGCACACGCTACGACCCGAGCTATCAGAAAGCCGAAGCCGACCTGCACAACCTGGTTCCGAGCATCGGCGAGGTGAATGGCGACCGCAGCAATTTCAGCTACGGCTGGCTGCCGGTCGAAAAAGGTCAGTACGGCTCCTGCCTGACTCAGGTCGACTTCAAGGCGAAGAAGGTCATGCCCCGCCCTTCGATCCGCGGCATGATCGCCCGCACCTACTTTTACATGAGCAAACAATACGGCTTGCGCTTGTCGAAGCAGGATCGGCAACTGTACGAAGCCTGGGACAAGACTTATCCGGTGCAAGACTGGGAACGTCAGCGTAACCAGAGCGTGGCCTGCGTGATGGGACGCGGCAACGAATTTGTCGGCCCGGTGAACCTGAAAGCCTGCGGTTGATCGCCTGATCAAAAGAAAAGGCCTTGAGCGATAAGCTCAAGGCCTTTTTTGTGCTCAACCGCCGGACTTGTTGTAACGCCAGTAGCCCATCAGATTGAGTGATTCACGAGGGATACCGCGCTCCTTGATCAGGTATTTACGCAGGCTCATGACCGCAGCGGATTCTCCAGCGATCCAGCCATAGAACCCCTCGCTGGCCGTATCGGCGATCTCCCAAAGAATCTCTTCTTCGATGTCGACTTCCGCCAACTCGACCGCTTGCCCAACCGGCGATGCATCGACAGGCAACGTCGCCTGCCGCACGGCTTCCACCATCAACGTGCCGGCGGCTGCATGATCGCGGATCAGCCATTGCACCGAAAGCCCGGGCCAGTCAGGAACCGCCAGCATGTCCTCACGACTGTCGACTTCAAAAAACGCCTGGGTCTGCGGCGGCTCAGCCAGTGCCGCCAGTTCTTCCAGAATACCCATGGCGGCCGGCAAGGCGGTCGCATCGGCGACCAGCAGAAGTTGCTTGAGCGTCTGCGGCGGCTTCCATTCAAATCCCCCCGCCTCTTGTGCCGAGAATCGGTTGTCGGGGGCCAGAATCTGCATCGACTCGCCAGGTTGCGCTCGCAACGCCCAACGGGAGGCCGGGCCGGTTTCGCCGTGCAGGACAAAATCGATATCGACTTCACCTGACTCAGCGCGCAAATGACGGATGGTGTAGGTGCGCATCGCCGGGCGACGATCGATCAGCATCGAGCGGAAACGGGCGTACCACCCCTCGCCTTGAGAAAGCCTGGCGGGTGAGCCGTCGGCTGCCGGGAAAAACAGCTTCACTCGCTGATCCGGCGCCCAGGTTGCCATTTCGGTGACCGTCGGGCTGGCGAGCGTGATCCGCATGAGATGCGGGCTCAACTGCTGCTTGTGACGCAAAACAACGTCGAACAACTTGTAAGGATTGGCGGAGGCCATGCGGAGCTCCTTCTGGGTATCTTCAGTGACTCCTTGAAAAACGAATCACGGGGGACACCCTTTAGTCAGCTCCGCCGAACGGATCCTTATTGCTCCGCCGTGCGTTCGATCACCAGCGTTTCGATGTTCTGCTTCTTCGCCTTGACCAGCGCTGCATTCACATCCGCCTGGCGCGCCTCGGCGTCAGTCTTCGAATTGAAAGGGCCGAGCAGGATCCGGGTCTTGCCGCTGGCATCCTTGATGACACTGGCCACAAAGCCATGCTCGATCAACCAGCCGCTGAGGTCGCTGACGGCCTGAGGGGTTTCACCGCGCACTTCCAGATCCCACTGCGGTCCCACCGCAGCAGGCGCCGTTACCACCGCCGGTTTCGGCTTTTGCGCATCCACACTCTTGCCTTCGCCACATCCTGCCAATGCCAGTGCCGCGACTACCCAGACCAATTTGCGCACAACGCTTCCCTCTGAATTCTCAAAGCGGCGATCTTAACATTCGAGAATACTTTCCGAGCCCCGCAAATTGCGGCATAAAACTACGAGATTGATGCCGACAGCCCCTGTATAGTTACGCGCTGGGAATTAATGCCGCTGCTGCGCGTCAGAAAGAGGCACCCAAACTGTAAGACTTCGCACTAATCTATACGTACCACCGACCTCTGCACTGTCTGAATCAGGTGCCCTACAAAGCAATCAAGGAGAAGACCATGCTGATACTCACCCGCAAAGTCGGTGAAAGCATAAACATTGGTGATGACATCACGATCACCATTCTCGGCGTCAGCGGCCAGCAAGTTCGAATCGGCATCAATGCTCCGAAGAACGTTGCAGTGCACCGGGAAGAAATCTACCAGCGCATCCAGGCTGGCCTGACCGCTCCGGACAAGCCACAAACGCCCTGAGACCGATCGCAGTCAGTAGCCAGTTCGTTTGCCTGCGCGCAATGACTGGCTAAAGATTCAAGCGCCGTATTGCCATTCCCCCACCTCCCTGGTGACGGCGCGTGCCACGCCCCTTCCTGCCTCAACCCTTCTCGCAACCGATACTAACCGTCATTCCATGGGCTGGCTGTCGGACATTTCCGAATAGCGGCTGGGAATCTCGCCCGCCTAGCCAAATGTAACGCCACGCGCCATCCCGGTGGCTGCCACGACCATCAATATCAACAGCAACGCTTCGGCATGACTGATCCGCGCGAACACCTTTGCACGCCCTGTGACAGGGACAGCGCCACGCGCCTTGTCCACGCGCCACTTGATGAGGGTGATCATCGGCATGAGTTCCAGAAGCAGAATCAGCACAAACAGCGTCATCTTCAGATGGAACAGCGGCTGATGCAGGTAGTAGTCGGTTCCCTTCTCATAACCTCCAAAAGCCCGCATGCCACCGGTGACGAGCAACACCAGCGCCGAAAGCCCCCATAGATTGTCGGCAAGCAATACGCGCCCGACCTCACCCGAGCCGGACGCCAGGCGGCTGAAGGCGGTTCCACGCGTCAACACCGCCCAGAAGCCCATGGCAAACGCCAGTAAATGAATCGCTGCAAGAAACCAATGAACCAGCATCGATGAACTCCTGTCCGGCAGAGATGAAATCAGCCTGACAGTAGTAGTCGAAAAAGTGTGGGCTTGCCTGTCACCCTTCCCGGAAAACAGGAACGGGCGAGACGAGAGACGGGGCGAAGGTGCAGGAAAGGCAAATCGCGGGCAAAAAAAATCCCAAGCAGCTGATGGAAGCTTGGGATTTAAAAATGCATAAACCGTGGTGGTGAACGCGGGACGGATATTACTGATTTTTCCAGTATGTAACAACGTATTTTTGATAACCGGATGGTTAATAAAATCCGTAACCCATTAAATATCCACACTATTTAAAAGGTCGCTCGCGATGGTCGGCGACGAATGGATCATAATCCATCGCGATCAATACGCGCCTGGCTCAAGAACTTTACAAAAATGAGCTCGGGATCCCCCGGATCAAGATTCTCCACCCTGCCGCTGTGCTGATATCCAAGATTGGTCAGCAGCTGTCGCATCGGTGAGTTGGACGTATTGGTCGAAGTGAAGATCTTTTCTGCACAAGCATGTTGCTCCAGACCGTTCACGATCTGTCGCCCCACGCCGGAACGCCTGCTCGCACTGGAGACGATCACGAGAGGTATGAACCACTCTCCAAAAAAGCTTCGATCAAGACATCCGTAGCCGAGCGGAACGCCAGGATCATCCGTCTCGCAGACAACCCAGCACTCCTCTGCCCTGACAGCCCTCGTGATGTACTCGCGACGGTCGCAATCTTTTTCAGCAACAGAATCAATCTTCAACAGGTTTTCGATATCACCTGGACCGGCGCGCCTGAATTGGCGACTCATGAATACACCTCTGCAAATGTGCCGAAGTGTAGCTGCGGTCGACCAAACCGAAATTTTGCAAAGGTTCTGAAAATCGCAGACAACAAAAAAGGGCCCACCTTTCGGTGAGCCCTTCCAGACCGCCCAGCAGAGCGGATTTTGTTTGGTAGGCGCGATTGGACTCGAACCAACGACCCCCACCATGTCAAGGTGGTGCTCTAACCAACTGAGCTACGTGCCTGCTGTGAGGCGGCATTCTACGGAATTCCGGAGGGGTGTCAACACCTTTTTTTCACCTAACCCTATGAATATGCAAAATATTTAATTTCGACCCGCCGCAAGAAGATTTCCCGGTGGCTGGCGGAGGTTTTTCAACTGGGGTAGGATCGCTGCACTCGTAAAATATATTAAACAGAGGCTGCAGGATGGCGAACACCCCTTACCCAGAGTCTTATTACGCTGCGTCGGCCAACGCCGTACCACCACGCCCAGCCCTGCAGGATGACGTGGAGACGGATGTCTGTGTGATCGGTGCTGGTTATACGGGACTTTCCTCGGCCCTGTTCCTGCTGGAGAACGGGTTTCGCGTGACCATGCTGGAAGCCGCCAAGGTCGGCTTCGGTGCCTCGGGGCGCAATGGCGGGCAAATCGTCAACAGTTACAGCCGTGACATCGACGTGATCGAGCGCAGCGTTGGTCCGAAGCAGGCGCAACTGCTCGGGCAGATGGCGTTCGAGGGCGGCCGGATCATTCGTGAGCGCGTCAGCAAGTACAACATTCAGTGCGACCTGAAAGACGGTGGCGTATTCGCCGCCCTCACCGCCAAGCAAATGGGCCACCTGGAATCGCAGAAGCGCTTGTGGGAACGCTTCGGCCATACCCAACTGGAACTGCTCGATCAGCACCGCATCCGTGAAGTGGTCGCCTGCGATCAATACGTCGGCGGCATGCTCGACATGAGCGGCGGCCACATCCACCCGCTTAACCTGGCGCTGGGCGAAGCTGCCGCCGTGGAATCCCTGGGCGGCACCATCTACGAACAGTCACCAGCCGTGCGCATCGAACGCGGCGCCAACCCGGTTGTGCACACACCGCAGGGCAAGGTCCGCGCCAAATTCATCATCGTCGCCGGCAACGCCTACCTCGGCAATCTGGTGCCGGAACTGGCGGCCAAATCGATGCCATGCGGCACACAGGTCATCACCACCGAGCCACTGGGCGATGAGCTGGCGAAATCCCTGCTGCCGCAGGACTACTGCGTCGAAGACTGCAACTACCTGCTCGACTACTACCGCCTCACCGGCGACAAACGCCTGATCTTCGGCGGCGGCGTGGTGTATGGCGCTCGGGATCCGGCAAACATCGAAGCAATCATCCGCCCGAAAATGCTCAAGGCCTTCCCGCAGCTCAAGGACGTGAAGATCGACTACGCCTGGACCGGTAATTTCCTGCTGACCCTGTCGCGCCTGCCTCAGGTCGGACGCCTGGGCGACAACATCTATTACTCCCAGGGCTGCAGCGGCCACGGCGTGACTTACACGCATCTGGCCGGCAAGGTATTGGCCGAGGCACTGCGCGGACAAGCCGAGCGCTTCGATGCGTTCGCCGACCTGCCGCACTACCCGTTCCCCGGCGGGCAACTGCTGCGCACACCGTTCGCCGCGCTGGGCGCGTGGTACTACGGACTGCGCGACAAGCTCGGTTTCTGATGCGCGAAAAAAAAGGGCCGCTGAAAAGCGGCCCTTTTTACATTCAGCATGGATCAAAGCTGATCCCGCGCAATCCCGCTACGAATCCGCAGAATATCCGCGAGCACCGCCAAAGCAATTTCCGCCGGCGTCTTGCTGCCCAGGTTAAGGCCGATCGGCGCATGAATCCGCGCCAGTTCGCTTTCCCCCAGACCGCCAATCCGACGCAAACGCTCGAAGCGTTTCTGCGACGTCTGCTGCGAGCCCATTACGCCAATGTAGAACGCTTCGGTGCGCACCGCTTCCATCATCGCCAGATCGTCGATACGCGGATCGTGGGTCAACGCCACTACCGCCGTATCCCGGTGGCAACCGCCATCGGCGATGAACACCGACGGCAATTGCCGGCGGATCTCCACGCCATTGAGCACCACGCCCTCCAGCACCTCATCGCGCGGGTCGCAGAGAATTACTTCGAAGCCGAGACCGACAGCGAACTCCGCACAGGCCTGCGCCACGCTGGAATAGCCGGCCAGCAACAAACGCTGGGCGGCGCCGATGCGAATCCGTACCCGGTCGATTTCACGCTCGATCCGCGCACCCTGTTCGCGATCAGCAAACAGGCTGCACGCGCCCGTGGCCAGATCGACCTCGCGAATCAACCGGCGCTGCCCCAGCAACGCCGATTCGAGTTCACGCAGGTGCGCCTGCACATCGCAGCCGGCGTCAAATTTCTCTACCAGCACGTCGAGAATGCCGCCGCACGGCAGGCTGACCCGCGAACGTGGATCGTCACCTTCGCCATAACGCACGACATTGATCGCATCGAGAAACGCACCTTCGGCGACGCGCTCGAGAAAGTCTTCCTCGACGCAACCACCGGACAGCGACCCGATCCACTGTCCGCCGTCATTCACCGCCAGCAGTGAACCCGGCGCGCGCGGCGCCGAGCCGTAGGTGGTCAACACGGTGCAAAGCCAGATGCGCTGCCCCGCTGTCGACCACTCCAGCGCCCGCCGCACAACCTGCAGATCGAGATGCTGCATGATCAGTGCGCCTTATGCTCGATGGACGGGGCGTCAGCCTGAAGCTTCTGCACATCGCCGACCGCCAGCTCGGCCGACTGACCACCCCAACCCTGACGCAGGTAGTTCAGCAGATCGGTCAGCTGTTCAGCACTGAGCTTGTCGGCAAAACCCGGCATCGGCTGCATGTGTTCGAACCCGGCGAATTTCTGTTCGCCGATACCATCCTCGATCACTCGCAACAGGTTGCGTGGGTCTTCCAGACGCAGCGTGGTGTTGCCGCGCATGGCCACCGCGATGTGCGGTTTGCCCTCGCCACCGGCCGCGTGACAGCCGGCGCAGACGTTCAAGTATTCCTGACGGCCGCGTCGTGCGCTGGCACTGAGTTTATCCACCGGCACTTCGGTCAGCTCTTTCGCCGCCGGAGGCTTGTCGCCCAGCAGGAAAGTCGCCATCGCCGCCAGATCCGGATCATTCAGACCCTGAGTGCTGTTGTGGAACACCGGGAACATCTCGTTGAACATCGTCCCTTGGGCGCTCATGCCGTGCTTGAGGAACGTGCTCAGGTCCTGATGATTCCAGCCGCGTGCCGCCAGATCAGTGGCCAGCAGGCTCGGTGCCAGGTAGCCGTTGAGGATGCCGCCGGTCAGGCGCTTGTCCAACTGCATCGCGCCCGGCAGGCCGCGTGGCGTATGGCATTCGCCGCAATGGCCGAGCACTTCGACCATGTACTGGCCGCGTTTCCAGGCGTCGCTTTTGCCTTCGGCAGGCTCGAGCTTCAAGGCTTTGCCGTACATCATGTTCCAGCCGATCAAGCCCGGGCGCACGTTGAACGGAAAGCTCAGACTGGTCACCGGCGCTGCACGCTCGATTGGCTCGATGGTTTTCAGATACGCGTGAATCGCATCCGAATCCGCACGCGGCATCAAGTGATACGAGGTGTACGGCATCGCCGGATAGAGGTTCGCGCCGTCACGACGTTTGCCTTCAGTCAGCGCAGCGAAAAACTCGTCGTCGCTGTACAAACCGATGCCGTGCTCTTTGCTTGGAGTGATGTTGGTGCCGTAGATCGTGCCGAACGGCGACACGATCGGCAGGCCGCCAGCAAATGGCGCGCCGCCGGGCGCCGTGTGGCACGCCATGCAGTCGGCCACGCGGGCGAGGTATTCGCCGCGCTTGACCTGATCATCCGCGTGCACCGCCAACACAGGCGCAGCCAGCCCGACCGCCAGGGTCAGGCGGGTCAGTAATTGCTTCATGCTTAACCCTCCTTGACCAGGCCGAGATCGGTCAGCACGTTGCGGGTAGCGTTGTAGTAACGCACGTACCCGGTGCAGCGGCAGACGTGATGGCCGAGGCTGTCCTCGATGACTTGTTCCAGTTTGCTTTTGACGATTGGCTGGCGTTGCAGCTTTTCCACCAGCACGGTCGCGGCGTTGACGAAGCCCGGCGCGCAGTAGCTGCACTGGAAGGCGAATTCGTCGACGAAACGCTGCTGGATCGGGTTCAGCTCGGTGACCTGGCCTTGCTCGTCACGCTTGGCGTGGCCTTCGATGGTGCGGACTTTCTTGCCCTCGAAGTAATGCGCGCCGGTGATGCAGGTGCGCACTTCTTCGCTGGTGCCGTCCGGGTTGTCGACGATCACCACGCAGGCGTGGCAGATGCCCTGGCCGCAGCCCAGGCGCGAACCGGTGAGGTTCTTGTATTCGTGCAGGTAATCGATCATCGGCAGGTCATCAGGGATGTCCACCGGGCCGACGGATTGACCGTTGAGGGTCAGTTGAAGCGGACGGTTAGCCATTGAGGGCCTCCTTGATGCGCGCAGCAGTGATTGGCAGATCGCGAACACGTTTACCGATGGCATGGGCCACGGCGTTACCGATGGCGCCGACCACCGGGATCATCACCACTTCGGCGATGCCTTTGGACGGGTCGCTTGGCGACAGCGGCGGCAGGATTTCCGACGTCTGCTTCCACACCGCCACATGGCGCGCCATCGGCAGGCGATAACGGTTGAAGTTCCAGTCACCCTCCCCCGGCCCGCCTTCGTACAGCGGCATCTCTTCCATCAAGGCGTGACCGATGCCCATGGCGATCCCGCCTTCGAGCTGGCCACGAACCAGTTCTTCGACCAGCACCCGGCCGCATTCCAGCCACGAGTGATGGTTGAGCACTTCGACTTCTGCCGAACCTTTGTTGACCTTCAACTCGACCAGCGTTGCGACCGGGCTGTAGTAAGTCACGGCGGCGTTGTTCAACTGAACTACCGGATAGGCGATGTTCTGCCGATCCAGGAGGTGGAAACCGGCGCTGGTCATCTGCGCTTTCTTGGCTTTCGGCGCGCCGTCGCCGTACTTCACCGCCAGACCGTCGAGCGGCAGACGCTCGCGCACGCCGTCGATGCTGTATTCGGCTTCTGCCCAGCTCCAGCGGTTGAAACCGTGGACCGTGGCGCCGGTGACCAGACCGCGCTCGTGAGCACGCTTGGCCAGCTCTTCGAAGGTCAGTGGCTGCATGCCATTGGCGGTCAGTTTGCCGTCGACCCAATGCGCATCTTCGCGACGCACCACGTAAGGGTTGGCCTGGCCGCCGTAAGGGCCCTGACGCCAGATCTCCATCGCCGCCGGCCACAGACCGTGGTTGAACAACACGCGCGCCGCTTCACGGGTGGCGTGGCTGAAGTAATAGGCGGAGTTGGTCGCGGACGAGGCCGATGCCAGCTTGCCGACCCAGCGTGGGTTACGCAGGAAGTTGTCCTGCTCGGCCTGGCTCATGATGTAAGGGTTGCCGGCGGTAACCAGCTGCATTTCCTTCCATTCGGTCTCGCCGGTCTTCACGTCATGAGCCGCGCTGCCGAGGAAATCAGCCACTACCAACGCTTGCGAAGTGGACATGCCAGTACCGATCTCGATACCGATGTGACGCAGGGAAATGCGCCCGTCAGCGGTGAACTCGATGCTGGCCATCGGCGCTTCAGAACCGGTGCCGAAGTCTTTCTGACAAATGGCAAAACCAACGCCATACCAGTTGTCCGGATCTGCCGCTTCACGCTGTTTCTTGATTGCGTCGCGGTTTTTCCAGACTTCGTGCAGCGAAGCCTTGTCGAGAATCTCGTGCAGGCGCAGCGCACCGGCCGGGATCGCGCCCTGGGTGTTTTTCATCCCCGAGCGCAGCGCGTTCTTGCGGCGCAGATCGATGGCATCGACACCAAGGCGATCGGCGATTTCGTCGACCATCATTTCGGTGGAGGCCATGCTCTGCAGCGTGCCGTAACCGCGCATCGAACCCGCTTCAACGGCGCGGGAATGGTAAGCGGTGACCTGCAGATCGTTCTGCGGCATGTAGTAGATCGACTGCGCCGCAGTAGCGCCAACGGCGGCCACCGACGGGCTGTAGTTGATCCGACCGCCACCGTCGACGCTCATCTCGGCACGGAAAATCTTGAAGCTGTGATCGGTCTTGTCCACTGCCAACTGGTAACGGATGTCGAACGGGTGGCGCTTGATGCCGCTCTGGAATTGCTCGTAGCGGTCATTGGCCAGGCGAATCGGCACACCTGCGCCGTACAACGCCGCCAAGGCCGCGTAGTAGACGAAAATGTTGTGGTCCTTGGAACCGTAACCGACGGTGTAACCCGGGTGCATGTTCAGGTTGGCCAGGCCGAAACGCGACGGCCCGATCATCTTCGCGGTCTCGGTGGCGGTTTCCAGCGGACACTGAGTGGCGACGACGAAATGCAGGGTCTTGGTCGCCGGGTCGTACCAGCCGTTGCCGTTGTCCGGCTCCATCGCGGCAGGTTCGATCGACGGGGTTTTGTAGCGTTCGTCGAACACCAGCCAGTTGTCCGGCGGGGTGTCGATCTCTTTTTTCATGCGATCGGCGTAGAACAGGCCGCGCTCGGTCAGGTTGCCGTGCAGGTTCGGCTGGGAATTCCACACCGGACGACGGTTCTTCAGCATCGGGAACAGGATCGAGTCCTTGAGGCTGGCGAACTCGTCTTCGTCCGCCGACGTCGGGCCACCGACGCGCACGTAGCGGAAACTGCCATAGGGATCGCCTTCGTAGAACGGTACTTGCGCACCGTAACGAATCGCTTTGTCATTGAATTTGAGTTTGTTCTTGGCCTGACGGAAACGCTCGAAGTCGTTCCAGATCAGGATCGCAACCGGGTGGCCGATGAACATCGGCACTTTGCCTTCCGGCAGCAGCGGATCCGGTGCGTGCTCTTCAGGGAACACGATGCCGTCCTTGTCCAGGTCGGCGGCGGTAACGATACGATCAGGCTGCAGATCGGCGCCGAGCCACGACAGGTCGTAACCGTCGTAGATGCGGTCGGCCTTGATGGTTTTCAGCAACATGGCGTGGCCTTGCTGCTGGGGCCAGCCCGGCATGTCCTTGGAACGGATGTCGCGGGCAAACACTTTGCTGCCGCAGACCTTGGACAAGGCATCGTTACGCTGGCGCGCCTTGCCGTTATTACCGAGCCACTGCTCGGACGGCACGGTCACGCTGTTTTCCATCAAGGCAGCCAGCGCCTGACTGCTGAGCGGCGTGAGCGTAACGCTCACACCCGCCACCAGCCCGCCCTGAAGGAACGAGCGCCGGGATATTTCACGGTTGGACATGGATCATCCTCTGGGCGGTTATGGATCCGCCCTTCTGGTTATCTACTGGGAATCTCGAGTCTTGCAGAAGCCCTTTTTGGCTAAACAAAGGGCGTGATGACAGTGCAAAGCTGACCGAAAGGTTAACTTTAAAGGTTTCTGCGCTCGCAGCAAACAACCAGTTACAAAAATTTGACTAAAGAATCAAAAATCAATGCGGCATCGCATCGCAGCGACCCATGGACGCAGGCGCAGATTGCGCGACAGCATCGAACGAGCCACGGCTTGCGTTCGTCGCCGGCTACAAAGGAGGAATTGGGGAGAGGTCAAATTTCAGACACAAAAAACCCCGGTCTTTCGACCAGGGTCTTTGCTATCGAAGCCGAATCAACCAGAGGTTGGTTTCGGTGTTTCAAGGCGTTCAGTGGTCCTTGAAACAGATATGGCGCAGCGGACGGGACTCGAACCCGCGACCCCCGGCGTGACAGGCCGGTATTCTAACCGACTGAACTACCGC
>NZ_JBXAIV010000021.1:0-16176 GCF_058796615.1 Pseudomonas sp. GW823-FHT04A03
AAAACCATCGCGATGGAAGACGGTCTGCGTTTCGCAATCCGTGAAGGCGGCCGTACCGTTGGTGCTGGCGTCGTAGCCAAGATCATCGAGTAAACGGTTGTAATGTCTTTTTCAGGCCGGCATAATGGTCGGCCTGATTTTGTTTTAGGTCAGTAGCTCAATTGGCAGAGCGACGGTCTCCAAAACCGTAGGTTGGGGGTTCGATTCCCTCCTGACCTGCCAGATTCACTTGGTGTATCTGGCTTTCTTTTCACAGGATCTTCATAGATGACTCCTAAAGCTGAAGCTCAAGGCTCTCGCTTCGATTTACTCAAGTGGCTCGTCGTAGTCGCTTTGGTAATTGTTGGCGTTGTCGGTAATCAGTATTACGCTGCTTCGCCGATCCTGTACCGTGTACTCGCATTGCTTGTTATTGCTGCTGTAGCTGCCTTTGTAGGCCTGCAGACTGCCAAGGGCAAGTCTTTCTTTGTACTGGTTAAGGAAGCTCGCACCGAGATTCGTAAAGTCGTATGGCCAACTCGCCAAGAAACCACGCAGACCACGCTGATTGTTGTGGCTGTTGTCCTGGTTATGGCGTTGCTGTTGTGGGGGCTTGATTCCCTGCTCGGCTGGCTTGTTTCCTTGATTGTCGGCTAAGGGTGTCCCGTGGCTAAGCGTTGGTACGTTGTGCATGCTTACTCGGGTTACGAGAAGCATGTCATGCGTTCGTTGATCGAGCGCGTAAAGCTGGCTGGCATGGAAGATGGCTTCGGCGAAATTCTGGTTCCCACTGAAGAAGTGGTTGAAATGCGTAATGGCCAGAAGCGCAAAAGCGAGCGCAAGTTCTTCCCAGGTTATGTGCTGGTTCAGATGGATATGAATGAGGGTACTTGGCACTTGGTCAAGGATACTCCTCGGGTGATGGGTTTTATCGGCGGAACTGCTGATAAGCCAGCACCAATCACCGATAAAGAAGCTGAGGCGATTCTGCGTCGCGTTGCCGACGGTAGCGACAAGCCGAAGCCGAAGACGTTGTTCGAGCCAGGCGAAACCGTTCGAGTCAATGACGGGCCGTTCGCTGACTTTAACGGTGTTGTTGAAGAAGTTAACTACGAAAAGAGCCGGATCCAAGTGGCGGTGCTCATTTTCGGACGCTCTACCCCGGTAGAGTTGGAGTTCAGTCAGGTCGAAAAGGTCTAGCTGAGCAAGCATCCCAACCCCGCAGCCATAGGCTGTGGGGTTTTGTCGTCACTGGGATAAACGCGCAAGTAACCGGGGAGCCTTTCGAGGCGTTCGAACCCGTAATTGGAGTGCCTCATGGCCAAGAAGATTACCGCTTACATCAAGCTGCAAGTGAAGGCCGCTCAGGCTAACCCAAGCCCACCTGTTGGTCCTGCTCTGGGTCAGCACGGCGTGAACATCATGGAATTCTGCAAAGCTTTCAACGCCCGTACCCAGGGGCTGGAAGCTGGTCTGCCGACTCCAGTGATCATCACTGTCTACAGCGACCGTAGCTTCACTTTCGAAACCAAATCCACCCCTGCTTCGGTTCTGCTGAAGAAGGCGGCCGGTCTGACCAGCGGTTCCGCTCGTCCGAACACCGTTAAGGTTGGCACTGTTACCCGTGCTCAGCTGGAAGAAATCGCGAAAACCAAAAACGCGGATCTGACTGCAGCTGATATGGATGCAGCCGTGCGTACTATCGCCGGTTCTGCTCGTAGCATGGGCCTTAACGTGGAGGGTGTGTAATGGCTAAGCTGACCAAGCGTCAAAAGGCTATCGCCGGCAAAATCGAAGCAGGCAAGGCCTACAACATTGTAGACGCCGCTGCACTGCTGGCCGAGCTGTCGACTGTCAAGTTCAGCGAGTCGTTCGACGTAGCTGTAAACCTGGGCGTAGACCCGCGTAAATCCGACCAGGTCGTTCGTAGCGCTACTGTGCTGCCACACGGCACTGGCAAGACTGTTCGCGTTGCTGTGTTCACCCAGGGTCCAGCTGCTGAGGCCGCTCTGGCTGCCGGCGCTGACCGTGTAGGTATGGACGACCTGGCTGCCGAAATGAAAGGCGGCGACCTGAACTATGACGTAGTGATCGCATCCCCGGATGCCATGCGCGTTGTAGGTCAACTGGGTCAGATCCTCGGTCCACGTGGTCTGATGCCTAACCCGAAAGTCGGCACTGTTACCCCAGACGTCGCTACCGCGGTTAAAAATGCCAAGGCTGGTCAGGTTCGTTATCGCACCGACAAAAACGGCATCATCCACACTTCCGTTGGCAAGATCGGCTTCGATGCCGTCAAGCTGAAGGAAAACGTTGAAGCCCTGATCGCTGATCTGAAGCGTATCAAGCCAGCTTCTTCGAAAGGTATCTACGTCAAGCGCGTTACCCTGAGCACCACTATGGGCCCAGGTCTGGTCATCGACCAGAGCTCGCTGGACGCGTAAGACAAAAATTGGCGCAGTTGACTGCGCCAGTTGAAAGATTGGGGTCCCTGCCTGGCGGGGGCTATCCAAGACCGTAGGCGACGCAAGTCTTAAACCTCAAGCCTACGCAGATGGTGCTCCCGGTTCCTTACCGAATCAGACACCAAAACGACATTCGGTTTCGATCGAATGAAACGGTAACAAGCAGGAGTTAAACCCGTGGCAATTAATCTCGAAGACAAGAAGGCCATCGTCGCTGAAGTCAACGAGGCTGCCAAAGTCGCTCTGTCCGCTGTCGTGGTTGATGCCCGTGGCGTAACAGTAGGCGCAATGACCGGACTCCGTAAAGAGGCTCGTGAAGCTGGCGTTTACGTACGTGTTGTACGTAACACCCTGCTCAAGCGCGCTGTTGCTGACACTCCTTACAGTGTCCTCAACGACGTGTTCACCGGCCCGACCCTGATTGCATTCTCCAACGAACACCCGGGCGCTGCTGCTCGTCTGTTCAAGGAATTTGCCAAGGGTCAGGATAAGTTCGAGATCAAGGCAGCTTCGTTCGAGGGCAAGTTCCTCGCAGCGAATGAGATCGACGTGCTGGCAAGCCTGCCAACTCGCGACGAAGCTATTGCGAAACTGATGAGCGTGATTCAAGGCGCTACCAGCAAGCTGGCTCGTACTCTGGCGGCAATTCGCGATCAGAAAGAAGCAGCTGCAGCCTGAGGCTGAGCGTTTCCACTCTCGCGTATTTTTGTTTATTTCGACGGCCGTACAGGCTGTCCACCAAATCAGGAATTGAGTCATGTCTCTGACTAACGAACAAATCATCGAAGCAATCGGCCAGAAAACCGTTCTGGAAGTTGTTGAGCTGATCAAAGCAATGGAAGAAACCTTCGGCGTGACCGCTGCTGTTGCTGCTGCTGGTCCAGCTGCTGCTGCCGCTGTTGTTGAAGAGCAAACCGAGTTCAACGTTGTTCTGGTTGAAGCCGGCGAGAAGAAAGTAAACGTGATCAAGGCAGTTCGTGAACTGACCGGTCTGGGCCTGAAAGAAGCCAAAGAGAAAGTCGACGGCGCTCCTCAGGTTGTAGCTGAAGGCGTTTCGAAAGAAGCTGCTGAAGACGCTAAGAAGAAGCTGGAAGAAGCAGGCGCTAAAGTCGAGCTGAAGTAAGCATCGACTTTGCTCCTCCAGCCCGAGCGTCAAGCGACAGGCTGATGGCTGGTGGCTCTTGCCACCGGCCTTTTTCCGTTATTGGCAGCCGACTGGGTCGGTGTCGATAACGAGCTGTAACCACCCGATGCGGTGGCGCAAACCATGGGGTTTGCACGATTTTCTGGCTGCTCCCGTCGGGAGGGGCCAAACAAGCAGGTGACCAAGCTGGGGAACGCTGATGGCTTACTCATATACTGAGAAAAAACGTATCCGCAAGGACTTTAGCAAGTTGCCGGACGTCATGGATGTGCCTTACCTCCTGGCCATCCAGCTGGATTCGTATCGTGAATTCTTGCAAGCGGGAGCGACTAAAGATCAGTTCCGCGACGTGGGCCTGCATGCGGCCTTCAAATCCGTTTTCCCGATCATCAGCTACTCCGGCAATGCTGCGCTGGAGTACGTCGGTTATCGCCTGGGCGAACCGGCATTTGATGTCAAAGAATGCGTATTGCGCGGTGTAACTTTCGCCGTACCTTTGCGGGTAAAAGTGCGCCTGATCATTTTCGACAAAGAATCGTCGAACAAAGCGATCAAGGACATCAAAGAGCAAGAAGTCTACATGGGTGAAATCCCATTGATGACTGAGAACGGTACCTTCGTAATCAACGGTACCGAGCGTGTTATCGTTTCCCAGCTGCACCGTTCCCCGGGCGTGTTCTTCGACCACGACCGTGGCAAGACGCACAGCTCCGGCAAACTGCTGTACTCCGCGCGCATCATTCCTTACCGCGGTTCGTGGCTGGACTTCGAGTTCGACCCGAAAGACTGCGTATTCGTGCGTATCGACCGTCGTCGTAAGCTGCCGGCCTCGGTACTGCTGCGCGCGCTCGGTTATACCACCGAGGAAGTGCTGGACGCGTTCTACACCACCAACGTATTCCACGTGAAAGGCGAAGGCCTGAGCCTGGAGCTGGTGCCTCAGCGCCTGCGTGGTGAAGTTGCTGTTCTCGACATCCAGGACGACAAAGGCAAGGTGATCGTTGAGCAGGGCCGTCGTATTACTGCCCGCCACATCAACCAGCTGGAAAAAGCCGGGATCAAAGAGCTGGACGTGCCTCTGGATTACGTTCTGGGTCGTACCACCGCCAAGGCCATCGTGCACCCGGCTACCGGTGAGATCCTGGCAGAGTGCAACACCGAGCTGTCGACCGAGATCCTGGCGAAAATCGCCAAGGCCGGCGTCGTACGCATCGAAACTCTGTACACCAACGACATCGACTGCGGTCCGTTCGTCTCCGACACGCTGAAGATCGACTCCACCAGCAACCAATTGGAAGCGCTGGTCGAGATCTATCGCATGATGCGTCCAGGCGAGCCGCCAACCAAGGACGCTGCCGAGACCCTGTTCAACAACCTGTTCTTCAGCCCTGAGCGCTATGATCTGTCTGCGGTCGGCCGGATGAAGTTCAACCGTCGTATCGGTCGTACCGAGATCGAAGGTTCGGGCGTGCTGTGCAAGGAAGACATCGTCGCGGTACTGAAGACTCTGGTCGACATCCGTAACGGTAAAGGCATCGTCGACGACATCGACCACCTGGGTAACCGTCGTGTTCGCTGCGTAGGCGAAATGGCCGAGAACCAGTTCCGCGTTGGCCTGGTACGTGTTGAGCGTGCGGTCAAAGAGCGTCTGTCGATGGCTGAAAGCGAAGGCCTGATGCCGCAAGATCTGATCAACGCCAAGCCAGTGGCTGCGGCGGTGAAAGAGTTCTTCGGTTCCAGCCAGCTGTCGCAGTTCATGGACCAGAACAACCCGCTGTCCGAGATCACCCACAAGCGTCGTGTCTCTGCACTCGGCCCTGGCGGTCTGACTCGTGAGCGCGCGGGCTTCGAAGTCCGTGACGTACACCCGACTCACTACGGTCGTGTCTGCCCGATTGAAACGCCGGAAGGTCCGAACATCGGTCTGATCAACTCCCTGGCTGCTTACGCTCGCACCAACCAGTACGGCTTCCTCGAGAGCCCGTACCGTGTGGTGAAAGAGGGTGTGGTCACCGACGACATCGTGTTCCTGTCCGCCATTGAAGAAGCCGATCACGTGATCGCGCAGGCTTCGGCGACCATGAACGAGCAGAAAGTCCTGATCGACGAACTGGTAGCTGTACGTCACCTGAACGAATTCACCGTCAAGGCGCCGGAAGACGTCACCTTGATGGACGTATCGCCGAAGCAGGTAGTTTCGGTTGCAGCGTCGCTGATTCCGTTCCTCGAGCACGACGACGCCAACCGTGCGTTGATGGGTTCGAACATGCAGCGTCAAGCTGTACCAACCCTGCGCGCTGACAAGCCGCTGGTCGGTACCGGCATGGAGCGTAACGTGGCTCGCGACTCCGGCGTTTGCGTCGTGGCTCGTCGTGGCGGCGTGATCGACTCCGTTGATGCCAGCCGTATCGTGGTTCGTGTTGCTGATGACGAAGTTGAAACCGGCGAAGCTGGTGTCGACATCTACAACCTGACCAAATACACCCGTTCGAACCAGAACACCTGCATTAACCAGCGTCCGCTGGTGAGCAAGGGTGATCGCGTTCAGCGTAGCGACATCATGGCCGACGGCCCGTCCACCGACATGGGTGAACTGGCTCTGGGTCAGAACATGCGCATCGCGTTCATGGCATGGAACGGCTTCAACTTCGAAGACTCCATCTGCCTGTCCGAGCGTGTGGTTCAGGAAGACCGTTTCACCACGATCCACATTCAGGAACTGACCTGTGTGGCCCGTGACACCAAGCTTGGCCCAGAGGAAATCACTGCGGACATCCCGAACGTGGGTGAAGCCGCTCTGAACAAACTGGACGAAGCCGGTATCGTTTACGTAGGTGCTGAAGTCGGCGCAGGCGACATCCTGGTAGGTAAGGTCACTCCAAAAGGCGAGACCCAACTGACTCCGGAAGAAAAACTGCTGCGTGCGATCTTCGGTGAAAAAGCCAGCGACGTTAAAGACACCTCCCTGCGCGTGCCTACCGGCACCAAAGGTACTGTCATCGACGTACAGGTCTTCACTCGTGACGGCGTTGAGCGTGATGCTCGTGCACTGTCGATCGAGAAGTCCCAGCTGGACGAGATCCGCAAGGATCTGAACGAAGAGTTCCGCATCGTTGAAGGCGCTACCTTCGAACGTCTGCGTTCCGCTCTGGTAGGCCACAAGGCTGAAGGCGGCGCGGGCCTGAAGAAAGGTCAGGACATCACCGACGAAGTACTCGACGGTCTTGAGCATGGTCAGTGGTTCAAACTGCGCATGGCTGAAGATGCTCTGAACGAGCAGCTCGAGAAGGCCCAGGCCTACATCGTTGATCGTCGCCGTCTGCTGGACGACAAGTTCGAAGACAAGAAGCGCAAACTGCAGCAGGGCGATGACCTGGCTCCAGGCGTGCTGAAGATCGTCAAGGTTTACCTGGCAATCCGTCGTCGCATCCAGCCGGGCGACAAGATGGCCGGTCGTCACGGTAACAAAGGTGTGGTCTCCGTGATCATGCCGGTTGAAGACATGCCGCACGATGCCAATGGCACCCCGGTCGACGTGGTCCTCAACCCACTGGGCGTACCTTCGCGTATGAACGTTGGTCAGATCCTTGAAACCCACCTGGGCCTCGCGGCCAAAGGTCTGGGCGAGAAGATCAACCGGATGGTCGAAGAGCAGCGTAAAGTCGCTGAACTGCGTACCTTCCTGGACGAGATCTACAACCAGATCGGCGGTCGTAACGAAGATCTGGACAGCTTCTCGGATCAGGAAATCCTGGATCTGGCGAAGAACCTGCGTGGCGGTGTTCCAATGGCCACTCCAGTGTTCGACGGTGCCAAGGAAAGCGAAATCAAGGCCATGCTGAAACTGGCAGACCTGCCGGAAAGCGGCCAGATGCAGCTGACCGACGGCCGTACCGGCAACAAGTTCGAGCGTCCAGTTACCGTTGGCTACATGTACATGCTGAAGCTGAACCACTTGGTAGACGACAAGATGCACGCGCGTTCTACCGGTTCGTACAGCCTGGTTACCCAGCAGCCGCTGGGTGGTAAGGCGCAGTTCGGTGGTCAGCGTTTCGGGGAGATGGAGGTCTGGGCACTGGAAGCATACGGTGCTGCTTACACTCTGCAAGAAATGCTCACAGTGAAGTCGGACGATGTGAACGGCCGGACCAAGATGTACAAAAACATCGTGGACGGCGATCACCGTATGGAGCCGGGCATGCCCGAGTCCTTCAACGTGTTGATCAAGGAAATTCGTTCCCTCGGCATCGATATCGATCTGGAAACCGAATAACACGTGACGCGATCGAGAGCGGGGCAGGATTGCCCGCTCTCTGCTCCGCCAGGAGGAAAGGCCTTGAAAGACCTACTGAATTTGCTGAAAAACCAGGGTCAAGTCGAAGAGTTCGACGCCATCCGTATCGGATTGGCCTCGCCTGAGATGATCCGCTCGTGGTCGTTCGGTGAAGTTAAAAAGCCGGAAACCATCAACTACCGTACGTTCAAACCTGAGCGTGACGGTCTGTTCTGCGCCAAGATCTTTGGCCCGGTAAAGGATTACGAGTGCCTGTGCGGTAAGTACAAGCGCTTGAAGCACCGTGGTGTGATCTGCGAGAAGTGCGGCGTTGAAGTTGCACTGGCCAAGGTTCGTCGTGAGCGCATGGCGCACATCGAACTGGCTTCGCCGGTTGCCCACATCTGGTTCCTGAAATCGCTGCCGTCCCGTATCGGCCTGCTGATGGACATGACCCTGCGTGATATCGAACGCGTTCTCTACTTCGAGAGCTATGTCGTTATCGATCCGGGCATGACCACTCTTGAAAAAGGTCAGCTGCTGAACGACGAGCAATACTTCGAAGCGCTGGAAGAGTTCGGTGACGATTTTGACGCCCGCATGGGTGCCGAAGCTGTCCGTGAACTGCTGCACGCTATCGACCTGGAACACGAGATTGGCCGTCTGCGTGAAGAAATTCCGCAAACCAACTCCGAAACCAAGATCAAGAAGCTGTCCAAGCGTCTGAAGTTGATGGAAGCCTTCCAGGGTTCCGGCAACCTGCCAGAGTGGATGGTGCTGACCGTTCTGCCGGTTCTGCCGCCAGATCTGCGTCCACTGGTTCCGCTGGATGGCGGTCGTTTCGCGACTTCCGACCTCAACGATCTGTATCGTCGAGTGATCAACCGTAACAACCGTTTGAAGCGCCTGCTGGATCTGTCCGCTCCGGACATCATCGTGCGCAACGAAAAGCGTATGTTGCAGGAAGCTGTCGATGCACTGCTCGACAACGGTCGTCGTGGCCGCGCTATCACCGGTTCGAACAAGCGTCCTCTGAAATCCCTGGCTGACATGATCAAGGGTAAGCAAGGTCGTTTCCGTCAGAACTTGCTCGGTAAGCGTGTTGACTACTCCGGTCGTTCGGTAATTACCGTAGGCCCGACCCTGCGTCTGCACCAGTGCGGTCTGCCGAAGAAGATGGCTCTCGAGCTGTTCAAGCCGTTCATTTTCGGCAAGCTGGAAATGCGTGGTCTGGCGACCACCATCAAAGCGGCCAAGAAAATGGTCGAGCGCGAGCTGCCGGAAGTTTGGGACGTTCTCGCTGAAGTGATTCGCGAACACCCGGTTCTTCTCAACCGTGCACCGACCCTTCACCGTCTGGGTATCCAGGCGTTTGAACCGGTACTGATCGAAGGTAAGGCTATCCAGCTGCACCCTCTGGTCTGCGCCGCGTACAACGCCGACTTCGACGGCGACCAAATGGCCGTGCACGTACCGCTGACGCTGGAAGCCCAGCTCGAAGCGCGTGCGTTGATGATGTCGACCAACAACATTCTGTCGCCGGCCAACGGTGAGCCAATCATCGTTCCTTCGCAGGACGTTGTATTGGGTCTGTACTACATGACTCGTGAAGCGATCAACGCCAAGGGCGAAGGTCGTGTGTTCGCGGATCTGCAGGAAGTTGACCGTGTGTTCCGTGCCGGCGAAGCCGCACTGCACGCCAAGATCAAGGTTCGTATCAACGAAACCGTGAACGATCGTGACGGCAACAGCGTGAACAACACCCGTATCGTCGACACCACTGTCGGCCGTGCGCTGCTGTTCCAGGTTGTGCCTAAAGGTCTGTCGTTCGACGTCGTCAACCTGCCGATGAAGAAAAAGGCGATCTCCAAGCTGATCAACCAGTGCTACCGCGTGGTTGGTCTGAAAGAGACCGTGATCTTCGCTGACCAGTTGATGTACACCGGTTTTGCCTACTCGACCATTTCCGGCGTTTCCATCGGTGTTAACGACTTCGTTATCCCGGATGAAAAAGCCCGCATCATCGGTGCTGCTACCGACGAAGTGAAAGAGATCGAGAGCCAGTACGCATCCGGCCTGGTAACCCAGGGCGAGAAGTACAACAAAGTGATCGACCTTTGGTCGAAAGCGAACGACGAAGTTTCCAAGGCGATGATGGCCAACCTCTCGAAAGAGAAAGTCATCGACCGTCACGGCGACGAAGTCGAGCAAGAATCGTTCAACTCGATGTACATGATGGCCGACTCGGGTGCGCGGGGTTCCGCAGCACAGATTCGTCAGCTGGCCGGTATGCGTGGTCTGATGGCCAAGCCGGACGGTTCCATCATTGAAACGCCGATTACTGCGAACTTCCGTGAAGGTCTGAGCGTACTCCAGTACTTCATCTCGACTCACGGTGCTCGTAAAGGTCTGGCGGATACCGCGTTGAAAACTGCGAACTCCGGTTACCTGACTCGTCGTCTGGTAGACGTGGCGCAGGATCTGGTCGTGACCGAGATCGATTGCGGCACCGAACACGGTCTGCTGATGACTCCGCACATTGAAGGCGGTGACGTTGTAGAGCCGTTGGGTGAGCGCGTATTGGGTCGTGTCATTGCCCGTGACGTATTCAAGCCGGGTACCGAGGACGTCATCGTTCCTGCTGGCACCCTGGTCGACGAGAAGTGGGTCGAGTTCATCGAGCTGAACAGCATCGACGAAGTGATCGTGCGTTCGCCGATCAGCTGCGAAACCCGCTATGGCATTTGCGCCAAGTGCTACGGCCGTGACCTGGCTCGTGGTCACCAGGTGAACATCGGTGAAGCGGTCGGCGTTATCGCTGCCCAGTCCATCGGTGAACCGGGTACCCAGCTGACGATGCGTACGTTCCACATCGGTGGTGCGGCAAGCCGTACTTCCGCAGCCGACAGCGTTCAGGTGAAGAATGGCGGTACCGTCCGTCTGCACAACCTGAAACACGTTGAGCGTGTGGATGGCAACCTGGTTGCTGTGTCCCGTTCCGGTGAGCTGGCAATCGCTGACGACTTCGGTCGTGAGCGCGAGCGTTACAAGCTGCCGTACGGTGCCGTGATTTCGGTTAAAGAAGGTGACAAGGTCGACGCTGGCGCAATCGTGGCCAAGTGGGATCCGCACACTCACCCGATCGTTACCGAAATGAAAGGTACCGTGACCTACGTGGGCATGGAAGAAGGCATCACGATCAAGCGTCAGACTGACGAATTGACCGGTATGACCAACATTGAAGTACTCGATGCCAAAGACCGTCCGGCTGCCGGCAAGGACATCCGTCCTGCGGTGAAGATGGTTGATGACAACGGCAAGGATCTGTTGCTGCCAGGCACTGACGTTATCGCTCAGTACTTCCTGCCAGCCAACGCCCTGGTTGGTGTTGCGGACGGTGCGAAGATTGCGATCGGTGATGTTATCGCTCGTATCCCGCAAGAAACTTCGAAAACCCGTGACATCACCGGTGGTCTGCCGCGTGTTGCCGACCTGTTCGAAGCCCGTCGTCCGAAAGAAGCGTCGATTCTGGCTGAAGTCAGCGGCACCATCGCGTTCGGTAAAGAGACCAAAGGCAAGCGCCGTCTGGTCATTACCCCGAACGACGGTAGCGATCCGTACGAAGAGCTGATTCCGAAGTGGCGTCACCTGAACGTGTTCGAAGGCGAACAGGTAAACCGCGGCGAAGTTATCTCCGACGGTCCGAGCGATCCGCACGACATCCTGCGTCTGCTGGGTGTGAGCGCGCTGGCCAAATACATCGTCAACGAGATCCAGGACGTTTACCGACTGCAAGGCGTGAAGATCAACGACAAGCACATCGAGACCATCCTGCGTCAGATGCTGCGTAAAGTTGAGATCTCCGAGTCCGGCGACTCCAGCTTCATCAAGGGCGACCAGATGGAACTGACTCACGTTCTGGTAGAGAACGAGCGTCTGAATGCGGAAGACAAGTTTGTCTCCAAGTTCACCCGCGTTCTGCTGGGTATCACCAAAGCGTCGTTGTCGACCGAATCGTTCATCTCGGCGGCTTCCTTCCAGGAAACCACCCGCGTACTGACCGAAGCGGCCGTAACCGGCAAGCGCGATTACCTGCGCGGCCTGAAAGAAAACGTGGTCGTGGGTCGTCTGATCCCGGCCGGTACCGGTCTGGCTTATCACAGCGAGCGCAAGCGTCGTCGTGATGCAGACAAGCCGTTGCGCGTTAGCGCCAGTGAAGTGGAAGCTGCACTGACCGAAGCGCTGAACTCAAGCGGTAACTGAGTTCTGCGAAAAATGAGCTGAGGCCCTGATCAAGCCGTTCATCGAATCGAGACAATTTGTCGAGGTTCGACGAGCGGGGAGGTCGGGGCCTTGCCTTGACTGGGGACAAGATCCTCTTTAGACTCTTGATCCCCTAAATTTGGCGGGAATTCGTTCCTGCCATTTTGCTTTTCTTGCAAGACAATAGCGTCGCAAGACAACAGTGGAGCTAGTAGATGGCAACTATCAACCAGCTGGTACGTCAGCCGCGTAAGCGTATCGTCGAGAAATCCGACGTGCCTGCGCTGCAGAACTGCCCGCAACGTCGTGGCGTGTGCACCCGTGTGTACACCACTACGCCGAAAAAACCTAACTCGGCACTGCGTAAAGTATGCCGTGTGCGTCTGACCAACGGTTTCGAGGTTTCCTCGTACATCGGTGGTGAAGGCCACAACCTGCAAGAGCACAGCGTGGTACTGATCCGCGGCGGTCGTGTAAAAGACTTGCCAGGTGTTCGTTACCACACCGTTCGCGGCTCCTTGGATACTTCCGGCGTTAAAGGCCGTAACCAGGGTCGTTCGAAGTACGGTACCAAGCGTCCGAAGTAATCGGCCGTTTTGCAGATTTTCATTTTATTGAGTCGATAAGAGTAAGGTCGGGCGCGCATCCACTGGATCTGTCCCGAGCTAACCTGAAGACCGTTTGAGGGCTTATCAATGCCAAGACGTCGCGTAGCAGCAAAGCGTGAGATTCTGGACGATCCGAAATACGGAAGCCAAATCCTCGCCAAATTCATGAACCACGTTATGGAAAGCGGCAAGAAAGCCGTTGCCGAGCGTATCGTTTATGGTGCCCTGGAAACCGTTGCGGCTCGCAAGACCGGCACCGATCCCCTGGAACTCTTCGAAAAAGCACTCGACGCCATCGCTCCGCTGGTCGAAGTGAAGTCGCGCCGCGTTGGTGGTGCTACTTACCAGGTTCCGGTCGAGGTTCGTCCGTCCCGTCGTAACGCTCTGGCAATGCGCTGGTTGGTAGACTTCGCCCGCAAGCGCGGCGAGAAGTCTATGGCTCTGCGCTTGGCTGGCGAGCTGCTGGATGCTGCTGAAGGTAAAGGTGCTGCTGTTAAGAAGCGTGAAGACGTGCACCGTATGGCCGAAGCTAACAAAGCTTTCTCGCACTACCGCTTCTAATTTTAGCTTCACTAATTTTGCGAGGGCTTTATGGCTCGTACTACTCCGATTAGTCGCTACCGTAACATCGGTATCGTCGCTCACGTGGATGCTGGTAAAACCACCACCACCGAGCGCGTCCTTTTTTACACTGGCAAAAGTCACAAAATGGGCGAGGTGCATGACGGCGCCGCGACCACAGACTGGATGGTTCAGGAGCAGGAGCGTGGTATTACCATTACTTCTGCTGCCATTACCGCCTTCTGGAAAGGTTCCGAGAAGCAGTACCCGCACGAGCATCGCTTCAACGTAATCGATACCCCGGGCCACGTAGACTTCACCATTGAAGTAGAACGTTCCCTGCGCGTACTCGACGGCGCTGTCGTTGTGTTCTGCGGTACTTCGGGTGTTGAGCCTCAGTCGGAAACCGTATGGCGTCAGGCCAACAAATACGGCGTTCCACGTCTTGTTTACGTAAACAAGATGGACCGTGCTGGTGCCAACTTCCTGCGCGTGATCGGTCAGATCAAACAGCGTCTGGGTCACACTCCGGTGCCGATCCAGCTGGCTATCGGTTCGGAAGACAACTTCCAGGGCCAGATCGACCTGATCAACATGCAAGCTGTCTACTGGAATGACTCTGACAAGGGTATGGTTCCAGTTCGCAAGGAAATCCCTGCGGACATGCTCGAGCTGGCTGAAGAGTGGCGCAACAACATGGTTGAAGCCGCCGCCGAAGCCAACGAAGACCTGATGAACAAGTACCTGGAAGGTGAAGAGCTGTCGATCGCTGAGATCAAGGCTGCTTTGCGTGCACGTACTATCGCCGGCGAAATCGTTCTGGCTGTTTGCGGTTCTTCGTTCAAGAACAAGGGTGTTCCCCTGGTTCTCGACGCCGTTATCGACTTCCTGCCTGCTCCGACCGACATTCCTGCTATCAAGGGTTCCAACCCTGATAACGAGGAAGAAGAGATGGAGCGTCATGCAAGCGACGACGAGCCGTTCGCGGCCCTGGCGTTCAAGATCGCTACCGACCCATTCGTGGGTACCTTGACCTTCGTCCGCGTTTACTCGGGCGTGTTGAACTCCGGCGACGGCGTAATCAACTCGGTTAAAGGCAAGAAAGAGCGCGTGGGTCGTATGGTGCAAATGCACGCAAACGCCCGTGAGGAGATCAAGGAAGTACGCGCTGGCGACATCGCGGCCCTGATCGGCATGAAGGACGTCACCACTGGTGAAACCCTCTGCAACGCTGACAAGCCAATCATCCTGGTTCGCATGGACTTCCCGGAGCCGGTTATTTCGGTTGCCGTAGAGCCTAAGACCAAGGATGACCAGGAAAAAATGGGTATCGCTCTGGGCAAACTTGCTCAGGAAGACCCGTCTTTCCGCGTTAAAACTGATGAAGAGACTGGTCAAACGATCATCTCCGGCATGGGCGAGCTGCACCTGGACATCCTGGTTGACCGGATGCGCCGTGAGTTCAACGTCGAAGCCAACATCGGCAAGCCACAGGTTTCGTACCGTGAGCGCATCACGAAGAACTGCGAAATCGAAGGCAAGTTCGTTCGTCAGTCCGGCGGTCGTGGCCAGTTCGGTCACTGCTGGATTCGCTTTGCTCCTGCTGACGAAGGTCAGGAAGGTCTGCAATTCCTGAACGAAGTAGTGGGTGGTGTGGTTCCTAAGGAATACATCCCGGCTATCCAGAAGGGTATCGAAGAGCAGATGAAGAACGGCGTTGTTGCCGGCTATCCGCTGATCGGCCTGAAGGCTACCGTGTTCGATGGTTCTTACCACGACGTCGACTCCAACGAGATGGCGTTTAAAGTGGCTGCTTCCATGGCGACCAAGCAACTGGCCCAGAAGGGCGGCGGTGAGTTGCTCGAGCCGATCATGGCGGTAGAGGTTGTTACGCCTGAAGACTATATGGGTGATGTGATGGGCGACCTTAACCGTCGTCGCGGCATGATCCAGGGTATGGAAGACACAGTGTCCGGCAAGGTTATCCGTGCCGAAGTTCCACTGGGTGAGATGTTCGGTTATGCGACCGACGTTCGTTCCATGTCCCAGGGTCGCGCAAGCTACTCTATGGAATTCAAAAAATACGATACGGCTCCGTCGCACATCGTCGAATCCGTTACCAAAAAACAAGGCTGATTCAGCCCCTTTAGGCTAGGAGTTAATTGTCGTGGCTAAAGAAAAATTTGATCGTTCCCTACCGCACGTAAACGTTGGCACCATCGGCCACGTTGACCACGGTAAAACCACTCTGACCGCTGCTCTGACTCGCGTCTGCTCCGAAGTTTTCGGTTCGGCCGTAGTTGAGTTCGACAAGATCGACAGCGCTCCAGAAGAAAAAGCTCGCGGTATCACCATCAACACCGCGCACGTTGAGTACAACTCGAACATTCGTCACTACGCTCACGTTGACTGCCCAGGTCACGCTGACTACGTGAAGAACATGATCACTGGTGCTGCGCAGATGGACGGCGCGATCCTGGTTTGCTCGGCCGCTGATGGTCCGATGCCACAAACCCGTGAGCACATCCTGCTGTCCCGTCAGGTAGGCGTTCCGTACATCGTGGTTTTCCTGAACAAGGCTGACCTGGTAGACGACGCTGAGCTGCTGGAACTGGTTGAGATGGAAGTTCGCGACCTGCTGTCCACCTACGACTTCCCAGGCGACGACACTCCGATCATCATCGGTTCGGCTCGTATGGCGCTGGAAGGCAAAGACGACAACGAAATGGGCACCACTGCTGTTAAGAAGCTGGTGGAAACTCTGGACAGCTACATCCCAGAGCCAGAGCGTGCTATCGACAAGCCGTTCCTGATGCCAATCGAAGACGTGTTCTCGATCTCGGGTCGCGGTACTGTTGTAACTGGTCGTATCGAGCGCGGTAT
>NZ_JBXAIV010000022.1:0-12982 GCF_058796615.1 Pseudomonas sp. GW823-FHT04A03
GTCACCGACTCCAAGGGCAGCGTGCCGCACAACGGCACCACCTTCGACACCAGCGTCACAGTCATCGGCAAGGCCGGCCCCGGCCAGACCGTGCAGCTCTATGACGGCACCACCGCCGTCGCGCCCGTCACCAACGTCGATGCCAACGGCGACTGGAGCAAAACCTTCACCGGCCTCAGCGTTGCACCGCACAACATCAAGGCCAAGGCACTGTACGGGGCACAACCGGAGTCGGCGGTTCGTATCTTCACCGTCGCGGTAGCCTCGGCTCCATCAATCACCAATGTCACCGACTCCAAGGGCAGCGTGCCGCACAACGGCACCACCTTCGACACCAGCGTCACCGTCACCGGCAAGGCCAGCGCCGGCCTGACCGTGCAGCTCTATGACGGCGCCACCGCCGTCGCGCCAGTCACCAACGTCGATGCCAACGGTGACTGGAGCAAAACCTTCACCGGCCTCAGCGTTGCACCGCACAACATCAAAGCCAAGGCACTGTACGGGGCACAACCGGAGTCGGCGGTTCGTATCTTCACCGTCGCGGTAGCCTCGGCTCCATCCATTACCAATGTCACCGACTCCAAGGGCAGCGTGCCGCACAACGGCACCACCTTCGATACCAGCGTCACCGTCACCGGCAAGGCCAGCGCCGGCCAGACCGTGCAGCTCTACGACGGCGTCACCGCCGTCGCGCCCGTCACCAACGTCGATGCCAACGGCGACTGGAGCAAAACCTTCACCGGCCTCAGCGTCGCGCCGCACAACATCAAGGCCAGGGCACTGTACGGGGCGCAACCGGAGTCCGCAGTTCGCAGCTTTACTGTCGCCGTCGCCTCGGCTCCGTCCATCACCAACGTCACCGACTCCAAGGGCAGCGTGCCGCACAACGGCACCACCTTCGACACCAGCGTCACCATCACCGGCAAGGCCAGCCCAGGCCAGACCGTGCAGCTCTATGACGGCACCACCGCCGTCGCGCCCGTCACCGATGTCGATGCCAATGGCGACTGGAGCAAGACCTTCACCGGTCTGAGCGTCGCACCGCACAACATCAAGGCCAAGGCACTGTACGGGGCACAACCGGAGTCGGCGGTTCGTATCTTCACCGTCGCACAAACCGTGACCCCCACCATCACCAATGTCACCGACTCCAAGGGCAGCGTGCCGCACAACGGCACCACCTTCGACACCAGCGTCACAGTCATCGGCAAGGCCGGCCCCGGCCAGACCGTGCAGCTCTATGACGGCGCCACCGCCGTCGCGCCAGTCACCAACGTCGATGCCAACGGTGACTGGAGCAAAACCTTCACCGGCCTCAGCGTTGCACCGCACAACATCAAAGCCAGGGCACTGTACGGGGCGCAACCGGAGTCCGCAGTTCGCAGCTTTACTGTCGCCGTCGCCTCGGCTCCGTCCATCACCAACGTCACCGACTCCAAGGGCAGCGTGCCGCACAACGGCACCACCTTCGACACCAGCGTCACAGTCATCGGCAAGGCCGGCCCCGGCCAGACCGTGCAGCTCTATGACGGCGCCACCGCCGTCGCGCCCGTCACCAACGTCGATGCCAACGGCGACTGGAGCAAGACCTTCACCGGTCTGAGCGTCGCGCCGCACAACATCAAGGCCAAGGCACTGTACGGGGCACAACCGGAGTCGGCGGTTCGTATCTTCACCGTCGCAGTTCACACCGCTCCGTCGCTAGATTCAGTGAGAGATTCCCGTGGTGAACTGTCGAACAATGGTACGACCACAAACACTTCAGTCACGTTGCAAGGCCGGGTAACGCCTCTGCATGATGTCCGGATCTACGATGGCAGCACTCAAAAACACGTTGCAACGGCTCTTAATACAGGCATCTGGAATACCACACTGGCAGTAGGACTGGGTGGACATACCATCACCGCACGGGCTGTAACGACCGGACAAACGTCAAACGCACGAAGCTTCACTGTCATCTCGCCGATTCCGCCACTGAATTTCAATACCAGCCCAGTGACTTTGAGCGGCAAGATCTACCTGATTCCCGGCAGCCCGCAGATCCTTCCTGCTTTCGGTCCAGGCACCTCCGTTCATCATCAAGCGTCTGGAGGCCAACCCGGTTATCGGTATTCTTCCAATAACACCGCGGTGGCTCATGTTGATAGCGGCAACGGTCTGGTAACCGTAAGGGGAAGAGGTACAGCAAGCATTACAGTCACGGATGCCGCCAACCAGTCAAAGAGCTATACCGTAACCGTGACAGGCGTCATCCATTGCATAGGACTCGGTGGGGGAAACTGGACAGCCATGAGGAACAATGCTGCCAACAACGGCGCTCGATTACCCTCTCTGGGCGAGCTCAGAGAGATCTATAACCTTTATGGAAGCCGTTGGCCCATGGGGAATTATTATTACTGGTCAACCGATCTGGCGGCCTCAATTCCCATAGCCCGGTACTACATGAAAAACCTCGTCACCGGAACGGAAGCTCATGTTCAACATTACGGTGCCGCAAACGGGGTAGGCATAAAGTAAAACGGCTGCGATTGCAGAACGAAAAAAGCGCCTCATTGTTTATGAGGCGCTTTTGAAAGACTCAGCGACTTACCAGCTATACCGCACTCCCACATTCCCCCCCCAAGGCTGTTCGATATGCTCGCCATTGGCGTAATCCAGATCGACATGCACCTGCCATTTGTCCGACAACGCCACTGCCACACCCGTGCCGAACTCCGCCCTTGAACCCGAAAGGTCGTTGTTGAACACGTTGTCGTTGACTTTCACTTCATTGTTGTCAGCGAACTCATGGGCAATGGCTGCACGCACATAAGGTTGCGCAACAGCACCGTTGCCGATATCAAAATTGCGCCCGAACGTGGCGCCAGCCTTGCTCAGGAATGAACGGGCATGATCGCCATCAGCCTCCATGTCGTTGTCCAGGCTGAAGCGCTTGCCCTGGATCTGTGCTGCCGAAATCAGAACGAACGGCTCAATGAAGTAAGCGTTGCTCAACTTGATATGACGACCAATTTCCGCCGATGCGCTGACGCCCCAATTATCGTAATCGCCTTTGGCACGCGTGCCGTCGCTCAAACCGACCTTGGCCTCGTTGCGGAAACGGTTGAATTTCAGCACACCGTCAACGTAGTAACCGGTGTCGCGGTCCATCCACGTCGCGTAGGGCCCGAAGTAGTAACTCTTGACCGTGCCCGAGGTGCCGTGTTCAAGGTTCAGATCGGATTGACTGAAGCCCCCCATCACGCCCACCAGCACATCGCTGTCATTCACCCGGGCGTCGGCCCCGAGGGAAAGCCCTTGCTGGTTCTGCTTGTACGCCACACCGGATCTTCCGGAAACGTTGTACTGATTGCCATAAGTGCGTGCCCAGGCGCCCGACTTTCCACCGTTGAACCGCAACTCGCCCATGCGGCTGCGCAGTGAACTGGCTTCGCCGTACAACAGGGTAATCGGAGAGTTGAACAAGGCCAGTACCGCACTGGCGCCGGGGCTGATCACCTGGGTGGTCGGATCGAGGAACCACTCAGTGCCGCCCGTCCCACTTTGTCGTTGGGCCAAGTCATAGGACCAGGTACCGAGATCCACTCGTCCGCCCTTCAAAGCAAATTGCGCATCGCCAGCAGCCGTGTGCACCAGGGTCAGTTGCTGTGGATTCACTGCATCCAGGCCGGACGCCGCCACCAGCAAACCGAACTGCCCGGTCGCCACACCGGTAACGTTGAGGAAGTCATGCTGCCCAGTGGCAAAGTTGCCCTTCATCGCGAAAGTACTGGAACCATCCGGCGAGCCGGCCAGCGTACCGACGTTCAACTGGTAAAAGGTATTCGGCACATCCTGCGCACCAAAGCGAACCGTCCCGCCATTCATGGCAAGCGTTCCTACGGTGTCGTTGCCCGTCAGGGTCCAGATCGAACCACTGTTGACGGTCACACCATTGACCTTGTCGAGACGGCCGGTGAACTGCGAACTGTTCTGCAGAGTGACGTTGGCGGTCGAACCGTTTTCGACCAGCACATCGCCGGTCATGCGGCCTTGATCGAAGGTCAGGTTGCCGGTGCTGTTGCCGGCGATGTTGATGTTGCCCTGCAACTCGCTGTTGGCGACGGTCATGGCGGCGGTGGAGGCTCCCCGGACGTCGAGCAGGAGGTTGTTGCCGGCGAGCAATTGAGTGTTGTTGAGCACTCGGATATCAGCGTTCACCCCGGAATCAGCGAGAATCGCGGCTCCGCTTTGGCCTTCCACTCGTACATTGTTCAGCGTCAGCTTGGCACCGTCGCCGACACCTTCGCTGTCAGCGCGCAGCCGCGCGCCATTGGTGCCGCCGGTAAAACTGCCACCGGTGGCCGTGACATCGGCGCCGAAGGAGTTCAGACCGATCCCCCCCGCCCCGGTTGCAGTGACGTTGGTGTTGGTCAATACGCTCGTGCTGCCGCCACCGGTTTCAATTCCGGCCGTGACACCAGTGATACGGCTGTTGCTGATCGTAGCAGTCGAGCCCGTGGTAGTGCCGCTGGCCCGGTTGATGAGCATGCCCATGCTGTTTCCGGTCACAGTGACGTCATCCAGGGCACCACTGGCGTTGGTGATGTTCACCCCCGCGCTACTCAGACGTCCTGTATAGGTACCGCCCACGGCATTCAACGTAGCATTGTCTCGGACGAAGACCTCGAAAGTATTAGCGCCGTTGGTGTTCAACACACCGCCATCTCGCACCAGATAATTGTCGGTGGCAGTATTTTGATCGATGTTTGTGGTCTGCCCCGCTCCGATCGTGGTTAACGCAACCGCAATGGAGCTTGACAGCAGGGCAGGTGGGAATATCAGCCATACCAGTGATTTTCTGGTTTTCAAGGGGGGAAACAACTGTGGACAGGTTTTCATGGTAACGCCTTCCAAATTTTGAGCGGGGGTAAGCCCCTCATAGAGGGGCATCAGAAATTTGGGCGCAGACTACAAGGAGATAGCCGAGAGATATGTAGGATTAATCCTTAATTCGACGAGGATTTATCCCGCGATAGATAGAAGAAAAAAAGGCGGGAAATCTTCCCGCCTCTGATTCATCACTTTTACTTAGTCCCCGGGCAAAAGGTACCATTATTGTCGATCATGACAACCCTCTCCTTATGCCCATCGGAGCTGTGGGTTTTCCCTCCAATGTTTGTTGTATAAATGATTTCCCCTTCTCCGTCACCAATGGGTTTGAGTGCAGCCGAAAACGGAAGGTAAACTTCAAAGCCATTTATATGTTCCCCGTTCTGCAAAGTCTTCTGGAACAAATAGTCAGGAATGGCAGGATCACTCGGCAACCCTGGCGTACCTATCCATTTGAAGTCGAGAACCATACCATCCGCTAGAGACCCTCCCCCCGCCACTTTGACAATAGCCGCCTTACCTACGACCGGTATATCCCTCAGTGAGCTGCAGTCACAATATTTTTTACCCGCCGCATTGGTAAACAGGTGTTGAATGACTGGATCAGGCAAGTCAACCGGAAAAATATAAACATCAACCGGGGTGGGCGGCGACGGATTGCTGTTGCTACCGTTTTGAGTTGGATTGGTAATCTTGTATCGCGCTTCAAACTCACCGTTACCAGTCGCCTCGAAAATTTCCGACTTAAGCTTGAACGGGATTTTAAAAGCAGGATCTTCCGTCCCGAGCACTGCATAGCGCCCTTCCGGTGGCGGAACCAATACTTTATTCCAAAAAAGATTGACAAAGTCCCCAGCCTTGTAGCCGGCATAGATTGTCAAGTCAATATCGACAACAGTACCGACATCACCCTCAACCAGTTCGTTATCGGCTGTTGAACCTTTGACGACCAACTTGACCAGATTCGGATTACCCAATTCCGGATCAGGTTCAGGATTGACGGGCCCGGCGATAGTCAAGTCGACGTCTACCACTTGGCCCACCGTTTCGGGGTATTTATCCGTGCCTCGAACGATCTCATACGTCACATTGAATTGTTTCGGGCCGTCGCCTCCTGCAGCTATGTCCGCAAAGGGCACATCGACAACCACGGCAATGGTGCCATCTGTTGAAGCGGGACCCTGTACTATCCCGTTGATCGTTACTACGACCTTATCACCCGGCAAGCCGTCATTGAAGGTTGGAATGACTACTGCCACAGATGGCCAAGCGTCGTTTAAATAGATTACGCCATCATCTTCCCATTCGGGAATTTCTGGTGGTTGCAGCCCGCTGGGAGCCGGAGTCAATCTGATCGAAAACTTGGCGGGAGCTCCAGAAGGACCAATATTCCCCACACGATCTTCAGCTTTTAAATAAGCAATGAAATCACCCTGCCCTGCCAGGATAACGGTACTTTTTGGTACTTTGAATGTCGGCACCCGAGTAAAATCATCCGTAACCAAAAACGTACCTATCGCAACGCCAGGATCACTTTTTCCGTAATAGCACGTGAGTTTATCACCCGCTTTCACATCAGTCGGATTAACACTTGTCAGAGGGATACCGTCCAGTGCCTCCAGAATTTCTCGAGTCACCACACCTCCGACAATTGTCGGATCCGTTACAGGCTCAGGAAAGGGATTATTGTGATTAGGCGCATCAACATCGATAAAAAAAACAGATTCATCAGAAGTAACAGAGTTGCTGGCATAAAGTGTTTTATAGCTCATTCGAAATATACCGGGAGTCGCCGTTTCCGTTCCTGGCAAAGTCAAATTTAAAGTAGCAGGTGCAGGGATAGGAATCTCTTTAAATTCCGTGACAGGGATTAAATCTTTCATTAATGCGATAAATGTATCTCCCGGTTTTGCACCAGGGGGAACTTGCACATTTTCAACCGTCACATTGCAGTCAGCCCCCTGACGATCCGACTGCAGTTTCTTTATGTCATCGCCGGGAATGGCCGGTAATAAATTATCTACCTCGGGTGCCTGTCCCGCCCGCTCACTAATGGCCCTTCGCAAATCAGCCAGTTTATTCCGAGCAGCCTGTGCCAACGATAACTTTTGAGACTTTGTCATTGCTATTCTCCTTATCACTAGACGCGTCAGGTCATCTGCACCCACTGCCGACGATCAGGCAGATTCCGGACATGCACTTCGGTTTAACTAAAAAAGTCAGTTCTCTTCACAAATATCATTGGTTGGCGAGCAAATTTTGCCGCTGGGCATTGTTCGATTGATCACTACAAAGTCCGGACGGGATCGGCCTCGCCCACCATTACTTTTTTCCAGCCGGTAATACACGAGTGCGGAGCCGTTATTCACCATCGGCTCAATCAGTTTTGGGTAGTCTGTGACAACGATGTCGATGTCTGCGCCGGGCAGCAGCGAAACGAGATCCTTAACGATTTCGTCGTAAGCTCCCGCAATGGGGCTCGTACCGTTAGGCCCGGCACACCCCTGCCAGACAATCACAAGCCGGTCGCCTTGCTCGATTCGAGGGTCAGCCAACACTCGCACCCTCACCCCTTCCCAAAGTCGTGGCCGTGCACAACAGTTGAGTACGCCCTGTTTCCCCCCATCCGGAAACTCCGGCTCCTTGAGGTTCTCGATCAGGACAATATTCACCACGACAAAAGTCGGCAGCGACTCCTGCTCGTTGACGTCATTGCTGGTGATGTAGTGAACCGGCAATGCCGGATTCTGTTTGTCGGTATCGATAACGGACCACGGCACCTGAACCTCGATCTGTTTACCCGAGAAATCATCTGCCTTGACGTCGTAACGAACGACGGCTCCCGGAAAAAGGCCCCAGAAGAAATCAATCCAGTCACCGGGCTCGGGATCATCGAACAGTACGAACCGGACAGTCGCCGGAAAACCGTGGTCTTCAGACAACAAGGTGTTTTTGGTCTGAGACTTTTCCCCGTACACCTCCACCAGAGCGAGCTTTTCGTTGAGACGTGCCGGTGCCTTGTCGTGATCCTGCCCAGCCAGCGTCAAGTCGACCGGCACTGAAATGTCCGGCGAGGGCGGAGAGTAAATAGTGCCCTGGCGGATCCGGTAACTCACCTTCGCACGCAACGGCCCATCGCCGTTGGCATGCAACTTTGACCAGGGCACCGGTATTTTTTGTGGGAAATCGGAGGGGTCGACCGGGAACTCGTCGAGCGGCGTGCCATTCCAGTCAACCGCCGCCCAATGCTGGGAGTCGGCAAAATCGTATTCATCAATCAACACCCACAGCCGGTCACGGGCATGTTGACGATCCACCCGGCCTCTGGAGGACAACTCCACCCTTGGCGCCGGCAAGGCCCCCGGTGCCGGGGTCAGATCAACCATGATGTCCGCCAGATAAGAAATCGGTCCTTCATTCCCGGACCAATCCCTCAAGTAATAATAGAGGTAGCGTTTGCCCGAGCCCCAGGCACGGATTTCATCCGCGTACACCGTGATGCGCAGGCTTTTGGCAGCCACATCCTCAGCACTGAATTCCTGTTCGCGAATGGGCTTCTCGCTATCAGGCGGGTTTGGGTTATCAGTCCAGTAATACGCTGCCCGGTCTTTCGCCTCGGCGTCGGTGTACCAAGGCACAGTCACCCTGACCTCGCCTTCCTGCGCCAGAAAAGCTTCGGTAATCGTGCCCATCAACTCGGGCGGAAAAATGACGGCCAGGGGCTTGTTGCCAAAGTTGGGTTTGCGCGTGTCGATGGTCAGGGTTTTCCGGGCGCCCTCGTTGGGATTGCTGCCGTAGATTGAAACCCGGAGCGCAACCTCATAGACGCCAGCAACCAGCAGGTCTTTCGGCACCTTGAGGGTTTGCGGGAAGGATACGAGATCGCTGGTCGGGAACCAGCGTTCGTCGACCATTCTGAACTCGGTGCCTGTCGACATGAACCCCAGCTCGACCTGATCGGATTCGTTAGGGACAGGACCGCGTCCGAAGTCTCCAAACGAAACAACCAGATCCTTCCCCAGTGCCCTCAGAGGCAAAAGCCCACGTGGGTCATCGGGATCAAGGACGGCAGGGACATCCGGCTTATCGATCAGGGCACTGTCTGACGCGGTTTCATCGGCGGACAGAGGGTCGGCAGGGGTATCGCGCGTCGCCATTTGAAGCCTCCCTCGATTGAAGTTCTGCCCCGCGCTGCAGGTACGCCGGACCAATGGCTTCATTTAATGCCCCTGCCCGACAGGCTGCTACTGTCAGAAATTACAGGTTTTGCTACCGTCCGTCGGAGATTGGCTGCCACTGGCAACTCGGCAGAACGATATAAACTGAGCCGTTTAACAAACCGGATCACTACCTAATCCCCCCTCCTCCCCCGAAAACCGCTGCTCAAACCCAATACCCGCTACCTCATCGCCCCCGGCATCGACAGCGAAGAACTGCTGGCCGACGCCTGCGAAACCCTGACCTCGGCCAAGGTCATGGCCAATGACTTCGCCGGGTTGGTGGATGGCTCGCATCGGCATGTGCTGTTGGGGATTGCGCAGCTGATCATGCTGGGGGAGCTGGCGGTGAATCGCGTGCTGGATAATCTGGAGTTGAAAGCTGAGGCGCCCGCTGTAGCTTGATCGCCGACTGATCAAAGAAAAACCCGCCGCCCCGTTTGATCGGGACGGCGGGTTTTGTCGTTTCAGCGCTCAGGCCCTACCGTTCGTCTTAAACACATTCGCACCTGTAATTTCTGACAGTAGCCAACTACGCCACCTCACCGTTCAATGCCTCCATCGTCCCGCCATTCGATCGGAGTTTGCGCCATGACTGCCAACAGCCCCGCTGACTCATCACCGCTGGTGCTCAAGGAACTCGACGTTCCCGGCCGCACCGGCCCCGTTTCGCAAAATCCTGATGTCTGGGGGCTCAACATCGCGGCCGTGCAGGACAACTTTCCCAGACAGGGCTTGCTGTGCCGGGCCGGGCCGTGGGGGGTCATGAACGAGGGCGACAAGCTGGTAATTTCCCTGGATCGGGAGCCGGTACTCAACAAAACTGTCTTCGCTCATGAAGTGAACACCACGCTGTCGATGTTTGTGCCCTCCGCCCGTTTCAGTAACCGCTTGACCACCCTGTCCTACGCCGTCACCCGTCAGGGCGGAACACCCGAACCGTCCGAAGTCATGCAGGTAATTGTCAAGCTCACCCGCCCCGGCGGCCATGACAGCGACGGAGGCCCAGGCCACCCGGAACTTGAAATGACCATCCCCAAGGAGATTCTCGAGGGCGGCATCGACAAGAACAACGTTGCCGCCGGCGTGCCGATCACGATCGGCCCCTCTGACGACGGGACAGAGCCTTACCTCAACGCAGCGGCCGGCGACTGGATTCAGGTGACCTGGGGCGGGGTTTTCGTGCTCTACGGACCGCTGACCCAGGATCAGGCCGACGGTAAGGTGCCGGTTATCGTGCACATCACCGAGCAGGACATTCGCGATGCCGGGGACTCCGGGGATGCCGGTCTCGCCGTGGCCTTCGAGGTCTATGACGCTGTCGACAACCGCTCCGAAGACTGGAGTTACGAGCAACGCGTGGTGGTGGCCGTCGACGCCGACAGACTGGGTGCACCACTGTGCAAGGAAACGCTGAACAATGTGCTGGACGCCGACAAACTCGGGGATGCCGATGGCACGGCGCAGATCCTTGCCGTGGACGGCAGCAAGTTCAAGGTCGGTGACATCCCCATCGTCCGGCTCAAGGGGACACCGGTTGAAGGGCCGCCGATCGACATCGAGATCACCGGCCAGCCGCTGGTCAGTGTGCCAAACATCCCCGAGATCCCGATTCCCAATGCCGCACTACGGCAACTGGCCAAGACCCAGATCGGCTTGTCCTTTCGCCTGAAAAAGGCCGACGGTTCCGCCGACCTGATGTCCAAGACCCAGTTCATCAATGTCATTGGCGAGATCCAGCGCCTGCTGGCCCCGGTAGCCCTCGACCAATCGCAAGGTGCCCTCGATCCGGACCTGACACAGGCCCGCATCGCGATTCCATTCGACAAGTCCTTTGTTGCCGGCCAGGCGATCAAGCTGTTCTGGCTCGGCACACGGCCTGACCTGAGCACTTATTTACCCGACCTGCCGTTACGCCCGATTTCCGATGGCGATATCACGGCCGGCGTACCGTTGCGGATCAACGTCCCCGACCCTCATCTGAAACAGATCGAAGGGGGCAAGCTGGAACTGTATTACCACTTGCTGATCGAGGACGCGGTGCGGGGCACGATGAACCGCGTCAACGCCACCCATGCCATTCGTGAGTCGATCCATGCCGAGATCCTGAACGTCGGCAAACCGAGGAAAGAGCTGCCAGAACCGAAAGTGGAGGGCGTGGTTGACGGCGTATTGCCAGCGGACACGGCCGGCACCACGCTGACCGTGGAATACCTGAACACAGTCAAGGATGACGAGGTTTTCCGCGTCTGGAGTGGATCGAAAACCGGTCCGGACACTGACTCGGTCAAGCTGTCCTCGTTTACTGCCGGCCAACCGGTGCCGTTCACCATCAAGGCCGAACTGATCAAGGACAATGAGGGGGGGACGGTCGAGGCGTCCTATTACATCAAATGGGCGGATGGGCGGCCTACCAGTTATTCCGATGAGAAGACGTTCAGAGTGGGCGTGACGCTGGATCTGAAAGCCCCGAAAATCAAGGAAGCGCCGAACGACACCAGCCTGGTCCCGAATGCCGCGAAGGATGCCCTGACCGCTATCGTTGACTATGTCGGCATGGAGTTGCAGGACAAAATCATTGTCACCTTCACCGGTGCGGCGGGTACGCCGGCGGGAGGCTCACACACGGCGCCGGAAAAAATCGTCACCGTGCTCGGCCCGCAAGAGATTCCTCTGGCCAACAGCGTGGTGGCTTTCAACCTGAACAAAGCGGTGACGGTCAGCTACACAATGAAACGCGGGAGTGCGACACCGTTGCCTTCGGGCATCCGCACCCTGGCGGTACAGTCTCTGGCGCTGGATCTTTCCAACGTGCCGAAAATCCTTCAGGCCGCCAATGGCGGCGACGGGCCAGAGCTGGATCTGAGCCTGATCAAAACTGCCGCCACAATTCACGCTCCAAGGTGGGATCTGATTGCCTTGGGACAGTACGTATGGCTACGCCTCAAGGGCACATTGGCCAGTGGTGGTGACTACGAGAAAACGCTCTTCACGGCACCGACCTCTGTTACCAACCCAAACTGGGTCGCTCCCGGTGGTTATTACGATTACAACATCCTGGTTGCGGTCCTGAACGAGCTTCAAGGGCTCAAGGATGCCACGTCGTTGGTTGTCGAATTCAAGGCAGCCTTGGGAGGCAGCCCGAACGAAGCCGAGGCGGTGCCCTTTCCGCTGCGGACCTATATAGTCAAGGCAATTCCGGATGTAAAACCGGTCATCACCCGGGCGGAAGACTCCAAAGGTGTCGAAATCCCGCCCGGTGGCTACACCGTCGATACCAGCGTGACGCTCATCGGCACGGCCGCCCCCGGTCAAAAGGTCCAGCTGCTCGATGGCGCGACGCCCAATGGCCAACCCACAGCCGATCCGGTGACCGGGATCTGGGCGCTGACGGTGACCGGCCTGACAGCCGTGCTTCACAGTTTCACCGCCAAGGCGTTGTATGGAACAGGGGCGACCTCGGCTGCGCGGACCTTCACCGTGACCGCCGCCACGGCGCCGACCATCACCTCGGTGAAGGGCTCGCCGAGCAATGTGGAAATTCCCAATGCCGGCTTCACCGTTGAAACCAGCGTGATCCTGACCGGCGCCGCCGCCAAGGGCCAGAAGGTCGATGTGCTGCTGGGCACCGTGTCCAAAGGCCAGCCCGTCGCTGATCCGACGACCGGGATCTGGACGCTGACGGTGACCGGACTGACAGCCGTGCATCACAGCTTCACCGCCAAGGCGTTGTATGGAACAGGGGCGACCTCGGCTGCGCGGACCTTCACCGTAACCGCCGCCACCGCGCCGACCATCACCTCGGTCAAGTCGCCAAGCAATGTGGAAATTCCCAATGCCGGCTTCACCGTTGAAACCAGCGTGATCCTGACCGGCGCCGCCGCCAAGGGCCA
>NZ_JBXAIV010000023.1:0-7769 GCF_058796615.1 Pseudomonas sp. GW823-FHT04A03
TTCAGTCGGTTAGAATACCGGCCTGTCACGCCGGGGGTCGCGGGTTCGAGTCCCGTCCGCTGCGCCATATTCGGTAATCTGGAACACTGAACGCCAGATCACCACAGAAAGCCCGCCTTGTGCGGGCTTTTTGCTGTCCGGGATTTGACTTTTGCCGGGCCTGAACATGAGAAAGCGACCTTTGACGGTCGCTTTTTTCGTTTCTGGCGCTGCTATTGCGCCGAGTTGCGACTGTGGCGGTAATCGCTGACTGCTTCATACACCGCCTTGCGCAGGCGGTTGATCCCGCCAATCGGGCGATGAGCGTCGATGCCGAACCAGGGATTGAACGACAGGTTGTCGCATTGCAGGTTCAGGGCCGGGGTGTCGAAGTCCTGCGGGGGCAGGGTGATCCTAGCCACCGTCTGGAATGGGCTGTCCTGTTCGCGCCATTCGATGCTGGTGTCTTCGATCGGCATGTACTTGTTCGCGTCCTGCCGCTGGATCTGCAAAACGAAACACGCTGGAATCCGGTCGGTCGACAGCTGTTGATTCAATGCATTGCGCAGGAAGTTCGGCAGATCCTGGTTCTGTTTCGGCAAGGTATAAGCCGGGCAACGCTCCGGATCCGGCACCACCCGGAACTTGGCATTGGCCTCGCCGAACTTGTAGGGCGATACCGAAAAGTAAGTAGTACGTGTCGGGCTCTCTGGTGGTGGCGAAAGGGTCGCCAATGCAATGAACAGATGCCGGGTCTGCCAGCTGCGCGGATCCCACCCCGGAAAAAACGCCATGACCTTCTTGCCGTCAGCCTGCGCCGCCACATTCTGACGATACTCGGCGACATCGCTGACAAAGAAGTTCGGGTGACTGAACATCACGAAATCCTGCTCATGCAGCCCCTGACGATCCCCCAGCAACTGCTTGCCCGGTACATCGAGCAATTTGAGCGCCATGCCCCGGGCATCGCGGATGCTGTCGAATTGCGGATAGGCGTTGCCGTTGGATAGGCGCATCGTCGCTTTCCACAGCTTGCCCGGTTCGCTGAAGACGCCCTGGCGCAATTCCTGAGCCAGATCCGGCAACACCTGCACGTCGGCCTTCACGCAGCCATGGGCCTTGGCGTGGGCATCGCGCAGATAGCGGGTGCTTTCGCGGTGCTGGTCGACGATGCGCACGGCGGTCTGAATCACGTCCTGAGTCATGGCGGCTTCGCCGTCCGGAATCTGCTCCAGCGCCGACACCGGACCACGGTGCTGCCAGGCGAACCACGCGGTCGCCAGGGCCCAGCCGATCAGGCCGATCACCAACAGGAACAGCAGGGTTTTGCCCAATAACCGTCCCAGCCAGAGCCAGAAACGCGCCAGTATCGAAGGTCTTTTGAAGGAATTGAAGATCATGGCAGTTGCGCCTCCAGCGGGCCGCCCAGCACTTTCAGGTATTCGAGCAGCGCCCAGCGCTCTTCTGGCTGCAGCAGTCGGCCGATGACGCCGTTGCCGCGTTCGCCGGCGCGGAATTCGTGGCCGCTGTTGTGGTTGCCGGTGATACGGGTGTCGAACAGGAAGCCGTTGGTGAAGGCTTCGGTGCGGTAGCCCAGATGGCGCGGGTCGTATTCGAAGGTGCCTTTATAGAAGGTGGTGGCGCGCTCGTCCTGAGGCGACAGCAACTGATAAAGGCTCGGCACCGAGCCGTTGTGCAGGAACGGGGCTGTGGCCCATACGCCGGCGAGCGGACGCGCCTTGTAGGCAACTTTTTCGCGCACGCCGATCGGCAGACCGAAGCCATCGAGCTGTGGTTTTTCGGCGGCGGTGACGCCTGCTTCGCGATACGCACGGTTTTCCACGAAGGCGGTGACGTAAGCCAGTCCCTTGGCCACTGAAAGCTGGCTGAGATCCAGCGGCTCCTTGGGTTTGGGGTGCAACTTCACGTCCATTTGTTCGAGTTCCGCCGGGTTCCATTGCAGGGCGGTCAGGTCGAAGCGGTGATTGGCAATGTTGTTGGCAGCATTCGGGTCGGTGCCGATGACGTCCACCGGGAGCATGTGCAGATGTTGCACCCAGCGCTCGCCTTCCTGAGTCTGGCGCGGGACGTGGCATCCGGCGCAATTCTCGGCGAACAGGGCTCGCCCCTTGGCTGCCAAGGGTTTGTCGACGAGGCCGAGCACCTCTTCAGGCCATGCCGGCGGTCGCAGTTTTTGCAGGGTTTCTTCGATCTTGTGCAGATCACGCACACGTACGCTGGAGGCATAGCGCTCATCGCCCTGCAGCGGCTGGCGGTTGGCGTCGAAGAAATTCAGGGTGGCGCCGACGCCCAAAGCCTCGCCGATATTGCGCGCCATCGGTTGTTGCGCCGAACCGTTCCACTGCACCCAGTCGAAGGTCCACATGTCCCACAGCTGCGGGTAATCCACCGGGGCGTTGGCCACGCGGTAATTGCTTGGGGAGATCGCATCGCCGAAGGTCGCGTTGGCGATACGCCCGAACGCATCGGTGCGGCCCGGGCCTTCTTCGGTGGGGTAGAGGCCGCGATGGGTGTCGTTCCAGGCCACTTTGATGAAGGTGTTCAGTGAGCTTTTGAAGTCTTTGCGCAGTTGTTCGTGGCGTGCGTCGTAGTCGTTGCCCAGCACGTGGCGGGCGAAGCGCTCGAATTTCCACGGGTTGTAGTAAGTCGAGGTGAGACTGGCGACCAATGCCTGTCCGAAACTTCCGCCGCGCAATGTAGGAACGCTGGAGGGCAACACATGCTGGGCCGAGCCACCGTCGATGCGTACTGCCTGGCCATTGAAGTGCAGTTCACCGGTGTGGCAGGCCGCGCAAGTTATGTCGAGATATTGCTCGGCGCTGCCGGGATTCTCGTGCCGGGCGAAACCCACCGGCAGATTCCCGGGGTTGTCCGGTGTGGCTTTTTGCTGCGGATCGATCAGAAAGCCGAAGCGCGCGAGGTATTCCGGGGAGGCAAAACGTTGCTGCGAGAACGGCAGCTCCAGCGCCTGAAACCATTCGTAACGAAGGCCTTTGACCTGCGTCCCCTGCGGAGTGAAGTAGTAGGTCTGGCGCTCTTGCTCAGTCCACTGGTTCAGGTAATGCACCTGTTTTGCGGGCGCGGGGAAGGGCAATCTCGGATTGGCGACATAGTAAAGAACCACCGCCAGAACCAGTCCCAGCAGCACCACGATCAGCGTCAACACACGGTATAAGAGGCGCAAGATGAACATCCTTGTCGAGTTGTTGCGCTGTTATGCCTGAGCCGAGTCCTGTGCGGCAAGTGGCCATTACGCCAAGTGTTGTGGGAAGCGGCATCAATTGTTGTCGGCGAAAGATGACAGAAGCTTCATCGTGCCTTTCGCCAAATGCTTTTTAATCCCTGAACTTATCGGAAGATTCCTGCTCTCATGCCGGTAGCCATTGGTCGTGGCGGCCTGATAAGCTCGCGGCTTTACTCGATTGCCCTTTCGGCGCATGAACAAGGAAATAGCATGAAACAGCATCGGTTGGCGGCGGCGGTTGCCCTGGTTAGCCTGGTACTCGCGGGTTGTGATTCGCAGACCAGCGTAGAGCTGAAAACCCCGGCGCAAAAAGCTTCCTACGGTATCGGCCTGAACATGGGCAAGAGCCTTGCTCAGGAAGGCATGGATGATCTGGACTCCAAAGCGGTAGCCCAGGGCATCGAAGATGCCGTCGGCAAGAAAGAACAGAAGCTGAAAGATGAAGAACTGGTCGAAGCTTTCGCGGCGCTGCAAAAGCGTGCCGAAGAGCGTATGGCCAAGATGAGCGAAGAGTCGGCAGCCGCCGGCAAGAAATTCCTCGAAGAAAACGGCAAGAAAGCCGGCGTGACCACCACCGCTTCCGGTCTGCAGTACGAAGTGGTCAAGAAAGCCGACGGCCCACAGCCTAAGCCTACCGACGTCGTGACTGTTCACTACACCGGCAAGCTGACCAACGGCACCGTTTTCGACAGCTCCGTCGAGCGCGGCAGCCCGATCGATCTGCCGGTCAGCGGTGTGATCCCGGGTTGGGTCGAAGGTCTGCAACTGATGCACGTTGGCGAGAAGTACAAGCTGTACATCCCTAGCGATCTGGCTTACGGCGCACAATCGCCAAGCCCGGCAATCCCGGCCAACTCGGTTCTGGTTTTCGACCTGGAACTGCTGGCCATCAAGGATCCAGCCAAAGAAGACGCCGCCGCCAAGTAATCTGCGCCGGTTTCAACAACAACGCCTCGCTTATGCGGGGCGTTGTTGCATCTGGACGATGGTCGGCGTAAACAGACCGAACCGATGCCGGTCATGGCAGTCCTAGACTTTAAGGTTGCCCGCGCTAGACGCCCGGAGCCGCCAAGTCAATGAAATATTGGGTTTTTTTATGTGAGTAAAAAACGCCCGATCTGAGCGCAGCCCTTATGAAACGGGGCTCTCAGCGCTGAAATGCAGCTCTGTTCACAAGGTTATCCACAATTTGTGTGGATAACATTTCAACGGGAGAAATAAATGAAAGCGCCGTGGAATTTCGCCCGATTCCTGCCTTTGGCCGGACGCTTGCTGGCTCGAGGCCGCTTGCCGACCTTGTTGTTCGCCGTGGCCAGCAAAGGCGCCGCCCAAGGCAATCGTCTCGGCAAGCTGAAGGACGATCTGCGTCTATTGCAGGCACTGTGTCTGGCGTACTGGCGCGGCGAGTACCGTGCGATCAGCGCCAAGGCCATCGTTTCGGTAGTGGCCGGTCTGATGTACTTCCTCAGTCCGGTGGATGCGATCCCGGATTTCATTCCCATGTTCGGCATGCTCGATGACATCGCCGTCCTCGCCTGGCTGATGAAAACCCTCGACGATGAACTGAATGCCTTCCGCCTGTGGCGTCAGCGCCAGGCGCCGGAAAAGCTCAGAGTGGTCGAGCGTTTGCCCGATACACCCGAGCAACTTCAGCTTCAGGGGCCGAAAAAGTCCTGAATCACGACAGCCTCTTACACAGATAGATACCCCTCACGACCTTGGCCGCTGTTAGGATTACACTTCTAGGGAAAAGTGCCGACTCGCTAAGTGTTGTTGTCCTACGGGGTAGTCATGGATATTCAGATAATTGCACGCGATGGCGAACCCGAATATGCGGTTCTGCCATGGGCTCAGTATCAGGCTCTACTGAAAGCAGCAGGCATCAACGAAGCACCGTCGCAACCGGCTCCAGCGCCGCTTGCGGCCACCCCGGACCCGATTCTTCCAGGTCTGGATCAGTTACGCAGTTTGCGCGAAGGGAAGGGCATCGCCATCGAGGCGCTGGCCCGCACGGTAGGCATCAGCCCGTCTTACCTGGCCATGATTGAAAGTGGCGAGCGTCTGCCCGACGCCGCGATTCGCCGCAGCCTGGCCTGGGAGTTGACGGTGCCAGGGTGGAGGGAACAATCGTGAGCGTACGCATCAGTCGTCAACATTGGGACGGATTGCTGGGGGAGCTGGATCAGGCGCGCAGGCAGCGCCATCTTTTGACTTATCGAGCCTTGCTCGAACGCCTGCAACTGCCCACGCCAGCGATGCAAACATTGACCGCTGCGCTGGAGCATCTCGCCGCACTGGACGCGAAAGCCGAACAACCGTTGCGCAGCTCGCTGGTGATCAGCCAGGGTGCCAGTCGCCTGCCACGTACCGGTTTCTTTGAATGTGTCGAGCGTCTGGGGCGTTTTTCCGGGCCGTCCGACGGTGTCGCCGCCGCCTCCTGGCATGCCTCGGAAGTGGTGCGGGTCTTTGAGTACGAGTACCCGGAATCGGCGGAGGCCTGAGTGTTTTTACGACTCAAGGCGCGGGCAAGTTACTGGCTGGCCCGTAGGCTGTTTCACTGGTCGTGGTTTGTCCGTCAGCCCCGCGGCTGGCGCTGGCTCGAAGGGCAGTTTGCGCGCATGGCCAATCTGGGCGATGTCGGCGCGCAAAGTTTTTACGGGCACATCCTGACGTTTCGCGGGGTTGGCCTGGGCGCACGTGAGGAAGGTGTGCGGTTGTTGCGACTGGCTGCGCTGGCCGGGGATGGCAAGGCGGCGTATCAAGTCGGTGTCATCAGTCTTGCAGGTACGCCGAGCAAAGCGCCAGATCCTTCGGAAGCCGTTCGCTGGTGGACCATGGCCGCGAAGGCCGGGCATCCGTTGGCCGAGCTCAAGTTGAAAGAGCTGGCCGGCCGAGACGCCTCTCAATAAGCCAATCATCTGTTCCGTGAACGGGGCGTGAGGGAAACCTTCCACCCCGTTTTTGCGTCTGCAATTCGATAAAAATCAGTTACAGACTTCTCCTACATCCTCTGCCTACTCGCCTGACTTCTTTTCTGATTGATCCCCCGCAAAGTCCCTCGCCTGATTTTTGCGCGAGGGAACGCACATGTTTGACCCGGTTTTTCGTTTCGAAATGCGCATGGAAATGCGCTGATGGATGCCGTCACCCGCATCGAGCAAGAACTCGACAGCTTTCCCCGCACACTCGATCTCTATCGCGAACAGCTCAAGCACTGGCTCAGTCGCTCGGCAGACGGCGTCAGTCACGCGGCCGATCTGCCGTCGCTGATGGGGATGGAGCGGATCATCCGTTTTGGCGAGCACAGTACGGCGGTCGCGATTGACGACGGCCGTTTTACTTCTGCGATCGTGCAATGCCCGGAATCCGGGCCGATGGAGATCGAGAGCAAGTTCGAGTCGGCGTACGACATTCCGTTGGGCGACATCGTTGTCGATGTGGTGGCGTTGGAGGGCGGTGCAGTCAAGTCGGTCACCCTCGATGCTCAGGGCAGGGGAGTGTTCACCGGTGAGGCGGGCAAGTTTTATCGGGTGGTGGTGCACAGCGAGGCCAGCGAGCAGCAGGTTGATGCGCTTTTCGAATCCTACGATGGCCTGACTCGGCAGCTGGATGGCTGGCTGCGCAGCGAGTGGCAGGGATTCAAGCCGCAATGGTCGCAGTCGGTAGCCACTGCGGCCGGGAACGGCATGCTGGCCGGGAGCTGGGCGGCGATCGAGGGGGTGTGGGACAGCATCGGGTTGTTGTCGGAGATTCTCCAGGATCCGCTCGAGTTTGGTGGTCGTCTGGGAGATAGCGCGACAGCGTTGGCCGAGTTCGCGGTGTCGATGCCCGAAAAAATGGAGCAGCTCCAGCTGCTCGTCAGTGACGAGGCGGCGCTGTGTTTGTTGCTGCGTACTGCCAGCCTTTGGCTGGAAATGCTGCCTCCCAATGAGATTGCCGGGAAAACCGCCGAGGCGGTATCGATGGTGGTGGTGCAGCTGCTGATTGATGTGTTGATCGGCGTTGTGCTGACCTTCGTTGGCGCCGGGGCAGGGATCGCTTATCTGACCTTGCGTCTGGTGGATCGCGGCGCTCAATTGTTGTCGGCGGTGACGCGTCTGGTGAAGGCGATTTTCGGCATCGTCAGCACCTTCATCGGCTATGTGAACCAGTACAAATCCGTCGCCGCACGGGGCATTGCTGCCGGGGTGAAAAAGGGCCGCATGCAATTGCGCTGGGATGCCCGGCGCAATGCCTCCCTGAAAAAAGACGAGCACCACGACGACACGCCGGATCAGGCGAAGAACCCCAACGGTGACAGCGCCGATTGTGCGCCGCTGACCTGCACCAACGGCTGTCCGGTGTCGATGGTCACTGGTGAGGAATTGCTGACGCTGACTGATGGCGTGCTCGACGGGCTGCTGCCGTTTGAGTTCAGTCGGTTGTACCGCAACAGTGCGGCTGAGATCGATGTTGGGTTGGGGTTTGGCTGGAGCCATTCGCTGGCGCATCGGCTGGAGGTTGATGGCGCTGCGGTGGTCTGGGT
>NZ_JBXAIV010000024.1:2500-5351 GCF_058796615.1 Pseudomonas sp. GW823-FHT04A03
GGTAGCCTGCGAAAAGCTTCGGGGAGTCGGCAAACAGACTTTGATCCGGAGATGTCTGAATGGGGGAACCCAGCCATCATAAGATGGTTATCTTGTACTGAATACATAGGTGCAAGAGGCGAACCAGGGGAACTGAAACATCTAAGTACCCTGAGGAAAAGAAATCAACCGAGATTCCCTTAGTAGTGGCGAGCGAACGGGGACTAGCCCTTAAGTGGCTTTGAGATTAGCGGAACGCTCTGGAAAGTGCGGCCATAGTGGGTGATAGCCCTGTACGCGAAAATCTCTTAGTCATGAAATCGAGTAGGACGGAGCACGAGAAACTTTGTCTGAATATGGGGGGACCATCCTCCAAGGCTAAATACTACTGACTGACCGATAGTGAACTAGTACCGTGAGGGAAAGGCGAAAAGAACCCCGGAGAGGGGAGTGAAATAGATCCTGAAACCGTATGCGTACAAGCAGTGGGAGCAGACTTTGTTCTGTGACTGCGTACCTTTTGTATAATGGGTCAGCGACTTATTTTCAGTGGCGAGCTTAACCGAATAGGGGAGGCGTAGCGAAAGCGAGTCTTAATAGGGCGTCTAGTCGCTGGGAATAGACCCGAAACCGGGCGATCTATCCATGGGCAGGTTGAAGGTTAGGTAACACTGACTGGAGGACCGAACCGACTACCGTTGAAAAGTTAGCGGATGACCTGTGGATCGGAGTGAAAGGCTAATCAAGCTCGGAGATAGCTGGTTCTCCTCGAAAGCTATTTAGGTAGCGCCTCATGTATCACTGTAGGGGGTAGAGCACTGTTTCGGCTAGGGGGTCATCCCGACTTACCAAACCGATGCAAACTCCGAATACCTACAAGTGCCGAGCATGGGAGACACACGGCGGGTGCTAACGTCCGTCGTGAAAAGGGAAACAACCCAGACCGTCAGCTAAGGTCCCAAAGTTATGGTTAAGTGGGAAACGATGTGGGAAGGCTTAGACAGCTAGGAGGTTGGCTTAGAAGCAGCCACCCTTTAAAGAAAGCGTAATAGCTCACTAGTCGAGTCGGCCTGCGCGGAAGATGTAACGGGGCTCAAACCATACACCGAAGCTACGGGTATCACGTAAGTGATGCGGTAGAGGAGCGTTCTGTAAGCCTGTGAAGGTGAGTTGAGAAGCTTGCTGGAGGTATCAGAAGTGCGAATGCTGACATGAGTAACGACAATGGGTGTGAAAAACACCCACGCCGAAAGACCAAGGTTTCCTGCGCAACGTTAATCGACGCAGGGTTAGTCGGTCCCTAAGGCGAGGCTGAAAAGCGTAGTCGATGGAAAACAGGTTAATATTCCTGTACTTCTGGTTATTGCGATGGAGGGACGGAGAAGGCTAGGCCAGCTTGGCGTTGGTTGTCCAAGTTTAAGGTGGTAGGCTGGAATCTTAGGTAAATCCGGGATTCTAAGGCCGAGAGCTGATGACGAGTTGCCTTTAGGCGACGAAGTGGTTGATGCCATGCTTCCAAGAAAAGCTTCTAAGCTTCAGATAACCAGGAACCGTACCCCAAACCGACACAGGTGGTTGGGTAGAGAATACCAAGGCGCTTGAGAGAACTCGGGTGAAGGAACTAGGCAAAATGGCACCGTAACTTCGGGAGAAGGTGCGCCGGTGAGGGTGAAGCACTTGCTGCGTAAGCCCACGCCGGTCGAAGATACCAGGCCGCTGCGACTGTTTATTAAAAACACAGCACTCTGCAAACACGAAAGTGGACGTATAGGGTGTGACGCCTGCCCGGTGCCGGAAGGTTAATTGATGGGGTTAGCTAACGCGAAGCTCTTGATCGAAGCCCCGGTAAACGGCGGCCGTAACTATAACGGTCCTAAGGTAGCGAAATTCCTTGTCGGGTAAGTTCCGACCTGCACGAATGGCGTAACGATGGCGGCGCTGTCTCCACCCGAGACTCAGTGAAATTGAAATCGCTGTGAAGATGCAGTGTATCCGCGGCTAGACGGAAAGACCCCGTGAACCTTTACTATAGCTTTGCACTGGACTTTGAATTTGCTTGTGTAGGATAGGTGGGAGGCTTTGAAGCGTGGACGCCAGTTCGCGTGGAGCCATCCTTGAAATACCACCCTGGCAACTTTGAGGTTCTAACTCAGGTCCGTTATCCGGATCGAGGACAGTGTATGGTGGGTAGTTTGACTGGGGCGGTCTCCTCCTAAAGAGTAACGGAGGAGTACGAAGGTGCGCTCAGACCGGTCGGAAATCGGTCGTAGAGTATAAAGGCAAAAGCGCGCTTGACTGCGAGACAGACACGTCGAGCAGGTACGAAAGTAGGTCTTAGTGATCCGGTGGTTCTGTATGGAAGGGCCATCGCTCAACGGATAAAAGGTACTCCGGGGATAACAGGCTGATACCGCCCAAGAGTTCATATCGACGGCGGTGTTTGGCACCTCGATGTCGGCTCATCACATCCTGGGGCTGAAGCCGGTCCCAAGGGTATGGCTGTTCGCCATTTAAAGTGGTACGCGAGCTGGGTTTAGAACGTCGTGAGACAGTTCGGTCCCTATCTGCCGTGGACGTTTGAGATTTGAGAGGGGCTGCTCCTAGTACGAGAGGACCGGAGTGGACGAACCTCTGGTGTTCCGGTTGTCACGCCAGTGGCATTGCCGGGTAGCTATGTTCGGGAAAGATAACCGCTGAAAGCATCTAAGCGGGAAACTTGCCTCAAGATGAGATCTCACTGGAACCTTGAGTTCCCTGAAGGGCCGTCGAAGACTACGACGTTGATAGGTTGGGTGTGTAAGCGCTGTGAGGCGTTGAGCTAACCAATACTAATTGCCCGTGAGGCTTGACCATATAACACCCAAGCAATTTG
>NZ_JBXAIV010000025.1:0-3021 GCF_058796615.1 Pseudomonas sp. GW823-FHT04A03
GAGTTGTACTCAACGTGCGCGGTGTTGATGGTGATACCGCGAGCTTTTTCTTCTGGAGCGCTGTCGATCTTGTCGAATTCAACTACGGCCGAACCGAAAACTTCGGAGCAGACGCGAGTCAGAGCAGCGGTCAGCGTGGTTTTACCGTGGTCTACGTGACCGATGGTGCCAACGTTGACGTGCGGCAGGGAACGATCAAATTTTTCCTTAGCCATCGATATCACCCCTAACAGAAGAAATTGAGCAAACAACACAAGCCATTAAAACAAAGGCAGATATTTTCATATCTGCCTTGTTATATGGAGCTCTTGAGCGGATTTGAACCGCTGACCTCACCCTTACCAAGGGTGTGCTCTACCAACTGAGCTACAAGAGCGTAACACTTTGCACAACCTGCAAACTTGGAGCGGGTAGCGGGAATCGAACCCGCATCATCAGCTTGGAAGGCTGAGGTTCTACCACTAAACTATACCCGCGGAGCCTGCAGCTCACGCTAAAATCTGGTGGAGGGAGAAGGATTCGAACCTTCGAAGTCGTAGACGTCAGATTTACAGTCTGATCCCTTTGGCCGCTCGGGAACCCCTCCTAATCAGGCCGGCATTCTATACTATGCCAAACCCCTGTCAAGCATTTTCTCATTTAAAAACCTGAGGTTAGCTGCATTGACACCACCCCGCCGCTGCAACCTTTTCAGGTCTTCGCTGTGGAGCGGGCGCCATTCTATGCAAACTATTCGACCGGTGCAACCCCCTCGCACAGCATTATTTTATGTTTTAACTCATTGAATTCCTTGGAAAGGTTTTGCAACTGAGCATCCCCCAGCAAACGCTGGGTTTCGGGCGTAATCTGGAACCAATACGAGCCGCCGGACGACTCTTTTGACGAGGGGAGAGCTTTTGCTCCAAGCTCCGTCAAACGCTGCTCCAATGCCTGGGCGGACTCGGGTCGCGCTAAACCACCTACATAAAGGCACTGCCCATCAGATTTTCCCCCAGTCCTTTTTTCACGGGAAGCATCACCACCAGCCTCGCTCAGCAAGCGAATATCCTGTTGCGAGCCACGATAAAGACTGAGCGGCGTGACATCCTTTGCGCGTAGCGGCGCCTCCTGCTGATGCCAGACGTAATAAAACACATTGAGAACCAGAAGCAGAAGGAACAACCAACGCATACAAACCTCAGGACAAAGGACACGCCATAGCCAAACCCACGAACACCAAATCGGAAACAATCCGTGCCTCAGGCGCAACATCCGAGACCAGCTCGGCATCACCACCCGTAATGAAGACACGGTAGTCATCACCCCAGTAGGAGCGCGCGATCTCTAGCTGCGTCAACACAAATCCCCTGAGCATCAACGAACAGCCACGCTCGACAGCCTCAGCTGTATTGCGCCCCGGCGCATGACTCGTCAATGCCCTCTCAGCCGCGAGATCCCCATAGCGAATTTTTCGAGTATGGGTGCGCAACTGATTACGCATTAGCGGCATGCCAGGACATATGAAGCCTCCCAGGTGCTCACCGTCCGCCGAGATGAAATCAGCAGTCACCGCCGTCCCGAAATCAAGCACCAGGCAAGCCCCTTTTGCCAGGTGAAAACCACCAAGCATTGCCAGCCAACGATCGAGACCAAGGCGCTCATAATCGTCATAACCATTCTTTACGCCGGACATCACGCGAGCAGGCGTCGCACAGACAACGGAAATGCCGAACTCGCGCTTGAGCAAACCAATCAGCAAATTGGTCTCATCTTCAGTCCTTACGCTGACAAGGCGACATTTCTCGAGAGACACTTTCTCGAACGATCGAAGACCGTCAACCAACGCCCCATCAGAGTCGACCACGCCCTCCGCGACCAAAGCGCCGACCTCAGCGCTCAGCACACGCCATTTGATAAAGCTGTTTCCACAATCGAGCTCAAGAATCATCACGCAACCTCAAGCTGAGCTCACCACCACTAAAGACCTTTTCCACACCATTTACCTTTAGCCGCAGCGCGCCTTGATTATCGATTCCCAGCACCACACCATCCACCTGACTGACACCGGCAGTGAGAGAAACCGGCTGCCCCTGCCACAAATGGCTCGCCTCCCACTCCGACTGAAGCGCAGAGAAGCCACCTGATTGGTGACGGTGCAAATAGAGCTGCAGCTGCTTACTCAGCTCAACCGCCAGAATATTGCGATCACAAGATTTGCCCGACTCTAGACGCATTGAAGTCCATTGCTGATCGACTTCGTCTGTAGCCTGCATATTCACATTAATGCCTATGCCCAACACTACATGACAAACGTCTGCTGGATCACCAACCAGCTCCAACAGAATCCCGGCGATTTTTTTTCGCCCAACCAATACATCATTGGGCCATTTCAGCCCCGCACCTGGCACCCCAAGCGCATGCAAGGTCTGCATAGCCGCGAGCCCAACAACAAGACTTAACCCCTCAAGCTGACGCATCCCACCATCGATGCGCAATACGAGGCTGTAATAGAGGTTTTCAGCAAACGGACTCACCCATTTACGACCCCTGCGCCCACGCCCTGAGCTTTGGCGCTCAGCCAGTACAAGAAAGGGAGCCGCCTGCCCCCGATCCACCGCGCGCAACGATTCAGCATTAGTAGAGTCGACGGAATCAAAGATACTGACAGACCAACCAGGTAGGCTTTCCTCTATCTCGAGCGAGTCAAGCAACGTCAATGGTGAGGCTAATTGATAGCCCCGCCCTCGAACTTTATGTATGGACAACCCAAGTTCAGCCTCCAAGTGCTGAAGCTGCTTCCACACTGCACTTCGACTAATTCCCAGGGCAACACCCAGAGCCTGACCAGAATGGAATCGACCATCCTTCAGAAGGTTCAACAACGTCAGCATGCAGGTCTCGCCTCAGAATGAGGCCCGAATAATAGCCATGCACCGGGCCGCTGCATAGAATTCAAACAATCCATTTTCCTGCGGGCAAAACAAAACCCCAACTGCTTTCGCAATTGGGGTTTCGGAATTTAATCTTGACGATGACCTACTC
>NZ_JBXAIV010000026.1:0-2411 GCF_058796615.1 Pseudomonas sp. GW823-FHT04A03
GATGTTGGGTTGGGGTTTGGCTGGAGCCATTCGCTGGCGCATCGGCTGGAGGTTGATGGCGCTGCGGTGGTCTGGGTGGATCACGAGAACCGGCGGACGCGGTTTCCGTTGCCGAGTGTCGAGCGGCCGGCGATTCACAACAGCCTTTCGCGGGCGGCGATCTTTCTGGGGGATGAGCCGGAAGAGTTGATCGTTGCGCTGGCGGGTGAGGCGGCGAGATTTTATCACTTTCGGGCTGGGCGTCTGACGGCTGTCAGCGATGCGTATGGCAATCGTCTGACGGTGCATCGGGATTTTTCCGACCGGATTCAGCGGCTGGATAACGGGGCCGGTCGTTGCTTGTTACTGCGCTACGAGCGGGCGCATCTGGTCGCGGTCGATTATCAGGTCTGGCGCGAAGCGGCCTGGCACACCGAACAGACCCTCGTTCGCTATTTGTATGACGCCCGTCACCGACTGATCGAAGCCTCCAACGCCGTCGGCGAAAGCGAGCGTTACGACTACGACGACCAGCACGTCATCCTGCAACGGCAGCTAAGCGGCGGCGCGAGCTTTTTCTGGGAGTGGGAGCGTGCCGGCAAGGCGGCGCGTTGCGTGCGGCACTGGGCGTCGTTTTCGCAAATGGATACGCGGTACGTCTGGGATGACGCCGGCCGTGTCACGGTGCATTACGTCGATGGGACTGAAGAGACTTACGTCCACGACGACACCGCGCGGCTGGTGCGTCAGGTCGCCGCCGACGGGGGCGAACAGCTCAAGGCCTATGACGCGCAGGGTCGGCTGGTTGCCGAGCAGGATGCGCTGGGGGCGGTCACCGAGTACCGCTATGACGACGCCGGACGGCTGATCGCGCTGATTCCGCCGGACGATGCGCCGACGTCCTACGAGTACCGCAACGGTTTCCTGCACAGCCGTTCGCGTGGCGATGCGGTGTGGACGTACCGGCGCAATGCCCAGGGTGATATCACCGAAGCGGTCGATCCCGACGGTCATGTCACCCATTACCACTTTGATGCGCAGGGGCGGTTGCTGTCGATCCGTTATCCGGATTCGGGTCGCCACGTGTTCGTGTGGAACGACCTCGGCCAGTTGGTCGAGGAAAGCCTGCCCGACGGTGGGGTTCGGAAGTTTTCCTACGACGTTTTGGGGCGGCGGACGACGGTTCAGGACGAACACGGTGCGGTCACCCGCCACGCGTGGGACGCCGTTGGCCGGCTGATCCAGACCACCTCGCCGAATGGCGCCACCCGCGCCTGGTCCTACAGCGCCTACGGCCAGATCACCGCCGAACGCGATGAGCTGGGACGGATCACCCGTTACGAGTATGACGACGACCTGCACCTGGTCAGCCGGCGTATCAACCCCGACGGCACGCGGCTGCAATACCGCTACGACCATGCGCAGCTGCTGCTCACGGAAATCGAGAACGAGTCCGGCGAAAAGTACCGGCTGGACTACACGCCCACCGGACTGATCCGACAGGAAACCGGCTTCGATGGCCGGCGCACCGCCTACGCCTACGACCACAACGGCCACCTGCTGGAAAAGACCGAGTTCGGCGACGACGGTTCGACGCTGGTCACCGGCTACCAACGTGATGCTGCTGGGCGTCTGCTGCTCAAGACCCTGCCGGACGGGGTCGAGGTCAGCTATCGCTATGACTGTCTCGGTCGACTGGTCGGCGTGGATGACGGCCAGGATCACCCGCTGGCCTTCGAATACGACCTGCAGGACCGGCTGGTGCGCGAGCATCAGGGTTGGGGCACCTTGCGTTACACCTACGACGCCTGCGGCCAGCTCACTCGCATGCGTCTGCCGGACAACAGCAAGCTCGACTACCACTACGCCAAGGGCGGCGCGCTGACCGCGATCGACCTCAACGGCGCCTTGCTCACCCGTCATGTCTACCAGAACGGCCGCGAACAGCAGCGCCAGCAAGGCCTGCTGCTCAGCGAATACGCCTACGACGAACAGGGCCGGTTACGCGCCCACGCCGTAGGCCATCAACGCAACTCGCTGTACCGTCGCGACTTTGCCTACAGCGCCAACGGCAACCTCGAACACATTTCCGACACCCGCCACGGCCAGGGCAGCTACACGTACGACGCCCTCGACCGGCTGATCCGCGTACGCCACACCCGCGACGATGTGCCGGAAAACTTCGCCCACGACCCGGCCGGCAACCTGCTGATGCAGGACCGTCCAGGCCCGACACAGATCAAAGGCAACCGCCTGCTGATGCAGGGCGACCGCCATTACGACTACGACGTCTTCGGCAACCTGATCCGCGAACGCCGCGGCCGCGCACAACAGCTCGTCACCGAATACCGCTACGACAGCCAGCACCGCCTGATCGGCCTGACCCGCCCCGACGGCAGCAGCGCCACCTACCAATACGACGCCTTCGGCCG
>NZ_JBXAIV010000027.1:0-1312 GCF_058796615.1 Pseudomonas sp. GW823-FHT04A03
CCCTCACTGTAGAGACCGGTACATCCTTTACACATTAGACCGGGGACATCGTTTACACCTTTTACAGGCTTGATACGCGGTTGGCTCCGCGCTCAAGCCTGCCTAAACAGAAGTTGCAAAGGTACAACTCCCACACATCATCAGCCACTTCCTTCAGCGCGATGTCCTCGCCGATCAGTGCCTCGCCCAAAAACATTCGCTGCCCCTTCCACTTGAACTCGCCGTTCGAACGAACCTTGCGTACCTCAACATCAGGGCCGTATTCGACCGCAGGCAAGTAGCCCGGATATGGGCGCAACGAAGGTCTGTAGACGGAAGCCGGCGGCTTCATGCCCAGCGCGGTGTGTGGTCGATCATGGTTGAAGTCCTGAACGAACTCTTCAAAGGCCAGTTGCTGGCGCACGAGATTTTCCGCAGGTGTTCGCAGTACCGCTGCTTTGAGGGTGCGGTGCATCCGTTCGTTTCGACCCTTCTGGTCAGGACGCCCTGGCGTGATTGTCTCGATGTGGATGCCATGCCTGATGAACCAGACGGACAGCTTCGACAGCCGCGCCAAACCTGTGGATGCGAAAGGCGCCCCGTTATCGGTGCGGATTACGTCCGGCAATCCAAACTCCCGGAAAGCCCATTCAAAGCCCTGCCGCGTCGGCTCACTGTGAGTGCCGGGCAGCGCCCGGCAGAGCAGTAGATAGCGGCTCATCTGATCGGTAATGGTCAACGGATAGCACCAATTGCCGTCCTGCATCCTGAACTGCCCTTTGAAGTCGGCACACCAGGTCTGGTTGGGTTCATCGGCCGGGCGTAAATGCGTCGAAGCACGCGGGCGCAAAGGATAAGGGCGCCGCGCAATGACCAAGCCAGCCTTCTTCAACCACTCACCAGCAGTGCTCGCGGCCGGCCATGGGATCTGTGGATCGGACTTTCGCAGGCGATCAATGATCTGTTTGGGACCTTGATCCGGATGCTCGTTTTTCTTGGCCAGCAATGTGGCGATGATTTCATCCGGGGTTTGATGAGGGCAGTTCAAAGGCTTGCGGGATTGCTCTTTCAAGCCGTCCACGCCGAGCGCTGCATACCGATCCAGCCATTTATCGATGGTTGGACGGCTGACGCCGTAACGCCGGCTCAATTGGCTCTTGGTGTAGCTGCCACTGAGCCAGTCACTGACTAATTTCACTCGTTGATCCATCGGGGACTCTTGATTCCAGGGCATGGTCAGCACCTCCTGACCATGATTGATACCTGTAAACCATGTCCCCGGTCTCAAACGTAAAGGATGTACCCGGTCTTTACCCACCCCAGCCCTCTCCCC
>NZ_JBXAIV010000028.1:0-942 GCF_058796615.1 Pseudomonas sp. GW823-FHT04A03
CTGGCGAATCAGAAAGCCAAGTTTTTTGAAGATGTGGTGGATGTACTGAAGAACGACTACGGCGTCTCTGTCGTAAAAAAGCGGCCCGGCAAGTCGTTGCGCAAACCCAAACCCTGAGTGTCAGCAGGGCTTGCCAGTTTATGGGGATCAGTCGCCAAGCCTTTTACAAACGTAATCGCGTCTATCGGGCTCGCATCGAGCAAGATCAGAAACTCATCCAGTTTGTGCAGACAATCCGAGTACGCCAACCCTGCATTGGCGCCCGCAAATTGCACTCGTTGATGCACGCGCAGCGTGAGAAACAGGAGTTGCATGTCGGTCGCGATCGGTTATTGGCGGTCTTGCGTGATCACCGCCAACTGGTCCGCAGGAAGCGGGCTTATCACAAAACGACCGACAGTCATCATCACTTCCGCTGCCATCCCAATCTGCTCAAACCAGGCCCGTCGCAAGTTGTCGCTACCGGTCCGGAACAGGTCTGGGTGGCCGATATCACTTATCTGTCCACCAAGCGTGACGATCCGGTCTATTTGAGTCTGGTGACGGATGCTTTCTCGAGAAAAATAGTCGGCTATCACGTGCATGGCAGCTTACATGCCGACTCGGTGGCTCAAGCCTTGCGCATGGCTTTGAAGACGCGTCGAACATGCCTGAAACTGGTTCATCACTCAGATCGAGGTGTGCAGTACTGCTCGGCGCTTTATCAAAAGCTCCATGCCAAGCATGGCATCACGTGCTCAATGACTGATGGCTACGACTGCTACCAAAACGCCTTGGCAGAGCGGGTCAACGGCATCTTGAAGACAGAGCTCTTGCTCCACCGGCCGACGGACTTGGCGCAAGCAGAACAAATGGTGCGGGAGGCGATCTTGATCTACAACCAGGAGCGCCCGCACCTGTCCTTAAAATACAAAACGCCCGATGCGGTGCATCGGGCGTTAG
>NZ_JBXAIV010000029.1:0-539 GCF_058796615.1 Pseudomonas sp. GW823-FHT04A03
TTCCTGATGCCAATCGAAGACGTGTTCTCGATCTCGGGTCGCGGTACTGTTGTAACTGGTCGTATCGAGCGCGGTATCGTTCGCGTTCAGGACGCCCTGGAAATCGTTGGTCTGCGTGACACCACCACCACCACCTGCACCGGTGTTGAGATGTTCCGCAAGCTGCTGGACGAAGGTCGTGCTGGCGAGAACTGCGGCGTTCTGCTGCGTGGCACCAAGCGTGACGACGTTGAGCGTGGTCAGGTTCTGGTTAAGCCGGGTTCGGTTAAGCCGCACACCAAGTTCACCGCAGAAGTTTATGTTCTGAGCAAGGAAGAAGGCGGTCGTCACACTCCGTTCTTCAAAGGCTACCGTCCACAGTTCTACTTCCGTACTACTGACGTGACTGGTAACTGCGAGCTGCCAGAAGGCGTTGAAATGGTAATGCCAGGTGACAACATTCAGATGACTGTTACCCTGATCAAAACCATCGCGATGGAAGACGGTCTGCGTTTCGCAATCCGTGAAGGCGGCCGTACCGTTGGTGCTGGCGTCGTAGC